>NZ_JAYGFK010000028.1:0-177694 GCF_046581935.1 Pseudomonas sp.
CGGGTTGAGCAGGCCGATGCCGAAGGCGGCAGTCTTGCCGCTGCCGGTCTTGGCCTGAGCAATCAGGTCCATGCCCTTGAGCATTACCGGCAGGCTCTGCGCCTGAATCGGGGTCATCTCGCTGTAACCGAGGGACTCGAGGTTCGCCAGCATGGCGGCGGAAAGCGGCAGAGAAGAGAAAGCGGTGTTGGTCACGGTACAGGCCTGCTAAACGAAATGGCGTGCAGTGTAACAGGCTGCGCTGCGTGGCTAGGTGCTATCAGGCGGCCGGTCTTTTGGGGCTAGAACAGGTCGATGGGGTCGACATCCAGCGACCAACGCACCGCGCGGCCGCTGGGCATCTGTTCCAACGCGTGCATCCATGTGTTGAGCAGTCGGTGCAGGGGCGCGCGGGCGTTGGCCTGTACCAGCAGCTGAGCACGATAGCGGCCGGCGCGGCGCTCCATCGGTGCCGGCACGGGGCCGAGCAGTTCGATGCCGCTGAGTTTCAGCTCGTCCAGCAGCAGCTCGGCTTCACTGCAGGCCTCGTCGAGGAAGCCTTCTGCCTGGCCTGGTTTGTGTGCTTCGGCGCGTAGCAGGGCGAGGTGGCAGAACGGCGGCAGGCCGGCGCTTCGACGTTCGCTGAGTGCTTGCTCGGCGAAGGCGAAGTAGCCCTGCTCAGTCAATTGCACCAGCAGCGGGTGGTCGGCCAGGTGGCTTTGGATAATTACCTTGCCGGGCTCTTCAGCGCGACCAGCACGCCCAGCCACCTGCACGATCAACTGGGCCATGCGTTCGCTGGCGCGGAAGTCCGCCGAAAACAGGCCACCGTCGGCATCGAGAATCGCCACCAAGGTGACGCGCGGGAAGTGATGGCCCTTGGCGAGCATTTGGGTGCCGACCAGAATGCACGGCTCGCCGCGTTGCACGGTATTGAACAAGGTGCTCATGGCTTCCTTGCGCGAGGTGCTGTCGCGGTCTACGCGCAACACCGGTACGTCCGGGAAGAGAATCTCCAGGCGCTCTTCGGCGCGCTCGGTGCCAGCACCCACCGGGCGCAGGTCGACGTTGTTGCATTTCGGGCAGTTGCTCGGCTGGCGCTCAGCATGGCCGCAGTGGTGGCAGCGCAACTCGCGCGAGCGCTGGTGCACTGTCATGCGTGCGTCACAGCGCGGGCATTCAGACAGCCAGCCGCAGTCATGGCAGAGCAGGGTGGGGGCGAAGCCGCGCCGGTTAAGGAATACCAGTACCTGCTGGCCCGCCTGCAAAGTCTGCGCGATGGCTTGTTGCATCGGCCCGGAAATCCCAGAGTCCAGCGGCCGGCTTTTTACATCTAGGCGCAGGAAGCGCGGTTGCTTGGCACCGCCGGCGCGCTCGCGCAGGTGCAGCATGGCGTAGCGGCCGCTGTGGGCGTTGTGCAGGCTCTCCAGCGAGGGTGTGGCCGAGCCGAGGACGATTGGGATGTTCTCTTGGTGCGCGCGTACTACGGCCAGGTCTCGGGCGTGGTAGCGCAGGCCTTCCTGCTGTTTATAGGAGGCGTCGTGCTCTTCATCGATGATGATCAGCCCCGGTCGCTGCATTGGCGTAAACAATGCCGAGCGGGTGCCGATGATGATGTCGGCCTCGCCATCACGGGCGGCCAGCCAGGCGTCCAGGCGCTCGCGGTCGTTCACTGCCGAGTGCAGTAGGGCGATGCGTGCGTTGAAGCGCTGCTCGAAGCGCGCCAAGGTCTGCGGGCCGAGGTTGATCTCTGGGATCAGCACCAGCGCCTGCTTGCCGGCTTCCAGGGTTTCGCGGATCAGCTGTAGATAAACTTCGGTCTTGCCGCTGCCGGTAACGCCCGCCAAGAGAAAGGCGTTGAAGCTGTCAAAGCCTGAGCGGATGGCTTCGGAGGCCGCGCGTTGCTCGGCATTCAGTGGCAGTTCTGGTTGCGCCAGCCAGTTAGCGTGGCGCTTGCTCGGGGCGTGACGACGCACCTCTACCTGAACCAAGCCTTTTTCCAGCAACAGGTCGAGGCTGTCTTTGTTCAGTTGCAGCTTGCTCAGCAATTGATGGGCGACGCCATGCGGGTGCTGGGCGAGGGTTTTTAAGGCGTCGCGCTGACGTGGGGCGCGGCTCAGGCGTGGGTCGTCCAGTTGCGCGCCCTCGCTGACCGACCAGAAGCGTTCCTGGCGCGCTTCTGCCGGCTCGCCCTGGCGCAGCAGCACCGGTAGCGCCCAGCTCAGGGTGTCGCCAAGGCTGTGCTGGTAATACTGTGCTGTCCACAGGCACAGCTTAAAAAATGCAGGTGGTAGCGGCGATTGCGCGTCCAGCAGTTGTAGGGCTGGCTTGAGTTTTTCTGCCGGTACTTCGCTGTGATCGGTCACTTCAATCAGGATGCCGATCATTTCCCGTCGGCCAAACGGCACGCGCAACCGTGCACCCGGCTGCAACGCGCTACGCGGCACACCGGCGGGGGCGCGGTAGTCGAACAGGCGGCGTAGCGGTGAGGGCAGGGCAAGGCGCAAAATGACGTCGGACAAACAGTGGCTCCTGTGATCAGCAGCGGTCGGCGAGGCGCGATCTTAGCATGCAGCCAATCGACGGCCGGCCTTGCGTCGCTGCGGTGCTCTGGTATTATCGCCGGCCTAATTCCGTGCGGTGCCTGACAATAGTGTCTGGTGGCGGCACGATAGCCCGAGGAATGACCATGAAAGCCGATATCCATCCTACTTACGAAGCCCTCACCGCTACTTGCAGCTGTGGCAACGTGATCGAAACTCGCTCCACTCTGACCAAGCCGCTGAGCCTGGACGTGTGCAACGAGTGCCACCCGTTCTACACCGGCAAGCAAAAAATGCTGGATACCGGCGGCCGTGTTGATCGCTTCAAGCAGCGTTTCGGCATGTTCGGCGCCAAGCAGTAAGCTTGCGCGCAGCGACGGAGACCCGCATGGGTTACCCCGAGCTACTGAAAAAGGCGTCCCTTGTGGGCGCCTTTTTCGTTTTCGGCTTTTACTTCGATGCCGCGCTGGCGTTCTGCCCAGCGCCGGGCAAGCTGCCGAGTGTCAAGGTGCAGCGCGTCGTGGACGGCGATACTTTGCGCCTGACTGACGGGCGCAGTGTGCGTTTGATTGGTCTGAATACGCCGGAGTTGGGTCGTAAAGGGCGTTCCGCTGAACCCTTCGCCGAGGCCGCTCGTAAACGCTTGCAGGCTTTGGTCGCCGCCAGTGATGGACGCGTTGCGTTGCAGCTCGGCCAGCAGGCCAGGGATCATTACGGGCGCACCCTGGCGCATGCTTATGACCAGCGTGGGCGCAACCTTGAGGCGCAATTGCTCAGCGAAGGCTTGGGCTATTTAGTGGCGGTCGCGCCTAATCTGGCGCTGGTGCAATGCCAACAAGCTGCCGAGCGCAGTGCCCGGCAAGCGCGTAGTGGGCTTTGGCAACGCGCCCCAGTGCAAGCGCCGAAACAGTTGAAGCGCGGCGGTTTTGCCTTGCTCCAGGGGCACGTCCGGCGCATCGAGCGTAATGCTGGCGGGCTATGGCTGGAGATGGACGATTCGCTGGTGCTGCATATTGCTCCGCGAGTGCTCGGCAATTTTGATCTGCGAGCGGTGCAAAGGCTCGAGGGGCGCAAGGTCGAAGCCCGTGGTTGGGTGATCGACCGTTCGGCGCGTGGTGGCGCTCGCGCGGGACAGGCGCGCTGGATGCTACCGTTGACCGATAAAGCCATGTTGGAGGCGTTGCTGTGATCCTGCGCGTAATGACGCTGCTCGCCCTGTTACTGCAGCTGGCAGGTTGCGCAGTCAATCCTGCTACTGGACGCACCAACTTCGTGATGATGAGCGAGCAGCAGGAGCTTGATCTCGGTCGCCGTTACAACCAGCAGATACTCAAGGAAAACCCGCGTTACGCTGACGAGAAGTTACAGGCCTACGTGCAGCAGGTTGGCGAGCGAGTGGCAAAGAGCAGTCACCGCAGTCAGCTGGCCTACCAATTCACCGTGGTCGATAGCCCGGATATCAACGCTTTTGCCTTGCCTGGTGGTTACATTTATATCCACCGTGGGCTATTGGCTTATCTCAGCTCGGAGGCTGAGCTGGCAGCCGTGCTGGGGCACGAAGTGGGCCACGTTACTGCGCGCCACAGCGTGCAACAGCAGAGTCAGTCGACCGCCTGGGGGCTTCTTGGTCAGGCTGTGGCGATGGGCACTGGCGTGGGTGCGGCCGCGGATGTCACCGGCGTAGTGGGCAATGCTTTTGTTCGCGGTTATGGCCGCGACATGGAACTAGAGGCCGATGGCCTGGGCGCGCAATATTTGGCCCGTAGCGGCTATGACCCGCAGGCGATGATTGAGGTGGTCAAGGTACTGAAGAATCAGGAAGACTTTGCTCGCGACCAGGCCGCCGAGCGCGGTGAGGCGCCGCCTGCCGGTGGTTACCACGGGTTGTTCGATACCCATCCGGATAACG
This sequence comes from Pseudomonas sp., assembly GCF_046581935.1. Taxonomy (GTDB): domain Bacteria; phylum Pseudomonadota; class Gammaproteobacteria; order Pseudomonadales; family Pseudomonadaceae; genus Aquipseudomonas. Next base: position 4,432 of record NZ_JAYGFK010000028.1, read on the forward strand.
ACCGGCGTTTGCAGCAGGTGCTGGGGCCGGCACGGGCCTTGGCAGCTGGTCAGCAGGAGGTCAAGCGCGAGGCCTTTTTCAAGCGTCTGGAAGGACTGCCTTTTGGTGACTCCGCTGAAACCGGCGTGCGACGCGGTCAGCGCTTTTATCATGCGGATTTGAACTTCACTCTGGTATTTCCCCAAGGTTGGACGCTGCTTAATCGCCCAGATGCGTTGATTGGCCATACCGCCGATCAACAGGCGTTTATTGCCATGACGCTGGAGGATAACCCGCAGAAACTGACGCCGCTTGAACTGCTGCGCGAACGCGTCGGTGGGCAGCGACTGGTTGCGGGCAGTGAGCTGAAGCAGGCCGGGCTAACGGGTTATAGCGCGATTATTCCAGGCAGCGCTGCCAAGCGTGTGGCGGTTATTCAGCATGGTCAGCAGGTGTACTTGTTTGTCGCTGCCGTGCGAGGGCGAGCCTCGCTGGAAAGCCAGGACGAGCAGTTTTTAAGTGTGATCAAAAGCTTCCGGCCGATGACCCGGGCCGAGCACCAAGAAGCGCAACCGCTACGCCTGCATATGGTCAAGGTCAAAGCGGGGCAAACCATCGAGGCGTTGGCCAAGGGCAGCAAGCTGCCGGGTGACGCTCTGAAGACTCTGCGCTTGCTGAACAGTCTCTATCCCAGCGGTCAGCCGCGTCCTGGCGACTGGCTTAAGGTCGTGCGCTAAGGGTTGCGTGCGCATCCAGACTTACCAGTCTTGTGTAGCTGTATACAACTTGCGTATCCTCGCCGCCTGCCTGTTCAACAGCCCAAAGCGGAAATGCCACCATGTCTGATTTGAAAACTGCCGCTCTCGATTATCACGCTAATCCTCGTCCGGGTAAGCTGAGTGTCGAGTTAACCAAGCCCACTGCAACCGCACGCGACCTGTCTCTGGCTTACAGCCCGGGTGTCGCTGAACCTGTACGCGAAATTGCGCGTGACCCGGAGTTGGCATACCGCTACACCGGTAAAGGCAACCTGGTCGCAGTCATCTCTGACGGTACCGCTATTCTGGGTCTCGGCGACCTCGGTCCGTTGGCATCCAAGCCGGTAATGGAAGGTAAAGGCGTGCTGTTCAAGCGCTTTGCCGGGATCGACGTATTCGACATCGAAGTTGAGTCCGAGAGCCCGCAAGCCTTTATCGATACTGTACGTCGTATCGCGATCACCTTCGGTGGCATCAACCTGGAAGACATCAAAGCACCAGAGTGCTTTGAAATTGAACGCACGCTGATCGAACAGTGCGACATTCCAGTGTTCCACGATGACCAGCACGGCACCGCAATCGTGACTGCGGCCGGCATGCTCAATGCCCTGGAAATCGCCGGCAAGACCCTGCCGGAAGCCAAGATCGTCTGCCTGGGCGCTGGCGCAGCCGCTATCTCCTGCATGAAGTTGCTGGTGAGCATGGGCGCTAAGGTCGAGAACATCTTCATGGTCGACCGCAAGGGCGTGATCCATGCGGGCCGTGATGACCTCAACCAATACAAAGCAGTATTTGCCAGCGAAACCAGTAAGCGCACCCTGTCTGACGCGCTGGATGGTGCTGACGTGTTTGTCGGCCTGTCGGGTGCCAACCTGCTGGCTGCTGATGATCTCAAGCGCATGGCGCCAAGCCCGATCGTATTTGCTTGCTCCAACCCGGACCCGGAAATCAAACCGGAACTGGCTCATGCCGTGCGTGATGACGTAATCATGGCTACTGGTCGCTCTGATTACCCGAATCAGGTCAATAACGTACTGGGCTTCCCGTTCATCTTCCGTGGTGCACTGGACGTTCGCGCGACACGCATCAACGAAGATATGAAGATCGCTGCAGCCCTGGCGCTGCGTGACCTGGCCAAGCTGCCGGTACCGCAAGAAGTATGCGATGCCTATGGCGGTATTGCCCTGTCGTTCGGTCGCGAGTACATCATTCCGAAGCCGATGGACCCACGTCTGATCACTGTGGTGTGCGATGCAGTTGCCAAAGCTGCTATCGAGAGCGGCGTGGCTACTCTGCCGTATCCGGCGCATTACCCGCTACAGTCGGTTAATGACGTGTTTAACGGCTAAGCGATAAGCAATAAAAAACCCGCTACGGCGGGTTTTTTATTGCTTGTGATCCGGCGGCTGCCTGCTCAGTCAGACCTTTGTCTGCTGCCTTCAGAATAGATCGATTGGCGCGGACTCATCTGCCGGTAACGGGCTGCCTGGAATATTCATGCCAGGTTCAAACTCACCCATGGGTGGTGGTGAGTCTTCGCTTTTGAATAGCTCGAAATAGGCATTGGGTGTGTCTGGTGTCGCAGCCCGGCCGCTCAGTGGGTCAACTCGCAGCGTTAGTATTCCCTCTGGCTCAGGTAGGGTGTGGCTGGGCTTGTCCTTCAGCGCTGCGCTCATGTAGCTCATCCAGATTGGCAGTGCCACGGTGCCGCCATATTCATTGCGGCCAAGGCTTTCCGGTTGGTCGAAGCCGCTCCAGACGGTTGTGATGTAGTCGGCGTTGTAGCCGGAGAACCAGCTGTCTTTCGACTCGTTGGTAGTGCCGGTCTTGCCTGACAAGTCATCACGACCCATGGCCATGGCGCGACGTCCGGTGCCGCGTTTGATTACATCCTGCAGCATGCTGGTCATGATATAGGCCGTACGGCCGTCGATGATCTGTTCGGCGAGTACCGGTTCGGCTGGCTGTGGCTGATCACCTTCAGTAAGCGGCAGGCTGCTGCTCTGCTGCGCGTGTTGTTCAATGCCTGCAGGGGTCTGCGCGGGGTTGGCGCTGAACAGCTGCTTACCATTGCGGTCTGCAATGTGCTCAATGAGGTAGGGTTCAATCTTGTAGCCGCCATTGGCAAACGTGCTCCAGCCTTCGGCGATTTCCATCGGGGTAAGACTTGCAGTACCGAGTGCTAGCGAGAGGTTGGGCGGCAGATCCTTGCGTTCAAAGCCGAAGCGCTCAATGTAGCTGAGGGTGCTGTCGATGCCGAGGTCTTGCAGCAGGCGTATCGAAACCAGGTTGCGTGATCGGTACAAAGCCTCGCGTAGGCGAATTGGGCCGAGGAAGGTGTTGTTATCATTCTTCGGTCGCCAGACCTGCGATAGCGCATCGTCAGCAAAAACTATCGGTGCATCATTCACTAGGGTTGCGGCGGTATAGCCTTTATCCAGGGCGGCGCTATAGATGAACGGTTTGAAGCTCGATCCCGGCTGGCGTTTGGCCTGAGCCGCGCGGTTGTAGTTGCTCTGCTCAAAGGAAAAACCGCCGACCAGAGCGCGAATAGCGCCATTGTTTGGGTCAAGCGACACCAGTGCGCTCTGCGCTGCCGGCAGTTGGACAAAACTCAGGCTGCCGTCCTCCTGCTGCTGCACGCGTATCAGGTCGCCAATCTGGCTAACATCCGCCGGTTGTTGCGGTCGTGGCCCGAGGCTATTGGTGTTGAGGAACGGGCGCGCCCATTTCATGCTGTCCCAGGACACTGCCTGCTCTTCACCGTTACGCAGCAGCACCAGAATGCCGCTTTTCTCCACGCTGGTGACAATGGCTGGCTCCAGGCCGCCCAGGGTGGTCTGCTTGTTTAGTTCGATGATCCAGTTTTCTTTGGTCATGCCCGGCAGGCGGCTTTCGGGGCCGCGATAGCCGTGTCGTTGGTCGTAAGCGATTAAGCCTTCGCGTACTGCGTTATTGGCAGAAGTCTGCAGGTCGCTAGGAACGGTGGTCGTAACGTTGAAGCCTTCGGTATAGGCTTCGCTGCCATAGCGTCCGACCATCTCTGCTCTGGCCATTTCTGCAATGTAGGGGGCGGCTAGTTCTGGCGTAGAAACGTGATAGCTGACGTTTATGGGCTCCGCCAGTGCCTCTTCGTAACGCTGCTTATCAATACGGCCAAGGCCGTACATGCGGCCGAGAATCCAGTCACGTCGTTCAAGTGAGCGAGCTGGGTTAGCTAGCGGGTTGTAGCGTGATGGCGCTTTGGGCAGGCCGGCAATCATGGCCATCTGGGCCAGGCTGGTGTCGCGAATGGACTTGCCGTAATAAACCTGTGCTGCCGCCTCGATGCCGTAAGCGCGGTTACCGAGATAAATCTTGTTCACATAAAGTTCAAGAATTTCGTTCTTACTGAGCTCTCGTTCAATTTGCAGTGCTAGGAGTATCTCGTTGATCTTGCGCGAAAAACTTCTTTCATTGGTAAGGAAGAAGTTCTTTGCTACCTGCATGGTGATGGTGCTGCCACCAGACTGAATCTGGCCGCTCTTCAAAATTTGCGTTGCAGCGCGCATCAGGCTGCTAAGGTCGACGCCATAATGGTTAGCAAAATTATCGTCTTCTGCGGCCAGGAGGGCGTTGATGAAGTCCTGGGGGATGTCGGCGAAGGCGATTGGTGAACGGCGCATCTCGCCGAACTCGGCAATCAGTTTGGCGTCGCTGCTGTAGATGCGTAAGGGAATCTGCAGCTGGATACTGCGCAGTGATTCGACGGATGGAAGGCTAGGGCTAAGATAGAGGAAGGCCCCGCTAAAACTGAGCACCAAGCCACAAAAAATGGCGAGGCAAGACCAGCAGAAAAAACGCAAAAGACGCATCAAGATTTTTGGATTTCCAGATAAAAGAATGAGTTAAGTCAAGTACAAGCTTAAAAGAGAAAAACTGATCACATTATAAGCGTTTTTTTTGCCGGGTAGCCATTTGCGCTTCTGTCAAGACTGTTATTTAATGTGAAAAAACATAAATAGTCCGTAAGTCGCGGATGCCAATAGGAAATCGGTCGTGCTAGGGCTCTTCAATAAGAAAGCGAATACGCTACTCGGGATCGATATCAGTTCGACCTCCGTCAAGCTCCTCGAATTGAGTCGCTCCGGAAGCCGCTACAAAGTAGAGGCTTACGCTGTCGAGCCGCTCCCACCCAATGCTGTGGTTGAAAAGAACATCGCAGATCTAGAAGGGGTGGGGCAGGCCCTTACGCGCGTGCTTGCCAAAGCTAAGAGCGGTGTGAAAACAGTGGCGGTGGCGGTGGCAGGCTCGGCGGTGATTACCAAAACCATCGAAATGGAAGCCGGGCTTTCCGATGATGAACTTGAGAGTCAGCTAAAGATCGAGGCCGACCAGTACATCCCTTATCCACTCGAAGAAGTCGCAATCGATTTCGAAGTGCAGGGGGCGTCGCCGCGTAATGCCGATCGTGTCGAAGTACTGCTCGCTGCATGCCGTAAAGAGAATGTCGAAGTGCGCGAAGCAGCCTTGGCCCTCGCGGGACTGACAGCCAAGGTCGTTGATGTCGAAGCTTATGCGCTTGAACGTGCTTATGGGCTGTTGATTGAGCAACTTGGCGGTGGTCGGGATGAGCTTACTGTCGCTGTTGTCGATATTGGCGCAACCATGACCACACTCAGCGTCCTGCACAACGGTCGCACTATTTATACCCGTGAGCAGCTGTTTGGCGGTAAACAACTCACCGAAGAAATCCAGCGTCGCTATGGTTTGTCCGTTGAAGAAGCTGGTCTTGCCAAGAAGCAAGGTGGCTTACCAGATGACTATGACAGCGAAGTTCTGCAGCCGTTTAAGGAGGCGGTGGTTCAGCAGGTTGCACGTTCGTTGCAGTTCTTCTTCGCGGCCGGTCAGTTCAATGATGTTGACTACATCCTGTTGGCGGGCGGTACTGCGTCGATTCCAGATCTTGATCGTTTGATTCAGCAAAAAATAGGCACCCAGGCATTGGTCGCCAACCCATTCGCTGAAATGGCTCTGAGTGGCAGGGTCAATGCCGGCGTGCTCGCCAGTGATGCGCCAGCCTTGATGATTGCCTGTGGTCTGGCGATGAGGAGTTTCGACTAATGGCGCGGATTAACCTTCTACCCTGGCGCGAGCAGTTACGCGAAGAGCGCAAGCAGCGCTTTTTGGTAACGCTCGCGGGTGTGTTTGTTGTTGCTGCAGGTGCTGTCTTCCTTGGGGATCAATACTTGAGTGGTGCGATCGAGCAGCAGAATGCACGTAATGACTTTGTGCGCAAGGAAATATCTGTTCTCGATGCGCGAATTAAAGAAATCAGCGAGTTGAAGACGCGACGCGAGCAGCTTCTTGAGCGCATGAAGATTATTCAGGACTTGCAAGGTAATCGACCGATTATTGGGCGCGTCTTTGACCAGTTGGTTAGAACCTTGCCAGATGGTGTGTATTTTACTGGTGTAAAAATGACTGCAAAAAATATTGCAATCGTGGGCGCAGCTGAATCCAACAATCGCGTCTCTAACTTGATGCGTAATCTAGATGCCTCTGAATGGCTAACCGCTCCAAATTTGACAGAGGTTAAATCGGTAACTGCTGGTGCAGTTGATCAGGCAAATGTATTTAAGCTTAGCGTGCAGCAAACTCTGCCTGGGCTGGCGACAGAGGAGGCTAAGCAATGAGCCTTAGTGAATCGCTGGAAGGGTTGCGGAAAGTTGATTTAAGTGAACTTGACTTTAACAATGTCGGCTCTTGGCCTGCGGCGGTAAAATTTATTGCCGGGATTATATTGTTTGTGGCTGTTGTGGGGCTAGGGTACAACTTTCACTTGAAGGATTTGCAGAGCCAGTTGGAAGTACAGCAGGCTCAGGAACTTTCCCTAAAAGAGCAATTTTCCAGTAAGGCTTATAAGGCAGCTAATCTGGATGCATACAAGGAGCAGATGCAGGAAATGGAAGTGTCGTTCGGCGCTCTGTTAAAGCAGTTGCCGAGTGATACTGAGGTTCCCGGATTGTTGGAGGATATTACTCGTACGGGGCTGGGGAGTGGTCTGGAGTTTGAGGAAATAAAGCTTTTGCCCGAAGCTGCACAGCAGTTTTACATAGAGTTGCCGATTCAGATCAAGGTAGTAGGGACATATCATGACCTTGCGACATTTGTTAGTGGTGTTGCAAGTTTGCCTAGGATTGTAACCTTGCACGACTTTGATCTTGTTCCTGTTGAGAGTGATGGTGTCGCAACTCTAAGAATGAGCATCTTAGCGAAAACTTATCGCTATAACGAAAAAGGGGTAGCGAAATGAAAGTGTATCTACCTTTTCTGTTCTGCTCTGTTCTGCTGCTTAGCGGGTGTGGCGTTAGTCGAGATTTCTCGGATCTGCAGTCGTTTCTGGATGAGGTGCGTGCTCGTCCTAAAGGGTCAATTGAGCCGTTACCAAAATTCCAACCATATGAAAGCTTTACTTATGGCGCGGCTTCCCTGCGTAGTCCATTCCAGCCGCCAGTAAAAATTGACTTGGCTAGTCGCCAGAAAGGCTCTGCTGATATCAAGCCGGATGAGTCAAGGGTCAAGCAGTTTCTCGAAGACTTTAATATAGAAACGCTCCAGATGGTTGGGACGCTGGCTAATGATAGCGGGACCTTTGCTTTGATTAGCGGTTCGAGTGGTGTTCACCGAGTACGTGTCGGGGACTACCTAGGCCGTAATCACGGGCGTATTTTGGCTATTGACGACGCAAAAATTGATGTTGTTGAGATTGTCCCGGATGGTGAGGGCGGTTGGTTGGAGCGTCCGCGCAGCCTCTCTCTTAAGGAGCGCTCTTAAGTGAGTGAATTAGCTATGAAGAAAAACAATCTGTCTGCCCAACGGAACCTCCTAATGAATAGCTCTTTTTTGCGTCTTGGCCTTTCTCTTTCTGCGGTGCTTTTTTCTCCTTTTCTTTTAGCTGCTGATTTGCAGGCACTTGATGTAGCTGCTTTGCCTGGCGATAGAGTGGAGCTGAAACTGACGTTTGACGAACCAGTGCTTGCTCCTCGGGGTTATACAATCGAGCAGCCTGCACGAATTGCCCTTGATTTACCTGGTGTGGCGAACAAGCTAGGTCTGAAGAATAAAGAGCTGGGTGTGGGCAATGCCCGAAGCGTGACTGTGGTTGAAGCAAAGGATCGCACCCGGTTAATTATTAATCTGACAAATCTCTCGCCTTATAGCACTCGAACTGAGGGTAATGTGCTTTTTGTAGTTGTGGGTGATAGTGCCAAGGTCTCGGCAACTGCGCCAGTGCAAGCGGCTGCTCCTGTCGAGGCACCTTCAAAAAATTATGCGCCGCAAGAAAGAGTCATTAGTAATATAGATTTTCAGCGTGGTGAGCAAGGTGAGGGGAATGTTGTTGTTACATTTTCTGATGCTTCTGTCAGTCCTGATATTCAGGACCAAGGTGGTAAAATTCGGTTGAATTTTGCTAAGACACAACTACCAGAGGCATTGCGAGTTCGTCTGGATGTTAAAGATTTTGCAACGCCCGTACAGTTTGTAAGTGCGTCTGGCTCTGGTGGGCAAGCTAGTATTATTATCGAGCCGGCAGGTAGTTATGATTATCTTGCATATCAGGCAGATAATAAATTAACAATAAGCATCAAGACTTTGACTCAGGATCAAGTTGATAAGCGTAAAAGTGAAAGTTTTGCTTACGCGGGTGAAAAGCTTTCGTTGAATTTTCAGGATATTGATGTTCGTTCGGTACTTCAGCTAATTGCTGACTTCACTGATCTAAACTTGGTCGCAAGTGATACTGTCAATGGAAATATCACGCTACGTTTACAGAATGTTCCTTGGGATCAGGCGCTGGACTTGGTTCTTAAAACCAAGGGGTTAGATAAGCGTAAAGTTGGTAATGTGCTGTTGGTTGCTCCGGCGGACGAAATTGCCGCCCGTGAGCGTCAGGAGCTCGAGTCGCAGAAGCAGATTGCCGAGCTAGCGCCGCTTCGTAGAGAGCTGATTCAGGTCAACTATGCCAAAGCCTCTGATATGGCTAAGCTTTTTCAGTCAGTTACTAGCGCCGAGGGTGCAGGCGATGATCGTGGCTCTGTGACGGTGGATGATAGAACTAATAGTATTATTGCGTACCAGACTCAAGAGCGGCTTGATGAGCTTCGTCGTATCGTTTCGCAGTTGGATATACCGGTGCGTCAGGTTATGGTCGAAGCCCGAATAGTCGAGGCAAGTGTCGATTTCGACAAGTCACTTGGTGTTGAGTGGCGAGGCGTTAGTTTGGGTGACGATAAATTTATAGTTGGTGGTACTAATAGCCTAGTTAAAAATAGTGATCCGCTTGAAACTCAGGCAGGTACGTTTGTTGATTTGGGTGCGTCTGGTGGAAACGTTGGGTTGAATCTTGGGTTTATTACTAATAATGCCTTGCTAGATCTTGAGTTGTCGGCAATGGAGAAGACAGGCAATGGTGAGGTTATTTCGCAGCCAAAGGTGGTAACGTCTGACAAAGAAACAGCAAAAATCCTCAAGGGCTCTGAGGTTCCCTACCAAGAAGCAAGCTCCAGTGGTGCAACATCTACTTCGTTTAAAGAAGCGGCTCTTGCTTTGGAGGTTACGCCACAGATCACGCCTGACAACCGGATTATTATGGAGGTAAAAGTAACTAAGGATGCGCCTGACTTTACAAATGCTGCTTCTAGTGGTGGTGTGCCGGCAATATCTAAAAACGAAGTGAATGCGAAAGTTTTGGTCGCCGATGGTGATACGATTGTCATCGGTGGCGTATTTACTAATACCCAGAGCAAGTCGGTGGATAAAGTGCCGTTGCTTGGCGATATTCCTTACATTGGTAGTTTGTTCCGGCGTGAACTTGTCAAAGATAGTAAGTCTGAGCTGCTAATTTTCCTCACTCCGCGCATCATGAACAACCAGGCCATCGCGGTGAGTCGTTGACTAAGTGCGTAATTTTATTCTCGTAGGGCCGATGGGGGCTGGTAAAAGCACCATCGGCCGTTTGCTTGCTAAAGAGTTGCACTTACCGTTCAAGGACTCCGATAAAGAGATTGAGCAGCGTACCGGTGCAGATATTCCTTGGATTTTTGATGTGGAGGGTGAGCAGGGTTTTCGTGAGCGCGAGCAGGTAGTGATCGCAGATCTTTGCAGTGTTGATGGCATTGTCATGGCTACGGGTGGTGGTGCTGTTATGCGCGCTGAAAATCGTGCGGCCTTGAGGCGTGGTGGTCGTGTGGTCTATTTGCATGCTTCTGTTGAGCAGCAAGTGGATCGCACGTCTCGTGATCGAAATCGCCCGCTGTTGCGCGCTGCAGACCCTAGCCAGGTTTTGGCTGAGCTGTTGGCAGTTCGAGATCCGCTTTATCGTGAGATAGCCGATATTATCGTGGAAACCGATGAGCGCCCTCCACGGTTGGTTGTGCAAGAAATTCTTGAGCGTATTGAAGCGCTCTCCCCCCGTTAAAGCGCAGGCTGAACTGCGCTATCCTAGGCTCCTTTGCAAATAGGGGGCTTTATGCAGACTCTTCATGTCGACCTAGGTGACCGTAGCTACCCGATCTATATCGGCGCTGAGTTGTTAGCTCGCGGAGACTTTTTATCGGCCCATATAGTGGGTCGGCAGGTCGCAATCGTTACCAATGAGACTGTTGCTCCTCTATATCTCGAGGTACTTAAGCGTGCGCTTTCCAGTTATGCCGTCACGACCGTGGTTCTGCCTGATGGTGAGCGTTATAAAACCTGGGAAACCCTACAGCTGATTTTTGATGGGTTATTGGGGGGGCGGCATGATCGCCGCACAACAGTGATTGCCTTGGGTGGTGGGGTGATTGGTGATATGGCGGGTTTTGCGGCGTCTTGTTATCAGCGCGGCGTTAACTTTATTCAGGTGCCGACCACTTTGCTGTCGCAGGTAGATTCATCTGTTGGTGGTAAGACGGGCATCAATCATCCGCTAGGTAAGAATATGGTTGGCGCTTTCTACCAGCCGCAGGCCGTTTTGATTGATACCGCCACGCTGGGAACGTTGCCAGCTCGCGAGCTTTCGGCAGGGCTGGCGGAGGTCATAAAGTACGGTTTGATCTGTGATGAGCCATTTTTAGCTTGGCTGGAAGAGCATATGCCAGCATTGCGTGAGCTGGATCAGTCAGCTTTGACTGCCGCTATTTCCCGCTCCTGCGCCGCCAAGGCGCGTGTGGTTGCAGCGGATGAGCGTGAGTCTGGGGTGAGAGCTACCCTGAACCTTGGTCATACGTTTGGCCACGCGATTGAGACTCATCAGGGTTACGGTAATTGGCTGCATGGTGAGGCGGTGGCCACGGGCACGGTCATGGCTCTTGATATGTCTGAGCGCCTAGGCTGGATTACTGCGGCTGAGCGTGAGCGTGCTGTGCGCTTGTTTGTTGCTGCCGGCTTGCCGGTTGTGCCGCCTCAGAGTATGACCGCTGCGGATTTTGTGGAGCATATGGCGGTCGATAAGAAAGTTATCGATGGGAAGTTGCGCCTGGTTTTGCTGCGCGGCTTGGGTGAAGCAGTTGTGACCGGTGATTTCCCCCGAGAAATTTTGAATGCCACGCTGAGCGCAGATTATGCGGCGCAGCTGGCTCAGCTTAAAAATTAACGAGTGTCCCATGACAAGTCTGCATGCTGATGAGGCGTTTCTCGATCATTACCACTTTACTCACGACCCCTTTGCTTCGCGGGTGCCGGGATTCAAGTTTTTCCCGGCGCAGCGCAAGCCTGTGCTTGGTCAACTGCATCACCTAGCGCGCTACAGCCAATTGCTGCTGGTGGTCAGTGGTCCGGATGGTAGTGGTAAAACTTTACTGCGCCAGGCCTTGGTTGCGAGCACCAATAAAGAATCAGTGCAGAGTGTGGTTGTGTCGGCCAAGGGGGCTTCTGATCCTGCCAGTATTTTGCGTCAGGTGGCGTTGAGGTTGCAGGTCTCTCGGCCTGAGTTGCCTGCCATTCTTGCGCAGGTCGGACAGTTAGCCTTGCTTGGGCAGGAAGTCTATGTGCTGGTTGATGACGCTGAGGATCTTAGCGATGCGGCGTTAACCAGCTTGTTAAGCCTGGCGCTCGGCGATGCGGAGGGGCGGCCGCATGTGTTTCTTTTTGCTGAATCGCAGCTGCTGTCGCGTCTTGAGCAAGTGGCGGCAGGCGATGAGTGTTTTCATGTCATAGAACTAGAACCTTATGCTGAGGAAGAGACGCGGGAGTACTTGGCTCAGCGTCTTGAGGGGGCGGGGCAGGGCATCGATGTATTGAGTGATGACCAGGTTGCGGATATTCATGAGCAATCTGCGGGCTGGCCTGGTGCAATCAACCAGGTTGCGCGTGAGGTGTTGATAGAGGCCATGTTGGTGCACCGTAGTGCGGCGGGTCGTGGCGGCTTTTCATTTAGCCTGCCACGCAAGCACCTATTGGCTCTTGGCGTTGTGGCTATCGCTGTTTTGGCTGCGTGGTTTATGCGGGGGCGTGTCGCTGAAACTGTTGATACGCCTGTAGTTGCGCAGCTGCCGCTTGGTGAGCCTGCTCCGCCAGCGGTGGTTGCTGATCCGAGTGCCCCTGCCATTCAGTTTGAGGGGGCAAATCAGCCACTGCCGCTACCTTTGGTTGGTGAGGCGCAGCCGGTTATTCGCGAGCCTTTAGCTCAGGCTGCCGGTTTGAGTGGTGCGGAGGAGTCCGAAACCGCGAGTGCTTCTGTTGCTCCTGAGCCGGTTGCTGATATCACGCCTGTGCGGCCAGTAATTGCTCCCGTTGCCCCGCCTGTCCCTGAGCCGGTCAAGGTAGCGCCTGCGGTGGTGCCAGAGGTTAAGCCTGCGCCTGCAGTGGCGCCTGCGGCGGCACCGGCTAAGCCGCAATCTGCCGTTGCGATTGCCAAGCCTGTGGCTGCGGATTGGTATGCTGCTCAAGCGGGCTCGCGCTTTACCCTGCAAATACTGGGTGTCCGCTTGGAAAGTGGTGCGCAAGCCTTCGTCAAAGCCCATGGCGCTGATTATCGCTACTTCAAGAAGCAGCATCAGGGTAAGCCGCTGTATGTGGTGACCTATGGCAGTTTTGCGACGCGTGATGCTGCGCAGGCGGCCTTGCGTGCTTTGCCTGCCAAAGTGCAGGCTGGCAAGCCATGGCCGCGTAATTTCGCCGGCATTCAACAAGAGATTGTTCAGGCGCGCTAACTGATACACTGCCGAGCTTTCCGCTGACTAGCCAGTCGTGATCACGACCGGTTAGTCTTGTCGTTCGTTTTCGCGACATAAGTTTTCGAATTTTCGTCACTTGGATTTGTGACGGCTTGGGTGGATATGTACAATGACTGCCCTTTCGCCTGCGCAAAGCTGGGGCTTTGCCCTGCGCGCACGGTAAGCGGTTGAATTAGAAAGTAATTGCCTTGTGATAGGCCGTCTGGTGAGAGTCCCTATGAAAGCAGGTTTGTACCGTCCTGATGAGTTCAAGGATAACTGCGGCTTCGGCCTTATTGCCCATATGCAGGGTGAGGCTAGCCATCACCTGCTGCAGACCGCGATTGAAGCCCTGACATGCATGACCCACCGTGGCGGGATCAACGCCGACGGTAAGACCGGTGACGGTTGCGGTCTGCTGATCCAGAAGCCTGATGCTTTCCTGCGGGCCATGGCCCAGCAACACTTTGCTGTCGAACTGCCTAAGCAGTACGCCGTGGGCATGGTGTTCCTCAACCAGGATCCCGTTAAAGCAGAGGCCGCTCGCGAAAACATGAATCGCGAGATTCTTGCTGCCGGCCTGAGCCTGGTCGGCTGGCGTAAAGTGCCAATCGACACCAGCGTGCTTGGTCGTCTGGCGCTTGAGCGTCTGCCGCAGATCGAGCAGGTGTTTATTGGTGGTGAAGGCCTGTCCGATCAGGAGTTCGCGATCAAGCTGTTCAGTGCCCGTCGTCGCTCCTCGGTGGCGAATGCCGCTGACAGCGATCACTACATTTGCAGCTTTTCGCACAAGACCATCATCTACAAAGGTCTGATGATGCCGGCCGACCTGCAGCAGTTCTACCCGGACCTGGGTGACGAGCGCTTGCAGACTGCCATTTGTGTATTCCACCAGCGTTTCTCTACCAACACCTTGCCGAAGTGGCCGCTGGCTCAGCCGTTCCGCTTCCTGGCGCACAACGGTGAAATCAACACCATCACCGGTAACCGCAACTGGGCGCAGGCGCGTCGTCTGAAGTTTGCCAACGATCAGATCTTTGATCTGGAAGACCTCGGCCCGCTGGTCAACCGCGTGGGTTCCGACTCTTCGAGCATGGACAACATGCTTGAGCTGATGGTCACCGGTGGCATTGACCTGTTCCGTGGCGTGCGCATGATCATTCCGCCAGCCTGGCAGAACGTCGAAACCATGGACGCCGATCTGCGTGCGTTCTATGAGTACAACTCCATGCATATGGAGCCCTGGGATGGTCCGGCCGGTGTGGTACTCACCGATGGCCGCCATGCTGTGTGCCTGCTTGATCGTAACGGTCTGCGTCCGGCGCGCTGGGTTACTACCACTAACGGCTACATCACCCTCGCCTCGGAAATTGGCGTGTGGAACTATCAGCCTGAAGACGTTATTGCCAAGGGTCGTGTTGGCCCTGGGCAGATTCTTGCGGTCGATACTGAAACCGGACAAATCCTCGGCAGCGACGATATTGATAATCGCCTGAAGTCGCGTCATCCCTACAAGCAGTGGATGCGCAAGAGTGCCACGCGCATTCAGGCGACCATGGAAGACAACGACCATGGTTCGGCCTTCTACGACCAGAGCCAGCTCAAGCAGTACATGAAGATGTACCAGGTCACCTTCGAGGAGCGTGATCAGGTGCTGCGTCCGCTCGGCGAGCAGGGCCAGGAAGCTGTGGGTTCGATGGGCGACGACACGCCAATGGCGGTGTTGAGTCAGCGCGTACGTTCAACCTACGACTATTTCCGTCAGCAGTTTGCCCAGGTCACCAACCCGCCGATCGACCCGCTGCGTGAAGCCATCGTCATGTCGCTGGAGATCTGCCTCGGTGCCGAGCGCAATATCTTCGAAGAGTCGCCAGAGCATGCCGCACGAGTAATCCTGAGCAGCCCGGTGATTTCGCCGGCCAAGTGGCGCGCCTTGATGAACCTGGATCGCCCAGGCTTCGAGCGTCAGATGATCGACATGAACTACGACGAGTCGCTCGGACTGGAAGCGGCTGTGCGTAATATGGCTGATCAGGCTGAAGAGGCCGTGCGTGCTGGCAAGGTGCTGTTGGTCCTGTCTGACCGTCACATTGCCCCAGGCAAGCTGCCTGCTCATGCCTCACTGGTCACCGGTGCGATTCATCACCGTTTGACCGAAAAAGGCCTGCGTTGCGACTGCAACATCCTGGTCGAGACCGCTACTGCCCGCGATCCGCATCACTATGCGGTGCTGCTCGGCTTTGGCGCGTCGGCGGTTTATCCGTTCCTCGCCTATGAAGTGCTGGGTGATCTGATTCGTACCGGCGAAGTGCTGGGCGATTTGTATGAAGTGTTCAAGCATTACCGCAAAGGCATCTCCAAGGGCCTGCTGAAGATCCTCTCGAAGATGGGTATCTCCACGGTTGCCTCTTACCGTGGTGCGCAGCTGTTTGAAGCGGTCGGCCTGGCTGATGACGTTACCGAGATGTGCTTCCGTGGTGTGGCCAGCCGCATCAAAGGTGCGCGCTTCGTCGATATCGAAGCCGAGCAGAAGTTGCTGGCTGCTGAAGCCTGGAACGTTCGTAAGCCGATCCAGCAAGGTGGCTTGCTTAAGTTTGTTCACGGCGGCGAGTACCACGCCTACAACCCGGATGTGGTCAACACCCTGCAGGCAGCTGTACAGCAAGGCAGCTACGAGAAATTCAAGGAATACACCACGCTGGTGGATACCCGTCCGGTGTCGATGCTGCGCGACTTGCTGCAACTTAAACTGGCCGATCAGCCCTTGGCGATGGATCAGGTTGAACCGATGGAGGCGATCCTCAAGCGCTTCGACTCCGCCGGTATCTCCCTGGGCGCACTGTCGCCGGAAGCCCACGAGGCCATCGCCGAGGCGATGAACCGCCTGGGCGCACGCTCCAACTCCGGTGAGGGCGGTGAAGACCCTGCCCGTTACGGCACTGTGCGCAGCTCGAAAATCAAGCAGGTGGCCACTGGCCGTTTCGGCGTAACGCCGGAGTACCTGGTTAACGCCGAAGTACTGCAGATCAAGGTTGCCCAAGGCGCTAAGCCTGGTGAAGGCGGGCAGCTGCCTGGCGGTAAGGTCAACGGTCTGATCGCCAAACTGCGTTATGCCGTGCCGGGTGTGACCCTGATTTCGCCGCCGCCGCACCATGACATCTACTCCATCGAAGACTTGGCGCAGCTGATCTATGACCTCAAACAGGTCAACCCGGCTGCTCTGGTGTCGGTCAAGCTGGTAGCAGAGGCCGGTGTCGGCACCATTGCCGCCGGTGTGGCCAAGGCTTATGCCGACCTGATCACCATCTCCGGCTACGACGGCGGAACCGGCGCATCACCGCTGACCTCGATCAAGTACGCCGGCGCGCCGTGGGAACTCGGCCTGGCCGAAACCCACCAGACCCTGCGCGGCAATGACCTGCGCGGCAAGGTGCGCGTGCAGACCGACGGCGGCCTGAAAACCGGCCTCGACGTGATTAAAGCCGCCATCCTCGGTGCCGAAAGCTTCGGCTTTGGTACTGCACCGATGATTGCCTTGGGTTGTAAGTACCTGCGTATCTGTCACCTGAACAACTGCGCCACCGGCGTGGCAACGCAGAACGACAAGCTGCGCAAGGATCACTTCATCGGCACCGTCGAAATGGTGATGAACTTCTTCACTTTTGTGGCCGAAGAAACCCGTGAGTGGCTGGCCAAGCTGGGCGTACGTAGCTTGGAAGAGCTGATTGGGCGTACCGATCTGTTGGACATGCTGCCGGGTGAAACCGACAAGCAAGGCCATCTGGATCTGACGCCGCTGCTCGGCAGCGACCACATCCCCGCCGACAAGCCGCAGTTCTGCCTGGTTGACCGCAACCCGCCGTTCGACGAAGGCCTGTTGGCCGAGAAGATGGTTGAGTTGGCCAAACCGGCAATCGATGCCGCTAGCGGTGCTGAGTTCGAGCTGGATATCTGCAACTGTGACCGCTCGATTGGTGCCCGTGTCTCCGGCGAAATCGCCCGTGTGCATGGCAACCAGGGCATGGCCAAGGCGCCGATTACCTTCCGCTTCAAGGGCACTGCGGGTCAGAGCTTCGGCGTGTGGAACGCTGGTGGCCTGAACCTGTACCTGCAAGGCGACGCCAACGACTACGTCGGCAAGGGTATGACCGGCGGCAAGCTGGTGATCACCCCGCCCAAAGGCAGTCCGTTCAAGACTCAGGACAGTGCCATTATTGGTAACACCTGTCTGTACGGTGCAACTGGCGGCAAGTTGTTCGCCGCCGGCACTGCAGGTGAGCGCTTTGCTGTGCGTAACTCCGGTGCTCACACCGTAGTGGAAGGTACTGGCGATCATTGCTGCGAGTACATGACCGGTGGTTTTGTCTGTGTGCTGGGCAAGACCGGCTACAACTTCGGTTCCGGCATGACCGGCGGTTTCGCCTACGTGCTGGATCTGGATAACAGCTTCTACGACCGCGTAAACCATGAGTTGGTGGAAATTCAGCGGATCAACAATGAGTCGATGGAGGCCTACCGTAGCCACCTGGAGCGCGTACTCGTCGAGTACGTCCAGGAAACATCGAGTGAGTGGGGCGCGTACCTGCTGGAAAACCTGGACGACTACCTGCGCAAGTTCTGGCTGGTCAAACCGAAGGCGGCAAGCCTGAAATCGTTGCTCTCCAGCACCCGTGCCAACCCGCAATAAGAATGCGCCTGAAGTGGTTTGATGAGGTATTGCAATGACTGAACGTCTGAATAACGACTTCCAGTTCATCGAGGTCGGGCGCAAAGACCCGAAGAAGAAACTGTTGCGTCAGCGTAAGAAAGAGTTTGTCGAGATTTACGACAACTTCAAACCTGCGCAAGCGGCCGACCAGGCGCATCGTTGCCTGGGTTGCGGCAACCCGTATTGCGAGTGGAAGTGCCCGGTGCACAACTTCATTCCCAACTGGTTGAAGCTGGTGTCTGAGGGCAACATCCTCGCCGCTGCGGAGCTGAGCCACCAAACCAACACCCTGCCGGAAGTCTGCGGCCGGGTGTGTCCGCAGGATCGTCTGTGTGAAGGTGCTTGCACCCTTAACGACGGCTTCGGCGCGGTGACCATTGGCTCGGTGGAGAAGTACATCACCGACACGGCGTTTGCCATGGGCTGGCGTCCGGACATGTCCGGCGTGGTACCGACAGGTAAGCGCGTTGCGGTAATCGGTTCCGGCCCTGCGGGCTTGGGCTGTGCTGACGTGCTGGTGCGCGCCGGTGTAACCCCAGTGGTGTTCGACAAGAACCCGGAAATCGGTGGTCTGCTGACCTTCGGTATTCCCGAGTTCAAGCTGGAAAAGACCGTGCTGAGCCATCGCCGTGAAGTCTTCACCGGCATGGGCGTCGAGTTTCGCCTGAACACCGAGATCGGCAAAGACATCAGCATGCAGCAGTTGCTGGATGAGTACGATGCCGTATTTATGGGCATGGGCACTTACACCTACATGAAGGGCGGTTTTCCTGGTGAAGACTTGCCGGGTGTGCATGACGCGTTGGATTTCCTCATCGCCAACGTCAACCGCAACCTCGGTTTCGAGAAGTCGCCAGAAGACTTTATCGACATGAAGGGCAAGCGCATTGTCGTGCTCGGCGGTGGTGACACCGCGATGGATTGCAACCGCACCTCGATCCGGCAGAACGCCAAGAGCGTCACCTGCGCCTATCGCCGTGACGAAGAAAACATGCCGGGTTCGCGCAAGGAAGTGAAGAACGCCAAGGAAGAGGGTGTGAAGTTCCTCTTCAATCGCCAGCCTATCGCCATTGTTGGTGAAGACAAGGTTGAAGGCGTCAAGGTCGTCGAGACTCGTCTAGGCGAGCCGGATGCCCGTGGTCGTCGCAGCCCTGAGCCGATTCCGGGTTCCGAGGAAATCATCCCGGCCGAAGCTGTGTTGATCGCCTTCGGTTTCCGTCCAAGCCCAGCAGCGTGGTTCACGGACTTCAAGATCGACACCGACAGCCAGGGCCGTGTAGTGGCGCCGGAGCAGAGCCAGTTCAAGCATCAGACCAGCAACCCGAAAATCTTCGCCGGTGGCGACATGGTTCGTGGTTCTGATTTGGTGGTGACGGCGATCTTCGAAGGCCGTAATGCAGCTGAAGGTATCCTCGACTACCTCGGCGTGTAACGACCGAGCGGCGAGACCGTTATGCACAAAGCCAGCCCTAGGGCTGGCTTTGTTGTTTCTGCGCCGAGCTTAGCTATTTGGCGAGGCAGCGAAACCCACAGCGCGTTCGCGGCGGGTGCTCCATACCGCGCCGGCTACCAGCACCACCAGGGTGATTGCCAGTGCTGCGGATGAGCCAACGGTACCGAAGCCCATGCCGCCATGATCCAGCGGCTTGCTGAGGAAGTCGCCGAGGGTGGCACCAAATGGGCGGGTCAGCACAAATGCTAGCCAGAACAGGATGACCGGCGAGATGCGGGTGAAGTATCTGGCAGCGGCCACAATGGCAATCAGGCTGCCGATCAACAGTGCGCCACCGGCAAAGCCCAGGCCGGAGTCGTCAGCCAGGTAATCGCCCAGTGCGGTGCCGAGGGTGTTGGAGAACAGAATCGCCATCCAGTAGAACAGTTCACCGCGACGGCTTTCGATGTGGTCGACCGACAGGGATTTCTCGCTCATGTACCAAACCGCAAAAATCGCGATCAGCAAGGCTACCAATAAGGCTGAACCGGTGGCGTAGCCCAGGCCCAGGGTGCGGTCCATAAAGTCGGAGATGGTGGTGCCGGCGGTGCTGGTGGCCAGAATTACCGTCCAGTACAGCGCAGGGTTGTAGCGGTTGGCGCGCAATTGACCAATCAGGGTGAGCAGGAACAGGCTGATAAGTATCAGCGAGCTGGCTGCGTAGCCGACATCTAGGGTCATGGACAGCAGATCCCCGGCGGTTTCGCCAAGGGTGGTGGCGCAAATTTTCATCACCCAGAACGTCAGGGTGATGGCGGGCAGTTTGTTCATCGCGGATGTCCGTCAGGGGGAGGAGGAGACGGTTGCTAAATTAGGGGCGCGGCTGTGAAAAACCTGTCAAAAACTCATCAGCGATTCGTGATTTGACGCTTCTTTTTGCTGGGTGAGCTGGGCCGCGAAGCGAGGCAAATCGTCGCAATGGATAAAAGGCATGAGCCTCGCCGTGCCTTTTGTGTGGTGCTCTGCGAAAATGCCCGCACTTTTTGTGGCCTGCCATCTATGGCAGCTACCCTTCGAGCCGTTGCTGCGCGACGTGAACAATTACTCTAGGCATTTTTTGCCGATTACTCTGTCCGGGAACTGCCATGACCGCCTTGAAGAACGACCGCTTTCTCCGTGCTTTGCTTAAGCAACCTGTCGACGTCACCCCAGTGTGGATGATGCGCCAGGCCGGTCGTTACCTGCCTGAATACCGCGCCACCCGTGCCCAGGCCGGTAACTTCGTCAACTTGATGAAGAACCCCGAACTGGCTTGTGAAGTGACCATCCAGCCGCTGGACCGCTACCCACAATTGGATGCGGCGATTCTTTTCTCGGACATCCTGACCATCCCCGATGCCATGGGCCAAGGTCTGTATTTCGAGACGGGTGAAGGCCCGCGCTTCAAGAAGGTCATCAGCTCAATGGCCGATATCGAGGCGTTGCCTATTCCTGATCCCGAGCAGGACCTGGGCTATGTGATGGATGCCGTGCGTACCATTCGCCGCGAGTTGAATGGCCGCGTGCCGTTGATCGGCTTCACCGGCAGCCCCTGGACGCTGGCTACTTACATGGTTGAGGGCGGCTCGTCGAAGGACTTCCGCAAGTCCAAGGCCATGCTCTACGACAACCCACAGGCCATGCATGCCCTGCTCGACAAACTGGCACAGTCGGTCACTGCCTATCTTAACGGGCAGATCAAAGCCGGTGCGCAAGCCGTGCAGATCTTCGACTCCTGGGGTGGCTCGTTGTCAGCGGCGGCGTACCAGGAGTTCTCCCTGGCCTATATGCAGAAAATCATCGACGGGCTGATTCGCGAGCACGACGGTCGCCGCGTACCGGTGATCCTGTTTACTAAAGGCGGCGGCCTGTGGCTGGAGTCGATGGCTGATACCGGTGCCGAGGCGCTGGGTCTGGATTGGACCTGCGATATCGGCAGCGCCCGTGCCCGTGTTGGCGACAAGGTGGCGCTGCAGGGCAATATGGACCCGAGCGTGCTCTACGCCAACCCGGCGGCAATTCGTGCCGAGGTGGGGCGTATCTTGGCTGCTTATGGTCATGGTAACGGCCAGGTATTCAACCTCGGCCACGGGATTACCCCGGAAGTTGACCCAGCCCATGCTGGCGCGTTCTTTGAGGCGGTGCATGAATTGTCCGCGCAGTACCACAACTAGAACCGGTCTCGGATCTGCTGCGCGTCGGCGATACTGCGTTAAAAACAGGCTCGGATGCGAGCCCAGTCCGCTTCCTCGCCGGCTTGACCAGCCGGAGGCTGTTACTAATGTAGCGCCTTGTCTCGCTCTAGCTCGCGAGATCCGAAACAGGTGCTCAGATAAAACCTGCACAAAACAAAGGCCGCATTAGCGGCCTTTGTTTTATCTGCGTGTTGCTCAGGGCTTACGCAAATCGCGCACGACCCTTACCAGCGCCAGTTGTTCGGCTTCGCTGAGTTTATCGGCGTAGCCGGGCATGGCACCTGGGCCATCCTGAATGGCTTCAAGGATGTCGTTGTCGCTGGTGTTGTCCTGCCATTTTGCTTTGCTCAGGTTCTGCGCGAAGTAGAGCCAGCCGCGCATGGTGTTGGCGCGGCCGTCTGCGGCATGGCATTTGACACAATGCTGGCGGTATAGCTGCTGGCCATCGGTATCGGCCATCGCAGGCAAACTACCAAGTAGCATCAGCGCGCCAAATAGGCTGAGCAGCGCCAGCCTATTTGACATTGGCCAGGTTTCCTTTAAGCGCAACGCCTGCCATCACCGCGCCGGCGTGACATTCGTACTTCGCGCGGTCTTTGTACTCCACGCCTTTGTAGTTGCTGGCCAGGTCGACCACCGCGTTGGCACCTGCCGCCTTGGCGGCTTTCTGGAAGCGGATCAGCGCGGATTGCATCGCCCAGCTGCAGGCTGCTTCGTCACTTTTGTTAAAGGCGTTGGTCTTCTGGCTGGTGGTGACCCCGGACTTGACCACGCTGGTCTTGCCGGCTGGCTTATTGCCCGCCAGATAGAACTTCACGCTGCCGTCAAGGCGACCGGCGTTCAGCGCTTCTTGCACGGCGGCATCGAACGGCAGGTAGTGGGTGGTATCGCGGGCCTGGCTTAGGCTCGGCAGCGCCGCGAGGCAAGTAACAGCGACAAGTAGGTGGCGCAGTTTCATGGTTATCTCCCTGGGTATTATCGTTATGAGCTGCTTGGCTCAGGATTTATCGACAGGTTCATATAGTGCTGGGTCAAACCGTGCAAGCGTTTCACCAAGGCGTTATAGCGTTTGTGAATCTTGCCGTCCGCATAGCGTAGCTTTTCGCTGTCGCGGTACAGAATGTCATAGCGAGTAGCGCTGTAGTTTAGGGTAATGGAGGCGCTGTGCCCGCGGAAGTCGATGCGAGCCAGGATTTGCTGCGGTTTATCCTGCTCTACCACCCAGTTACCGTGCGCCAGCGCTTTTAGCAGGATTTGATGAAAGTCGCCGTTGTAGTTGGCGATGGGCACGGGCTGATGAATTTCGCGGATTGGCTGAACCCGACTGCAGGCCAGCAAAGAAACAACGGCGAGGCTGACTAACAGCAGCTTACTCAAACGGTACATAGCGGACTCCTTGTCCAGTGATTTACGTCCAGCGCTTGAATATCAGCGAGGTATTGACTCCGCCAAAGGCAAAGTTGTTATTCATCACGTACTCGTGGTGCATCTGCCGGAATTCACCGCGCAGGTAATCCAGCTCGCCGCAGGCAGGGTCAATATTGTCTAGGTTCAGCGTTGGTACATAGCTGTCCGAATTCATCATTTCGATGCTGAACCAGGACTCCAGTGCGCCGCAGGCCCCTAGCGTGTGGCCGAAATAGCTTTTCTGTGAGCTAAGAGGCATCTGGCTGCCAAACAGTTCCTCGGTGGCCAGAGTTTCTGCCACGTCGCCCTGTTCTGTGGCGGTGCCATGGCCGTTCACGTAGCCGATGGCCGATGGCTCTAAGCCGGCGTCCTGCAGGGCTAACTGCATGGCCCCGCGCATGGTTGCCTGCACCGGTTTGGTGGCGTGCTGGCCGTCGGCGTTGCAGCCAAAGCCGACGATCTCGGCATAAATCGTCGCGCCGCGTGCCAGGGCGTGTTCCAGCTCTTCGAGCACCAGAATGCCGGCCCCTTCGCCAATAACCAGGCCATCGCGGCCACTGTCGTAGGGGCGCGGTGAGGTGTGCGGTGCATCGTTTTTCAAACTGGTGGCGTACAGCGCGTCAAAGACCATCGCCTCGGTCGGGCAGAGTTCTTCTGCACCGCCGGCAACCATCATCTGCAGGCGACCGAATTTGATCGCTTCATAGGCATAGCCGATGCCCTGGCTGCCGCTGGTGCACGCGCTGGACGTGGGGATCAGACGGCCCTTGAGGCCGAAGAAAATGCTGATATTGGCCGCCGTGGTGTGCGGCATCATGCGGATATAGGAGTTGGCATTCAGGCCATCGGCAACCGAGTTGAGCAGCATATTGCCGAAGGCTTTGACTTCTTCGGTGCTGCCCGTGGACGAGCCGCAGGCCACGCCCATGCGGCCGTCCTGGATGCACGGATCACCGAGTAACCCGGCATGTTCCAGCGCGCGTTCGGCAGCGTATACGGCGAGTTTGGAAACTCGGCCCATGCTGCGCGTTTGTTTACGCGTCCAGTGTTTGGGCGCTTCGAAATCGTCGACCGGGCCACCGAGGCGGGTGTTCAGCTCGCTGAAGCGGTCCCACTCGTGCATATAGCGGATACCGCTGCGGCCCGCCTTGAACGCCGCCTCGATGGTCGGCCAGTCGCTGCCCAGCGAGGTCACGCCGGCCATGCCGGTGACTACAACCCGTTTGCAACCGTTCATCAGCACAATCCACCGTTTACGGCGAGGACCTGGCGGGTAATGTACGCCGCCTCCTCAGACATCAGAAAATTCACTGCACCGGCCACTTCTTCCGGGGTGCCCATGCGTTGTGCCGGGACCATCTTGAGGATTTCCTCGACCGGAACATCGGCGTCGAGGATCTCGGTATCGATCAGCCCAGGAGCCACGCAGTTGACGGTGATTTTGCGCTTGCCCAGTTCGATCGCCAAGGCCTTGGCTGCGCCGATAATGCCGGCCTTGGAGGCGCTGTAGTTGACTTGGCCACGGTTGCCGATCAGCCCGGATACCGAGGTGATGCAGACGATGCGCCCGGCTTTGCGGCGGCGCACCATGGGCATGGTCAGCGGGTGCAGCACATTGTAGAAACCGTCGAGGTTGGTGCGCATGACAATGTCCCAGTCCTCTTCGGACAGCGCCGGAAACGCGCCGTCACGGGTCAAACCGGCGTTGCAGACTACGCCGTAGTAAGCACCGTGTTGCTCGACATCGGCTTCCAGCGCCGTGCGACAGGCGGCGCGGTCGGATACATCGAACTGCAGGATGCGCGCCTGCTGACCCAACTCAACGATCTGTGCCTGTACGGCTTCGGCTTCGTCGCGGCGGGCCCGGCAGTGCAGCACGATGTCATAACCGCCGCGCGCCAGGCGCAGGGCAATGGCGCGGCCGATGCCTCGGCTGGAACCGGTGACCAGAATGGTTTCGCTCATGGCTGTGATTCCTGAAAGTCTTCTTGAAGATAGCTGGCCACCTGCGGTGGGCGGAATACATTGAGGCGGGCAAATGCCTCGATACCGGGGCCGCGCAGCTGGCACTCGAACACGCCCATGCCGTTGTCGTCCTGTAACGAGCGGCTGGCGTGAATGTGCAGCAGGCTGCCGGCGGGGAAATGCTCGACATTGCACTGAAAGTTGCGGGTGCCCAGCAGAAAACCGAGTTCCACAGGCTCTCCGAGTAGGCGCGCCTGGCAGCCAGCGTAGGCGGCGACGCTTTGCGCCATCAGCTCGATGCCGACCCAGGCGGGCAGGCTGCCGTCGGCCAGGTTAAACAGCCCTGTGTTGCGTACGGTGAGCTGGGTTTCGATGTCGTCATCGCCAAAGCGCAGCACCTGATCAATCAGGATCATGTTGCCTGCGTGGGGAATCAGTTCCGCGATAGGCCATTGGCTCATGCGTGTTCTCCTGGTTCTTCAGCGAGTTTTTCAGCCATCTCTTCAGCCAAAAGCAGGTCAGCCAAGATCAGGCTGATATTGTTGCCGCCAAAGGCGAAGGAGTTGCTCATCAGTCGGCGAGGGCGTTTGTTGCCCAGGCGCGTCTCTGGTGCGACCAGGTTGAGCGCCGGCAAAGTCGGGTCCGCCTGGCCATCCCACTGGTGCGGGGGCAGCAACTGCTCAGGGTTGTATTCGCTCAGGATCAGCCAGCAGAAGGCCGCTTCCAACGCACCGGCCGCGCCCAAGGTGTGGCCGATCATCGATTTGCTGGAAGAGCAGGGCACGCCTGCCGGGAATATTGCCTCTACCGCACGGCTTTCCATGGCGTCGTTGTGCTGCGTCGCGGTGCCGTGCAGGTTCAGGTAGTCGATCTGCTCGGCATTGATGTCTGCCGCCGCCAAGGCCTTGCGCATGGCGGCCTGAGCGCCAAGTCCGTCGGGCTGTGGTGCGGAAATATGGTGCGCGTCAGAGCTGGCACCGCCGCCGAGCAGGGCAACGGCGGTGCTGCCTGGCAGGGCTTCCCGAGTCATTAAGAACAGGGCCGCGCCTTCGCCGATATTGATGCCGCTGCGATTAACGGAAAACGGCTTGCAGCGTTCGGCACTGACCGCTTCCAGGGCGGAAAAGCCGTTCAGGGTCAGGCGGCACAGGCTGTCCACGCCGCCACAGATCACCGCATCACACACGCCCAGTTTAAGCAGGCGCTGAGCGCTCAGCAGCGCCCTAGCACCCGAGGTACAGGCGGTGGAAATGCTGAAGCACGGTCCGCTTAGCCCCAGCCAGTCACTGAGGAAGCTCGCCGGGGCAGCCAGTTCCTGCTGGGCATAATCATAGTGCGCGGGCAGTTCGCCCTGTTTGAGGTAGCTGGCGATGCTTTGACTGGCTTCTTCGATACCCGAGGTGCTGGTGCCGAGCACCACAGCGATACGCTCTGCGCCAAAGCGGGCAATGGCTGCGCGTAGTTCTGTCTCGATCTCCAGCGCCGCTGCCAGCAGTAGCTGGTTATTGCGACTTGGTGGATGGTCCGGCAGTGCCGGCAGCGGTGGCAGCTCGCCGGGTACGGCACCTACGGTGAGTGCGCGCTCGGCAACCCAGCCGTGTTGCGCGCGCATACCGCTGGTATCGCCAGCAAACAGTGCTTTGGCGACCGCTTGCTTGCCTTGGCCAAGGGCGCAATTCAGGCCCAGGGCATTCAGGTAACTGGCCATCAGGGAGCCTTATCGTCAGGGAGTTCGCTGACTTGGTAAACCAGGCCAGGCGAGCGCTGCAGGGTGAAATCCAGCGGCGCACGGTAACTGATTCGCCACTGTGGGTTAAGCCTGCGTTCGCCGTTCTCGGTCATGCGCCAACTGTCAGCGCGGTAGTGCTGCGCCAACTGTGTCGCGGGGGTGAGGGCAAACAGCAGGGCGGCGAACAGTTCGCGGGCCTCGCTGTTTGGCGGCAACAGGCCGTCATTCTGCCACTGGCCGGCGCGCAGCAGTTGCCGCGCCAGGGGCACGCCAAGCGGGTCGAACAGGGACGCGCGCAATACGCCTTGCTCATCTTGCAGCACCAGCCACCAGGTTTGCTGGCTATCGGCTTGGCTACGTTGCACCTGCAAGGCCAGCGGCAGCGGTGCCGCCAGCGGCGTTGGTTGGCTGGGCAGCGGCGTATGCGCGGCACAGGCCACAAGCAGCAGGAGCAGGCTCAGCAGCAAGGCGGCGCGCATCAGCAGGCAGGCTCCAGTGGTTTGCGTGCCACTACGTTGACCAGGGTTTCATTACGTTGGCCAGCCGGTTTCGGCTTATAGATACCCCAGCGTTCGAGCAGGCCAAAGTCCTTGGAGCGACTCCACCACAGATAGGGGTAGGAAATGTTTTGCTCGCCGAACTGCAAGCCCTGCTCGCGCAACATAGCCAAGTAACCATCGGCGCTTTTTTGTACGTGCATCGGGTGGCGGAACAGCCAGCGGATGACCCAGGTGTCGATGTAGTAACGCGTCGACTCAGCAAACAGCAGGTAACCGCCTGGCTTGAGTACCCGGTAGAACTCGGCCAGGGCCCGTTCCTGCTCGACCAGATGATGGAAGGTCTGGTGGCAGAACAGCAGGTCGACGCTGGCATCGGCGAGGTCGATGGCGGCGCAGTCGCTGGCGATCAGTTGCACATCAA
This sequence comes from Pseudomonas sp., assembly GCF_046581935.1. Classification (GTDB taxonomy): domain Bacteria; phylum Pseudomonadota; class Gammaproteobacteria; order Pseudomonadales; family Pseudomonadaceae; genus Aquipseudomonas. Next base: position 31,741 of record NZ_JAYGFK010000028.1, read on the forward strand.
GGCCCAGGCGCGTGGCTTCATTTCGTGAGCAGTAGAGGCTGTGCGGGTCGGCGTCGAGGCCGATCAGTTGCGCCGGTTTAAACGCTTCGGCGAGCAGGCTGAAGGACTTGCCCTGACCGCAGCCGGCATCCAGCAGTACGGGGGCTGACGGCAGCGGGCCGTCGAACAGGCCGAGTAGGTCATTGATGGCCACGCGCAGCACATGGTGCTGCCAAACATGGCTCTGTAGGAACCAAAAACCGAAGCGGGTTTCCTCGACGTAGTTAGCGGCCGGGTTGCTCATAGATATCCTGACTAGTTGCTGGAACAGAGTTCGGCGAGCACCCGCAGGCGCCTTTTGGGCTCTGCGACATAGGGGTTCTTTTGGTCCCAGGCGTAGCCGGCGAGGATCGAGCTGATCATCCGGCGAATCTCCGGCTGGGCTTTCTCAAAATAGATGACGTCTTGGAAACTGCCGTCATACCAGCCCTCGACGTAGATGCGGAAGGTATCCACGCCGCGTTTGAGCGGAACGGCAAAGTCATCTTCCCAGTTCACGGTTTCGCCGCTCAGTTGGCGGTGTAGCAGGCCAGCAGCCATGCTCGCCGAACGCATGGCGATGGTCACCCCGGAGCTGAACACCGGGTCGAGGAATTCGGCCGCGTTACCGAGCAGGGCAAAGCCAGGGCCGTGCAGGGTTTTGACGTTGGCCGAGTAGCCGCCGATGGTGCGTGCAGGGGTGTCCCATACGGCGTTCTTCAGCACCTTGTGCAGGCTTGGCGCTTCCTCGATGAGCTGCTTCAGGCAGGCATCCAGATCGTCTGGGCGGCCCTGAAAGCGGGTGGCATCAGCGACCACGCCGACCGAGCAGCGGCCGTTGCTGAAGGGAATGGTCCAGAACCACACGTCGCGCATTTCTGGGTGGGTGGTAATGAGGATTTTCTCGCGGTCGAAACCGCTGCCTTCGCTGCGGTCTTCAACGTGGGTGAACACCGCCTGACGTACCGGAAAGCTTGACGGTGTATCGAGATCCAGCAGGCGTGGCAGCACGCGGCCGTAACCGCTGCCGTCGAGCACGAAGGCGCATGCCACCTGATACTCATGGCCATCGGCCAGGCGTCGCACGCTCAGGCGCGGGCAGTCGCCGGCGAAATCGACGGCGAAGATTTCTTCTTCGTAGCGAATTTCCACGCCTTGCAGCTCAGCCTGATCGGCCAGCAGTTTGTCGAAGTCGGCCCGCTGTACCTGGTAGGTCGAGCCTTGGCCGGCGGTGAAGGTGTCGCGGAAGTCGAACTCGGTGTAACGCTCGCCCCAGGCAAAGGCTGCGCCATGCTTGGTCTGAAACCCCGCCGCGCGTACGGCGTCGAGCATGCCGGCTTCCTCAACGAAGTCCAGGCAGTGCGACAGCAGGCTTTCGCCAATCGAGAAGCGTGGGAAGCGCTGACGCTCCAACACCAGTACGTCATGGCCATTACGCTTGAGCAGCGCGCCGGCAATCGCCCCGGACGGGCCTGCACCGATGACTACGACCTGGCGTTGTTCGACTTCGAGAGACTTCATGGCGGCTTCTTGCCTCATTGTTGGACGGGAATGTTGCGTGCGTGGATTCATGTGCCGTGCCCTGCGCCTGGCGCTGAGCGAGTGCCCGCCCACGGCGCGAGGAGGAAGCAAAACAGCAGGCCGAGGCTAATCGCCAGGCCGAAGTTGGCAATTGCCGGGGTGTCACTGAGCAGCAGCAGGCCGAACGACAGCCAGCTTGTGAGTGCGGATAGCAAGGTGCCGAGCAAGCTCACTGCCGGGCCACCGATGTTTTCCCGCATCAGGATGGCGTAATCGACGCCGATAGCGGTGATCAGCAGCAGGCCGAACAGGCTGAACAGAGTCAGTGGCTGGCCCAACCAGCCCAGGCAAGCAAGTGCCGTCAGAGCTGCCAGTAATGGCAGGCAGACCACTTGCAGCGCGCCTTTTAGGCCAAAGGGCAGGCACAGCAGCAACAGGATTGCTGCGCAGGACAGTAACTTGAGTTCGGCGGCGCTGATTTGCGTGGCGTTGAACAGTGCGTTGAGTTCACTGATCCGATCAACCAGTTGTACGCCCGGCACTGCGCTTGCCAGTGTTGTCAGCGCGGCGCTGTTGTTCAGGCCCTGCAGACTGACCAGGCCCGCCACGCCCTGCTCATTGCTACCTAGCCAAAGGGGGCGCCACGCCTCACCTAAGGGGCTGGCCAGCGCTTGTTCCAGGCTGGCGGGGGTGTTTTGCTGGAGTGCATCTAGCTCGCTATTTAGTGCAGCCGGGGGAATGCCGAGGTCGACCAGGGCTTGCCAGTGCTGCGGCAATTTGCCCAGCGCGGTGCGCAGGGTCTGCAGCTGAGTGTCCGGTGCGACCAATTGGCTGAGGGCGCGATAGCCGCGTAACTGGCCGCTCTCTATGAGCTGGTCCAGATGCTGGCTCAGCGCTGCTTGGCGCTCCAGCAGTTGTTGCGGGTTTGCTGCGCGCACCAGGAAGAATTGGCTGGTGGGCTGTTGCCCGGTCAGTTCGGCAATGCGCTGGGCTTGCTGAAGTAGCTCGGGCTCTTTGCCCAGCCATTGGCGCAAGTCATTCTGGGTATGCAGTTGCCACAGGCCGCCGGCGCAGAACAACAGCAACAGCACCAGCAGTGGTGCGTTACCCACTTTGCTCAGCAGGCGTGTGCGGCCCGCGAGCAGGCGTTTGCTGAGGCTGAGCAGGCCGGGTAAAGGACGCAAGCGCAGGTCGCGCAGCCAGGCTGGCAGCAGGCAGACCGAGCACAGGTAGGCGGCAATCAGGCCAGCAGCGGAGAACAGGGCGACCTGGGTGAGTGCCGGAAACGGCGTAAAGGCCAGCGCCAGGTAGCCCAGCAGGTTAGTGCCCAGGCTCAGGCTGAGACCCGGCAAGGTGGAGCGCAGGGCGGCCCAACTGCTCCAGTCGTTTGCGCCTGCGCTGTTGCTCCAACTCTTACTCAAATAGTGCTGTGGGTAATCGGCCGCGACGCCAATCAGGCTGGCACCGAGCACCAGGGTTAACGCGTTGATCTGGCCGAATACCAGCACGCAGGCCGTGCAGCCAGCGAGCAGCGCCATGCCCACCGGCAGCAGGCTGAGGAGCACCCGAACGCGGCGGAAGGCCAGCAACAGCAAGAGCAGGGTGCCCAGGGTCGCGCCGCCGCCAATCAGGCTGATCTCGCGGCTGGCCTTGGCTTGCCCGGCGGCGGCATACAGCACACCGCCAGCGGCGAGCAATTGGCCGCCGGCCGCTGCAACCTGCTGGCGAGTGTCGGCAACCTGCGCGGCAATCAGTGGCGGCTCTTGCATATCGAAGGCGTTGCCCTGAGCGCTGGCGCGCAGCAACGCCCAGGTCATGCCGTCCTGCTCGACGAGCAGTGCGCCGCTGCTCAGGTCGGCCTGCACTCGGCTGCCGGGGTTGAGCGCCTGTTGCGCGCGGGCACCGAGGCCCAGCCAGTCCTGCTCGATAGGCAGCAGGCTGAAGCTGGCGAAGGGGTCAAACAATTGCGCCGCGCGTTGCTCGATCAGTTGCTGCGGTTGTTCAAGCAACAACTGGCGATCAGCCGCCGGCAGCAGAGCCAAGCGGTTGCGTTGCAGGTAATCGCGCAGTGCGCCGAGGTCGCTGTCGATATTCCACTGCACCTGCGCAAAGTGACCGCTGCTGCGCCATTGTTCGCCAACCTGCTGCACCAGGGCGATTGCACGGTCGCGCTGGGGGTGGCCAATCAACAGCAGCAAATCGCGATTGAGCGGCTCCTGCATGCGCTGTTCAGCTTGCTGCGTCAGGGCATCGCCGCTACCGGCAGGCAGCAGGGCGAGCATGTCAGCGGCAACGGGCGGGCCGTTACGCCACTGCCAGGCGGCGAGGATCAGCAGCGCGGCGAATAGCAGCAGAAAACCGCGCGGCAGCCAGCGTTCACTGCGCAAAGTCGCGTTGCTCCTGTTCGCTCAAGGCCGCGCCAGCCTGGCTGTCGGGCAGGCGCAGCACGGTGCGGTCGCCCTGGGTTTCCTGCAGTTCGATGCGCTGTACCTGGGCGCCGCCGTCGATCTGGATGCTGCTGAAAATCTGTTTAAGTAGCAGCGAGTTCGGTATCAGGCGCAGTTGCCATGCCTCGGCTGTGCCGCTCAGCTCTAGCGCAAAATCGCGCGCCAGGCCCGAGTGGTCACCCTTGAGCACGGCCAGGAATAGGCGACTCTGCTGGGCGGCGACATCCTGGCCCGGCTGCTGTTGCCAGCCGCTGGGCGTGCGTTTGGCGATGCCTTGGCTGTCGATGCGGTAGTCCTGTTGCAGTGGGCTGTGCAGTTGCCAGAGCAGGCCGAGGTCGCGGCTGAGAACAAACTGGCCACGACTGGTCAGCGGTTTTGGCAGCGCACGCAGGTGCTTTTCCTGAATCAGCGTGCCGCGCACAACCGCCGGTTTAGCCAGCTGGGCGCTGAGTTGGTCTAGGTCGAAGGCATAAGCATCGGATGCCAGAAGCAGCAGAAACGCCAGCAGTAGCCCGGATGCAATCCGGGAGCGGTGTAAGTTCGGAGAATACTTCCCGGATTTCATCCGGGCTACGAAGTTGTGCCAGCGCGTAACTAATGCTCGAACGAAACCAATCGGGCCAGGACTTGGGGTCCCCTCAGGAGGCCGAGTGGAATCCCTGTGTAAGGGGGTGAGCGGCATGGATGCCGCGAGAGCTGCGATGGGCCAGGGATGGCCCTTCGCAGCGTGCCCCAGGAACAGGGATGGAGCGAGGGAAGTCGAGCGCAGCGAGACCCGGATGTGGGGCGCGCTTTCTCTTTGGTTACTTTCTCTTTGCGCGCGCAAAGAGAAAGTAACTCGCTCGACAGAGCGAAACCGGTTAGTAAACGCAGTTCTCACAGCACCGCGTTGGGTATCGCAAAGCTCAACCCAACCTACGGAGTTGAGCGCGCGGTTTAAGCCGGTCCAAAGCCTCTTCACGCCAACACCTTCTCGACGGCATCAGTCAGTGCGCGGGGTGATACGAATTGCATCTCCCGTGTGGCGATTTCCACCGCCACTTGCACGCTGCTGCCACGGGTCATGCGTTCGCCGGTGGTGGTGTCGACGATCAGGTAGTTGATCTTCAGGCGGTTTTCCCACTCGACCAGATCGGCGCGCACGGTGATGCGTTGGCCAAACTGCGCGCCACGGATATAGCGCAATTGCAGGTCGATCACCGGCCAGGCGTAGCCCGCGTCGCGCATCTGCATGTAGTTGTGGCCGAGTTTGTCGAGCAGGGCGCAGCGCGCCTCTTCGAAGTATTTGACGTAGTGGCCGTGCCAGACCACTTCCATCATGTCGACGTCGAAGAATGGCACCAACACCTCGACCTCGGCCTGCAGTACACCTTTGCTACGCATAGAGGCTCCAGTGCTGGTCACGGATGCGGGTCAGGCAGAGGCGTAGCTCTGCTTCTAAGGCGCGGTCTTCAATCACTGGCGCAAAATCCGTTTTAAGCTGTTCGCGCATTACCGCGACCGGCGCGGGGATGTCACTTTTGCCAGCGCGCTGGCGCAGCCATACACCTTGGTTGGCGGCCAGCAGCGTGGCGGCGGCCACTTGCTCGGTCAGCTCCAGGCTGCGCAGGGCATCGCGGGCGGCGATGGTGCCCATGCTCACTTTGTCCTGGTTGTGGCACTCGGTGGAGCGTGAGAACACGCTGGCCGGCATGGTGTTTTTCAGGGCTTCGGCGGTCCAGGCGCTGGTGCCGATCTGCACAGCCTTGAAGCCGTGATTGATCATCGCGCTGGCGCTCGGTGCACCGGACAGATTGCTCGGCAGGCCGTGGTTGTAGCGGGTGTCGACCAGCAGTGCGAGCTGGCGATCGAGCAGGTCGGCTACGTTGCCCACCAGGTTTTTCAGGCTGTCCATGGCAAAGGCGATATGCCCGCCGTAGAAGTGCCCGCCGTGCAGCACGCGTTCAGCTTCGGCGTCGATCAACGGGTTGTCGTTGGCGCTGTTTAGTTCGGTCTCGATGAACTGCCGCAGCAGTCCCAGGCTGTCGGCCAGCACACCGAGTACGTGCGGCGCGCAGCGCAGCGAGTAGCGGTCTTGCAGGCGATGCAGTGGCGCGGTGGGCGCGTCGATGGCCAGGTCCTGGCGCAGCCAGGCAGCGACTTGCATTTGCCCCGGGTGTGGCTTGGCGGCGAACAGGCGCTCGTCGAAGTGTTCCGGGTTGCCTTCCAGCGCCACTACGTTGAGCGCGGTGATGCGCGTGGCCAGCTTGAGCAGGTATTCGGCGCGGGAGAACGCCTGGCAGGCCAGGGCGGTCATCACAGCGGTGCCGTTCATCAGCGCCAAGGCTTCTTTGGGGCGCAAGGTCAGCGGCGTCCAGCCCAGCTCGGCATGCACATCGGCGGCGCTGCGGCGCTCGCCCTTGTACATAACCTCGCGCTCACCGCTGAGGGTGGCAGCGACATAGGACAGTGGCGTGAGATCGCCGCTGGCACCCACCGAGCCTTCTTCCGGAATCAACGGCAGTACGTCGTACTCGAGGAAGGCTTGCAGGCGCTCCAGCAGCTCTACGCGCACCCCTGACACGCCCTGGCACAGCGACTGCAAGCGTGCGGCCAGTACCGCACGGGTGGCTTGCTCATCCAGCAGTTTGCCCAGGCCGCAGCCGTGGAAGGTGTACAGATGGCGCGGCAGCGCTTCGACCTGATGCAGCGGCACGGTGACTACGCAGGAGTCGCCGTAGCCGGTGGTGACGCCGTAGATCACGCCCTCTTTGTCCAGCAGGCTGTCGAGAAAACGCGCGCCTTTGGCGATTTTTTCGCGGTAGGCGGCATCGCTTTGCAGCTGTGCTGGCGCATTGTGCTGCGCTAGCGCGACAACCTGCTCGATGCGGAGGGGCTGTTCGCCAAACACGATGGGATCAGGCTGATGTGTCGTCATCTTCATTCCAAAACGGGTAGAAATTGAACCATTGTAGGGGGGCGTCCAGGCAGCGCTGCGCGAGCTGGTCGGCATAACGCTGAGCCCAATGGCGGATCACCTCGTCACGTTCGCTGCGCTTCCATTGCAGGCGCTCGGCGAAGGCGTCGACGATCACCTGATAGCGGTTATCGATTTTCAGGCAGTGAATCAGATTGACCGGGCATTGCAGTAAACCAGCTAACAACCACGGGCCTTGCGGGAAGGCAGCCGGCTTGCCGAGGAAGTTCACCGTAACTTTGCGACTGCCTTTGAGCGGTACGCGGTCGCCAGCAATGGCTAGCCATTCGCCGCGCTCCAGGCGTTCGGACAATTGCAGCATGATCGCTGGGTCCAGCTCGCTGACTTGGATCAGCCGCAGGTGGGTGGCACCGGCCTCGCCGAGCAAACGATTGAATTGCTCCGCATGCTTGGTGTGCACCAGCACGTTCATGGTCACCCGTTCGCCGAGTTCGGCCAGCGCTCGGCAGACTTCCAGGTTGCCCAGGTGCGCGGCCACCAGCATCTGCCCACGGCCCTGCTGACGCAGCTGGGTGCAGGCGTTGCTTGGGTCAATCAGGCGGACGTGTTCCAGGCCAAGCTTGCCGTTCCATACATCAAGCTTGTCGAGCAGGGTGTCGGCGAAGCTCATAAAGTGGCGGAAAACCGAGCCGCGGCTGGGCTGCAGTTCGGCACGCCCACTCCAGTTGGCCAGGTTGCGCTGGTACTGGTGAATGCTGCGCCGCGCCTTGCTGGCGAACAGATAGAAATACAGCACGATCAGGTACAGCAGCGGGCTGATCAGCCGGCGGCCGAGCCGGCGCGCCAACCAAGCGGTGAATTTCATCAGCATAAAACTGCCGCGCTCGCGCTGCCCGGCCCAGTGCGGCTGGCTCATCCACGCCACCTGCGCCAGAGAATCGCGGGCAGGCGTAGCAACATGCCGAAGAACAGCTTGGCGTGCATCTTCGAGATCAGCGCATTGTCGTGCCACAAGCGAAAGTGCGAGAGGCCGTCCAGCGGGTAGTGCACCTCGGTTGGCAGCCAGCGCATCGGCTGGTTGCGCCAGGCCATGCGCACGAGAAACTCCGGGTCGAAGTCCATGCGTTTGCCCAGATTGGCGCTGTTGATCAGCGCCACGCTGGCGTCCAGCGGGTAGACGCGAAAACCGCACATGCCGTCGCGAATGCTCAGCGACAAGCTGTTGATCCACACCCATATGTGAGTCAGGTAGCGGGCGTACAAGCGGCTTTTCGGCACGCTGTCGTCATACACCGGGTAACCACAGATCAGTGCGCGCGGATGCTTTTGTGACTCAGCGAGAAAACTGGCAAGGTCGTTCAGGTCGTGTTGACCGTCGGCGTCCACTTGAAGCGCATGGCTAAAACCCAGGCGCGCGGCCTCACGCAGGCCGGCCATGACTGCGCCACCCTTGCCCTGGTTCTCCGTCAGGCGTACCAGGTACGTGTCGGGTTGCTCGGCCAGCTGATCCATCACCGCCGCACAGGCCGCGCTGGACGCATCATCCACGAGCACGCAGGGCAGGCCCTCACGGTGTAGAGCGGCGACCACCAGCGGCAACGCGTGCTCGTGGTTGTACACCGGGATAACCGCGCAGGGCTTATGCACTGGCTGCTCCCAGCAATAGGCGGCCGGATGAGCAGGGCGCTTCGCCATTGTGGAAGGTGAAATACAGTTTGCTGCGCGTTGCATCGAAGCGCAGCGTCAGTTGTAACAGGTCGCCAGGACGCACCAGTTGCTGGAACTTCAGCACTTCCATACCCATGAAACGCGGCGGCAGGTCCTTGATCAGGCGGCGGGCCAACTGCTGCGCCCAGTCAATTTGCACAACGCCGGGCAGCACCGGGGTTTGCGGGAAGTGCCCGGTGAAGTGCGCCAGGTCCACTGGGACGCTTAGCGTCAGCAGCCATTCGCCGTCCTGCTCCTCGGTCGACAACGGCTCCACCTGGGTGGGGCGTGGGCCGGCGAGCAGCGCCTCTACTGTGGCCTGGGCCAATTTGCCCTGATTGTTGTAGGGCAGCTGTGTCAGCAAGCGCCAGCGGCGTGGCAGGGCAATCGCTTCACAATGCCCGGCCAGGTGGCGACGCAGCGTCTCGGTAAGGGTCTTGCGGCCTTGATTGCGCAGCGCATGCAGGCCGGCGGGGCTCAGCGCCACTAGCGCGCCAAGGTAGGCGCGACCTTCTTGAACTACGCCTAAGCGTGCATCGCTGAGCCATTCGTGGCTGCTCAGCGCCTGTTCAAGCATGGGCAGAGAAATACGTTTCTCTTCCAGTTTGACGATCCGGTCCAGGCGGCCGCGCAGCGCAAAGCGCCCGTCGGCCTGTATCTCTACGGCGTCGGCCGTCTGTTCGCAGTGATTGGGCGGCAGATAGGGTGAGGTCAGGTGCAGTGCGCCTTCGCTGTTCTGCCCGAGTTTTACATCAGCGAAGGGCGTCCACAGCTCGCCGCCTTGACGCCAGGCAATGCCGCCGGTTTCCGAGCTGCCGTAAATTTCTGTTGGCCACTGGCCGAGCAGGTCATGCAGTTCTGCGGCGGCGTCTGCCGGCAGTGCGCCGCCAGAGGAGAACACCTGACGCACCTGGCGCAGGGCACTCCAGTCGAGGTTGTCGCCCATGCGTTTTAACAACGCTGGGCTGGCCACCCAAGCGAAATCAGTGCCGGTGGCCAGGCTTTCGCGCTGCAAATCTTCGGGGAAGGGCTGGGCGCGACGGAGAAACACGCGGCCAGCGCACAGTGGCCAGAGCACGCGAAACAGCAGGCCGTAGATGTGCTGGGTGGCAACGCTGCCGAGGATGGTTGCGCTGCCCAGTTGCGCGCCCCAGAGCTGTTCCAGTGCGCTGACTTCATTGGCCAGTTGGCGCAGAGTTTTGTTGATTAGCTTGGCTTCACCGCTGGAGCCAGAGGTGCACAGGGTCAGTTGGCACAGGTCGAGATCGAGCGCTGCTGGGGCCAGCGTGTTGCTGTGGTTGAGCAGGCCGTCGAGAGACTCCAGCCACAGATCGCACTGGGCTTCCAGGCGTTGGCGGGTTTGCGGCTGGGCATCGGCAGGCAGCAGTACGGCTACTCCGGCACGCCAGGCTGCCAGCAGGGCAATGGCCAGCTCGCCAGCATCGTCGAGGTACAGGGCCAGACGTTTTACGCCACGCGCTTGTAGCTCAGCGGCCAATTGCAGGGCCTGCTGGCGCAGGGTCGGCTGGTCCATGTCTGGGGTTGCCGGACGACCGCTGTGGGCTTCTTCGAGCAGGTGCTCGAGGGGCAGCCAATTCATTCATGCCTCCTTACACGCTGGCGTACCAGCCACTCACCGGCAAACAGTAGGCCCATCAGGCCGTAGGCGATCACGCCGGTATATAGGGTCCACCAGCTTAGCGGTGCCCAGAAATTCAGCGCCACCACCACCAACGCGTTGAACAGGAAGAAACCGGCCCAGACCGCCGTGACCCGGCGCGTGTAGCGTATCGCCACCTCTGGCAGATAGGGTTCGCGAAGACGCGCGAGGCGCTCGATCAATGGCGGACCGAACTTCAAGCTGAGGCCAAACAGCGCCAGCAGCAGGCCGTTAAGCAACACTGGGTACCAGCGCAGCAGCGCGGGCTCGCCGGCTAGGCCGAGTAGCAGGCAGAAGCTCAGCGCGAGTGCCGTCATCCAGCGGTTGCCGGGCTTACCCCACTGGCTCAGGGCGCGCAATAACCAGAGGCCACCGAGCACAGCGGCGAATAGGCGCGGCGAGAGGTGCTCAATGCCGTAGTACACGGCAAATGGATAGAGCAGTCCGGCCAGCAGCAGGAGCAGGCCTAATACGCGACTCATTAATTGGCGGCTGGAGCGTTGACCAGTTGTAGCACCGCCTCGACCACGTCACTGACGGTACGCACGGCCTTGAACTCTTCAGCCGCGAGCTTTTTGCCGGTTTGGCGCTTGATGTGGTCGATCAGGTCAACCGCATCGATGCTGTCAATTTCCAGATCCTGGTAAAGGTTGGCGTCAGGCGTAATGCGTTCGGCTTCTAACTCAAACAGCTCAACCAGGGCGTCACGCAGGGTGTCGAAAATCTCTTCACGGGTTTGCATCGGCAGCTTCCTCAGGCGGTTTGTTGCGATGACACGAATGCCGCCAGGCTGGCTACGTTGGCAAAGTGCTTGCGGGTGTCTTTGGCTTCGGCATCAATCTTGATGCCAAAGCGTTTCTGGATCGCCAGGCCGAGCTCCAAGGCATCCACCGAGTCCAGGCCCAGACCTTCGCCAAATAGGGTCAGGTCGGCGGCAATGTCTTCGGCAGCCATGTCTTCAAGGCCCAGCGCATCGATAATCAGGTTCTTAATTTCCAGCTGTAGAGTGCTCATCTTTGGCGAGCTCCTTAATAAAGTGTTGGTGTAGAAACGCGTTAAGTTTGCGTGAGGCTACCGGCGGTGGCCCCATGGCATTGAACTGTTGAGGGTCGATATCCTCGCCTACCCGCAGGCGAAAGTGAAAACGACGCGACGGAATGCTGTACCAGGGCTCGGCCTTGGTTAGGGTGGTGGGACTGACGCTGATGACCACCGGCGTGACAATGCGTGCGCCACGCAGGGCAATGGCGGCCGCGCCACGGTGGAATTCCGGGTTATGCCCCGGCGTAGTGCGTGTGCCTTCAGGGAAAATCACTAGCGTCTGGCCGCTTTGCAAGGCGCTGGCGGCCTCGTCAAGCATGTCCATGCTGCCGCTGTTGCTGATAAAACCGGCGGCGCGAATCGGCCCACGCATGCTCGGATTGTCCCAGAGGCTTTGTTTGACCACGCAGTTGGCGTCGCGAATAAAGCCAATCAGTACCACCACGTCGATCAGCGAGGGGTGGTTGGCGATGACCATCTGTCCTGGCTGCCCCAGGCGCTCGATGCCTTCGACTTCATAGGTGAGCACGCCGCTGCGGTACATAAAACGCACGAACAGGTAAAAGGTTTTGCTGACCACGGCGCGGGCACGGGTGCGCCGGGTCAGCGTGTTGCCAGGAAGTAGGGCGAGCAGCGGGAATATCAGCACCCGCAGCAGCACACCGCCGATACCGAATAGGCTGAAACTCAGGGCAGTGGCAATCAATCGCCAGCAGTAAGGCGCGCTATAACGGCTCAGGCCTTGTTTCGTGACCAGGTCCATTCTCGGCTCTTCCAGTGGTGCTGTAGGGTGGACTGGCCGCTGCACAGAGTGCGTACCAAGTTGAGCGCATGCGGCCATTCGCTGCCGGGGCCGTCTGCCTGACGCAGGCTTAGTTGCCAGTCGTCACCTGGGGTTAGCAGCAGGGCGACGGCATAAGCAAAGGGCACGTCGTCGATAAACGGCGCGTAGAGTTGCGGTGGGGTTTCTTCGGCGATTACCAGTAACACCTCAGGCGCGCCGTCATTGAGCATGCCGCAGGCTTCCAGTACGGCGTTTTCCAGGCCGTCGCCAGCGCCTGCCAGGGCGGTCATTTCGCTATGGTCGCCGCGCTGGATCGACCACAAACCGATAATCGCGTTGTGCACCGAGAGGCTGAATTGGGTTGGTGATAGCGGCTCGTTGTGTGCCAGGTCGGTCAGAATGGCCAGGGTTCGCGGGGTTTCCCCATGCCGGCTGGCAAACACCATAGGCAGCTGAGGGTGCGCTTCGGCCAGTGGCCAGGCCACGTGGAAGGCCATGCGTGCCAAGCGACTGAGGCGGCGCCGTTGCATCGCGGGAAGGGCGCTGACATCGGGTTGTTCGCCAGCATCTACCAGGCGCGAGGGTGCCTGATGCCAGGCGCACCAGTCAGCCGTGCTGTCCAGGCCAGGGGCCCAGGCACGCCATTGTTCGATCCTGAAATGTGTCACGCGGTGGGCGTCCATGTCTGCTACAGCCAGGCACCACCAGCAGAAAGCATGGCGAAGGCATGGCGTGGTGATGGCATTATCCAGACCGCGGGCGGCCTAGGCAAATCTTGTAACACAAGGTTCTTGCGCTTATTGCCGGGGCAATGACCGAAAATCGCACTCTTGTCACGTAGTTTGCATAGAATCCAACGCACATTTAGGTGCACAGGGGGTGTTTCATGCGGCGTGTGATCTTCAATCAGAAGGGCGGAGTGGGGAAGTCCAGTATTGCCTGCAACCTGGCAGCGGTCAGTGCGTCGCAAGGCTATCGCACGCTGTTGATCGACCTGGATGCCCAGGCTAACTCAACCCATTACCTCACCGGGTTGACCGGCGAGGACATCCCGATGGGCATTGCCGAGTTCTTCAAAAACACCCTGTCATCCACGCCGTTCGGCAAAAAAGGCAAGGTGGATATCTACGAAACGCCATTCGATAACCTCCATGTGGTCACCGCTACGGCCGAGTTGGCTGACTTGCAGCCCAAGCTGGAGCAGAAGCACAAGATCAATAAACTGCGCAAATTGCTTGATGAGCTCAGCGAAGACTACGAGCGAATTTACCTCGACACCCCGCCAGCATTGAATTTCTATACGGTTTCAGCACTGATCGCTGCCGACCGCGTGCTGATCCCTTTCGATTGCGACAGTTTCTCGCGCCAAGCGCTGTATGGCCTGTTGCGGGAGATTGAAGAACTCAAAGAGGATCACAACGAGAAGTTGGAAGTTGAAGGTATTGTGGTCAACCAGTTCCAGCCGCGCGCCAGCCTACCGCAGCAGTTGCTTGATGAGTTGCTTGCCGAGGGCTTGCCGGTGTTACCGGTCAACTTGATGAGTTCGGTAAAAATGCGCGAGTCGCACCAAGCCTGTACGCCGCTGATCTACCTGGATCGTAACCACAAACTGACTCAGCAGTTTGTCGAGCTGCATGATCTGCTCAATAGCGCCGATTGAGCCAAGCGGGAAAACAAAAAAGCTGCCTAGGCAGCTTTTTTGTTGGCTAGTTCAGAGCCTGTTTTGAACGCAGCAGGGCCGACGCGCAGCAGATCGTGAGCATGCTCTAGCGGACGACGTAGATATCGCAGGGCGCCTTGTGCAAAAAGTGCTGCGCTAAGCTGCCGAGTAACGCTTGCGACAGCGCGCTACGGCCGTGGCTGCCGAGTACCAGCAGTTCGCTGTCATGGTCTTTCAGGTGGGCCTGGAGGCAGCGTAGGATGCCGCCCTGCTGTACTGAGTGGCTGAGGCTCGGGCCTTTTTCTGGCAGGTTTTGCGCCTCATCTTCTAGCAATTGGCTGATCAGGGCTTTTTGCGTGTCTAGCTGCGCCTCAACCTGCTTGGCGGTGCCTTTGTTTGGCTCGAACACATGCAGGGCATGCAGGTCTGCGGTTTCTGGCAGCAGCCGATAGGCTTGGCCAAGGGCGCTGCAGGCGCAGAGTGAGAAGTCGATGGCGGCCAGGGCGCGCTCATAGGGGCGGAAATCGTTGCGGGCTACCAGCAGTAATGGCACGGGGCAGTTACGCGCAATGCGATCAAGGCTGGTGCCGGAGAAAAAGTCATGACGTTGATGATGGCCGCCGAGAACTAGCAAGTCGCAGCCCAGCGCGCTGAGTTGCTGCAGGACCACTTCCGAGGGTTTGATGCCGCTGCAGATCAGCAGTTTGCTGCCGGGCGGGGCGTGCTGGGTCAGGCTGCGGTCCAGGGCCTGCTTGGCCGCTTCATGTTCCTGGCTGCTTTTGCTCGGGTCGAGCACATGCAGGATGGTCAGTTTGGCGTTGAACTGCTTGGCCAACTGGGCCGCACGGCACAAGGCCATGTCGGCGGTGTCGCGCAGGTCGTGGGCAATAAGGATATGACTGGGCATGGTCGGCGCTCTCCTGCCGATGCATGTCGGCACATTTATTCTGACCTCGAGTCATAGCTGGACTTTTGACCTAGGGCAAGGTCAGGCGTCAGCGCGTGCGCAATTGGTACAAGCCGCGACTCAGGGCGACCACTTCACCACTGTCATCGGTTAGCTGCAACTCTAAAACGTACTCGGCTTTGCCTTCTTCTGTTGCCTGCTTTTGCAGGCGCTGAATTTCATCCTCCGCCAGGCAGGCTTGCACGCGGATATCGCCGGTTGCCGGGCGACGAAAGCGCAGGTTCATTTCCTTGACGATGGGGTAAAAGCGTTGGGCATCGAAGCTGGTGAGGAACAGCGCGCCGCCGGGAATTTCCGCCAAGGTGAACAGCGCGCCAGCGTACATGCTGCCGATATGATTTTGATTGCCCGTCAGCGGCATGCACAGGCGCACGCAGCCGGGCTCAAGCACTTCGGCTTTGAGGCCGCTGCGTTGTACAAAGGCGATCTGTTCTTCTGTGAGCTGGCGTACCAGTTCAAGGGGCATGGGCATGGCTGGCTCTCGCGGTAGGGTCGAGAGGCCAGCCTAAACCTTGTTATTGCACGAGGTAATGACTTGGGCGGTGACGCCGGATTGACCGATTCGCTCAGCGCGGGTCAGTGTCAGATGCCGTGCTCACGCAACCAGCCGAGCAGTTGCGGCAGTGGCAGCGCGCCGCTCTGGCGGGCAACCTCGACGCCACCCTTGAGCAGGATCAGGCTGGGGATCGAGCGGATGCCCATCTCGGCAGACAGTTGCGGGTTGGCTTCACTGTCCAGCTTGCTCAGGCGGCAGCGGCCTTGCAACTGGCTCGCGGCCTGGGCGTAAGTCGGTGCAAAGCTGCGACACGGGCCACACCAACTGGCCCATACATCGATCAATAGCGGTAGGTCGCCCTTGTTCTGTGCCGCGAAGCTGGCCTGCGTCAGCTCGAAGGGTGTGCTCGGCAGTACTTCTGACTTGCAGCGACCACAGCGGGGCGCATCGCCCATGCGCTCGGCGGGGATACGATTAAGCCCGTTGCAATGTGGGCAAGGGATTAGCAGGGGATTGGACATGGGCGACTCCAGAGGCGGTTACCCCTAATCTGGAGTCGCTTGCGCAGATATCAAGGTCGATCAGTGTTTGGCGGCGTTCAAGGCTTGCGCCAGGTCGGCCAGAATGTCGTCGCTGTGCTCGATGCCGATGGACAGGCGGACCATGTCGCGCGGCACGCCGGCGCGCTCAAGCTCTTCATCATTCAGTTGGCGATGGGTGGTCGAGGCCGGGTGGCAGGCCAGCGATTTGGCGTCGCCGATGTTGACCAAACGAACCACTAACTGCAGCGCATCGATAAAGCGCGCCCCGGCTTCTTGCCCGCCGACAATGCCGAACGACAGAATCGAGGCCGGTTTGCCTGCGCAATACTGCTTCGCCAGGGCATGCTCGGGGTGATCGGTCAGGCCGGCGTATTTGACCCAGGCCACCTGCGGATGCTCTTGCAGGTAATGCGCGACCTTCAGTGCGTTTTCGCAGTGGCGTTCCATGCGCAGCGCCAGGGTTTCCAATCCTTGCAGGATCAAAAAGGCGTTGAACGGCGACAGCGCCGCGCCGGTGTTGCGCAGCGGCACTACGCGGCAGCGGCCGATAAAGGCGGCGGGGCCAAAGGCTTCGGTGTAGGTCACGCCGTGGTATGACGGGTCCGGCGTATTGAGCAGCGGGAAGCGCGCCTGGTTGTCGGCCCAAGGGAATTTGCCAGAGTCCACCACGATGCCGCCGATGCTGGTGCCGTGGCCGCCGATGTATTTGGTCAACGAGTGCACAACGATGTCGGCACCGTGTTCGAACGGCCGGCAGAGAATCGGGGTGGCCACGGTGTTGTCGACGATCAGTGGGACGCCATGGCGGTGCGCGGCATCGGCCAGCGCCTGCAGGTCAACGATATTGCCGGCGGGGTTGCCAATCGATTCGCAGAATACTGCTTTGGTTTTATCGTCGATCAGCGCTTCCAGGGCAGCAATGTCGTCATGCGCAGCGAAGCGGGTCTGGATGCCAAAGCGCGGCAAGGTATGGGCCAGCAGGTTGTAGGTGCCGCCATAGAGCTTGGCCACCGAGACGATATTGTCGCCAGCTTCGGCCACGGTCTGAATCGCATAGGTAATGGCGGCCATGCCAGAGGCCACAGCCAGTGCGCCGACGCCGCCTTCCAGCGCTGCCACGCGCTCTTCGAGCACGGCGTTGGTCGGGTTCATGATCCGCGAATAGATATTGCCGGCGACCTTCAGGTCGAACAGGTCGGCACCGTGCTGGGTGTCATCAAAGGCAAAGGAGCTGGTCTGGTAGATCGGCACCGCCACCGCCTTGGTGGTTGGGTCAGGGCTGTAGCCGGCGTGGATGGCCAGGGTTTCCAGTTTCATGCGTGCGTTCCTTCAGGGCAGATTGCAAGGTTCGCAGCATGGAGAAAGCAGCAAGGCCCGGTCAATGCATTGGCGCAATGAAACGGGCCCCTGGAGCCTGTCGGACTTAACACTGTTCTACTGCGGAAAAGCCGGACTTGGCCATTTTTTCTGCTTTCCCTCGTTAAATAGCCAGCTATTCGCCTCGGAAAAGCAGAAAAACTGCCTCAAGCCGAGCTTTCCCTCGCTACGAACGGTCAAGCCCGGCAGGCTCCTAGTTTAGATCGATATGTCTGCCGCTTATGCCGTTACACCGGCGTCAGCGGGAAGAACCAGGGAATGACGAAGCTGGCCACCACCCACAGCAGCAGGTTGAGCGGAATACCGACTTTCATAAAGTCGGTGAAGCGATAGCCGCCGGCGTTATACACGAAGGTATTGGTTTGATAGCCGATTGGGGTGGCGAAGCTGGCGCTGGCGGCAAACATTACGGCAACGACGAAGGGCCGTGGGTCGACGCCCAGGTGCTGAGCCAGACCAATGGCGATGGGCGTGACCAGCACCGCCACGGCGTTGTTCGAGAGCATTTCGGTGAGGATCGAGGTCAGCAAATAGATCAGCGACAGCATCAACAGCGGCCCGGCCCAGGGCAGCCAGCCCATGACGTGCTCCACCAGTAGTTTGACCAGGCCGACTTTGTCCATGGCGATGCTGATGGCCAGCATGCCGAAGATCAGGCTGAGAATCTTCCAGTCCACGGCCTTGTAGGCGTCTTCCACATCCAGGCAGCGGGTGGCCAGCACGGTCACCGCGCCGATGATCGCCAGCCCTTCGATGGGCATCACGCCAAAGGCAGCCAGCAGCATCACGGCCAGGGTGGCGATGATGGCGATGGGCGCTTTGTCGCGGCGGAAGGCGCGCTCTTGTACGGCGTTGAGGCTGATCAGCTCGCCGTTGTCGGCAAAGCGTTTGATCTGCGTCGGTGTACCTTCGACCAGCATCACGTCACCGAACTGCAGCTCGAAGTCGTCGAGGTTGCCCTGGATGTTGTCGTCCTGGCGGTGCACGGCCAGCACAGCGATGCCATAGCGCGCAGTCAGGTCGAGGTCGCGCATGGGCCGGTGGCTGTAGCGCGAGTTACGCCCGACGATGGCCTCGGCGAGGATCACGTCATGGCTGCTGATGGTTTCAAAGGCATCGCTACGGTTGAAAATCAGGTGGCCGCTTTCGCGCAGTTCGACCACGTCCTTGACCTGACCATGCAGCACCAACTGGTCGCCGGCGATCAGCACAGTGTCGTGAGTGGGCGCGGTGAGTTCTTGCTCGTCGCGGAAAATCTTCAGCACCTGCAGGCCGCTGCCGCCGTTGAGATTGGCTTCGTGCAGGGTTTTGCCAATAACCGGAGAGTCGTGTGGCACCAGCAGCTCGGTCATAAAGGTGCGCGCCAAGTCCGGGCGCAGCTGCTTGGACAGCGTCTCGCGCTCGGGCAGCAAGTGGCGGCCGATGGTCAGCAGGTAGGTCATACCGGCGGCCGCCAGGATCAGGCCGGCAGCGGTGATTTCAAACATGCCAAAGGGTTCTAAGCCCGCCTTGCGCGCCACGCCGTCGACCAGGATGTTGGTCGAGGTGCCGATCATGGTCAGCGTGCCGCCGAGGATGGTGGCGTAAGACAGTGGAATCAGCAGCTTTGATGGCAGCGTGCCGGCACGGCGCGCCAGGGAGATTGCCACCGGCGTGAGGATGGCCACCACTGGGGTGTTGTTCAAAAATGCCGAGATCACCAGGGCGGTAATCGTCAGGCCGGTGAGCACACGAATCGGGCTGGTGCCGACCAAGTCACCCAGCCAATTGCCGAGTGCGTCGATACAGCCGGTACGCTCCAGTGCCGCGGAGAGCACAAACATGCAGGCGATGGTCACGGGCGCTGAGTTGCTCAGTACGCTGAGCACTTCTGCCGGGCTTAGCAGTTGGGTAATCAGCAGCGCTGCCACGGCGATGGCCGCGACGATATCGGGGCTCCACTTCTCGCGCACAAAGGCGTACAGCAGCCAGACCAGTAAGGCACCGACAAACAGTAGGGGCAGGGGCAGCGAATCCCAGAACATGAACATCCTTAGCAGCGAATCTCGTATGAGGTATCGGCGCGCCGGAACCAAGCGGAGCCGCCACGCAAGGCGCAGAAGATAAGGGTTGCTGCTTAGAGAGTCTAAGAATGTTTGGAAAGGTTTATATGCCTTTTCGGTTTAATAGATAAGCCTGTACCGCTGCCTCTGTGGCGCGCTGTGCCTGTGCGCTCGGGCATTCGCGGATTAGGCTCAAGGCTTTATCACGCTGGGGGATCTATGCGTCAGTTGGGGATTTTAGGCGGCATGAGTTGGGAGTCGACAGCTAGCTATTACCGCTTGCTCAATCAGGGTGTACGTGAGCATCTAGGTGGCTTGCATTCGGCACCCTTACTGCTGCAGTCGCTGGACTTTGCCGAAGTTGCCGAGCTGCAACGATGTGGTGACTGGCATGCCGCTGGCGAACTATTGGCCAGGGCGGCGCAAGGGTTGCAACAGGCCGGGGCGACGGCTTTGCTGTTGGCTACCAACACCATGCACAAGGTTGCGCCGGCGCTGGAGTCTGCCGTGGATATCCCGTTGTTGCATATCGCTGATGCCGTCGGTCAAAGCCTGCAACGGCAGGGCGTAAAGCGTGCAGCATTGCTTGGTACGCGCTTTACCATGCAGGAGGACTTCTATCGCCAGCGTCTGGTTGAGCGTTTTGCTATTGAGGTGATGATCCCGGGTGCTGAGCAGATGGCCGAAATCGACCGGGTGATTTTTGCCGAGTTGTGCCAAGGCCAGTTTTTGTCGCCGGCCCGGGAGTTCTATTTAGATTGCTTGCGTGCCTTGCAGCAGCAAGGCGCTGAAGTGGCCATTCTCGGCTGTACCGAAATTGGCCTGTTGCTTGATGGTCTGGATGCGCCGTTACCGCTACTCGACAGTACCGAGCGGCATGTAGCCATGGGGCTGGAGTGGATGTTGGGTGGCGTTTAGGTCGCCTGTGGGAGGGGCTTTAGCGGCGATTGTCGCGGCTAAAGCCTCTCCCACACGTGCGTAATGCGTTATGACGAGCAGCTGATCTCCAGGTGCTTGCCCCATTCCGGTGGGCTCTGGGCGTAGCGCTCGAAGCCCGGTTGTTCGTCGAAGGGCTGTGACAGTACCTGGTGCAGTTCGCGTACCGGGGCGTAGTCGCCCTGTTCGGCGGCCTCGATGGCTTGCTGGGCGAGGTAGTTGCGCAGGATGTACTTGGGGTTAACCGCATGCATGCGCGCCTGGCGCTGTGCTTGCCCAGCGTCGTCCTGAGCGCTGCGCGTCAGGTAGTCGGCGGCCCAGGCGTCGAAGCCGGCCAGGTCAGTAAACTCATCGCGCAGGCGTGCCACGGCTTGCGCGGCAGGGCTGTCGCCGAGTTCGCGGAAGAACTGGGTGTAATCCACCGCGCTGCTCTGCATCAGTTGCAGCAGGTGTTGTACCAGGGCTTCGTCAGCCTCATCGGCGCTCAACAGGCCCAGGCGTTTGCGCATCAGGTCGAGGTAGTGCGCTTGATACAGCGGCAGGAACAGGCCGAGGGTTTCGCGCAGGGCGTCCACCTCTATCAGCGGCACCAGCGCCTGGCCGAGGGCGGCGAGGTTCCATTGAGCAATGGGCACCTGATTGCTGAAGCTGTAGCGGCCGCTGTCGTCCGAATGGTTGCAGATGTGTTTGGCGTCGAAGTCATCGAGGAAGGCATAAGGGCCGTAGTCGAAGGTGATGCCGAGGATCGACATGTTGTCGGTGTTCATCACCCCATGGCAGAAGCCATAGGCCTGCCAGTGGGCGATCATCGCGGCGTTACGCTCGATGATTTCGCGGAACATCGCCAGGTACGGCTGCTCCTGCTGTGCGCATTCGGGGTAATGGCACTGCAGTACGTGCTCGGCCAGTTGTTTGAGTTGTTCATGCTGGCGGGTGTAGTAGAAGTATTCGAAGTGGCCGAAACGCACATGGCTGGGTGCCAGGCGCAGGACCATGGCCGCTGTCTCCTGTTTCTCGCGCCACACCGGGGTGCTGGAGCCGGTTACGCAGAGTGCCCGCGAGCTCGGGATGCCGAGGGCGTGCAGGTGTTCGCTGGCGAGAAACTCGCGAATAGATGAGCGCAATACGGCGCGGCCGTCGCCGCTGCGTGAGTAGGGTGTTTGTCCGGCACCTTTGAGGTGCAGGTCCCAATACTCGCCGGCGTCGTTGCGCACTTCGCCCAGCAGCAGGCCGCGGCCGTCGCCGAGGCGCGGGTTGTAGCCGCCGAACTGATGCCCGGAATAGACCATGGCGCGCGGCTCCGCCGTGCTCCACAGGGTGTGCCCGGTAAATATCTGGGCAAATACCTCGCTGTCGGCCTCGTTCGGGTCGAGGTCAAGCAACGCCATGGCGGCCGTGCTGGCCACGACCAGGCGCGGCTCGGCAATTGGTTCGGGCATTACTTTGCTGGAAAAGGCATCGCCAAGGCGGGCGAAGCGGTTGTCGAACTGCAGCTCGATGAGCGACTTCACGGTCAGGCTCCAGCCGGGCAGAGCAGCCCGGCAGCGGTAAGAGGGCAGGCCGGTAAGTACCGGCCGCATGGTCAGGTTATGTCGGGTCTGCGGCGGTACCCGGCGGCAGTTGTGCTTGCTTGGTTGTGGCCGCAGCAGCGGCGTTAATCAGTTCGCCGCTGCCCAGGTTGAGTTCCTGACCCTGCTGGTTTTTGATCAATACATCAACCTGATTGAAGGCCATCTCGACGTTGTTCTCGCGGAAGCTCAGGGCGATGCGTGTAAGGATTTCATCGGTGGCGGCGTTACGGTCGCCCAGTTCGCGGACATGGAAGCGCAGCTCGTAGTCGAAGGTGCTGGCGCTGATGGTCAGGAAGAACAGCTGAGGTTCCGGGTCGCGCAACACGCGCGGGTTCTCGGTCGCGGCCTGCATCATTAACTTACGTGCCAGCTCCAGATTGGACTCGTAGGCTAGGCCGATTTTCACGATGACGCGGGTGACGGTGTCGTTAAGCGACCAGTTGATGAGCTGGTCGGTGACGAAGGTTTTGTTCGGTACGATGATTTCTTTGCGGTCGAAATCAGTAATGGTGGTGGCGCGAATACGGATTTTGCTGACGGTGCCGGACAGGTTGCCGATGGTCACCACGTCGCCAATGCGCACCGGGCGCTCGAACAGGATGATCAGGCCAGAGATAAAGTTGGCGAAGATTTCCTGCAGGCCAAAGCCCAGACCAACCGATAGCGCGGCAACCAGCCATTGCAGCTTGTCCCAGCTGACGCCGAGCGTCGACAGGGTGATGACAAAGCCAATACCGACAATCGCGTAGGACAGCAGGGTGGTGGTGGCATAGGCGCTGCCTTGCGCCAGCTTCAAGCGTGACAGCACCAGTACTTCCAACAGGCCGGGTAGGTTGCGGCCAAGTGCCACGGTAATGCCGACAATGATCAGCGCGCCAAGTACATCGCTAAGACTGATCGGTACCAGGGTCGCGGCATCGCCCGTGCCGCTGCTGTATTGGTAGAGAGTGATGTTGTCCAGGTAGGAGAACACCGAGATCAAATCCACCCAGACCCAATACAGGCCGGCGATAAAGGTGCCGAGCAGGGCCAGGCGAATCAGACGCAGTGATTGCTGGTTGACCTGCTCAATGTCCAGTGTCGGCTCTTCAATAACCGTTTCTGCGCCATCGCTACCCTCTTTGCTTTGCGCTTGGCGTTTGCTGATGGCGCGCTGGTAAGCCAGGCGACGAGCTGCTACCGACAGGCCACGGACGAAGGTGGCCTCGACGATCAGCCAGATCATCAGCAGGTAGAGGGTATTGATCAGGCGGTCACTTAGTTTCAGTGCGGTGTAGTAGTAGCCGAACCCCACCGCCACGATTAGCGCCAACGGCAGCAGGCTGAGGGCAATACTGATCAGCATACGTAAGGCTGTCGCATGCTCCCGCGCTGGGCCGCTGAGCAGCAATTTGTGCAGCAGCCAGGCCATTAGGGCATAGCAGGTGAGCACTACGCTGAGGCCAATAACATCATCGCCGAGACTGGCCGGCTGGTGCTCTGCCACCGTCACCACGGCCACCAGCGCCATGACAACTAGACCTAAGCGGCGAATTTGTCGGTGCAGGAAAGCCACCTGTTTTTGCTCACCGTGAAAGTGCAACTCAGCCACGCCGCCAGAGGCCAGGATGCGGTAGGCGGTGTAGAACACCAGCCAGGCTTGTGCCATATGGAAAAAAGCCTGGCCCAGGTTGGCATTTTGCCCACGGGCGTCCATCTGCAGGGCAAAGCCGCATAGCGCCAGGAACAGCGTGCCGGGTAAGGCCAGCAGCACGTTGAGCATGATGGCCATAGGCGTGTGCAGTTGGCTGTCGCGCTTGAAGTGGCCGATGTCTTGGTGCAACTCAATGAGCTTGCGGTACAGGTAACCGCGTCGCCACAGCAGTATGGCAATCAACAGCAGCAAGGGTAGGAATAGCAGTGGCCGCTCTACCAGGCCTGCCGCCAGTTGTTGCAGGTTGGCGCTCCAAGGCAGCTCGGCAATTTGCCGCTCCAGCAGCTGTGGCACGGACTTGAACCAATCCAGGTCCAGTGGCTTGTTGCTGGGAATCCAGAACATCTGCTCGTCGAGAGTGGCGCGCAGGGTCTCAGCGGTAGTTTTTAACTGCTTCTGATTGAGCTGCAGGGTGATCGATTCGTTGAGTAGGGCGTTGAGCTCACGGTTCAGGCGGTCGATCAGGTCGCTGCGCGTGCTGATGGTGTCGAGCAGGCTGCTGCGCAGAGTGTCGATATCGGTATTGCGATTGCTGTTGGGAGTCGCCAGCAATTTATCCACATAGGCGCTGGGGTTGCTGATGTCTTCGCGCTGTTGGTTGAGCTCGAACTGGTACAGGCGCAGGTCGGCAATGTGGTCAGGCAAATCGCTGTCAATCTTCAGCTTCGGCAATGCTTGTTGCTGTTTGTAGAGGATGCGCGAGAGCAGCAGGCTGCCTTGCAAGACGTTGATCTGTTCTTCCAGGGCTTGGTCGCTCTGGCTCAGGCTGTCGAGCTGCTGCTTGGTTTGTAGGTTCAGACGCGTCAGTTCATTGAGGCGGTCAGTGGCGCGCAGCAGGTAGTCGGAGAGCTTGAGGTTGAGGGCGCTTTCCTGGGCGAGGAGGTTGTCGGTGCCGGCTTTCTCCGCCTCACGAGATTGCTCGGCGACGGTTTGTTCGGAGAGGTCGCGGCGCTTCTCGTTGATCAGGTTTTGCAGGTCGAGCAGCTCTTGCTCGACGCGTTTGATGCGCTCTTCCAGCAGGTTACGTTGGCTGTTGCCGAGGTCTTGCAGCAGGCTGTTGCCGGCCAGCTCCTTACGCCGCAGCTGGGTTTGCGCATCCAGCATGGCCAGTTCGGCGTTCAGTTGGTCGCGGCGGTCATTGTTCAGTGGTTTGCCGGCATCGCGAGCGCTTTTCAGGATGCTATTGATTTCCTGGCTGCGGCTTTGGTTGCTGCTGATCTCCGCTTGGGAGCGCTCGGGGCGGGTTTGCGCAGTGATGATCAGGCTGTTGGCGTCGATGATCTGCTTCTGCCATGCCCCCAGTTGGTTATTGCGCTCTGTCAGCAATTGTTCGAGTTGAGGCAGTGTGCTTTTGGCGTAACGCTGGCGGACTTGGGTCGGTTGGCTTGCCTTGAGTCGCTCGAAGTCACGCTTGGCTTCAGTGATCAGGCGTGGGGCCTGCTGTAACTGCTTCTCCAGGTCGGCCAGGTGTTGCTGGTTGTCGGCCTGTTCGCTAAGCAGGGAGAGCGTCTTTTCCAGCGTCTGTTTGACTGCCTGTTGTTCGGCCTCCGGCAATTTGCGATCAGCCAAGCTATCGAGGCTGCTCTGTACGTCGGCACGGCTCGGCGGCTCACCGGCCTGCAATGTGGGGATGTTCAGGCACAGACCGAGTAGCACGGCAACGAGGTAGGCGCGTAAGGCAGGCAAGGAAGGCATAGTGATGATCGTAAAGCCCTAGAGGATGCTGAGTTTAACAGGCGGCGAGGTAAACGCTGACCGGTCTTTCAGCATGCTCCCTAGAACATCAGTGTTGGGCCCGGCCGGCTACCTTCGGGAAATCTGACGCCGACTTTGCGGATCTTGTTCCCTTCCATTGCAGCTACAGTCCAGGTCAGGCCTTGCCATTCCACTTGGTCGCCGATCACCGGCTCACCGCCAATCTTGTGAGCGATAAAGCGAGCTAGGTGCAGTTGGCCTTCGGCGCCTTCCAGCTGTAAGCCGTATAGCGCTGCTACAGCCGCCAGCTCAGCATCACCTTCGAGGACGAAATCACCGAAGAAACGCAGATCCTGGCCGCGCTTCGGTGCCTGGCTGAATAGGCGGCCAAGGGCGGTCAGGTCGTGCTCATGGCCGACCACACAGAGCAAGTCGCCCGCCTCCAGAGTGGTACTACCGGACGGGTGCAGCAGTTCGCGGCCACGGAACAGCGCGGCGATACGGGTGCCTTCGGGCATGTTTAGTTCACGCAGGGCTGCGCCGATGCACCATTTTTCTGCGCCGAGGCGATAGATAAACAGCTCCCACTGGCTGGTCGGATGCACCTCTAGGCCGGCGCGCGATACCGGTGATGGTTCCGGCGGAACGGTAACGCGCAGCAGCTTGGCCGCCCACGGCAGGCTGGTGCCCTGCAACAGCAGGGAAACCAGCACAATAAAGAACGCCACATTGAAGAACAGCTGGGCATTTGGCAGGCCAGCCATCAACGGGAATACCGCGAGGATAATCGGCACCGCGCCACGCAGGCCGACCCAGGCGATAAAGGCCCGCTCGCGATCATGGAAGGCGCGGAATGGCAGCAGGCCGATGAACACCGACAGCGGTCGGGCGAACAGGATCATCCACAGCGCCAAGCCCAGTGCCGGCAAGGCAATCGGTAGCAGCTCGTGCGGCGTGACCAGCAGGCCGAGGACCAGAAACATGCCGATCTGCGCCAGCCAGGTTAGGCCATCGAGCATGTGCAGGATGCCGTGGCGTGAACGGATTGGTCGGTTGCCCAGCAGCAGGCCGCACAGGTAGATCGAGAGGATGCCGCTGCCGCCGACGGCCGTGGTAATCGCGAAGATGATCAGGCCGCCGCTAACTACCAGCAGAGGATAAAGCCCGTTGGCCAGCTCCATGCGGTTGATCAGGTTGAGCAGCAGCCAACCGCCACCGAGGCCGAACAGTGCGCCAATGCCGAACTGTTGCAGCAGTTGCAGCAGCAGATTCCAGCTCAGGCCGTCCTGGCCGCTGGCGAGGATGGCGATCAGCGTCACGGTGAGGAAGACCGCCATCGGGTCGTTACTGCCGGACTCGATTTCCAGGGTGGCGCTGACCCGTTCGTTAAGGCCGCGCCCGCCGAGCAGGCTGAATACAGCTGCCGCATCGGTGGATCCGACGATAGCGCCGATCAGCAGACCTTCCATCCAGCTCAGGTCGAATAGCCAGGCGGCAGCAATACCGGTGAGCCCGGCGGTAATCAGCACCCCGAGCGTGGCCAGCGACAGCGAAGGCCATAGCGCCACGCGAAAGCTCGACACGCGCGTGCGCATGCCGCCGTCGAGCAGAATGATGGCCAGTGCCAAGTTGCCGACCAGGTAAGCCAGCGGATAGTTGTTGAAGATGATGCCGCCAGGGCCGTCGGTGCCGGCGAGCATGCCGACGCCAAGGAAGATCACCAGAATAGGGATGCCAAAGCGCGAGCCGAATGCGCTGACCAGGATGCTCATTGCGACTAGTACGCCACCGATCAAAAACAGGTTATTGATGGTGCTGGCATCCAAAGCGGCTTACTCCTGGCGGGCTCGATCATGCACGGCTATGCATGGTGCGTGCCAGAGATTCTAACCTGCGCCCTTGGGCTGCTGTCAAAAAAACGCCCGGCAGAGGCCGGGCGTCTTGTAACAGCATGCTGTGCAGCAACCTGTTAGGTGGCTGGCGGGATCATGGCGCTCGCCGTGCCAGCCTTTAGAACCAGGCGTCTTGCATACCCAGGCAGGTATCGTCGCGGGCTTCGAGGATGGCCAGGTCGTGGTGGCAGCTCGGCACTTCCCAGGTCAGGAAGTAACGCGCGGCCTGCAGCTTGCCTTGGTAAAAGTCGATATCAGCAGTATTGCCGCGCGCCAGGCCTTCTTCCGCACGAATCGCCTGCTCCAGCCAGCGCCAGCCGATCACCGTGTGGCCAAACACTTTCAGGTACAGCGCCGAGTTGGCCAGGCCCTCATTGACCTTGCCGTTCATCAAGTCGCCCAGCAGCGCTAGCGTGACAGTCTGTAGGCGCGCCAACAGTTGTTCCAGCGGCTCACGCAGAGCGCTCAGCGAGGCGTGCGCTTCGGCGCGCTGGCAGGTGCTGTGAATCAGCTTGAGCAACTGCTTGAGTGCCGCGCCACCGTTCATCGAGACTTTACGGCCAAGCAGGTCGAGGGACTGGATGCCGTGGGTGCCCTCATGGATCGGATTGAGGCGGTTGTCGCGGTAGTACTGCTCCACCGGGTAGTCGCGGGTATAACCATGGCCGCCAAGAATCTGGATCGCCAGTTCGTTGGCCTTGAGGCAGAACTCCGATGGCCAGGATTTGACGATTGGCGTCAGCAGGTCGAGCAATTCCAGGGCGCTGCGGCGTTCTTCTTCCGTTGCCAGGGTCTGGGTGTCGTCGAACAGGCGGGCGGCATACAGGCCGAGGTCGAAGGAGCCTTCCACATAAGCTTTCTGCGTCAGCAGCATGCGCCGTACATCGGCGTGCTCGATGATCGCTACTTGGCTGGAGGTTGGGTCTTTGCCATCGGGCAGGCGACCTTGCGGGCGTTGGCGTGCGTAGTCCAGCGAATACAGGTAGCCGGCGTAGCCAAGCATGACTGCGCCCATGCCGACGCCGATACGCGCCTCGTTCATCATCTGGAACATGTAGCTCAGGCCATGGTGTGGTTTGCCCACCAGATAGCCGATGCAGTCGCCGTTATCGCCGAAGTTAAGCGCCGTGGAGGTGGTGCCGCGCCAGCCCATCTTGTGGAACAGGCCAGCCAGCACCACGTCATTGCGTTTGCCCAGGCTGCCGTCGTCGTTTACCAGAAACTTCGGCACGATAAACAGGCTGATGCCCTTAACCCCAGGTGGTGCATCCGGCAGTTTGGCCAACACCATATGCACGATGTTTTCGCTGAGCGGGTGATCGCCGCCGGAGATAAAGATCTTGTTGCCCTTGATCCGGTACGTGCCGTCTTCAGCCGGTTCGGCGCGGGTGCGGATGTCCGACAGGGATGAGCCTGCGTGCGGTTCGGTCAGTGCCATGGTGCCGAAGAAACGGCCGTCGATCATCGGTTGCAGAAAGCGCTGCTTCTGTTCTGCGTTGCCGAAGGCTTCGATCAGGTTGGCCGCGCCCATGGTCAGAAACGGATACGAGGTGGTCGCCGCGTTGGCTGACTGGAAGTGCGCAAAGCAGGCTTGCGACAACAGGTTAGGCAGCTGCATGCCGCCAACATCGAACTCGCGGGTGGCATTGAGGAAGCCCGCTTCGAGGAAGGCGTCTACCGCTGGCTTGACCTCAGGGATCAGCACCGCCGCGCCGTCGACATATTCCGGTTCGTGTTCGTCGTTTTTGCGGTTGTGCGGGGCGAACAGGTTCTCGGCGATGCTGCGCGCGGTGTCGATGGCGGCATCGAAGGTTTCGCGGCTGTGTTCGGCGAAGCGCTCGCGCTGGGTCAGGCCTTCGGCGTCCAGCACTTCATACAGCTCGAAGGCCAGGTTACGGGAACTGAGCAGGGACTCGGACATGCTTATACCTCCGGTTGCAATGGGCCGAGTCTAAGCAGGTGCGCGCGTGGCTCACAGCACTATTAATAAGCGTGATAGCGGGGCGTTGGGCTGGGGCGGTCGAGTAGGGTGGATGACGCTTTATCCATCCGCCAGATCGCAATGGTGGATGAAAAAGGCGTCATCCACCCTACGAAGTTGCGCAACCAAACTCCTAGTTATTGGATAAAGCCTTGAGCCAGCTCGCGGGTTAGTTCTGCGGCGCCGATGGCCTTGCAACCGCTGACATTCTGCCCGGCCCAGAGTGGTGAGAAATCGCCGCAGCCCTGGCCTTCCGCCTGGCTACGCAGTGGCGCAATCGCCGCTGTCGCCAGCGGAAACGCCGGCGCAAGTGGGCTGATGGGGCCGAGCTCACGTATCACTCGGTTAACAATGCCGCGCGCCGGGCGACCGCTGAACAGGTTGGTCAGTGCCGTATGTCGCGCTGCCGGGCTGAGCAGAGTGGCGCGGTGGATAGCGCTGGTGCTGGCTTCGTCGCAACACAGATAGGCGGTGCCGACCTGCACCCCGGCTGCGCCAAGGGCCATGGCTGCCCGCACGCCCTGGGCATCGGCGATACCGCCGGCGGCGATGACCGGGGGCTGCACGGCCTGGACGATCTGCGGGAGTAGCGCAAAGGTGCCGAGCTGGCTGCTCAATTCATCAGTGAGGAACATGCCGCGATGGCCGCCGGCTTCCAGTCCTTGGGCGATGATCGCATCAGCGCCATGAGCTTCCAGCCAGAGCGCTTCCTCAACGGTGGTCGCCGAGCTGAGCACCTTGGCTCCGCAGGCTTTGACCCGCGCCAGTAGTTCTGCGCTAGGCAGGCCGAAGTGAAAGCTCACCACCGCTGGGCGCAATTCATCGAGCACATCGGCCATCTCGGCGCTGAACGGTTGGCGACCGGGGCCACTGCCGATGTTTGCCGGGTCGATGCCGAGTTCGGCGTAGTAAGGGCTTAACGCTACGCGCCAGGCTGCCTCGCGCGTAGTGTCAGCGGCCGGCGGGGCGTGGCAGAAGAAATTCAGGTTGTAGGGTTTACTGGTTTTCTCGTTCAGTGCTTGCAGTTCTTTGCGCAGCCCGGCGGCATCCAGCATGGCGCAAGGCAGCGAGCCGAGTGCGCCGGTGTTCGACACCGCGGCCGCTAAGCCATGCAGCTGCACGCCGGCCATCGGTGCCTGGATCAGTGGTAGCTCAATGCCCAAGAGGTCTTGCAGTTGCATGTCGGTTCTCCCTTGCCAGGCGGATCAGTGGCAACCGTACTGATCCATCTGGCACATGGCAAATGCTGCCACCCTGTTAAACTGCTCGGCCACAGGAGCCCGCCCGATGAACTACCGTCACGCCTTCCACGCCGGCAACCATGCCGATGTGTTGAAACACTACGTCCTCAGTCGCTTGATTACCCTGCTGTCACGCAAGGAGGCGCCCTTTGCCTACCTCGACAGCCATGCTGGCATTGGTCTGTATGACCTGCGTGGTGATCAGGCCAGCCGCACCGGCGAATGGCTCGAAGGCATCGCCCGCCTATGGCAGGCCAACGATGTGCCAGACCCGCTGCTGGATTATCTGGAAGTGATCCGGGCGATGAACCCGGATGGCGAGCTGCGCCATTACCCCGGTTCGCCCGAGCTGGCGCGCTTGCTGACCCGCGAGCAGGATCGTCTGCATCTCAATGAGAAACACCCGGAAGACGGTCGCTTGCTCAAAGAAAACATGCACGGCGACCGCCGCGTGGCCGTGCATTTGGGCGAAGGTTGGCATGTGCCACGTGCCTTACTGCCGACCCGCGAGAAACGCGCGTTGCTGCTGATCGACCCGCCGTTCGAACAGGCCGATGAAATGGAGCGCTGCGCCCAGTCGCTGAGCGAAGCTATCGGCCGTATGCGCCAGGCGGTGGTGGCGATCTGGTACCCGATCAAGGACCTGCGTCAGATGCGGCGCTTCTTCGGTGATCTGGAAAAGAGCAAAGCGCCCAAGCTGCTGCGCGTGGAACTCTATGTGCACTCCACGGATGAACCGACGCGCTTGAATGGCTCTGGCCTGGTGATCAGTAATCCGCCGTGGGGCCTGGAAGAGGAACTCAAGCAGATTCTGCCCTGGCTGGCGCAGTTGCTCGGGCAGAGCCAAGGCGGCTGGTGCATGGATTGGCTGATTGAGGAGAAAACCGCCTAAGCTTGCTGGTTAGGGCTCGGGCGCACTCATGTATTGCAACACTGCACACCGTCAGGAGCTTGTATGAGTTTGTCGCTGTTGAATCGCTACGCCTTCTTTGCTTTCTGCGTGTTGTTCACGCTCGGTGGTTTGCCGTTTGTTGCGGGGCATGCCTGGCTGTGGGCGGTGTTGCTGATAACCGGGCTGCTTAGCGCGGTGGGGGTGAATGACCTGTTGCAGAGTCGCCATGCGGTGCGCCGCAATTACCCGATTCTCGGCAACATCCGCTATCTGGTCGAAGGGATTCGCCCGGAGATCCGCCAATACCTGCTGGAGTCCGATAGCGAGCAGTTGCCGTTCTCGCGTGCGCAGCGCTCGCTGGTGTATGCGCGGGCGAAGAATCAGAGTGCGGACAAGGCCTTCGGTACCTTGGCTGACGTGTACCAGAGCGGCTTTGAGTATATTGGCCACTCGATGTTGCCGGCTGCGCATGTTGACCCCAGCACATTTCGCATCAGTATCGGTGGGCCGCAGTGCACGCAGCTGTACTCGGCATCGGTGTTCAATATCTCGGCCATGAGTTTTGGCTCGCTCAGTGCCAATGCGATTCGCGCGTTGAACCAAGGTGCCAAGCTCGGCGGTTTTTATCACGACACCGGTGAAGGCAGCATCAGCCCCTATCACCGTGAGCATGGCGGCGATCTGGTCTGGGAGCTGGGCAGCGGCTACTTCGGCTGTCGCCAGGACAATGGCCAGTTTGACCCGCAGCGTTTTGCCGCGCAGGCAGCCAACCCGCAAGTGAAGATGATTGAGATCAAACTCAGTCAAGGCGCCAAACCTGGGCACGGTGGGATTCTGCCGAAGCACAAGATTACTGCCGAAATTTCCGAGACTCGCGGTGTGCCAATGGGCCAGGACTGCGTGTCACCGGCGAGCCACAGCGCATTTTCTACGCCCATCGAGTTACTGCAGTTTGTCGCCCAACTGCGCGAGCTGTCGGCAGGCAAGCCGGTAGGTTTCAAGTTCTGCCTGGGCCATCCGTGGGAGTTTATGGGCATTGCCAAGGCCATGTTGGAGACCGGAATTCTGCCGGATTTTATCGTCGTCGATGGCAAGGAAGGCGGCACCGGCGCGGCGCCTGTGGAGTTTACCGATCACATCGGTGTGCCACTGCGTGAAGGGCTGTTGTTTGTGCATAACACCTTGGTCGGCGTCGGTTTGCGTGAGCAAATCCGTATCGGTGCCAGTGGCAAGATTGTCAGCGCCTTCGATATTGCCAGCGTGATGGCGATGGGGGCCGATTGGGCCAACTCGGCCCGTGGCTTTATGTTTGCCATCGGCTGTATTCAGAGCCAGTCGTGCCACACCAACAAATGTCCGACCGGTGTGGCCACGCAAGACGCTCTGCGCCAGCGCGCGCTAGTGGTGCCGGATAAGGCTGAACGCGTGCACAGCTTTCACCGCAATACCCTCAAGGCGCTGGCGGAGATGCTCGCCGCAGCCGGCCTTGAGCATCCCGCACAAGTGGAGGCCAAGCACCTGGTGCGACGTATGTCGGCGAGTGAGATCAAGCTGTACTCGCAGCTGCATG
Organism: Pseudomonas sp.; assembly: GCF_046581935.1. Lineage (GTDB taxonomy): Bacteria > Pseudomonadota > Gammaproteobacteria > Pseudomonadales > Pseudomonadaceae > Aquipseudomonas. The sequence goes on from NZ_JAYGFK010000028.1 coordinate 64,391, forward strand.
TGTTCCTCAAGCCGGGCGAGTTGCTCAGCGGTGAGGTCTCTGGCGGGTTTTATTCGCGGATGTGGCATATGGCGCAGGCCAACAGCTTCGCGCCGGCTTAAGCAGCCTTGGCTAGGGTTATCGGTTGGCGCGCGATTGGTGGGCGGTCGTGCGCCATTGGCGTAACGCCAGCGCCAGGCAGCGCTTATTGCTTGGCGGGCTCAATAAAGTAACTCAGTTGCGGGCGCGGGTTGAGGTATTCCAGCGCCTCACGTGGCAGCTGGGGAGGACGCAGGCAGGCGGCGATGGCCAGGCGGGGTTCTTGCTCCAGATCGACGATCAGAGCTTCGTGCTTGGGCACTTCGGCATCGTAGACAATCAATGTCGGTTTCAGTGGCTGGCTTGGGTTCATGCCCAATACCAGGCCATAGCGCTGGTCGTCCAGTTGCACCAGGCTGCCCGGCGGATAGATGCCCATGCAGCGAATGAAAGCCTTCAGCGCCACCGCGTCGAAGCGCGCATTGTATTGCTTGAACATCAGTGCCAAGGCCTCGTGCGGGCTTAGTCCGTCACGCGGGTTGAGTGGGTTACATAGGTTGTCGAACTGGTTGGTGATACACACCAGCCGGCTTAGTCGACCAATAGCCGACTCGCTTAGCTGGCGCGGATAACCACTGCCGTCGCAGTACTCGTGGTGCTCGTTGATGACGCGTAGCACTTCGTCGTCGAACATCAGTTTCTGCCCCATGCGTAAACCAAACTCGCAGTGCAGTTGCAGCAGTTGTTGTTCCGGGCGATTCAGGGGTTGGTTTTTCAGCAGTACCTTGCTGGGAACCTGTAGTTTGCCAACGTCATGCAGCAGAGCACCCAGGCCAAGGGTGTGGCAGTCCTCACTGTCCAGCCCCAGTTGACGACCCAGCAACAGGCTGAGCGTAGTGACATTCAGGGAATGGTAATAATGCTCTTCGGCAGCCTTGCTGTTAATGCTGTGCAGCACGGCACCGCTGCCACTGAGTAACGTATCGACCATGGCGCCGACAATCTCGCCGGCCTGCTTGAGGGCATCTTCAGGCCGGCTGCGCAGTGTCTGGTTGAGGGTTTTGACCTGCTGGCCGGCCTGGACGAACTTGCGATCAACTTCTGCTAAACGCTTGCGCAGCGCCTTGAGTTTATCGGCGCGAATGCGCTTGGCCTGTTCTTGCGGGGTGAGCACTGGTGCGCTGGGTGCTTCGTCGGCAGGTAAGCTGGTTGCTATCTCCAGCGGCTCGCAATCACTGCGGGCCGGGTCATAGCTCAGGCGCTCCAGCCCAAGGGCGCGCAGGGATTTGATCTGTCGTTCATCTTTGATTTTGAAATTGCTGAAGGCAAAGTTGTGTTCCCACCACGCCAATTCGAGCTGGATATACAGGCCGACACATAGCTGGTCAGGGGATATGTAGGTGGCGGCTGCAGGCATGCGGATATCGGCAATGGTGGCTATTGGCTTGCAGTCTAGCGTTTTGCCTGTGGCCTGGCAGCAGACTTATGGTTAGGCCTGCAGATCGATGTTGTTTCCCAGGTTGGGCGGGTTGCTCGGCGCGCTGGTAGGTGCGACGGTCTGCATAAGACCGTCGATGTTCGCGGCCTGTAGTTCCAGAGTCTTGCGCAGCAACATAAGCGATGCCAATGCAGAGGCCTGTGTCGCTGCTTGGCTAGAGAGCTGGTTGCTCAGGGCGCTTAGTTCCATGGTGGCTTTCCTTTATCTGCTCGGTGTCTGCTGGCTGTCTCAAGCCGGCAAGTACACCCCTGTACCACCTAGTCCGCAATAGCCGCCTGGGTTCTTCGCCAAGTACTGCTGGTGGTAAGTCTCTGCGTAGTAGAAGGGCGGTGCTTCACGGACTTCTGTGGTGATTGGGCCGAAACCGGCTTTTGCCAGCTCAGCCTGGAACTGATCTCGGCTGGCTTGGGCGGCCGCGAGTTGGTCGGCGCCATAACAATAAATAGCCGAGCGGTATTGGCTGCCGGTGTCGTTGCCCTGGCGCATGCCCTGGGTCGGGTTGTGCGCCTCCCAGAATACTTTCAGTAAGGCGGCGTAGCTGGTGAGCTGCGGGTCGAATACCACCAGCACGACTTCGGTATGGCCGGTCAGCCCAGAGCAGGTTTCATCATAGGTGGGGTTGGGGGTATGGCCGCCGGCATAGCCAACAGCGGTGCTCCATACGCCAGGTTGCTGCCAGAAGCGTCGCTCAGCACCCCAGAAACAGCCCATAGCAAATACCGCCTGGGCAAAACCTGCGGGGAACGGTGCTTGCAATGCATTGCCGTTGACGAAATGTGTGGCGGCAACCTGCATGGCTGCGGCTCGCCCTGGCAGCGCCTGCTCGGCTGTGGGCAGTTCGAGTTTGTGGGCGAGAATTTGCGAGCGCAGAACCATGAGCTATTTCCTCAGCAGAAGCATGTGTGCAATGGACAAGCAAAGTACGGGCTTGTTACAGCTGGCTCAGCCGCGCTTTGGATAGCGCTTCAGGGTTTCCAGCAAATCGCGCCCTGGAATAGGCCTGTCGAATAGATAACCCTGGCCGATATCGCAGCGATGGCGACGCAGAAAGTTCAGTTGTGCAATGGTTTCGACCCCCTCGGCTACCACCTTGAGCTTCAGGTTGTGGGCCATGGCGATGACCGCCGAGGTGATTTCCATGTCGTCCTGATTCTGCGGGATATCCTTGATAAAGCTGCGATCAATCTTGATTACATCGATGGGGAATTTTTTCAGGTAGCTGAGCGACGAGTAACCGGTGCCGAAGTCATCCATAGCCAACGTCAGGCCTAGGCTCTTTAGGCTGCTGAGCTGCTGGTGGGTATTCCCGGTGGCGTCTAGCAGGAGGCTTTCGGTTAGCTCCAGTTCCAGCAGCGCCGGATCGAGTTGTTCTTCATGCAGGATGGTGGCGATTTCCCTGACCAGGTCGGGGTCGGAGAACTGTTTAGGTGACAGGTTGATGGCCATCTGCAGCTGGTTGCGGTCGAGCGCGATTAGCTGTTTGCTCATGCGGCAGGCCTGACGTGTGACCCATTTGCCGATCGGGATGATTAGGCCGGTTTCTTCCGCCACGCTAATGAATTTATCCGGGCTGATCATGCCCTTTTGGGGGTGGTTCCAGCGCAGCAGTGCCTCCAGGCCGAGTAACTGGCCGCTCTTCAGGCATAGCTTGGGCTGATAGAACACTTCCAGTTCGTTTTGCATCAGCGCTCTGCGCAGGTTGTTCTCGACGAACAGCTTGTCGTGCGCCTCGGCGTTCAGGGTGTCGGTAAATATCTGTAGCTGGTTTTTGCCGTTGGCCTTGGCTTTGTGCAGCGCCAGGCCTGTGTGTTTCATCAGGGTTTGCGGGTCGTCACCATGTTCGGGCGCGCAGCTCAGGCCAATGGAACCGGTGACACTGATCAGTTGATTGTCGACGAACAGTGGCTTTTCTATGGTGCGCAGCAGTTTTTGAGCCACCAATTCGCTAGCGGCCTGGCTGTTTTCGAGTAGTACCGCGAATTCGTTACTGGCAAAGCGTGCCAGAACGCTGTTGGCCGGCAGGCTGTTGCGCAAGCGGCGGGCGAGGCTGGCCAGCAATTTGTCGCCGGTCTGATGGCCGAGGCTGTCATTGATCCGTTTGAAGTTATCAATGTCTACCAGCAGCAAGCTGATCGGTTGGTCTGGGCGTGCGCTGAAATATCTTTCCAGTGAGCGGATAAAAGCGTAACGGTTGTCCAGCCCCGTGAGGTTGTCGCGAAAGGCGAGGCGCTCAATATGTTGTTGCGTCTGTTTTTTACTGGTGACGTCTTCGTAAATACCGATGTAGTGGGTCAGACTGCCGTCTTCAGCGTACACCTTGGATAGCGACAGCTGCCCCCAGTAAGGCTCAAGGTTCTTACGACGACTCTTGAATTCGCCTTGCCAGCTGTTCAGCTCGGAGAGGTTGGCACGAGTGTCAAATAATAAGTCGCTGAGATTTTCCAGGGCGGGTATTTCTGCCAGACGCCGGCCCTTTACTTCATCTGCACTGTACAGGGTGATGGCGGTGAAGCTGGGGTTGACGTACTCCACGATGCCGTCGCGGTCGAGCAGAATAAAAGCACTAGAACTTTGCTCGACAGCGCGTTGGAATAGGCGCAGAGCATCAGTCGCGGTGCGGTGTTTGTGTTGGGTCAGTACCTGGGCGTATAGCTCGGCTAGTTCGCTGGCAAAGGCAATTTCGTCGGCCTGCCAGGTGCGGGGTAGGCCGTTATGTTCTAGGCACAACATGCCGACCACGTCACCGTCGATGCGGATGCTGGCATTGAGTATTGAGGTGACCCCCATCGGTTCCAGATAGCTGCTGGCTAACTCGCAGGTGCGTGGGTCCCGATGGGCGTTGTGCGCGTCAACAACGTTGCCGCTGTGCAGGGCTTGTAAGTACGCAGGGTACGCGCTGACATTGATATCGCTTTGCTCGACATGCTGATTCAGGTCGTTTTGGTATAGCGCTACCGAGTGCAGCAGGTTTCCGTTGAGCGTCCAGATACCTGAGCGGTAGGTGTCATAAAATTCACAGGCGCTCTTGCTGATTAGCTCAGCCGCTTCGCGCAGCGGGTTGCTGTCGCTGTAGTGATGGCGTGCCAGTGAAGTAAGCAGTTGTTGCTGTGTTTGCGAACGTTGCTGCTGTTCTTGCCGTGTTGTCTGGGGAAGGCTGGAGAGGGAGGGCGGTTGAAGCGCAGCAGCGTCCTGCTCACTTAGTACCCGCAGGTAGCCGCGTAGTAGCTGCCGGCCATGCTGTTGGTAGCTCTCGCCTAGCTCCATTAGGTTCAAGCTGCCGTGTGGGCTATGCAGGCGATACTGCACACAGTAATGCTTCTGTTGGACAATTTGCTGCTGGATGGCGTCGTGCAATTGATAGCGCGCATTAGGCTCCATCAGGCTTGCGTAGGGTGCGTCGAGCAGCGAGCAAAGTTGATCAGCCGCTAGGCCAATTTGTTGCTCGCAGTTCGAGTCGAGGTACAGCAAGGTCCAGCTCGCTTCATTCAAGCGCTCGAAACGCAGTAAGCCAAGGCGCGAGGGCGCTGGCAACTGCGTCACAACCTCGGCCGCTAAACGACTTGCGGCATCAGGATGGCTTTTCATTCGGTGGCAGGCTTCCAGTATGCTGATCGGGGCGGCAATCTACCTACATCACTTATTCCGTCGGTAAGGGTGCATCATGCAATTGCGACTGACAAGAGAACTAATATTCGCAGTGTTGTTGAGTGGCGGTGTTGTCACTACGCCGCTACTTGCTGCCGAGCCTGAAAGTCGCTTGAGCAGCGCTGAACAGGGCAATTATTTGCTTGAGCTCAAGCGCCTTTATCTGACTCAAGATGAGCGTCAGGCATTGCTGGCGCACTGCAATGATCTGCTGAAAACATATGCCTTGCGCGCGGCCTATCAGGTTGGGCAAGCCCGGCGACAGGACTTGTTGTATCAGCTAAGTCAGGGGCGTGTCGGAGAGCTATTGCTGCGTGAAGAGACTCGCGGTCAACAGGGTACCGATATTGCTGTGCGCAATCAGCGCGTCCCTGTGTTCGGGGTCGACCCGTTCGTGCGCTATGAGTGCCCGAGCAGCGGCATCAGTTGCGTGTTGCGTAATCCAAGTGATGGTAGCCCGCTACTGACCATCGTGCGTGATCACAAGGGGGCTGCCGAGTTGGCCAAGGCCATGAGCTTTCTCATTCGTAATATGCAAAAAGGCTGATTGGCTACTCGTCTGGCGGCCTTGGCGGAGCGTTGGGTTTGCCCAATAAAAAATCCGATACCAGAGCGCTGGTATCGGATTTTTTATGAGCCGGTAAAGCTGAAGTGCTTAAGCGAGCCGCACTCAGCCGTACTTAAGGCTGGTATTACTCGTCGAGGAACGAGCGCAGGTGCTCGCTTCGCGTCGGGTGGCGCAGCTTGCGTAGCGCCTTGGCTTCGATCTGGCGAATCCGCTCGCGGGTAACGTCGAACTGCTTACCGACTTCCTCAAGGGTGTGGTCGGTATTCATGTCGATGCCGAAGCGCATGCGCAGTACCTTGGCTTCACGGGCAGTGAGGCCAGAGAGTACTTCGCGAGTTGCTTCTTTCAGGCTCTCAACGGTGGCGACATCGATTGGCGACTGCATAGTCGAGTCTTCGATGAAGTCGCCCAGATGGGAGTCTTCGTCATCACCGATTGGGGTTTCCATGGAGATCGGCTCTTTAGCGATCTTCAATACCTTGCGGATTTTGTCCTCAGGCATTTCCATGCGTTCGCCCAGCTCTTCCGGGGTCGGTTCGCGACCCATTTCCTGCAACATCTGCCGGGAAATACGGTTGAGCTTGTTGATCGTCTCGATCATGTGCACCGGAATACGGATGGTGCGGGCCTGGTCGGCGATCGAGCGAGTGATCGCCTGACGGATCCACCAGGTGGCATAAGTCGAGAATTTGTAGCCGCGACGGTATTCGAACTTGTCTACCGCTTTCATCAAGCCGATGTTGCCTTCCTGGATCAGATCGAGGAACTGCAGGCCACGGTTGGTGTACTTCTTGGCGATCGAGATCACCAGGCGCAAGTTCGCTTCAACCATCTCTTTCTTCGCGCGGCGGGCCTTGGCCTCACCGATCGACATGCGGCGGTTGATGTCTTTGATCTCGGCCAGAGTCAGATCGCACTCGGCCTCCAAGGCGGACAGCTTTTGCTGGCAGCGCTGAATGTCGCCTTGCAAGTTACCAATGGCTTCTGCGTACTTGGCTTTACCTTTGGCTAGGCCAGCAGCCCAGTCAGCGTCGACTTCATTGCCTGGGAACAGGCGCAGGAAGTCGGCACGCGGCATGCGCGCATCACGAACGCAAAGCTGCATGATGGCGCGTTCTTGAGCACGTAGGCGCTCCAGAGCACCGCGTACATGCACGACTAATGCTTCGTACTGCTTAGGCACCAGCTTGATCGGCATGAACAGCTCAGCCATTTCTTTCAGCGCAGCAATGCCTTGCTTACTGGAGCGGCCGTGCTTTTTCAGGGCTTTCTTGGCGAGATCCAGAGCTTCGCTGATCGCGGTGAAGCGGCGCAGGGCCTCTTCAGGGTCCGGACCGCCGTCGCCTTCTTCTTCCTCTTCGTCGTCGCTGTCATCAGCGTCGTCGTCACTGTCATCGGCGGCGTCGCCGTCTTTGGCAGGAACAGGCGCAGCTGCTTCGGCTGGAACGATGCCGTCGTCCGGGTCGATATAGCCATTGAGGACTTCGACCAGGCGACCGCCTTCGGTTGTGACACGAGTGTACTCGGCAAGAATGCTGTCGACAGTGCCCGGGAAATGGGCGATAGCGCCCATTACCTCACGGATGCCTTCTTCGATGCGTTTGGCGATTTCGATCTCGCCTTCGCGGGTCAGCAATTCCACGGTACCCATTTCACGCATATACATGCGCACGGGGTCCGTTGTGCGGCCGATATCGGTCTCAACCGCTGCCAGCGCCGCAGCAGCTTCTTCAGCTGCTGCCTCGTCGGTATCGGCGTCGGCCAACATAAGGGCGTCCGCATCCGGAGCACTCTCGTGTACGGGGATCCCCATGTCGTTGATCATGCGGATGATGTCTTCCACCTGTTCCGGATCAGAAATATCTTCCGGCAGGTGGTCGTTGACCTCTGCGTAAGTCAGATACTTCTGCTCACGACCCAGGGTGATCAACTCTTTGATACGAGACTGCTGTTGCGCTTTTACGGACATAACACCCTATCCACTGAAGGTCTTGGCGGGCAAAAACAAGCCGCGGATTATACCCGAGTAACTGCCCTAAGCGCCAGTTGGGCTCGGGAATACTGGTGATGCATTACGGCTAAGCAAGTCACGCAGCTGATCTTTCTCTTCTGCGCTTAGCTCACTTTGACGGGCTTTGCGCAGCAAATGTTCCAAGCTGCGCTCGCGTTGGCGGGCGACAAGGCTAGTTATAGTGTCGAAAAACTGTTGTTCAAGGTTATCGGCTGAAATTAACCATTCCTTTTCTGCTAAGGCGCGTAGTAGGCGGCCTTGCTCGGTGCCGTGCCAGCGCGCAATCAGTTGCAGTGAGCGCAGGTTGGGCGCTTTTTGCAGGGCGCCAAGCAGTGCGACCAGTAGTTGCGCGTAGGTGTCGTCTTCGGCGGCGAAGTGGCTAACATCTTCGACTTTCTGCGCCAGCTGTGGGTGGTGCAGTAGGGTCCGCAGGGCGCTCAGGTGCGGTGATTCAACACTGATTGCGGTGCGTGGTGCGCGTGGCGCGAAGTCATTCTGGCCTTTTTTGTTCCACTGTTTCCCGCCGCCGTCTTTTTTCCAGTTGCCTTTGCTCTTGCCGTTATTGCGCTCGAATGCTGGTGCGGGGCTGGGGTTTTCGTATTCGTTGCGACTGGGTTCGACATCGTAATAGGCGCTGTCGGGGATGTCTGGGTAATCCGGGTAGTCGCTGGGCGGTGGGGTGTTGTGATTGGGCTGGTTGCTGTGTGCGGGCTGGGGCGTCGGCTGCAAGGCTTCGCCGGACAGGCCGGTAATCTCGCTCAGGCGTTGACGCATCAGGGTGCGCAGGTTGTTGCCGGGAATCTTGTCGATCAGCGGTGCGGCCAGGGTCATCAGGTGCGCTTTGCCTTCCAGGGAGCGTGGGTCGGCTTCTTCGCTGAGTTGTTGGAAGAAGTAGTCGGCCAGTGGCTGGGCATGCTGATTGATACGTGCGCGGAAAGCGTCGGTGCCTTCGCTGCGGACTAGGGTGTCTGGGTCTTCGCCGTCGGGCAGGAACAAAAAGCGCGCGCGGCGGCCGTCTTGCAAGCTCGGCAGGGTGGCTTCTAGGGCGCGCCAGGCGGCGTTACGACCGGCGGCATCACCATCGAAGCAGAACAATACGCTCGGTACGACGCGAAACAGGCGCTTGAGGTGTTCTTCGCTGGTGGCAGTGCCGAGGGTGGCGACGGCGTTGCGCAGGCCTTGTTGGGCGAGGGCGATGACGTCCATATAGCCTTCGACCACCATGATCTCGTCGAGGTCGCGATTGTGTTTGCGTGCCTCGAACAGCCCGTACAGTTCCTGGCCCTTGTGAAACACCGGTGTTTCCGGGGAGTTTAGGTATTTGGGCTTTTCGTCGCCCAGCACGCGGCCGCCGAAGGCGATCACCCGGCCGCGGCTGTCGCGGATGGGGAACATGATGCGGTCGCGAAAGCGGTCGTAAGTGCGCTTGGTTTCGGCGTTTTCGATCAGTAGGCCGGCATCAATCATCGCCTTCTGCTGCAGGGCGTCGCCACCAAGCTGCTTAAGCAGGTTGTCCCAGCCGGGTGGGGCGAAGCCCATGCCGAAGTCGCGGGCGATCTCGCCGGACAGGCCGCGGCCTTTCAGGTAGTCAATCGCGGCTTTGCGTTGCGGGTGGCCTTTCAGTGCCTGCTTGTAGAATTCGGCGGCGGCGGTAAGCAGTGGGTAGAGCGGTGAGTCTGTAGGTTGGCGCGGCTTGTTGTTGCGGCTGCCTTCCTCGCGGGGCACTTCCATGCCGGCGCGCTTGGCCAGGTCCTCGATTGCCTGGGGGAAATCCAGTTGATCGTGGTCCATGACAAAGCCGAGGGCGTTACCGCCGGCCCCGCAGCCAAAGCAGTAGTAGAACTGTTTGTCTGGGCTAACGCTGAAAGAGGGGGTTTTCTCTTTGTGGAAAGGGCAGCAGGCAGTGTAGTTTTTCCCGGCTTTTTTTAACTGGATGCGCGAGGCCACCACGTCGACGATGTCGGTGCGGTTGAGCAAGTCATCGATAAAAGACTGTGGAATTAGGCCGGCCATAGGCGCTCAGAATACTGTTATGCCCTTTGGCAAAACAGCTATGGGCAAAAACTAAAAGACTCCGTCGTCACCCGGGGGTGGCGCGGAGTCTAAAAGCGAAACCCGGCCGTGGCCGGGTATCAGGCGCTGCTTGTAGCTAATCGTGCTGGCGAAAGCCGCGGCGATTAGTACAGGCGAACGCTGCGGCGCTGTTCGCGCTGCACTTTCTTGGCGTGACGCTTAACAGCGGCTGCTGCTTTACGCTTACGCTCGGAAGTCGGCTTTTCGTAGAATTCACGGCTGCGAACTTCAGCCAGAACACCGGCTTTTTCACAGGAGCGCTTGAAACGACGCAGAGCGACGTCGAAGGGTTCGTTCTCTTTAACTTTGACGGCTGGCATCCAGGGCGTACCTTCTTTATTACCGGGGGTTAACGTTCCTCCTGGCAGATGGCGCTGGAGAACGTAGGTTTTTAAGGGTTGCGGATGTTACCTCCTCATTGACGCGAATGCAAAGCCTCTGATCGAAAAGCGCTGGCCGGCTCGCGTCAGCGGCCATTATCATGCGCGCCTTCGAAGTTGCACACACTACTACAAGGCACTGCCCATGCTGGTTCTGGGATTGGAAACCTCTTGCGACGAAACCGGTGTCGCACTTTACGACAGTGAGCGCGGTTTGCTGGCTGATGCGCTGTTTAGTCAGATTGATTTGCATCGTGTTTATGGCGGTGTGGTGCCTGAGTTGGCGTCGCGCGATCACGTCAAGCGCATGCTGCCGCTGATTCGTCAGGTGCTTGAAGAGGCTGGCAAGAGCAAATCGGATATCGATGCTATTGCCTATACCGCAGGTCCCGGTCTGGTTGGTGCGTTGCTGGTGGGTGCCTCTTGTGCGCAGGCGCTGGCGTTTGCTTGGGGGGTTCCAGCACTGGGTGTGCATCACATGGAAGGTCACTTACTCGCGCCGATGCTGGAGGAAAAACCGCCGGCTTTTCCGTTCGTCGCATTGTTGGTGTCGGGTGGGCATACCCAGTTGGTTCGCGTCGATGGCATTGGCCAATATCAGTTGCTCGGCGAGTCTCTGGATGATGCCGCTGGCGAGGCATTCGACAAGACGGCCAAACTGATGGGGCTGCAGTATCCAGGCGGGCCGGAGATTGCCAAGTTGGCCCTGAGTGGTACCCCTGGTCGCTTCAAGTTTCCGAGGCCGATGACGGATCGCCCTGGCCTGGAGTTCAGCTTCAGTGGGCTGAAGACCTTTACCCTGAACACTTGGCAGCAATGTCAGGCGGCGGGTGACAATTCCGAGCAGACCCGTTGCGACATCGCTCTGGCGTTCCAGCAGGCGGTAGTCGACACCCTCACCATTAAGTGCAAACGTGCCCTCAAGCAAACTGGGTTGAATAACCTGGTCATCGCCGGTGGTGTGAGCGCCAACCGCGCGTTGCGCGAGTCGCTGGAAAAAATGCTCGGCGAGTTGAATGGTGCGGTGTTCTATGCGCGTCCGGCGTTCTGTACCGACAACGGTGCAATGATTGCCTATGCCGGTTGCCAGCGTTTGCTGGTTGGGCAGCATGAAGATTTGTCGATCAAGGTGCAGGCGCGCTGGCCGATGGAGCAATTGCCAGCGCTGTAAGCGCTGCGTAATCAGCCAGGTTCATGTTACTGATTTAGAAATGCCGTTCACTACCGGCGAACAGATCGCGTAAATTGCCGCGATGGCGCCAAACGATAAGCCCGGTCAGAACGCAAACGGGCATCAGCGCGGCGGGTTGTTGCCAGGCCAATAGAGGTAGAGTCAGGGGCGTGGCAATCAAGGCGGCTAGCGAGCTGGTGCGGGTCAGGGTGAAGGTCAGCAACCACGCAGCGACGGCCAGCAAGGCGGCTGGTGGGTACAGGCCGAGGAGCATACCGGCCGCCGTTGCAACGCCTTTACCACCACGGAATTTGAAATACAGCGGGTACAGGTGGCCGATAACGGCTGCCAGGCCGACCCAGGCTTGTTCTTGCAGGCTGAACTGAGCCAGTTTCGCCAGTAGTACCGGCAACAGGCCTTTGAACAGGTCGCCGATAAGCGTCAGGATGGCCAGGCGTTTGCCTGCCAGTCTGAGCATGTTGGTGGCACCGGGATTACCCGAGCCGCTGGCGCGCGGGTCTGGTCCGCCGGTTAAGCGGCTGAGCAGAATAGCGAAGGACAATGAACCGAGCAGGTAGGCGAGGATCGCCAACAACCAAAACATGGTAGCCATTCCGGGGCCAATGAGCCCTGATTCTAACTAGGTGCGACAGCCTTGTCGTGCCACGGAGAGCGTGCTTGGACATAGTTTTTATCGAGGGCCTGGAAGTCGACACGGTGATTGGGGCCTACGACTGGGAACGCACCATTCGTCAGTGTTTGCGTCTTGATCTGTATCTGGGCTGGGATAACCGCCCCGCTGCGGCCGCTGATGAGCTGGACAAGGCGCTGGATTATGCCCGTGTATCACAGCGCATTCAGGCATTTGCCAGCGAGGCGCAGTTCATCCTGGTGGAAACCTTCGCTGAGCGCCTGGCACAACTGCTGATGAGTGAGTTTCAGATTCCCTGGGTACGGCTCAAACTGACCAAGCCTGGCGCTGTGCCGGCGGCCAGCGGTGGGGTTGGTGTGGAGATCGAGCGCGGATGTCTCTAACGCCAGTGTTGTTAGGGTTGGGCAGCAATATTGGCCGTGAAGCGCACCTGCGTGCCGGCCTGGATGCCCTTGCTGGCCTGCTCAGTGAGATGCGTTGTTCGCCGGTATTCGAGAGCCAGGCGGTCGGCATCAAGAGCGGAGCATTTTTCAATCTGGTGGTGGCCGGCTACAGCGAGTTACCTCTGGGTGAGTTAGACCGTCGACTGAAGTTTATCGAGGCCGATAACGGTCGTTATGCGCCGGAGCGCATCGGTCTGCCGTTGGATATCGATGTGCTGCTGTATGGCGATCTGGTCGGCAACTTCGACGGCCTGATTTTGCCGCGTGCAGAAATTCTGAAAAATGCCTTTGTCCTGTGGCCGCTGTCCTTGTTGGTGCCGGATGCGCTGCATCCCGCGCAGCAGCGCAGCTTTGCCGAGCTATGGCAGGCGGCGCAGATTGAGCAGCAGCTATGGCCTGTGGCGTTCAGTTGGCGCGATCAGTCGCTGACGCCGTTGGCGTTGATTCAGGCGCATCCGGCTTCTGCGTGAAGTTTGCCTGACTCGGGTCGACCTCAGGTGCGGGCGACTCTGCGCCCTTGCCAGCCATTCCCGAATACTCGTCCTTGATTTGCGCCCACAAAGAAGCGGGCCTGTAGCCCGCTTCTATATAGAGGTGACGCTTTGGCTTATTTAAGCCACTCGGCGACGCGCTCTGGGTTTTTGCTGACCCAGTCTTTGGCGGCCTCTTCTGGCTTAGCGCCTTCGCGGATGGCGAGCATAACGGCACCGACTTCTTCACCACTCCAGGAGAATTTCTTCAGGAAAGCTGCGGCTTCTGGGGCTTTGCTGTTGATGCTTGGGTTGGCCACGGTGTCGACATGCTCGTCATCGCCGAAGACTTTTTTCGGGTCTTCGAGGAAACGCAGTTTCCACTTGGCGAACATCCAGTGTGGGATCCAGCCGGTGACAACAATCGGCTTCTGCGATTTTTCAGCGCGGGTCAGGGCGGTAGCCATGGCCGGGCCGGAGCTTGGCATCAGTTTGATGTCGCTCAGGTCGTACTTGGTGATGGCTTCTTCGGCGCGGCGCATTACGCCTGCACCGGCGTCGATACCGGTGATTTTGCCGTCAAAATCCTTGGCGTAGGTTTGCAGGTCAGCGATGCTTTTGGCTTGCACGTAGTCAGGCACGATCAGGCCGATTTTTGCGCCGGCGTAGTTGGTGCCGAGCACTTCGACTTTGTCTTTAAGCTTTTCAAAGTACTCGCCGTGGGTCGCTGGCAGCCAGGCAGAGAGGGTGGCGTCGAGGTCACCACGGGCTACGCCTTGCCACATGATGGCGGGTTCAACGGGCTTCAGTTCGACGCTGTAGCCGAGCTTGCTTTGCAGTACTTCACCGGCAACAAAGGAGGCCGCGACGCTGTCGTCCCAGCCGTTTACGTAACCGATCTTCAGGGTTGGTTTGTCAGCCGCCATGGCTGTGCTCATACCGAGCGCCAGGGCGGCAACGCCGAGGCAGAGGGTTTTCAATGTGCGCATTAGATGCTCCGTCAGTTGAGTGGCAGTTCAGGTGTAGTGCGGGCTCGTTCTGATTGCGGGCCTAACTGTTGTCTCCGTGTATCTACGCGGGTAACAACCTTTGCGATGACCGACAGGCGCTGTTGATCGTCGGTTCGCGGCTAATGCCTCTCCCTTGGCGCGGCCAAGCGGCCGGGTGTGTTATGAGGAGAGGCGTTCAGCCCCGCCGGTGTGGCGGGGCTGAAACGGGTAGGGCTTAAAGGCCCAAGTATTTTTTCATTGCAGCAACACCGTCCTGGCCGTCATAGGTGGTCACGCCGGCCAGCCACTGATCGAGGATCGCCGGGTTGGCTTTGATCCAGTCTTTGGCAACGTCGGTCGGGTCCTGTTTTTCCAGAACCTTTTCCATCAGTTGGCTTTCGATCGCGACGCTGAACTGCAGGTTGTTCAGCATTTTGCCGACGTTGGCGCAGCGTGCTTCGTAATCAGGCGGTACTACGGTGTAGACCTTGGCTGCGCCGAAGTCCGGGCCAAAGACGTCATCGCCACCTTCCAGGTAGGTGATGTCGAACTGGGTGTTCATTGGGTGCGGTGCCCAGCCAAGGAATACCGCTGGCTCTTTCTTCCTTACAGCGCGTTGCAGCTGTACCAGCATGCCGGCTTCGCTTGATTCGACCATTTTGAAGTCGCCAAGGCCGAACTGGTTGCCTTTGATCATGCCTTCGATCAGCAGGTTGCCGTCGTTACCTGGCTCGATGGCGAAGATCTTGCCATGCAGCTGGTCTTTGAATTTGGCAATGTCGGCAAAGCTTTTCAGCCCGGCTTCAGCGGCGTAGGTCGGTACGGCGAGGGTGTACTTGGCCCCTTCGAGATTAGGCTTGGGCAGCACTTTAACGCCGCCATCCTTGGTGAAGGGTTCGATTACCGCATCCATCGACGGTGCCCAGTAACCGAGGAATACGTCGATCTGACCCTTCTGCACGCCGGTAAAGGCAATCGGCACCGAGGCCATGATTTTGCGCGTCTGGTAGCCAAGGCCTTCGCTTAGGGTCATGGCCACGCCGGTGGTGGCGGCGATGTCGGCCCAACCGATCTCGGCGAAGCGCACCATCTTGCAGCTTTCCGGCTCTTGCGCCCAAGCGCTCTGCAGCATGGCGGCGGACAGCAGGCCAATGCCTGCGAGCTGTTTAATCGTCTTCATCTGCGATTCCCTGTGATGGTTAAATTTAGATTACTGGCGTTGAAGCTTGCTGTTGACCCAGCTGAATAGACTGTTGCTCTTGGCTACTTGCGGGGTGCCGAAGCTTTCGGTGATGCGGTCGAGAATGATCGCCAGGAGCACCACGGCCATGCCGCTTTCAAAACCCAGGCCGATGTCCAGGCGCTGGATACTCGCCAGTACGTCGTTACCCAGGCCGCCTGCGCCAACCATCGAGGCGATGATCACCATCGACAGGGCCATCATGATGGTCTGGTTAACCCCGGCCATGATTGACGGCATAGCGTTAGGCAGTTGGACCTTGAACAGTAGCTGACGCGGGGTGCAACCGAAGGATTGTCCAGCTTCGATGATCTCCTTGTTGACCTGGCGGATGCCCAGGTTGGTCAGGCGCACCGCAGGTGGCATGGCGAAGATCACTGTGGCGATGATCCCCGGCACGCGGCCGAGGCCAAAGAGCATGGCCGCCGGAATCAAGTAGACGAAGGCCGGCATGGTCTGCATAAAGTCGAGAATCGGCCGGATGATGGTCGCCACGCGTTCACGGCGCGCCGCCCAAATGCCCAGCGGTATTCCCAGGATCAGGCTAATCAGCGTGGCGGAGAAGGTCAGGCCGAGGGTGACCACGGTCTGTTCCCAGAAGCCGGTGAGCACGATCAATACGAAGGCCACGGCAGTGAAAATGGCGAATTTGTAACCGATGCGCCAGAGGCCAAGGCCGACGAAGATGGCAATCAGCAGCCAAGCAGGCGGCAGCATCAGCACCCATTCGATGCCCTCGGAGAAGCCATTAACCACGGCACCAATACTGTCGAAACCGTTGCTGTAGTTGTCCAGCAGGTGCTGCACGATGTCATTGACCCAGCTACCCAGGTCGAGTTTTTTCTCACTCATGGGACTCTCCCTGTAGACGCGTCAGCAGGCGGCCCTTGCTGATGGCTCCGCTGTAGTGGCCGTGTTCGTCGATTACCGGGATTGGACCTTCGTTGTCCACCAGGCGGCCGATGACTTGATCCAGCGGGGTGTCTTCGGAAATCGGACAGATCTGCTTCAGCACGTCGCCGTCCAGGCCGCAGCTGTTGCCGCCTTCGACCAGTAGGGCGATCTTTTCTAGGCTGATGGAGCCTTGGAAGTTGTTCTGCTCATCGACGACAAAGGCGTAGTGCTTGTCCAGCGCCTGCAGTTCCTGGCAGACCGTTTGTGCATCTGGGGCTTTGCCGTTGTGCACGTAGAGCGGCACGCTGTCGGCCATTAGTTGGCCGGCAGTGAGGTAGCGGTTGGTGTCGACGGTGTTGAAGAAGTTACGCACGTAATCGTTGGCGGGGTTGTCGACCAGCTCTTGTGGCGTACCAACCTGTACCAGTTTGCCGCCCTCCATGATGCCGATGCGGGTGCCGATACGCATGGCTTCTTCGATGTCGTGGGAGACGAAAATGATGGTGCGGCGGTCGGTCTTTTGCAGCTCTAGCAACACGTCCTGCATCTCGCGGCGCTTGAGCGGGTCGAGGGCGGAGAAGGCCTCGTCCATGATGATCATGGATGGGTCGACCGCCAGCGCGCGGGCCAGGCCAACGCGCTGCTGCATGCCGCCGGACAGTTCATGCGGCAGCTTGTGCGCAAAGGTGTCCAGGCCGACTTGTTTGAGTACCTGCATGGCGCGCTCTTCGCGCACCTTCTTGCTCTTGCCGGCAACTTCGAGACCGAAGGCGGCGTTGTCCAGTACGCTGCGCGATGGCATCAGCGCAAAGGACTGGAAGACCATGCTCATATCGCGACGGCGTAAGTCGATGAGCTCTGCCTTGGGCATCTTGGCGACGTTTTGTCCGTCGATATAGACGTTACCAGCACTGGGTTCAACCAGGCGGTTGATCAGGCGGATCAGGGTCGACTTGCCGGAGCCGGAGAGGCCCATCAGCACGAAGATTTCACCTTCCTCGACGCTGAACGACACGTCACTGACGCCAATTACGGCACCTTTTTCTGCAAGGACTCGTTCCTTGCTCCAGCCCTGCTTGAGCAGGTCAATGGCTTCTTGTGGTTCTGCGCCGAACACCTTGTAGAGGTTTTCGACGACGATTTTTCCAGACTGCATGGGATGATTCCCCTTCAGTAGACATCCAGATCAGTGCTGCGGAACCGCGTCTACGCCAGCTGGCGTATCTACGGTGATGCCGACTGTTCTTGCCTGTGTGGGTTTACTGGGTTCCGGGGTCGGGGCCGTGCCTTGCTGCGCAACACCTTCGGAGATTCGGGCACAACCACTGCGACGCTCCAGTTGCCTTGTGAGCAATGGGCGTTACGGGGATGTGTTGTCGAATAAACCTTGCTGTGCCGTGCTGCAAACCGCGTTCCAAACCCTCTGGCAGTGTTACGAAGTCCCATCCTTGGGTTTTACACACCTCATTCCGAGGTGCGCGTACATCCGAAATTTCTTGTTGGGCTGGCACCCATAAGTGATGAGCCAGCGCTTATCTATGCTTCGGTCCGGGGCTATGGGCTCCCGGTCTGTCGACCCTGATGCAAGCTGCTGAAACTACTGCGCTCGGTTATGCGGCGTTGGACTCAGTCTCAAAATGCTCATGTACAACTCGTACACTCCGCTTTTTCGGCTGATTCCGCCTTGCCTAACCTTCGCTCGCTACGTTTCAACAACTTGCCGGAATCTGACAGCGACGAATTCGGCTGACTCAACGATATAGCCTTCGGGTTGGCGCAATTGTCGGTTTGCGACCCTGACGTGTTACGCCACGACATGCCCTTGAGCTAAAAAACCATAACAGACTTTTTACCTCTGATGCCAAGGCTGCAAGCCGCGCCGGCCGTGGTTTGCAGCTTTTCAAATGGCCGCAGGCGCGATGAGCTGGGGGCTGCGCGCTGTTCGAAAAAAATGACAAATTATTTTCCTGCGGCGAGGTTTTCGCTGGTTTTTATTGTTTGACCGTTCAATTTTGTTACGCCTTGCAGCCAGGTATCGACTGTCGACTGATTGGCTTTTAACCAGGCTTTAGCCTCACGGCGTGGGTTGGTGTTTTGGTTGAGAATTGCCCCCATCAGGTAGTTTTCCATCTCCAGGCTGAAGCGCAGGTTTTGCAGCAGCCGGGTGACGTTCGGGCATTCTTCCGCCAGGCCAGCGCGCACGTTGGTGTACACCGTGGCGCCGCCGTAGTTGGGGCCGAAGAACTCATCACCACCATCCAGGTAATACAGCTGTAATTGGTTGTTCATCGGGTGGGGTGCCCAGCCGAGGAATACGCTCCACTGTTTGAGGTGATCGGCGCGTTTGACCTGGGCCAGCATGGCGCTCTCGCTAGATTCCACCAGGCTGAAGCCAGCCATGCCGAAAGCGTTCTGGTCGATCATTTGCTGGATTAACTTATTGCCGTCGTTGCCAGGCTCGATTCCATACACCTTGCCGTCAAATTTCTTACTGAAGCGTGCTAGATCGGCGAAGTTGTTCACACCTCCGTCATGCGCCGCCTGGTTCACCGCGAGGGTGTACTTGGCCCCTTCGAGGTTGGCACCTAGGGTTTTGACCGAGCCGTTGGCGGCGTAAGGTTTGATGTCGTTCTCCATGCTCGGCATCCAGTTGCCGAGGAACACATCAATTTTGCCGTCCTGCATGGCTTTGTAAGTGTCCGGCACGGAGAGGCGCTTGACCTGAGTGCGGTAACCCAGTTCGCTGAGTACCTGGCGGGTGACGGCGGTGGTGACGGTGATGTCCGTCCAGCCGACATCCGCGAAGCGAATCAGCCCGCATTGGGCCGGTTCTGCGGCTTGGGCCAGTAGCGGTGTGCTGAGGGCGACGGCCAGCAGCCAGCGTTTATCCCATTTCATTAAGCCTTCCCCCATTGCGGTAGCGGGCGCGCCTGGAGCCGGCGCGCCATGGCCTCGGAACGGCTGGGTAAACAGCAACTGGCCGGTCCATTGGCAGGTGATCATGCCGATAGATTTCCTGTGCTGCCTACGCGGCAAGTCGCAAGTAGAACGTTGTTGTCGTGATTGGCTGCGCCACGTGTTGAGGCCATGACGCGGGCTATAGCCCAGTCATTCATGTTGTTTTAGCCATTTGCGGCCTGGCTTGGCGGCTGACGGATTTAGGCATGGGTGAGTCGGTGTGGAGCGCCGCTGTTAGACGGAAATCCTGATCATGCTGTGCATCGCGCAATCATGCAGGAGAGAGTCGTGGCTATCAGCGTGTTTGACTTGTTCAAAATCGGCATCGGCCCGTCCAGTTCGCATACCGTCGGGCCAATGCGCGCGGCGGCATTATTCAGCGGTGCGCTTAGCGAGCGACGTTTACTGGAACGAACCGCGCGGGTGCAGGTGCGCTTGTACGGTTCGTTGTCGGCCACCGGTGTTGGCCATGGCAGTGACCGTGCGGTGATCATGGGGCTGATGGGCGAGTGGCCCGATCAGGTCGACCCCGGCAGCATCGAATCGCATATTGCCGAGCTGTTGAATAGTGGCACGCTGCTGCTCGGCAGGCGTTCAAGTATCGCTTTCAACTGGCAGCGCGACATGCTCCTGCTGGACGAGAATCTGCCTTATCACCCCAACGCCATGACCCTCAGCGCTTTTGCGGCTGATGGCAGTCTGCTGCACGAAAACACCTATTACTCGGTCGGTGGCGGCTTTGTGGTGGATGCCGAACAGGCCGCGAGTGGTTTGCTGGATCAGGATCACACCGTCTTGCCTTACGACTTCGACAGCGCCGAGCAGCTGTTGCAGCTGTGCCAGAGCAATGGTTTGCGTGTGTCGGAGCTGATGATGGCCAACGAGAAGGCTTGGCGCAGTGAGGCGGAAATTCGTAGCGGGCTGATGCGCCTGTGGCAGGCCATGCGTGACTGTGTCGAGCAAGGCCTCAAACATGAGGGCATTCTGCCGGGTGGGCTCAACGTTAAGCGCCGCGCCGCCAAGTTGCACCGCAGCTTGCAGGAGATGAGCAAACCCAATGTGATCGGCTCCACCCTGAGTGGCATGGAGTGGGTCAACCTGTTCGCCCTGGCGGTGAATGAGGAAAACGCCGCTGGCGGGCGTATGGTCACCGCGCCGACCAATGGTGCGGCGGGGATCATTCCGGCGGTGCTGCATTACTACGTGCGCTTCAGCCCCGCAGTCAGCGAGGCCAATGTGGTGGATTACCTACTCGCGGCCGCTGCGATTGGCATTCTGTGCAAGAAGAACGCCTCCATCTCCGGTGCCGAAGTCGGCTGTCAGGGTGAGGTCGGTTCGGCCTGCGCCATGGCAGCGGCGGGTTTGGCGGAGATTCTCGGTGCCACGCCTGGGCAGGTAGAAAACGCCGCCGAGATCGGCCTGGAGCACAACCTCGGCCTGACCTGCGACCCTGTTGGCGGGCTGGTGCAGGTGCCGTGCATTGAGCGCAATGCGATTGCCGCCGTGAAGGCGATCAATGCCGCGCAAATGGCACTGCGGGGCGACGGTGAGCACTTTATCTCGCTGGATCGGGTGATCCGCACCATGCGCGATACCGGCGCGGATATGCACGACAAGTACAAGGAAACCTCGCGCGGCGGGTTGGCAGTTAGCGCGGTCGAGTGCTGAGTATTTGCGTGCTCTTTGCGCGGTGAAGCGCTAGCGCTGAGTGGCGCAATATGGGTGCGCAGCAAGCGCTGTGCTCGACTGTGGTGCGTGCTGATCAACAACGGCATTAAGGCTTTGCAGTGGCACTGAATGCGAGCCGACCGTTGGTCCGTTACCGGACTATTTTTACCCTGCGTAGCGGGGTTACAACCTCTCTCTCTGGCAGTGCTACCGAAATGCTCAAGCGCCCGTCAGTCGGGTGTTTGCGGTCGTAACCAGAACACTTTTGTCGCGTCTGCGACGCCTAGTGCGACTAGCGCTGGGTTAGTGCGGCTATTTTTTATTGAACGCCCGATCAATTTAGGCACGGCCTTTGCGTTGTGCTGTCTGTCGATCTGGCGTTGTGCAGTTCCAGAACCATAAGAAAAGAGCCACCTTAAAGCGGGGCTCACTACCGTGCTTAGCTTCGCGTGAGGTTTATCTGATGTCACAGTTCAATCAAGGGGCACAACCCCAGAGCCGTGCGGCGCAATCCATCGGCTTTCTCCTGCTCGACAATTTCACCCTGATTTCTCTGGCGTCTGCGGTCGAACCGCTGCGTATGGCTAATCAGCTGTCCGGCAAAGAGCTCTATCGTTGGCACACCCTCAGCCAGAGCGGCTTGCCGGTCTGCGCCAGCGATGGCCTGCAGATCACTCCGGACGCAAGCTTGGCTGCGGCACCGCGCCTGGATGCGGTGGTGGTTTGTGGTGGTGTGGATATTCAACGTAGCGTTACCCGTGAGCATGTGCAGTGGCTGCAAAGCCAGGCCCGCCATGGTGCGCAGATGGGCGCGGTGTGCACTGGCAGCTGGGCGCTGGCCAAGGCCGGTTTACTCGACGGTTTTGATTGCAGTGTGCACTGGGAATGTCTGGCCTCCATGCAGGAAGCCTTCCCCCGTGCTGGCGTCAGCACTCGCCTGTTCTCGATTGACCGCAATCGTCACACCAGCTCCGGCGGCACTGCGCCGATGGACATGATGCTGCACGTCATTGGCCGTGAGCATGGCCGCGAACTGGCGGCGGCGATTTCCGAGATGTTTATCTACGAGCGCATCCGCAATGAGCAGGATCACCAACGTGTGCCGCTCAAACATATGCTTGGCACCAACCAGCCGAAGCTGCAGGAAATCGTCGCGCTGATGGAAGCCAACCTGGAAGAGCCAATTGATCTCGACCAGTTGGCGCTGTATGTCGACGTGTCGCGGCGTCAGCTGGAGCGTTTGTTCCAGAAGTATCTGCACTGCTCGCCGTCGCGCTATTACCTCAAGCTACGCTTGATCCGCGCACGCCAACTGCTCAAGCAGACCAGCATGTCGATCATTGAAGTGGCTTCGGTGTGCGGCTTTGTTTCTACGCCGCATTTCTCCAAATGCTACCGCGAGTATTTCGGCATCCCGCCGCGTGATGAGCGCGCCGGTCAGCAAGGCAGCAATGTGGTGGCGTTGTTGCCCATGCCTGAAGACTTGATGCGGCCATCACCATCCTCGGCCATGGCCGCGTTGACCCGTGCACAGGGCGAATCGACCTTTGCCAGCGTCAGGCTCTAAGCCGCACTGAATAACCTGTGTGGACGCTATGGCCTCGTGGGAGGCGCTTTAGCGGCGATCTGTTAATCGCTAGTCGCGGCTAAAGCGGAGTGCCGCCCAGCCCCTCCCACGGGATTGGTAGTCCCAAACAAAAACGCCGCACCGGCCTTGATGGCGAGTGCGGCGTTTTGCTGTGTGCGATGTGGTCGATACGCGGTGCTTAGTATTCGATGGCCACATCACCTTGCGGCACGCTGCAGCAGGAGAGGATGTAACCCTCGGCCACGTCTTCGTCGGTAATCCCGCCGTTGTGTTCCATGGCCACTTCACCTGAGGTTTTCATTACCTTGCAGGTGCCGCAAATACCCATGCCGCAGGCTTTGGGAATGTGCAGGCCAAGCTTGGCGGCGGCGGCGTGCACGGTTTCGCCGGGGTCGACACGAATGCTCTTGCCGGTGCTGGTGAACGCCACCTGATGCTGCTCGGCGGCCGGAATTGACGGCGCATCGGCGGCTTCGGCGGCCAGTTCCTTGGCTTCTTCACGGACATCTGCCGGCGTCGCGCCAAAGGATTCCTCGTGATAGCGCTGCATATCAAAGCCATTGCTTTCGAGCAGGCGCTTGACTGCATTCATGTAAGGCGTGGGGCCGCAGCAGAATATTTCCCGCTCCAGATAATCCGGGGCAATCAGTTCAAGCATTTTCTGGTTGAGGTAACCGCGATACCCGGCCCAGGCCTCGCCCAGTCCGTGTTTTTCACAAATCACGTGCAGGCTGAAGTTGTTGATCCGCGCGGCCATATGTTCCAGCTCGCGGTGGTAAATGATGTCCTTCGGCGAGCGCGCACTGTGTACGAACACCATGTCGACATTGGCGTTGGTGTCGTAGAACCAGCGGGCCATCGACATCACTGGGGTAATGCCGACACCGCCGCTGAGGTAAAGCACCTTGTCGGCGGGAAAGTCGATGGCGTTGAACAGCCCGACCGGGCCGTGCACGGGTAATTCATCACCTTGATTAAGGTTGTCGTGCAGCCAGTTGGAAACCTTGCCGCCCGGCACCCGCTTGATGGTGATGGAGAAGCTGTAAGGCACCGAGGGGGAGCTGGAAATGGTGTAAGAGCGCATCACCGGCTGGCCATCAATCTCCAGTTCCAGGGTGACGAACTGCCCCGGTTTGAAGAAGTACAGCACCGGTTGGTCGGCCATAAAACAGAAGGTGCGTACGTCCCAGGTTTCCTGGATGACTTTAACGCACCGCACCAGATGCCTGCCGTTGCTCCAGGTCTGGGTGGTAATCGGGTTGAGGAAGTCGTTCGTCGTCATGGACGGCTCTCCGCGCGTGGCCGGATATCGGCTTTATATGGGGTGGATTGTGCGCACAGCACGGCCTGTTCATTTATCTGCCAGCGACATTGGCATACTTATCGCGACCTGCCGCATAGGCCGTGGTTTAGCGCGTCGGAAACGGATGCCGGCATGTCGCCCGTGGATAAGGATTGGCCCGCGCTCAGCGCCACACTCGCAGCCAGCCGAAGCATAAGGTCATGAGCGAATTCCCCATTCATCCAGACGCCATCGGCAGGCGTAGAGCGGGGCAACAACGCCAGCTTGCGTGAACCGAATAGCCACTTTATTGCGGCAACTCGCACAGCGAGTCGCCATTGAGGAGTTACCGATGGACGTCACTTCCAACCTGAGCCTGGGCGACCCGCTGGAGCCCGCACGCAAGGCCACCGCTGAGATGCTGCAGAACCGCGAGCGCACCTTCTCGCTGCCGCAGCCGTTCTACAACGATGAGCGTCTGTTCAAGATCGACATGCAGGAGATCTTCCACAAGGAATGGCTGATCGCCGGCATGACCTGCGAGATCCCGACCAAGGGCAACTTCCTCACCCTGCAGATCGGCGACAACCCCATCATGGTCATCCGTGGGGCCGATGGCGTGGTGCATGCGTTTCATAACGTTTGCCGCCACCGAGGTTCGCGCCTGTGCACCAGTGAAAAAGGCAAAGTGGCCAAACTGGTCTGCCCATACCATCAGTGGACCTACGAGCTGGACGGCCGTTTGCTGTTCGCTGGCAGCGAAATGGGCGCAGATTTCGACCTCAAGGACTACAGCCTCAAACCGGTGAACTGCAAAGTGGCCGGCGGCTACATCTTTATCTCGCTAGCGGAGAATCCGCCGGCCATCGATGACTTCCTCAGCACCCTGGCCCATTACATGGAGCCCTACGACATGGAAAACACCAAGGTGGCGGTGCAAACCACCTTGATGGAAAAAGCCAACTGGAAGCTGGTGATCGAAAACAACCGCGAATGCTACCACTGCAACGGTTCGCACCCAGAGCTGCTTAATACCCTGCTGGAATGGGATGACGTTACCGACCCACGGGCGACCCAGGCCTTCAAGGACCAAGTAAGTGAATGCACCACGCGCTGGGACAACGACAACATCCCCTACGCGCACGCCAGCTTCGGCCTGCGTAACCGCATCGTGCGCATGCCGCTGCTCAAGGGTACTGTGTCGATGACCATGGATGGTAAGCAAGGCTGCAAGAAGCTCATGGGCCGCATCACCGACCCGGACCTGGGCTCGATGCGCATCCTGCATCTACCGCATTCGTGGAACCACTGCATGGGTGATCACCTGATCGTCTTCACCGTCTGGCCGATCAGCGCGCAGGAAACCATGGTCACCACCAAATGGCTGGTGCACAAAGATGCTGTGGAAGGCGTCGATTACGACGTGGCGCGCCTGCGTCAGGTGTGGGACGCGACCAACGACCAAGACCGTCGCCTGGCTGAAGAGAACCAGCGCGGCATCAACTCCACCGCCTACCAGCCTGGCCCGTACTCGAAGACCTACGAATTCGGCGTGGTCAACTTTATCGACTGGTACAGCGAGCGCGTGCTCAACAACCTCGGCGCTGCGCCGGCACCGTACTTGCGCCAGGTTGGCGCGGAGTAAGCCGGTATGTCGCTCGCGCTATGGCTGCTGATCGGTCTGAGCGTATACAGCCTGCTAGCCGCGCGGCGCAGGCCTGAGCATCCCCGTACACACTGAGACCCGCCTCAAGGGTTTCCTTAGCCCCTGCCGGTTACCCCGGGCAGGGGCTTTTTTATTAGTGATCGTCCCCACGCTCTGCGTCCGCCTCTAGCGCAAGCCGGACGTCCACAAAGGGGGGGCAGATCGCGACCGGGATTTGACGCTTTCGGCAAACCCCCGGTCGGTAGCCTGGGTTGAGCAGCGCGATACCCGGGAAGCGGTGCCCTGGGTATCGCTTCACCCGACCCAGGCTACGGTCTGTTGCATACCTGCAAGGGAGAAAGGGGCATCTACTTGGCTGGCGGCAAGCCAATCAGACGTTGCACATATTCAGGCATCGGCCAATCACGCTGAATGTCGGCCAGCTGTTTAACACGCTGCGCGACTGCAGCGTCGAACAGCGCCGAGCGGCCGGTGGCCGTGTCGATATTCATCAACATTTGCTCGCTTTGCGCCAGGCTGGTGGCCTCGCCAGGGCGATGCAGCGCGTGATGAATATGCAGGCGCTTGCCGTCATGGGCCAGCAACTGGGTGCGGACCTCGACCGTTTCACCTTCCTTGACCTCGGTCAAGTAGTTGATGTGGCACTCAAGGGTGTACAGGGTATGGCCGGTGCGCGCGCGGCCGGCCTCATCGAGGCCGAGCTGATCCATCAGGGTGTCGGTGGCATGGCTGAAAATCAGCAGGTAGAAGGCATCGCGCAGGTGGCCGTTGTAATCCACCCATTCTGGGAGAACGGCAGTGCGGTAGGGAGTGAGAGACATGGTGAGGGCACCCTTGGTTTTGCGGTGTTTGGCAGTGTGAAGTAAGGAAGTTGTCAGCTGCAACGAGCCCTGTGGCGTGGCCAAGGTCACACCACAGGGCATTTTCGCGCCGGGCTATTCGGCGAACTGCAAGCCGTGCTGCTCCTTGGTTGTCTTGATGGCTTCAAGCACCGCCAGCAAACAGTCGTCACGGTAGCGTTCCAGCTCGTCAAGGCTGCGACTACCCTGCTGCTCGGTTGTCCCCTCAACCACGGCATCAATTAGGCCATCGGTCAGCTCTGGCGCTTGCAGGTAGGTCCAGGGCAGTTTCAGTGCTGGGCCAAATTGGGCCATAAAATGCCGCATACCGGCCGGGCCACCCGCCAAGGTGTAGGTGAGGAAACTGCCCATAAATGACCAGCGCAGGCCTGCGCCGAAGCGAATCGCGTCGTCAATCTCCGCGGTTGTTGCAACACCGTCTTTGACCAGGTGCAGGGCCTCGCGCCAGAGCGCTTCGAGCAGACGGTCGGCGATAAACCCTGGCACCTCCTTGCGTACGTGTAGCGGGCGCATACCCAGTGCTTGATAAATGCTCTTGGCCGCTTCGATGGCCGCGGGTGCGGTTTTCTCGCCGCCGACTACTTCCACCAGCGGCAGCAAGTAAACCGGGTTGAACGGGTGGCCGACTATGCAGCGCTCTGGATGCGTGGCATCGGCATAGAACTCGCTGGGTAACAGCCCCGAGGTGCTGGAACCGATCAATACGTCCGGGCGTGCTGCTGCACTGATTCTGGCGTGTAGTGAGCATTTGAGATCAAGGCGTTCCGGTGCACTTTCCTGGATGAAATCAGCATCGCGCACGCACTCTTCGACACTGGGTACGACGCGTAGGCGTTGCAAGGACGCGCCGGCTGCCAGGCCTTGTTTCTCCAGCGCCGGCCAAGCATTGGCCACGCGTGTGCGCAGCGCGGCTTCGGCGTCGGGGGCGGGGTCCCAGGCAACCACATCGAGGCCGTGAGCCAGGGCGCGCGCGATCCAACCGGCGCCAATCACGCCGGTGCCGATGGCGGCGAAGGTTTTAATGTCGGTGATGAAGGTCATGGTGAACTCCGATAGCCCGGATGCAATCCGGGGATGAGCAATGGGATTTCCCGGATTTCATTCGGATCAAGGACGGTCGCGGCTAAAGCCCCTCCCACGAGAACCGGGAAAATCTGCGGGAGTGGCCGGGCGTCGTTACGCGTTAGCCGCGACGCTTGAGCTTCATCTTCTCGCGGCCTTCGGCCGGGGTCAGGGCGCGGCCACCAAGGCGTTCGATGATCTCAATCGCGCGTTGCACCAGTTGGCCGTTGCTGGCGTGTACGCCACGGTCCAGCCAAATGTTGTCTTCTAGGCCCACTCGTACATGGCCACCCAGAAGCATGGACTGGGCGACCATCGGCATTTGCATACGGCCGATGCCGAAGCCGGCCCAAGTGATGCCCGGTGGCAGGTTGTCGGCCATGGCTTTCATCGTGGTGGTGTCGGCTGGTGCGCCCCAGGGAATGCCCAGGCATAGCTGGATCAATGGGTCTTCGAGTAGGCCTTCTTTGAGCATCTGCTTGGCGAACCACAGATGGCCGGTGTCGAATATTTCCAGTTCGGCCTTCACGCCTAACTCGGTGATGCGCTTGGCACCAGCACGCAGTTGCGCGGGGGTGGAGACGTAGATGAAATCGCCGTCACCGAAATTGAGCGTGCCGCAGTCCAGGGTGCAGATTTCCGGTAGCAACGCCTCAATGTGCGCCAAACGCTCCATTGGGCCGACTAAATCAGTGCCCGCGCCGAACGCCAGTGGTTTTTCGCCATGCCCGATCTCAAGGTCACCGCCCATACCGGCGGTGAGGTTGATGATCACGTCGGTATCGCTTTCACGGATGCGCTCGACGAGTTCGCGGTACAGCGCTACGTCGCGGCTTGGTTTACCTGTTTGCGGGTCGCGCACATGGCAGTGGGCGACGGTGGCGCCGGCTTTGGCTGCCTCGATGGCTGCAGCGGCGATTTCTTTGGGTGTGACCGGTATTGCCGGATGCTTGCCAACGGTGTCGCCAGCGCCAGTGACCGCGCAGGTGACAATGACCTCGTAATTCATTTTCGACTGTCCTTTTCAGGGGCGAGCGTAGCCAGCGGCAGGTGCCGCTGGCTGTTGGGGTATGGAGTTGGGTTTAGTTGGCGAGCGCGGCGACTACCGCAGGCGTAGCGGGCTGGCCGTCGAAGGTGGTGACGCCAACTAGCCAGTCCTTGACCATTTGCGGGTTGGCTTTGAGCCAGTCGCGCGCGGCCGTTGCCGGTTCAGCTCTGTCCATAATCGGCTGCATCAGTTCGGCTTCCTGGGCGCTGGTGAAACGCAAGTTGGTGAGCAGGCGATTGGCGTTTGGGCAGCGCGTGGCATAGTCCGGCGAGGTAACGGTGGAAACCGTAGCTGCGCCGTCGTTAGGACCGAATACATCCTCGGTGCCGGTTAAGTAGGTGATCGGCATAGACAGGTTCATCGGGTGTGGTTTCCAGCCGAAGAACACCACTGGCTTTTCGCTTCTCACTGCGCGTCCGACAGCCGCCAACATACCTGCCTCGCTGGACTCGATCAGCTTGAACCCACCGAGGCCGAACTGGTTGCTGTCGATCATCTTCTGGATCGCCGTATTGGCACCCGAGCCGGCTTCGATGCCGTAGATCTTGCCGCCCAGCTCATCTTTGAAGCGGGAAATATCAGCCAGGGTCTTAAGTCCCTTGTCGGCGCTGTAGCTCGGTACCGCGAGCACGGCGATGGCGTCGTTCAGCGATGGCGTGTCGGCCACCTTGACGGCGCCTGCTTCAAGGAAGGGCTTGATGTTGTCGTCCATGATCGGTTTCCAGTAACCCAGAAAGGCGTCGACCTGGCCCTTCTGGATACCGGCGAAGATGATCTGCTGCGAGGCTTGCGTCTGTTTAGTTTCGTAGCCAAGACCTTGCAACAGCGTCGTTGCGACGGCTGAAGTGGCGACTACGTCGGTCCAGCCGACTGCGCCTAGACGGACCGTTTTGCAGCTGGCGTCGTCAGCCAGCAGGGCGCTACTGAAAAGGCTCAGGGTGCAGCATGCGGCCAGTGCGGTAAGACCTTTCATCGGGTGCTCCTCATCGTGTCACAGCGGTTTGCTTTCGTTCTTTTAGAGGCCATAAGGCCCCCACCGTGTCCGAGGCAGCATCGCCCCGATGTAGTCACCTTACGCGGCGAACTGGCAAAAAATTTGGACTAATACGACTGATTGTTGATCTATGCCGACTCAATGCTTGCGCGGTTAGTGGCCTTTGGCTTCTTATTTGCCTAATCCTTGCTGCGGACACGTGCATGCCCCAGACCTTCTGTTTTCTTCTGCTACCCGGTTTTTCGATGATGGGGCTTATGTCGGCCATCGAGCCACTGCGCGTGGCTAACCGCTTCAGTGGCGTCCTGTACCGATGGCAGTTGCTCAGCCTAGATGGCGCGGCAGTGGCGGCGAGTAACGGTATGTCGTTAAACGTTGAGGCTGGGCTCGAACTGCCGTCTGAGGTTGATGGGGTGTTCGTGGTAGCCGGCTTTGAGCCGTTGGCACATTACGATGTGCGTCTGGCGCGCTGGCTGCAGCGTAACGAGCATGCCATGAAGGTGCTTGGCGCTATTGATACCGGCAGTTTTGTGCTCGCCGAAGCGGGGTTATTTCAGGGCCAATGCTTAACCCTGCACTGGGAAGCTATTGAGGCTTTTCGCGAACGCTACCCGCACTTGCACGTCACGCAGGAACTGTTCGAAATTGATGGCCGGCGCATCACCAGCGCTGGCGGTACCAGCAGCCTCGATCTGATGCTCAGCCTGATTGGTCAGCAACATGGCGAAACCTTGGCTGTGCAGGTCTCCGAACAATTCGTCCTCGGCCGTATTCGTACCCGCCAAGATCACCAGCGTATGCAGGTTGCCAGCCGTTACGACCTGCACAACAAGAAGTTGGTCAAGGTGATCGGTGAGATGGAGCGCCATTGTGAACAACCGCTGGCCTGTGACGTGTTGGCCGGGCGTGTGGGTGTCACCGTACGGCAGTTGGAGCGACTGTTTCGCCATCATCTGAGTAGCACGCCCTCGGCCTTTTACCTCGCGCTGCGCCTGGATAAGGCGCGGCAATTGCTTCGCCAGAGCGACCTCAGCGTATTGGATGTCGCTCTGGCCTGCGGTTTTGATTCCGCCTCGTACTTCTCCCGTGGCTACCGTAAGCGTTTTGCGATCAGCCCCAGCCGTGACCGTCACGAGCGACACTGAGGGTTTAGCGGCAAGTCACTCACACGGCAGCTGACAACATATCCCTGCGCGACCTCGCCTTGACGCTTTCGGCAAACCCTCAGTCGCTTTTGCACCGGGTCGCCTTGCCCCCCAGGGATAAGCTCTCCCCAAAGCACCGACGCGCCATGTCGGTATTCAATACTTAGGGGACTGCCTGATGAGCCCAGCCGAATTGCACGCCGACAGCATCGTTATTGACGGGCTGATCATCGCCAAGTGGAACCGCGAACTGTTTGAAGACATGCGTAAAGGCGGCCTGACTGCGGCCAACTGCACCGTCTCGGTGTGGGAAGGCTTTCAGGCAACCATCGACAGCATCTGCAAAAGCCAGAAGCTGATGCGTGAGAACAGCGACCTGGTGATGCCGGTGCGTACTACCGCCGACATTCGCAAGGCGAAAGAACAGGGTAAAACCGGCATCCTCTTCGGCTTCCAGAACGCCCATGCGTTTGAGGACCAGATCGGTTACGTCGAGGTGTTCAAGCAGCTCGGCGTGGGCATTGTGCAGATGTGCTACAACACCCAGAACCTGGTGGGCACGGGTTGCTACGAGCGTGACGGCGGACTGTCCGGCTTCGGTCGCGAGATCGTTGCCGAGATGAACCGTGTCGGCATCATGTGCGACTTGTCCCACGTCGGCTCCAAGACCTCGGAAGAGGTCATCCTCGAATCGAAAAAACCGGTCTGCTACTCGCACTGCCTGCCGTCGGGGCTGAAAGAACACCCGCGCAACAAGTCCGATGAAGAACTGAAATTTATCGCTGATCACGGCGGTTTTGTCGGCGTGACCATGTTCGCGCCGTTCCTGGCCAAGGGTATCGACTCGACTATCGACGATTACGCCGAAGCCATCGAGTACGTGATGAACATCGTCGGCGAAGACTCCATCGGCATCGGCACCGATTTCACCCAGGGTCACGGCCAGGACTTCTTCGAGTACCTGACCCACGACAAGGGCTACGCCCGCCGCCTGACCAGCTTCGGCAAGATCATCAACCCACTGGGCATCCGTACCGTGGGCGAGTTCCCCAACCTCACCGAAACCCTGCTCAAACGCGGCCATTCCGAGCGCGTGGTGCGCAAGATCATGGGCGAGAACTGGGTCAACGTACTCGCAGACGTCTGGGGCGAGTGATGAATACCTCGCCGGCCCTGCGGGCCAGTTGGTGGGTTACGCCTTCGGCTAACCCACCCTACAAAAAACGCGCCGAACACTTTCGAGCGTAGGGTGGATGACGCTTTTCTCATCCACCGATTCACCTTGCGGTGGATGGATAAAGCGCCAGTTAGGCAGCCCATCCACCCTACTTATTACCTGATTCCGGAGTTTCAACACATGGCCACCCACGCACCCGAAATGCCTATCCAGGTCGACGACGAAACCGGCGTTTGGACCACCGATGCCCTGCCGATGCTCTATGTGCCGCGGCATTTCTTCGTCAATAACCACATGGGTATTGAGGAGGTGCTGGGTGCTGAGGCTTATGCCGAGATTCTCTACAAGGCCGGCTACAAGTCCGCCTGGCACTGGTGCGAGAAAGAGGCCGAGTGCCATGGGATTTCCGGTGCGGCGGTGTTTGAGCATTACATGAAGCGCCTGTCGCAGCGCGGCTGGGGATTGTTCGAAACGCAGACGCTCGACCTTGAGACCGGCCACGCCGAAGTCAAACTCAAGCACTCGGCCTTTGTGTATGTCTACGGCAAGGTCAATCGCAAGGTGGACTACATGTTCACCGGCTGGTTCTCCGGCGCCATCGACCAGATTCTCGCCGCCGCTGGTAGCCCAATCCGCACCGTCACCGTGCAGGCATACAGCGGTTCCGAAGAAGGCCACGACGATGGTCTGTTTGTGGTTAAGCCGCTCTAAAAACATTTCAACCGTGAGAGAAAACGTAGCGAGCGAAGGATAGGCAAGGCGGAGGCTGAAGCGAAAAGCGGAGTTTACTGCTGTAAATGAGCATTTTCGCTTCAGCCTCCAACGCCGCATAACCGAGCGCAGTAGTTTTCAGAGGATGCCCCATGGCTTTCGAAGCAATGTTCCAGCCGATTCAAATCGGCAAGCTGACTATTCGTAACCGCATCGTGTCTACCGCCCACGCCGAGGTTATGGCCACCGATGGCGGCATGACCACTGAGCGTTACGTTAAGTATTACGAAGAGAAGGCCAAGGGTGGCGTTGGCCTGGCGATCTGCGGTGGCTCTTCGGTGGTCTCCATCGACAGCCCGCACAGCTGGTGGAGCTCGGTGAACCTGTCGACCGACCGCATCATTCCGCACTTCCAGAACCTGGCGGATGCCATGCACAAGCATGGCGCCAAGATCATGATCCAGATTACCCACATGGGCCGTCGCTCGCGCTGGGATGGTTTCGACTGGCCAACCCTGATGTCGCCGTCTGGCATCCGCGAGCCGGTGCACCGCGCCACCTGCAAGACCATTGAACCAGAGGAGATGTGGCGCGTAATCGGTGACTTCGCCCAGGCCGCACGCCGTGCCAAAGAAGGTGGCCTCGACGGCGTCGAGCTGTCGGCCGTGCACCAGCACATGATCGACCAGTTCTGGTCGCCACGGGTCAACAAGCGTACTGACGAGTGGGGTGGCACCTTTGAAGGACGGATGAAGTTTGGCCTTGAAGTGATCAAGGCTGTGCGCGCCGAGGTCGGTGCCGATTTCTGCGTGGGCCTGCGTATCTCCGGTGACGAGTTCCACCCGGACGGCCTGTCTCACGAGGACATGAAGCAGATCGCCGCCTATTACGATGCCACCGGCCTGATCGACTTTATCGGCGTGGTCGGTTCTGGCGCCGATACCCACAACACTCTGGCCAACGTCATCCCCAACATGAGCTACCCGCCGGAGCCGTTCCTGCACCTGGCTGCCGGGATCAAGGAAGTGGTCAAGGTGCCGGTGCTGCACGCGCAGAACATCAAGGACCCCAACCAGGCCACGCGGATTCTTGAAGGTGGTTACGTCGACATGGTCGGCATGACTCGCGCACATATCGCCGACCCGCACCTGATCGCCAAGATCAAGATGGGCCAGGTTGATCAGATCAAGCAGTGCGTCGGTGCCAACTATTGCATCGATCGCCAATACCAGGGCCTGGACGTACTGTGCATCCAGAACGCGGCCACCAGCCGTGAATACATGGGCCTGCCGCATATCATCGAGAAAACCAGCGGACCGAAACGCAAGGTGGTGATCGTCGGTGGTGGCCCGGCCGGTATGGAAGCAGCGCGCGTCGCTGCCGAGCGCGGCCACGATGTGACCCTGTTCGAGAAGAAAGACAGCCTCGGTGGGCAAATCACCTTGGCCGCCAAAGCGCCGCAACGTGACCAGATGGCCGGCATCACCCGCTGGTTCCAGCTGGAGCTGGCGCGGCTGAATATCGACCTGCGCCTGGGGACCGGCGCGGATGAGGCGAGCATCCTCGACCTGCGTCCGGACATCGTCGTGCTGGCCAACGGCGGTCATCCATTCATCGAGCAAAACGAACACTGGGGCGCCGCTGAAGGCTTGGTGGTGAGCAGCTGGGACGTCCTCGATGGCACGGTTGCACCGGGCAATAACGTGCTGGTGTACGACACCATTTGCGAGTTCGGCGGTATGTCGGTGGCCGACTTTATCGCCGAAAAAGGCGCGAAAGTGGAGATCGTCACCGACGACATCAAACCGGGTGTGGCCATGGGCGGTACCACGTTCCCAACCTACTACCGCAGCATGTACCCGAAAGAAGTGATCATGACCGGCGACATGATGCTGGAAAAGGTCTACCGCGAAGGCGACAAGCTGGTGGCGGTGCTGGAGAACGAATACACCGGTGCCAAAGAAGAGCGGGTGGTCGATCAGGTGGTGGTGGAAAACGGCGTGCGTCCGGATGAGCGCCTCTACTACGCACTCAAAGAAGGCTCGCGCAACAAGGGCCAGATTGATGTGGAGGCGCTGTTCGCGATCAAGCCGCAGCCTTGCTTAGCCGAGACGGGTGACGGCTATCTGCTGTTCCGTATCGGCGACTGCGTAGCCCAGCGCAACACCCACGCGGCGATCTACGACGCCCTGCGGTTGTGTAAGGATTTTTAACGAAACCCGTAGGGTGGGTTAGCCGCGCAGCGGCGTAACCCACCAATCGGATTACCAGGCAGGCCAAGTTTGTGCCTGACGCATCGATGGTGGGTTACGCCTCCGGCTAACCCACCCTACGAGGGCATGTGAATGCTGCAAACCATTCTCCCCGTGCTGCTCTTCGCCGCCCTGGCCCTTGCGGTCATCGGCGCGGGCAAGCGCTTTCTGATGTGGCGGCGTGGTCGGCCGAGCCAGGTTGATTGGCTGGGCGGCCTGCTGGCCATGCCGCGCCGTTATATGGTCGATCTGCACCATGTGGTCGCGCGCGACAAATACATCGCCAACACCCACGTGGCCACGGCCGGCGGTTTTGTTCTGGCGGCGGTGCTGGCGATTCTGGTGCATGGCTTTGGCCTGCACAGCCGCATCCTCGGCTTCGCCTTGTTGGGCGCAACCGCATTGATGTTTGTCGGCGCGCTATTTGTCGCCAAGCGCCGCCTTGATCCGCCGTCGCGGCTGTCGAAAGGCCCGTGGATGCGCCTGCCGAAAAGCCTGCTGATGTTCGCCGGCAGCTTCTTTATCGCCACCCTGCCGGTGGCCGGCATTCTGCCCGCCGATTTTGGTGGTTGGGTATTAGCGCTCCTGCTGACGGTCGGTGTGGCCTGGGGCGTGTCCGAGCTGTTCTTCGGCATGACCTGGGGCGGGCCGATGAAGCATGCCTTTGCCGGTGCCCTGCACCTAGCCTGGCACCGCCGCGCCGAGCGCTTCGCGGGTGGCCGTTCCACCGGGTTGAAAGCCCTTGATCTGGATAACCGCAACGCCCCACTTGGGGTGGAAAAGCCCACGGATTTCACCTGGAACCAACTGCTTGGCTTCGACGCCTGCGTGCAGTGCGGTAAATGCGAAGCTGCCTGCCCGGCCTTCGCCGCCGGCCAGCCGCTCAACCCGAAAAAACTGATCCAGGACATGGTGGTTGGCCTGGCCGGCGGTACTGATGCCAAGTTTGCTGGTAGCCCTTACCCGGGTAAGCCGATCGGTGAACATGCTGGAGGCCCACACCTGCCTATCGTCAACCTGGGCGGCAAGGCGCTGGTCGATGCCGAGACGCTATGGTCGTGCACCACCTGCCGCGCTTGTGTTGAGGAATGCCCGATGATGATCGAGCACGTCGATGCCATCGTCGACATGCGCCGTCACCTGACCCTGGAAAAAGGCGCCACGCCAAACAAAGGCGCTGAAGTACTGGATAACCTGATCGCCACTGACAACCCTGGCGGCTTCAACCCTGGCGGCCGACTGAACTGGGCGTCGGACTTGAACCTGCCGCTGATGAGCGAAAAGCAGCAGGTCGACGTACTGTTTTGGGTTGGCGACGGTGCCTTCGATATGCGCAATCAGCGCACCTTGCGCGCCTTCGTCAAAGTGCTCAAGGCGGCCAAGGTCGACTTCGCTGTGCTCGGTCTGGAGGAGCGCGACAGCGGTGACGTGGCCCGTCGTCTGGGCGATGAAGCGACCTTCCAACTGCTGGCCAAACGCAACATCGCCACCCTGGCCAAATACCAGTTCAACACCATCGTCAGCTGTGACCCGCACAGCTTCCATGTGCTGAAAAACGAATACGGCGAACTGGGCGGTCACTACCAAGTGCTGCACCACAGCACCTATATGGAGCAGCTGATCAGCGGGCAGAAGTTGACGCTGGGAACGCATAAAGGCGGCAGCGTGACCTATCACGACCCGTGCTATCTGGGTCGTTATAACGGTGAGTACGAAGCCCCGCGTGCGGTGCTCAAAGCCATCGGTATCGACGTGAAGGAAATGCAGCGTTCCGCCTTCCGCTCGCGTTGCTGCGGCGGTGGCGGCGGTGCGCCGATCACCGACATTCCTGGCAAGCAACGCATCCCCGATATGCGCATGGGCGACATCAAGGAGACCGGTGCCGAGTTGGTGGCCGTCGGTTGCCCGCAATGCACCGCCATGCTCGAAGGCGTGGTCGGCCAGCGGCCGGAGGTCAAAGACATTGCCGAGCTGGTGGCTGATGTATTGATCGAGGGTGCTGTCGAAGTCAGAAAAACTGCAGTGGCCCCGCGTGATATAGCCGAGGTAAGTCCATGAGCGAGATTATCCGCCGTGATCCTAGGGTTGAGTGGATCGCCCGCAATCGCCTGCACCCGCTGCATGCTGCATCGCAGCCAGCGGCCGTAAGCTGGATGGGGCCCAATGGTGTCATCCGCAAAAATCCCCATGCTGTCGGTTTTATTGGCCCCAACGGCCTCAAGCGCATCGACCGCTCGGGCACTCAGCAGGGTGGCAGCCAGAAACGCAGCGCGACCAGCGCTGTGGTGCAGTTGCCGTTGCATGTGATCGAACAACCGGCCTTCCATATCGTGGTGGTGCCGGACATGGTCGGTGGCCGTCTCAGCGCCCACGACAAGGACTTGCTCGGCCTGGCGCATAAGCTCGCCGGTTATGACGGTGCGGTCGTGGCCGTGGTCTTCGGTGAGCACAAGGAAAGCGCCTTTGATTGCAACGGCGTCGACCGCCTGCTGCAGTTCGAGGGTGACGGTTTCGACGGTTATTCGCCGGAAGCCCGGGT
The DNA here is from genome assembly GCF_046581935.1 of Pseudomonas sp. Classification (GTDB taxonomy): domain Bacteria; phylum Pseudomonadota; class Gammaproteobacteria; order Pseudomonadales; family Pseudomonadaceae; genus Aquipseudomonas. The sequence goes on from NZ_JAYGFK010000028.1 coordinate 101,393, forward strand.
GCTGGCACTGGACGCGCTGGAGCGGCAATTGTCGCCGCGTCACTGGTTGCTGCCGGACAGTCGCAGTGGCGGTGGCGAGTTGGGCCGACGTTTGGCCGCCAAGCTCGGCGAGCGCCCAGCCACGCGGGTCTGGCAGGTCGCCGATGGCATGGCCAGCGGGCGTGCCGGTGCCGGCCGGGAAGACTTGGTGCAGGCAGCGCCACGGTTGATTCTGGCGGCGGTTGAGTGCGCCGAGCCGGTCAGCGAGACCCGTCACGAAGTGCGTGCGCTGAACCTTAATGAGGCGCTGGTCAGCCACTTGCCTCGGATTCAGGACCTCGGCGCGGTGGCGGTCGACCCAGCGCAGATTCCTATGGCGGAGGCCGAATTTATTCTCTCCGGTGGTAACGGCGTGAAGGATTGGGCGCTGTTCCATCAGGCTGCTGCCGCGCTGGGGGCAACCGAAGGGGCCTCGCGGGTGGCGGTGGACGATGGCTTTATGGGCCGCGAACGCCAGGTGGGTGCGTCCGGCATCTGGGTCACCGCACGGGTGTATGTGGCGGTGGGGATCAGCGGGGCGATCCAGCACCTGCAAGGCATTGGAGCTTGCGACAAGGTGGTGGCGATCAACCTCGACCCAACCTGCGACATGATCAAGCGCGCTGATCTCTCGGTGATTGGCGAGTCCGCCGCGATCTTGCAGGCGCTGATTGAGCGCGTCGCCGCTCATCGCCACGGGGCCGCCCGCGATGCCGCGTAACGTAGCCCGGATAAAATCCGGGGCCCTCAACACCGATTCCCGGATTGCATCCGGGCTACGGGGGATGCATGACTGACTTGAATATCGTTGCGCTGGTTTCGGTGGGTGCCCACCCGACTTCCGGTCGACCGCGTCGCGCCGAGCAGGATGCCCGTGCGGTCGAGCTGGGTTTGCGTCTGGCCGGTGAGCGTTTGCAGGTGCTGCATGCCGGCGATCCGCAGCAGGAAGCGCTGCGGGCTTATTTGGGCATGGGTCTTAATCAGATCAAAATTCTCGAACAGCCGGCGCATAGCGATGCGTTGCCGGTGCTGGCCGACTATCTGGCGGATTCCAGCGCGCAGCTGGTGTTGACCGGCAGTCAGGCAGAAACCGGCGAGGGCTCGGGCATGCTGCCTTATCTATTGGCCGAGCAGCTTGGCTGGCCGTTGGTGGTCGGCCTCGCCGCTGTGGAGCAGGTAGAAAACGGCGTGGCTCAGGTGCTGCAGGCGTTGCCGCGTGGCCAACGCAGACGTTTGCAGGTGCGTCTGCCGTTTGTCGCCAGTGTTGATAACGCCGCGCCCACCGCGCGGCAGAGTGCTTTCGGCCCGGCGCGACGTGGCGTGTTGAGCGCTGAAGAGGTGGAACTGGTCGCTGACCCGCTGTTTGCCAGTGCCCAGTTGCAACCGGCCAAGTCACGGCCTAAGCGCCTCAAAGTGATCAAGGCGAAAACCGGAGCTGAACGGATGAAAGCCGCGACCGCCAAAGCGTCCGGCGGTGGCGGACAGGTACTCAAGGATGTCTCGCCAGAGGTTGGCGCCGAGGCTATCTTCAAGTTGTTATTGGAAGAAGGTGTGCTGCGTTAGCGCTTCCTCAGCGAGCCAAAGGTCGTAGCCCGGATGAAATCCGGGAGGCCGCGATCCCCGGATTACATCCGGGCTACAGTTCGTAGGATGGGTTGAGCGAAGCGATACCCATGCGGAGCCCGAGTTGAGAACCCATTTATCGCTGCACCATTAGAGGATTTGACCATGATGCACGCCGACCTGATCGATCATGAAGATCTACGTGAGCGCCTGGTGGCGCTGGGCCTTTCAATTCCGCCTGGGGTGACGGCGGAGCAGGCCTGCGAGCATGCCGTCAGCGGCCTGAGCCCGGAGCGCGCCGTTGCGTTGCGGCGGCTGGTGGAGGAGTTGCTCGGTGGCAGCGCGACCTTGCTTCCGAATGTGCGCGAAGCGATCTCGCGCACTTTGTTGCCGGCCTTGGTGCCTCGCCCTTTGTGATCTGCCGGCTGGTGCTCCCGTTGGTTTTCGCTCCACGAAACCCAATGGCGATGTCCTGCCGAACCGCGCATTGCTCTCAGCATTGTCTGTTGGGTTTTGTCGCGTTGCTCCTCAACCCAACCTACGGTTTACCGGCTTATTGCCGCCTTAGCTCGCCGCCGTCATCGCCGCGCGAATATCCGCCGCCAATTGGCGCACGCGTGCTTCGTCGGTGTCCCAGGAGCACATAAAGCGTGCGCCACCGGCCCCGATAAAGGTATAGAAGCGCCAGCCTTGGCCGCGCAGGGTTTCCAGCGCCGGTTCCGACATCTGCAAAAACACCCCATTGGCTTCAACCGGGAACATCAGGTTGACCCCTGGAATATCGCTGACTAAGCCGGCAAGTAAGTGCGCGCAGTGGTTGGCGTGCTGGGCGTATTTCAGCCAGACGTCGTTCTGCAGAATGCCAACCCAGGGCGCGGACAGGTAGCGCATCTTCGAGGCCAGCTGGCCGGCCTGCTTGCAGCGGTAGTCGAAGTCTTCAGCCAGCTCCTTGTTGAAGAACAGGATCGCCTCACCCACGGCCATGCCGTTCTTGGTGCCACCAAAACACAGCACATCCACGCCGGCTTTCCAGGTCAGCTCAGCCGGGCTGCAACCGAGAAAGGCGCAGGCGTTGGAAAAGCGCGCGCCATCCATATGCAGGTGCAGGCCCAGTTCGCGGCATACCGCGCTGATCGCCCTGACTTCCTCGGGGCTATAGGCCGTGCCGACTTCCGTGGCTTGGGTGATAGTGACTACACGGGGTTTCGGGAAGTGGATGTCCTGGCGCTTGAGGGCGAGCTCGCGGATTGCTTCGGGCGTCAGCTTGCCGTTCTCGGTTTTGGCCAGCAGCAGCTTGGAACCGTTGGAGAAGAACTCCGGCGCTCCACACTCGTCGGTTTCAACGTGAGCGGTCTCCGAGCAGATCACGCTGTGGTAGCTCTGGCACAACGCGGCCAGTGCAAGGGAGTTGGCCGCTGTACCGTTGAAGGCGAAAAACACTTCACAGTCAGTTTCAAACAGGCGGCGGAAGTGGTCGGCAGCGCGCGCTGTCCACTCGTCATCGCCGTAGGCGCGCTGGTGGCCCTGATTGGCCTCAGCCATGGCGGCCCAAGCCTCGGGACAGATGCCGGAATAGTTGTCGCTGGCGAACTGCTGGGATAAATCGGTCATTTAGGTTCTTCTGCCGTTGTCTAGGTGCCCTTCGTGAGGGCCGGTGAATGTCGCAGATTTTACGCAAGGCTGGGCCTTTGTGGGCTCGGTTTGCGTGGTTGTTATCTTGGTCCGTGCCGACTAAACCCACAGGCATCATCGGCACGGCTTATCAGAGTTTAGCGTTTCGCTATGGGCTAAGTACTCGTGGCGTTAGCGCGGCGAAAAACCAGTGCCAGCCCTAACAAAATTGCCAGCATCCCCAGCACGCTCAGGCTAGAGAGCAGGTTGCCGAGAAATACATAGTCCATGACGGCGGTGACCACGGGGACGAGATAAAACAAGCTGGTGACATTGACCAGATTGCCGGCGCGAATTAGCCGATACAGCAGTAGTTGCGCAACCACCGAAATTACTAGCCCAAGCCACAGCAGCGGAATTAGAAAGCCGATTGATTGTTCAAAGTGCAACGCTTGGCTAGGTGCCACTGCCAGGCACAGCAGTAGGCTGATTGCATATTGCAGCGGCAGTACTTGCGCGGGTTCTTGCTGGATACTCTTTTGCAGAATTGCGCCGCTGGTGACGCTGAGGAGCGCGCCAAGAGCAAAGGCTATCCCGACAACCGAGAAATTGGCTTTTAGCAGGCTTTGCAGCACGACTAAAACCAGTCCTGCTAGCGCGAGGCTGAGCCCGAGTAAGCGGCTTGCAGGAAAGCGGCGCTCAATCAGCAATAGCGTCAGGATCGGCTGCACGCCCAACAGCGTCGCCAGTACGCCGGGGGTGATGCCGTTATCGAGGGCCAGCAAGTAGCAGATTGAATAGCTACCAATCATCAGTAAGCCCGTTGCGGCAACGCGCCCGCGTGTGCCGCTTGCTGGTAGAAAGCGTTTGCGATAGAGGCCGATTAACAGCAGTGCGCCGAACGCTAGGGCAAAACGCAGCAGCAAAAAAGCAAATGCTGACGAGTGCTCAAGCCCCCATTTAGCAAAAATGGCCCCGCTGCTCCAAAGCAATACAAACAGTGTGGTAGAGGCATACGCCCCCAGTGCATAGATGGATTTCATTAAAATTTACCTGTCGTAAACCATAGGCCCCAGGCACCGGCTGATTAGTCGCAAGTGCGTGCAGGGTTTAGCGTGGGGCCAAAAAGGGTGTCGGTAGTAAGCGAATGCTTATGGCGCTGGCGGCGGGCAAACGCCGCGAGGGTTTGAGACGACAGGTGGTGGGGCGATAGCTAAAGGCAGCGTGCGCAGGAGCTCAGCGGTTAGAGCAACCGTGGAAACCTGAGTCAATGTGCGCGCGGAATTCATGTGTGCTTTAGCCATTTGAATTGAAAGGCAGTGGCCGTGCTTTAACGCTCGGCAGGCCAGCTGCGCGGGACTATAGCATGGGCTTTTGAGCGAGGTCAGCAGGCTAACTGCAGGTCTTCTCCGACGTACGGCAGTGGCAGCTATCAAGTGTGCGAGACGCCGTTGTCGATTTGCGACCTCGGTATGTCGCAAACGCAATCTCCCGTGGCGTGCCTAGGCATCTGACCGATCAGGGCGAGTCATACCATCGGCTCACTAGGGCTTAACAGGCCGTTGAAAAACGTAGGCGAGGCGGCCGAGACAAGGCAAAAACAGGTGAGAAAGCGGAGTTTACTGGTGTAAATGAGCATTTCGAGCCTGTTTTTAACGCCGTATCGGCAACGCAGATAGTTTTTCAATGGCCTGTTGCCCGTTTCGACACAGATGCGCCGTACCCCGGTGCCGCAGGAGATCAGCGATGTTCAGCAAGCACGACCAGATTCAAGGCTATGACGACGAATTGCTCAGCGCCATCAACGCCGAGGAGCGCCGTCAGGAGCACCATATCGAGCTGATCGCCTCGGAAAACTACACCAGTAAGCGCGTGATGGAAGCCCAGGGCAGCGGATTGACCAACAAGTACGCCGAGGGCTATCCGGGTAAGCGTTATTACGGCGGCTGTGAGCATGTCGATGTGGTCGAACAGTTGGCCATCGACCGCGCTAAGGCGCTGTTTGGCGCGGATTACGCCAACGTGCAGCCGCACTCTGGTTCGTCCGCCAATAGCGCGGTGTACCTGGCGCTGATCAATGCCGGTGACACCATTCTGGGCATGAGCCTGGCCCACGGCGGTCACCTGACCCACGGGGCCAAGGTGTCGTCTTCGGGCAAGTTGTACAACGCCGTGCAATACGGCATCGACACCGCGACCGGCTTGATCGATTACGACGAAGTCGAGCGCCTGGCCGTCGAGTGCCAGCCGAAGATGATCGTGGCCGGTTTCTCCGCCTACTCGAAGACTCTGGATTTCCCGCGCTTTCGCGCCATTGCCGACAAGGTTGGCGCGCTGCTGTTTGTCGATATGGCCCACGTTGCCGGCCTGGTGGCCGCCGGTCTGTACCCCAACCCGATTCCGTTTGCTGATGTGGTGACCACCACCACCCATAAAACCCTGCGCGGTCCGCGCGGCGGGCTGATCCTCGCCAAGGCCAACCCGGATATCGAGAAAAAACTCAACTCAGCCGTATTCCCTGGTGCCCAGGGTGGCCCGCTGATGCACGTTATCGCGGCCAAGGCGGTGTGCTTCAAAGAGGCCATGGAACCGGGCTTCAAAACCTATCAGCAGCAGGTGATCAACAACGCTCAAGCCATGGCCAAGGTGTTTATCGAGCGTGGTTATGACGTGGTCTCCGGCGGCACTGATAACCATCTGTTCCTGGTCAGCCTGATCAAGCAGGGCATCACCGGTAAAGACGCCGATGCCGCCCTTGGCCGCACCGGCATCACCGTTAACAAAAACGCCGTGCCGAATGACCCGCAGTCGCCGTTTGTCACCTCCGGGCTGCGCATCGGTACGCCGGCGATTACCACGCGTGGCCTCAAGGAAGCACAGAGCATCGAGCTGGCTGGGTGGATTTGTAATGTTCTCGACCACCTTGGCGATGCCGATGTCGAGGCGCAGGTGGCGACCCTGGCGGCCGGGTTGTGCGCCGAATACCCGGTCTACCGATAAATTTTGTATCACCCGTAGGGTGGGTTAGCCGAAGGCGTAACCCACCAGAGCCAAGGCGCGTGGGGGCTTCCATAGCAGCGGTGGGTTACGCCGCTTCGCGGTTAACCCACCCTACGCTCTGACTCGTTTCAAGCGGCGGACCAAGCAGTACCCAAGATTTTAGGAGCATCCCATGCAACGTTATTCCGGCTTCGGCCTGTTCAAGCACGCGTTCAGCCACCATGAAAACTGGCAGCGTATGTGGCGTAACCCAACGCCTAAGCCGGTGTACGACGTGATCATCGTCGGCGGTGGCGGGCATGGCTTGGCCACCGCCTATTACCTGGCTAAAGAGTTTGGCGTAAAGAACGTCGCGGTGATCGAGAAGGGCTGGCTGGGCGGCGGTAACACCGCGCGGAACACCACCATCGTGCGCTCCAACTACCTGTGGGATGAGTCGGCGCACCTCTACGAACACGCGATGAAGCTGTGGGAAGGCCTGTCCCAGGACCTCAACTACAACGTCATGTTCAGCCAGCGTGGCGTCTACAACCTGTGCCACACCTTGCAAGACATGCGCGACTCCGAGCGCCGCGTCAGCGCCAACCGCCTCAACGGTGTGGACGGAGAACTGTTGGACGCCAAGCAGGTGGCCGAGGAGATTCCGTATCTGGATTGCAGCAAGAACACCCGCTATCCAGTGATGGGCTCCACCGTGCAACGGCGTGGCGGCGTGGCCCGTCACGATGCCGTGGCCTGGGGCTATGCGCGTGCCGCCGATGCGTTGGGCGTGGACCTGCTGCAGCAGACTGAAGTGATCGGTTTCCGTAAGGAAAACGGCGTGTGCATCGGCGTGGAAACCAACAAGGGCTTTATCGGCGGCAAGCGCGTCGGCGTGGTCACTGCTGGTAACTCCGGGCACATGGCCGGCCTCGCGGGCTTTCGCTTGCCGCTGGAATCGCATCCGCTGCAGGCGCTGGTGTCCGAGCCGATCAAACCGATCATCGACAGCGTGATCATGTCCAACGCCGTGCACGGTTACATCAGTCAGTCAGACAAAGGCGACCTGGTGATCGGCGCGGGTATCGACGGCTACAACGGCTACGGTCAGCGCGGCTCCTACGGCACCATTGAGCACACCCTGCAAGCCATCGTCGAGATGTTCCCGGTGCTCTCGCGGGTACGCATGAACCGCCAGTGGGGCGGCATCGTCGACACCTCGCCGGATGCCTGCCCGATCATTTCCAAGACCCCTGTGCCGAACCTGTTCTTCAACTGCGGTTGGGGTACAGGCGGCTTCAAGGCCACGCCAGGTTCGGGCCATGTGTTTGCCGCTAGCCTGGCCAAGGGCGAAATGCACCCGCTGGCCAAGCCGTTCTCCATCGACCGTTTCCACACCGGCGCACTGATCGACGAGCACGGCGCTGCTGCCGTCGCTCACTAAGAGGGCTTTCCCATGTTGCATATCTTTTGCCCTCACTGTGGCGAACTGCGCTCCGAAGAAGAATTCCATGCCAAGGGCCAGGCGCATATTCCGCGTCCGCTGGACCCAGCCGCCTGCACCGATGCGGAGTGGGGCGAGTACCTGTTCTTCCGCGATAACCCGCGCGGTATCCACCACGAGCTGTGGGTGCACGCAGCCGGTTGCCGCAAGTACTTCAACGCCACCCGTCACACGGTGACTTACGAAATTCTCGAAACCTACAAGATCGGCGAAAAGCCCAGCGTCACCGCTGCGAGCACTGCCGAGAAAAAGGCCATCGACCAAGGAGTAACGGCATGAGCCAGGTCAATCGTCTTGCTACAGGCGGCCGCGTCGACCGCAGCCAGCCGCTGACATTCAGCTTCAACGGGCAGAACTTCCAAGGCTTTGCCGGCGACACCCTGGCCGCTGCGTTGCTGGCCAACGGTGTGGATATTGTCGGCCGTAGCTTCAAGTACTCACGGCCGCGCGGGATTGTTGCCGCCGGTGCAGAAGAGCCAAATGCCGTGCTGCAAATCGGCAGCAGCGAAGCAGCGCAAATCCCTAACGTGCGCGCTACTCAACAGGCGCTGTATGCCGGCCTGGTTGCCAGCAGCACCAACGGCTGGCCGAGTGTGAACACCGATTTGATGGGGATTCTCGGTAAAGTCGGCGGCAAGATGATGCCGCCGGGTTTTTACTACAAAACCTTTATGTACCCGCAGAACCTCTGGCTGACCTACGAGAAGTACATCCGCAAGGCTGCCGGCTTGGGCCGTTCGCCGACCGAAGTGGACCCGGACAGCTACGACCATATGAACCAGCACTGCGATGTGTTGGTGGTGGGTGCCGGCCCGGCGGGTCTGGCCGCTGCCTTGGCTGCTGCGCGCAGCGGTGCGCGGGTGATCCTCGCCGATGAGCAGGAAGAGTTCGGCGGCAGCCTGCTTAGCAGCCGGGAAACCCTCGACGACATGCCGGCGGCGGATTGGGCCGCGCAGGTGATTGCCGAGCTGTTGGGTATGGCGAATGTCACCCTGCTGCCACGCTCCACGGTCAATGGTTACCACGACCATAACTTTCTCACCATTCACCAGCGCCTCACCGATCACCTCGGTGAAGTCGCGCCAATGGGTATGGTGCGTCAACGCATGCACCGCGTACGCGCCAAGCGTGTGGTACTGGCCACCGGTGCCCACGAGCGGCCGCTGGTGTACGCCAACAATGACGTGCCGGGCAATATGCTCGCCGATGCGGTGTCCACTTACGTGCGCCGTTATGGCGTAGCGCCGGGCAAGCAGCTGGTGCTGTCGACCAACAATGATTACGCCTACCGCGTAGTGCTCGACTGGCTCGACGCCGGCCTACAGGTGGTAGCCGTCGCCGATGCGCGCAGCAACCCACGCGGCACCTGGGTAGAAGAGGCGCGGGCACGTGGCGTGCGCATCCTCACTGGCAGCGCGGTGGTCGAAGCCGCTGGCAGCAAGCGCGTCACGGCGGCACGCATCTGCGCCATTGATGTGCAGAGCCATAAGGTTACGAGCCCCGGCGAAGTGCTCGACTGCGACCTGATTGTCAGCTCCGGCGGCTACAGCCCGGTGGTGCACCTGGCTTCGCACCTGGGCGGCAAGCCGACCTGGCGTGAAGATATTCTGGCGTTCGTGCCGGGCGAGGGTGGCTTCCAGAAGCGCCTGTGCGCTGGCGCGGTGAATGGCGTATTCAGCCTTGGCGATGCCCTGGCTGATGGATTTGAAGCCGGTGTATCGGCGGCGGCCGAGGCCGGTTATCCGGCCGTGTCGGCGACCCTGCCGAAGGTCGCTGCGCGTATCGAAGAGCCGACCTTGGCGCTGTTCCAGGTGCCGCACGACAAGCCGACGGCGCGTGCGCCCAAGCAATTTGTCGATCTACAAAACGATGTCACCGCTGCCGGTATCGAACTGGCCACGCGTGAAGGCTTTGAGTCGGTTGAGCACGTTAAACGCTACACCGCGCTGGGCTTCGGTACCGATCAAGGCAAGCTGGGCAACATCAATGGTCTGGCGATTGCCGCCCGCTCGCTTGGCATCAGCATCCCGCAGATGGGCACCACCATGTTCCGCCCGAACTACACCCCGGTGACTTTCGGCGCAGTCGCCGGTCGTCATTGCGGGGAGTTGTTTGAAGCCAAACGCTACACCGCAATGCAGGCTTGGCATTTGCAGAACGGTGCCGAGTTCGAGGACGTTGGCCAGTGGAAGCGTCCGTGGTACTTCCCGAAAAACGGTGAAGACCTGCATGCCGCCGTGGCCCGCGAGTGTCTGGCCGTGCGTAACGCGGTGGGTATTCTGGATGCCTCGACCCTCGGTAAGATCGACATTCAAGGCCCGGATGCCCGCGAGTTTCTTAACCGCGTGTACACCAACGCCTGGACCAAGCTGGATGTGGGCAAGGCGCGCTACGGCCTGATGTGTAAAGAAGACGGCATGGTCTTCGACGACGGCGTAACCGCCTGCCTGGCCGACAACCACTTCCTGATGACCACCACCACCGGCGGTGCCGCACGGGTGATGGAATGGCTGGAGATTTACCACCAGACCGAGTGGCCGGAGCTGAAGGTGTATTTCACCTCAGTCACCGATCACTGGGCGACCATGACCCTGTCCGGCCCCAACAGCCGCAAGCTGCTGGCCGAGGTCACGGATATCGACCTGGACAAGGACGCTTTCCCCTTTATGACCTGGAAGGAAGGCCTGGTCGGCGGTGTGCCGGCGCGGGTGTTCCGCATCTCCTTTACCGGTGAGCTGAGCTACGAAGTCAACGTGCAGGCCGACTACGCCCTAGGCGTGTGGGAAAAGATCATCGAAGCCGGCAATAAACATGGCCTGACGCCCTACGGCACCGAGACCATGCACGTACTGCGCGCCGAGAAGGGCTTCATCATCGTCGGTCAGGATACCGACGGCTCGGTAACCCCGGACGACCTCAATATGGGCTGGTGCGTGGGGCGGACCAAACCGTTCTCGTGGATCGGCTGGCGCGGCATGAACCGTGAAGACAGCCTGCGTGAAGAGCGTAAGCAGTTGGTTGGGCTGAAACCCATCGACCCAAACAAGGTACTGCCGGAAGGTGCGCAACTGGTGTTCGACCCGAAACAGGCCATTCCGATGAGCATGGTCGGCCACGTGACCTCCAGCTACATGAGCGCGGCGCTGGGTTATTCCTTCGCCATGGGCGTGGTCAAGGGCGGCCTCAAACGCATCGGCGAGCGGGTATTCGCGCCGTTGGTGGATGGCAGCGTGATCGAAGCCGAAATCGTCAGCTCCGTGTTCTATGACCCGAAAGGGGATCGCCAGAATGTCTAACTTGATCAATGTTTATCAGCAGCGTCCAGATGCTGCACACGCCGAGTCGCCGCTGTTCCATGCGGGGCTCGACGAGTTGGCGGGGAAGGGCGCGGCAAATGCTGGCGTCACCCTGCGTGAGAAGAAGCTGCTCGGTCACCTGACCCTGCGTGGCGACGGCAAAGACCCTGCCTTCGCCGGCGGCGTGCACAAAGCGCTGGGCCTGGAACTGCCGTCCGCACTGGGCCTGGTCGCTAATGGTGAGACCTCGCTGCAATGGCTGGCCCCCGATGAGTGGCTGCTGATTGTGCCGAGCGGCACTGAATTCGCCGTGGAGCAGAAGCTGCGTGCAGCCCTGGACGGTCAGCACATCTCGATCGTCAACGTCAGCGGCGGGCAAACCCTGCTGGAGCTGAGCGGCGCGAAGGTGCGCGAAGTGCTGATGAAATCCACCAGCTACGACGTGCACCCGAGCAACTTCCCGGTGGGTAAGGCGGTGGGTACACATTTCGCCAAGTCGCAATTGGTGATCCGTCACACCGCTGAAGACACCTGGGAGCTGGTGGTTCGCCGCAGTTTCTCCGATTACTTCTGGCTGTGGCTGCAGGACGCTAGCGCCGAGTACGGTTTGGCGATCAAGTCCTAACCATCAACTCTTTGTGTGAGGTGCTGTTAGCCGCGAGCAGCCATCGCGGCTAAAGCCCCTCCCACGAGCACTGCAAAGGCGCAGACCACCGAGGGACCGACCATGAGCCGCACCCCCGATACTTGGATTCTCACCGCCCACTGCCCGAGCGTGCTCGGCACGGTGGATGCGGTCACGCGCTTTCTCTTCGAGCAGCGCTGTTACGTCACCGAGCACCATTCGTTTGATGATCGACTTTCGTCACGCTTCTTTATCCGCGTCGAATTTCGCCAGCCGGATGACTTCGACGAGCAGGCGTTTCGCGCCGGGCTTGATGAGCGTCTGAGCAGCTTTGGTATGCAGGTTGAGCTGACCCCGCCAGGCTACCGCGCCAAGGTGGTGCTGATGGTCAGCAAGGCCGACCATTGCCTCAACGACCTGCTGTACCGCCAGCGCATCGGCCACTTGTCCATGGATGTGGTCGCCGTGGTGTCCAACCACCCTGATCTAGAGCCACTGGCGCGCTGGCACGACATCCCCTATTACCACTTTCCCCTCGATCCGGCGGATAAGCCGGCGCAGGAGCGCAAGGTGCTGCAGGTGATAGAGGACAGCGGTGCCGAACTGGTGGTGCTCGCTCGCTATATGCAAGTGCTCTCACCTGAACTGTGCCGCCAGTTGGATGGCTGGGCGATCAATATCCATCACTCGCTACTGCCCGGTTTCAAGGGGGCCAAGCCCTACCATCAGGCCTACGAGAAGGGCGTCAAATTGGTGGGTGCCACCGCCCATTACATCAACAATGACCTCGACGAAGGGCCGATTGTCGCTCAGGGCGTAGAGGCGGTAGACCACGCCCATTACCCCGAAGACCTGATCGCCAAGGGCCGTGATATCGAGTGCCAGACCCTGGCTAAAGCCATTGGTTACCACCTCGAACGGCGGGTGTTTCTCAACGCTGGTCGCACGGTGGTGTTGCACGCCTAGCTACCATCAAGTTGTAGCCCGGATGCAATCCGGGAGCTGTTATCGCAGCACAAACTGACCCCGGATTGCATCCGGACTACGGGTGGATCACCGACTGCCAATCCCTCGGCCCACCCTGCAACAGACGCAAATACTCCAGAGCAAGGCCGCGCAACCGTTGGTTGCGTCTTTGTATTAATAAATAGAAAGGAGAAATACGTATGTCTGGTAATCGTGGTGTGGTGTACCTCGGCGCTGGCAAGGTCGAAGTGCAGAAAATCGACTATCCAAAAATGCAGGACCCACGCGGCAAGAAGATCGAGCACGGGGTCATTCTCAAGGTGGTTTCCACCAATATCTGCGGCTCCGACCAGCACATGGTGCGTGGCCGTACCACGGCGCAAACCGGTCTGGTGCTGGGGCACGAGATCACCGGCGAGGTGATCGAGAAGGGCCGCGACGTTGAGAACCTGAAAATTGGCGATCTGGTCTCGGTGCCGTTCAACGTGGCCTGCGGCCGTTGCCGTTCGTGCAAAGAACAACACACCGGCGTCTGCCTGACCGTCAACCCGGCGCGTGCCGGCGGTGCCTACGGCTACGTCGACATGGGCGACTGGACCGGCGGCCAGGCCGAGTATGTGCTGGTGCCTTACGCCGACTTCAACCTGCTCAAGCTGCCGGATCGCGACAAGGCCATGGAGAAGATCCGCGATCTGACCTGCCTGTCCGACATTCTGCCCACCGGTTACCACGGTGCAGTAACGGCTGGCGTTGGCCCTGGTAGCTCGGTGTATATCGCCGGGGCTGGCCCGGTTGGTTTGGCTGCTGCGGCGTCCGCTCGCTTGCTCGGTGCGGCGGTGGTGATCGTCGGTGACGTCAATCCAGTGCGGTTGGCGCATGCCAAGGCCCAAGGTTTCGAGATTGCTGACCTGTCGCAAGACACGCCGCTGCATGAGCAGATCGCCGCGTTACTGGGTGAGCCAGAAGTCGATTGCGCCGTCGATGCCGTGGGCTTCGAGGCTCGTGGTCACGGTCATTCCGGTGTGCAGCATGAAGCTCCAGCGACGGTGCTTAACTCGCTGATGGGCGTGGTGCGGGTGGCCGGCAAGATCGGCATTCCCGGTCTCTATGTCACTGAAGATCCGGGTGCGGTGGACGCTGCGGCGAAAATCGGCAGCCTGAGCATTCGCTTTGGCCTCGGCTGGGCCAAGTCACACAGCTTCCATACCGGGCAAACCCCGGTGATGAAGTACAACCGCCAACTGATGCAGGCAATCATGTGGGACCGCATCAACATCGCCGAGGTGGTTGGCGTGCAGGTCATCAGCCTGGACGACGCCCCGCGTGGTTACGGCGAGTTCGATGCCGGCGTGCCGAAGAAATTCGTCATTGACCCGCATAAGCTGTTCAGCGCGGCCTAGGGGCTGTTGCCGCTTCACTCGCGGCCACGCCGGAGCCAGTTTTTGCGCGAGGCAAGGCACGAGATGCGAAGTTTAGCGAGCTAAATGAGTCATCGAGAAACGCAGCATCGCGCTAAAACTGGCCCGGCCCGCAGGGCTGCGCGGGAAATGGCCCCCGCTGTTGTTGCAGGACTAGCCAAGGGAGCAACCATTACCGGCGTCCTGCGCCTAACCGGGGGCCATTTCTCGCAGCAACGCGGCTCGCGATGAAACGGCAACAGACCCTAATGCAACTGTGTGCGGTCCTCCCGTAGGTTGGGCGGGCCGCGTACCGCAACATAGCGACCTCCCGCCCTGCTGGGGCAAGGCGGCACCGACCGGTGCCGCTACCCATTCTGCTTTGCCGCGTACGCTTATAAAGGCTTTGACTTGCGTAAATCCGCACGCTCAAACACACCATCTTGGCCATCTGGCGGCTGATCAACCTCAACGGTTTTGGCGTGTCTGTAACACCAAGTGCCACTATTTCGGCAGAGCCTTAACGCAGCGCTAAGTTTGATCATCTACGCTTCTTAGAAATCTGCTTTTGCAATCTATCGAGTGCCGTTCATGTTGAAACGCATCGCAGTGGCCGACGTGCGTGTCGGTATGCATATCCATGAGTTCTGTGGCGCATGGATGGATCACCCCTTCTGGAAAGCCAAGTTTCTGCTGGAAACCGACAAAGACCTGCAGCGGATCAAGTCCAGCAGCATCAATGACTTATGGATTGATGTCAGCAAGGGCCTGGATGTTGCTGCTGGTGTCGTGAGTATCACTGCAGAGGAAGTCGCCGCAGAGGCAGAAGCCCGTTTGTTGGCGGCAGTGCAGAGCCAGCCTGTCAGTTTGGCAGTATCGATGGAGGAAGAACTGAACCGTGCGGCCAAGCTGTGTTCCCGCTCCAAGAGCGCCATCATCAGCATGTTTGGCGATGCACGCATGGGCCAGGCGCTACAGTTCGAGCAGGCCAGTGAATTGGTTGAGGAAATCTCCGACTCGATCATGCGCCACCCGAATGCATTGATCAGTTTGGCGCGCCTGAAAAGCTGTGATGAATACACCTACATGCACTCCGTAGCGGTCTGCGCGCTGATGATTGCCCTGGCCCGTCAATTGGGCCTTAACGAGGGCCAGGTGCGTGAAGCGGGGCTGTCTGGGCTGCTGCATGACATCGGCAAAATGGCCGTTCCCAATGAGGTGCTGAACAAGCCGGGCAAGCTCACCGACAGTGAGTTTGCCATGGTGCGTAATCACCCCGAAGCGGGCTCGCGCATGCTGTTGGAGAGTAAGCAGGTCAGTGCGCTGGTGCTCGACGTGTGCTTGCATCACCACGAAAAAATCGATGGCAGTGGCTACCCGCACCACCTGGAAGGTGAGCAGATCAGCCTCTACGCGCGCATGGGCGCGGTGTGTGATGTGTATGACGCCGTTACTTCCAATCGGCCCTACAAGCAGGGCTGGGACCCCGCCGAGTCGATCCGCAAAATGGCCGAGTGGAAGGGCCATTTTGACCCCATAGTGTTTCAGGCTTTCGTTAAAACGGTCGGCATCTACCCCGTGGGCTCTCTGGTTCGCCTGGAAAGTGGGCGTATCGGCGTGGTCATGGAGCAACAGGCCAAATCCCTACTGACCCCCAGGGTTAAAGTGTTCTTCTCCGCCAAGTCTGGCACCCCGATTCCTCAGGAAGTTCTCGACCTGAGCAAGCTGGTGGGCCGCGACAAGATTGTCGGGCGTGAGTCCGCCGAGGAATGGGGCTTTCGCAATATCGACGACCTGTGGACTGGGTTCTGACGCTGTCATGAGCTAAACGGTCGGGGTATTGGCCGGCTGGGCAGCAGGCGGCGGATTTACATACATCAAATTATTGACGGTTGGTGTGCGGCTGGGCGTGTTTCTTGCTTTAGTCTTGCTTTGGTGCACCCTTGTAGTTGGTGTGCCTCACAGGTTGAGGTGTGTATGACTGGAGTACTCAAACCGGGCGTGCGGCTGCTTGAGCGATTTAGCTTTGCGCGCAAGTTTCAGCTGGTGTTTGTTCTGTTCGCTTTGCCGCTGGCTTTTTCGATGTGGGTGATCTGCAGTAATGCACTGGATCGACTCGACTCCATCGACCATGAGCTTGAAGGTGCCAGTGTCCTACAGGGCGTGGCCGCCGTGCAGCAGGAACTGCTTGGGCAGCGTACCTTGCTGGCGCGCTGGAAGGGCACCGAAAACGCTGCCGAGGCGTTGTTGCGTGAACGCGGCTCCGCACTTGGTGACGCTTTGCAGGCGCTTGAAACGCCGCTCAAATCGACGCTGTTCAGCGAGCAGGCGAGCCAGCATTTGCAAAGCCTTTTAACCACTAGTCCCGAATTAACTGTTGATGTGCTGGGTAAACTTGCCCTGCCGGATGCGCTTGATCGTTACCAGAAGAGCTTGTTGAACCTGCTCGCCCTGCGCGAGCAGGTCGCTACCGACAGCGGCTTGATTCTCGATCCGCAGATCGATACCTACCTGATGATGGAGCAGCTGACCTACACCTTGCCGCGTTTGCTTGAGCAGTTGGGCAGCTTTGCCAGTCAGGGCTATGGCGCGGTGGTATCGCAGCATTTCACCCTGCAGAGCCGGGTTGCTATCCGCGATCTGCGGCGTAACCTTGACGAGTCGCACAGCCAGTTGCTCAAGGCGCAGTCGACCCTCGGCATTGAGGCGCCACGTGCGATGCGCCAGTTGCAGGGGCCTTATGACGAGACCTTGCAGCGCTATGAAGCCTTCCTTGTGGAAATCGACCGCGACATCTTTGAGGCCAGCCCGATGACGGTGACGCCCGAGCAGTTTATACAGCGGGTAACCCAGCTAGAAAGCCAGTTACAAGAACTGCAGCGTGCGCTGTATCAGCAGTTCGCTGCCAGTCTCGGTGAATACCGTCAGGCCGCGCTGAACTCGATGATCGAGGTGATAGGTGTCTTCAGCCTGCTAAGCCTGCTGGCGCTGTATGTGCTGCTTTGTCTAAATGCTTCGATCCGCCGTAGTACTACTGTGATCATTCAGGCTGCCGAGGGTCTGCGCGATGGCGACTTACGTGTACACATGCAGGTACATGGCGCGGACGACCTGGCCAGCATTGCCATGGCCTTGAATGTGGCCGTCGAGCAGATGCGTGGCTCCATGCAGGCGGTCAACCAGCAGAGTCGCCAGCTTGGCGGCACCGTGCAGATGCTTAATGGCGAGGCGCGTAACGCCTTGCAGTCGGTGGAGCAACAACAGGCGCAGATGAGCCAGATTGCCGCCGCCGCGACACAAATGGCCGCCACCGCGCAAAGCGTGGCGCAGAGCTGTGAGCAGGCAGCGGTGGAAGCCAGCCAAACTCGCGAGATCGCTAATCAGAGCAACCAGCGCAGCACCCGCACCAGCCAAAGCATGCGCCAACTCAGCGCACGTCTGGGTGATAGCGCCACCACTCTGCAGCAATTGCGCACGCAAACCGAACAGATCACTCGGGTAGTGGATGTGATCAAGGGCATCGCCGAGCAAACCAACCTACTGGCGCTCAACGCGGCTATCGAAGCGGCGCGCGCCGGCGATCAAGGCCGTGGTTTTGCCGTGGTGGCTGACGAGGTGCGTTCGTTGTCGCAACGCACGCAGAACTCCACGGCGGAAATTGCCGACACCGTGGCCAATCTGCACCGTGTGGTGGGCCAGTCGGTGACGCAGATGGAAGACGCCGTGCGTCAGGCCGAAGGCGATGTTGGCAGCGTGCTGGCGATGGGCGAGGATCTGCATGCCATCGTCGAGTCTGTGCAACTGGTGACCGACCGCCTGGCGCAAATTGCCACGGCCGCCGAACAGCAAGCAGCCACCGCCGATGAAGTCAGTAGCAATATCCAGCAGGTCGACCAAGCCGCCAGTGCCTTGCTCGAAGGGGCGCAGACGGTGAGCAATGCGGCCGAGCAATTGCGTCAGGGTAGCCAGGTGCTTGCGCAGAACACGGCGCGTTTCAAGCTTGATTGAGCGCCCAGCCGCAAGGGTGGGTTAGGCGCGAGCCGCGATCAGGCAAAAAACATCAACTCGCAATGCGCCGTAACCCGCCAAACCGCAATGGTGGGTTACGCGGCGCTTGGCCTGCGTAGATGTTCTGATGGCGCAATGCTTTGCGCCGCTAACCCACCCTACGTTTCTGCACTTGGTCTTGACGCCCGCAATAGCCTGCCGCAGGCTCCTCGCCGAGTTGCCACGAGCAGGACGCCCATGCCGCATATTCTGATTGTTGAAGACGAAGCCGCCATCGCCGACACCCTGATCTTCGCTCTGCAGAGCGAAGGTTTTACCACCACCTGGCTGAGCCTGGCCGAGCAAGCCTTGGCCGAGCAGCAGCGTAATCCCGCTGATCTGCTGATTCTCGATGTGGGGCTGCCGGATATCAGCGGCTTTGAAGCCTGCAAACGTTTGCGGCGTTTCTCCGAAGTGCCGGTGATTTTCCTCACCGCACGCAGCGAGGAAATCGACCGTGTGGTTGGCCTGGAAATCGGTGCTGACGATTACGTGGTCAAGCCCTTCAGTCCGCGCGAAGTGGCGGCGCGGGTCAAAGCCATCCTCAAGCGTATGGCGCCGCGTGAAGCGCCAGCGGCGAGCCCGACCAGCGGGCCGTTCCAGCTCGATAGCGAGCGTGTGCAGATCCACTACCACAGCCAGTTACTCAGCCTGACGCGCCACGAGTTTCGCTTACTGCAAAGCCTGCTGGCGCAGCCCGAACGGGTGTTCTCCCGCGAGCAACTGCTCGACGGCCTCGGCGTGGCGGCCGATGTTGGCTACGAGCGCACCATCGACAGCCATATCAAAAGCCTGCGCGCCAAACTGCGCCAGGTAAGCGCCGAGGCCGAGCCGATCCAGACCCATCGCGGCCTGGGTTACAGCTACTCACCGAGGCACGCCTGATGCCCTTGGGGATTCGCATCTTCCTCGCGTACTTCCTGTTTGTTGGGCTGGCAGGCTGGTTTGTGCTGAGCACGGTGATGGATGAAATTCGCCCCGGCGTGCGCCAGTCCACCGAGGAAACCTTGGTCGATACCGCCAACCTGCTGGCGGAGATTCTGCGTGATGAGGTCAAGGCCGGGCGATTGCAACAAGGCCGCTTGCCCGAGCTGTTGCGCGCCTACGGTCAGCGCAAGCCGCAGGCGCATATCTGGGGCGTGGAGAAAACCCAGGTCAACCACCGCATCTATGTCACCGACGACAAGGGCATCGTCTTGCTCGACTCCACGGGCGTGGCAGTGGGGCAAGATTATTCGCGCTGGAACGATGTGCTGCGCACCCTGCGCGGCGAGTACGGCGCACGCTCAACCAAGGAAGACCCGAGCGACCCCGACTCCTCGGTGATGTACGTGGCCGCGCCGATCATGGATGGCGCGCAGATTATTGGCGTGGTCTCGGTGGCCAAGCCCAATCGCACCTTGCAGCCCTATATCGAACGCTCCGAGCAACGTTTGGCCTGGCTCGGCGGCGGGCTGATCGTACTCGGCTTGTTGATCGGTGCGCTGCTGTCCTGGTGGCTCAGCGCCGCGTTGCGCAAGCTGACCCGCTATGCCCAAACCGTTAGCGCCGGCCAGCGCGCCGAATTGCCCAGCGTGCGCGGTGGCGAGTTGGCGCAACTGGCTGAAGCCATCGAGCGCATGCGCACCGAGCTGGAAGGCAAGGCCTATGTCGAGCGCTACGTACACACCCTGACTCACGAGCTGAAAAGCCCGCTGGCGGCGATTCGCGGCGCAGCGGAATTGCTCGACAGTGAAATGCCTGCCACGCAACGCCAGCGCTTCGTCGCCAATATCGAGCAGGAAAGCGCGCGCATGCAGCAACTGATCGAGCGCCTGCTGCACCTGGCTCAGGTCGAACAGCGTCAGGGCTTGGAAGAGCAAGTGGCTGTGCCGCTGCAGGCGTTAGTCGACGGCCTGTTGCAGGCACAAATGGCGCGTATCGAAGCCGGTGGGCTACAGATTGAAAACCGTATCAGCGCGGAGTTGAATGCGCGCGGTGAAGCGTTTTTGCTGCGCCAGGCCGTGGCCAACCTGCTGGATAACGCCCTCGACTTCACCCCCCATTACGGCCTAATTCGCTTTAGCGCCGAGGCGCGTGGTGCGCAGATCGAACTGCGCCTATTCAACCAAGGCGAAGCCATCCCCGACTACGCCCTGGCACGCCTGAGCGAGCGCTTCTACTCCCTGCCGCGCCCCGCTAACGGGCGCAAGAGCACCGGTTTGGGGCTGAACTTTGTCGAGGAGGTTATGCAACTACACGGCGGTGCGCTGCACATCGGCAATGTCGCGGGCGGAGTTGCAGCGTGCCTGACCTTGCCTGCTGCCTGAATGCGCGGCTAAACGCATCAAGCCGTAGCCCGGATGCAATCCGGGGCGCCCGACGTTTGCTCACATTTTCCGGATTACATCCGGGCTACCAGGCTACAAATACCCGCCGGACAAGGCCGATGAAGCCATTGAGTTGGTACTCAAACAGGCCGAGGTGCTTAGCCAGAATTGGTCACAGTAACTGGCATGTCGGTGCGGGCCGCATTTGAGCGGCCTTTGCCGCGATAGTTGCGCTGAACCCGCCTAGGTGCTCTGATCGTTGCTTCGGGTTGGCGACGAGCGCCAGTCCGCGCACTATTCTCAATGTTCAATAAGAAACTGAGCAGGAGCCACTGCATGATCACCGTCGCCGAAATTCTCCGCGCCAAGCCACAGGCCGCTGTTTATAGCGTTTCCCCGACTACGTCGGTGCTTGAGGCCATCCAGTTGATGGCCGAAAAGGGTATTGGCGCGTTGGTGGTGTTGGACAAGGGCCGGCTGGCGGGCATCGTCAGCGAACGCGACTACGCGCGTAAGGTTGTGCTGCTGGAGCGTTCCGCTGCAGATACCGCGATCAGCGAAATTATGACCGCAGATGTCTTAACGGTTAGCCCACGCGATACCTCCCAGGACTGCATGCAGGTGATGACCGACCGCCATCTGCGCCACTTGCCGGTATTGGCCGAGGGCGAACTGATCGGTCTGTTGTCGATTGGTGACTTGGTCAAACACACCATCGCCGAGCAGGCCAGCTTGATCCAGCAGCTGGAACAGTACATTCGCGGCGAGTTAGGCTGAGCGCGCAACAGGGACAGTTTGATGGACATCCGCAAAATCGAGGTGAGTGAGCTGGATGCGCTGCTCGCCCTCTATGAGCATTTGCACGCGGACGACCAACCATTGCCCGCGCGTCATCAGGTTGAAACCGTATGGCAAACGATCATGGCCAATCCGGCTCACAGCTGCTTTGGGCTTTATCGCGATGCACGGCTAGTCGCCAGTTGTAGCATCAGTTTGGTCGCTAACCTGACGCTCGGTTGCAGGCCTTTTGCCCTGATCGAAAATGTAGTGACCCATACCGAACATCGTGGGCGTGGGTATGGCCAGGCACTGCTGGTGCATGCTCAACACTTCGCCTGGGCGCAGGATTGCTACAAGGTCATGCTGATGACCAGCAGTAAAGACCCAGCCACCCTGCGCTTCTATGAGTCAGCCGGGTTTGATCGGTATGACAAGCAAGCTTTTATCGCTAAGCCGCCGCTCTAAGATTCGCGCCGCTGCGGTTGCGCCTGATGCAGATAGCGCGTGTAGATATCCCTCGGTGGTGCCAGTTGCAGTTGCGCCAGGATCCGGCCGACGGCACCTCGGTGATAGCCGCCGTGGGTGACGATATGCGCGAGCATTTCTTCACGGCTCATGCTGCCGTGGTCGCCATCTACAAAACTGAAGTTCAGACGCTCGGCCAGCTGTTCGGCGCTTAGCCCTGCTGTGTAGTCCTGATACCAGCGATCAGTCGCCTGAACCGCCTGCTGCAGGGCTGCCAGCGTGGGTGTCTCTTGGGTGTTGGTGGCGCTGTAGCCGTGACTGGTGCCTTGCAGGTTGGCGACAAAAATCCGTTCGACTACATAGATGTGATTGAGGATGCGCAATGCAGCGTGCAACTCTGCAGCGTGGTTGATTGTCTCAAGCTGTTGCAATGCGCCGAAGAGCTCCTGATTGGCCCAGGCTTTGTACTGCAGTAACGAGGTTAGTAGGCTAGCGCTGCTCATAGATGGCCTTCAAAAACGAGTGTGAACTAACGGTCGGATTGCATAACGGTTCGGCAGGTAGATAGCGCTGTGCGGTTTAGGTGCGGCGCGCATACTGGCACTTCAATAACTCACAGGTGACGATGATGACTCTTGCTCTTACCCCACTGATTTCGCTGATCGCCGGTATTCTGATTCTGGTGGTGCCGCGTTTGCTGAATTACATCGTGGCGATCTACCTGATCGTGATTGGCCTGGTCGGTATATTCGGCACGGGCAATTTCAATCTGCGGTTTTAAGCCGCGTTCGGCCTGCTGCTTGAATCTATGGCCTTGAGCACCAGATAGAGCAGGGGGCCGGCCGAGACAAACAGTGCCGTCAGGGCAAAAAATGGCAGCAGGTATGCCAGTGATTTGCCCCGCGCACGGCCGTCGCGGTACATCCAGATGCAGGCCAGGGCCGCGAGTATGTAAAGGTCGATGACCACCTGGGCGGTGTCGGCGCTGGACATCAATTGCATGCCAAATTGCAGCAGCGATTGCTCGGCCTGCAGCATCACATAGAGGGTGTAGACACTGAAGGCCAGCAGGGTGATCAGGGGCAGTGCGAGCTTTTTCATGCGGCTATCCTTGGCTTAGGTGCTGACGGCAACGTTAGGGTTTATCGATAAAACGCGGCTCGCAGCGCACCTCAGATTTCACCGAGTTGGCGATAAAGCATTCCTCGTGGGCCTGATGGTGCATCTGCTCGATCTGTTCAAGGCTTGGCACGCGGTCACCGGAGAAGCTGACCGCCGGGCGTAAAGTCACCAGGGAGACAAACATCCTGCCGGCCTCGTTCGCCTGCATCAGGCCGCTGGCGCAGTCATGATATGCATCGACGCAGAAGCGGCGTTTGGCCGCGATGGAGAGAAACCACAGCATGTGGCAGCTGGACAGTGAGGCAACAAAGGCTTCCTCTGGGTCGACAGCTGTAGCGTCCGACATTGGCAGTGGCACAACATGCGGCGAGGATGAGCCAGCGACCTCCAGGCCACCATCAAACCGCAGCAGGTGCTTGCGGCTGTAGCGGTTACCAAGAAAGTCCTGCTCGCCGCGCTGCCAAATCACCTCAGCTACATGCTCAGTCATGGGCATTCTCCTAGGCGCTGGGGGATTCACCACCAGCCGTTATCGTTAAGCAGCATCTTCTTGTAGTAATCGATATTGGCGCGTGTGGCGAACACCGCGCTGACGCCATAGCCCAAGGCGTTGGCAATCGTGCCGTAGCCCAGATAGTCCAGGCCGATGCCGAGGGTAATCACTACGGCTGCGCACGCGACAAACAGCGCCAGGCCCTTTTTCCACATACCTTTGCAGGCGTAGTAAATCGGCCCGAAGAAGAACGCCAGGAAGTTGAAACTGAAGGCCTTACGCCGCTCTGCTTTGGGCAGCTCTTTGAACTTCGGTATCTTCACGCCACCGGCGTGGTGAATCGCGCTGAAGCGTTGCTTCCATTTGTCCGAGATCGGCAGCGCAGCGATCTGCTCGTCGTTTACCAGTGACTCTGCTGCGACGACGTTGGCTTGTGGGGTGGCGTAGGGGTTGTGTTGGGTCATGGCCGTTCATCCATTAATGGCGAGTTCGCGCACGCTACGCACTTCTGTAAATACTGTCTATTCGCCGCTTGGCACTTTGCGCCAACTCTCCACGCACTCTCCATCTCCCCTCCATAAAACCACCACGCCGGCTGCCCAGACTCTGCCTACCTAAACCGTATTGGAGAGTTGCACCATGAGCCGCATTCTGGGTTTCAAGCTAGGCGCTATCGCCTTTTTGATTCTGTTATTGCTGATACCGCTAACGATGATTGACGGTCTGGTGAGCGAGCGGCAGTACCAGCGCGCAGAGGTGCTGCAGGACATCGCCCGCAGTTCCAGCTATCGCCAGCAACTTACCGGGCCGATTCTGGTGATGCCTTACACCAAGGTGTGGCACGTGTGGAAAACCCATACCAAGACGGGGGAGCGTTATATGGAGGAGCAGAAGCGTAGCGGCCGGCTGTACTTCCTACCCGAACGCTTTTTGCTCAATGGCCACGTGGCCACCGAAGAGCGCGCGCGGGGCATCTACAAGGCGCTGTTGTACCGCAGCGATAACCAGATCAGCGGTGCCTTTAAGTTGCCAGCGCGGTTGGGGCTAGGCGATGACTTAGGCCTTTACCAATTTGGCACGCCGTTTCTATCAGTGGGTATCAGCGATATTCGCGGCATCAGCAATGACCTGCAGCTGCGCTTTAACGGCAGCAACCTGAGTTTTTCCCCCGGTAGCGCCGAGGAGCGTTTCGGTGCTGGCGTGCATGCACCGCTGCCGCCGCTGGATACCCAGGGCGGCAAAGTGCTGGAGTTCGCCTTCGAGCTGAAGCTGCAAGGTACCGAGCAGTTGAGCGTTACGCCTGTGGGTCGCGATAGCCAGGTTGAGCTGACGTCCAGCTGGCCGCATCCAAGCTTTGTTGGCGAATACCTGCCAAGCAGTCGCGAGGTTTCCAGCAAAGGCTTTAGCGCACATTGGCAGACCAGTTTCTTTGCCACCAATCTGGAAGAGGCGCTGGCTGACTGCGTACGTGGGGAAAGCTGCGATGCGCTGACTGCACGCAATTTTGGTGTGAGCTTTGTCGACCCGGTGGACCAGTACCTGAAGACCGACCGGGCGATTAAATATGCGCTGCTGTTTATCGGCCTGACCTTTGCCGTGTTCTTCCTCTTTGAGGTGCTCAAACGCATGGCTGTGCACCCGGTGCAGTACGCCCTGGTGGGCATGTCGCTGGCGCTGTTCTATTTGCTGCTGTTGTCGCTTTCCGAGCACCTGAACTTTGCCCTGGCCTACGGTATTGCCGCGACGGCCTGTGTGCTGCTGATCGGCTTCTACGTCAGTTACGTGTTGCACAGCGCCTTACGTGGCGCGTCCTTCGCCACGTTGCTGGCGCTGCTCTACGGCATGTTGTTCGGCCTGCTCGGGGCAGAGGATTACGCCTTGCTGATGGGCTCGGTGTTGGTCTTCGGTGTGCTCGCTGGGGTGATGGTGCTGACGCGCAAACTCGATTGGTACGGCGTGGGGCGCATGCCGCTGACCAGTCGCCCAGCCAGCGATCTTTAACAGACAGCGGCGCAGGTCTGGCCTGCGCCGCGTTTCTACCTGTGTGGGAGTTGCACATGATGAGTTTATTGATGCGCTTGTTTGTACGCTGGGTAGCCTGTTTCGCCTTGGGGCTGGTCGTGGCTCTGCTGGTGCTGGTTGGCCTGATGTTTTGCGGCCAATTCGACCTGATCAAAGGCCTGCAGCTAACTGGCCAGCCCTTGGCACAGTTGAGTCTGCTGATAGTGCCCGAGGCGTTCTGGAATGACCTGACAGGCTTGGCCAACGCTACACAGAGTCACGCTGTGCAATCGTTTCTCAGCTTGTGTACAGCGCTTGGGCAGATTGCCCTGCTGTTGGCTGCCGGCTTCTTCCGTCTGTGGTACGTGCGATGAGCGGGCATATAGGCTTGCGCGAAGAGGCGCGCGCGGGGCATTTGTTGGCGCGGCGGATTGCACGTCTATTTGCGGCGTCAAACCGCTCGGCGCAGCTTGCCTCGAATCCGGCGGCGTCTGGCAATGTGCGGGTGCGTGCGCGTTAGGTTGATTTCTCAGGGACGCTGCGTGTTAGCGAAACGTTCCAGGCCGGAGGGGGGAGGCAACTCGCTTACTTAAAGAGTTTTTCGCCGGTTTTGCCTGCTAGCCGGCGCGCTGCTGTTAGACCATGGTCGGGTGCTCGCCTGTTAAGGCCTGCAGGCACCTTGCAATGCTGCGTAAGCCAGCTAATACCAATGTCTAGCTGTCGGCTTGTGGCGACCTGCTGCTAGCTTGAAGCTGCATGATAATAACAATAACTGGAGGAGTTTATGACTTCTGAAAAAGCAAACGCAGCAGCGTACTGGAAGGCCAACGTCCGGCTGATTACTTGTTGCCTAGTTGTTTGGGCGCTTGTGTCTTACGGCTTTGGCATACTTCTTCGACCCATGCTGGCAGGTATCTCTGTTGGCGGTGCCGACCTTGGCTTCTGGTTCGCCCAGCAAGGTTCGATTCTCACCTTTGTCGGGCTCATTTTCTTCTACGCGTGGAGAATGAACAAACTCGATAAACAATTCGGTGTCGAGGAATAACCCATGAGCCAGTTTGTAATTAACATGCTGTTTGTGGGCGCCTCCTTTGCGCTCTATTTCGGCATCGCTTTCTGGGCCCGCGCTGGCTCAACCAAAGAGTTCTACGTCGCCGGCGGCGGTGTTCACCCCATTACCAATGGTATGGCCACTGCGGCCGACTGGATGTCAGCAGCGTCCTTTATTTCCATGGCTGGCCTGCTGGCTGCCGGTGGATATGCCAACTCAACCTATCTGATGGGCTGGACCGGTGGCTATGTGCTGCTGGCCATGCTACTGGCACCTTACTTGCGCAAGTTCGGCAAGTTCACCGTGCCGGATTTCATCGGTGATCGCTTCTACAGCAACGGCGCACGCTTGGCTGCTGTGGTCTGTCTGATCATCATCTGCGTAACCTACGTTATCGGTCAGATGGCTGGTGCAGGCGTGGCGTTCTCGCGCTTCCTTGAAGTCAGCAACTCCACCGGCATCTGGATCGCAGCTGGCGTGGTGTTCGTTTACGCCGTTTTCGGCGGCATGAAGGGCATCACCTACACCCAGGTTGCTCAGTACGTCGTGCTGATCATCGCTTACACCATTCCGGCGGTATTCATCTCCCTGCAACTGACAGGTAACCCGATTCCGATGTTCGGTATGCTCGGTGACCACGTCGAGTCAGGCGTGCCGCTGCTGCATAAACTCAATGAAGTCGTGCGTGAACTGGGATTTACTGACTACACGGCGGATGTCAGCAACAAGCTGAACATGGTGTTGTTTACCCTGTCGCTGATGATCGGTACTGCTGGTCTGCCACACGTAATCATTCGCTTCTTCACCGTACCGAAAGTGGCTGACGCACGTTGGTCTGCTGGCTGGACACTGATCTTCATCGCTCTGCTGTATCTCACTGCGCCTGCAGTGGGTTCGATGGCACGCCTGAACCTGGTTCACACCATCTACCCAGAAGGTCCGACTGCCCAAGCCCTGACCTATACAGAGCGTCCGGAGTGGATCAAAACCTGGGAAACCACCGGTTTGATCAAGTGGGAAGACAAGAACAGCGATGGTCGCATCCAGATGTACAACGATGCAGCGCCTGCCTTTACCCCAACTGCAGAAGCTCGTGGCTGGAAGGGCAACGAGTTGACCGTTAACAACGACATTCTGGTATTGGCCAACCCGGAAATTGCCAACCTGCCAAGCTGGGTTGTTGGCTTGATTGCTGCGGGTGCAATTGCGGCTGCATTGTCGACTGCTGCGGGGCTGTTGTTGGCCATTTCCTCGGCCGTGAGTCATGACTTGATCAAAAACATGATCAATCCGAAGATCAGTGAGAAGAACGAAATGCTCGCCGCGCGGATCTCCATGGCGGTCGCGATTCTGTTGGCGACCTATCTGGGGCTCAACCCGCCTGGCTTTGCCGCGCAAGTGGTGGCGTTGGCCTTCGGTATCGCGGCGGCCACGCTGTTCCCGGCGCTGATGATGGGTATCTTCTCCAAGCGGGTAAACAACAAAGGCGCCATCGCCGGCATGCTGGTAGGCCTAGTATTCACTGTGGTTTACATCTTCCTGTACCTGGGCTGGTTCTTCATCCCTGGCACTGCGACTTTCGCCAACACGCCGGATAACTGGCTGTTCGGCATCTCGCCGCTGTCCATCGGTACTGTGGGTGCAGTGATTAACTTCGCCGTAGCCTATGCGGTGTCCCTGTCTACTGAAGCACCGCCTCAGGAGATTCAGGACCTGGTAGAAAGCGTGCGTACTCCCAAAGGTGCTGGTGGCGCGTTGAGCCACTGAGCATAATCAAGCCTGATCAATGTTGATCAGGGTTTTATCAGCGGGCCTCTTTGCGAGGCCCGTTTTATTGGTGCCATCCATGGCACCCACCCTTTGGGCCGTTGTTGCGCCACGTTAAAAACTGCTCCAGGCAGTTTTTTATTTCAGGAGTGAGTCAATGTTGTGGACACTACTTGCCATCGGGGTTGCGGGGCTGGGGGCGGCTGGTATTGCCATGCTGCTGCGCAAACTGACGGGCAACCGATTGCCGAAGTGGATCATTCCCGCGTTTGGCGGTTTGGGCATGTTGGCTTACCAGATTTACTACGAGTATTCCTGGTTCGACTATCAGCTACAGCGTCAGCCGCCAGAGTCTGTGATCGTAGCCAGTGAAACTGGTGAAGTGTTCTGGCGCCCCTGGACGTACTTCTGGCCGATGACCACCGCTTTTACCGTGCTCGACAGCAAAAGCCTGCTACGTGAGGATGCCGCAGGTAACGACGTGGTTGCCTTCAACCTCTACCGCTTTGAAAAGCAGCATGTCGATCGCGTCAGCCATCAGCCGCATCTACTCAACTGCACCACCGCCGAGCTGCTACCACTGGATGCGCAGAAGAAACCGCTGCTGCAGCAGATGAAACGCATAGACCGCGAGGGTGAGCTTTATCGGCGTGCCTGCTCCTAAACATCTTCTTTTCCACGCCTGAGCCAAGGCTCGGGCGTTTGCACGATCTCTTTGGCCCTTGACGTTAGTCTGTGCATGACGCTTGCGGCACTGCTATAGACGCAGATCAATACAGCCCTTTGGCTGGCTCCCTAAAATCGCGCCCCCTTGGTTTGCCGAGCCTGCGGTTTATGGTCACTCTCCCTGCTTATCCTGAATTGTTGTCCCCTGCCGGGACCTTGAAGAACATGCGCTATGCCTTCGCCTATGGCGCGGACGCGGTGTATGCCGGCCAGCCGCGTTATAGCCTGCGGGTGCGTAACAATGAGTTTGATCACGCGCATCTGGCCTTGGGTATTGCCGAGGCACACGCGCAGGGTAAGCAGTTTTATGTGGTGGTGAATATCGCCCCGCATAACGCCAAGTTGAAGACCTTTCTCAAGGACCTGGCGCCGGTGATCGAGATGGCCCCGGATGCACTGATCATGTCCGACCCGGGCTTGATCATGCTGGTGCGTGAATATTTTCCGCAGATGCCGATTCACCTTTCTGTGCAGGCCAATGCGGTGAACTGGGCCAGCGTGAAGTTCTGGCAGCAACAGGGGCTGAGCCGGGTGATCCTGTCGCGTGAACTGTCGCTGGAGGAAATCGCCGAAATCCGCAGCGAAGTACCGGGCATGGAGCTGGAGGTATTCGTTCACGGTGCGCTGTGTATGGCGTACTCCGGGCGCTGCCTGCTGTCGGGCTATATCAACAAGCGCGACCCCAATCAGGGCAGTTGCACCAATGCTTGTCGTTGGGAGTACAAAACCGAGCAGGGCGCTCAGAACGACATGGGCGATATCGTGCGTATGGTTGAGCCCACCTTGGGGGTTGGCGCGCCTACCGAGCAGGTGTTTCTGCTGCAGGACGCCTCGCGCCCGGACGAGCCCATGCCGGCGTTTGAAGATGAGCACGGCACCTACATCATGAACTCCAAAGACTTGCGCGCGGTGCAGCATGTCGAGCGGTTGGTGCAGATGGGCGTGCACTCGCTAAAGATCGAGGGGCGCACCAAATCCCACTACTACGTGGCGCGCACGGCTCAGGTGTATCGCAAGGCGATTGATGATGCCATCGCCGGCAAACCGTTCGACAAGAGTTTGATGAGCACCCTGAAATCCCTGGCCCATCGCGGTTACACCGAGGGCTTTTTGCGTCGCCATGTGCACGACGAATACCAGAACTATCAGCGTGGCAGCTCGGTCTCCGAACAGCAGCAGTTTGTCGGTGAGCTGACGGGGGAGCGGCGTGGCGAGTTGGCTGAGGTGAAGGTGAAAAACCGCTTTGCCATCGGCGATGGACTGGAGCTGATGACCCCTCAGGGCAACCTGCGTTTTAGCCTTGAACAGTTGGAAAACCGCCAGGGTCAGGCAATGTCGGTCGCCCCGGGTGACGGCCACGTGCTGTACCTGCCGGTGCCGCCTGAGGTGCAGCTGGAATATGCGTTGTTGATGCGTGATTTGTAGGTTGGATTAGCGAAGCGTAATCCGACAACTTAAGGCTAGGCAACCCGGATTACGCCTACGGCTAATCCAGGCTACGGTCTGGCCTACCGCCGTGGTGGATGAAAAGCGCGTCATCGACCTACTTTCAGTGCCTGCGGGTATTGAGGCTTGAAGCCTACATTGAATGCGCGCGCTGACGGCGTCGACTGTTGAGCTGCTGTTGCAGTGCCAGCAGGCTGTCGAGGCCTTGCTGGCGCGCCTTGCTAAACAAGATCAGCGCCAGTTCGGCGGTAACCAGTGCATCGGCGCTGGCGTGATGGCGCTGATGCACCTGTAAGCCGAAATGCTGCGTCCAGCTGTCCAGGCCAGCCTTGCCCACGTTGGCCTTGGGGCACAGCAGTGGGGCGATTTCGGCGACATCAAAGAACGCATGCTGCAAGCGGTAGCCCAGGCTTTGTTTGAGGGCGCGGGCCAGCATGCGTTGGTCGAATTCGGCATGGAAGGCCAGCAACGGACTGTCGCCGACAAACTCCATAAAGGCCAGTAAGGCGTCTGCGGGCTCCTCGCCTCTGGCAATCTCGCTGGGCGCGATGCCGTGGATCAGCGTGCTGGCGCTGGCCTGATGGCCTTCGCGTTGCAGGGTGCATTCGAATTGCTGGCTGAGGTCGATGGCCGAGTTATCGATCACCACGGCACCTATCGACAGCACTACATCGCGGCGCATATTCAGGCCGCTGGTTTCCAGATCAAGAACGACAAAGCGCTGCTGCAGCGTGCGGTTGTCGAGAGATGCGGCCTCGGCGAGCTGCTGGCGGCGCTCAAGCTGCGCTTGGGTTAATACCGGTTTGTGCCCGGTTAGCCAGGTAAAGGTGCTCATAGCTGATATCTCACGGCCAAGCTGCTCTGCAGCCGTTGCGCCTGGCGGAAGGATTCACGCAGGATGCGCCGATCCAGGTGGTTGAGGTTATCCGGGTCGACTCGGTTGGAGTAGGGCAGGCCATCGCGCGCTTGCAGTTGGTGCTGCTGCATGCGTGCCTGTTGGATGTAGTGGTAGGCCTCCTCGTAGGCCGCGCCATCCTGAGCGTCGATAACGCCTTGGCTAATCAGCGCGCGCAGGCGCTCCAGGGTGTTGCAGGCGGCTACGCCATGAGCCAGGGCCAGTAGGCGTGCGCCATCTACGAAGGGCGTTAGGCCTTGCACCTTGAGGTCCAGGGTGTCTTTTTCGGCACCTTTGCGGGCCACTACAAAGTCGCGGAACATGCCCACCGGCGGGCGCTGGCGCAGGGCATTTTCCGCCATCATGCGCTGGAACAGGCTATTGCCGGCAACCTGCTGCAACAGCTCTTGGCGTAGCTGTTCGCAGCCCTGATGATCGCCCCACACCGTGCGCAGGTCGAAATAAATGCTTGAGGCCAGCAGGTTTTCCGGCGTGGCTTTTTGCACAAAGCCCGTGAAGCGTCGCGACCATTCCTCGCGTGACAGGCACAGCTCGGGGTTGCCGGCCATGATGTTGCCTTTGCACAGGGTAAAACCGCACTGGGCCAGGCGCAGGTTGATTTCATGGGCCAGAGGCAACAGTTGGCCGCGAATGGCTGCTGCCTCGCTGGCGTCATTGGCCTCAAACAGAATGCCGTTGTCCTGGTCGGTGTAGAGGGTTTGCTCGCTGCGACCTTCGCTGCCGAACACCAGCCAGGTAAAGGGTATGCCTGGGTCGCCCAGGTCCTCCAGGGTCAACTCGATCACCCGGCATACGGTGTGGTCGTTGAGCATGGTGATCAGTTGGGTGATTTGCGTCGAACTGGCACCGTGGGCGAGCATGCTGTCGACCAGTTGGCGCACGTCGCCGCGCAGTGCCGCCAAGGTTTCAACCCGCCCGGCATGGCGAATGGTGCGCGCCAGGTGCACCAAGTCAACGCGTTGCAGGCTGAACAGATCGCGCTCGGAAATAACCCCGCACAGCGTGCCGTGCTCGACCAGGCAGACGTGGGCGATATGCCGCTCGGTCATGGCGATGGCCGCATCAAAGGCGCTGGCATCCGGCGACAGATGAAAGGGCGACTGGGTCATCAGGCTGCTGATTGGCTGGGCCAGATCAACGCCATCGGCTACCACGCGGCGCAAGTCACGCAGGGTAAAGATGCCCAGTGGTTTTTGCGCGGGGTCGACGATAACGATGCTGCCGACTTGCTGTTCATGCATCAGCTTGACGGCATCACGCATGGGCATCTCTGGGCCGCAGCTGATGGGGTTGCGCATGGCCAACTGGCCGAGGCGGGTGTCCAGCGAATACTGCGCGCCGAGGGTTTCCACCGCGCGCATTTGCACCTGTTGGTTGACCTGGTCGAGCAGGCTACTGACCCCGCGCAAGGCGAAATCACGCAGCGGGTTGGACATGGCAAACAGCTTGATGAATGCCGGTTTGTTTAGTAGCAAGCAGAAGGTGTCTTCAGCGGCCAGGTGTTCGGTGCGAGTGGCACGTTCGCCGATCAGCGCCGCCAGCGGGAAGCACTCGCCGGTGGTGATCTCGAAGGTGGTTTCCGTGCCCCTGCGTGCCGAATGCGGACGCTCACCATGTACGCGCCCCTGTTTGACCACGAAAAAGTGTGCCACCGGGCCGTCAGCCGGCTTGATGATGGTTTCGCCTGCGCTATAGAAGCGCAGCTGGCAGTTCTCCACCAGGTACGCCAGGTGGGCGGACTCCATCTGATTGAAGGGTGGAAACTTCTGCAGGAACTCCATGGTGCCATGGATGTTCTGCAGCACCGCCGTCTTGCCTGCCTGGGCGAATGCATCCGCTGTGCTCATGGACGGCCTCACCGTGATCTAAGCGCTTATGGTCGGCTGGCGCAGTGGCGCTGGCCATTGGACGTAAGTCTAGCCAGCCAGCGCAGCCTGTCGCGATCTCTGGCAAGTGCTTGCTGCACCGGCGTTTCAGGGTAATTCGGTGCGCATAAAAAAACCGCCCCGGAGGGCGGTTTCTGTGTAGCTACAGCGACGGGTTACAGGCCGTTGGCGGTCTTGAATTCGCGGCGGCGGCGGTGCAGCACTGGCTCGGTGTAGCCGTTGGGCTGTTTGGCACCCTCGATCACCAGCTCCAGCGCGGCCTGGAAGGCGATGTTGCTGTCGAAGTTGGGTGCCAGCGGCCGGTACAGCGGGTCATGGGCGTTCTGACGATCGACAACCGGAGCCATGCGCTTGAGGCTGGCGACGATCTGCTCTTCAGTGGCGATGCCATGACGCAGCCAGTTGGCCAGCAGTTGGCTGGAGATGCGCAGCGTGGCGCGGTCTTCCATCAGGCCGATGTCATTGATGTCCGGCACCTTGGAGCAGCCGACGCCTTGGTCGATCCAGCGCACAACATAGCCGAGGATGCCCTGAGAGTTGTTGTCCAGTTCGTTCTGAATCTCTTCCGGGGTCCAGTTGGTGTCCTTGGCCAGTGGGATGCTGAGGATGTCATCGATTGAGGCACGCTCGCGTTTGGCCAGTTCGGCCTGACGGGCGAACACGTCAACCTTGTGGTAGTGCAGCGCGTGCAGCGCGGCGGCGGTCGGCGACGGCACCCAGGCGGTGTTGGCGCCGGCCAGCGGGTGAGCGATTTTCTGCTCCAGCATGGCGGCCATCAGGTCGGGCATGGCCCACATGCCTTTACCGATCTGCGCGCGGCCTTGCAGGCCGGTGGCCAGGCCAATGTCGACGTTCCAGTTCTCGTAAGCGCCGATCCACTTTTCAGTCTTCATGGCTGCTTTACGCACCACGGCGCCGGCTTCCATGGAGGTGTGGATTTCGTCACCGGTACGGTCGAGGAAGCCGGTGTTGATGAATACCACGCGCTCGCTGGCCGCCTTGATGCAGGCCTTGAGGTTGACGGTGGTGCGTCGCTCTTCGTCCATGATGCCGACTTTCAGGGTGTTGCGCGGCAGGCCGAGGACGTCTTCAACGCGGCCGAACATCTCGCTGGTAAAGGCCACTTCTTCGGGGCCGTGCATCTTCGGCTTAACGATGTAGACCGAACCGGTGCGGGTGTTCTTGCGGCTGGTGTTGCCATTCAGGTTGTGCACCGCCATCAGGCTGGTGAACAGCGCGTCCTGGATACCTTCCGGAACCTCGTTGCCTGCGGCGTCGAGAATCGCCGGGTTGGTCATCAAGTGGCCAACGTTACGCACGAACAATAGGCTGCGGCCGTGCAGGGTCAGCTCGCCGCCATCGGCCTGGGTGTACACGCGGTCCGGGTTCATGGTGCGGGTGAAGGTCTGACCGCCTTTGGCAACTTCTTCGCTCAGGTCGCCTTTCATCAGGCCGAGCCAGTTCTTGTAAATCACTACTTTGTCGTCAGCATCGACGGCGGCGACGGAATCTTCGCAGTCCATGATGGTGGTCAGTGCGGCTTCCATCAGCACGTCTTTAACGCCGGCAGCATCGGTCTGGCCGACTGGGGTGCTGGCGTCGATCTGGATTTCGAAATGCAGGCCGTTGTGCTTGAGCAGCACCGCGATAGGCGCTTCGGCTGGGCCTTGGAAGCCCGCCAGTTGCGCGTCATCGTGCAGGCCACTGTTGCTCCCGCCTCTAAGAGCGGCCACCAGCCTGCCGTCAACAATCGAGTAGCCGATGGAATCGACATGCGAGCCTGCCGCCAGCGGTGCAGCTTCGTCGAGGAAGGCGCGTGCGAAGGCAATAACCTTGTCGCCGCGGACCTTGTTGTAGCCTTTGCCTTTTTCCGCGCCGTCGGCTTCGCTGATCGCGTCAGTGCCGTACAGCGCGTCGTACAGCGAGCCCCAGCGGGCGTTGGAAGCGTTCAGGGCGAAGCGCGCATTCATCACTGGCACGACCAGCTGTGGGCCGGCCAGGCGGGCGATTTCTTCGTCAACGTTTTGCGTGGTGGCCTGGAAATCAGCCGGCTCTGGCAGCAGGTAGCCGATCTCTGCAAGGAAGGCTTTGTAGGCTACGGCGTCGTGGGCCTGGCCTGCGCGGGCTTGGTGCCAGCCGTCGATTTGCGCCTGAATCTGGTCGCGTTTGGCGAGCAGCGCACGGTTTTTCGGTGCCAGGTCATTGATGACCGCTTCGGCACCTGCCCAGAACGTCTCGGCAGCAATGCCGGTACCGGGGATGGCTTCGTTATTCACGAAGTCGAACAGCACTTTAGCAACCTGCAGGCTGCCTACTTGAACGCGTTCAGTCATCACTCGCCTCACTCTGCTCAGCTCTACTAAATAGCGCATCGGACATGGGAAATAAGTTATGTAGTCCGGGGCGCGGCATACTACATCAAGATTCGTGGAAAATCAGTTGGGGCGCGTCGCTATGCGACTGGTGCGCTGTATTTGGTCATTCTCCGTGGTTTTGTTTCATGGTTTTAAATTAATTGTTCCAATTTTAAGATGAAATAGTACACAATTTTTTTGGCGGGTGTATCGGTAGCCCCAAAGGCAAACCGCTACCTATACTGCTTATCACCTTTCAGGAGCGCCAGCACCATGCGTATACAGGCAGCCGCTGCGGCGGATCTGGAGCACCTTTGCGAACTGTTTGCCGCCTACCTGCACTTCTATGAGGTGCCCAAGCCGCTGGCACAGGTTCATGAGTTTTTAGCAGCTCGTCTGCGTCAGAGCGACTCAACCATACTACTGGCCCGAGATGAAAACGGTGTTGCCCTGGGCTTTGTTCAGCTCTATGGGTTTTTCTCCTCGTTGGCCTTGCAGCCGGCCTTGTTGCTCAGTGACTTGTATGTGAGCAAGCAGGCGCGCCGTCAGGGTGTGGGCGAGGCGTTGATGAACGCTGCGCGCGCGCATGCTGAAGCGACAGGTGCCTGCGGTTTGCAGTTGGAAACGGCAAAGAGCAATCTGCCAGGACAAGCCCTCTACGAACGCCTGGGTTATGTGCGTGATGAGGTGTTTTATACCTATTGGTTGGGGTTGAATTGAACCGCCGCTGAATTAAGGAGCAGAGCATGGATCATCTGGTACTTACGGTTATTGCTCAGGACCAGCCGGGGCTGGTTGAACGTGTAGCGCAGTGCATCAGTGCGCATGGTGGCAATTGGCTGGAAAGCCGCATGTCGCGCATGGCCGGACAGTTCGCCGGGATACTGCGGGTTGATGTGCCGCTCACCGGGCATGCCGGCTTGCTCGTCGCCCTCGATGCTTTGCAGGCCCAGGGCATCCGTGTGCAGGTCGCCGCTGGTGGTGATGCGCCGCTTAGCGTCTGGCAGGCGATTCGTCTGGAATTGGTGGGTAATGATCGGCCGGGCATCGTGCGCGACATCACGCGCTTGCTCAGCGCTCATGGCGTCAATCTGGAGAGTTTGAACACTGAGGTTGTGCCAGCGCCGATGAGCGGCGAACTGCTGTTTCAAGCCCAAGCATTACTGGGTGTGCCGCAAAGCCTGAGCCTGGAGCAGTTGCAGACGCATCTGGAAACCCTGGCCGATGACCTGATGGTGGAGCTGAAGCTGCAGGCCGACGATTGATACCGGAGGTTATCCACGATCCATGTGGATAAGCCTGTGCGTAGCATAAGGAGCCCTGGCGCACTGCTTAGTGCCCCGGGGCTTTTTGTTAAGTGCTTAAAAAATAAGCACTTAACGTTTGGTTGTGCACATAAGCCGGGGATGCTTCTGTGGATAAGCCGGGGGCAACCCGCTGCAGCCCAGGTGGGCGCTGTGCTGTAGCGAGCTGGTTGTTTTTTAACCTGGCTGGCGTTTACGCAGGCTTAGCCAGGCATCCACGCTGTAAATCGCCAGGCCAGCCCAGATGCAGATAAACGCTAATAGCTTGCTCGGGTCGAAATGCTCGCCAAACAGGAAGATCGCCTGCAGCAGTACCAGGGTCGGAGCCAGGTACTGCAGAAAGCCCAGGGTGGTGTAGGGCAGGTGGCGGGCCGCGGCGTTGAAGCACACCAGCGGCACCAGGGTGATCGGGCCGGCGGCGATCAGCCAGAGCGCCTGCGGCGTAGTCCAGAATTCAGACTGAGAGCTCATCGCTGTCGGGTTGAGCAGCAACCAACCAAGCGCCAGCGGCAGTAATAGCCAGGTTTCCACGACCAAGCCAGGTAGTGCGGAAACCGGTGCCTGTTTGCGGATCAGCCCGTAGAAGCCGAAGGTCAGCGCCAGCACCAGTGACACCCAGGGAATGCTGCCGACTTGCCACAGTTGTTGCAGTACGCCCAGCGCCGCCAGCGCCACGGCGATCCACTGCAAGCGGCGCAAGCGCTCGCCGAGAATCAGCATGCCGAGCAGCACGTTGACCAGTGGGTTGATGTAATAGCCGAGGCTGGCTTCGAGCATGCGTCCATCATTCACAGCCCATACATACACCAGCCAGTTGCTGGCAATCAGTACGCCACTAAGGCCCAGCACGGCAAAGCGCTTAGGGTTGGCCTGCAGCTCGCGCATCCAGCCGGGGTGCTTCCAAACCAGCAACAGCAATGCGCCAAACACGGCCGACCAGAGCGCGCGATGGACGATAATTTCCACTGCCGGCACGCTTTGCATGGCTTTGAAATAGAGCGGGAACAGACCCCAGATAATGTAGGCGGTCAGGCCGAGGATATACCCGCGACGCGGGTTGGCGGAGGCCATGCTGGGTCCTTGTTTGGCTGGCTAAGGAAAGGCTGGAATTCTATCTGGGTGCGCAGGGAGTTGTCTGGTTGTTCAGCTTTTCGCTCGCTGGGTTTGCAGTCATTAGTGAGCCACTGGTCGTGTCGGACAGGTTGAGCGTAGCGATACCCATCGCTGTCGGCCAGATGGGTATTGCCTCCTACTTAAGTCGCTCTACCTATTTCAACCAGGCAACAGCCAATTGATCAAAACAGCTTCAGCGGCTCTTCATCCAGTGCCGCCAGTTGCTCGCGCAGGATTAGGATCTGATCGCCCCAGTAGCGCTCGCTGCCGAACCAGGGGAAGCTCATTGGGAAGGCCGGGTCGTCCCAGCGTCGCGCCAGCCAGGCGCTGTAGTGCATCAGGCGCAACGCCCGCAGGCCTTCGATCAGCGGCAGTTCGCGTGGGTTGAAGTCGTGAAACTCCTGGTAGCCATCCATCAATTCCGAGAGCTGGCCAAGGCGTTCATGGCGTTCGCCAGCGAGCATCATCCACAGATCCTGCACTGCCGGTCCCATGCGGCAGTCGTCGAGATCGACCATGTGGAAGGTTTCGTCACGGCACAGCAGGTTGCCAGGGTGGCAGTCGCCGTGCAGGCGAATCGCTTGGACCGGATTGTTGGCGAACAGCGCGTCCAGGCGCTTGAGCAGGTCGCGGGCCACTGACTCGTAAGCCGGCAGCAGGCTGCGTGGGACAAAGTTGCCCTCAAGCAGTGTCGCCAGGGAGGCGTGGCCGTAGTTGCTCACCTGCAGAGCTTCACGGTGGGCAAAGGGCTTGAGTGAACCTACGGCATGCAAACGGCCAAGCAGTTGGCCGAGGCGATACAGTTGGTCGAGGTTACCCGGCTCCGGCGCACGCCCGCCACGCCGTGGGAATAGAGCAAAGCGGAAGCCAGAGTACTCGAACAGGGTTTCGCCATCGCGTGCCAAGGGTGCCACCACGGGCACCTCGCATTCGGCCAGCTCGAAGGTGAAGTTGTGCTCTTCGCGAATGGCCGCATCGGTCCAGCGGTCCGGGCGATAGAACTTGGCGATCAGCGGCGTCTCGTCTTCGATGCCGACCTGATAGACGCGGTTTTCATAACTGTTGAGCGCCAGCACGCGGGCGTCGCTGAGATAGCCGAGGCTCTCCACGGCATCCAGCACCAGGTCGGGTGTGAGTGCAGCAAATGGATGGGACATGGGCGACTCCAGCTAGTTGGCCGCAAAGTGTAACCCTTATGTCACTGGCAAGGGCTGGCTCCGGCGTGGCCACGAGTTAAACGGCAACAACCCCTAGTTAGTCACCCGGTTTTGGCGTGCGCGCCAGGCAGTACACATCCACTCGCGCCGCGCCAGCTTGCTTGAGTAAGCGTGCCAGGCTTTGCGCAGTCGCGCCGGTGGTTAGCACGTCATCGACTAGGGCCACGTGTAGGCCGGATACCGCGCTGCCTGGTGCCAGGGCAAACGCCTTGCGCAGGTTGCGTTTGCGTGTGGCGGCATCCAGTTGTTGCTGCGCCGGGGTATCGACCACGCGCTGTAACCAGTGCGCTTGCACTGGCAGCTGCAATAGCGGACTTAGCCATTCGCACAGCAAGCCGGCCTGGTTGAAGCCGCGCTGGCGTTGCCGTTTGTCTGCCAGCGGTACGGGCAGTAGCACGTCGGGCTTGCTCAGCCCTTCATCAAAGGCATGTTGCAGATGGTGTGACAAAAGCTCGCCGAGCAGACGTCCCAATGGCCACTTGGCCTGGTGCTTGAACCGGGTAATCAGGCTGTCGATGGGGAAGGCGTAGCGCCAGGGTACTTCGACCTTGGTAAAGCTGGGCGGTTTTTTCAGGCAGGCCCCGCATACCAAGCCATGGCTGGGCAAGGGCAAGGCGCACACCTGGCAATGTCCGCCCAGCCAGGGGAGCTCGGCTTCGCAACTGCTACAGATGGCCAGCGTGGTGTCTGCAGTCTCGTCGCAGAGCAAACAGGTATGTTTGATTTTTAACCAGTTGTAAACCTGGTTTTGTGAGTCGGGTTGACAGCGCATAAACCTTCCATAACTATGCCGAACATCCGTGTCGCGTCTGCTGAATTTAGCAGGGCGCAGCCAACAATAAGGAATTACCGATGAGCGCAACCACCGCCGCCAACCTGCGTCACGACTGGAACCTCGCCGAGGTTAAGGCGCTCTTCGAGCAGCCGTTCAACGATCTGCTGTTCCAGGCGCAGACCGTGCACCGCGCGCACTTTGATGCCAACCGCGTGCAGGTCTCTACCTTGCTGTCGATCAAGACCGGTGCCTGCCCGGAAGACTGCAAATACTGCCCACAGTCCGGCCACTACAACACCGGCCTGGAAAAGGAAAAACTGCTGGAAGTGCAGAAGGTGCTGGAGGCCGCCGCTGAGGCCAAGGCCATCGGCTCCACGCGCTTCTGCATGGGCGCAGCGTGGAAGCACCCGTCGGCTAAAGACATGCCTTACGTGTTGAAAATGGTTGAAGGTGTGAAGGCTCTAGGCCTGGAAACCTGCATGACCCTGGGCAAGCTCGACAAGGAGCAGACCCAAGCCCTGGCCGAAGCGGGCCTTGATTACTACAACCACAACCTGGACACCTCGCCGGAGTTCTACGGCAACATCATCACCACCCGCACCTACGGCGAGCGCCTGGAAACCCTGGCTTACGTGCGTGATTCGGGGATGAAGATTTGCTCCGGCGGCATCCTTGGCATGGGCGAGTCGCTGGACGACCGCGCTGGCCTGCTGATCCAGCTGGCTAACTTGCCAGAGCATCCGGAATCGGTGCCAATCAACATGTTGGTGAAGGTGAAAGGTACGCCGCTGGCCGATGAGCAGGACGTTGATCCGTTCGACTTCATCCGCATGCTCGCCGTGGCGCGGATCATGATGCCGCAGTCACATGTACGCCTGTCTGCTGGGCGTGAGGCGATGAACGAGCAAATGCAGGCGCTGGCGTTCTTCGCGGGTGCCAACTCGATTTTCTACGGCGAGAAGCTGCTGACCACCGCCAACCCACAGGCCAATAAAGACATGCAGCTGTTCGCCCGCCTTGGCATCAAGCCGGAAGAGCGCGAAGAGCACGCAGACGAAGTGCATCAGGCGGCTATCGAGCAGGCGCTGGTCGAGCAACGCGACTCCAAGCTGTTTTATAACGCAGCGGTCTGACGGCTGTGCTCTGATTCTGTCGGAGGGGCCGCCCGGTTCCTCCGACGCTGTTGCGCCTTTATTCAGGTTGCCTATGTCTTTCGATCTTGCCGCTCGCCTCGCCGAGCGTCGCACCGCCAACCTCTATCGCCAGCGCCCTTTGCTTGAATCACCGCAAGGGCCGTTGGTTACCGTCGATGGCCGGCAATTGCTGGCTTTCTGCGCCAACGACTACCTAGGCTTGGCCAATCATCCGCAGGTGATCGAAGCCTGGCGTGCCGGCGCTGCGCGTTGGGGGGTTGGTGGTGGTGCGTCGCATTTGGTGATTGGCCACAGCACGCCGCACCATGAGCTGGAAGAAGCGTTGGCCGAGTTCACTGGGCGGCCACGTGCGCTGTTGTTTTCTACCGGCTATATGGCCAACTTGGGCGCGGTCACTGCGCTGGTCGGGCAGGGCGACAGCGTGGTGGAAGATCGCCTCAATCATGCTTCCCTGCTAGATGCTGGTTTGCTCAGCTGCGCGCGGTTTTCCCGCTACCTACACAACGACACGGTGAGCCTGGCTAATCGCCTGCGCAAAGCGACTAACAACACCCTGGTGGTCACCGATGGCGTGTTCAGCATGGATGGCGATCTGGCCGACCTGCCGGCACTCTGCGCCGAAGCACGTCGCGCCAATGCTTGGGTGATGGTTGATGACGCTCATGGTTTCGGCCCGCTGGGCGCAACCGGCGCGGGCATCGTCGAGCATTTCGGTCTCGGTATAAATGATGTCCAGGTGCTGGTCGGCACCCTTGGTAAGGCCTTTGGTACGGCCGGTGCCTTTGTCGCCGGCAGCGAGGAGCTGATCGAAACCCTGGTGCAGTTCGCTCGGCCTTACATCTACACCACCAGCCAGCCGCCGGCCTTGGCCTGCGCCACCCTGAAGAGTCTGGAGTTGCTGCGCAGCGAGCATTGGCGA
This sequence comes from Pseudomonas sp., assembly GCF_046581935.1. GTDB lineage: Bacteria > Pseudomonadota > Gammaproteobacteria > Pseudomonadales > Pseudomonadaceae > Aquipseudomonas. The sequence continues at coordinate 143,197 of NZ_JAYGFK010000028.1, forward strand.
CGCGAGCACCTGAATGCGCTGATCAAGCGTTTTCGCGAAGGCGCGCTGGCTATCGGTCTTGAGCTGATGGACAGCGCCACACCAATCCAGCCGATTCTGATTGGTGATAGCGGTCGTGCCATGCAGCTGTCGCAGATGCTGCGCGAACGCGGTTTGCTGGTTACGGCAATTCGCCCGCCCACCGTACCGGCCGGCAGCGCCCGGCTGCGGGTAACCCTGTCTGCCGTGCATAGCCTGGAACAGCTGGAGTTGTTACTGGAGGCCCTGGCTGAGTGCTGGCCGCTATTGGCGGGTGAGGGCGCTACTCATGCGTGATCGGCTGGTTTTGTTACCCGGTTGGGGGCTGGGCGCTGCGCCGTTGCAACCGTTGGCCGATGCCTTGCGTGGGCTTGATCCTCGGTTGCATGTAGCGATTGAGCCGCTGCCAGAGTTGGAACCCAGTAGTCCTGATGACTGGCTGGATGAGTTGGATGCCAAGCTGCCACAGGACGTCTGGCTTGGCGGCTGGTCCCTTGGTGGCATGCTCGCGGCGGAGCTGGCGGCGCGCCGTGGTGAACGCTGCAGCGGGTTGCTGACGCTGGCGAGCAACCTGCGCTTTGTTGCCGAACCGAGCTGGCCAGCGGCAATGGCCAGCGAAACATTTACGGCGTTCCGTCAGGGCTGCGCTAACGATGCACAGGCTACCTTGAAGCGTTTTGCCCTGCTTTGTGCTCAGGGCGCGACCGATGCACGTGGCCTGTCGCGGCAATTGCTGGTCGCGGCACCGCCACTGCAGCCTGCCACGTTGCTGGCCGGGCTGGATGTGTTGGCAGCCCTGGATACGCGAGCCGCACTGCAGGCTTTTGTCGGCCCGCAGCTGCACCTGTTCGCTGGCGCTGATGCGCTGGTGCCAGCCGCCGCAGCGCAGGCTTTATTAGAGGTGTTGGCGGATGTAGAGCTTGGTTTGATTGACCATGTCAGTCATGCCTTCGTCCTTGAGCGGCCCCATGAAGTCGCTGCGGCAATTCAGGGTTTTTTACATGAGGCCGGTGATGACTGACCTGGCTCATAACGCGATTAGCACTCTGCCGGACAAACGCCAGGTCGCTGCTTCGTTTTCCCGCGCGGCGGATAGCTACGACAGTGTGGCTGCGTTGCAGCGCAAGGTCGGCCAGCAGCTTCTGACGCAGTTGCCCGACTCAATTACTCCTGCTCGCTGGCTTGATTTGGGCTGTGGCACTGGCTATTTCAGTCGTGCCTTGGCTGAGCGTTTTGCGGCCAGCCAGGGCGTGGCCGTGGATATCGCCGAAGGCATGCTGCAGCATGCCCGGCCGTTGGGCGGTGCGCAGCAGTTTATTGCCGGCGATGCCGAGCGCTTGCCGCTGCAAAGCGCTTCCTGCGACCTGTTGTTTTCCAGCTTGGCCTTGCAGTGGTGCGCGAACTTTGCGGCGGTGCTTAGCGAGGCTGGGCGAGTATTGCGTCCAGGTGGCGTACTGGCCTTTAGCAGTTTGTGTGTGGGTACGTTGCAGGAGCTGCGCGACAGCTGGCAGGCGGTGGATGGCTTTGTACACGTTAACCGCTTCCGCCGTTTCGAGGATTATCAGCGCCTGTGTGGTGGCAGCGATCTTGCGCTGCTAAGCCTGCAAGCCACGCCCGAAACGCTTTATTACCCGGATGTACGCAGCCTGACCCATGAGCTGAAAGCCCTAGGTGCGCACAATCTTAATCCCGGCAGGCCGGGGGGGCTGACTGGACGGGCGCGCATGCTGGCGCTGCTCAAGGCATATGAACAATTCCGTCAGCCGCAAGGTTTGCCGGCGACCTATCAGGTGGTCTACGGCGTGTTGCGTAAGGACAGTGTTTAAATGAGCACGGCTTTCTTTGTTACCGGCACCGATACTGAAATCGGTAAAACCACCGTCGCAGCCGGCCTGCTGCATGCCGCGCGCATGGCTGGCCTGTCTACGGCCGCGGCCAAGCCGGTGGCCTCGGGCTGTGTGCTAACGGCAGACGGCCTGCGCAATGACGATGCCCTGACATTACTTGGCGAGTGCACCCTGGCGCTGCGTTATGAAGAGGTCAATCCACTGGCGTTCGAGCCGGCGATTGCTCCGCATCTGGCTGCGCGTGAAGCCGGTGTGTTGCTGGATGTTGCGTCGCTGCACGGGGCGGTGCAGGGCATTCTGGATAAACAGGCGGACTTTACCCTGGTCGAGGGGGCGGGTGGTTGGCGTGTCCCTTTGGCTGGGCAAGCGTCGCTGTCGGACTTGGCGATTGCTTTGAAGCTTCCGGTGATTCTGGTGGTCGGCGTACGTCTGGGTTGCATCAATCAGGCGTTGTTGACGGCTGAGGCGATTGTTCGCGATGGTTTGCCGCTGGCGGGATGGGTGGCCAATCTGGTCGATCCGCATACCTCGCGGCTTGAAGATAACCTGGCTACCCTCACCGAACGCTTGCCTGCACCTTGTCTGGGCTATCTGCCGCGCCTGGCTGAAGCCACGCCAGCAGCGGTTTCCAGCTATCTCAATCTCGACCTTTTGCACCGCGCGCTATAAGCAGGCCAAGTGCCATAGCCTTTTGCTTGTACGTTTTTCGAGCAATATCTGCTTCAATTGAAGCTGTTAGTGGTTTGCTATAGCGGGAGCTTGGTATGGAAATTTCTGGAAGTGCTTTCAATTCGGGCATCAGCACCATTCAATCCGGTCAGCGCCGGGTCGATCAGGCTGCGCTGGATATCGCCAGCAATGCGGTTACCCAGCCTCAGCAACCGACCTCCACGCCACCTGCCAACCAGGTTAACCCAGCGCCTAGCGCCGCTGAACAAACACGCGCGGACTTGTCTGAGAGTTTGGTCGCTCTGCGTGAGGGCCGAAATGAGGCTGAAGCTGGGGCCAAGGTCGTGAAAACTGCCGATGAAGTGCTGGGTACTTTGATCGATACCAAGGCCTGAGTCGCCGCCTCTGGCACGCTCACGCTTGGTCGTGGGTGGCCTTGCGGGGCGAGGAGTCATTGCATGCAGATTGGTGGCGCAACGCCTTATCCTGCGTCTGCAGCAACGTTACTGCCGGCGAGGTCTCTTGCTGCCAGTATTTCTTCCGATGTTTCCCCCGACATTACGCGCGCCGCTCAGGCTCCTGTAACGGCTGCTCAGCCGGCGGATGATGAGCAATCAGCATCTTCTCGCGAAGAAGCTGACAAACCTGTCGACAGCCCAGCCAGTTCTGATAAAGCCAGAAACACCGACGATCAGCGCGGCGTCCAGCAACAGCGTCTTGAGCAGCTTGAAGTCGCCAGTCTAGCCAGCCGTGATCAGGAAGTGCGTACCCATGAGCAGGCCCATGCCGCTATTGGTGGTAGCTATGCCGGTTCACCTAGCTATACCTACGAGCGTGGACCGGATGGCAAACGCTATGCGACTGGTGGGGAAGTAGGTATCGACACCGGGCCGGTATCAAATGACCCAGAAGCCACGCTGCGCAAGATGGAGGTGGTCATTCGCGCTGCGCTGGCCCCTGCCGAACCGTCTGCGCAGGACCGTCAGGTTGCCGCGCAAGCCCAGGCACAGATGGCCGAGGCCCGGGCAGAACTGGCGCAGCAGCAACGCACTGAGGCGCAGGCCGCTAGCGAGAAGCGGGCTCAGGGCAGCGAGGATGACGAAGCGTCTGCTGACAATGATAAATCCGCAGCATCTGGCCCGCAGGATCAGTCGCCATCACCTAGTCTTGATCTATACAAGCAGTTGAGTGGCTTGCAGGAGCCAATGCCGGTTGTCGATCTAGTAGCTTGAGCGGCACTAGGGGTGCTTGACATTAAATAGGCATAAACGTATGTTTCAAACGCCTGTTTGATTCGCTTGATTGCCAAGAGGCAATCAAGCGCCGGGACAACTCCCGAAAGCGACCGAATATCCGGTCACCTACACACTAAGAATCTACCGCAGAGGTCAACCGCTATGCCTGATTACAAGGCCCCCTTGCGTGATATCCGTTTTGTACGCGACGAACTGCTTGGCTATGAAGCCCACTATCAGAGCCTGCCTGCATGTCAGGACGCTACACCAGATATGGTCAGCGCCATTATTGAAGAAGGCGCTAAATTCTGTGAGCAAGTGTTGTCTCCGCTTAACCGTGTAGGTGATACCGAAGGCTGTACTTGGTCCGCAGAAGGCGTGAAAACGCCTACCGGGTTCAAAGAGGCCTATAAACAGTATGTTGAAGGCGGCTGGCCGAGTTTGGCTCATGATGTTGAGCATGGCGGCCAAGGCCTGCCTGAGTCACTGGGCCTGGTTGTCAGCGAAATGATCGGTAGCTCGAACTGGTCGTGGGGCATGTACCCTGGCCTGTCGCACGGTGCAATGAACACCATTTCTGAGCACGGCACCGACGAGCAGAAGCACACTTACCTGACCAAGCTGGTATCCGGCGAGTGGACTGGCACTATGTGCCTGACCGAGCCGCATTGCGGCACCGACTTGGGCATGCTGCGCACCAAGGCCGAGCCTCAGGCTGATGGCTCGTACAAGGTTTCCGGCACCAAGATTTTCATCTCCGCTGGTGAGCACGACATGGCCGATAACATCGTCCACATCGTACTGGCCCGCCTGCCGGACGCACCGCAAGGCACCAAAGGCATCTCGCTGTTCATCGTGCCGAAGTTCTCGGTTAACGCTGACGGCACCGTTGGCGCACGTAACGCCGTTTCCTGTGGCTCGCTCGAACACAAGATGGGCATCCACGGTAACGCCACCTGCGTGATGAACTTTGACGGTGCAACCGGTTACCTGATCGGTCCAGCCAACAAAGGTCTGAACTGCATGTTCACCTTTATGAACACGGCTCGCCTGGGTACTGCTCTGCAAGGTCTGGCTCACGCTGAAATCGGTTTCCAGGGTGGCCTGAAGTACGCTCGTGAGCGTCTGCAGATGCGTTCCCTGACAGGCCCGAAAGCGCCGGAAAAAGCCGCTGATCCGATCATCGTCCACCCGGACGTGCGTCGCATGCTGCTGACCATGAAAGCCTTCGCTGAAGGCAACCGCGCGATGGTGTACTTCACCGCCAAGCAGGTTGATATCGTCAAGTACAGCCAAGACGAAGCCGAGAAGAAGCAAGCCGACGCACTGCTGGCTTTCCTTACTCCAATCGCCAAAGCGTTCATGACCGAAGTGGGCTTTGAAGCTGCCAACCACGGCGTACAGATCTATGGCGGCCACGGCTTTATCGCCGAGTGGGGCATGGAGCAGAACGTTCGCGACAGCCGTATCTCCATGCTGTACGAAGGCACCACCGGTATCCAGGCACTCGACCTGCTGGGCCGTAAAGTGCTGCAGACTCAAGGCGAAGCGCTGAAAGGCTTCACCAAGATCGTGCACAAGTTCTGCCAGGCCAACGAAGGCAACGACGCTGTCAAAGCGCTGGTTGCACCACTGGCCAAGCTGAACAAAGAGTGGGGCGACATCACCATGAAAGTGGGTATGGCCGCTATGAAGGACCGTGAAGAAGTCGGCGCTGCTTCGGTGGATTACCTGATGTATTCCGGTTACGTCTGCCTGGCTTACTTCTGGGCTGATATGGCTCGCCTGGCTGCCGAGAAGATTGCTGCAGGTACTGAAGACGAGGCTTTCTACAAGGCCAAGCTGCAGACTGCCAACTTCTACTTCGCACGCATTCTGCCGCGCACCCGTGCGCACGTTGACGCCATGCTGTCTGGTGCCAACAACCTGATGGATATGGACGAAGAGCATTTTGCTCTGGGCTACTAAGCCTTAGGTTGCAAAGCAGTTCGAAAAACCGCTGCCCTCTGGGTGGCGGTTTTTTATTTGGGCGAATAAAAAGCGCCAGGTAGCTTGTCGATTTGCCTGCGAGGTTCCGTGCGCAATGCGCTCGTTACAGGCAAAATGCGCGACGTTCATCCACTTTTATCGCGGTGTGGAGCCTGTCTTGTCGCGTTTTGCTGCTGTGCGCTTCAGTCACTTTCTGCCTTCGCTGCTGCTTTTGCTTGGCGGGGTTCTGTTGGCGCGTCTGGCGGTACTCAGTGAGTTTTTCACCTCGCTGTTCAATGTGCTGCCAACTCTGCTGCTGTTGCTTGGTGGTGCGTTCTGTCTGGTGTATGGCCGCCAGCGTGAAGTGTTTTTGCTGCTGACGCTGTACCTCGGCTACTTCCTGCTGGATACCCAGGTCGATCATTTTCGTGCCACTGGGCAAGTACGTAGCGACGCGGCGCTGATCTTTCACCTCTGCAGTCTGCTGCTGCCGCTGCTCTACAGTCTTTACGCGGCCTGGCAGGAACGCACTCATCTGCTGCAGGATCTGATCGCTCGGGCAGCCGTTTTGTTTGCTGTCTGTGCGGTGGCTGCTGCGTTGCTGGAGCGCTTCCCTGAGGCGTTACTGCAATGGTTGTCAGTGGTGCGTTGGCCGTCGTTACAGTTCGATTGGCTGGCGTTGGTACAGTTGGCATATCCGGTATTTTTGCTCGGTTTGATTCTGCTGCTGGTGCAGTATTTGCGCACGCCGCGGCCCTTGCATGCCGCGCAGTTTCTTGGGCTGTGCGGCCTGCTGTGGATGTTGCCGAATACCTTCATCTTGCCTAATGCGCTGAACGTGATGAGTAGTCAGATCATGTTGATGCTGGTGGCTGCCTTGGCTCACGAGGCCTATCAAATGGCCTTTCGCGATGAGCTTACCGGCTTGCCGGGGCGGCGTGCGCTGAATGAGCGATTGCAGCGTTTGGGCCGCAGTTATGTGATCGCCATGGCTGATGTCGATCATTTCAAGAAATTCAACGACACCCATGGCCACGATGTTGGCGATCAGGTGCTGCGCCTGGTCGCCAGTCAGTTGCGCAAGGTCGGCGGCGGCGGCAAGGCCTACCGTTATGGTGGTGAGGAGTTCACTCTGGTGTTCCCCAGCAAGACGATCGAGGAGTGTTTGCCGCACTTGGAGCTGGTGCGGCAGGCCATCGAGCACTACCGCTTGCAGTTGCGCGACCCGCAGCAGCGACCGCATGACGACAAACATGGGCGTCAGCTGCGTGTCGGCAAGGTGGCGACCCAGGCGGCGGTGACCATCAGCATGGGGGTGGCCGAGCGCAGTATTGCGCATGCGGGGGCGGATGAGGTGATCAAGGCTGCCGACCAAGCCCTCTATAGCGCAAAAAGCGCCGGGCGCAATTGTATTCGCAGTCACGGGCAGCGGCGCGGTGCGGTAAAGCTGTAGCCAGCGCGTAACTGCTGTGGCGCGCTTATGGTGATGTATTCAGCAGCTCGACGGTCATTGTTGCAGTCAGTGGCAACACCGTAGCGTAGGGGGAAAGCGACCCCATGACTCTGCTGGAGCGTCACCATGCCAGACTACAAAGCCCCACTGCGCGACATGCGCTTTCTTCTCGATGATGTCTTCGATTTTCACGCGAGTTACGCCGCCAATGGGGCCAGTGATGCTAGCCCGGATATGGTCAGCGCGATTCTTGAGGAAGGGGCCAAGTTCTGTGAGCAGGTGCTGGCACCGCTGAATCGCTCCGGGGATGAGCAGGAGTGCCAGTTCAACAACGGTGTGGTGACTACGCCAAAGGGCTTCAAGGAAGCCTTTGCTCAGTACGTGGAAGGAGGCTGGAATGGCTTGGCTGCAGACCCAGCCTATGGCGGCCAGGGCCTGCCGCATTCGTTGGGTTTGATATTCAGCGAGATGGTCGGTGCCAGTAATACCTCTTGGGGCATGTACCCAGGTTTAACGCATGGCGCGATGTCGGCAATCCATGCCCATGGCAGCGAGGTGCAGAAGCAAACCTACCTGAACAAACTCACCGAGGGGCGCTGGACGGGCACCATGTGCCTGACTGAAGCCCATTGCGGCACCGATCTAGGCCTGATCAAGACACGCGCCGTGCCTCAGGCTGATGGCAGTTATGTGCTAACGGGGAGCAAGATATTTATCTCCGCTGGCGAGCATGATATGAGCGAGAACATCGTCCATCTGGTGCTGGCCAAGCTGCCGGATGCGCCTGCTGGTACCAAGGGTATTTCACTGTTTATCGTGCCCAAGTTTCTGCCTGATGCCGCTGGCGACGCAGGCCCACGCAATGGCGTGAGCTGCGGATCAATCGAACACAAGATGGGCATCAAGGCCTCAGCCACCTGCGTGATTAACTTCGACAGTGCCACTGGCTACCTGATTGGTGAGGCTAATAAGGGCCTCAACTGCATGTTCACCATGATGAATCACGCCCGCCTTGGTACTGGCATGCAGGGCCTGTGTTTGGGGGAGGCCAGCTTCCAGGGGGCGAGTAAATACGCCAGTGAGCGTTTGCAGATGCGCGCACTTACTGGGCCTAAGGCACCAGATAAGTCCGCCGACCCGATCATCGTCCACCCTGATGTGCGGCGCATGCTGCTGACCATGAAAGCGTTCAACGAAGGCAACCGTGCGTTGGCCTATTTCACTGCGCAATTGCTCGACCAGGCCCATAGCGCTGACAGTGTTGAGGCGCGTGAAGAGGCAGAAAATCTGTTGGCCTTTCTGACGCCGATCTGCAAAGCCTTTATGACCGAGACCGGTCTAGAGGTTACCAACCATGGTATGCAGGTCTTTGGTGGCCATGGCTTTATTCGCGAGTGGGGCATGGAGCAGTTGGTGCGCGATTGCCGTATTGCCCTGATTTACGAAGGCACCAATGGCATTCAGGCCCTCGATTTGCTGGGGCGTAAGGTGCTGGGTAGCCAGGGTAAGCTGCTACGCGGCTTTACCAAGATCATTCACAAGTTCTGCGAGGCCCAGGCTGAGCATCCGCAGCTCAAGGGTTATGTGGCCCAGTTAGCAGCGCTCAATCAACAATGGGGTGAGCTAACCCAGAAGATTGGCATGGCCGCTATGAAGAACCCCGACGAAGTCGGTGCTGCCTCAATGGATTACCTGATGTATTCCGGCTACGTCACTTTGGCGTACTTCTGGCTGCGTATGGCTCAGGTTGCGCAAGACAAGCTGGCTGCGGGGGAGGGCGATGCGGCCTTCCTGCGTACCAAACTTGCTACCTGCGAGTTTTACTTCAAGCGCCTGTTACCGCGTACAGCCGCTCACCTTGCTGCAGCGCAGGCGGGAAGCGCGTGCATGATGGAGCTTCCTGCGGAGAGCTTCGCCTTCTGACCGGCGGATTGGCACTGCAATAGCCCGTGAGCCGTAATGCCGCTTCGCTTAAGCAAGCAGCATTACGGCTCACGGGCTTTTGCGAAAGTTACGACGTCGGTTTTCATGGGGCGGGATGCCCGCCAGGTAGCAGCGCAATAACACAGGCAAAAAAAACCCCGCCAAAGGGGCGGGGTCGAGGATACGAGCGTGGCAGCTCGAAAGTTAATGCGTTACAGCAGCATGGTGCGGATATCCGCCAGCACGTCACCCAGGCGCTTGGTGAAGCGCGCGGCAGCGGCACCATTGATCACACGGTGGTCGTAGGACAGCGACAGCGGCAGCATCAGCTTGGGCTGGAAGGCTTTGCCATCCCACACCGGCTGAATGTTTGCCTTGCTGACACCGAGAATCGCCACTTCCGGCGCGTTGACGATCGGCGTAAAGCCGGTGCCGCCAATGTGGCCGAGGCTGGAGATGGTGAAGCAGGCACCCTGCATGTCATCGGCCGAGAGCTTTTTGCTGCGCGCTTTTTCCGCCAGAGCGGCGGCTTCGGCAGCCAATTGCAACAGGCTCTTCTGATCGACGTTCTTGATTACCGGGACCAGCAGACCATCCGGGGTGTCCACGGCAAAGCCGATGTGCACGTATTTCTTGCGGATGATCGCTTTGCCACTCGGCGCCAGTGAGCTGTTGAAGTCCGGCAGTTCCTTGAGCAGGAAGGCACAGGCCTTGAGCAGCAGCGGCAGCACGGTGAGCTTGACTCCGGCTTTCTCTGCCACGGCTTTCTGCGCGACGCGGAAGGCTTCCAGCTCAGTGATATCGGCCGAGTCGAACTGAGTTACGTGTGGCACGTTGAGCCAGCTGCGATGCAAGTTGTTGGCACCTACCTGCATCAGGCGGGTCATGGCCACTTCTTCGATTTCACCAAACTTGCTGAAATCCACCGCCGGAATTGGCGGGATGCCGGCACCGCCGGTTGCGCCAGCGGCTGGGGCTTCTTTGGCCTTCTGCATCATCGCTTTGACGTAAACCTGCACGTCTTCTTTGAGGATGCGACCTTTCGGCCCTGTGCCGGGTACGGCAGCCAGTTCGACACCAAATTCACGCGCTAGCAAGCGTACTGCCGGACCCGCATGCACCTTGCTGCCTGGGCGTGCTTCGACGTGGTCGACTTTGGCCGCGGCGGCGGCCAGTGAGGCAATGGCGCTGACTTCGGCAGCAATCGCAGGATGAGCACCAGCAGGGACTTTGTGGCCCTCACTGGCGGTTGCAGGTGCGGCGGCCGGAGCAGCAGCGGGTGCCGCTGCTGGGGCTTCTGCGCTGCCTGCGACCTTCAGCTTGAGGATAAAGTCGCCAGTGCCGACTTCGTCTTCCAGCTTGATGCCGATGCTTTCCACCACGCCGGCAGCCGGCGAGGGGATTTCCATGCTGGCTTTGTCCGACTCCAGGGTGATCAGCGACTGATCAGCTTCAACGGTATCGCCGACCTTGACCAGTACTTCGATGATCTTGGCTTTGCCGTCTGAGCCGATATCCGGTACGTGGACATCTTGTACGCTGCTGGCGGTTGGCGCTGCAGGCGCTGGTGCCGCAGCGGGGGCTGCTTGTTCTGCGGCCTTGGGTGCTTCGGCAGGCGCGGCGGCAGCGGCTTCAGGAGCCACTGCAGCATCGCCTTCGACGTCCAGCTCAAGCAGCTCGTCGCCTTCTTTCAGGGTGTCGCCGAGCTTCACTTTTAGGCTTTTCACTACGCCGGCTTTCGGCGCAGGAATTTCCATGCTGGCCTTGTCCGACTCTAGGGTCAGCAGGCTTTGATCGGCTTCGATGCGGTCGCCAACTTTGACCATCAGTTCGATTACTTCACCCTCACCACCACCGATGTCGGGTACGCGAATCAATTCACTCATCGTTTCGCTCCTTAGCAGTCCAGTGGGTTGAGTTTTTCTGGGTTGATGCCGAACTTGGCGATGGCCTCAGCCACCACTTTCGGTTCGATATCACCGCGGTCGGCAAGGGCTTCCAGAGCGGCCAGCACGACCCAGTTGCGGTCCACTTCAAAGAAGTGACGCAGCTTCTTGCGGCTGTCGCTGCGGCCGAAGCCGTCGGTGCCCAGAACTTTGAACTCTTTGCTCGGTACCCACTGACGAATCTGTTCAGCGAACAGCTTCATGTAGTCGGTAGAGGCAATCACCGGGCCTTTGCGGCCGCCCAGGCACTCTTCCACGTAGGTTTGCTTAGGCTTCTGGCCCGGGTGCAGGCGGTTGCTGCGCTCTACTGCCAAGCCATCACGGCGCAGTTCGTTGAAGCTGGTGACGCTCCACACGTCTGCTGCCACGTTGAACTCGTCACGCAGAATTTTCGCCGCTTCACGCACTTCACGCAGGATGGTGCCGGAGCCGAGGAGCTGCACGTGGTGTGCGGCTTCCTTCTTGTCTTCTTCGAGCAGGTACATGCCCTTGATGATGCCGTCCTCAACACCGGCCGGCATGGCGGGTTGCTGGTACGACTCGTTCATCACAGTGATGTAGTAGAAGACGTCCTGTTGCTCTTCGGTCATCTTCTTCATGCCGTCCTGGATGATCACCGCCAGCTCGTAGCCGTAGGTTGGATCGAAGGTGCGGCAGTTCGGGATAGTGGCGGCCAGCATGTGGCTGTGACCGTCTTCGTGCTGCAGGCCTTCACCGTTGAGGGTGGTGCGCCCGGCAGTACCGCCGATCAGGAAACCACGGGTGCGGCTGTCGCCAGCGGCCCAGGCCAGGTCGCCAATCCGCTGGAAGCCGAACATCGAGTAGAAGATGTAGAACGGCAGCATTGGCTGGTTGTGGCTGGAGTACGACGTACCGGCAGCGATGAAGGAGCTCATGGCGCCTGCTTCGTTGATGCCTTCTTCGAGAATCTGGCCCTTCTTGTCTTCCCGGTAGAACATCACCTGGTCTTTATCGACTGGCTCGTAGAGCTGGCCGACCGAGGAGTAGATGCCTAACTGGCGGAACATGCCTTCCATACCGAAGGTACGTGCTTCGTCCGGGATGATCGGGACGATGCGCTGGCCGATTTCCTTGTCCTTGACCAGTTGCGCGAGGATGCGCACGAAGGCCATGGTGGTGGAAATTTCGCGGTCGCCCGAACCATCGAGGATGGCCTTGAGGGTATCCAGCGGTGGCGTCGGGATGCTGAAGCTCTTCGCCCGGCGCTGCGGCACGAAACCGCCGAGGGCGGCGCGGCGCTCGCTTAGGTAACGGGCTTCGGCGCTGCCTTCTTCCGGCTTGAGGAACGGCAGGTTTTCCAGCTCGTCATCTTTGACCGGAATGTCGAAGCGGTCGCGGAACTGCTTCAGGCTTTCGACATCGACCTTTTTGGTGTTGTGCGCGGTGTTCTTCGCTTCACCGGCGCCGGTACCATAACCCTTGACGGTCTTGGCCAGGATCACGGTCGGCTGCTCTTTGTGGTTGACCGCCTGGTGATAGGCTGCATAGACCTTGTACGGGTCATGGCCGCCACGGTTGAGCTTCCAGATTTCGTCGTCGGACAGATCGGCAACCATCGCCTTGAGTTCTGGCGAGTTGAAGAAGTGCTCACGGACGAACGCGCCGTCCTTAGCCTTGTAGTTCTGGTATTCGCCGTCGATGACTTCGTCCATGCGGCGCTGCAGAATGCCGTCGACGTCTTTGGCCAGCAGTGGGTCCCAGAAACGGCCCCAGACCACCTTGTTGACGTTCCAGCCGCCGCCACGGAACACGCCTTCGAGTTCCTGGATGATCTTGCCGTTGCCGCGCACTGGGCCGTCGAGGCGCTGCAGGTTGCAGTTGATCACGAAGATCAGGTTGTCCAGCTTCTCGCGGCCAGCCAGGGAGATCGCGCCGAGGGATTCCGGCTCGTCGCACTCACCGTCGCCCATAAAGCACCAGACTTTCTGCTTGCCGGCTGGGATAAAGCCGCGAGCTTCCAGGTACTTCATAAAGCGTGCCTGGTAGATCGCCTGAATCGGGCCCAGACCCATGGATACAGTCGGGAATTGCCAGAACTCAGGCATCAGCCAAGGGTGCGGGTAGGACGACAGGCCTTTGCCATCGACTTCCTGGCGGAAGTTGTTCATCTGCTCTTCGCTGATGCGGCCTTCCATAAAGGCGCGGGCGTAAACGCCGGGCGATGCGTGGCCCTGGAAGAAGATCAGGTCGCCGCCATGCTCCTCGGTGGGAGCCTGGAAGAAATAGTTGAAACCGATGTCATACAGCGTTGCCGAGGAGGCGAAGCTGGAGATGTGGCCGCCCAGATCTGAGTCTTTCAGATTGGTGCGCATAACCATTGCCAACGCGTTCCAGCGCACCAGCGAGCGAATGCGGCGTTCCATAAACAGGTCGCCAGGCATGCGTGCTTCGTGGGTCAGCGGGATGGTGTTGCGATAGGGCGTGGTGATCGCATAGGGCAGCTGCGAACCACTGCGCGTGGCCAGCTCGCCCATGCGGGTCATCAGGTAATGGGCGCGGTCTTCACCCTCAGTCGTGAGGACGGACTCAAGGGCGTCCAGCCATTCCTGGGTTTCGACGGGATCGAGGTCTTGCATGGCTTGCTCCAGGGCGGAAAGGCTTCCAGAATCGGAGGCCAGGTTTCGTGGCCGACTTCGTGAGTGGCCGCGTGAATTCTTGGGTTGACCGGAGGTAGGACCGGCTCTGTGTAGTTTTACTACATTCCGACGCCGATTTCAGCCTTTTGGATACAATCGTTGGTAGTAAAACTACAATTATTTTTCTGCAGGCGATTCCAGAGTTTCAGGAATGGATGTTCTCCATCAGGCGATGGTCGCAGGCAGACCGCTAAAAGGATAGACCATGAGCCTGCCCATGCTGGCCTCTTTGCCTGCCGTTCTTTCTCCTCTTGCGCTGCGTGCTGAGCAGTCTTTGCAGCAAGCCTTTACCGAGTTGTCTGCCGAAGCGGCGGCGACTTTTGCCAGTTGGCCGCAGGCGCGGCTGCAGGCCTTGCAGCGGGTGTCGGCGGCCAGTGACTTTGTGGTGCAGCAGGCTTTGCGTGATCCGCAGATGCTGCTTGATCTGGCCGCCAGTGGCGAGCTAGAGCGCAGCCTGAGTGATGGCGAGTTGCGCAGTCAGCTACTGGGCGCTCTTGGCGAGTGCGCCAGTGAAGATGAGCTGGCGCAGCGCTTACGGCGTTTCCGCAACCGTCAACAGCTGCGCATTATCTGGCGTGATATCAGTCGTCAGGTCGATCTGATTGAGACCTGCCGCGACCTTTCCGAACTGGCCGACGCCTGTATCGATCTAGCTTATCAATGGCTTTATCCGCGCCATTGCGCGCAGTTCGGCACGCCGATCGGCCGGCGTAGCGGCCTGGCGCAGCATATGGTGATTCTCGGTATGGGCAAGTTGGGTGCCCATGAGCTTAATTTGTCGTCGGATATTGATCTGATTTTCGGTTATCCCGAAGGCGGAGAAACCGAGGGGGTTAAACGGCCCTTGGATAATCAGGAATTCTTTATTCGCCTGGGGCAGAAGCTGATCAAGGCGCTGGATGCAATCACCGTCGATGGCTTTGTGTTCCGCACGGACATGCGCTTGCGTCCCTACGGCTCGTCTGGCTCGCTGGTGTTTAGCTTTAATGCGCTGGAGCAGTATTACCAGGACCAAGGGCGCGACTGGGAACGCTACGCGATGATCAAGGCGCGGGTGGTCGGCGGCGATCAGGCCGCCGGCGCGCAGTTGCTGGAGATGCTGCGGCCCTTCGTGTATCGGCGCTATCTGGACTTTTCGGCGATTGAAGCGCTGCGTGCGATGAAGCAGTTGATCCAGCAGGAAGTGCGTCGCAAAGGCATGGCTGAGAACATAAAGCTGGGCGCTGGCGGTATTCGTGAGGTGGAGTTTATCGCCCAGGCCTTCCAGCTGATTCACGGCGGGCGCGACCTTAGCTTGCAGCAGCGTTCGCTGTTCGCGGTGCTCAATACCTTGCGTGATCAGGGCTATTTACCGGCAGCAGTGACCGATGAGTTGCGTGACGGCTACGCCTTTTTGCGTTACGCCGAGCATGCCCTGCAGGCCATCGACGACCGCCAGACGCAGATGCTCCCGGATAGCGACCAGGACCGCGCGCGCGTTGCTTTCATCATGGGTTTCGACAATTGGCAGGCTTTCCACGAGCAGCTGATGCTGTGGCGCGGTCGGGTTGATTGGCACTTCCGTCAGGTGATTGCCGACCCTGATGAGGAGGAGGGCGGTGTGCCGACTGAGGAGTCGGTCGGTTGTGAGTGGCTGCCGCTGTGGGAGGATGTGCAGGATGAGGAGGCCGCCTGCCGGCAACTGACCGAGGCGGGGTTTGCCGAGCCGCAATCAGCCTGGCAACGTTTGGCCGGCCTGCGTAATGGCAATCAGGTGCGCGCCATGCAGCGCCTTGGGCGCGAGCGCCTGGATGCCTTTATTCCACGTTTGCTGGCGCAGACGGTGGAGCATGCCAAGCCGGATCTGGTGCTGGAGCGTGTGCTGCCGCTGATTGAGGCTGTGGCGCGACGCTCTGCCTATTTGGTGCTGCTCACGGAAAACCCCAGTGCATTGCAGCGTTTGCTGACGTTGTGCGCCGCCAGTCCGTGGATTGCCGAGCAGATCACTCGCTTCCCGCTGCTGCTGGATGAGTTACTTAACGAGGGGCGTTTATTCAATCCGCCGCTGGCGCCCGAGCTGGCCGCCGAGTTGCGTGAGCGGCTGATGCGTATTCCCGAGGAGGATCTGGAGCAGCAGATGGAGGCGCTACGTCACTTCAAGCTGGCGCACCGCCTGCGCGTTGCGGCTTCAGAAATTGCCGGCACCCTGCCATTAATGAAGGTCAGCGATTACCTGACCTGGCTGGCCGAGACGATTCTCGATCAGGTGCTCGCCCTGGCCTGGCATCACACCGTAAGCAGATACGGCGCACCGCGCCGTGCCGATGGCAGCATCTGTGATCCGGATTTCGTCATTGTCGGCTACGGCAAGGTCGGTGGAATCGAGTTGGGCCACGGCTCGGACCTCGATTTGGTGTTCATCCATGATGGCGACCCGCATGCTGAAACCGATGGCGAAAAGTCCATCGACGGTGCGCAGTTCTTCAATCGCCTGGGGCAACGCATCATTCACCTGCTAACCACCCAGACCAACTCCGGCCAGCTCTATGAGGTCGATATGCGCCTGCGGCCTTCGGGCGCGGCGGGGCTACTGGTCAGCTCGCTGGGTGCCTTCGAGCGTTATCAGCAGGGTGAGGCTTGGACGTGGGAGCATCAGGCGTTGGTGCGCGCGCGGGTGCTGGTGGGCTGTGCGCGGGTCGGTAAGGCTTTTGAGGCGGTGCGCGCTGGCGTGCTGGGGCGTGAGCGCGACCTGGATAAACTGCGCAGTGACGTCAGCGAGATGCGCACGAAGATGCGCGACAACCTCGGGAGCAAGCTTACGGCTGCCGGTACCGCAGCGAATGCCTTTGAGGCCACGGCGCCGTTCGACCTCAAGCAGGATGCCGGTGGTATCGTCGATATTGAATTTATGGTGCAATACGCGGCCCTGGCATGGTCGCGCCAGTACCCGGAGTTGCTTGAGTTCACTGACAATATTCGCATTCTGGAAGGGCTGGAACGGGTTGGTTTGTTGCCGGGCGAGGACGCCCACTTGCTGCAAGATATCTACAAAGCCTACCGTTCGGCGGCTCATCGCCAGGCGTTGCAAAAGCAGCCTGGGGTGGTCAGCGGTGAACAGTTTGCGCAAGAGCGGCGCACGGTGATGCGCATCTGGCGGGAACTGGGTTTGAGCTGAGTTATGAGAATGCCGGGCACATCGGGTGGCTGGCCAATGCTGTATCAATCGAATCTGAGGAGCAGGCAACTATGTCGATGGCCGATCGTGATGGCGTGATCTGGTATGACGGCGAGCTGGTGCCGTGGCGTAACGCGACCACCCACGTGCTGACCCATACCCTGCACTATGGCATGGGCGTGTTTGAGGGCGTGCGCGCCTACAACACTCCGCAAGGCACAGCGATCTTCCGCTTGCAGGCGCACACTGATCGCCTGTTCGACTCGGCCCACATCATGGGCATGAAGATTCCGTACAGCAAAGACGAAATCAACGAAGCCACTCGCGCCGCCGTGCGTGAGAACAACCTGGAAAGCGCCTATATCCGCCCGATGGTGTTCTACGGATCTGAAGCCATGGGCCTGCGCGCCAGTGGTTTAAAAACCCAGGTTATCGTTGCTGCCTGGAGCTGGGGTGCCTACATGGGCGACGAAGCCCTGCAGGTGGGTATCAAGGTGCGCACCAGCTCCTTTACCCGTCACCACGTCAACATCGCGATGACCCGCGCCAAAGCCAACGGCAACTACATCAACTCGATGCTGGCCTTGCAGGAAGCTGTCTCCGGCGGTGCTGACGAGGCCATGCTGTTGGATCCGGAAGGCTATGTAGCGGAAGGCTCGGGCGAGAATATCTTCCTGGTCAAGAACGGCGTGATCTACACCCCGGAAGTGACCTCGTGCCTGAATGGCATTACCCGTAACACCATCCTGACCCTGGCTGCCGAGCACGGTATTGAAGTGGTCGAGAAGCGCATCACTCGCGATGAGGTGTATATCGCCGACGAAGCCTTCTTCACCGGTACCGCCGCTGAAGTTACGCCGATTCGCGAAGTTGATGGCCGGCAGATCGGCGCTGGCCGTCGCGGCCCGGTCACCGAAAAACTGCAAACCGCCTATTTCGACCTGGTAACAGGTAAAACCGATGCCCATGCCGAATGGCGCACCCTAGTTAAATAAGCTGCCTGCTTCGTAGGATGGGTTGAGCGCAGCGATACCCATCACGTGATGCAGGCTAGGCTGATAGTCGAGCGTTGAGTCTGTCCGGGAGGCGAAAGCCTCCCCGGTCGTTTCTGGAAAAGGCATGAAAATACTGATCGTAGGCCCCAGCTGGGTGGGTGACATGGTGATGGCGCAGACACTGTTTCAGTGCCTGCAACAGCGCCACCCTGGCTGTGAAATCGACGTGCTGGCACCCGAGTGGAGCCGGCCGCTTCTCGAGCGCATGCCCGAAGTGCGTCAGGCGCTGAGCTTTCCGCTCGGCCACGGTGTGCTGGGGCTGGCGACGCGGCGCAAGATCGGTAAGTCCCTTGTGGGCCAGTACGACCAGGCGATTCTGCTGCCTAACTCGCTGAAGTCCGCGCTGGTGCCATTCTTCGCCGGTATCCCCAAGCGCACCGGCTGGAAAGGCGAGTTGCGTTATGGCTTGCTCAACGACATTCGTACGCTGGACAAAGAGTGCTATCCGCTGATGATCGAGCGCTTTATGGCGCTGGCTTTTGAGCCCGATGCGCTGCTTGCGCAGCCTTATCCGCGGCCCTCTCTGCAGATCAATCCACAGAGCCGCGATGCAGCGCTGACCAAGTTCGGTCTAAGTCTGGATCGGCCGGTACTGGCGTTGTGTCCCGGTGCCGAGTTTGGTGAGGCCAAACGTTGGCCGAGCGAGCACTACGCCAAGGTCGCCGAGATGAAGATTCGCGCCGGTTGGCAGGTGTGGATATTCGGCTCGAAGAATGATCACCCGGTCGGTGAGGACATCCGCAGCCGGCTGATTCCCGGCCTGCGCGAAGAAGCCGTGAACCTGGCCGGCGAAACCAGCCTGGCTGAAGCCATCGACTTGCTCTCCTGTGTGGGTGCAGTGGTTTCCAACGACTCGGGTCTGATGCATGTGGCGGCGGCGTTGAATCGTCCGCTGGTGGCGGTCTACGGTTCAACCTCGCCGGGCTTTACCCCGCCGCTAGCGGAACAGGTGGAAATCGTCCGTTTGGGCCTGGAATGCAGCCCTTGCTTCGAACGCACCTGCCGTTATGGCCATTACAACTGCCTGGGCCAGCTCAAGCCGCGCCCGGTGATTGAGGCGCTGGATCGCCTGGTCAGTGATCCGGTTGAGGTTGAATAGTTTGCGGGTACTGTTGATCAAAACCTCTTCGCTGGGCGATGTGGTGCACACCCTACCGGCGCTCACCGATGCGGCGCGGGCGATTCCCGGTATCCAGTTCGATTGGGTGGTGGAAGAGGGCTTCGCCGAGATTCCCGCCTGGCATCCGGCCGTGGCGCAGGTGATCCCGGTGGCGATTCGTCGCTGGCGCAAGCACCTTTGGCAAACGCTCAAGAATGGTGAGTGGCAGCGCTTTAAACAGCGTCTTGGGGAAACCAAGTACGACCTGGTGATTGATGCACAGGGCTTGCTGAAAAGTGCCTGGTTGACCCGCTATGTGAAGGCCCCGGTTGCTGGTTTAGATCACGACTCCGCGCGCGAGCCGCTGGCCAGCCGCTTTTATGATCGCCGCTATGCTGTGCCGCGTGAGCAACATGCGCTTGAACGTACCCGTCAACTGTTCGCCCAGGCGCTGGGTTATGCGTTGCCGGCAGGTGTTGGTGACTATGGCTTGAATCGCGCACAGCTGGCCGATGCTGCGCCGCAGCCTTACCTGCTGTTTTTGCATGGCACCACTTGGCCAAGCAAACACTGGCCGGAAACCGAGTGGCGCGAACTTGCCGCGCAGATGAGTGCGCAGGGCTGGGCGATTCGCTTGCCGTGGGGCAATGACAGCGAGAAAGCCCGCGCCGAACGAATTGCTGCCGGTATTGAAAACGCTGCAGTACTGCCCAAGCTTAACCTGGCAGGTGTGGCCAAGGTGATTGCGGGGGCCAGCGCCTGCGTGGCAGTGGATACCGGTCTGGGCCACCTGGCCGCCGCGTTGGATGTGCCGAGTATTTCCCTTTACGGGCCAACGCTGCCAGGTCGGGTGGGTGCCTACGGTCGTGGTCAGGTGCACCTGTGCGCGACGGGGCCGAATGCTGGCTCGGGTGACCGGCATAAACCCTGTTTCGACGGCCTGGATGCTGAGCGTGTTGCTACGCAACTGCAGGCCCTGCTGTTGGCTGAGGACGTCATTTGATGTTGCTGTCGAGATTTTTTCCCGGAGTTCATCCGGGCTACATGGTTGAAGGGCGCGTCTGATGCAACTGGCTTTTATCCTCTATAAATACTTTCCATTCGGTGGATTGCAGCGCGACTTTATGCGCATCGCCTTGGAATGCCAGGCTCGCGGCCATGCGATTCGCGTGTATACGCCGATCTGGGAAGGCGACGTGCCAGCGGGCTTCGAGGTTGTCGTGGTGCCGGTCAAAGCGTTGTTCAACCACAAGCGCAATGAAAAACTCACCGCCTGGGTCGAGGCCGACTTGGGCAAGCGCCCGGTAGACCGGGTAATCGGCTTCAATAAAATGCCCGGTCTGGATGTCTATTATGCCGCCGACGGCTGTTATGAGGACAAAGCGCAAACCCTGCGCAACCCCCTGTACAAGCGCTGGGGCCGCTACAAGCACTTTGCCGATTACGAGCGGGCGGTTTTCGCTCCCGAAGCGAAGACCGAGATTCTGATGATCTCTGAAGTGCAGCAGCCGTTGTTTATCAAGCATTACCACACCCCACTGCAGCGCTTTCATCTGCTGCCGCCGGGTATTACCCAGGACCGCCGTGCGCCGGCCAATGCTGCCGAAATTCGTGCTGAGTTCCGTGGCGAGTTCAAGCTGGTTGATGACGATTTGCTACTGGTGCAGATCGGCTCCGGGTTCAAGACCAAGGGGCTGGACCGCAGCCTCAAGGCGTTGGCGGCATTGCCTCGTGAGCTAAAACAGCGCACGCGCTTGATCGCCATCGGTCAGGATGATCCACGCGCGTTCCAGTTGCAGGCTAAGGCGCTGGGCGTATCCGATCACGTGCAGATTCTTAAAGGCCGCAGCGATATCCCGCGCTTTTTGCTCGGTGCTGATTTGCTTATTCATCCGGCCTACAACGAGAACACCGGCACTGTGCTACTGGAAGCGTTGGTTTCCGGTCTGCCGGTGCTGGTTAGCGATGTCTGCGGCTATGCCCATTACATTGCCGAGGCGGATGCTGGCCGTGTGCTGGCCAGTCCGTTTGAGCAGGAGAGGCTTAATCATCTGCTCACCGATATGCTGGCCGACGATGCGCGTCGTGCATTCTGGTCGCGCAATGGGCTGGCCTATGCGGACAGTGCCGATCTGTATTCCATGCCGCAACATGCGGCCGACATTATCCTGGCGGCGCGCCCATGAAGCTGGTACTGGCTGAACCCTTTAAAAGTCTGTGGGCCGGGCGCGATGCCTTTGCTGCTGTCGAGGCCCTGCAAGGCCAGGTTTATCGAGAGCTGGAAGGCCGCCGCACGTTGCGTACCGAAGTCGACGGGCACGGTTACTTCGTCAAAATTCACCGTGGTATCGGCTGGGGTGAGATTGTCAAAAATCTGCTTACCGCCAAGCTGCCCGTGCTTGGCGCACGTCAAGAATGGCAAGCGATTCAGCGCCTGACTGACGTCGGCGTAGCGACCATGACCGCCGTGGCCTATGGCGAGCGCGGCAGCAACCCCGCAGCGCAGCACTCTTTTATCGTCACCGAAGAATTGGCGCCGACCACCGATCTGGAACAGCTCAGCCTGAACTGGGCGCAACAACCGCCTGAACCATGGCTCAAGTGGGCGCTGATCAAGGAGGTGGCGAGCATGGTAGGTAGCATGCACCGCGCCGGGGTCAACCATCGTGACTGCTATATCTGCCACTTCCTGCTGCACACCGACAAGCCGATCACGGCCGATGATTTCCGCTTGTCGGTGATCGACCTGCATAGAGCGCAACTGCACGACAAACTGCCGCTGCGCTGGCGCAACAAAGACTTGGCCGCGCTGTATTTTTCCGTGCTGGATATTGGTCTGACCCGGCGCGACAGGCTGCGGTTTCTGCGCTGTTATTTCTCTGTACTGAAGGGGCAGCAACCACTGCGCCAAACGCTCAGTACTGAACGGTCGCTGTTGGTTTGGCTTGAGCGTAAGGCGGACGCGTTGTATGCGCGTAAGCAGCGTTATGGGGATGCGCTCTGATGGCAGGCTGGACGCTAGATGCGCAATATCAAGAACTGGCCGAAGACTTTGGCAGTCTGCAGGCTGTGTTTACTCTGCAGGGGGAGCGGCTGACCAAGGATCCTTTATCTGAGGTCATCCGTATCGAGCGCCATGGCGTGCGTTATTACGTCAAGCGCTACTGGGGTAGTGGTAAGGGGTTGCGCCGTTATATCGGGCGACCACGGGTTAAAGCCGAATGGCAGAACCTGAAATACTTCGCCAAGTGGGGCGTGGCTACTGCGCCGATTGTCGCTTTCGGTCTGGAGCGTCAGCTCGGCCGCTTTGTTCGTGGGGCATTGATTACTCGCGAGCTGAGTAATACCGAAGATTTGGGTTTGCTGGCGAATAACGACGATCCGCGTCTGCAGGATCGCCATTGGGTCGATACGGTCAGTAGTCAGTTGGCGCGCGCCACACGGATTTTGCATGAGCACCATTTCACCCATAACGACCTCAAATGGCGCAACTTATTAGTTAACGACCGGGTGGAGTTGTTTTTGATCGATTGCCCCACTGGAACGTTTTGGTGGGGACCTTTGTTGCGTTATCGCATCATTAAGGATTTGGCTTGCCTTGATAAGGTGGCTAAGTACAAATTGTCGCGGACCCAGCGGTTACGCTTTTATCTGCAATACCTTGGGCGTAGTCGCTTGGGTTCTGCTGACAAGCTCTTTTTACGCCGTGTTGTGGTTTTTTTTGAGGGGCGTGAGTGAGCGATTTTATTGCGGCGCAAGACCGTGCCTTGCTTGAACGTCATGGGCTGGCCAGTTTTGACGCACTATGGGCGCTTAAGCTCGAGGCGGTTGATGAGCCTAATACTGAGCGCGGCGGCTGGAGCAGTGTCTATCGTCTCGATCTCGGAGAGGCGGCGTTTTATCTCAAGCGCCAGAGCAATCACCTGACCAAAACCTTGCGGCATCCCTTTGGGGAGCCCACCTTCGCCCGCGAGTTCAGAAATATTCAGCGCTATGCGGCGCTAGGTATTCCTGCGTTACAGGCCGCGTTTTTTGCCGAGCGCAAGCTGCCGGGCGAGCGGCGTGCGGTATTGCTGACCCGTGCGCTGGATGGTTGGCAGGATCTAGATACCTGGCTGCAGGGTTGGTCTGGACTGGAAGCTGCTTCTCGTAGGGCAATTCTCAGCGCCTGCGGAGAGTTGGCGCAGCGCCTGCATAAATCCGGTCAGATACATGGTTGCTTTTATCCTAAGCATATATTTCTGCGCGAGACCGCTGCCGGTTTCGATGCACAGCTGATCGACTTAGAGAAAACCCGACCTCTGTTATTTGGTCAGCGTGATCGAGTAAAGGATTTGGAGCCTCTATTGCGTCGCGCTAGCGTGTGGGGCGATACGGATGTGCGGCTATTCTTGGCTGCCTATCTAGGTGATGGCGGCGGGCTTGAAGGCTGGAGTGCGCGGCTTGGTGCGCGTCGCCGTAATAAGGAGTCGCGTTGATGAGCCTGGCGAGTCTCAGTCAGGCTGGGCGCTCGCCAGAGTTGCCTCAGGCCATTGAGCTGGCCGATGCGGCCGGCTCTGCTGAGCTGGTCTTGCAGCAGTGGCTGCGAGTCTTGCCTGGGCAGCGTTATGTCGCTCAGGCCCAATGGCGTGGGCGTTCGGTGCTGGCCAAATTACTGGTTGGTAGCCGGGCTGCCCGGCATTTTCAGCGTGAGCTTGAAGGTGCGCGCCTGATGGCAGAGCTGGGGTTGCCGACGCCGCAATTGCTTGTTGATGGCCTGCGCGAAGGCGAGGGCGGCTGGCTGTTATTTGAATACCTGGATGGTGCTGAGAGCCCCTGGGACGCCTGGCGTTCGGTGGAAAATCAGCCGCTATTGAGCGCAGATCAGCTAGCCGTATTGGCCGATGCGCTGGTCAGCATCGCGCAGATGCATGCCAAGGGTTTATGGCAGGCAGATTTACACCTAGACAACCTGCTGCGGCATAACGGCCAGCTGTTTGTTATCGATGGTGGCGGTGTTCAGGTCGAGGTCGCTGGCCAGCCGTTGTCGCGCGGCAAGGTGCTGGAAAACCTCGGCGTGTTCTTTGCCCAGTTACCCGTCGAGTTGACTCCGTTCATCGAAGAGCTGCTGGTGCATTACCTGCTGACCAATGGCGAGCATGCCTTGCCGTTGGAGGCGCTTCTGAAAGAGGTGGAGACGGTTCGTAAATGGCGCTTGCGTGATTACCTGCGCAAGATCGCTCGCGATTGCAGTCTGTTTGCTGCGAGCATCGGTGCGTTCGGTCTGCGGGTAGTGCGCCGCGACAGCCAGGCTGAACTTCAGCCCCTGCTGAATAATATGGATCTGCTCACCGAGCAAGGCCGTATCTATAAGACCGGTGGCGCGGCCACAGTGGCGCAGGTACAGGTGCAAGGCCGCCCGCTGGTGGTCAAACGCTACAACATCAAGAATTTCGCTCATTGGCTGAAGCGCTTCTGGCGGCCTAGTCGCGCCTGGCACAGCTGGGTAGAAGGTAATCGCCTGCAGTTGCTGGGCATCGTCACCCCGCGGCCACTGGCTGTGCTGGAGCGTCGCTGGTGTTGGTTGCGCGGTCGGGCCTACCTGATTACCGAATACTGTGGCGGGCAGGATATAATCGCGCGCTTTAGCAACTACCACGACGGATCACCCCCGGAAATAGAGCTATTGGCGCTGGATCGTTTGTTTGCAGCCTTGCTGCGCGAGCGCATTAGTCACGGCGATTTCAAAGGGCACAACCTGTTCTGGGATGAAGACTTGGCTCGCTGGTCATTGATCGACCTCGACGCCATGCAGCAGCATCACAGTGCGCGCAGTTTCGCCAGGGCTTATGCCCGCGACCGTGCCCGTTTCCTGCGTAACTGGCCCGCCGATTCGGCACTGCACCAGTTGCTCAACCAACGTATACCGCTGACGCCCGCCGTCGGCTCAGCAGACTAAAAGAGGCAAATTCAGTGGCATTGACCATTCTCGGCCTGTCCGGCGCACTCAGCCATGACCCTTCCGCCGCCCTGTATATCGACGGCAAGCTGATCGCCGCCGTCGAAGAAGAGCGCTTTGTGCGCGACAAGCACGCGAAAAACCGCATGCCTTATGAGTCGGCCAAGTTCTGCCTGGAGCAGGCGGGGATCAAACCTTCTGATGTTGATGTGGTGGCGATTCCGTTCGCGCCGATCAGCATCTTCGAGAAGGCCCGTTGGCAGTACGCCAAGCGCTACTGGTATGCACCGGACCGCGCGCTTGATGCGATCCTGATGGGCAATCGCCGCTACAAACGCTATTACAAACACATCCAATGGTGCTTGCAGCAACTTGGCTTTGACCTGAAGAAAATCAAGATCGAGCCGGTCGAACACCACCTGGCTCACGCCGCCAGTGCTTATCACTGCTCCGGTTTTACCGAAAAGACCGCGATCCTCGGCATCGACGGCAAGGGCGAGTACGCCACCACCTTCTTCGGTTACGGCGAAAACGGCAAAATCCATAAGATCAAAGAATTCTTCGATCCGGATTCCCTTGGCGGACTGTACGGCGCGATTACTGAATTCCTCGGCTTCGAGATGCTCGACGGCGAATTCAAGGTGATGGGCATGGCGCCCTACGGCGATGCCAGCAAATACGATTTCTCGCGGCTGGCCACGTTCGAAAATGGCGAGCTGGTAATCAACACCGAGTACGCCAACGTTATTGGCTTGCGCCGCTACAAAGAAAACGGCAAGGGCTTCTACTTCTCCAAGAAGCTGATCGAGTGGCTGGGGCCGAAGCGTGTTGGTGATATCGCCGACGATCCCTACATCCATTACGCCGCCAGCATGCAGGCGCTGTTCGAGAAGCTGGCGCTGCAGATGATGGAGCACTACCTCGGTGACATCATTCGCGAAACCGGCAAGATCGCCTTCGCTGGCGGTTGCGCGCTGAACGTCAAGCTCAACCAGAAAATCATCGCCCGTGATGATGTGAAGGAGCTGTTCGTTCAGCCTGCATCCGGCGACGCCGGCACTGCAGTCGGCGCTGCGGCTTATATCTCGCATCAGCGCGGCGTGCCGGTGGAGAAGATGGAGCACGTTTACCTCGGCCCGTCCTACTCCAACGAAGATGTGATTGCCGCTTGTGTCCGTCACCCGAGTAAGCCGGTGTTCAAGCAGATCGACAACATGCCGCAGCGCATCGCCCAGATCATGGTCGATGCCAATCCGGTGGCCTGGTTCCAGGGCCGCATGGAGTTTGGTCCGCGTGCGCTTGGTGGGCGTTCGATCATCGGCTGTCCGAGCGTGCCTGGCGTGGCTGACCGGATCAACGAGCAGATCAAGTTCCGCGAGCGCTGGAGGCCTTTCTGCCCGTCGATGCTCGACACCGTTGGCCCGCAGATGCTTAAGGTCGATCACCCGAGTCCGTTCATGACCTTCACATTTGAAGTGAATGAAGAGTGGAAAACCCGCGTTGGTGAAGTGGTGCACGAAGACGGCACCTCGCGTGCCCAGGTGCTCAAGCGCGAATACAACCCGCGCTACTACGACATGATGCTGGAGCTAGAAAAGCTCACCGGTAATGGTGTGTCGCTGAACACCTCGCTCAACCGTCGCGGTGAACCAATGATCTGCTCGCCAACCGACGCGCTGAACATGTTCTACGGTTCTGACCTGCAGTACCTGATCATGGAAGACATTCTGGTGGTCAAGGACGGCAAGGATTGGTATGACAACGTCTGAGGACGTGGTGGGCGGGCAGCCGTGGGTGTTGCAGTTCTGTCACGGTTACGACGGCCCCTTCCTCGATTGCGCGCGGCAGTACGCCGCGCTGTTTGTCGGTACGCCCTATAAAGTTTGTACGGTCTACCTGACCGGCAAGCCGAGCGTTGAGGTTGAGAAGGGTTCTGCCTCTGATGAGGTGATTTTCCTCGACTACTCCAGCCGCGAAGTGCGCGGCCTAAAGCTCAAAGCGATTGGCGATCTCAAGCGGATCGCTGCTTCGCGCAACTTTAAATTGTGTATTGCTCATCGGTTTAAGCCGATTTATATCGC
Source organism: Pseudomonas sp. (assembly GCF_046581935.1). Taxonomy (GTDB): domain Bacteria; phylum Pseudomonadota; class Gammaproteobacteria; order Pseudomonadales; family Pseudomonadaceae; genus Aquipseudomonas. The sequence continues at coordinate 170,240 of NZ_JAYGFK010000028.1, forward strand.
CCTGCTAGGCAGCCAATTACCCGTTATTGGCGTGCATCATGCGTTTGGTGATTACAAACGGCGCACGCGCCAGCTGTTCGCCAATTTCTTTCGCAAGCGTTTGGCTTTGCTCGGGGTTTCCAATGCAGTGCGCGATGACATGCGCGCCTGCCTTCCAGGTTGGGCGGTCGAACGAATAGAGACCCTTTACAACCGTATCGACATTGCTGCCGTTCAGTCCGCGCAGGTCACCCGTGATGCGGCTCGCGAGCATCTTGGATTGCCACAGGAGGCTTGGATAGTCGGCAACGTCGGTCGCCTGCACCCAGACAAAGATCAGGCCACTCTAATCCGAGGTTTTGCCCAGGCATTGCCGCAGCTGCCGAAGGGTAGTCTTCTGGTAATCATTGGCACTGGACGCTTGGAGGCACCGCTGAAGGCGCTCGCTGACGAGCTTAGGGCGACTGAGTCAGTACGCTTTCTCGGTCAGGTTGCTGGTGGCCGGCGCTATTTCAAGGCCTTTGATACCTTTGTCCTGAGCTCCGATCATGAGCCCTTCGGTATGGTGTTGTTGGAGGCTATGGCGGCTGGTGTGCCGCTGATTGGTAGCGACTGTGGTGGCGGGCGTGAGGTGGTCGAGGGGGTCGGCGTGCTGTTCCCGTTGGGCGATACGTTGGCGCTTGCTGCCGCCATATGCCATATGGTCGGGCTAGATGGCGAGCAACGCGAGCTGTGTGCCTTACTCATGCTGCAACGGCTCGAAGCCGGTTTTTCTGATCATGCTATACGCGAAGCGTTTTGGCGCCTCGGTCTGCTAGGCAGCTAGTGGAAACACACAAAACCATTGGGCTAAGGGGCTTGGTGGGCGATAGGTGCGCTATGAAAACTCCGCCAAGTATATGCTTCATAATTCCCTATTTTGGGCGCTGGCCTTTCTGGATGCCGTTTTTCATCGAGAGTTGCCGACACAACCCAGATGTAGACTGGTTGATGTTCAGTGACTGTGGCGTGCCGGCCGAACTACCGAGCAATGTGCGAATTGAAAGCATCAGTTACGCCGACTACTGCACCCTAGTCGGTAAGCGTCTGGGTATTCCGTTTGCGCCGGAGAATGCCTATAAACTCTGCGATATCAAGCCGGCGCTGGGCTTTATTCATGAGGATTACTTGCAGGGCTATGACTTTTGGGCCTTTGGTGACATCGATCTAGTCTTCGGCCAGTTACGGGACTATTTCACCTCCGAACGCCTGGCTCGGTTTGACCTGTTATCCACCCACGAGCGGAGAGTGTCTGGGCATTTGTGCCTGATCCGCAATGTACCGCGCATGCGGGAGGCCTTTATGCGTATGCCGAACTGGCAGGCGCGGTTCTGCGACCAGCAGCATCACGCTCTGGACGAGGGGGCATTCAGCCGGATTTTTCTCTGGCGCAAGAACTTCCCGCGCCCTCTGTTCCGCTTCGTCGGGCTGTTCAACCCTTGGCGCCGTCGCAGTGAGTTCGTCGAGGCTTTCAGTACGCCTTCGGGTTGTATTCCCTGGATCGATGGTCGCGCCGAATTCCCTACCTGCTGGTATTGGCGCGAGGGGCGATTGAATAATGATCTTGATCGAGGGCGGGAGTTTCCCTATTTCCATTTCGTTGTGTGGAAGCGTGATGCCTGGCCTGCACTCGGCGAGCATTCGGTCGATACATTGCAAGCGCTAGCAAAACAGCCGGTGTGGCAGATCAGTTCTCAAGGATTTTCGCAGGATAACCGATGAGCAGGCGCATCAAAGTTTTACAGCTACAGCCCGACTATAACGTCAAGGCTCATGACTTTGCCGACCTAGCCGAGCAGATTGTTAAGGCGTTGCCTAATGAGCGCTATGAGATAGTTGCAGCATTCTTGCGTGGTAAGCCCGGTCCCGGGGAACCGGTGAGCCGAGCGGATCGTTCGGTGTATTTCGAGTTTTCCGATAAGCAACTCAAGGGTTTGCGGTTACGAGCGATGTGGCAGCTCTATCAGTTTTGCCGCGCCGAGCGGTTTGATGTGGTGATCTGTAACCGCTTTAAGCCGGTCAATATGATGTTGCAACTGAACCGCTGGTTAAAGGTTCCACTGTGCATCGGTATTTCTCACGGGTTTGGCGAGTACGATCGTTTTTACCGGCGCCGCCAAGCCAAGCGCTTGATCGATAAGGCTTGGCGCTTTGTGGGGGTGTCGCCAGCGGTCAAGCAATACCTGCTGGATTGCGAGTGCGGCTTTAGCGAACACAATACCGTGGCCATCACCAACGCCATCGATATCGAGCAGGCCACTGCCTTGCAGCATTCACGTGAAGAGGCTCGCCGGTTATTAGGGCTTGATCCTAATGTGCGTTTGCTGGGCGCGCTCGGGCGGTTGGTGCCGGTCAAAGGGCATAATTACCTGCTCCAGGCGTTTGCCAAGCTCAAAGACGTTTATCCACAGGTTCAGCTGGCCATTATTGGCAAAGGCCGCGAAGAATCGCGGCTGCTGGCTGAGGTTGAGCGACTCGGTCTTGGTGGTCGGGTTCATCTGCTCGGTTTTCGTGAAAATGCTCTGCAGTATGTGCGCGCTTTTGATATTTGGACCATGCCGTCCCTTGCTGAAGGCCTGGGTTTAGCTTTGTTGGAAGGGATGAGCGGGCATTTGCCAGTAATTGCGTCTAACGTGCCTGCGATGTTGCCGCTGATCGAGGGCGCCGATGGTATTGCCGTACCCCCTGCTAACGTTGATGCGCTGAGCCAGGCACTAAGCAGCTACTTGCAACTGAGCGACCAGCAGTTACGGGAAAAGGGCGAGCAAGCTTATGCCTACTTGTGCGCCAATCACGATATAGAAACCTTCCGTCAGCAGTATCGGCAGCTCATTGACGAGTCGCTGAGTCAGGCGAGCGCCTCCCTATGAGTCAAAACCCTCAGCTTGTCAGTGTCATTATCGCCTCATACAACCATGCGCCTTATATTGAAGAGTGCATTCTCAGTGTGTTGGGGCAAACCTACTCGCATGTAGAGCTTTTGGTGGTGGACGATGGCTCTACCGATGACAGTGTTGAGCGTATTCGACGCTTGCAGGCTGAGCATGATTTCGATTTTCAGATTCAGCAAAATCAGGGGCTAACTCGCACACTGAACTCGGCAATCGCTCGCGCTAAGGGCGAGCTGATTGTGCCGTTTGGCTCGGATGATGTGATGTTGCCCGAGCGCCTGGCCAAGCAGGTGGCCTATATGGTGGATAAGCCTGATGTGGGGATCTGTGCCGGTAATATCGAGTTGATCGACTCAGAAGGTAAGCTGTTCCCTGAAACCCGTCAGCGTCGAGATGTGCCGTTTCGGCGAATGGATTTCGATGATGTGTTTATGGAGCGCAAGCCCTATGCGCCCGCCACAACCCTGATGATCCGCAAAGAGGCCTTGGCAAAGGTGGGCGGCTTCGATCCGGAAATTCGCCTGGAAGACTTGGCAATTGAGCTGAAAATCACCTATGCCGGCTACTACATTGACTGCCTGGGTGAGGTGTTGGCGCGTTACCGTAAACACGCTACCAACTCCTACAAGAACCACCGATTTATGATTGATAGCATCCTGCGCATTTATGCGTTGTACCGCGACCATCCACAGTATGAGTTTGTTCGTACGCGCTTTCTTAGCTCAATGTTTCTCAAATGCTCCAACCGTGATCGTCAGCTGGCGCGTGAGCTGCTGGCGCAGATTCCGTTTAAAAATTGGTCGAAGAAAACCTGGCGCGGCCTGATGCGCCTGTATTTTTCACCACTGGAAAAGGCCTGATTAGGTATGGGACTGTGGGCGCGTTTCCTGGCCAGGCAGGCCAAAAAGCAGTTGCGGGCGTTGCCTAGACTGCAGCGTGGCCAGGCGAAGTTTCTCCAGCGCTATCCGCACTACCAGATCGGTCTAGGGACCTACGGTCTGCCTGTTGTGCATGACTGGCAGGAGGGAGCCACGCTGAAAATCGGCAGTTATACGTCTATTGCCGAACAGGTGGAGATTTTTCTGGGGGGCCATCATCGCAGTGATTGGGTCACAACCTATCCGTTTCCCGCGATGATTGACGAAGCTCAGCATATCCAAGGCTATGCCGTGAGCCGGGGCGATGTAGTGATCGGTAGTGATGTATGGCTGTGCACCAATAGCGTGATTCTGTCAGGTGTCACGGTGGGTCATGGGGCCGTGGTTGCCGCCGGCGCAGTGGTGAGTCGCGATGTCGCGCCCTACTCGATTGTGGCTGGTAATCCAGCGCGACACATTCGCTGGCGTTTCGCTCCCGAGGTTTGCGCTGCGTTGCTTGAGGCCGCTTGGTGGGAGTGGCCAGAGCAGGAGGTGCGTAGCGTGAGCCCACTGTTGTGCAGTGACCGACTTGATAGCTTTCTGCAGTATGCACAGCGGCGTGCTACCCAGCCGCGTTAGATTGCGCACGTCCTACTCAAACAGTTTGGCTGTCAGTTTCTTGGCGATATGGCTGTAACCTGCTTTGAGTGCGTCATAGTGTTCTTCGAATAGCCACTTTTGGTCGTCGGTATAGCGGCGCATGTGCTTGAGGTTGCGTTGACGCTTGTGCAGGCTAAGTGCGGAATAGCTGATGCGCATATCTGCGAGGTCAATCAAACCAAGTTGCCCATCGGGTTGCACCAATACGTTGCCCAAGTGAACCGAGCGAAAATAAACGCCGCTGGCGTGTAACTTGGCTAACAGTTCGCCAAACTGTTCCACAAGTTGTTGGCGGCGCTCGTTAGAGCCGTTACTCAACATATGGCGCAAAGTTTCTCCTGGCAGTGGCCAGTAGTGCACGGCGGTTCTATTGATCGGATCAACCAGCCAATACACCTGAATGATTTGTGGGCTGTTAAATCCCATATGCTGTAAGCGTGCGGCGTTTTCTGCGAATCGCTTGGCGTAAGGCTTGAGGGTTTCGCGGGAAAACACTGAACGCTTACGGAACAGCTTGAGAAAGCTGCCGTCCGTCAGTTTTAGAACCTTTGGCCCAAGACCGTCGAGCTCAAGCACGCTGGCGTTGGCAGAAAGAGCGCTAAATTCAGACTGAGAAAGCGTCTGCATCAGCTTTGGGTTCCTTGTGTTTGCCGCATGCGTACGCTTAGTGCTGCAATCAGTGCGAGGGGGATCCAGGTTACCATCCAGTGCTCTTTGGGGCGTGACAGGATGCCGCCACCCTCCGTGAGCCCTGCGCCGATGCCATAAACCAGCAATGCGCCGCAAACAATAAACAGGTAGTTACTTCTGTGCTTCCAGCACTGGAAGAGGGCGAGACAGTGCATGGTGAGCCATAGGGCTAAGCCAATAATACCGGTGTAATACAGCACTCCGAGGGCAAAGTTGTGCGGCTCACGAAAGCTCATATTGAGATCGGGGATAAATATTGCCAGATGGGCACCGAAACCGAATCCTTGCCAAGGCTGTTGAGCAACCTTGCTAAGCGTTTTGGCCCACAACTCTGGCCGGTAAGACATGCCGCGACTGGACAAAACCTCCGGGTAAAGCAGGGCTAGGGCGAGCATCATTAGCACCCCTGAGAGCAGCAACCAGGCGGAGCGTTTGCTCCAGCACGCGACTATCAGCCAGGCACACGCCAGCGCAATTGCAACGAGAGGCGTGCGCGAGCCGGTGGCCATTAGTGCTAGCCCCATCAGTACGGCGGCAATTAGCGCGGACCAGCTTTGGCGAGGGCTTAGGGTCATACTTAATGCCAACCAAAGGGCGCAAAAAGAACCGAACAAATGTGAGCTTAGTAGCGGGTTGTCTAATGCCCCATCGCCGACAAACCTTGCGCCAGGCGTCCAGTTGGCTACAAAAAACACCAAGCTGTAAGTGGTCAGTGGCAACATTATTAAGGCCGCGAGCAGTGTGCTGTAGGCGAGTCGTGCATTGGGTTGCAATGCCATGAGCGCACATGAGGCAAACAGCATCAGAATATACAGCGGGCGCTTGAATAGGGTGCCGAAGGACTGGTCGGTGTCTGACCAGCAGACGCTGATTAAGGCCCAGGTTGAGAATATCAAGAAGGCAATAATCACCGGGTCGAGCCAGAGCGCTCCACTACTACGAGGGCGCAATATCAAGGCGAGTAACGTAGGCACGGCAATTAGCGCGTAGAACACCTTGTGATAAAGGCTGCGCTCCGGCAGACCAGCCAGCCCCACGAGCAAGGCGACAAAGCCTAAAGGAAGTAACCAGTTGCAGATAAAAGTGTAGGCTCGCTGCGTCCATGAGTCGAATTGTGTGTGCATCTCGGCGTAAGTCCAGTACGGCAATTGATTCGCGATTCTACAGGATCAAGATGAGCCTTTCCTCGGGTCGCCCGACTTTCTTAGAGGAAGCTTTTTACGCAGATGTTGTGGTCACAAAATCCGGACGCTGGTTTAGGTTTATCCGGCCAGTGATTTGGCTTCCACTGGCGTTTTGTATCCGTTGTAGCTGTGTGGCCGTTGATGTTTGTAGTAATCCGTCAGATAACGCAGTACGTCCGTCTCAGCTTGGCCTTGGTTGGTATAGGCATGCGCTGGCATCCACTCCGTTTTCAGGCTTCTGAAAAAACGCTCCATCGGTGCGTCATCCCAACAGTTAGCGCGACGGCTCATGCTCTGTTTGATCCGATAGCGCCATAGCATTTGTCGGAATTCGATGCCGGTGTAATGGCTGCCTTGATCAGAGTGAAACATCAGCTGCAGTGGGCAACCACGTGACTCGAAGGCCACGCGCAAAGCCCTTGTTGTAAGTTGCGAGTCCGGTCGATTGGAGAGCGCCCAACCCACGATGCGGCGGGCATACAAATCCATAACCGCCGCTAGGTAGACCCAGCGATTACCCGCCCAGATGTAGGTCACGTCACCGCACCACACTTGGTTGGGGCGCTAACAGTGAACTGTCGATCTAATTCATTCGTCGCAATGGCGCTTTCACCATCAGCTTTGCGGTGGCGGTGCTTGCGGCATTGCGTACTGAACAATCGGGCCTCTTTCATCAGGCGACCCGCCAGAAAACGGCCCACCGCAACACCCTGTATCTGCAGCGCTGCGGACAGCGTTCGGGCTCCAGCTGAGCCGCGGCTCTGAAGGTGAAATTCAGTTGCCAGCTGGCGCAGTGCAATCCGCCGATGATCGACACGACGGCGTCGCTTGCAGGCGTCGTAGACACTGCTGCGATGTACACCAAATACGCGGCACAACTCGGCTCGTGGATACCGCTCGCCCAACGCCTCTATCAAGCTTACTGATCGAGGGAGTCTGACATTAAGAGAGCGGTAGCCTTCCTAAGAAACACCTTCGACGGTCTGAAGCGTGAAGCCAAACTCTGCCGCTCTACGGTGCAATCCCTTAACTACTCTTTCCCGATACTTTTGCTCGTAGTGATCGGCTCCTGGATCTTTGTAAGCCATGCCGAAGCGCATCGCGTTGTAGAACAGGATCGCGATCTTGCGTGCGGTCGCAGTTACCGCCTTAGCC
>NZ_JAYGFK010000014.1:0-529161 GCF_046581935.1 Pseudomonas sp.
AGGAACAACTCTTTGCGGGTCTGCTTGCGCTTACCGGCGTACTCGGCGTCGGCGAAGGTCATCTGCTTCATCGGAAAACTCAGCGGGTGGAGTCTGGGTATTTTGCCAAAATCAGGAAGTCTTTTTCAGAGTTTCCCTAAGTGGTTGTTTTAATAGAAATAGGCCAGTAGTGCTGAGTTCTTTGGCGTGTGTGTTGGCACCTGGCCCATTTGTCGGGTTCCTCGTGTAGCTGTCCGTCAGGGATGGTGTGAGGGCCGCTAGGTCGAGAAATTCAGGGGCGACTCGGCTAGAATGCCGGCTTGGTAATGAGGGTAGGGCATCATGGCGGTAATTGGACGGATGAATAGTTTGCAGGTTGTGAAGCACACCGACTTCGGCCTGTATTTGGATGGCGGCGCGGATGGCGAAATTTTATTGCCAAAACGCTATATCCCGAGTGACACCCCAAGTGAAGTAGAAGATTGGTTGAATGTCTTTATTTACTTGGACAGTGAAGACAAGTTGATTGCCACCACTGAAAAGCCAAAAGTTCAGGTGGGTGAGTTCGCTAGTTTGAAAGTTGTAGATATAAACCGTGTGGGCTTATTCCTTAATTGGGGTTTGCCGAAGGATTTATTGCTGCCGCACTCCGAAGAGAAACGCCCGCTACAGGTGGGTGATTATTGCGTTGTGCATGTCTTCTTGGATAAGCGCAGCAAACGCATTACCGCCACTGCACGACTGGATCGATACCTGGATAACGTGCCAGCGAATTACACCGCTGGCCAGGAAGTTGATCTGCTGGTGGTTGAGTCCACTGATATGGGCTTCAAGGCCATTATCAATGGCAAGCATTGGGGCTTGATCCACAAGAATGAGCTGTTCAAGTTTATGCGCAACGGTATGCAGGAGAAGGGCTTCATCAAGGAAGTTCGCGCGGATGGCAAGATCAGCCTGAGCCTGCAGCCGGTCGGTCAAGAAGCCGCCAGCAGTCTTGGCGAACAGATTCTGGCCAAGCTGCGTGAGCACGATGGGGTACTCAAGGTGAATGACAAAAGTTCGCCTGAGGAAATTGCCGGACTGTTTCGGGTCAGCAAAGGTAACTTCAAAAAAGCCATCGGCGGTTTGTACAAGCAGGGTCGCATTGTGATCCACGAAGACCGCATCGAACTGCCCAGCAACTGATTCTGTCAGCAGTGAGGTTCACTGGATTGTCCAGTGAGCCGCGCTGTTAGGCCATCGGCGGCACTCGTAATGCGAAGGTCTTAGGTTTGATGGCTGTCGCGTCCGATTTCCTGGCGTGCTCAATGCTGTGAACTGTTGAGTGACTCGGCTGCCTAATCTTCAGGTTCGTTTTGCGTGCATGGCGCAGAGGTTGTTATGACGATGTGCAGATATGCAGTCAGCCTGGTGTGTTTGCTGCTGGTCACGCCGCTTTATGCCGAGCAGCAAGCGCCGCAGACGCTGCGGGTTATTCCCAAAACCTATATCAGCCCCGGTGCCAGCGGCAGCATCGGCAGCTCTCAGCAGATTGAAAACCATAACCTTTACGGTGGTCAGCGCTTACCCGATGGCCTGCAACGTCATGAGCAGCGCTATGACAGTCAGTCGATAGAGAGTCGCGGATCTATCAAGCAGAGCATCGAATATCCTGGTGGCTACCAGGTACAGCAGTACCCAGGCCAGAGCACGCAATATCAGGATCGTCGCCGTTAACTCAGGTGGTGATGGTCAGTGTTCAGCGCCACACCAAGGAAGCCAGCAAACCCAGTGACCCGAATATCAGTGTTCGATCAAGTAGCTAAATGCATACGCATCAGTTGGCATTTGCGCCAACTGATGCGCGCTGCTTAGTGCTTCTTGCCCCAGAGCTGTTCCAGGCGTTGGTCGCGGCCACAGCCGTTACGGTAGTAGTGGTAGCGCAACGGATTTCGCTGGTAGTAGTTCTGGTGGTAGTCCTCGGCGGGATAAAAGGTGGTGGCCGGGAGGATTTCCGTAACCACCGGGCCAGGCAGGCGGCCAGACTTATCTAGCGCAGCTTTGGAGGCTTCGGCCAGTTGCTGTTCTTGCGCTGTGCTGTAGAAAATTGCGCTGCGGTATTGCGTGCCGTGGTCGCAGAACTGAGCATTGGCTGTAACCGGGTCGATGGTTGGCCAGTACGCTTCGAGTAGCTTGGCGTAGCTGGTTTTGCTTGGATCGAAGCGCACGCGTACCGCTTCTAGATGGCCGCTGTTACCAGCAGAGACCTGCTCGTAGCTAGGGTTCTCGATATGCCCGCCAATATAGCCGGAGGTGGTTTCAATCACCCCTGGCACTTTGTCGAAGTCCGACTCGGTGCACCAGAAGCAACCGCCGGCAAAAATTGCGACGCCGGGGTTTTCTACAGACTGTGCGGTAGCCAGTGTTTGCGCTGCTTGTGGTGCTTGCGCAGCCATGGGCTCACAGGCGGCTAGCAGGCCGCCGAGGAGTAGGATGGCGCTGTTGAGCAGGGTGTTGCGCCAGGAAGAGGTGATTGTGGTCATGTTCAGCTCCGCAACTCGGGTAAAGGTTCGCCTTCAGGGATAAAACGCAGGGCTACACCGTTATTGCACCAGCGCTCGCCACGGGGCTTGGGGCCGTCATCGAAGACATGACCCTGGTGTCCACCACAGCGTGCGCAGTGGTATTCGGTGCGTGGGAAGAACAGTTTGAAGTCACGCTTGGTATTCATGTGCCCGTCAATCGGCTTGGTAAAGCTGGGCCAGCCGGTGCCGCTTTCATATTTGTCCTGGCTAGCGAACAGCGGCAGGTAGCAGGCTGCACAGACGAAGGTGCCGTCGCGCTTTTCCTGATTTAGCGGACTGCTGCGCGGGGCTTCGGTGTCTTCCTCGAACAGTACGGCATAGGCTTCAGGTGGCAGCAGTTTGCGCCAAGCGTCATGAGGTTTATCCAGCGGTGTGATGCTGCTGGCGATGGCTTGCGCCAGGCTTAGCGGTGCATTACCGAGCAGGGGCAGCGCGGGCAACAGGGCCAACGCTTTGAGCAGGGAGCGTCTTTGCATGACGGTAGTCTCTATGAGGTGTGGCCAATAGACAGAGACTAGCCCGAGTTGTTACAGGCCAATCACTGAGGGAGGCAATTTCTCTGCAGTAGGCTCGGTAAGCAACGTCGCATGGTTTCAGCTGGCGGATAGCGTGTCGGTGATCGGCGCATCATCAATGATGACGCAGTTACGTCCGGCGCTCTTAGCGCGATACAGGCGTTGATCGGCGCGTTGCAGCAGGTCTCGCCAATGCTCGTCGCGGCGCAGAATTGCGCCGCCAATCGACATGCTCACGCCCCCGCCAGGCCCGCGCAGATGCTGGTTAACCTGCTGCCTCAGGTGCTCAGCGGCTGCCAGCAGGCCACTTCGTTCGGTATTAGGCAGCAGCAGTAGAAATTCCTCACCGCCGAAGCGGAACAAGCGGTCTTCCTTGCGCGAGACGTTTTTGATCAGCTCGACAAAGTTAATCAATACTTGGTCGCCGGCTTGATGGCCATAGCTGTCGTTGATCTGTTTGAAGTGATCCAGGTCCATGATTAGTACGCCGTAAGTATTGTCATGGCGGCGATAGGTGGAGGCTGCGATCTTCAGCTCTTCATTCATGGCCCTACGGTTACGTGCGCCGGTTAGCGAATCATGCGTGGCCAGTAGTTGCAGCCGGTCACGTTGACTGTTGGTGCGGTAGGCAAAAATAAAGCTGAGGGTGCCGGCTGTCATGCTGGTGACCAGAAACGAGACCATCTGGTAGTGGCTTTCAAATACGCTGCCGGGCTTGAGTTGCCCGTAAGTTACCAGGCTGAGCAGTACCAATATGGTTGCCAGCAGGGCCTTGCCCGGCGAGACCATGTAGAAGTTAAAGAGGATCAGCGGATAGATCCAGAACAGGCCGTTGATACCCAGGTTGATGGCGATCAGGGTCGCCCCTGCGGAAAAAATGACTGCCAAGTAGATGCCGGGTTTGACTGTATCGCCGGTGCGCCAGGCATAAATCAAGGCTAGGACGGTGGATGCCACGATTACGCTATCGGCCGAGCCGACCAGGTAGTTGCCGGTGCTCAATCGGTATATGGCATAGGGGGTAATACCCAGTATGCCGAACAAGCCCATCAGGGTGATGATGGACAGCTGAACATTTTTACGCAGGCGCCTGAGCATACGCGGTGTTCGCATAAAGGTTGCCAGCTTTGTAGTTGTTATGAGCCAAGCATGCAGAGCTTTACCCGCCGATAGCAATAGGAAAATTTAGCAAAATGCCAGTACGCGCCACTGTCTGTTCAGTCGTGCCTAACCGGGGTGGCGGGAAAATGCCAGTAGGCGTTTGCTGCGCTGATAACGTAGCAGGCGATCGGCCAATACCGCAGGCATATCATTGGCAAGGGTAAACCCCTGACGCAGGTAGAAGTCGCTTAGCTCCGGGTGGCAGAACAGCCACACCGGTGCGCTGCATTCGGTTAGGGCTGTTTCGATCAGGTGTGCGGCCAACCCTTGGCGGCGTTGCGCTGGGGCGACCAACAGACTGGTGAGCCAGTGTCCGCCGTTAACGGTTTGCAGACACAGGGCCGCGACGATTTCTTGTTGTTCGGCCACCCAGATCTGTGCGCCTGCGCTGGCGCGCATGGGCGAACGCTGGGCACGGTAGAACTTGTCGGCCAGTGGCTTTAGTGGGGGAGGGAGAAGACGGTAGTGCATGGCGCAAGCGTGTCAGGTGAGTGTGCCTGGCGGCAAGTCGATCCTTGCGCCAGGCCGGACTATTTCAGGTGGCGGAGTGGCTACCCAGCAGGTTGCTGCTGCTTTGCTTGCCCTTTTTCTCCAGGCGTTTTTCGCTGGCAGTTTTCAGCGGTTTTTTCTTGGCCTGTTTCTTTGAGTCCATACCTTTGCTCATGATCTTCACCTCTGACAACGTCGTGGTTGAATGTTCTGGAGCGTGCCAGCTCCCGCTGCCGAGCGAGGTTGGTGCTGTGAGTCTACGCCGATGGTTGCCGAATAGCAGAGGTGTTGTGAGTAGGTTGCTCGATTGGTGAGTAGGCTGACTTGATACGACAGTGTCGGGTTGTCGCTGTGGCGTTAGGCTGCGCCTCTTTGCATGGCCGTTGCTGCTGGAGTTTTTGTGAAGCCATTGTTGCTGTTGTTATCTGCTTGCTGCCTGGCGTGTCATTCGCTGAGCGTATTGGCGTGGTCCAATCATTCATTGGGCAGCCAACTGGCGCTGCAGGAGATGCCCGAGTTGCAGCGCACGTTGAGCTACGAGCCGTTGGAGGCGTTCCTTGATGATCAGGCGCCGGCTATCGAGCGACTACTGGATGAGCAGGAAGGCTTTGCCCGTGAGCATTTTGCGGATTACCCGCTGCGCCCGGATGCTTTGCGCTTCAGTGCGGCGGATAGTGGCGATAGGCTCAATGCGTTTTTGCATGCGCTACGGGTCAATCCGCAGATCCGCCTGGCCGGTTTTGTGCAGCAGTTGCCAGGGCAGTCTGATCAAGGCCGACCGCGCTTGGCAGCTGAGCAGGTGTTGGTGTTTCGCAAAATTGGCCCCTGGAGTCACTGGCGATACCTGGCTTTACGGCCCGGTGAGGCAGTGAGTGCTGTGCAGGTGCTGAGTAGCGCGGCTGACGAGCCGGATTACGGTCATGACATCAATCTGTTCAGTGACAACCCCGGTGAGGTAGGCGGGCAATACAACTTTGGTCCGCAGCCATTTGGTGATGCGCGCTTCGAGTATTCCTCGCAGGCACCTTTTCATATTGGCTATTACCACGAGTCAGAGTTGGTGTATCAGGCCGCACCTTACTTGCGGCGTACGTTGCCACATTGGCGAAGCTATCAGTACACCGGTCTGGCTCGACTGGCGTTGGCCAGCGGGCATGACTACTGGGGTTACCGCTTTCTCGGTTGGGCCTTGCACTACATGCAGGACCTGACCCAGCCCTACCATGCCAAGGCTGTACCTGGGTTCAATACGCCGGAGCTGGTTGTTATTGCCCTTAAAGAGGCTGCCGGTTATCCCGAGGGGCGCGAGGCGGCGATTACTCGCGTAGCAGATCGGCATACTGCCATCGAGGAATATCAGCTGGAACGCATGCAGCAGTTAATGGGCGAACAGGCGGCGTCGCCATTGTTGCAGGCTTATACGCAGAGCCCGCAGGAGCGCTACCCGGCCTACTCGGTGGATTACGCGCAGCAGGTGGTGGCGGCCGAGTCTTATGCCAGTGCCGATAGTCTTGATGAGTTAGTCGGCCAGTGGTTAGCACGCAAGCCAGCGGCGGCACCTGGGTTTAGTGGCGGTAATCAGTTGGCCCATACCGAAGCTGATCCGTTGCTTGAGCAGATATTGGCCGAGCTGTTCAAGCGCTTTGGCATCCACTCGCGCAATGTTGTGCAGGGCACCTTGGATGTACCCGCGGCGCTGAACTGACCTCGCCGCTGTAAGACACTGCACTTGCAGTAGGTGAAACAGGTTGGCGTCGTATGTTTTTGCTGCTGTCTACGCCTTGCTGCGCAGAAACTGTCCATAACCTCGGCTGTTACCGAGATCATCTGCGAACTCACCATGCTGGTAAGCAATTCGTCCATTGATCAGCACGGCATCCACCGCTGACCCACGGTTGACCATGCGCTGCAGGCCGCCGAAGGCGTCCATGGGGGCTTCCTGGTAGTTGGCCAGCGAGTCATCCAGCGCGCTTGGGTCGATGATCACCACGTCGGCACGGGCACCTTCAAAGAGCCGGCCTGCATCAATATCAAACCATTCCCCCAGTTCGCCAGTCAGACGCCAGATAGCGCTTGATATCGGCATCACTGGTTGGCCGCGTGACTCAGCGTCACGTACTAGCTTGAGCAGGCGCAGACCGAAATTATAGAAAGCCATATTGCGGATATGCGCGCCAGAGTCGGCAAAGCCGATCAGGGTGCTGGGTTCGCAGACCAGTTTTTCCAGCACTTCTGGGCGGTGATTGGCGATTACAGTGCGCCAGCGCAGGCGTGGCCCGTGGGCTACCAGTAAGTCGAGAAACAGGTCGGCGGGGTGCTCGTTACGGGTTTTGGCCAGTTCGCCAACGCTTTTTCCAACCACACTGGCGTCTGGGCACTCGACGATCCAGGCATCATCGAAGTCGCGGTGCCAGACCCGTGGGCCGAACTTCTTCTCGACATCCTGACGAAAACGCAGGCGGTAGGCCGGGTCTTGGAACAGTTGGCTGCGCAGGTCATGGCTGGCCAAGTGCAACGCGGCCTGGCCGGCGGGAAATTCTTCAAAGACCACGAACTCCATGCCATCGGCATAGGTTTCGAAGGGCACGGGCAGGGTCTGCCAGCGAAAATCCGCGCGTGCAAGACGGTTGATCCCGCGGGTTAATGGGCCAAGCACAGAGGCCAGCCAGGGATCAGCTTTGACGTCCATCAGAGTAATCAGGGTGGTCTTCAGCGGCTTGCGCCACCAACCGCCGATGCTGTCCCAGAGAAAGGCCAGCACATTGAGCTTGGTCACCAGATTCGGCGCGCCCTGATGGATGCGTCCGCGTCGACGCAAAATTTTGTTCAGCCGCGCGTACTCGGCCCAGGGCGCATACACCGAGGGTAGGGATTTCGAGCGTTGGCGATCGCCGTCGAGCTTGTCCCAGGGGTTGGTCATACTCGACAGGCCAAGTAAGCCAGCGTCCAGAGCCTCCTCCAGCAGGCGCTCCATCTGCTGCAGTTCGCTTTCGCTGGGGCGCACCTTGGCATCAACAGCGCGCTCCAAACCGAGCACGGCGACGCGCAGGTCGGAGTGGCCAAGGAACGAGCAGATATTCGGGCCCAGTGGATGCTGATCGAGAAAGGCTGCGAATTCGCTGGCGCTGTTCCAGGTCTTGCGCGCCTGCAGCAGTGGCAGCACATGTTCGCGTGGTACTGACTCGACACGGGTGAACAGGTCCGAGCAGTCCTCCGGGCTAGATAGCACCATGCTGATCGAGCAACTACCAATCATCACGGTGGTCACGCCATGGCGCACCGACTCTTTCAGCGCCGGGGCTGCCACCAGCTCCGCGTCGTAGTGGGTGTGCATGTCGATAAAGCCAGGTGTTACCCAGCGGTTACTCGCGTCGATAACCTGACTGCAGCCAGCTTCATCCAGGGCGCTGGCGCTTATACGCAGTAGTTTGCCGTCGCGGACACCCAGGTGGCGCAGCACTCCCGGTGCGCCGCTACCATCAAAAAACAGCGCATTCTTGATCAGCACATCGAACATTGCAGGCCCCCAGGTGAATGAAATCGGCCTGTCGAGCATAGTCTTCCGTAGGCAGCTGCTGTGGGGGTGTAAGTGAACAACCCAAGGTCTATTCGGCCATCGCAGCTTATTGGCTGCTTATGCGTTGAGGCGACGGCGTTCGGCGCTGATTTCCGCAAGGTCGGTGCGACGTACGTAGACGCGCAGCGGTTCGCTGATATTCAGGCGGTCGTCGATATTTTGCTCCAACAGCAATTGCAGGCGCGCGCGGTCGAGGTTCATCAGCTCACCATCAAAGGCGCGCCAGACGAACTCACAGGTAGGCGTAATGCTTTGTTCCAGCACATCGAGGCCGAAGGAATCTTCGGAGAAACGCACGATATAACGCCCGGTTTTCGCGTTGAAACCGACAAACCCTTGCAGTTGGTCGGCAGCGGCGCAGATGCTGGTAGAGGTGATGCTCATGGAGGCCTCATCGATGGCAGTTGGAGGGCAAGCCCTCAGAAAGTCATCGGCCTAGGCTAAAGCGCTCTGAGCAGAGCATCTTGCGGTGGATCAATAAGTTGGTGGGTGGTGCAGGTGATGGCGCAGATGCCAAGCCCACTAGGTACGTGGCATCTGCTAAGCGTGGTCAGATCAGCTTCTGTCGTGCGGCTTCTTCCAGGCTGCTCTGAGTCAGTTGGTTGAGTATGGGGTCGATCGACTCATTGAAGGGCACTGCAACGATCAGTAGCAGTTGCATCCAGGTCGTGATGGTTTCGCGCTTCTCAATACGTCCTAGTACCTTGCCGTCACTGTCCTTGAAGGTGGTTTCCATGGTTAGTTCATTGCTGAACTTGCCCGGTATAACAAACAGTGTGAAGCCCGTGATGAAGGCACTGGCTAGGCTACCGCGTTCGTGGTTGCTGACTCGCACGCTGATATACAGATCTGAATTCTGCTTGGCTGTGGTAACGCTGCTGAAGCGCGCGCTGTCCTGATACTGCTTGACGACCAGTTTCTCCAGGTTTGCCTGGTTAAAGCCGCCGGCGCGAGTTTGCTCATTGAACAGGTATTGGCTATCGACTTTGATATAGGCCGACTGGGCTGGCTGCTCAACAGCAGTCAAGGGCCACTGCTCAACTTGGGCCAGGTCGTGGTGCGAATAGGAAAGACAGCCTGTCAACGACAAGAGGGTTGCGGCGAGTAGCGCTGCAAATAATGGTTTCATGCGTAACATCCTTGTTAGGGGCGAGCGAGTTGACGTGTGCTGTCCTGCAGCAACTCTTCGATCAGTTGGTTGAGTTGGTCTGAACCGAGCGACATGTTGAAATAGTCGTTATCCCAGAGCCCGGTATTCTGGTCGAGCTTGACCTGCTGGTGGCTTCTGGCGAGCAGTTTGCCCTGAGCATCAGTAATCGAAAGGTCTCCGGCTAGGTCATATTTGTCGACATAAATGGGGCCGTTGACCCAGATCCATACCGTTAGCGTCAGCAGTGCACCAGGGAAGTAGGCAGGGTGAGGCGTGCGTTTGCCTTTGAGCGAGGTGAGGTTGAGTTGGAGCCGCACGTCCTGTTCACCGAGCTTAGCGGGAAAGCTGATAACGTTCGTGAAGTACTCACCGCGTTCAATGCGGTTATTCAACTGCTCTGTAAATTGGCTGCTCAGGGTCTTGCGCAGGTTTTCGTTGACCTTGTTGTCGGTGATCTGTACGTCATCGACCATCACCGCGCGGGGCTGAGTGAAGCTAGCTGGTTGTTTAGGGTCGCCAATTGGGCCGGCCGGGATGAACGATACGCAACCGGTTAGGCTCAGACTGAGCAGTGCTGCGGCAAGGTAATGCAGAGTTTTCATGGCTCATCCTTGATAGGGTGTTGCACGGTAACGCGCAGCGCTAGGCACCTCAGTAGTCGGTGCCTAGCGCTGCAGGGATGCGGGTTTTGCTATCGGGTATGTTGCAGAGTCACTTGCGGCGGGTACTGGAGAACGCGCTGATTTTGCCGAATGGTGAGCTTTGCATGTCAACCTGAACCGCCATCAATGGCGAGTTGTTGACCCAGACATCGTCGATCACGATTGTTTGGCCAAGGTCCTCGTTGTCAGCGGCTACTAGCAGGTAGTAGGTGCCATCTTCAGGGGCTTCGCCATCCCAGCTCATGTTGAGCTGACCGACTACGGCCGAAGCGCGCGAAGGTTTGTCGGCAATCACTGTGCCGTAGGCATCCAGCAGCATGGCGCGAGGCTTCAGGGCGAACTTGCTCACGCCGAGGCAGGGGGTGTTGCACAGTGAGCTTACGTTGAGGGTGTAGCGTTCGCCCTTTTTCAGCTGCAGGGAAAATATCCGGTAGTTGGAAATCGAGCTGCCGAAATCCAGGCGTGGCTCGTCAGCGCTGATCGGCCATTGCGTTGCTAGCAGGCCAGGATTGAGCGGCAGTGGGATCGCTTGGGTGTTATGGATGGCTTCAAGGGCGCTTTTGGCCATTGGGCTTGTGCCTGCCATCACTTCTTGCTGGTAGATCGTCTGCGGGTTGCTGGCGCATGCACCGAGCAATAGGCAGGCGGCCAGAGTAAGAAACTTGTGCACGGTAAAACTCCTGTGAGACTACGTCCTTGTGTACACGCCGGGCGCTGGCTGCGCGGCGGCCGGCGATTCTACTCGTTTTGCATAACGCATGGGGCGGCTAATCTGCCGGATTGACGAGCTGCGCACGCTTTGCACGCAACTCGTTGGCCTGCTGTGCGTCCTGCATAGCGGCTCTTGGATGCCCGTCAGTTAGCCGGAAAGCCCGACATAGACGTTTTGCACGTCATCGTGCGCGTCGAGTGCTTCGAGGAAGGCTTCGACTTCTTCCAGTTGCTCGGCAGTGAGGCTGGTGACTGGGTTTTTTGGGATATAGCCAATCTTCGCCGAGTTGACGTTGAAGCCCTGTTCCGGCAACGCGCGGCAGACGGCGTCGAGGTCGGTCGGTTCGGTGATGAACAGCGTGTTGCCTTCTTCGGCTGGCTCGAAATCCTGTGCGCCGGCTTCAATGGCGGCCATTTCCGGGTCGGCGTCAGTCTCCGTGCTCGCTTCGATCAGGCCTACGTGGTCGAAGTCCCAGGTCACTGAGCCGGAGGCGCCCATTTGGCCTTTGCGGAACAGCACGCGGACTTCCGCGACGGTGCGGTTGATGTTGTCGGTCAGGCACTCAATGATCACTGGCACCTGATGCGGGGCGAAGCCCTCATAGGTAGCTGAATGAAATGTCACTGTATCGCCCAGTAGGCCAGCGCCTTTTTTAATCGCCCGCTCGAGGGTTTCCTTGGGCATCGAGGCTTTTTTTGCCTGGTGAATCGCTAAACGCAATTTGGGATTGAGGTCCGGATCGGCACCGTTGCGTGCGGCGATCATGATTTCCTTGACCAGCCGGCCGAAGATCTTGCCTCTGGCATTGGCGGCGGCTTCTTTAGGTTTGGCTTTCCACTGTGCGCCCATGGGTTTTCTCGTCGTTGCGGGGTTAATAGAGGGGTCTCGGCTCTGCTGCGCGTCGGCGAAACCGCGTTAAAAGTGGTCTCAGTCTGGCTCGCAAGACCCGAAACAAATTCTAAGGGGGGCGATTCTAGCCCTTCGAGGCGTTTGCGGCACCTTTGCTACAGCAATCAGGCGAATACGCATGCCCTGAGGCTGCTGTATGGCTTATTTGCCGGGCTACTGTATGGGCGTTTTGCTACTTGTGACGGTTCTAATATGGGATTACCTGCTATTTGAGAGAGTGTTATGCAGCCCAAGGACTTATTGCTTGCCCTGGTGGTGATCATCGTTTGGGGGCTTAATTTCGTGGTGATCAAGATCGGTCTGCACGAGATGCCGCCGATGTTGCTGGGGGCATTACGTTTTTTGTTGGCGGCGTTCCCAGCCGTGCTGTTTATCAAACGCCCGCAAATACCGCTGCGCTGGCTGCTGGCTTACGGTTTGACCATCTCGTTTGGTCAATTTGCCTTTTTGTTCTCGGCGATGTCCGTTGGGATGCCGGCCGGGTTGGCTTCGCTGGTGCTGCAATCACAGGCGTTTTTTACCCTGTTGTTTGCGGTGCTGCTGATCGGCGAGCGCTTCCGTCTGGCTAACCTGTTTGGGCTGTTGGTGGCTGCCGGTGGCTTGCTGCTGATTGGCATGCAGGGTGACGGTTTGATGACCTTGGCAGGTTTTGCCCTGACGCTCTGTGCCGCGGCCATGTGGGCGTTGGGCAATATCATTACGCGCAAGCTGGGCAGGGTGGATCTGGTCGGCTTGGTGGTGTGGGGCAGTTTGGTACCGCCGCTGCCGTTTTTCGCACTGTCTTGGTTGCTGGAAGGGCCAGAGGTGATTGAGTCTGCTCTACGTGGCTTTAACCTGGACAGCATGCTGGTGCTGGCCTACCTGGCCTTTGGTGCCACCATTCTTGGCTACGGTTTGTGGAGTCGTTTGCTGTCGCGCTATCCGGCCAGCCAGGTGGCACCGTTTTCGCTGCTGGTGCCGGTGGTGGGAATATCTTCAGCGGCACTGTTGCTTGATGAGCATCTGAGCGCGCTGCAGTTAGTGGGCGCGCTGCTGGTGATGCTTGGCTTGTTGCTTAATGTCTTTGGCGGCTGGCTGCAGGCGCGATTACGCGCCCGGCTTGCCTAGGGTCTGTTCCCGTTTCATCGCGAGCCGCGTTGCTGCGAGAAATGGCCCCCGGTTAGGCGCAGGACGCAGGTAATGGTCATTCCCTTGCCAAGTCCTGCAACAACAGCGGGGGCCATTTCCCGCGCAACCCAAAGGGCCGGGCCTGTTTTAGCGCGATACTGCGTTTCTCGACACTCATTTGGAACAACCAAACTTCGTGTCTCGTGCCTTGTCTCGCGCAAAAACAGGCTCCGGCGCGGCCGTGAATGAAACGGGAACAGACCCTAGCGCTTACCCATAGAGCGGCGAGTGCCACTTGGGGCTGGGCCAATTTTCTTTTCATGCGCAGATTTGCTGCCTTTCTGGTGCCAGGGTTGGTCGTCCTGTTTGCCTGCCGCGGCCTTGGCGGCACTGAATAGCGAGGAGAAACCACGGGCTTTTTGGGCGTTGGCGGGCGTTGTATCGTCGCTGGGCTTTGCCGAGCTCTCGACAGGTTGAACGGTATGTGTTGGTTCAACTGCTGATGTGTCTGGCATGTAATGGCACCGCGTGAGCGAGAGGAAAAGGCCGGCGAGTATACCTGGCTTAGTGCTCAGGGTTTGCGGCTGTTGGTCAGCTGCGCGGTGTTAGGGCGTTTGTGCGCGCAAGTGTGATGCGCTGGGCCGCAATGGCCCAGCGATCAGGCAGGATTAGTCCTGGCGGCTGGTAACTTCCAGCAGGTGATAACCGAACTGGGTTTTCACCGGGCCTTGCACCACGTTGATTGGGGCGCTGAATACTACGGTGTCGAACTCTTTGACCATCTGGCCTGGGCCGAACGAGCCGAGGTCGCCGCCACTGCGGCTGGATGGGCAGCTGGAGTTGTCTTTGGCGACTTGGGCGAAGTCAGCACCAGCTTCGATGGCAGTTTTCAGTTCGTTGCACTTGTCTTCAGTGGCAACCAGGATGTGACGGGCAGTGGCGCGGGCCATGGGGATTACTCCTTATAAAGAAGCGGCAAAGCCTACCGTAATCGTTCGGCCAGGCAAACGCCGCAAGGGTGAGGTTTATCGTTTGTTCAATAAAAAAGGCTTACCCATGGGTAAGCCTTTGGCAATGTTGGCGGTTTTAATGGCGTGGCTGGGCCGCTCGGCAGGCAGCAGCGGTAAATAGCACGTCGGTCGAAGAGTTCAGCGCTGTTTCGGCCGAATCCTGCACGATGCCGATGATAAAACCGACCGCGACGACTTGCATGGCCACATCATTGGGGATGCCGAATAGGCTGCAGGCCAACGGAATCAGCAGCAGCGAGCCACCGGCCACGCCCGACGCACCGCAGGCGCTAATCGACGCGAGCAGGCTGAGTAGAAGCGCTGTTGGTAGGTCGACAGCGATACCCAGGGTATGCACGGCGGCCAGGGTTAGTACGGTGATGGTGATTGCCGCGCCGGCCATGTTGATGGTCGCGCCTAAAGGGACCGATACCGAATAGGTTTCTTCATGCAAGCCCAGGCGTTGGCAAAGTTGCAGGTTAACCGGGATGTTGGCAGCTGAGCTGCGGGTGAAAAATGCAGTCAAGCCGCTTTCGCGCAGGCAGGTCAGTACCAGCGGGTAAGGATTGCGGCGTGTCTTGAAGAGCACGATAGCCGGGTTGACCACCAGGGCGACGAAGAGCATGCAGCCTACCAGGACCAGCAGCAGGTGCAGGTAGTCGAGCAGGGCGGACATGCCCGACTCTGCCAGGGTCGCGGCCACTAGACCGAAGATCCCCAGTGGCGCCAGGCGGATCACTAATTTGACGATGCTGGTTACTGCGCTGGAAAGGTCAGCAAGCAGCTGTTTGCTGCTTGGACTGGCATGCCGGAAGGCGAAACCCAGAGCGATGGCCCAGGCCAGGATGCCGATAAAATTACCTTTGAGCAGGGCATTGATTGGGTTATCCACCACATTCAGCAGCAGGGTTTTCAATACTTCACTGATGCCGCCGGGTGGCGACAGTTCTGCACTGTTACTGACCAGTGTCAGGCTAGACGGGAAGGCAAAGCTGGCCGCGACAGCAATCAGCGCAGCGCTGAAGGTGCCGAATAGATAAAGCAGCAGAATGGGCTTGATGTGCGTCTCTTGGCCTTGCTGGTGATTGGCGATTGAGGCTGCCACCAGAATAAATACCAGCACAGGCGCAACGGCCTTCAGTGCGGAAACGAACACTGTGCCGAGAAAACTAACGCTGGGTGCTGCGCCCGGGAAGACCAAAGCCAGAGCGATACCGGCAAGCAGGCCTATGACAATTTGCAGCACCAGGCTGGTGCGATTGAGTAGCTGTAAAAGAGGGTGTTGGGCAGTGGGCATGAGATGCATCTCTACTTGGCGAACAGGCCTGCATCTCTTCTATTACCTGCCGAACCTGTGAGGTTGGAGTCGGATGCATGGCTGTTGCGGTGCGCTTATGAGGCTTTTCGCGGGGGATGAAACACGACCACGCTGAAAAATAGCGCGCGACTTTATCACAGTGGTCAAGCTGTTCGCGCTGTGGCTGTTGCAGTGGGCCCAACTGCGGATCTATCAACCTGCGATCAGCTGGGCTAGGTTAGAGCCTTTGTCAGGTTACGAGGTTGTTATGTCCAACGAAGAGAAGCCGGCCGTAGCTGTTGAAACCCTAACAGCCGTTGAGGCGCGCGTGCTGGGGTGCCTGATTGAGAAACAGCTGACCACCCCGGAAGCCTATCCCTTGACGCTCAATGCTCTGTTACTGGCCTGCAATCAGAAAACCAGTCGTGAGCCCGTATTGAACCTTACCGCTGGTCAAGTCGGGCAAGCTTTGCGAAGCCTGGAAGGGCGTGAAATGGCGCGACTGGTGATGGGCAGCCGAGCAGACCGTTGGGAGCATCGAGCCGATAAGGCGCTGGAGTTGGTGGCAGCTCAGGTGGTGTTGCTTGGCTTACTGTTGCTGCGCGGTCCGCAGACGCTCAATGAGCTGCTTACGCGCAGCAATCGCATGCACAATTTTGATGATACGGAGCAGGTGCAGCATCACCTTGAGCGCCTGAGTAGTCGTGGCCTTGCTTGTCTATTGCCACGCCAGAGTGGGCAGCGGGAAGACCGCTATATGCATGTGCTGGGAGATCCAGCGGATTTGCAGGCAATCTTAGATGCCCGGAGCAGTGAGCCTCATCGGCCTAGTACCGGTGGTGCGCAGGACGCACGCATAGAAGCGCTGGAGGCAAGGGTGGCGGTGCTGGAAGATCGGTTGGCGCAGCTTGATCGACTTTGAACGTATAAAGCCCCCAGAGGGGGCTATATGCCTAGGCAGAGTGTTACTTAGCTAGTGCGCATCAGTAGTTGTTGGCGTTCGCTCAGGCGGTCAGCACCACCTTCTGCTACACGCAGACGTTCAAGTTGACGCTCGTGTACACGATCAGCACCGCCTTCGGCTACACGCAGACGTTCAAGTTGACGCTCGTGCACGCGATCAGCACCGCCTTCGGCTACACGCAGGCGTTCAAGCTGACGCTCGTGCACGCGGTCAGCACCACCTTCTGCTACACGCAGACGTTCAAGTTGACGCTCGTGCACGCGGTCAGCACCACCTTCTGCTACACGCAGACGTTCAAGTTGACGCTCGTGCACACGGTCAGCACCACCTTCTGCTACACGTAGACGTTCAAGTTGACGCTCGTGCACGCGATCAGCACCGCCTTCAGTCTGCAGGTTGCTGCCAAAGCCCAGTAGGGTTTTAACGCTGCTGTCTTGCAGTTCGCCGAGCAGTGGTTGTGGGTTGTTCTGCGGCAGAGCAAAGGCGCTAATGGATAGGCTGCTCAGGATTACGGCGGTGATAATTTGCTTTTTCATGTTCAGGCTCCTCGTGAGGGCGGTAGTAAGTGAGTACGGAGCCAATGATACGTATGAAAATTAGATGAAGAAGTTTGGGTCGTTCATGGTAATAATCGACATGATTGATAGTGGGTTTAATTTGTTTATAAACAATAAGTTACGAGTTTTATGGTTGTTTTTTTAAGGGGTTAATAGAGATTTAATAGGCGATTAAATTAATCAAATTAATCGATAAATTTTCTAGTTGAGGGCGTCTTACCATCTCTTAAGCGTTGCTTTGCTTGAAATATCAAACGCCTGGTGCGTATTTTGTACGCCTCGCCGCTGGCTGCGGCATCCAGCATTAATTAAGGGCAACAGCAGATGAGTATCCTTGGGCGGGCCGCTCTGGCTGAGCTGCTGCATGGTGTTGATGAAGTTGAATGTGTGACCCCCGATCTCAATGGTGTGCCGCGTGGCAAGGTGATGACGGCGGCTGGCTTTCTGGAGGGACGGCGTCTGCAGTTGGCGCGTGGGGTATTGCTGCAATGCATTATGGGTGGTTATCCGGCTGCGCGTTTCTACGGCGGTGATGATGGTGATTTGCTCCTGAATGCTCAGTCCAGGCAGATTCACCGGCTACCTTGGAGTGCGACGCCACGGGTTTTGGCCATCTGCGATGCGGATGAACTTGACGGACGCAGCTCCGGCCTCTCAACTCGCGGGCTGCTTAAGCGCGTGGTTACGCGCTATGCCAGTCATGGCTGGCAGCCGGTGGTGGCAACCGAGATGGAATTCTTCGTGTTTGCCCGCAATGCTGATCCGCTGCAACCGTTCCAACCACCGCTGGGGCTGGATGGTCGGCGTGAAGAGAGTGGTTCGGCCTTTAGCGTCAGTTCCAACAATGGCCTGCGCCCTTTCTTCAATGAGGTTTATCAATGCATGGCGGCCTTGGGGTTGCCGCGCGATACCTTTATGCATGAGATGGGTGTCAGTCAGTTCGAGATCAACCTGTTGCACGGTGATCCGCTGCTACTTGCTGACCAGACTTTTTTGTTCAAGCATCTGCTCAAGGAAGTGGCGCTCAAGCATGGCCTCAATGTGGTGTGCATGGCTAAGCCGCTGGCGCATACGCCGGGTAGTTCCATGCATATCCATCAGAGTGTGATTGAGCAGGGCAGTGGGCAGAATATCTTTAGCGCTGCCGATGGGCAGGCCACGCCGGCGTTTTATCAGTTTATCGCTGGGCAGCAGGCCGCGATGGCGGATTTCACGCTACTGTTTGCGCCCCATGTGAACTCCTATCAACGCCTTTGTCATCCTTATGCCTCGCCGAACAACGCATGTTGGTCCGAGGATAATCGCGCAGCGGGCTTGCGCATTCCGGCGAGTGCGCCGGTGGCGCGACGAGTGGAAAATCGCCTGCCTGGTGCTGACGCCAATCCCTATCTGGCTTTAGCGGCGAGTCTGGCGGCTGGGCTGCATGGTATTGAGCAGCAACTGCAGCCAAGTGCGCCGCTACAGGGTGAGTTCGAAGTGCCGGATGAGTTGGCTCTACCCTGTACCATGCACGCTGCCATTGAACGTCTCAAGGGCAGTGAGCTGGCGCTGGAACTGTTCGGCAAGGAGTTCATCGAAGGTTACATTGCCAGCAAGACGATGGAGCTCACCAGCTTCTACGATGAAATTACCCCGTGGGAGCGTCGTGTATTGGCGGCCCATGTCTAAAATCTGACCGCCGAGTATGCGCTCGGTGGCCCCTATGGAGCCATGTGCCGCCTCATGTCTGTGATTCTCAAATCGTTCAGTTCGTTGTATTTCGCTACGTTATTAATGCTGTTGGGCTCAGGTTTGTTGAGTACCTACCTGGCATTGCGTCTGGCTGAAACCGCTGATGGCCTGTGGGTGGGCGCGTTGATGGCGGCCAACTACCTGGGGTTGGTGCTGGGCGGCAAGCTTGGTCATCGGTTGATCGCCAGAGTTGGCCACATTCGCGCTTATGTCGCCTGTGCTGGCGTGGTGACAGCGGCCGTGCTTGGCCATGGCCTGAGTGATTGGCTGCCCAGTTGGTTGCTGCTGCGGATGCTGGTGGGCTTGGGCATGATGTGCCAGTACATGGTGGTCGAGAGCTGGCTCAATGAGCAGGCCGAAACCAGCCAGCGTGGGAAGGTATTCGCCGGCTATATGGGGGCCTCCTATCTTGGTTTGATCCTCGGCCAGCTTGTGCTTGTCGTACATCCGACGCTGGGCCTTGAGCTGCTGATGCTGGTGGCGTTGTGCTTTGCCCTGTGTCTGGTGCCGGTTGCCTTGACTCGTAAATTACACCCGGCGCCTCTGCATCCGGCTCCGCTGGAAATGCGCTTCTTTATTTATCGGGTGCCGCTGTCACTGACCACCATCATTGTGGCGGGACTGCTGATAGGCTCGTTCTACGGTTTGGCACCTTTGTATGGCACGCGCATGGGCTTGTCCACTGAGCAGGTTGGTCTGTTTATGGGCTGCTGCATTATCGCCGGCCTGGTGGTGCAGTGGCCGCTGGGTTGGCTATCTGATCGGCATGATCGTGTGCGCCTGATTCGCGGCTGCGCAGCATTGTTAGCCTTGGCAGCGCTGCCGCTGGCGTTGATGCCGGAGGCTAGCTTGCCGTTGTTGTTCGCTGGCGGCTTTGTGGTGTGCGCTCTGCAATTTAGCCTCTATCCGCTGGCGGTGGCACTGGCCAATGACCATGTCGAGGCCGAACGACGGGTTTCACTGACCGCTATGCTGCTGGTGACCTTCGGCATAGGGGCCAGTATTGGGCCGTTGTTGGCTGGTGTGCTGATGCGCTTTCTCGGCGCAAACATGCTGTATGCCTTCGTCATCGGCTGTGCATTGATTCTGGTGCTGCGTATACGTCCTGAGCACGTTACCAATCTGCATCAGGTTGATGATGCGCCGTTGCATCACATTCCGATGCCTGACAGTACGACCAGTTCACCGTTGACTGCAGCGCTTGACCCACGCGTTGACGAGCAGGTGGTGCAGGAGCAGATGCACGAAACTACCGTGGTGCAGGATGCTGGCGACGATGCGTCTGATGAGTCGCCAGTTGAGACAGAGGTGCGTGGGTGACGCCGCTACTCAGCGTGGTCATACCTGTGCGCAATGAGGCGCAGGCTTTGCCCTATCTGCTGAGTGATTTGGCGAATCTGCGTGCGGCAGGTGCCGAGCTGATCGTGGTGGATGGTGGCAGCAGCGACGAGACCTGTGTGTTGGCGCAGGGTAGGGTGGATCTACTGCTTGAGTCTGAGCCTGGCCGTGCACTGCAGATGAATACTGGTGCGGCGCTGGCACAGGGTGAATACCTATGGTTTGTGCATGCCGATACGCGGGTCAGTGCTGAATCACTAAGACGTTTGCAGGATGCGCTGCAGAAGCGGCCCTTGTGGGGGCGTTTTGACGTGCGCCTTTCTGGTCCAGGATTAGCGCTGTGGGTTATTGGCTGGATGATCAGCTTGCGTTCGCGTCTTACTGGCGTCGCCTCGGGTGATCAAGGCGTATTTGTCAGCAAAAGCGCTTTTCTGGCGCTGGGTGGTTACGCCGAAATTCCGTTGATGGAAGACCTGCAGCTGTGTCGCCGCTTGAGATTGCAGGCACGGCCGCGTTGCCTGCGTCCTCCCTTGTCAACCTCCAGCAGGCGTTGGGAGCAACACGGTATTTGGCGTACCGTCGTGCTGATGTGGTGCCTGCGTTTAGCTTATTACTGCGGCGTCAGCCCGGAAAAGCTGGCGCGGCAGTACCGCCGAGGGTCATTCCTGTGAGTCTCTCCATTTCTTTGCATATGCTGGCGCGTGCGCCGGTCGCTGGGCGGGTGAAAACTAGGCTGATTCCTGCTCTTGGTGCGCAAGGTGCTTGCGACCTGCAGCAGGTGCTGCTTGAGCGGGCACTGAATCTGCCTGCGTATGGTTTCAGTGGGCGTTTTCTGTGGCTGGATGGCCTGCCCAATGCTGAATTACAAGCGTCGGCTGAGAGGTTGGGTTGGACGATAGTCGAGCAGCCTGCAGGTGACTTGGGCGAGCGAATGCGGCGTATTGCGGCTCTGGGGCTGGCGGAAGGCGATGCGGTAATGCTGATTGGCAATGACTGCCCGGCCATTGACGGTAACTATCTGCAGGCTGCCTGTAGTGCCTTGCATGAGCAATCGGTGGTGATTGGTCCGGCCGAAGATGGTGGTTATGTCTTGCTGGGGCTGCGCAGCATGGCGACGACATTATTTAGCGATATGCCATGGGGGACTGAGCGGGTGTTCGAGTTGACGCAGCAGCGCTTGCAGCAGCTGGGTTGGCGTCCAGCGCTGCTGCCTGTGTTGTGGGATGTGGATCGACCTGAGGATCTGCCGCGGTTAGCGGCATTGAAGATTCTTATTTAGAACTAGAACAATCCGTCGTTATCAAAGCGGCGCGCTTCGCGTTGTAGTTGATAGACAAAGCGCTCAACCAGGCGCTGTTCCTGGCCATTTATGCGATGAAAACGAGCGCCGATAAAAGTGGTGTCGAGCTTATCTTCATACTGTATGTGGCGTACCTCAATGGCGGTAGTCATTGCCCCGAATGGAAATCTCGCGGTAAAACGCTCGTACACTTGGCCAGCCTGCAGGCTAGTGCTGATATTGCCGGGAATACGCAGCTTGCAGCCGGTTGCAGAGATATCCAGTAGCTGTCCTGGTATGGCGGTCTTCAACTTATTACCAGCCAGCTCTATCTTGATTAGGTCGCTTTGCTTGAGTGGTGCGCGGAAGGCGCTACGCCTCTGGTGGTAGGTGACCTCCGGCGGCATCGGGCTAAAGTAGCAGCGTGTACCTTCATGTTCCGCGATGCGCACAGTCTGTTCGCACGTCCATGCTACGCGTACGCCGTCATGGAAGGCTTCGACATGGAAGGTTTCGCCGTTTAGTAAGTAGCGCTCACCGTCGTTTGGTACCAACTCGTCGAGTATCACCAGTTTTTTGTCGCGATCAACATCGATGACATAGCTTCTAAAGCGCTGGTTACGCTCTGCAAAGGTGATTAGCAAAGGGTCATGGTTCTGCTGTAGCTGGCGCAGGTTGGCCACTATTTCCACTGGTGTCTTGAGCACCTTTGGGGGTTGTGGGCCATCTTCCTGGCTAAAAGGGCTGGACACGGTCCATTACACTCCGGGCAAAAGCTATGGCATTGGCACGCTGCTGTTTGGTTGGCAGTGTGTCCTTGTGCCTTTTTAGAAGGTTCAGGCCTGACTGAGCGGGCGCTGCTGGCCGATTCTAGCGGTACTGCCACGGCTGTCATAGAGGCTGGGTGTCTCATTGCCACGCAGAATGCCGAGCATGCTCTTGGCTGACGTTTGACTGGCGTGGATCAGTCGGCCGTTACGCAGATTGGCAGCCTGGCAGCGTTCTAGCAGTGCACTGAGCTGGTCGCCGCGCTCGAGCAACAAGGTGCCGTTATGTGATTGCGCTGCAAGTACCTGTAGGCCTGCGCGGTCAGTGCTTAGATTTAAGCTGGCAAGCAGTTGGCTGCGTTCCTTGCCGTGTTGATCAAGCTGATTGAGTAGTGGCAGCTTGTCACTCAGGATAGTTTGCAGGCGCGGAAGATCGCGCTCATTGAGAGCTTGGAATTCCGTGTCGATCAGTTCAAGCAACTGCTCGGCGGTGCCGATATCGAGGGTGAACAGTTCAAGCAGCTTATTATCGTGCATTGTGGGCTCTTCGGGGGTAACGACATTTCAGCGCTTGCGCGTGAAATGTCCGTTGGGCGACCAATACCCCCAGCGCAGCCCTATGACTAGCGCTGGGACTCGAAATTAAGCAGTTTACTGGCAACGCGCGGGCTGTCGACCTGGTAGCTACCGTCTTCAATAGCTTGCTTGAGCTGGGCGACCCGCTCTTTATTGACTGTAGGCTGGTCGCGTAGCTTCTCACTGACCTTTTGTAGCTGCTGAGCATCACTGCTTAGTTGTACTGATTCGCCGATCTTCCCGGCTTGTGGGGCCTGGGTTGCTGGGTTGGCGGCGGTGCTAGCTTGTTTGCTACCCATGGCTTCGCTCTTGTCGCCTGCCTGGGCACTGCCGGTACGCCCCGAATTTGCTGGCGTAGGGGCATTGTTGAGCCGGTTGATGTCGATAACCATGATGCAAAACCTCGAACAGTGTTTGGACGCTTGCCTAGCTTGTCGGCGCTACCCAAGAAAACTTTAGGGCAAAAGGTGTGCGTCGAATAACAGTCTAAACGCAGTGTGGAAAATCTTCAGCCGCTCAATGCATAAAACGTAGTCAAGATTCATGCCTACATCGCCACTTCGACTTGTCCGGGGCCGACTATCCGGGCTCTTATAACTCGATTTGAGCGCTGGTTGCGTACGCTGATTTGTTTGCCTATAGCGCCGTCAGAGAGGGCTTCACCGGGCATTCGCACACTGATTCCACCGCTGTGTGCACTGATCACAACCTGGTCGCCTTTGTGCACGGCCTCGGCTAATTGTACGTGTATTGGTGCGAGCACCTGGTCAGGCAGCATGGGTCGCGTCAATTTTTTGCCAATAGCCTGAGGCAGCGCTGTCAGATAACCCTGATTAAGTAAGCCGACATCTCGCTCGGCGAGTATCACATCATTGTTTGTCACCAAATTATTGCGTTTGAGCGGCCGGCTAACGACCACAACTTCCCTGTATAAACGCACCTGGCCTGGTACGAATACTGTCCAGGGTGTGTTGCCATCGCAGCGTACGCGTAGGGTTACGCGGCCAACCGGCTCAGTGGGACTTTCCAGGGTGGTGGTTAGTGGTTCCTCACACAGCGGCAGGCGCAGGCGTGGGTCAAGCCGGTTAATTTCAATCTCATGGCGACCGGCGATGTTGCTACGCTGTAAATAATCACTCACCGCTTGCTCAAGAAAAACCTCGCCAGCGCCGATAAGTTGTTCAGGCCTTGTGGCCTCCGCAGTCGCCGTAGCGCTATAGCAGAGTGCTAGCAAAGCGGGTAAAACTGCGAGCCAGCGTTGGCACGTTTCCCGAGAGTGTCGGTTAGTTGTCGTTTCAGTATTCATATGGGTTAGATAGCAAGGCGCGTGCCGCCTGCTACGCTGACAGCAATCTGTTACTCAAATAAGGAGTTTGGGTATGGCCGGTGTGATGGATTCGGTTAACCAGCGAACTCAGTTGGTTGGCCAGAATCGTTTGGAATTACTGTTGTTTCGTCTGAACAGCAATCAGTTGTATGGCATCAACGTGTTCAAGGTGAAGGAGGTGCTGCAGTGCCCGAAACTCACCATCATGCCCAAATCCAGTCCGGTTGTTCGTGGTGTGGCCAATATTCGTGGCGGTACCATTCCGATTCTTGATTTGTCCATGGCCACGGGGAATAAGCCGCTGGCGAATATCGAAAACAGTTTTGTGATCATTACCGAGTACAACACCAAGGTGCAGGGTTTTTTGGTGCAGTCGGTCGAACGCATCGTCAACATGAACTGGGAGTCGATTCATCCACCACCCAAGGGAACTGGGCGTGATCACTACCTGACGGCGGTTACTCACTTGGATGACAAGATGGTTGAGATCATCGATGTCGAGAAAATCCTTGCTGAAGTAGCCCCAACATCAGAAGTGATCTCTGAGGGCGTGCTGGATGCCCAGACACAGGCGCGCGCAGTGAGTAAGCGCGTACTGACCTGCGACGATTCATCGGTTGCTCGTAAGCAGGTGACTCGCTGTCTCGAGACTGTTGGCGTGGAGGTCGTGGCACTTAATGATGGTCGTCAGGCGCTAGATTATCTAAAGGCCATGGTCGAAGAGGGCAAGAAGCCTGAGGAGGAATTCCTCATGCTAATTTCCGATATCGAAATGCCTGAAATGGATGGTTACACCCTAACGGCGGAGATTCGTGCTGATCCGCGCATGCAAAAGTTGCACATCATCCTGCATACTTCGCTCTCTGGGGTGTTTAACCAGGCCATGGTCAAGAAGGTGGGCGCGGATGATTTCCTCGCCAAGTTCCGCCCCGATGATCTGGCTGCACGTGTAGCTGACCGCATCAATCTTGCGGCAGGGGACTGAGGGCTTTGCCCTCAGTTAAATATATGTTTGTCGAGGCCTTGTGAGTGTCTACAGGTAATTTGGATTTTGAGCAGTTCCGGACTTTCCTGGAAAAAGCCTGTGGCATTCTGCTTGGCACCAATAAGCAGTATCTGGTTTCCAGCCGACTCAACAAACTGATGGAGCAGAACAGCATCAAAACGCTGGGTGAGTTGGTGCAGCGCATGCAAAACCAGCCCCGAAGCGGCCTGCGTGAGCAGGTGGTCGATGCAATGACCACCAACGAAACGCTTTGGTTTCGTGACACTTATCCTTTTGACGTACTGAAAAATAAAGTACTGCCGGAGATGATCAAGGCCAGCCCGGGTCAGCGTATGCGTATCTGGTCGGCTGCTTGCTCTTCGGGGCAGGAGCCCTATTCGCTGTCGATGACCATCGACGAATTCGAGAAGACCAACATTGGTCAGCTCAAGGCGGGTGTGCAGATCGTGGCCACCGACCTGTCGCCGTCC
This sequence comes from Pseudomonas sp., assembly GCF_046581935.1. Classification (GTDB taxonomy): domain Bacteria; phylum Pseudomonadota; class Gammaproteobacteria; order Pseudomonadales; family Pseudomonadaceae; genus Aquipseudomonas. Next base: position 25,148 of record NZ_JAYGFK010000014.1, read on the forward strand.
ATGCTGATCAACTGTAAGTCGGGTGAGTACGACAGTCTGGCGATGGGCCGTGGCTTGTCCCAAGAGCGACTGCAGCGTTACTTCGACCCCAAGGGGCCAGGGCGCTGGGTGATCAAGCCGGCTATCCGTACTCGTATTGAGTTTCGCCCACTGAACCTGTTGGATAGCTACGCCAGCTTGGGCAAGTTCGATGTGGTGTTCTGCCGTAACGTGCTGATCTATTTTTCCGCTGAAGTGAAGAAAGATATCCTTACGCGCATTCACGCCATGTTGAAGCCCGGCGGCTATTTGTTCCTGGGAGCCTCTGAGGCGCTCAACGGGTTGCCTGACCTTTATCAAATGGTGCAGTGCAGCCCTGGGATCATTTACAAAGTAAAATGACGTGTTTGTGTTTGCTAGTAAAACGGGAGGCCAGTGGCCTCCCGTTTTTATTGGTTAACTCCTTGGCTTTGCGCTAGCTGGCACAAGCTGTGTGAGTTAGGTTCCAGGTAGGGCAGCAGGATGGGGGCCATCCCCTTGAGTACCTGCACAGGAAGTGCCGAGGTGAAGCGGAAGTTCTCTGCTGCTCGGCCAGGAACGAATGCGGTGAGCGTGCCGTAATGATTGGCCCCTAGGTAGAACACAAAGGTTGCGGTACGGTTCATCGCCCGTGAGCTGAGCACGCGTCCTCCTGTACCAATGGTTTCAATTCGATTATCGCCAGTACCGGTTTTGCCACCGACGGTAAGGGGGTTGCCATCTGCCAGAGTGAAGCTACCGAGTAAACGCCGCGCCGTACCGGCCTCGACCACATCGGCAAGCGCACTGCGCAATGCGCTCGCGACCTCGGGTGCCATGACTCGCTTGCCCTCGATATGCTCACGTACCACGAGGGTGTCATAGGGCGTGTTGGCAGCGAAGTGCAGGCTGTCGATGCGTGCCGTGGGCTGGCGAATGCCATTGTTTTGAATAATCCCCATCAGTTCTGCCAGCGCTGCCGGACGGTCGCCAGAGCTGCCAATAGCCGTGGCTAACGATGGCACCAGATGCGCAAAGGGGTAGCCAAGGTTCTGCCAGCGCCGGTGAATATCGAGGAAGGCTTCGACCTCAAGCATGATGCGGATACGGCTGTCACGCGCGCTCTTATGCCTGCTGCGCAACAGCCAACCATAGACTTCTTGGCGCTCATCCTGGCTGGCCGCGATGGCGTCGCTGAAGTTGGCTTGCGGCTGCTCGATCAGGTAGTGCAGCAACCACAGCTCCAGTGGGTGAACGCGGGCGATATAGCCTTGATCCGGCAGGCTGTATGCCCCAGGGCTGTATTTTTTGTACAACTCGCTGATACGTGCGTCGCTGAGTTTTTCCTGAGGCAGGTACTTGCGTAGAAAGGCGGCGAAGCTGGCCTCGTCTGCATGGGGCATCAGGTAGCGATGCACGGCCGCCAGTCGAACCGCCGTGTGGCGCAGGCCGTTGAGAAAGCTGTCCAGACGCTGCTGCTCAGGTTGGCCTTGGTATTTACGCCAGAAACGCAGCAGGAAGGTGGTGCCTTCACGGTCGGCGAAATCATGCAGATAGGCCAGGCGGCGCGGGTCTTTATCGTCCTTTAGCAGCTCGGCACTGTTATTCGGGCCCTGATAGGTGGTGTAACGCACCAAGTCACGCATCAGGCGGATGAACGGTAGGTTGAGTGATTCGCGTAGGGCTTCGCGCATGCTGGCGATGCGCTGGTTATCTTCGCGGCGGAAGTTGTTGAAGGTATGAATGCCGCCGCCAGTGAAGAAGCGCTCATTCGGGCTGGCGGAGTATTTACGCTCCAGCGCGGCATCAAGCATGGCGGACAAGCTGGCGCTGGGATTGCCTTGCAGGTAGCTGATGGCCCAGTGGGTGAGGTTGTCCTGGGCATTGATTGCGCGCAGCTCGCTGGGGCTTTGTCCGGCAAGGCGCTGGTGAAGTTCGCCAATGATCTCCAGGTAGGTGGCCAGAACGCGCAGTTTGGCGGTAGAGCCCAGTTCCAATTTGCTGCCTTCGTTGATATCGAATGGCTGGTCAGTGTTGTCGGTCTGCACCCGGACCACGCTGCCATTTTCCGTGCGTTCGAAGAGGGTGAAGCTGTAGCGTACGTCAGCGGTTTTTTCCGGTGACAGCAAGCGCTCGCCAAACAGGCCGACGTGCCCGGCAAATGTTGGGTCAGCTAGTTGCTGTAAATACTGGCTGACCGCTTGCTGTAGGTCGTTGTTGAGGGTGCTGGTGGCGCTCAGATCAAGGCGGTCCAGGTCATACAGTGGCATGTTGAGCATGGCTGAAAGCCGCGCTCGCGAGACGCTGATGCCTTTATTACTGTCTACCGGCTGTAGATTGGGCGTCATGGCCCAGTCGCGGTAACTGAGCGTTTGTTGCAGCGCCGCATCGCGCAAGTCAGCGTCGATCAGGCCACCCTCTGCCAGCAGGCGAATATGGCTGTCCGCCAGACTGGCGAGGTCATTGCGGCCTTGGGCCAGATAGTAGGAGGGCCTGCGCTGGGCAATCATCAGGGCGAGCACCTGGCGTAGCGCAAGGCCGCGATCCGCTAGGCTGGCATCCTGTGAATGGGCCGGGTCGAGCAGCAGGTTGACCTGGGCGAAGTCTGCTCCAAACCAGATGCGTAGGCCGTCGGCCAGTCCGTTCACTTCGCCATGCCCGGGGGCGGCAGAGAGTGGCACGCTGTTGAGATAGTCGCGCACGATGTTCTCCCGCGCAGCCAGTGTTTGCGGGCCGTTTTGGTAGGCGCGTACGCTGGCGGAGATCATCTGCCGCAGTTTTTCTGTGGCAGAAGACGTTAGGCCGTCTGGGGAATGACGGTACTTCTCCAGTTGGGTCGCTAGGGTGCTGCCGCCTGCCGATTGGTTTTGCATATCCAGCAGCTTGCCGACCTGGGAGATAGCTGCCATAACAAACCGTGGCCAGTCCACCGCTGGATTAGCCATTGGTTGTTGAGGGTTGAGCAGGTCGCGGTTTTCAATGAACAGTAGGCTGCCGGCTACCAACGGTGGAATGTCGCTAAAGCTTGAGTAGCGTTGCTGCGGATAGCTGAACGTATAGAACGGCGTGCCGCGGCAGTCGCTGATACGCAAACCACTCTGGGTCTTCTCCTGGTAGGGGATAAATAGGCCGCGTTGGGCATAGTCGAGTAAGGCCGGCGAGAACTGCGCCTGCTGTTGCACGATAAAGTTGCGCTTACTGAGACGTTCCAGCATCAGGGGCAGGTAGGTGTAACCCTGGCGTGTGTCGAAGGGGCCCTCCTTGGGGTAAATGATCGACGTGCTTGGTCCCGGCTTGAGCTCATAGCTAAGCGTTTTCGCGTAGCGGCTGAGCTCTTGCGCTTGATAGCGTGAAGTGCGCAGTTCTTCGGCGATAAACAGGCCCGCTGTCACACATAATCCGAGGATTAACAGCCAGAAGATTATTTTCAGCGTGCGGCGGCGTTTATGCGCTACGGGTTGCTGGCGAGGCTGGTAGCCGGCAGGCGCTGGGATGATGTTCGGTTGTGATGATGCGCCCATGTTCATTTCGCCTGATGTACTCACCCTGAGGTTTGACCGGTTGCTGAATCGCCTCAGCAGGTTTGCTCACTGAGTTCCTCTCACTTGGCCACTGTCTGCAGTTTAGCTGTAGGTATGCTAGAGGGCCGGGATGTGTTTGGCAGACGTGAAATCCGCTCTGCAATTTTCCGTGTGCAGTGCTAATAAGTGATCAGCGGCGCTACATCATGCTGTGAACAGGCGCAGGATTGTTGCCAGCGGCCTATGTGCCAGGCAGATTGTTTGAAGTGGGCGACTAAACGGGTGGCGAGTGAGCGATGCAGCGCGATCATCGGGAGCAACTCAACCTCAGTTGGCAGGCTAATGCTGATGCCTGGACCGCAGCGGTGCGTGAGCAGCGTATTGAGAGCCGTCGGTTGGTCACCGATGCCGCCATAGTTCAGGCGATTCTGGCCCTGGCACCTAGGCGTGTGCTGGATCTGGGCTGTGGTGAAGGTTGGTTATGCCGTGGGCTGGTTGAGCATGATATCGAAGCCGTCGGCGTGGATGCCTCAGCGCCCTTGATCGCCGTGGCGCAGCAGGCAGCGGCTGGCGCTTCGCAATACCGTGTTTGCGGTTATGCCGAGCTGGAGAGCCAGGCCGAGCTGCTGGGGCGTTTTGATGTGATTGTGTGCAACTTCGCTTTGCTGGAAGAACCCCTTGCGCCAACCTTGAAAGCCTTGCATGGCTTGCTCGCCGCCGATGGTCGTTTGCTTATCCAAACCTTGCACCCTTGGCGCGCCTGCAATGATGCGGGTTACCGCGACGGGTGGCGGGTGGAAACCTTTGCCGGTTTTGGCGAGGGTTTTGCCGAGCCCATGCCTTGGTTTTTCCGCACGCTGGAGTCTTGGTTGGGGTTGTTCAGCGAAACAGGCTGGCGCTTGCAATGGCTGCAAGAGCCTTTACATCCGGAGAGTGAGCAGCCGGTGTCGCTGTTGTTACTGCTGAATTCTGAGCGCAACTGAGGCGGGTATGCCGGCTCAACACGTGTGGTTTTAATCGACGATAAACAGACGTGCGCCTGTCTCGGTCGAGGAACGGTGGGCTTCGGCTTGGTCGGCCACCTGATAGCTCATGCCTGCGGTCATAACAAAACGCCGACCATCTTCCAGCTCGGTATGCAGTTCGCCTTCCAGACACAGCAGGATGTGCCCCTTGTGGCACCAGTGATCGGCCAGATAACCCGCGCTGTAGTCGACCATCCGCACGCGCACCGTGCCAAACACCTGCGTGCGCCAATAGGCCGTGCCGCGTTCACCTGCATGTTCGCTGCATTCGATCTGGCTCCAGTCGGTGACGCCGAAGGGAATATCGCTGATGTTCATTGTTTGACTCCTTTACTGAAACGGCTCAGCTGCGGCGCTGACGGTCTTCGGCATAACGGCGCAGTATCCACTGGCCGGCCGGGTGGGCGTGTAGCTCATCAAGAAAAGCCTGGGTCTTGGCATTATGCCCGGCAATCTCTGCCCAGGGTGTGCCTGGCGGGGTGAATAGTGGCGCGAACAGCGCAGCGGCGCTGATGTCGGCCAGTGTTAGTTGTTCACCCACCAGATAGCGTGATGGGTCGCCGTTGATGCGTGATTCGATCAGCGCCAGCCCCTTAAGCAGCTCGGCCCTGGATTTGGCCACGCGCAGCGGAGTCACGCCATACAGGCGCTGCACACCGTGAATCAGCACCGGCTTCATCAGATCGCGCAGGCCCAGCATGGGTCGGTAGACCTTGAGCATGGCGTGCATCACCGAATCCCACTGCTTGATCTGGCCGTACAGCCAGCGACGTACATGCACACCAAGGCGGTCGAACTGTTCTTCTAGCTCCAGTACTTCGGCGCGTTGTGCGGCATCAGCCGGCAGCAGTGGGCGTTCCGGGTAGCGCTGTTCCAGATAGAGGGCGATTTGCGTGGAATCACCGATTACCTGCTCGCCATCCTTGAGGATCGGCAGGGTTACAATGTTCGCCAGGCGCTTGCTCTTTAGGCGATGCAGGCCGGGGAACAGGTTGTCGACCTGAAAATCGAGGCCCTTGTGATCCAGCTGCCAGCGGGTTTTCTCGCAGTAGTGGGAAATCGGGAATTGGTAAAGCGTGCGCATGCGAGGTCCTCGGCAGTAGTGGGCTGAGTGTACGGGCTGTTGGGCCGACTACCCAGTCGTAAGCTACTGCCCAGGCCATTACTGACCTGGGCCTAGGGTTTATGGCGTGTGCTGCAATTTTGTATTGCTGGTGCTGTTGGCCAGCAGGTGCTCGGGCAGGTCGAGCAGGTCGTCGTCAAAGGTTTCTAGCGGCGGCGGGCGACGCTCGAAGCGCGAGCCGAGTACCAGCAGACAAGGCGTCAGCAACAGGGTTAGTACGGTCGCGAACGTCAGACCGCCGGCGATGGCGCTGGACAGTTGCGTCCACCATTGGGTCGACGGTGCACCAAAGCCCAGGCTTGGGGTGAGCAGGTCGACGTTGACCCCAATCACCATCGGGATCAGCCCCAGCACCGTAGTGATTGCCGTGAGCAATACTGGACGTAGGCGTAGGCTGCCGGTTTCTAGCGCGGCTTTACGCGGCTCCAGGCCCTGGCGGCGTAACTGGTTGTAGGTATCGATCAGGATGATGTTGTTGTTCACCACAATGCCAGCCAGAGCGATCAGCCCCATGCCGACCATGACGATACCAAATGACTGACCGTTAACCAGAAGGCCCATCAGCACGCCAGCCGTTGACAGGACGATGGCTGAAAGCACCAGTAGCGATTGATAGATGCTGTTGAACTGGGTCACCAGAATGATAAACATCAGAAAAATGGCCACCGCAAAAGCGCTGCCGAGGAAGGTAGCGGCCTCGCGTTGATCGGCATCTTCGCCTGCGAATTTCACCTGCACATCGCTCGGCACTTCACCGATTGCTGACCGCAGAGCGTGCAGGCGTTCATCCAGGCGAGCGCCTTCGGCCATGTCAGCTTGCAGGGTAATGGTGCGATTGCCATCGACCCGGCGCAACGTGCCGACCTTGGGGGCTTGTTGCAGCGAGACGAAGTTGCTCAGCGGGACCTGCCCAGCCGTAGTGCGCAGGGTCAGTCGGCCGAGTTGATCCAGGGAGCGCCAGTTGGCCGGTAGGCGTACGCGAATATCCACTTCGTCGGTGGCGTCTTCTGGTCGGTAGGTCGCCAGCTTCAGGCCATTGGTGACCATCTGCACGGCGTTGCCTACGCTCAGCACGTCCGCACCGAAACGCGCGGCGGCTTCACGGTCGACCTTTACCCGCCATTCGATACCCGGCAGGGCACGGTCATCTTCGATGTCCTTGAAACCGCCCAGCTCTTGCATGCTGGCCCGCAGCCGCTCGACCCACTGATCGGTCTTGGCTGGGTCAAGTGAGCTGATTTGCAGTTTGACCGGCTTGCCGCTGCTTGGGCCGCCCTCTTGCTTGCGAAACTCCAGAATGATGCCGGGAATATCCGCTGTGCGCGCGCTCATGTCAGCGAGGATTTTGCTGGCTGAACGGCGTTCATTCCACTCAACGAACTGAAATTGCAGGGTGCCGATCACGTCCGCGCCGAGTTGGCCATCGGGCTGTGCGAGGGAGCGCGCATACAAAGCCTTGACCTCGCTCATGCCGAGCAGGCGTTTTTCCACCTGTTGCAGTAGAGCGTCCTTCTCCTGCACCGATAAGTCGCCGCGGGCACGCAACCAAATTTGTGCATTCTCCGGCTCGGTCTCGGGGAAGAACTCCACGCCATGGTTGAAACGGCCGTAGGCTGTATAAATCAGCGCAATGAGCGCGAGCATGCCCAGTAACGTTAGGCCGGGACGCTGCAGGAGGGTGCCCAGCAGTCGCCGATAACCCACTGCAGCGCGGCTGGGCTGGGTTGCTTGTGGCTGCGGTTGGCCGCCGGTTACCGCACCGAGTACCGGTAGAAACACCAAGGCCATAGTCAGGGAAGCGAGCAAGCAGACGATTACCGTGGCTGGCAGGTATTTCATAAATTGCCCGACCACGCCTGGCCAGAACAGCAAGGGTAAAAACACCACCAGGGTGGTAGCGGTGGAGGCAATCACCGGCCAGGCCATCCGCGTGGCCGCATTGGCCCAGGCCTGGCGAGGGGTTTGCCCCTGATGCAGGTAGCGGTCAGCCAGCTCGGACACCACGATAGCGCCGTCTACCAGCATGCCAGCGACCAGGATCAGGCTGAACAGCACGACAATATTGAGGGTGAAACCGAGCATCCAGATCAATAGGATGCCCGTCAGAAAGGCCCCGGGAATGGTCAGCCCGACCAGCAGCGCCGAGCGCATGCCCATGCTCGCTACCACCAGAATCAGCACCATAACGATGGCGGTCAGCACATTGTTGAGCAGGTCGCTGAGCATGGTTTTGACCTGCTGCGACTGGTCCATGATGTAGCTGACTTTGAGGCCTTCCGGGAGCAGCGGTTGGGCCTTGAGCATCAGTGCCTTGACCTGCTCGATGGTGTCGATGATGTTCGCGCCGCTGCGTTTGGAGACCTCCAGCACCACGGCAGGCTGACCATTGATCCGTGCGTAGCCGGTGGGGTCTTTGAAGGTACGGTGAATGGTGGCGACATCGCCGAAGGTCACCACGCTATTGCCCACGACCTTGATCGGCATGGACAGCACGTCTTCGAGGTTTTCGATTACCCCCGGGACTTTCATGCTCATGCGTCCGGCACCGTTGTCCAGGCTGCCGGCGGCCACCAGGCGATTGTTGCGGCTGACCAGATTGAACAGCTCGTTGTAATCGATGCCGTAGCTGTCGAGCACCTGCGGGTCGACGACGATTTCCAGCAGGTCTTCCCGGTCGCCGCCAATTTCTACCGACAGCACTTCGGCGATGCCTTCGACGTTTTCTTTCAGGCGACGGGCGATATACACCAGCTCGGTTTCGGCAATCGGTCCGGACAAGCCGATCGACAACACCGGAAACAGCGCCACGTTAACTTCATTGACTGTCGGCTCGTCTGCTTCCTCCGGTAGCTTGCTGCGGGCTGTATCGACTTTCTCACGCACATCGGCCAGCGCCAGCTTGGCATTGAAGCCAGCATCGAATTCCAGGGTCACCGAAGCATGGCCTTCGCTGGCCATGGAGCGCATTTCCTTTATCCCCTCGAGGCTGCGCAACTCCTGCTCCAGCGGGCGTACGAGCAAGCGTTCAGCATCTTCCGGGCTGATCCCTTCAAGGCTTACCGATACATAAATGATTGGGATGCTTACATCCGGGTCGGACTCCTTGGGGATCACGAAGTAGGCCGCCACTCCGCCAATCATCAGAAACAGCAACACCAGCAAGCTGGTGCGGCTGCGATCCAGCGCCGCCGCAATCAAGCTGTGCATATCAGTTGCTCCCTTTGGCCAACTGGCTGATGACCTGCTGGCCAGGCACGACAAAACCCTGGCCGAGGGTGATCAGTGCGACCTTGTTTGGCAGGCCACTGACCCAGGCACCCTGGTCATCGACGCTGATCAGCTGCACTGGGGTGAAGACCACCTGCTGCTGTTCATTGACCCACTTAACGCCGTGCCGGCCGGCTTTATCCAGGCTCAGCAGGGCTGGCGACAGGCGATGCGCCAGGGCTTCGCCGGTTTGAATGTGCAGGGTCGCGCTGGCACCGGCCAGGCGCATGGCTTGCGGATTAGCCACCTTGACCTCAATGCGAAAACTGCGTGAGTCGGGATCGGCGGCAGCGGCGATAAAGTGCAGCTCACCCTGCAGTTCGCGGCCATCGAGTAGCTCGACCTTTACTGGCTGGCCAAGGTGGAGTTGGCCGACGTCTTGTTGCGCAATTTGCGCGCTGACCTTGAGCTGGCTGATATCGACCAATGTCAGCAGGCTTTGTCCCGGCTGGACGAAATCCCCCAACTCGACCATGCGTTGGTCGTACACCCCGGAAAAGGGCGCGCTGATCTGCGTATTGCCCAGTTGAATGCGCGCCAGGTCGAGTTCGGCACGGGCCTTGGCCAGCTCGCTCTGCAGGCGGATCAGTTCATTACTGGAGACCAGGTTGCGTTGCCGTAGGCGCTCGGCGGCGCTGGCATCGGCGGCGCGCTGGCGTACATCGGCTTCGCCTTTGGCCACCTGGGCTGGGCGGTTGTCGGTGGACAGGCTGAGCAGTACTTGGCCTTGTTTGACGGTGCTGCCCTTGTCGTGATCCAGGCGAAGAACCGTACCGCTGATCTGCGCACGTAGCTCGACGCGCCGCCAGGCTTCGACTTGCCCCTGGATGACTTGCTGGCGTTGCATTGGGCTGGCTTCCAGCCACTGCACCTCAACCTTGGTCAAGCCTTGTTCTTGGGCGGGGGTATCAGCACTGGCGGCTTGTTGGGTTTTCAACAGGGAGCCACTGAGCAGCCACAACAGCAGTAGCAGGCTGATGGCAACCGCGATCAACCAGGGACGTTTGGATAGTTGACTGAACATGGCAGTTACTCGTGACGATGCGGTTGCGCAATTAGTTCGCTGGCCTGCGCGCGTAGGCCGGCAATAATGAAATCGGTAACGCGGGCGAAGTAGTCATCCAGGGCAATAGGCTCGGCCCAATGCGTGAAACCACCCGAGGCAATGCGCGTCATTACGCCGTTTATGCAGGCTTCTACGCCCCATAGCAGGTTTTGCGTGTCGGCTTGGCTGAGCGTCTGGTTGTCGAACGTGGTGCTGAGTAAGTCGGCGAAGAACAGCTGGTATTCGCCTTCCAAGTCGAGAAACAACTGGCGCAATGGTGCTTCGAGGCGCTCTTGGAACTCCAGGCGGTCGCAGTGCAAGCACAGCTGCGCTTCTATCGGATTGGCCAGCATCTGTTCGAAGGCGCGGCGGATAACCTTGTGCATGGCATCTTGTGCTGAGCTGGCGGCATGCAGGGCGCGCAGCTCGCGCAGGTTGATCCGGTTGAGGTCGAGTACCAGGCGCGCATACAGCGCTTCTTTGCTGGGGAAGTGTTTGTACACCGTGCCTTTACCGATACCGGCGGCAAGGGCTACTTCGGCAATGGTGACGCGATCCCAGGGCTGCTCGGCAAAGAGTTGGCGAGCGGTGTCGAGGATGAGGTTTTCGCGTTGTTCGAAAAGTTGATCTTGATAGCGCATGAGCGAGTTATCGATAGTCGTGACCGGTGGTCATCCTATGACCGCCGGTCATATTTTGCCACTCGACAGTTGTAACAGGCTTTGCCGCGGTTGCAGCGGATGTTGACGTCTTGCTTGGGTTACTCAGCGAAATCGCGTGACGTTTGCCCTAGCAACGTGGGCTGTAAGGCCCAGAATGCGGTCAATTCGTTGTCTTGTGGCGGCTCTTGGCTGCCGAGCGAATTCGATAGGAAGGGGCGGCCGCGCAGGTTGTGCGCAGCGATACCCATCACGTAAATGATGAGTTATCGCGCTGCGTGGCTAAGTCATCTTACGGTGGTGCTGACTGCTGGTTTAGCGTGCCACGCTGACGCCTTCCAAGTTGGCAAATGAGGTGTCCTTGGCCGTTAGCAGGAAGTCGCGCATAAACGGTGCGTCGAGCATATCGGTGCGGATGCCGGCATACAGGGTGGCGAACAGGCCTTTGTCGCCCAGGCGCTTGGCAGTCACATAACCGCGCGAGCTGTATTCATGCAGCGCCCAGTTCGGCAGGCCGCAAACGCCGCGCCCGCTGGCCACCAGTTGCATCATCATCACCGTTAGTTCTGAAGTGCGTACCTGGGCGGGTTCGACATCGGCGGGTTCGAGGAAACGGGTGAAGATATCCAGGCGGTCGCGTTCCACCGGGTAGGTGATCAGGGTTTCCGTAGCCAGGTCCTGCGGCTTGATGCACGGTTTGCTGGCCAGCGGGTGCTGGTTGGCCACGGCCAGCATGGCTTCGTAGGTAAATAGCGGCACATAGGTGATGCCGGCCAGTTCCAGCGGATCGCTGGTTACCACTAGGTCGAGGTCGCCACGGGCCAAAGCCGGTAGCGGGGCGAAGGAGAAACCCGAGGCTAAGTCCAGTTCCACTTCCGGCCAGGCATCGCGGAACTGGTCGATGGTCGGCATCAGCCACTGGAAGCAGCTGTGGCATTCGATCGCCATATGCAGGCGACCCGCAGTGCCGCCAGCCAGGCGCGCTAGGTCGCGCTCGGCACCGCGCAACAGTGGCAATACCGTGTCGCACAGTTGCAACAGGCGCAACCCAGCGCTGGTAAACCGCACGGGTTTGGTCTTGCGCACAAACAGCTGCATGCCCAAACGCTCTTCCAACTCCTTGAACTGGTGCGACAGTGCCGATTGCGTCAGGTGCAGGCGTTCGGCGGCGTCCACCAGGCTTTCGCTTTCACGTAGGGCATGCAGGGTTTTTAGGTGGCGGAACTCAAGCATGGCGGGCCTCAGAGAAGGGTAGGTGGTGCTGTGTTGATCCAGCAGAAGGCTATGCGATGGCTGGTGGATGGATAAAACGTCACTCACCCTACATGAATAAAACTGTAGATCAAGACGAATATGTTGAGTTTGTTTCACTCGTAGAGGTTGCCGAGAATAGCCTCCATCTTATTCAGTTGCTGGAGCGTTCTGACATGGCCTTGTCCCATTCCCTCGGTTTTCCGCGTATTGGCCGCGACCGTGAATTGAAAAAAGCCCTGGAAGCCTATTGGTGCGGTGAGCTTAATGAGGCCGGTTTGCAGGCGGTTGGGCGCGAGCTGCGTGCTGCTAACTGGCAGGTGCAGAAAGAGGCGGGCATTGACCTGTTGCCGGTCGGCGATTTCGCCTGGTATGACCAGGTGCTGACTCACTCGCTGACCTTCGGCGTGATCCCCGAACGCTTCCGCCCGCTCAGTGGCAAGCCAACGCTGGATACCTTGTTCAGCATGGCGCGTGGCGTCAGTCAGAACACTTGCTGCGCTGGTACGCATGCGCAGCCCGCTTCTGCACAAGAGCTAACCAAGTGGTTCGACACCAACTACCACTACCTGGTCCCTGAGTTCACGGCCGATCAGCAGTTCCAGCTGAGCTGGGAGCAACTGTTCGATGAGGTAGGGGAGGCGCACGCTCTGGGCTACAAGGTCAAGCCGGTACTGATCGGTCCGCTGACTTACTTGTGGCTGGGCAAGGCCAAGGGTAGCGAGTTTGAGCGCTTGGACCTGCTGGAGCGGCTGCTGCCGGTCTACGGCGAAATCCTTCAACGCCTGACCTCGCTGGGTGTGGAGTGGGTGCAAATTGACGAGCCGATTCTCGCGCTGGACCTACCGCAAGACTGGAAGAATGCCTTCGAGCGCGCCTACAACTTGCTGCAGCGCGAGCCGGGCAAGAAGCTCATCGCCACCTATTTTGCTGGCCTGGAAGACAACCTCGGCCTGGCCGCCAGCCTGCCGGTGGATGGTTTGCATATCGACCTGGTGCGTGCGCCTGAGCAGTTCCCGACCATTCTCGACCGCTTGCCGGCTTATAAGGTGCTGTCGCTGGGGGTGGTCAACGGGCGTAACGTCTGGCGCACTGATCTGCAGCAGGCGCTGGAGGTTCTGCAGCAGGCTCAGGAGCGCCTGGGCGAACGCCTGTGGGTGGCACCGAGCTGCTCGCTGTTGCACTGCCCGGTTGATCTGAACCGTGAAGACCAACTGGATGATGAGCTGAAAAGCTGGTTGGCCTTCGCCGTGCAGAAGTGCGAGGAAGTCGCGCTGCTGACGACGGCCCTGAATGACCCGCAGGATGCTCAGGTGCAAGCCGAATTGGCAGTCAGCAATGCCGTGCAGGCCAGCCGTGCGCAATCGCCGCGCATTCACAAACCGGCCGTGCAGGCGCGCCTGGCCGCGATTACTGCCTCTGACAGCCAACGTCAATCGCCATTTGCCACACGTATCGAGCAGCAGCGGGCGCGCTTGCAGTTACCGGCATTGCCGACCACCACCATCGGTTCGTTTCCACAAACTGCAGCAATCCGTCTAGCGCGCCAATCGTTCAAGGCCGGCAAGCTGTCGCTGGCGGACTACACCGAAGCCATGCACCGCGAGATTCGCCATGCCGTCGAGGTACAGGAAAACCTCGGCCTGGATGTGCTGGTGCACGGTGAGGCCGAGCGCAATGACATGGTTGAGTATTTCGCCGAGCAGCTTGATGGCTACGCCTTCACCCGCTTCGGTTGGGTGCAGAGCTACGGCTCGCGCTGCGTCAAACCGGCCGTCATCTATGGCGACCTGAGTCGCCCCAAGGCCATGACCGTAGCGTGGATTGGCTACGCACAGACTCTCACCAAGAAAGTTATGAAAGGCATGCTGACCGGCCCGGTGACCATGCTGATGTGGTCCTTTCCACGGGACGATATTTCCCGTGAGCAACAGGCGCGTCAGTTGGCCCTGGCGATTCGTGACGAAGTGCTGGACCTGGAAACGGCGGGCATCAAGATCATCCAGATCGACGAAGCCGCCTTCCGTGAAGGCCTGCCGCTGCGTCAGGCACAGTGGCAGGCTTATCTGAATTGGGCCACCGAGGCGTTCCGCCTGTGCGCCTCGGGTGTGGGTGATGCAACGCAGATCCATACGCATATGTGCTACAGCGAGTTCAACGATGTGATCGACTCCATCGCCGCCATGGATGCCGACGTCATCACCATCGAGACCTCGCGCTCGGACATGGAACTGCTGGAGGCCTTCGAGCGTTTCGACTACCCCAACGACATCGGCCCGGGCGTCTACGACATTCACTCGCCACGGGTGCCAGACACGGCCGATATGGCCAATTTGTTGCGCAAGGCCGCGCAGCGCATCCCGCTTGAGCGTCTGTGGGTCAACCCGGATTGTGGCCTGAAAACCCGCGCCTGGCCCGAGACCGAAGCGGCGCTGGTGAACATGGTGGCAGCGGCCCGTCAGCTGCGTACTGAGTTGGCCTAAGCGCTGTTCTATCGCGGCTAAAGCCCCCTCCCACAACAGCAAACGGACCGTGGGAGGGGCTTTAGCCGCGACTGTCTGCATCCATAAAGGTGTAGCGGCTGCAATTTTTTGTGGGTGCCAGGCAACCGCTCGTCTCCCTTCATCAAACTGTCACGGTTGTGTGGCAGTGCGCTTGTACAGACATCACCACACTGGCGTCTTAATGGGGTGCTGCGTTCTGCTGTCCCGGCATTGGGTGATGTTATGCGTGGGTTGATTCTTCTCGCTGCACTGTTGTGCGGCCTACCGGTTTTTGCAGCGCAGCGCTGTGATGTGCAAGTACCGACGCAAATGGCTGCCGTGGGTGAGGTGAGCCTGGCCTATCAAAGTATCGGGCGTGACAGTGACCCGGCGCTGTTGTTGGTGATGGGCTTGGGTGGGCAGTTGATCCACTGGCCCGATGAGGTGGTCGTGCGCCTGTGTCAGCAGGGCTTTCGGGTGATTCGCTTCGACAACCGTGATGTCGGCCTGAGCAGCTGGGCCCATACGCCGCCCACTATCAATCTGACCTATGAGGCCTTGCGCTATCGGTTGGGTCTTGCTGTAAGCGCCCCTTACGGACTGCGCGATATGGCCAAGGATGCCTTGGGCTTGCTGGATGTATTGGGCATTCGCCAGGCTCACGTGTTGGGTGCGAGTATGGGCGGGATGATTGCCCAGCACATGGCCGATCTTGCTCCTGAGCGGGTGCAGAGCCTGACGTTGATCATGACCAGTTCCGGTGCTCAGGGTTTACCTGCACCCAGCCCGGCATTGCTCGCCTTGCTGGCCCGGCGCGAGGCACCGAGCCGTGAAGTGGCCCTGGAGCAACAGGCCGATCTGCTGGCAGCGTTGGGCAGCCCGGAGGTCAGGGATGATCGTGCGCTGTTGTTGCATCAGGCCGAAATCGCTTACGACCGTGCCTTCAACCCAGAAGGTGTAGAGCGCCAATTGCTGGCGATCCTGGCTGAGCCGAGCCGGGTCGAACTGCTCAACCGCCTGCGCGTACCAACCCTGGTGGTGCATGGCACGGCCGACCCGTTGCTGCCAGTGATGCATGGCGTGCATGTGGCCGCGCATATCAAGGGCAGTGAGTTGAAGTTGATTCCGGGCTTGGCCCATCGCTTTCAGGAGGCGTTCAAGGAGCCGCTGCTGGCGGCGGTATTGCCGTATTTGCAGGCGCATCGCCAGGCTGGACATTTGGCGCAGTTGTAAGCGCAACAAGCAATTGTGCGCGTGCGATGCGGATCGTGGAGTGGCAAGGCAGGGCAGGGCATTGAATTTAACCGAGGCATGTTCTGCGCGAGCGTGATGGATTAACATTAGCAGGCTAATAGTTAGCCTGCTCTGTAGGCTCTCTGCGGACAATCCGCTACTGTCTTATTGAGTTCCTCTCGGTATCCGCCATGCGTGCTTCCCTGCTGGCCTTTATTGCGCCTAGCCCCCATGCCGTTCAGTTCGCTATCAAGACCCTGTTGGGCGGAGGACTGGCGCTTTGGTGCGCTATGCGGTTCGGCCTGGAGCAACCGCAGTGGGCGCTGATGACCGCCTTTATCGTCGCCCAGCCGTTGTCCGGCATGGTGGTGCAGAAAGGTCTGGCGCGGTTGCTCGGCACGCTTGTCGGCACACTCATGTCGGTCGTCATGGTGGGGCTGTTTGCCCAAATGCCCTGGTTATTTATAGGGGCTCTGGCCCTGTGGCTGGCGCTATGTACGGCAGCGTCGACCATGCTGCGTAGCGCTTGGGCTTACTCTTTTGTGCTGGCGGGCTACACGGTGGCCATCATCGGCTTGCCAGCGATTGACCAGCCGCTGACGGTGTTCGATCAGGCCGTGGCGCGGTGTACGGAAATTTCCTTGGGTATTCTCTGTGCCACGTTGGTCAGTGCCTTGCTTTGGCCGCAGCGGGTCGAGCGTCAGCTGGCACAACAGGCGCGTGCAGCCTGGCAGGCTGGAATCAAGGCGGCCAGTCAGGCCTTGCGCGGTGAGCCTGAGGCCCGGCGGGGCTTGCTGGAGGTGCTCGGGCGCATCGTTGCGGTGGACGCACAGCGCGAGCACGCCTGGTTTGAAGGTAGTCGCGGTCGGCAGCGGGCCATGGCACTGCGGGTGCTCAGCCGTGACCTGCTCAGTGTGTTGCGCTTGGCGCGCGGGGTGGAGCGGCAATGGCGGCAGCTTGATGAGCAGCAAGCCCGCGCGCTATTGCCTTGGCTGGATACGGTGCGCGAACTGCTGGATGGTGAACTGCCCGACGACTTGTCGGCGCTTGGCGAACAGCTGCGCAAGGCCGCCCATGAGCCACAACTGACGGCCGAGCAGCAGTTCTGCCTGGAGCGTCTGGCGGTGTTACTACAGCGTTTACAGGAGGCCAGTCAGGCATTGCGTGCCGTCGAACGTGGTGAAGCGCCGGTCGATGCGCCGGCTGCGCTGTCCTGGCACCGCGACTGGCAAACTGCGCTGGTCTACGGTGCGCGCAGCGCGCTGACTTTTCTCGTCCTGTCGGCATTCTGGTTGGCCACTGGCTGGACGGCTGCTAGCGGTGCTTTGCTACTTGCCACGGTGGTTTGCAGCTTATTTGCCAGCCGCGAAAATGCGGCGCAGATCGGCATGATGTTTTTGCGTGGGATCTTCGTCGCTTTACCCGTGGCGTTCTTCGTCGGGCAAATAGTGCTGCCGCAACTCAGCAGCTTTGCCATGCTCTGCCTGGCGCTCGGGGTGCCGCTGTTCTTCGCCGCGCTGGGTATGGCCAGCCCATCTTTGGGCGCCACGGCGACTTCCTTCAGCCTGCATTTCATCGTGCTCTGCGCGCCGCAGAACAGCATGCGTTATGACGTCGCGTTCTTCTTCAATGAGGCGCAGGCCATATTGATTGGCGTTGGCTGCGCGGTTATGGCCTTCCATTTGATCGGCCTGCGCGACCCCGTGTGGCATGGCCAGCGTTTGCTCAAAGCGACCCTGGAGGATCTCGCGCGCCTGACCCGGCGTAGCCTGGCCGGGGCCGAAAACTGGTTTGGTGGGCGTATTGCCGACCGCTTACTGCTCTTGGCGCGCCATTATCCGGCGTTGCCCAGTCGCTCGCGCAGTCGCTGGGATGATGGTGTCGCCAGCCTCGATATTGGCGACGAACTGCTGCATCTGCGCGCCTGCCTGGCGGCTGCCGACACGCCCCTGGGGCTAGCCGAGGAGCGCTTTCTGCGGCGCTTTGAGCAACTTCTGCTGAAAGGCCCCACGCCCGAGCAGGCCGCTGCCTTGGACCCGGCTGTCGCGCAGCTGTTACAAGCGTTGCGTGAGGCGGCACAAAGCATCGACCGGCGTTTGGCGCAGGCGGCGCTGTTGCAACTGCAAAGTGGCTGGCGGCACTGGTGCCTGCAGCGAGGAGAAGTTGATGGGATTGCGTGAGTGGTCGCTGGGCGGGGTTCTGCTCAGCCCGATGTTGATCTATGCGTTATTGGCGCTAGGCCTGACTGGCTTGTTGCGTTTGGGCTTGCAGCGGGTCGGCGTGTCGCGCTGGATTTGGCACGAAGCACTGTTTGACTGTGCCTTGTATGTTTGCGTCCTGGCCGCTGTTGTGGCGCTACTGGGACATTAAAGGAGTGGCTGTATGCGTTCGACGATCCGTGTAGGCATCACGTTGGCCGTGGTCGCGCTGGCATTGCTGGCCGGCTCTTGGTTGTGGAGCTATTACCTGTACTCGCCCTGGACCCGCGATGCGCGGATTCGCGCTGATGTAGTGACCATCGCCCCGGATGTTTCCGGTGCGGTAGTGGCCCTGGCGGTTCAGGACAATCAGCAGGTCAAGCGCGGTGATCTGCTGATGAGCATTGACCGTGAGCGCTTTGAGGCGGCCTTGCAACAAGCTCAGGCTGTGGCCGAAACGCGCCGGGAGGAGTTGAGCTTACGCGAGCATGAGGCCTCGCGGCGTGCCCGTCTGGGGCCGCAGGCGATAAGTGCTGAGGTGCGCGAGAATGCCCAAATCACCGCGCAGATTGCCCGTGGTCAGTACCGCGAGGCTCAGGCGATGGTGCGTCTAGCCGAACTCAACCTGACGCGCAGTGAATTGCGCGCGCCACGCGATGGCCAGATCACCAACCTGCG
Source organism: Pseudomonas sp. (assembly GCF_046581935.1). GTDB lineage: Bacteria > Pseudomonadota > Gammaproteobacteria > Pseudomonadales > Pseudomonadaceae > Aquipseudomonas. Next base: position 43,628 of record NZ_JAYGFK010000014.1, read on the forward strand.
TCTAGCACAGGGCAATTACGTCAGCGCTGGGCAGCCGGTAATGGCGCTGGTGGATGATGCATCGTTCTACGTGCAGGCCTATTTTGAGGAAACCAAGCTGCCGCAGATTCGCATCGGTGCGCCGGTCGAGGTTTGGTTGATGAGCTCCGGCGAGCCGCTAGAAGGGGAAGTGCAGAGCATCAGTCATGGCATCACTGACCGCAATGCCAGCCCAGACGGTCAGTTGCTCGCCAATGTCGAGCCGACCTTCAACTGGGTGCGCTTGGCTCAGCGCATCCCGGTGCGGATCAAACTGCGTTCCGTGCCACCGGGTTTACTGCTCAGTGCCGGGATGACCGCTAGCGTGCGTGTGGCGGACTAGCGGTCTGCAGCTTAGCGGGTGCCGAGGAAGTCGCGCTTGCCGATAGCCACGCCGTTGTGACGCAGGATGGCGTAGGCGGTGGTGAGGTGGAAGTAGAAGTTCGGCAGCACGTGATCGAGCAGGAATGCCTGGCCCTGGAAGTGGGTTTCTTTGTCGCGACGTTTGAGGGTCACGGTGCGTTCTTCGCTGCCATCAATCTGCGCAGCGCTGAGGCTTTGCAGAAAGCTTAGGGTCTTGGCGATACGCGCTTGCAGTTCGGCGAAGCTGGTTTCGTCGTCGGCATGGCTCGGTGCTTCCACTTCTGCCAGCAGAGCAGCGCCGGCCTTGGCGCCATCACAGGCAATCTGCACCTGGCGGCTCAGTGCGAACATGTCAGGCGCGAGGCGGGCATTGAGGAATACGCTTTGTTCGATGTTTTTCTCTTCAGCGTGGGCTGCTGCGATGCCGAGGATGGTTGAAAGGTTGTTGAGCTGGCGGGTGAATACCGGGATGGATGCTTGGTACATGGACAGGGACATGGGTTTCTCCAGAGGCGTCGAAGCGGATTGCCTCGGCGCGGTTGTGTAGCGGGGCTGCGCCGCAGTGGCGCAGCAGATCCGAGGCCAGTTCTTAGCCGATGGTGATCGGCGGCAGTTTAGTCAGTTCTACGGTCTGCGCTTTGCGCGGCGCGAGAATTTCTGCTTCGCCGTCCACGACCATTTGATCGTCTTGGTTGAACACGCGGGTGGCAACGCGAACGCGGAACTTCGGCAGCTTCTCAAGAATTTCCAGGCGCACGGTCAGGGTGTCGCCAAGTTTTACCGGCGCGGTGAAACGCATGGTTTGACCGATATAGATGGTGCCCGGGCCAGGCAGCTCGCAGGCAACTGCGGCGCTGATCAGCGCACCGCTGAACATGCCGTGGGCAATACGTTGCTTGAACATGGTGGTGGCGGCGTATTCGGCATCCAGGTGCACTGGGTTGTGGTCGCCGGATACTTCGGCAAACAACTGGATGTCACGCTCGCTGACGGTCTTGCTGTAACTGGCAGTTTGACCGACTTCGAGAACGTCATAGGGTGTATTACTGCTTTGTGTCATGGGCGGCTCTCTTGAGTCTGTGAATGGCACTGGCGCGGCTGGCTGAGGGCCTGCTGCAACCAGTCGATGAGATAAGTGGTGACTTCGTCGCGATTGCTCTCGTTGAGCAGTTCGTGACGCGCATCCGGGTAGATTTTGAGCTGTACGTGCTGATGGCCCGCGTCACGCAAGGCGTTAGTCAGGTCTTGCTGACGGTGGCCATCGCTGACCGGGTCACAGGCTCCGCCGATAACCAGCAACGGTAGGCCCGTGTCGATCTGCGCCAGGCTCTGCAATGGGGTGATCTGTTGCAGGCCGCCGAGCAGGTCAATCCACAACTGATTGCTGCAGCGAAAGCCGCACAGCGGGTCATTGATGTACTTGTCGACTTCCAGAGGATCGCGGCTCAGCCAGTCGAAGGCTGTTCGATTGGGCTTAAAGGCCTTGTTGAACGAGCCAAACGAGATGAACTCCAGCAATGAACTACGTCCCAGCGGGCCTTGACGCCAGCGCTCGAAGCGGGCGAGCAGTTGGCCAGCACGGTATAGCGCCACAGGCTGGTAGTTGGAACCGGAGAGAATTGCCCCCTGCAGGCTGCAGCTGTGATGCATCAGGTAAGCCTGGCTGATGTAACTACCCATGCTGTGACCCAACAGGAAAATGGGCACCTGCGGATGGGCTTGGCGCATATGGTGGTTGAGGTTGGCCAGGTCATTGACGACCAGTTCCCAACCTTTACTGTCGGTAAAGTGGCCAAGCAGGCCGTGCTCGGCGGTTTTGCCATGTCCGCGTTGATCATGTGCATACACCTCAAAGCCTTGCGCCACTAGTGCTTCAGCCAGGCGCGCATAGCGCCCGCTGTGCTCGGCCATGCCGTGGGCCAGCATCAGCAAGGCTTTGGGCGATTGCTCGCGATACCAACGGTTGACGTAAAGGGGCGCTGCATCGGTGCTATTGAGCCAGAACGCTTGGTGGAGCATGGCGAGTCCCTTGAGCCTGCATGAACGGTGCATTGTGCACCCCGCGCGGCACGGCGCAAAGTCCGGATGGGGTGAGTCCAGTTTAGGCCGCGATGCCGACCACGTGATGAGCACAGAGGCTGCACTTCGGCGCGGCTCGCCAGCGCTGGCGGACGGTTTGTCCCGTCTTACGGCGGGCGGCAGGATAGTTGCGCAAGAAGCAGTAAGATTCAGTGCGTCAATGACGCTGCCAGGCTATTTGCCTGCCTGACGTTAGCTGTTACTTTCCAGCCAACTCCGTTCAGCGGATGGGATCATTTCAGGGCAAGAGGATAAAAATAATGCAGCCTGATTTCTGGAGCGACAAGCGTCCTGCTGGGGTACCTGATGACATCGACCTGGGTGCATACAAGTCGGTAATTGAGGTATTCGAGCGTTCGTGCAAGAAGTTCGCCGACCGTCCCGCCTTTAGCAACCTGGGTGTGACCCTGACTTATGCCGAACTGGATCGGCTCTCGGCGGCCTTTGCTGCCTACCTGCAAAAGCACACTGACCTGCAACCGGGCGAGCGCATCGCGGTACAGATGCCCAACGTGTTGCAGTACCCAATTGCGGTATTCGGTGCGATGCGTGCCGGCCTAATTGTGGTTAACACCAATCCCCTGTACACCGCCCGCGAGATGCGTCATCAGTTCAAAGATGCAGGGGTGCGCGCGTTGGTGTACCTGAATATGTTCGGCAAGTTGGTGCAGGACGTGCTGCCGGACACTGAAATCGACTACTTGATCGAAGCCAAAATGGGTGACCTGCTGCCGAGCTTGAAAGGCTGGCTGGTCAACACTGTGGTGAAAAAGATCAAGAAAATGGTCCCCGACTATTACTTGCCGCAGGCTGTTTCCTTTAAAGGGGCGCTCAAGCAGGGCCAGGGTCACGCCCTCAAGGCGGTCAAAGTCGACCAGCAAGATATTGCCGTGCTGCAATACACCGGCGGCACCACGGGGGTGGCCAAGGGCGCGATGCTGACCCACGGTAACCTGGTGGCCAACATGCTGCAGGTTGATGCCTGCCTGTCGCAGCTGGGTGAAGACGGTACCCCGCTGATGAAGCAAGGCCAAGAGATCATGATTGCGCCGCTGCCGCTCTACCATATCTATGCGTTTACCGCGAACTGTATGTGCATGATGGTCAATGGCAATCACAACGTATTGATTACCAACCCACGGGATATAAGCGGGTTCGTCAAGGAACTGGGCAAGTGGCAGTTCTCGGCGCTGTTGGGATTAAACACCTTGTTCGTGGCCCTGATGGATCACCCAGACTTCAAAAATCTGGACTTTTCCCACTTCAAACTGACCAATTCGGGCGGTACGGCATTGGTCAAAGCCACGGCCGAGCGTTGGCAGGCGATGACCAACTGTCCGGTGAGCGAGGGCTATGGCCTGACCGAAACGTCACCGGTAGCCAGTACCAACCCCTATGGTGACAAAGCGCGCCTAGGCACTGTGGGCATTCCGGTACCGGGCACAGCGTTTAAGGTCATCGATGATGATGGGGTGGAACAAGCTCTGGGTGAACGTGGCGAACTGTGCATCAAAGGCCCGCAAGTGATGAAAGGCTATTGGAACCGCGAGGAAGCGACCGCTGAAGTGCTGGATGCCGAAGGCTGGTTCAAAACCGGTGATGTGGCGGTGATCGACCCCGACGGTTTTGTGCGCATTGTCGATCGTAAGAAGGACATGATTATCGTCTCGGGCTTCAACGTGTATCCCAACGAGATTGAAGATGTGGTCATGGCTCACCCCAAAGTCGCCAGCTGTGCGGCCATCGGTGTGCCTGATGAGAAGTCTGGGGAAGTGGTCAAACTGTTTGTGGTAGCCCGTGATAGCAGCCTCAGCGCTGAAGAACTCAAGGCTTACTGCAAGGAAAACTTCACGGGTTACAAAGTGCCCAAGCAGATCGTATTCCGTGATGCCCTGCCGATGACCCCGGTGGGTAAGATCCTCCGTCGCGAGCTACGCGATATCGCCTGATCCGCTTGTGAGGCCTGTAGCTCGGGCCTCTCAGTCCAGTTAATGAAAGTGACCAGATTTTTGTTTGCGGTCACTTTTTTGACCGGATAGGCGCTTATTGGTGCTGGTCGCTGTTTGGCAAAGCTGCTACTCTCGGGCGGATTTTTTGTGATCTGCCATCCATGGCTACTACCCTTTTGGGCCGTTGCTGCGCATCTGCAAAAATTGCTTCGGGCAATTTTTTGTCGTTCAAATCGCAAGAAACACGCAAATCTACAATAAACAACCGTCTATGCACGGTGAAGACCAGCTGTTGCCGAGGAGTGGGCTTCCATGATCGAAAATTTTTGGAAGGATAAGTATCCCGTTGGGATTGCTGCGCAAATCAATCCTGACCAGTACCCGAATATTCAGGCGGTACTGAAAGAGTCCTGCCAACGCTTCGCCGACAAGCCAGCTTTTAGCAACATGGGTAAAACCATTACCTATGGTGAGTTGTACGAATTATCCGGCAACTTTGCTGCGTACTTGCAGCAAAACACCAACCTGCAGCCCGGCGACCGTATCGCCGTACAACTGCCGAACGTGCTGCAGTATCCGGTGGTGGTTTTTGGTGCGCTACGCGCCGGCCTGGTGGTGGTCAACACCAACCCGCTGTACACCGCACGCGAGCTGGAACACCAATTTAATGACTCCGGTGCCAAGGCCCTGGTCAGCCTGGCCAACATGGCTCATTTGGTTGAGCAAGTACTGCCGAAAACCGCAATCAAAACGGTCATCATCACTGAAGTCGGTGACATGCTGTCGCCGCTCAAGCGCCTGCTGGTTAACAGCGTGGTCAAGCACGTGAAGAAGATGGTGCCGGCCTACAGCCTGCCGAATGCCGTCAAGTTCACTGCAGCCATGGCCAAGGGCCGCGGTCAGGCGTCCAAGGACGCCGCGCCGAACAATGGCGATATCGCCGTGCTGCAATACACCGGTGGCACCACCGGTGTGGCCAAGGGTGCAATGCTGACCCACCGTAACCTGATCGCCAACATGCTGCAGGTCAAGGCGCTGATGGGCGCGGAAATGAGCGAAGGCAGTGAAGTGCTGATCGCCCCATTGCCCCTGTATCACATCTACGCGTTCACCTTCCATTGCATGGCGATGATGCTGATTGGTGGGCACAACGTGCTGATCACCAACCCGCGTGATCTGCCAGCGATGACCAAGGACTTGGCCAAGTACAAGTTCACTGGTTTTGTCGGTCTTAACACCCTGTTCGTTGCCCTGTGCAATAACGAGGACTTCCGCAAGCTGGACTTCTCCACCCTGAAGGCCACCTTCTCCGGCGGTATGGCTCTGCAGCTGGCGACCGCCGAGCGCTGGAAGCAGGTCACGGGTTGTTCGATCTGCGAAGGTTTTGGTATGACCGAAACCAGCCCCGTGGCCTCGGTTAACCCGTTCAGCAATATCCAGATCGGCACCATCGGTATTCCGGTGCCGTCTACCTTGTGCAAGGTGATTGACGACGAAGGTGTCGAGCAGCCGCTGGGTTCTATTGGCGAGCTGTGCGTAAAAGGCCCGCAGGTGATGAAGGGCTACTGGCAGCGCCAGGAAGCCACCGACGAAATCCTCGACGCCGAGGGCTGGTTGAAAACCGGCGATATCGCAGTAATCCAGGAAGACGGTTACATGCGCATCGTCGACCGCAAGAAGGACATGATTCTGGTGTCCGGTTTTAACGTATACCCGAACGAGCTGGAAGACGTGCTGGCTACGCTGCCGGGCGTGCTGCAGTGCGCAGCGATTGGTGTGCCGGATGAGAAGTCGGGCGAGGCGATCAAGATCTTCGTAGTGGTCAAACCGGGGGAAACCCTGACCAAAGAGCAGGTCATGGAACACATGCGCGCTAACGTCACCGGTTACAAGGTGCCAAGGTCCGTAGAGTTCCGCGATGTTCTGCCAACCACCAACGTCGGCAAGATCTTGCGCCGCGAGCTGCGTGACGAAGAACTGAAGAAACTGGGCAAGAAGTAAACGCCCGGTTAAACAAAACCCCGCCTCGGCGGGGTTTTTTCTGCTTAACGCAAGTGAGTACGCCGGTGACTAGCTCACTTGTACCTGGTTACGGCCTGTGTTCTTAGCTTTGTACAAGGCTTGGTCAGCCCTGCGTAATATCGAGTCATCATCATCCCCGGCGCAGTATTGAGTAACGCCAAAACTTATGGTGAATGTGGGTAGTTCAGGCTCGTTCAGGGTTGCAATATATTCCCTGAGTAGTTCCGCCATCTGGCAGGCAGCATCTGCTGTTTGCTGCGGCAGCAGAATTACAAACTCTTCACCGCCCATGCGAAATAAGCGGTCTGTTTTACGCAGTCGCTGATTGATCCGCTCAGTTAAGACTTGCAGTACCTTATCGCCGATGTGGTGGCCAAATTGATCATTAACTTTTTTGAAGTAATCCACATCCAATAGCGCAATGCTAAAGATACCGCCACGCTCCGCTAAACTGAGCTCCATGCGTAACTGCTCGTCCCATTTATGTCGGTTAAATGCGCCAGTTAACTTGTCACGGGTAGCCAGTACTAGGAGTTGCTCCTCTATTTCCTTACGGTTAGTGATCTCTTCTGAGAGGCGCTGCACCATCATTTTTAGATCATTTTCCAGTTCGCTCAGTTCGTCCTGATGATTTGGGCGATTAAAGTGCAGGTTTTCAATCGGCGCGCCTTGCTCAATAGCGTTGTGCACGTTTTTAATTCCAGCCTGGATACGGCCAATGCGTAGGCGGAAAATCTGCATAATATAAAAGGTCAGGTATAGTCCCAGGACAAAAGCACAGAAGCCAAGACTGGTATTCACCAGCATAAATTCATTTTCGTGTTTGTCGGTATATCGGCTGGCTTTCAGCGTTAGCTTATCCATGTGCTGTAAAACGGCAGAAATTCTTTGGTCTAAGCTGGCTGTCTGCTCTTCAAGCTGTCGCCAGCGTTGTTCTGTGGTGCTTCCTGCCTTTAAAGCAAGTTGTAGACTTTTCTCGAAGCTATCACTCTGCTGATGAAACTGTTCAATGCTGGTTAATATCTGTTGATGTTCTGTCGGCGCAAAACGTACCTGATGCTGTTGTAGGCTTTTATTGAGGACGCGTACGGCTCTATCTAGTAAGTATTTCAGTGCTTCGCGCTGTGTGGCAAAGGCCTCTTCAGGTTCCAGGTTTTTTTTGATTTTATTGTTTTTTAAGCGGAATTGCTCAATGAGTAAGTGCTGTTTAAGTTGCATCATCTCTAGTTCGCTGATTACTTCTGTTAGCGGGACGTCGAGTTCTGCCACTTCATGCATTTCAGCATCTATCAGCTTTAGTTTATAGATTGAATAAATAATAACGACAAAAAGAAAGGACAGCAGCACTGCTAGTAAGCCGTTTATTTTTCGTTGTAATGATGTGTTAAACCACAGCTGCATAAGGGTGCCAAGTTTGATGGGTTTTAATTGTCTTTATGTGTAGTGTTTTTTTTGCGGGCTGGCAAGTTACTGCTGCGACTGACTTTTTATCAGGCATTGCTCAGGTGCTGGGACCAAGCTGCTGGTCGACTGACAATAGCCATAAGCTAAAAATCGAGTGCCCTAGGTTGCTTAAGCCGCAACAGCTGTGAGTTGCGCCGTTAACCTGTCCGCCAGGTGATTTCTTCCACGCCATCGGCGCTGATGCGCATCCAGCGGTCGGCTTGTTCGTCGCTTTCTTCTTCCTGCCAGCCGCCCGGTGCGCAGCGCACTTCGACATTTAGTGCGGCGAAGGCCGCTTTGGCGCAGGTGAGGTCGTCGGCCCAGGGCGTGGCGTCGCTTTCCAGGAACAGGCTGTGCCATTTACCGACAGCCTTAGGCAGCCAAGTGACCGGTACGTCACCGGCCGTGCATTTGTAGGTTTGGCCTTTCTGCTGCCAGGGCGTGCAGCTGCCCAGTGCATTGCTCAGCCACTCACCAATAGCGTTGTGGTCGGCGTCTTTCAGGTAAATCTCGATGTCCGGTTGGCGCATGGTCATAGCTTCTCGATCCAGTCGTAGCGGATGGCAACGGTCACTTCGCAGGGTTCGGCAACGACTGCCGCACGGCGTTCAGCACTGGCGCGCCAGCCGTGTGGGGTCATGGCCAGCAGATCGGCGCGGGCTTCACTGCTATCCAGTTGCAGGTTGAACGTCAGGGTTTCGCTGTGGGCCAGGCGCATGCCTGCGGGGATCAGCTCCAAGTGTTTCTGATCATCGTAGTCACGCACTTCGTCATAAAGCTTTTGCCGCAGCTGCATCAGGTGCTCACGTGTTGGCCCCATGCGCAGCAGGCCACCGCCGGGGGCGAGCAGGCGTTTGGCTTCCTGCCAGTCTAGCGGGCTGAAAACACTGGCGAGCAGCTGGCAGCTGGCATCGCTGAGCGGCGCGCGGGCCATGCTCGCCACCAGCCAGTTGAGCTGGGGGGCGCGCTTGCAGCCGCGCTTGATTGCCTCGCGGGAGATGTCCAGGGCATAGCCATCGGCTTGTGGTAAGGCGTCGGCGATTTGCGCGGTGTAGTAACCCTCGCCACAGCCAATGTCTAGCCAACGGCTCGGGTTATAGCTAGCAGCCAGTTCGGCCAGGCGCTTGGCCAGCGGCGCGTAATGGCCACCGTCGAGGAAGCGCCGGCGTGCTTCGACCATGGCGGCATTGTCGCCAGGGTCGCGGCTGTTTTTATGCTGCACGGGCAACAGGTTCAGGTAGCCCTGGCGGGCACGGTCGAAGCGATGGTTGGCCGGGCAGGCCACGCCATTGTCAACGAGGCTCAGTACGCCTTGGCAGATGGGGCAGGTCAGGCTCATGCGAGCAGGTTCACCAGGGTTTGATAATAGATTTCGCTGAGCACATCCAGATCACTGGCCAATACGCGCTCGTCGACTTGGTGAATAGTGGCGTTGACCGGACCGAGTTCGACCACTTGGGTGCCGAGGGTGGCAATAAAGCGCCCGTCGGAGGTGCCGCCGCTGGTCGAGGGCTTAGTGTCACGGCCGGTTACCGCTTTGATGCTGGCGGCCACGCCGTCGAGTAGTGCGCCGGGTTCTGTGAGAAATGGCATGCCCGATAGCGCCCAGTTCAGGTGATAGTCCAGGCCGTGTTTGTCGAGAATCGCCGCAACCCGCTGCTGTAAGCCGTCTACGGTGGATTCGGTGGAAAAGCGGAAGTTGAAGATCGCCGTCAGTTCACCAGGGATCACGTTGGTCGCGCCCGTGCCGGCATTCAGGTTGGAGACCTGGAAACTGGTCGGCGGAAAGAATGCATTGCCTTCGTCCCAGTGTTCGGCGGCCAGTTCGGCCAGCGCGGGTGCGGCCAGGTGAATCGGGTTTTTGGCCAGGTGCGGGTAGGCTACGTGGCCCTGCTTGCCACGTACGGTGAGGGTACAGCCGAGCGAGCCGCGCCGACCGTTCTTCACCACATCACCAATCAAGGTGGTGCTCGACGGCTCACCGACGATGCACCAGTCCAGGCGTTCGTTACGTGCACGCAGGCGCTCGACTACGGCTTTGGTGCCGTGGTGCGCGGGGCCTTCTTCATCGCTGGTGATCAGAAAGGCGATACGGCCTTTGTGATTTGGGTATTCGGCGACAAAGCGCTCAACGGCGATGATCATCGACGCCAGGCTGCCTTTCATGTCCGCTGCGCCACGACCACAGAGCATGCCGTGTTCATCAATCAGGGCATCGAAAGGTTGGTGCTGCCAGCTTTGTACTGGGCCAGTTGGCACTACGTCGGTGTGCCCGGCAAAGCACAGTACTGGACCGTCTTGGCTGCCATGGCTGGCCCAGAAATTGTCCACGTCCTCAATCCGCATCGACTCGATGGTGAAGCCGCAGGCGGCCAGGCGGCGCGTCATCAGCTCCTGGCAGCCTTCATCGAGCGGGGTGACGGATGGGCGACGAATCAGCTCGCAGGCAAGCTCCAGCGTCGGGGAGAGGGGCGTGGCGTGGGTGGTCATTGCGGCTCCGGGGCGGCATCAAGCGGAAAGGTCGCCATCTTAAAGCAAAACGGCGGCCATTGGCCGCCGTCTGGCATTCAAGCCCGCCTCTAATCAGCTGGCAGCGGCGGTTTCCTGCGGGCTTGCCTGCGCTGCCGGCAGCGACGACAGCAGGGCCATGATCAGTGCCGCCAGGTAGGGCAGTGACTGCACTAACAGCATGGCGACCCAGAACTTCACGTCAGCGCTAGGCAGACCCTGGACAACGCTGATACCAATGGCCGAACCCCACAGCAGAAGCATGATGAACACTTCCTCGCGAGCTTCGGACAGAGCTACCAGGATGCCGTGGTTGCTGGCCATTTTTGGTGTGCGGAAGAATGGGATAGTTTTGGTGAATGTCCCGTACAGCACTGCTTTGGCAATCGTATGCGACAGCGCCAGGCCGGCGATTGCGGCCTGGAACGAACGCACCAGGTCAACGCCCATAGCCTTGCGGTAGAGGAACAGGATCTTGCCCAGCTTGAAGAAGAACAGTGCCAGCGGCGGTATGGCGAAAATCATCAGCGGTGGGTCAACCCGTTGCGGCACGATGATCATCGCGGCCGACCAGAGCAGGGCACCAGCGGTGAAGAAGATATTCAGACCATCCGCCACCCAAGGCAGCCAGCCGGCAATAAAGTGGTAGCGCTGGCCGGTCTTGAGCTCGGATTCTTTACCGAGGAACAGGCTGCGGGCATGGCCCTTCATGATCTGAATGGCACCATAGGCCCAGCGGAAACGCTGCTTCTTGTAGTCGATAAAGGTGTCGGGCATCAGCCCGCGGCCGAAGCTTTCGTGGGCGTAAGCGGCGGAGTAGCCCTTCTCGAACACGCGCAGGCCCAGCTCAGCGTCTTCGCAGATGGTCCAGTCGGCCCATTTCAGCTCATCCATCACCGTGCGGCGGATCATCGTCATGGTGCCGTGCTGGATGATCGCGTCACGGTCGTTGCGGGTCACCATGCCGATATGGAAGAAGCCTTTGTATTCGGCGTAGCAGAGTTTTTTGAAGATGTTTTCGTTGCCGTCACGATAATCCTGCGGCGACTGCACCACGGCGATTTTCGGGTCACTGAAGTGCGGCACCATGTACTTGAGCCAGTTTTTGTCCACGCAGTAGTCGGCGTCGATAACGGCCACGACTTCGGCATCCGGCGCGGTGTGCGGCAGGATGTAGTTCAGCGCGCCGCCCTTGAAGCCGGCAATCGGTGCCACGTGGAAGAAGCGGAAGCGTGGGCCCAACACTTCGCAGTAAGCCTGCACAGGCTCCCATACGGCGGGGTCCTTGGTGTTGTTATCGATGATGATGACTTCGTAGTCCGGGTAATCCAGTGCAGCGAGGGCATCGAGGGTCTGCTTGACCATCTCCGGCGGCTCGTTGTAGCAGGGCACGTGGATTGACACCTTGGGCCGATAGGCGCTGTCGCTAACCACTGGGCAGAAAGGCCGGCGGCGAGCCAGGGTCCAGGCGGTTTCGGCTAATTCATGAGCCTCGGTGAGCAGCACGATAAATACGCCAAAAGCACCGATGCCGAGTAGCAGGCCGACGAGCATGCTGAACCAAGTGCTGTATTGCTGGCTGTAGTCGTAGCCGATCCACACCAGGGCAGAGCCGCCAGCGAAGGCGACAAAAGTTAGGAAGGTGCGGCCGCGCTGGCGCAGGGCGCTACCGTCGATCATCAGCAGCGTCAGGCTGAGCAGCGCCAGTACGACCGAACCGATAGCCAGCAGGCGCCATTGTGGAATGGCTACCACCGGCCCGGTGAAGGCGAACTTGGGTTGCCGGTCGAGGTTGTAGACCCCCCAATAAGCGCCGACCGAGCCTTCGTCGCTGGCCTTCCACGGTTGGTCGAATGCCTCGATAACGAAGTAGTTGTAGCCTTTAGCGTTCAGCGCATTAACCAGGGTGCGCAGGTAGATGGCCTGGTCGGCTTGCGAGGCGTCAGCACCGCCGCGCATACGACCGTTGCTCGGCCAGCCTACTTCCGAAAGCAACAGCGGTTTTTTCGGGAAGAGTTTTTTCAGGTCCCTGGCGCGGTCGAGGACGAATTTAGTGGCGTCCTCCATTGGGATGAACTCCCAGTAGGGCAGTACGTGGGCGGCGATCAGGTCGGTGTGATCAGCCAGCTCAGGGTATTTTTCCCAGATATGCCACTGTTCTGAAGTGGTTACCGGCACCTTGACTGCTGCGCGCACGCGGTCGATGTAGGCGGCCAACTCTGCTGGCGTTACTTCCTCGCGGAACAGGGCCTCGTTACCGACTACTACGCGCACGACGCTGCGCGAATCATTAGCGATCTCTATGCCCTTGGCGATTTCCCTTTCGTTGCGCTCCAGGTCTGGACTGATCCAAATACCCAGGGTTACCCGCAGGCCGAACTCTTCTGCCAGGTAAGGAATTTTGCCGAGGTCACCGTCAACCGAGTAGGTGCGGATATTGTCGGTCTGCCGGCTCAGCAGTTCCAGGTCCTGACGCATCTGGGCGTCACTGGGGTAGGTGTTCTGCTGTGGATTCTGCCCGGTACGGAAGGGCGAGAAAGAGAAACCGGAGATTTGTTCCGGCCAATCAGGTGCTGTTACCGGGCGGTTATACAGCGCCCAGAAGCCGGTGAACAAGGCGGCAATCGCCAAGAATACGACGAGATTCAGTCCAAACTTACGCGAAGGCATAGTGAGCAGGTCCAGCGAATGGGCAGTGAAAAACGACGGGCGTCGGGTGGCGCATGCTACGCCGCCGCTACAGGGCTGTATAGCCCGGCCTGTGGGCATTTTGATGGGACGCCGCAGCACCCATAAGGTTCAGTTTATGGCTATTTGCTACTGCTGTTCATCGGTTCGCCGCAGGATGCGCAATAGAGTGCTTGGGTGCTAGCTGTACGCTACCTATAATGCGCGCCGCGTCTGGCTTGTGAGAGAAAAGAATGCCTGTGGATGAACAACGCTTTGCCGGCATTGCCCGTCTTTATGGTCGCTTGGGTGCCGAACGGCTGGCGGCTGCGCATGTGGCGGTGGTTGGTATTGGCGGCGTGGGCTCGTGGGCAGCCGAGGCGCTGGCACGTTCCGGGGTGGGTGAGATTTCCCTATTTGATCTGGATGATGTTTGCGTCAGTAACAGCAATCGTCAGGCCCATGCGCTGGATAGCACAGTCGGCCAACCCAAGGTTGAGGTGATGGCGGCGCGTATCCGGGCGATTAATCCGGCCTGCGTGGTGCATGCCGTGGCGGATTTCGTGACCCGCGAGACCATGGCTGAGCACATTACTGAACACCTGGATGCGGTGATTGACTGCATCGACAGTGTTAACGCCAAGGCCGCGCTAATCTCCTGGTGCAAGCGGCGCAAGATTCAGGTGATCACTACGGGCGGCGCAGGCGGGCAGATTGACCCGACGCAGATTCAGGTCGGAGATTTGAACAAGACTTGGAATGATCCGCTAGCGTCTAAGGTGCGTTCCACCTTGCGGCGTGATTACGGTTTTTCGCGCACGCCAGGGCGTAATTACAGCGTGCCGTGCGTGTACTCCAGCGAGCAGCTGCGCTATCCCAAGCCGGATGGCAGCGTTTGCCAGTACAAGGCGTTTGTTGGTGATGGGGTCAAGCTCGACTGTGCCGGTGGCTTTGGTGCTGTGATGATGGTTACCGCGACTTTCGGCATGGTGGCTGCTGCGCGAATTGTCGACAAGTTGGTCGCCGGTACACGGCGGCCGGCGGATCGTCAGGCCGGAGCGTGATGTTGGCTTCTATATAAAGAAGGTTCGATTTTCAGCAGGGATGTGCTGTTTTTTCTTGAGGTGTGTTGTGTTGTCCCTGCTGCGTCGCGTGCTAAATCATTCACCTTGTTACGCGCTGCTTGTCGCCTTGGCTACCTGCATGGGTGTCAACGCGCAGCCTGTTGTGCGTATTGGTACTGGTAATTGGGTGCCTTATGTTGACCAGCAACGGGTGGATGGTGGCGCGCTGGCGCGGTTGACACGCGAGATATTTCACGCGGCGGGTTACCAGGTCGAGTTTGTCTACTATCCCTGGGACCGTAACTTGTTGATGCTCGAACAGGGTCATCTGGATGCGGTGATGCCCTATGTTTGTACGCCAGCGCGCCAGCGCATTAGTACTTGTAGTGATGTGGTGGCGACTGGAGATATTGTGCTATTTCAGCGTGTCGGCCAGCAATTGACTTGGTCGCGTATTGAAGACCTCAAGCATTTTCGTATTGCCACTACGCTTGGTTATTCCTATGGTCAGGCGTTCGATACGGCGCTGCAGACTGGCCAGTTAAATGTGCTGCAGAGTGGTAAGGAAGAAACCGGCTTACGGTTGCTGAGCCTGGGGCGTGCGGACTTTTATCCGCAGGATCGGGCGGTTGGTTATGCCATGCTGTATCGGCTGTTCTCCGCGCAAGAGCGTGCAGCGATTACCCATAACCCGCGTGTATTGGATCGGGCAGAACTGCACCTGTTGTTCCGTAAGAACGACGCTCAGGCGGATCGCTTGCGTGAGGTGTTTAACGCTGGTTTGCAGCGCCTTGCGGGTCGCGGCGAGTTGAAGCGTTTGCAGCAGGCGTTAAATTCCGGCACTGCTGATCAGTGGCTGGTGCGGCCCTGATTGGCCGTCGCCAGCAGTTGTTGCATACGCGCAAGCACGGCCAGCAGGCCATTACTGCGTGACGGCGACAGATGGCGTGCGAGGCCTAGCTGAGTAAACCAGCCCGGTAGATCCAGCTGCGTCAATTCGGCCTGTGTCAGACCGTTGACCCTTACCAGCAGTAGCGCCAACAAACCGCGCAGCAGGCGCGCATCGCTGCTGGCACGGAACTGCCAGTGCGCCGCGGTTGCTTCGGCCAGCAGCCACACCTGACTCTCACACCCCTCAACCCGGTTGGCTTCACAACGTTCGTCATCGTTGAGCGGGGCCAGCTGGTCACCCCACTGCATCAGCAGGCGCGCGCGTTGTTCCCAGCCAGCGCAGGCACTAAAGGCTTGTAGGGCGGCTTGGGCGTTGGCCGGCAAGTTCATTGCAACAATTCCAGGGCTTGATCCAGGGCGCTGAAGAAGCGCTGCAGATCGCCGGCATCGTTGTATAAACCCAGGGATACGCGAATTGCCCCGCTCAGATTGAGGCTGTGTAGCAAGGGCATGGCGCAGTGGTGGCCGGCGCGCACGGCAATGCCTTGCTCGGTGAGCAGGTGGGCAAGATCGGCATGGTGCACACCATCGACGACAAAGCTGGCCAGGGCGACGTTCGGTGTGCCAAGCAGGCGCACGCCCTGACGCTGTTGCAGGCCTTGGCACAGCTCGCTGTGCAGCGCGACTTCATGGACGCTGATAGCACTGCTATCAAGGCTGGCCAAGTAATCCAGGCTGGCGCCGAGGGCGATCACGGAGGCAATCGGCGGTGTGCCTGCTTCAAAACCCAAGGGGGCCGGGCGAAAGCTGGCGTTGGCATAGTCAGTCTGTAGCAACATCTCGCCGCCGAACTGCCAATGCGCCAACTGCTGCAAGGCGTGCGGGCGGCCGTAAAGCAGGCCAACGCCATCCGGGCCATAGAGTTTATGGCTGGAGCAGACATAGAAGTCGCAGCCCATGGCCTGCACATCATGGCGACCGTGCACGACGCCTTGGCTACCATCTACCACCGTTAGTGCGCCTTGAGCTTGTGCCAGAGCGAGCAATGGCTGCAGCGGCTGCCAGCAACCCAGCACGTTAGAGAGCTGGCTGACCGCCAGCAGGCGAGTGCGCGGGCCGATCAATTGGGCGGCTTGGTCTAGATCAATCTGGCCGCTTGCCTCTAGCGGCAATACCACCAGCTTGAGTTGGCGGCGCAGTGCCAGCTGTTGCCAGGGCAGCAGGTTGGCGTGGTGTTCCAGAGTGCTGATAACGATCTCGTCACCGGGCTGCAAGCGCTGCTCCAGGCCATAGGCCAGCAGATTGAAGGCCTCGGTGGCGCTGCGGGTGAAGATGATCTGTTGCGCGTCGGGCGCATTCAGCCAGCGTGCGGCTTTCTCCCGTGTCGCCTCGAAGGCGCGGGTGGCGCGCTCGCCGGGTAGGTGTTGGGCACGGTGCACATTGGCAGCGCCGCCAGCGTAGTAACTGAGCAGGGCGTCAAGCATGGCCTGCGGTTTTTGCGCGGTAGCGGCGCTATCGAGATAGGTCTGACCTTCGGCTGCAAGTGCCAAAATGCCGGGAAAATCGGCGCGCCAGGGGGAATGGATAGGCATGAGCAGGCAATCGAGACCGTAGGATGGGTTGAGCATCGCGATACCCATAATGAGCGTGATGGGTATCGCGATGCTCAACCCATCCTACAAAACTGCAAGCGTTCGGCTTGCAGTTTGTCGCCATGATCAATTGTGGGCGTGCAGAGCCTCATTCAGCTCAATCGCCGACTTGTGGGTTTTGCACTCCACGGCACCACTTTGCGAATTGCGGCGGAACAGCAGGTCTGGCTGGCTGGCCAGGTCGCGCGCTTTGAGCACTTTGACCAGGTTGTTGTCGGCATCCAGCAGGTTCACTTTGGTGCCGGCGGTGATGTACAGGCCTGACTCCACGGTATTGCGGTCGCCCAACGGAATGCCGATACCGGCGTTAGCGCCGATCAGGCAGCCTTCACCCACGGAAATGACGATATTACCGCCACCGGACAAGGTGCCCATGGTCGAGCAGCCGCCGCCCAGGTCGGAACCCTTGCCGACGAATACGCCAGCAGAAACGCGGCCTTCGATCATGCCAGGGCCTGCGGTGCCAGCATTGAAGTTGACGAAGCCTTCGTGCATTACGGTGGTGCCTTCACCGACATAAGCACCCAGACGAATACGCGCGCTGTCAGCGATACGCACGCCGGCGGGTACGACGTAGTCGGTCATTTTCGGGAACTTGTCTACCGAGAACACTTCCAGCAGTTCGCCTTTCAGGCGTGCTTCCAGTTGGCGCTCGGCCAGCTCGGCGAGGTCAATCGCGCCCTGGCTGGTCCAGGCCACGTTTGGCAGCAGCGGGAAGATCCCGGTCAGGTTCAGGCCGTGCGGCTTAATCAAACGGTGCGACAACAGGTGCAGCTTGAGGTAAGCCTCAGGGGTGCTGGTCAGTGCGGCGTCTTCAGCGAGCAGTGTGACTACCAGCGGCTTTTGGCTTTCGGCTAGGCGGGTCAGCAGTGCGGCTTGTGCAGTATCTACATTCTTCAAGGCTTCGGCCAGATCAGCCGCTTGGTTGTTGCTGATGGCGATGGCTTGGTTACCGCCCTCATAGCCAATTTTTTCCACGACTTTAGCGACCAGGTCGCTGGCCGGGTTGAGTAGAGGCTGGGCATAAAAGACTTCCAGCCAAGTATTCTGGCGATTCTGGGTGCCAACGCCAAAGGCTAGGCTGAAGAGGGTAGCGCTCATATTGTTTTCCTTACCGCAAATTCGTGTGGGCCGAGTGGTTCACGCCACGTCGGTGGCATAACGGTCGGCCTTGAAGCCAACCAGGGTTTTGTTGCCGAGATCCAGCACTGGGCGTTTGATCATCGACGGTTGGGCGAGCATCAGTTCGATCGCCTTGTGCTGGTCGAGGTCGCTTTTCTGCGCTTCGTCCAGCTTACGGAAGGTGGTGCCTGCACGGTTCAGGATGGTTTCCCAGCCATGCTCGTTGCACCACTTGTCCAGATTGACGCGATCAATACCGGCGCTCTTATAGTCATGGAAGCTGTAGTCAACGCCGTGCTCATCGAGCCACGTGCGTGCTTTTTTCATGGTGTCGCAGGCTTTGATGCCATACAGCACGTAACTCATTGATTTACCTCTGAAGGACCCAGTAGGCCGAATCCCTACTGTTTCGTGACAGCCGAAGGGGCGGATTATGCCACGTCGATCAACTCTACGCCGCCGATGTTACGGAACAACGTGTTGCTGGCGGGCGTCGCGATCACGCGGCTGCTCTCTGCTGTAGAGGCTTATGGCCGCTTGGCTGCACTGCGATGTTTTAAGGCGGGGTTGCTCTGATTTTGCGGGCGGGCCAGCATCGGCTGCAGCTCAGGCTGCGCAGCCGATGCATCTACCACGTTAGCGGCTTACAGCTTGAAGTTGCCAACCAGCTCATCCAGTTGTGTCGACAGGCTTTGCAGGCTGGTGCTGGACTGGTTGAGTTGGTCAGCGATGCCTGTGGTTTCCTGGGTGAGGTTGTTGATCTCTTCGACGTTGCGGTTGATCTCTTCGACCACGCTGGATTGCTCCTCAGTGGCGGTGGCAACTTGAATGTTTTGGTCGCTGATCTGACCAATATGGGTGTTGATTTGCTCAAGTGAGGCGGAGGCCTTGCCGGCGTACTCCACCACGCGTTCGCTCTGCTGACGGCCTCGGGACATGACCTCAACTGCTGCGCGCGATTCGGTTTGCAGGCGGTCGATCACCTGCTGGATTTCTTCGGTCGAAGCGCCCGAACGGCTGGCCAAGGTACGCACCTCGTCGGCCACCACGGCAAACCCACGACCCTGCTCGCCAGCGCGAGCCGCTTCAATCGCGGCGTTGAGTGCCAGTAGATTGGTCTGTTCGGAAATACTGCGGATGGTGTTGAGCGTTGAACTGATCGCGTTGATCTGTTCGGCCAATTTCTCGACCACGTGGGTGGCTTTTACCAGTTCACCACTGAGGGTATCGATCTGCTGATGTGCCTGGGCCACTACATCGCGGCCTTCGCTCGCATATTGGCTGGCTTCACTGGCCAAGGTGGCGGCATTTTCGGCATTGCCGGCAATCTCATTAACGGTTGAGCCTAGCTCATGGATTGCCGTGGCGACCTGGACGGTGCGATCGCTCTGCGAAGCACAGTTGCTCTGGGTCAGGCGGGCTCGCTCAGCCACCTCGCGGGCCATCGCAGACAGTTGGCGTGAGTTACCTGCCAACTGCTGCATGGAGGCGTGAACCTTGGCAATAAAGCTGTCGAAACTGTTGGCGATGTCGCTCAGTTCGTCTTGGCCGGGCAGTTCGATGCGGGTGTTCAGTGCCAGGTTTTCTGCCGCGTTACCCAGCTTCTCTTGCAGGATGGATACACGGCGGCGCAGGTTGGTGACGATCAGCCAGGCGGCGATAAAGGACACCAGCAAGCCAAGGGCAATAATCAGCAATTGACGGTTGCGACCACTGGCATAGCTCTCATTGCTGAGTTGGTTCTGCTGTTCCGCCTGTTGCAGCAGGCCGTCTAGCAGGTCGTTGGCGCCTTGGCGCATAACCCCATAGCTCTTGGCGTAGCGATCACGGTAGAGCTGCTGGGCGCTGGCCATATTGCCGGCGTCGAGAGCTTGAAGCAGTGGTGTTAGCTCATTGCTCACCATGTTTTCAAACTGCTCCAGCAAGCGCTGTGCCTGTACTTTGCGCTCTGGGTTGACCTGTGCGTCGACCGCGTTGCGCATGGCCTCGCGCATGCCGGGAATGTCTTCGTTGAGCGCTTCCTGAACACGGGTTTTGACGCCGCGCTCGTCGCGCAGAGCGGTGTCTTGCAGCAGCATCATGTCGATACCCACGCGCATGCGTGGGATGCGTGAGGCGGCCTCGGCCATCGCGCGCATCGGGGCGGAGGTATTCAGGTACAGCGCACTGGCCTGCTGCTGCATGGTGGACATGCTGTTCAGGCTGGTCACCGCCACCAGAATCAGGGCAATACAGGGGATGGCGACGGCGACGATCAGGCGGGTTTTCAGGGTCAGGGAATCGAGGCGCATTGCGGCCAGTCCTTAAAGTCAGGAGAAAACAGAGTGGTGGGGCACAAACTACAGAGTAGGTGTTGTGATCTGTTCGTGCCGGCCTGGTTGCTGTGGGATTTATGGCTGATCAGGCTATCGGCAAGTTGTGGCAGATCATGAGTGTGTCCTTGAACTGTGGGTTAAGCGGCGTTTTGCCATGAAGCGTTCGGGCAAATGAACGTTCAATAATCTCGTCAGTGGCTACCGTTAGGCTTGTCAGGTCTCTACAGTGGCGTTCCGCTTATCGTCCTACTGGAGTTTTTGTGTCTGACATATCCCCACCTAACCCGGGTAGCTGGAAGCTGCCTGTACGTTTTACCCCGTTGGCCTTTGCGTTTTTTATGTCAAGCATCATGGCGTTTCTCATGTGCCTGGTAATCACCGCAGCCAACACCGGGTTTACCGAAGGCTACCTCGTGCGCGTGCTCACGGCTTACCAACTGGCGATGCCGGTGGCGTTCTGTTGTGTGCTCTTCGTTAGGCCGCTGGTCATGCTGCTGGTGCGTATGACGGTGCGCTCAGGGCCGTAACGGCTGCGGCTTTTCACCCTTCGATGGCTGTATGGTCATCATGGTGCACGACTGTGTCTATTCGTTGAGTCCCGCTGTCTTGAGAATGCCAGGACTCCATTGCGCAGGGCTCGCCATGCATATCGCCATCCTCACCTTTGACGGCTTCAACGAACTGGATTCGCTGATTGCTTTGGGCATCCTTAATCGCATCAAGCAACCGGGCTGGCGCGTGTCGCTGGCGTCGCCGAGTGAAACGGTTACCTCGATGAACGGCGTAACGCTGCATCGTCAGGCCCGTTTGGATGAGATCGAATCATGTGATGCGGTACTCGTCGGTAGCGGCATCAAAACTCGTGAAATCGCTCAGGATGCCGCCATCATGCAGGTGCTAGCGCGGCTTGATCCTGCGCGTCAGCTGATCGGCGCGCAATGTTCCGGCACCTTGCTGTTGGCGAAGGCAGGATTGCTCAATGGCATTCCCGGTTGCACTGACCTCACCACTAAACCCTGGGTGCAAGAGGCGGGTATCGACGTGCTGGAACAACCGTTCTTCGCCCGTGGCAACCTGGCCACTGCCGGCGGTTGCCTGGCCTCCATTTATCTTGCTGCTTGGACGTTGGTGCGCTTGGTTGGCCGTGATGCGGCTGCCGAGGCACTGCACTACGTTGCACCGGTAGGTGAGAAGGCGGAGTACGTTGCGCGTGCGCTCGGCAATATTGAACCCTATCTGGATTGCGACTGATCTAACGCTTGCGCCGTTTAACCCTGCTTGAGGTTAGTAAGCGGCCGGCCAGAGCAGCGGCAGCACATGCTCGCGCAGCAGCGGCGCTAGACTTGCTGGCGGTACGTCATCGGGTGCGAGCCAACGCAACTCTTCCAGTTCGGCGGCAGGGCTAACGTCATGGTGTAGGCGGGCCTGGAAGACGCTGGCATCAATCCAGGTATCGGGCTCATTGGCCGCTGCGGCGTGGAACTGGCCGAGTGGCTGAAGTGCGTGGGCCGGCAGGCTGAGGTTGAGTTCTTCTTCTAGTTCGCGGGTTAGCGCGGTGATGGCATCTTCGCCGGGCTCGGCTTTGCCGCCGGGCAGCATAAAGCCCAGTGTGTTGCGTTTGCGTACCAGTAGTACGCGGCCGGCGTCGTCGAACAGGCAGGCGGCGGAAATGGTCAGGGTAGTCATGGGCTTTCGCTTTGCGATGTGTGTGGCGCTTCAGTGCACAGAGCCTGAGGCGCGGCGTTCGTGTACCAGCGCCAATGCGCGCTGGGTCATTTGGTCGAGCTGGCGGTCGCGTTGTTTCTCCGCCTCGCTCATGGCCTTCTTGCCATGTTGCTTGAGCAAATAGGCGTGGATTTGCCGCACTTCCGTGGATTCGAAGATGGGCGCCAAGTCCTGCACCGCCACCAGGCCGTCCGAGCGATAGGCGCGGGTGCTCATCAGCACTTGCGGGCCGTGCGCTGCCAACAGCTGAAAGCCCATGGCCTCGAAGGTCGGCACTTTGCTCGCCACGCAGGCCAATTCGGTATGCGGGTGGCGGCTGATTATCTGCTGCAGCATGGCGCGGGCAACACCGCACCGGCGCTGGTTGGCCTGCACGGCCATATACGCCAGGGTGCAGGCATCGGGGTCATCTTTAGCCGGCAGATACAGGGCAAAGCCCAGCACTTGCGATGGGTCTTGGTCGTCCAGCGCGAGGATCAAGCGCGCGCTGCTCTCCAGTTCACTGTCCATGGCTTGCAGGTACAGGTGCATCTCGTAGCCGATGACGTATTGATACAGCTGGTAGAGCGGGTTGCTCGGCGTTAGCGACATCGGGCTGATGTCGCTGAGGTAGTCCACCACCATTTGTAGAACCTGGCTTTTCAGCGACTCGGGTGGCGGGGTGTCCAGGTGTGCAAGGGTGAACATCGTCAGTCTGGCTCCGGGCGTGCACGGTTGTGGCGTTAGCGTGGGCGGCATTGTAACGCCCATGTGCTTGACGCGGTTCATGCGTGGAGTCGAGTGGAATGCTGGCGGTGCTGCACTGCCGCCGGGCATCCGTTGTGTGCTTAGCCCAGTTGCTGGGCTTTCAGGTGGGCAAGATAAGTCCCTTCTGGCGGTTTGTTGGCGAAGTAGCTTTGCACGCCGGCAAAAATGGCCGCGGCGACTTTCTGCTGATGGCGCGGTTCAACCAACCGCCGACAGTCCCGGAGGTTGGACATAAAGCCTGTTTCAACCAAGATTGACGGAATGTCCGGTGATTTAAGCACCGCAAAACCGGCTTGTTCGACGCGTTTTTGGTGCGTACCGGCCACTTTGCCGATGCTCTGCAAAACGCTGTGGCCAAGGTCGAGGCTGGTGCTGACGGTCGAGGTCATCGACATGTCGAGAATCACCCCAGCAAGCACGGGATCTTTATCTTTAAGAGGCAGCAGGTCCGCCGCGCCCATCAGGTCGGCCTTGTTCTCTTGGCGGGCCATCCAGCGTGCCATGGTTGATGTTGCGCCGCCTTCTGACAGCGCAAAAACTGAGGCACCGGATGCGCTACGGCGCGGCGCGGCATCGGCGTGTACCGAGATAAACATGTCGGCGTTGCGTGCACGGGCGATCTCCACGCGTTTGCGCAGAGGGATGAACACATCCTCATTGCGCACCAGTTTGGCGGTGTAACCCTTTTGCGCATTGACGCGTTTGGCCAGCAGTTGCGCAATCGACAGTGCCACGAGCTTTTCCTGTTCGCCGGCGGCACCTAAGGCTCCCGGGTCCTTGCCGCCATGCCCGGCGTCGATCACCACTATCAGGTCGCGCGCCGCGCCGGTTGGCCTTTGCGCTGGCGTTGCCGTGGTGGCGGCTAATGCCGCAGTAACGCTTGGCGCATGGGTTAGATCAATCACCAGCCGATGGCCTTTGTTGCCACTGGGCGTTAGCGCAAATGCATGTGCGTTCACTGGATGCGTGAGTTCGAGGACCACGCGTGTGCCATGACCGCTACGCCCGCTGCGCGCGCCTGTTATCAGGTCATTCGCGGTGATTAAGCCACTCAGTGATTGGGCTAGTTCGGCGTCACTGAGATCAATGATCAAGCGTGGCGGGGCATCGAGCTGGAAGGTTTGAAAGTGCACTGGCCCGCTCAGGTCAAAGACGATGCGGATGTTGCCGTTGTCATTCCAGCTTCGTGAGGCAATAACGCGCTCAGCAGCATAAATAGGGCCGGCGGTTGGCATGACCATTCCGGCGAGGAGGAAATTGAGCAAATGACGTCTCTTCATCGCTTCTCTATTGCAGGGTGGTGGCGAATAAAAGTAATGTTACAACATATCATTTCTGGCGTATTGCCTTCGATGTCTTCGCTTTGTTGTATTCACTTCCCCTGGACCGCTCAATGCCCCCGATGATTCTGCAATGCCATGGTTTGCAATGGGGCGTTGCCGGACGCGCCCTGACTCCACCCCTTGATCTGCAACTCAGCGAGCCTGGCGTTATGGCCATCGTAGGTACCAATGGCTGCGGGAAAAGTAGCCTGCTGAAAGTCATTGCCGGCCTGCAAAAACCACTGGCTGGCCGCGTGCAGTTGAGTGGCGGGCGTGTGGGTGGGCTGGGCTACCTGGTGCAACAGCCGCAATTGGATCGGCAGTTTCCGATTGATGTGCGGGCGCTGGTCAGTGCCGGTTTTTGGGGCATGAAGTTGTCTGCACGCGAGCGAGACATGCGCCTGCAACGTGCGCTTAGTGACTGGCAGCTCGACGCGTTGGCTGAGCGTTCGCTACTGGCGCTGTCTGGCGGTGAGTTGCAACGCGCGCTGCTGGCCCGCATGGGCCTGACCTCGGCAAAACTGCTGCTGCTCGACGAGCCGGAAGCCTCCTTGGACGAAACCGGGCAGCAATTGCTCTGGCAACGCGTCAACGATTGGCGTGAGGAGGGCAGGAGCGTGCTGATCGTCAGTCACGACCTGCCAACAATCCGCCAGCAGGCACAGACATGTCTGCACATCGACCCACAGGGTTGCCGTTATACGCCAGGCGACTGGCTGGCACCGCTGGCGTCAGCTGAGGTGGCTTGAGTGATCGCCGTACTGTGGCAACCCTTTGTTGAATTCGCTTTTATGCGCCGCGCCTTGTTGGGTGGTTTGCTGCTGGCCGTGAGTGCGGCACCGTTGGGCGTCTTTCTTATGCTGCGGCGGATGAGCCTGATGGGCGACGCAATGGCGCACGGTATTCTGCCGGGGGCTGCCATTGGCTTCTGGATCGCGGGTCTGTCACTGCCGGCCATGACCCTTGGCGGATTAACCGCAGGTTTGGTGATGGCCGGAATCGGCGCGCTGGTCAGCCGGCATACCGGCTTGCGCGAGGATGCCAGCCTGGCCGCGCTCTATCCTATTTCACTGGCCTCAGGGATCTTGCTGCTGGGTTTGGCTGGGCGGCGCTTGGATCTGCTCGGCCTGCTGTTTGGCTCAGCATTGGCGGTTGACCGTGACACGCTGGAGGCCATGATTGGCGTCTCTGTCGTTAGCCTGAGCACCTTTGTGCTGATCTACCAAACGCTGTTGTTGGACAGCCTGGACCCTATTTTTCTGCGCACCGTCAGCCGTCTTGGGCCAGCGGCCTATGCGCTTTTTCTTGGTTTGGTGGTGCTCAATCTGGTTGTCGGCTTTCAGGCCATTGGTGCCTTGATGATGGTCGGCCTGATGATTCTTCCCGCCGTAGCGGCGCGCTTCTGGAGCCAGCGCCTGCCCATGCACATCGCCATCGCGGCGCTGTTGGGCATGCTGTCCGTCTGGTTGGGGTTGTTGCTTTCCTACTATGTCGCGCTGCCCAGCGGCCCGGCGATTGTCGCCACGGCTGGCGCTTTCTATTTCTTCTCCGTGGTGTTCGGCCCTGTGCGTGGGCTGCTGCGGCGCAACTTTTCTCCCATCCCCATTTGAGGTGTTCCGTTATGCGTAAGCTATTGGTTTTTTGCACGCTGTTGCTGTCGTTCTCGGTATCTGCTGCTGAGCGCATAAAAGTGGTGACCAGCTTCAGCATCCTGGCTGATATCACGCGCAATATAGGTGGCGACTACATTGAACTGAGCAACATTGTCGGCCCCGATGGTGACGCCCACGTTTATGAGGTAACGCCAAAAGATGCGCGAAAAGTGCAGGACGCCAACCTGATTATCGAGAACGGCCTGCATTTTGAGCCCTGGCTGGATCGCTTGGTGGCGAGCACTGAGACCGCAGCTACAGTGATTAAGGCAAGCAACGGGGTGATCCCGCGCAGCCTTGAGGAAGACGGCGAAACGATCCCTGATCCGCACGCCTGGAACAACTTGGCCAACGCCACTATTTATGCAGCGAACATCACCAAAGCACTGATGGAAGCCGACCGTGCTCATGCGGCTCAATACCAACATAACCACGATGTCTACCTGAAGAAGATCAAGGCCCTGCTGGTGCACGTGGATAAAACCTTCCACAACCTGCCAGCGGGTAACCGGCGCATCGTTACTTCTCACGATGCATTCGGCTATATGGGCCAAGCCTACGGCATTCAGTTTATTGCCCCGCAAGGCCTGTCGACCGAGCGCGAACCCTCGGCAGCTGAAGTGGCTGCGCTGATTCGGCAAATCCGCCAGGATAAAATCAAGGCCGTGTTTGTCGAGAACATCAAGGATGCCCGGCTGCTCAAGCAGATTGCCGAGGAGAGCGGTGCCCATATTGGCGGCACGCTGTACTCGGATGCACTGGCCGCCGAAGGCCCGGCCAGTACCTATTTGGGGCTCTACAAATCCAACGTAGACACCCTGGATAAAGCCCTGCGTCGTTGATTGCCTGCTGAACCAATTGCGTGCGCGGCGCTCTGATCAGAGCGCCGTTGCAATTGCGGTCCCGTAGCCTTGTGGAGCTGTCGGCAGATGTCGGAAAACTACGTCGTACCCCGCACTGAACATGAGCATTTCCTACGCCAGGTATGGGCGATGGTTACGCCTTACTGGCGCAGCGCGGAGCGCTCCAAAGCCTGGCTGCTGTTAGCCGTCGTCTTCGCCCTTGAACTTGCGGATGTTGGCGTTTCGGTCGGGCTAAACCAGTGGTATCGCTACTTCTACAACGCCCTGCAAAACCATGATTTGAGTGCTTTCATCAGGCTGGTGCTGATCTTCTGTGCGATCGCTGCGGTGGCAATCCTGATGGCAGTGTATCGACTCTACCTCACACAGATGCTGACCATCGGCTGGCGGCGCTGGCTGAGTGAAAAGTACTTTGCGACTTGGCTGCGCGATAAGAACTACTACCGGCTTGAACGCGGCGGTTACACCGACAACCCTGACCAGCGACTGGCTGACGACATCGATGGTTTCACCAGCTCGACCCTGGGTCTCAGCCTTGGCTTGTTGCGTAACCTGGTCAGCCTCGCGTCGTTCTCGGTGATCCTCTGGGGGCTGTCCGGCTCCTTTGAGCTGTTGGGTATACAGATTTCGGGTTACATGTTTTGGGTGGCGTTGCTCTATGCCAGCATCGGCAGCGTGATCACCCATTACATTGCACGCCGCCTGATTTCGCTTAACAACCAGCAGCAGCGTTACGAAGCCGATATGCGTTTTGGCCTGGTACGCGTGCGCGAAAACGCCGAGAGCATCGCCCTGTACCACGGCGAGACTAATGAGCAGCAACGCTTGATGGCCCGCTTCGGTAAGGTCTGGAGTAACTACTGGAACCTGATGAAGGTGCAGAAGCGCCTGACCTTTTTCACCTCGGGCTATGGCCAGGCAGCGGCCATCTTCCCGTTGCTGATTGCCGCGCCGCGCTATTTCGCCGGCAAGATCGAACTGGGCGAGCTGATGCAAATTAACTCGGCGTTCGGCAATGTGCAGTCAAGCATGAGCTGGTTTATCGATGCCTACGCCAGCCTTGCCAGTTGGCGGGCAACCTGTGATCGGCTATTGAGCTTTGATCAGGCGATGGCCGGCAATGCCGCGCAAAAGCCCCTGAGCGTGGTGGGCCAGGGTGGCAGCATCGAGATCGATAACCTGTGTTTGCCGCTGGGCGATGGCCGCGAGCTGGCGGTGCCGCGCTTGTCCTTGTTGCCCGGTGAGCACGTGCTGTTGGGCGGTAGCTCCGGTACCGGCAAAAGCACCTTGTTGCGTGCCATGGCCGGGCTGCTCGACAAGGGCAGCGGGCAACTGTCGATGCCAGCCGCGACAACCCTGTTCTTGCCGCAAAAACCGTACTTGCCAGTAGATACCCTGGCCGCCGTGCTGTGCTACCCGGACAGCCCCAGCGACTATACATCTGAGGCCATGCAGCACGCGCTGCAACGCTGCCGGCTCGATGGCTTGTTGGCGCGGCTAGACGAGACTGCCCATTGGCAACAAACCCTCTCGCCCGGTGAACAGCAACGTCTAGCCATCGCCCGAGCGTTGTTGCTGGCACCCGCCTGGCTGTTTCTTGATGAAGCCACCTCCGCATTGGACGAGGCCGACGAAAGCCTGCTTTACCGTGTGCTCGTCGAGGCATTACCGGAGACCACGCTGATCAGCGTCGGCCATCGTCGCAGCTTGTATGCCCTGCATCAGCGCCATCTACTTATCCGCGCCGGTGAGGTGGTGGCAGGCTGAATCCCTTGGGCTAAACGTTCAGGCGTTTAGCCCGCCGCTGGCTCTTGTTGAGCAGACCCGTCCTTGGCCTCGGCAGTTGCGCCGCAACGACCGCTTCTCTGTGGTCTGGCTTCGGCTATGATGCGCCACCGAAAAAGCCGCGCATCAATCATCAGGTCACTATGTCCATTAATGCTCTCTATAGTGATCTGTCCGATTACTACGATCTGATGTGCGCCGATATCGACTACCAGGCGCAAAGCCACTGCATTCATCGGTTGCAGCAGTTGTTTGGCAACGACGGCAGCCGCCATCTGGATGTGGCCTGCGGGACGGGGCCGCACGTGCGCCATTTTCTCGATGCCGGTTACAGCAGCAGTGGGCTGGATATCAATCAGCCGATGTTGGACAAAGCCGCCATTCGCTGCCCGCAGGCGCACTTTTCGCTGCAGGATATGTGCAGTTTCAGCGTGACTGAACCGCAGGACTTGATCACCTGCTTTCTCTATTCCATCCACTACAGCGGCACGCTTGAGCGGCTGCAAGCCTGCATCGCCAGCGTGCATGCCGCGCTCGATGCCAATGGCCTGTTCTGCTTTAACGCGGTGGATAAGGACAAAATCGACAACCGCTTATTTACCGCACACAACGCCCAGTATGGCGACAGCCAGTTCACCTTTAGTTCCGGCTGGAGCTATGCGGGCGAGGGTGAGCGGCAGACGTTGCGCTTGCGCATTGAGAAGTCCACCGCAGGGCAAACCGAGGTGTGGCACGACGAGCATCCGATGGTAGCGGTGAGTTTTGTGCAGTTACAGGCGCTGTTGCAACCGTACTTTGAGGTGCATGTGCTAGAGCATGATTACCAGAAGCTCATCCCGTGGGATGGCGAGTCTGGTAATGCACTGTTTGCCTGCGTGAAGATTTAGCGCGTGAGTCACAACGTGGGGTGCTTTGCGTCGGCTGGGCGATGCCAGTAGCGTGTCGAGGTAGGTGTTTGCTGGGTTGCTATGTGTAAAACGCAAGCACCGAACCATGGCACCTGCTAATCATCCGTGCCAAGATTTATCGGCAGATAAACGAGAGGTTTTGCCATGGAGCTGCAGAATATTGGGTATGAAGCCCTGCACCGGCCGAAGAGGGAGCGGGCACAGCTGGTCCAGTGTTTACTCTTAAGTTTTGAAGCCCCCTCAGAAGATAATTTCAGAGTTTTCCTTCAGTATTTTCGTTATCAATTGTTTGACGAGAAAAGTCTGATGTTTTTTAGATTTTAGCTGTTGCCTGATTTTGTGGGCAGTATTCAAATTGTGGAAAGCTGTAAATTCGTAACAATCAGTGTGAAGTGCTGTTTGGGATTTCTTGCATAAGTAAGCCATGGTTTATGAGTGACGAGAAAATACATGGGTGCAGTGTTTTTTTAGCTTGGCTAAGTAGTTTTAGATTTTAGTAGTGGTCATTTTTATTTTGAGAGAATTATGATAAATCAACTGCGTGAAAAATATCAGCTCTCGATGTTGGCGTTGCTCGGTGCAGTTGCGGTATTGGGTGTTGCTCCCTTTGTGGTTATCCGTTATCAGGAAGGTAACTTCATCGCAATGCTCGTTGATATGCTGCTTATTATGGGCCTCATAAGCATTGTGGCTTGCGCGTATTTATTCAAAAAAACTCGAATTGTCAGTGCGATAGCTGCCGTATTTATTAACGCTGGCGCAGTGACCGTTGCTATTAATAATGGAGTGGATGGTGTTTTGTGGGTTTACCCGGTGTGCGCTAGCACGTTTATTCTAGTAAGGCCTGTTGAAGCCCTGCTGATAAATTTTGTTGCGGGTGCTGTGGTGGTGGCCTTGGCGGATGTGTTCAAGATTGTCTCGCTGGATTCTTTTGTTATCACGAGCTTGATGTTGTCAATGAGTGCTTATGTGTATGCTAGTCATAGTTTGAAGCAGTTCAATCTGCTGGAGACCTTGAATACTATTGATCCTTTGACGGGAGCTTTTAATCGTCGCTCGTTGCGCTCAGATATGGCGGCGGCATTATCCAGTGCGCAACGTAATGGCACTCAACAGTTATTAGCTATTGTGGATGTCGACCACTTTAAGGTGGTGAATGATAATTATGGTCATGCTGTTGGCGATCAAGTGTTGAGAGATTTTGTCGCCATTACTATGGCCAATATTCGCAAATATGATCGGCTTTACCGGTTCGGCGGAGAGGAGTTTGTCCTGCTTATTTCTGAGGTCAGCCTTGAGCAGCAACAGGCGTGTATCAACAACCTTAGAGAGGCAATCAGGAATAATCTGAAAACGCCGGATGGTAAGCAAGTAACAGTGTCATTTGGCGTGTCTGCCTGGGTGCCGGGGACTACGGCTGATACCTGGCTGAAGCGCGCTGATGAAGCACTTTATTTAGCCAAGGCGGGTGGCCGTGACTGTGCAGTGTTCAGTGACGATTCTGCGGTAATCGGCTAGCGCATTTTTGATGATCGTACCTGCGCCGAGCGTGGGCACGATCAAGAGGGAGTGGCTGCAACCATGTCGTACGCGGCTGCGTCCTTTGGCGCGTGCCGCAGTGGTCGCCGCAGATCAACCTGTTCCCTCTGGCCGTGGTGCGTCTCGGGTAATATGGCGGCGTACTGAACGCAGACCCGGAAGAGCCTTATGCCATCGCCGAAACGAAAATACTCAGGTACGGAGCGTGAGCTGATCCGTACCCTGACCCTGGCCTGTGAAACGGCAAAAAGCGAAATCGTCGGCTTCCAGTGGCTGACCCATGAGGTGGACTACGAGTGTTTCCCGCAGAGCCTGCGCGTGACCTGGATGTTCGATAGTGAGGCGCATAAGGCGCACGCACTCGCCGGTTCGGACAAGGCGAGGATGTTGGCACTGACCCTGGCTGCCTTCGATGAGGTGGGTATCAGCGTTTCCAGCATTGCTGAACACGTGGCGTTTGCAGTCGAGCAACCGGCAAGGGGCAGACGTGGCCAAGGACATTGAAAACCCCTGCGTGTCGCTGTGCCAGCTCAACAGCGAATTGTGCGTAAGTTGTGGGCGTACGCGTGAGGAAATCCGTAAATGGCGGGGCATGAAACGGCCGGAGAAGATGGCTACCGTGCAGAGGGCTACAGCGCGGGTGAAGGCGATAGCTAAGAAGAAGAGCAAAGGCTAGCGAGAGGTTGATCGTTCCCTCGCAGTGTGGGGGAACGAACAAGTGTCGATCAGTTGTTCAGGTAGCGGGCGGCCACCTGATCAATGAAGCCTTCCTTACGCAACTGATCCAGAGCGCTTTGCAGTTTCTGTACGACTTCATCCGGCGTTTCCTTGTTCAGCGCCAGATACAGTTGCGTGCTGCTTATGGCAAAGGCCACTTCCAGCTTGCCGATACCTGCCTTTCCAGCCTCGTAGTTGCCTGCCGGGTTGGTGGTCGCCCACAGGTCAAATTCACCGGTTTGCAGCTTGGCTGGCGCATTGCTCAAGACGTTTTTCACGGTGAAGTTTTGCTTTGCCAGATACTGGCTGACACTGGTGCCTTCGACCGAACCAATGCTGTACTTGCGGGCGTCGTCGAGGCTGTTCAATACGATCGGGTTACCGGGAGTCTTCAGGAGCACCAGTTGAATTTCACTCAATGGCCCGACCCACTTGAAGCGTGACTCGCGGTCTACCGTGCGGCTGAGCGAATACACGGCAAAGCTGGGTTGTTTTTCGGCCATCTCTTGCAAGCGGCTCCAAGGGAACCGCAGTGTCATCTGGTAGGGCACCTCGGCACGCTTGAACATCTCGACCACTACCTCCTTGTCGATCCCGTTAATACCGCCTTCGCGCTCGAAGTTCTTGCCGCTGGCCGACATGCTGAATGGCGGATAATTCTGCGTCAGGATTTGAACCATATCGGCTGCCTGGGTGGTGCCAGCGAACAGCGGCAGTAGTGCGAATGCTATGCGGCAGATTATTTTGTTAAGCATGGGCAACTCCTTGTGACCTTGATTATCGTGACGCGAACATTCTGAGGTTCGCCTGGTTAATTTGATGCGTGAGGTTGATGCCTACCAAATGGATTCCGAGCCGTGCCTTTTCACGCGGAGTGTGGCTCGGTGAAGCGATAAGCATGCAGCGGCCGCGCAACGGTCTTCATCAGCATAAGCTGCTCTCGGCCGAGGTGTGGTTCCAGTTGGGCGGGCATTGTCCGGTAAACAGAAGTTGGCAGCAGCTGTTGGATGAGTACCATGCGGGTTGCATCACACCTCCAGCTCTGCAATCGTCCGCAGCGTGACTAATTAATCGTTGATGGCTTGCATGCGCTTGATTGGGAGTAATCTTGCGACGCTCTGCGGCGCTACTGGGCTAAGTTGTGAAGCTGCCTGCTGGTGGACGCTGGAGCGTTGAGGTCTGCATCCCCACGCGGATCGCGGCAACGATCAAAAAGATATACTCGAAAAACATGGACTGAATGTATGGTGCTGAATCGATGACCACCGACCGCTCCACAGCAAAAGCTGTGCGACTTGAACAGATCAGAGTTGAACTGAATCAACGCTGGCTTGAGCAGGAGCTCGAGCGCGTTAACGAGGATTTCCTCTCTGCGCTCAAAGACGCCGTGGAACACTGTGAACAGCTGCGTAGTGAACTTGTGAGCCAGCAACTGCTGGAGCAAGAAGCCAAAGCCAAACTGACTGTCGTTGACAAGCTTCGCTTTAAACTTGGGATTCCTTTTTCGGCTGCAAGTATGTCGGCAGCAGCGCAACAACTATCGATAATTAGTGAGCGCATCGAAACGCTGAAAGATGAAATTTTACTTAACAGTCCAGGAGCTAAAGCCTCCTCACCCAACACCAGTTCAAAGTTGCTCGCAGCAATAGCGCAAAACGATAAAGCTGTACGCTTAGCCAAAGCCAGCAATAACAGTGTGCGATCCGCCTGGGTAGAAGAGCAACTGCAAAACCAACTGCTTGATGAACGTATTCAGTTAGAGGCGCGGCGTAAAGAAGCCACTCAAACCAAAGCCGACCGCAAGGCATTGCGCTCTAACCTTGAACTGACAGTCACAATCGAAGGCCAGCGCGGCACGTTGACGGGTGTGACCAGAGACATCTCCGACACAGGTGTGTTTGTGGTGTTAAAAGATGCCGACAAAACCTTCACCGAAGGTGAGTTGCTTACCGTGCAGGTCAGCGGCCTACCTGTTGAATCGAAAATTGTAAGCGGAGTGGCGGTGCGCGTTACCAGCGGCGGTCTGGGCGTGCGCTTGAACTCTACGAAGGATGCTCTGCAGTAGCGCTGTATTGCCGGTCGCCTTCAGCCCTTGCTGATTTTTAAAACAGCTATTTACCACACCGATAGCTCCCACGCTCCCACGCGGGAACGATCAAGTTTGGGATGTTGGATTGGTGGTTATCCGCCGCATTTCCATTGCTCGGCTTAACAGTTCCGCCCTTGCGGCGGTTCACTTTTGGCAGGTACCCGGATGGCCGGCCCCGCCAAAAGTAAGCAAGAAGTCTTGCCCCTTGCATCCGGCCAGACTGCGTCGGACTCCCTCGCTCCATCATTGCTCCAGGGGCCCGACCGGATGCGGCCCACCGACGAAGTGCCATCCCTGGCCCATCACGGTGTAGGGGGGATGGCGCTCTTTTCATCCATCATTTAGTGCGGCGGTTGTCCGGGCTACTCGCTATTTTCGCCTGACTTCACAATGGCCCGAATGAATTTAGATGGGATTTGTATGATGCGTTCATCATTGGTGCGAAGCATCAGGTTTTCACCCAGTGACCAAACGACGTGGATCTTTTTCTGTGCGCAGCTTTCGTCCAGCTGTAGTTGTTCTGGCACCGCCCCGTCGCAGTAGCTCTGCTCCAGCAAGAGTGTCTCGGCTTGATAATTCCCGAGCCCCAGGGCACGCACTGTTTTGTCTGGCAGGGTGGTGAGTAGGCCGCTGTAGCCGGCAATCCCTAGGGCGAAAAATACGGAAAAGTGCAGTGCGACATTCCAGCCTGCGATAAAGAGAAACGAGCACATCGCCGCTATAAATGAGACGGCCAGCATGACAGCGATATAAACCAGCCACTTCCAGGCACCAATATCGAACCCTTCGATGACCGGCGCGGTTTGCACCAGGATGAAGGTGATAAACCCACCTACTGTCATGACTGCTACATCTGCGGCCCATAGATAGCGAAGGAAGCTGAACGGCGGCAAGCCAAAAGCGGCTTGGACGATTAGGCCGGTGATCAGGCTGACTAGAATGGGCAGCAAAATGATCGACAGCACAAAGAGTTTCGGAGCAAGGGCTGCGACCGCCAGCAGCCCGGCCGTACAGGCCAAGAAGGGCAGCCAGTACACCAGGCTGCCCAGTTTCAATACCCACCAGACGCGTTGGTCATCGACATAGGGGCGCGAGTACCGCAGCTCGTCCTTGATCGTCTTGTGCTCAAGAAATTGGCTGAAAATCCACGGGCCCGGTAGGAACAGCGGCACTACCAGAACGCCAATGATGGCGAAGCCAATGGCCGCAGCAGCAAGCAGCAAAGAGGAGAACTGGAACAGATCGAAGCTGGGGTAGAAATGGTTGCGGTAGAAATAGAAGACGAATATGGCAAAGCCGAAGAGCGGCGGGGCGACCTTGGCCACCAAGGAAAAGTGCCGGCGAAAAAAGCCGTTAGATAGCTCAAGCGCCAGATCAATCCAATCCGTGTCCGCTGCCGGACGATCAATCCATTTCTGTTGCATTTCATCGTCCCTGGCGTCGGTTTAAAAGCGAAAGTGTACAGAGGCTAAATCTGTAACGCTGATTCTTCTTCCGATCGTCCACGCGCTGCGTGAATGCATTCCGAGCGCCCCCCCATTCGGAAAGTGGATGCGATAACCCATTTGATGATCGTTCTCACACTCTGCGTGGGAATGTAGTCAGTGACGCTCCGCGTCACGAAGCCCATTGGTTTATCTCAATTAACCCCGGCTGCCCTGCATAGTTTCTGGCACTGGAGTAACGCCAATGCTCCGCTCGGTCTACATAGCCACGTTTGATTGGGTTGTGATGGATGTAGTCGAGCTTTTCCTGCATCACAGCATCGCTGTATACCAACTCCGCATGTGAGCCCTCCTGCCAGAGTTGATACACACGGTCAGCCTTGTGCGCACGCTTGGCGAAGCGCAGTCGCTCCAGCAAACGCTCTGCCCCTCGTGCTTGCAGATGATCAATGATTTGCCTTGCGGTGAATGACTTGAAACTGCTGACACATTTGCCTAAGTCAGGCGCTTGGGCGACGAAGTGCAGATGGTTTTCCAGAATGACGTAACCGTAGAGGCGTAAGCCTTGGTTTGCCTGTTGATAGCGCCAGCAGTCGAGCAGGATGTCGACTAGCGCGGGGCGGGTGAACAGCGGCAGCCATTCCATCACCGTGCAGGTAAGGAAATGTGGTTTTCCCGGTTCGATGATGACGTAGCGGCTACGGCCCATTGGATTCATCCTTGAATCGAGTGCTATCTGATCGTACCCACGCTCCGCGTGGGTACGTCTTCTTGGACGCACCGCGTCCTGCTTTTTGACCCACGATAGATATTAGCTGACGTGTTGATTTGGGTAGTCTTCGACGCAGAGCGTCGAGGGCTGCATTCCCACGCGGAGCATGGGAACGATCTAACAAGGTAATGGTGATTCAAGGCGCTTCATTTTCAATCCGCTGAAGAAAGTGTTAGCGCAGTTTGTCGGTGTTTCTTCGTGGCTGGATCGACAAGGATAAGCCCAGTCCACAGCGAGTGATAACGATGAAACCTCCGATCAAGCACTTAGGCTATTGGCTGTGTGCGCTAATGTTCACTGCCGTCGCCGGATGTGCAAGCCAACCCCCTGAAAGAGCCAACACCATGACCAAACCACTGGTATCCCTTGCCGTACTCAAAGCCAAACCCGGTAAACAGGAGGCGCTTAAAGCGGGCTTGTTGACCCTGATCGAACCGACGCGGGCCGAGCCGGGCAACCTTGATTACGTGTTGTTTGAACGACGGGATGAGCCTGGCACGTTCTATATGCGTGAAGCGTTCAAGGACCAGGCGGCGCTGGATGCGCATTTTGCGACGCCGTATTTTCAGCGGTTTGCCGCCACGGCTGATGATTTGCTCAGTGAGCCATTGCAGCTGATTTTCTTGGAGCAGGTTTCGAACTGATCCCGATAGCTCCCACGCTCCTGCGTGGTAGCAATCTTGCGACGCTCTGCGTCGCTACTGGGCTCAGATGTGTAACTGCCTGCTGGTGGACGCTGGAGCGTCGGGGTATGCATTCCCACGCGGAGCGTGAGAACGATCAACTTGCTCGTTGCGCTCTGCCTTGCGTACATACGCCGCTTATTTATTGTCCGGTCGAATGGTTCCGCCCTTACGGCGGGTCACTTCTGGCAGACGCCCCAGAAGTAACCAAGAGGTCTTGCCCCTTGCATCCGGGTCTCGCTGCGCTCGACTTCCCTCGTTCCATCATTGCTCCAGGGGCCCGCCGCGAAGGGCCATCCCTGGCCCATCGCGGCTCTCGCGGCATCCATGCCGCTCAACCCCTTCCGCAACGATTCCACTCGGCCTCCTGATGGGGCGTTTGGCGTCGTCTGTGCCATTGCGGTTTGATGACCAAAAGCAGAACCACAGCTTTTTGATGGGTATCGCTGCGCTCCACCCATCTTACGAATGCCAACCTTACCTGTAGGAGCGGGCTTGCCCGCGATGCTTCTGCTGTCGCTCTGCTTTTGCCTTTCGCTCTGCCTTCCACAAATCGCCCAAACAACGCGGTCCCCGAATCCCGTCAGGAGGCCGAGTGGAGGTGTTGTGGAGAGGGGCGTTTGGCATGGATGCCAAACGAGGAACGATGGGCCAGGGATGGCCCACCGTGACGACCCTCGGAACAGCACCGGAGCGAGGGGAGTTGAGCGCAGCGAAACCCGGATGCCGGGCGCGCTTTCTCTTTGGTTACTTTCTCTTTCGCGCGAGCATACGGAGCGAAGCGTAGTAACAGCCGCAGGCTGGCCCGAAGGGCGAGCGAAGCGAGTAAAGAGAAAGTGACTCGCCATAAAGGCGAAATCAGTAGAAAAGGGCGGCGTAGAACATAATTATCTGATCGTACCCACGCTCCGCGTGGGCACGCATTTGAGGACGCTCCGCGTCCTGCTTTCTGTTCCGTGATAGCGACTAGCTGAGGTGTAGAGCCTGGTAGTGATCGACGCAGAGCGTCGAGGGCTGCATTCCCACGCAGAGCGTGGGAACGATCAACGCTCTGCGTCGCTACTGGGCTCAGATGTGTAACTGCCTGCTGGTGGACGCTGGAGCGTCGGGGTATGCATTCCCACGCGGAGCGTGGGAACGATCAATAAATCGCCCAAACAAAGTAACTCGCCGTAAGGGCGAAACCAGTAGCGGCGTACAACGGAGGAAATGAATAGATTAGTTTTATCAAAGGCTACTCGCCGTCTAATGCGGTCGATTGATCTTTTACCTTTGTATGTCGGCGGTCTTGTGCGAGTGACTCGAATCCGGATTTTGAAAGGGAAATAAATTTATCCCGGAGTTCTGGAATTGTATCTAGTGCTTTTTGGAAGTGAGGTGAACTAAATAACTCACTCCAAGGGCTGTTGTGGTGATCTGTTTCGACTAGCCTTAATGGTGCTTCTTCTAATCGAGTCAAAGCGGAGCTAAATAGTCGAGCTTCAAATGCTTCGTCAATTCTAGCGGCTTCTTTTCTATAACCTTCATATGCTTTGGCAACCGATGCTTTGAACGCATAATCTTCAGCTAGTCGGAATCTTTGACTGATTTGTTTTGTTGAAACCCACGCGAACCAAAGCGGAGCTCCTACGCTGAGTGCTGATAGAATTACCTGCGCAAGAATTATTTCCCATCTTGGGTCGGGATTAGATAATGACTTTGTGAGGCTTGATATTCTTTCTGATCCCAGAAATGCACCTATCCCTAAGGACATGATTAGGCCTGCTACCCATACCCACATGGATGCTCCAAGCTTTCCCGCTCTTTGGTCAAATCCTGCAGCTAAACCTTTTGTTGTTGTAATTCTGTATGCTTCTTCGCACTGTGTAACAAGTCTCTCAGCTGCGCTAGCTCTATTGGTTATTGCTTGTTCATAGCTGGTCGTCGCAATGTTGCGCTGCTCTATTGCGCTATGGAATTTAACAGAGTCATCTGAGAGTCGTTCAATTTTAGCTCGTGCATCTATTAATGCTTGTAAGTCGGTTGGTAGCGATTCCGCAGCCGCAGTAGCGTCTTGGATTAGACGAATTTGATTGGTGATTTCATCTTTGTTTGGAGTTAGTTGATCAATTTCCGCTTTTATTGTGCGAAGCCGTTTTGCCATTTGATGCGGCATGGCTTTTGTGTCTTTCAGGTTTTCCCATGAAAATAGAGGTTCGAGAACGAGGTTGATCCAGTTCATTGTGGTCATGTAGGCTGGGAGCGCTTGGTGAGCATTTCCATTAAATATATAAGCTATGGTATCTCGTTTAAGTTGTTCTACTTTGTTAGGGAATAGCTTGATTTTATCTTCTATTTCTTTGCTTATTTCGTCGATGTCAAATTTTTCAAGCTTGCTAATAAGGGATTGAGGGATTTCAGCGATGTCTTGCCTGGTTAATGGTGGGTGATGCCAACCATGCGCATCTTTAAGCGTTCTGTTATCACTCCAGGCATTCAAGAGCGTATTGGCAAGATCATCAAGGGAGTCGCAGAGGTCGCTTAGAGCTTCGTGCATGTTTTTTCCTTGCTATTAAAAAGCCCCGCATATAGCGGGGCTTTTAGTCTATCTAGCCACCCCGACATCCATGTAAGGCACAGCTTTATGTGATGTGGCTAGCGGCAGCTATAAATCAATCCCAGCTCAATGCCCCACCCGTCTGATACTCAATAACTCGCGTCTCGAAGAAGTTCTTCTCCTTCTTCAGGTCCATGATTTCCGACATCCATGGGAACGGGTTAGTGGTACCTGGGTACTCTTCCTTCAAACCAATCTGGGTCAGACGACGGTTGGCGATAAATTTGAGGTAGTCCTCCATCATCGCGGCGTTCATGCCCAGTACGCCGCGCGGCATGGTGTCGCGTGCGTATTCGATTTCCAGCTGGGTGCCTTGGAGAATCATCTGGGTGGCTTCGTCTTTCAGCTGGGCATCCCACAGGTGCGGGTTTTCGATCTTGATCTGGTTGATCACGTCGATGCCGAAGTTCAAGTGCATGGACTCGTCACGCAGGATGTACTGGAACTGCTCGGCGACGCCGGTCATCTTGTTGCGGCGACCCATGGAGAGGATCTGGGTGAAGCCGCAATAGAAGAAGATGCCTTCCAGTACGCAGTAGTAGGCGATCAGGTTGCGCAGCAGTTCTTTGTCGGTCTCAACGGTGCCGGTGTTGAAGGTCGGGTCGGAGATCGAACGGG
Organism: Pseudomonas sp.; assembly: GCF_046581935.1. GTDB lineage: Bacteria > Pseudomonadota > Gammaproteobacteria > Pseudomonadales > Pseudomonadaceae > Aquipseudomonas. The sequence goes on from NZ_JAYGFK010000014.1 coordinate 83,182, forward strand.
TGTACTTGAGGCCCCAGCTGGCTTTCTTCGCGACCGATGGAATCTCGTGGTACATGTTGAAGATCGCGCCTTCATCCATGCCCAGCGATTCGATGCAGTACTGGTAGGCGTGGGTGTGGATCGCCTCTTCGAAGGTTTGGCGCAGGATGTACTGGCGGCACTCCGGGTTGGTGATCAGGCGGTACACGGCCAGGGCGAGGTTGTTGGCAACCAGGCTGTCGGCGGTGGAGAAGAAGCCGAGGTTGCGCATGACAATGCGGCGCTCGTCGTCGGTCAGGCCGTCCGGGGTTTTCCACAACGCGATGTCCGCGTTCATGTTCACTTCTTGCGGCATCCAGTGGTTGGCGCAACCATCCAGATACTTCTGCCAGGCCCAGTCGTACTTGAAGGGTACAAGTTGGTTGAGGTCGGCGCGGCAGTTGATCATGCGTTTTTCGTCGACGGCAACACGCGCGGCGGTGCCTTCCAGTTCGGCCAGGCCTTCGGCGATGTCGAGTTGGTCGAGCGAGGCTTTGGCGCGGGCGACGGCGTCGCTGTCATCGCTGGCTACGGCGCGGGCTTCAACGGCGGCGGCACCGCCAACCTGATCGAGTTTGTCGATGCTCATGTCTGCCGTTTGGGCAGAGGCTTTGCTTGCTACGGCGACTTCGGCGTCGTCATCCTTGTCAAATTCATCCCAGCTCAGCATGGCTTGGCTCCTGCTTGCGGGTCGGTGAAATAACCGACCTGTGTGGATATACAGTCTGATTGTGTTCCGTTGCGTACAGCGCGCAAGGGCAAAACGGCTACCACTGGTCGGGGCGGGCGGCCCTGTCGGGTCTGTCCTCTACTCCAGCGCAGCGGGTAATAAGTGGGGAGGGCGGTGTTACTTAGCCCTCTCCCGAGGTATTGCTTTGATCTGTGCTTCGGCTTTTTGCTCGACATTCAAGCGTGTAGCTGAGCGAGTGAGCGCTAGGCGCCTGGTCGGTTGGAACCCCTGAGCATACGACTGTATGTGATGGGGGCCGACCGATCAGGCAACAACGCGCACGCCGCTCAGATCCACGCGCTGCCGAACACTTACTGGCACGCCTCGCAGTCTGGCTCGTCGATGGCACAGGCCTTCGGCACTGGAGCTGGACCGGCGCTCATTTCCACTTCCGGAGCCTTGGCCGGTGCTGCGCTCAGGCCGTCGTTGCCACCGCTGGACACGGCGTTGAGTTTGCTGGTGCTGATGGTGGACTTCTCGGTGCTGGTCGCGGCCAGGGCACGGAGGTAGTAGGTGGTTTTCAGGCCACGGTACCAAGCCATGCGGTAGGTCACGTCGAGCTTCTTGCCCGAAGCGCCGGCGATGTACAGGTTCAGCGACTGCGCCTGGTCGATCCACTTCTGGCGGCGGCTGGCGGCGTCAACGATCCACTTGGTGTCGACTTCAAACGCGGTGGCGTAGAGGTCTTTCAGCTCTTGTGGGATGCGCTCGATCTGCTGCACGGAGCCGTCGTAGTACTTCAGGTCGTTGATCATGACCGAGTCCCACAGGCCACGGGCTTTCAAGTCGCGCACCAGGTACGGGTTGATCACGGTGAATTCGCCCGAGAGGTTCGATTTCACGTAGAGGTTCTGGTAGGTCGGTTCGATTGACTGCGATACGCCGGTGATGTTGGCGATGGTGGCGGTCGGTGCGATGGCCATGATGTTCGAGTTACGGATGCCTTTCTGCACACGGGCACGGATCGGCGCCCAGTCCAGGGACTCGGTCAGGTCGACGTCGATGTACTTCTGGCCGCGCTGCTCGATAAGGATCTGTTGTGAATCCAGCGGCAGTACGCCTTTGCTCCACAGCGAACCCTGGAAGGTTTCGTAAGCGCCACGCTCGTCGGCCAGGTCACAGGAGGCCTGGATGGCGTAGTAGCTGACCGCTTCCATGGACTTGTCCGCGAACTCGACGGCAGCCTCGGAGCCGTACGGGATGTGCTGCAGGTACAGCGCGTCCTGGAAGCCCATGATGCCCAGACCCACCGGACGGTGCTTGAAGTTGGAGTTACGCGCCTGCGGCACCGAGTAGTAGTTGATGTCGATCACGTTATCGAGCATGCGCACGGCGACCTTGATGGTCTTCTGCAGCTTGGCGGTGTCCAGCTTGCCGTCAACGATGTGGTTCGGCAGGTTGACGGAGCCCAGGTTGCACACGGCGATTTCGTCGGCGTTGGTGTTCAGGGTGATTTCGGTGCACAGGTTCGAACTGTGCACCACGCCCACGTGCTGCTGCGGGCTGCGCAGGTTGCATGGGTCTTTGAAGGTCAGCCATGGGTGGCCGGTTTCAAACAGCATGGAGAGCATTTTGCGCCACAGGTCTTTAGCCTGAATGGTTTTGTGCAGCTTGATCTTGCCGTATTCGATCAGGGCTTCGTAGTACTCGTAGCGCTCTTCGAAGGCTTTACCGGTGAGGTCGTGCAGGTCTGGCACTTCGGACGGGCTGAACAGGGTCCACTTACCGTCGTCGAAGACGCGCTTCATGAACAGGTCTGGAATCCAGTTGGCGGTGTTCATGTCGTGGGTGCGGCGACGGTCGTCACCGGTGTTTTTACGCAGCTCGATGAACTCTTCGATGTCCATGTGCCAGGTTTCCAGGTAGGCGCAGACCGCGCCTTTGCGCTTGCCGCCCTGGTTCACTGCAACTGCGGTGTCGTTGACTACTTTAAGGAACGGCACAACGCCTTGCGACTTGCCGTTGGTGCCTTTGATGTAAGCGCCCAGCGAGCGTACTGGGGTCCAGTCGTTGCCCAGACCGCCGGCAAATTTGGAGAGCAGAGCGTTGTCGCGGATGGCGTCGTAGATGCCGCCCAAGTCGTCCGGCACGGTGGTCAGGTAGCACGAGCTCAGCTGTGCACGCAGGGTGCCGGCGTTGAACAGGGTCGGTGTGGACGACATGTAGTCGAAGGACGACAGCAGGTTGTAGAACTCGATGGCGCGGTCTTCTTTGTGTTTCTCTTCAATCGCCAGGCCCATGGCCACGCGCATGAAGAACACTTGCGGCAGCTCAAAACGCACGCCGTCTTTATGGATGAAGTAGCGGTCGTAAAGCGTCTGCAGGCCCAGGTAAGTGAACTGCTGGTCGCGCTCGTGGTTGATCGCTTTGCCGAGTTTTTCCAGGTCGAAGTCGAGCAGCACGGGGTTGAGCAATTCGAACTCAACACCTTTGGCGATGTAAGCCGGCAGTGCCTTGGCGTACAACTCGCTCATTTCGTGGTGCGTGGCGCTGGTGGCGACACCGAGGAAGCCCAGGCCTTCAGCGCGGATGTTGTCCATCAGCAGACGGGCGGTGACGTAGCTGTAGTTTGGCTCGCGCTCAACCAGGGTGCGTGCGGTCATCACCAGGGCGGTGCTGACGTCGCTCTGGGCTACGCCGTCGTAGAGGTTCTTCAGGGTTTCTTTCTGGATCAGTGCGCCGTCGACTTCAGCCAGGCCTTCGCAAGCTTCGGTAACGATGGTGTTGAGGCGGCCCATGTCCAACGGTGCAACGCTGCCGTCGAGGTGGGTGACGCGTATGCTTGGGTGCGGCTGGGCGATTTCGCTGCTGCTGCGCGTGGCACGCTCCTTGGAGCGCTCGTTGCGGTAGATCACGTAGTCGCGGGCCACTTTCTGCTCGCCGGCACGCATCAGGGCCAGTTCGACTTGGTCCTGGATTTCTTCGATATGGATGGTGCCGCCGGATGGCATGCGGCGTTTGAAGGTGGCGCTGACTTGTTCGGTCAGGCGCTCAACGGTTTCATGAATACGCGACGAGGCGGCTGCAGTGCCACCTTCAACAGCGAGAAAGGCCTTGGTGATGGCAACGGTGATTTTGTCATCGGTGTAAGGCACGACGGTGCCGTTACGTTTGATCACACGCAGTTGACCTGGCGCGGTGGCGCTCAGGTTCTGGTTGTCATCGCTGGCTTGCGGCGCGTTGGCCGGCGAGTTCTCGCGGGAGGTGTCGGTGTGCATGAAAGTCTCCATGTTCTGTATTTATAAGTCAGGCGCTTTGCCGTCGATCACTGTGGCTATCGCCATTCATTCCATTTCAACAACGCCATGTACACAGCCAAGGGCCGGGCACAAGGGACTTGCAAATTGGGCAGAGAAGGAACGACTAGAGCGCCTTCCTGGCTCAAAAGTCACACGCTAAGGCGTTTTTAGCGCCTCAACTACTACATCTAGTGGTTTACCGCGTGGGCGGTCGTCTTGTTTTCACGGCTCAGGTGCGCTAGGTGCGGCATCTGTAACCAGGCCTTCCCAAATGGGGTTGGCTTACTGTATAGGGCGTTTCAGGCGACCGGTAACGGGCTGGGATCAGGCCGTGTGCGGATCATTCTTCTTGTGTCCGATTGCCAGGCTAAACCCAACATGTGGTGGGTGTCGCGCGATTGGCATACAAGATAATGCGCTATTAGGGGTATTGCAAGGCGAGAGAGCAAGAACAACCTGTGGATAAGTTGTGGGTGAATTGTGGGTTAACGCGTCTGGTTGGCGGCTAGCCCGCATGCTTACTGGGGTGTGCCGTTCGTCGGTGCTAAACAGGCTTTTTCCGCAGTTTGTACAAGCGTGGCCTGCCTCACAGATGGATACTACATCTAGTGTTTTTGCAAGCGCCTGGCATGCGCTATGCAGTGCTCGGCGCATTGATACAATGCCGACCGTTTTGGTCTTGTCTGGGAGTCCGTTGTGGAACAGCAGTCGTGGCACATTCTTATTGTTGAGGACGACCAGCGTCTGGCCGAGCTGACCCGTGAGTACCTGCAGGGCAATGGCCTAAATGTGTCTATCGAAATGGACGGTGCGCTGGCCGTCGCACGGATTCTTCAGGAGCAGCCGGACCTGGTGATTCTTGACCTGATGCTGCCTGGCGAGGATGGCCTGTCGATTTGCCGCAAGGTACGTGGGCAGTACGATGGGCCGATCTTGATGCTCACCGCGCGCACCGATGATATGGATCAGGTGCTGGGCTTGGAGATGGGCGCTGATGACTATGTGTGCAAGCCGGTGCGCCCGAGGGTGTTGCTGGCTCGCATTAGGGCGCTGTTGCGCCGCCATGAAGGCAGCGAAACGCCGGCCCCGAGCGAGCGTCGGCGTTTGCAGTTCGGTCAGCTGGTGATCGACAGCGCCATGCGCGAGGCTTGGCTGGGTGAGCAAAGCATCGAGCTGACCAGTGCTGAATTTGATTTGTTGTGGCTGCTGACCGCTAACGCAGGGCGAATTCTCTCCCGCGAGGAAATTTTCAATGCCTTGCGCGGTATTGAATATGACGGCCAAGACCGTTCCATCGATGTGCGGATTTCGCGCATCCGCCCGAAAATCGGCGACGACCCGATGCACCCGCGGTTGATCAAAACCGTGCGCAGCAAGGGCTATCTGTTTGTTGCCGAGGCGGCCGAGGCCATGGCATGAGTCGCGTCGTGGCTCGCTTATGAACTCGATCTTTCTGCGCATCTATGGCGGCATGCTGGCAGTGCTGGTGCTGGTGGCGCTGCTCGGCGTCGGCGCGCTGAAGTTGCTCAACGATACCCGTGTGGATCAATACCGCGAGCGGCTGGCTCAGGGCACGTTCCGACTAATGGCCGATAACCTCGCGCCAATGGAGGATGTTGAGCGGCGACGCGCGGTTGCGGTGTGGGCGCGCTTGCTCGGTACGCCATTGCAAATTGAGGCGCTGGGTGATGCCGGTCTGGACAGCGGCATGCGCAATAATTTGCGGCGCGGCCAAGTATTAGTGCAACAGGCCGCCACCCACGAGGTGCGCATTTACAGTCAGTTGGGCGAACAACCGCTGCTGCTGGTTGCTAATGTGCAGCAGGTCAGCGAGCAGTTGGCGCGCGCCACCAGTTTTTTGTTGATTGATGAGTTGGTGCGTTATCCCTGGGATGAGCAGCCACAGCGCTTGGCCGCGTTAAAACGCGACAAACAATTCGGCTTCGATTTGCGTCTGGTGCGTCTTGAGCAGGCCGATCTCGACTCTGACCAACGTCGCCGCGTAGATGAAGGCGATACGGTAATGGCCCTTGGGCGTGGGGGTGACAGCATTTATGTGTTCTCCGGGATCGTCGACACGCCCTGGGTGCTGGAAATTGGCCCGCTGTATCAGATGAACCCTTATCCCGTGCAGTGGTTGGTGCTGATTGGTGCGCTGGGCCTGAGCCTTATTGGGCTGATGGTCTACCTGCTGGTGCGGCCGCTGGAGCAGCGCCTGAGTGATTTGGCGGGAGCCGCCACGCGGATTGCCAGCGGTCGTTTGGATGCGCGCGTACCGACGCGCGGCAGTGATTCGGTGGGGCGTTTGGCTGCTGCCTTTAATGCCATGGCTGAGCACTTGCAGCGCTCTTTGAGTATTCAGCGGGAAATGGTCCGTGCGGTATCCCATGAGCTGCGTACGCCGGTCGCTCGCCTGCGTTTCGGTCTGGAAATGATTGGCGATGCGCAAACCGATGCGGCGCGGCACAAATATATGGAGGGCATGGACAGCGATATCCAGGACCTCGATAAGCTGGTCGACGAGATGTTGACCTACGCACGCCTGGAGCAAGGCTCACCGGCGCTGAACTTCCAGCAGGTCGATCTGCGCGAGCTGATTGATCAAGTGATTACCGAATTGGCACCACTGCGCGCCAGTGTGCACGTCGAGCACGGCCCATCGCGCAACGCGCTGGACGACGGCGGTGCCTGCGTTGAGGCCGAACTGCGCTACCTGCATCGCGCGCTGCAGAACCTGGTGAGCAATGCCATGCGCCATGCCGAATCACGGGTCAGGGTGAGTTATCAGGTGGGGCGGACGCGTTGTCGCCTTGATGTGGAAGATGATGGCCCGGGCGTACCGGAAGAGGCCTGGGAGCATATCTTTACGCCTTTCCTGCGCCTGGACGACAGCCGTACGCGCGCCTCGGGCGGGCATGGGCTGGGGTTATCTATCGTGCGGCGTATCACCTATTGGCATGGTGGCCGTGCGCAAGTCAGTCGTAGCGAAGCGTTGGGTGGCGCGTGCTTTAGCCTGATCTGGCCGCGCAAGCAGGGCTGAAAGTAGCCCGGATGTAATCCGGGAGCAGTGCTTTGTCTGTAACAGATGCCCCGGATTTCATCCGGGCTACACGGTTAACCAGTCGATGATCAGAACGGTGCCGGGCATTCGAAGCGCATGCGTTCGCCGCTTTGCGGGTGAGTCAGGCTGAGCATGCTGGCGTGCAGGCACAGGCGCGGGTAGGCGGCCAGGGCTTGTTCGTGGGCGTACAGGCCGTCACCGAGTAGCGGGTGGCCGATGGATAGCATGTGTACGCGCAACTGGTGCGAGCGACCGGTAATCGGCGTCAGCTCGACGCGGCAATGCTCGGCGTGGCGTTCCAGCACTTTCCAGTAGGTCAGCGCATGTTTGCCTTGCTCATGGTCGACCACGTGGCGCGGCTTGGTCGGCGGGTCGTAGCGCAGCGGCAAATCGATGCTGCCGCTGTCCAGCTCGGGCTGGCCCCAGCACAGCGCGGTATAGGCCTTCTCGGTTTCGCGGTCGTGGAACTGGCGCGACAGCTCGCGATGGCTGTCAGCGTCGCGCGCGAGGACGATGATTCCTGAGGTTTCCCAGTCCAGGCGATGGACGATACGCGCTTCCGGGTAGCCGTTTTCCTGCAGGCGAGTTACCAGGCAATCGCGGTTATCCTCGGCGCGGCCGGGGACCGAGAGTAGCAGGGTAGGTTTGTTGATCACCAGCAGGGCGGCGTCCTGGTGGAGGATTTCGACATTCGACAGCGGCATGGGCTTTCCACAAATAGAAACGGCGGCCAGGGCCGCCGTTGCATGCTCTCAACCAATTAACGGTCAGGGAGCGTGATGTTAAGTTCCAGAATGGAACAGCTGCCCTGGTTTTCCAGGGCAACTTGTACTTGGTCCGAATCGATATTCACGTACTTGCGGATCACCTCGACCAGCTCTTGCTGCAGGGCCGGTAGGTAATCCGGCTGGCTGCGCTGGCCGCGCTCGTGGGCGACGATAATTTGCAGACGCTCTTTCGCAATGGACGCGGTGGTTTCTTTCTTGCGTTCACGAAAGAAGTCAAAAATGTTCATTCACGACCTCCAAACAGGCGTTGCATGAATCCCTTCTTCTGCACGTCGAGGAACCGATGTGCCACTTCCTTGCCCAGCAGGCGGTCAACCGCATCGCTGTAAGCCTGGCCCGCATCGCTCTGATCGTCGAGGATCACCGGCACACCCTGGTTCGAGGCCTTGAGTACGGCTTGCGACTCAGGAATCACGCCCAGCAGGCGGATTGCGAGGATTTCTTCGACGTCTTCAACGCCGAGCATTTCGCCTTTGATCACGCGCTCCGGGTTGTAGCGGGTCAGCAGCAGGTGCTCCTTGATCGGCTCTTCGCCTTTTTCGGCGCGGCGCGACTTGCTTGCTAACAGGCCCAGCATGCGGTCCGAGTCACGTACCGAGGACACTTCAGGGTTGGTCACGACAATCGCTTCATCAGCGAAGTACATGGCCAAGTGAGCGCCTTTTTCGATACCGGCTGGTGAGTCGCAGACGACGTATTCGAAGTTTTCGCGCAGCTCGTTGATGACTTTTTCAACGCCTTCCTGGGTCAGCGCGTCTTTGTCACGGGTCTGGCTGGCGGCCAGCACGTAGAGATTTTCCAGGCGCTTGTCTTTGATCAGTGCCTGGGAGAGTGTCGCTTCGCCGTTGACCACGTTGACGAAGTCATACACCACGCGGCGTTCGCAGCCCATGATCAGGTCAAGGTTACGCAGGCCGACGTCGAAGTCGACGATGACCGTCTTGTGCCCACGCAGGGCGAGGCCGGTACCGATAGCGGCGCTGGTGGTGGTTTTACCAACGCCACCTTTGCCGGATGTAACAACGAGGATCTTGGCCAAGGTGATTCACCCCAAAATGTAGAAAAACGCAGGTTGCCGTGGCCTAGCTAAGGCTTCCGGCTGCCCTGTCTGTGTCCTTGAAAAGTGGCGGCAGTATCCGTTAAAGGCGGGTGATGTTCAACACATCACCCGACAGGCTGACATGCACCGCTTGGCCCCAGAGTGGGTCGCGCCGCAGGTCTTCGGACACCTTATATTGGCCGGCGATGGAAAGCAGTTCTGCGCCCATCTGCTGGCAGAAAATCCGTGCCTTGAGATTGCCCTTGATGCCGGCCAGTGCCCGGCCGCGCATCGGTGCGTAAACATGGATGTTGCCATCGGCGAGAAGTTCCGCACCGGCGCTGACTGGGGCCAGCACGATGAGGTCGCCACCCTGGGCGTATACCTGCTGGCCGCCACGCACTGGCGTGGTGATGATGCGGGTCGGTTTGAACTCGGGCTCAGCAGGTTTTTCCGGCTTCGGTGGGGTCAGGTCGATGGGCCGCTCACGTGCGCCGGAAGGCGGTAACACGGGCAGGTCCAGGGCTTCGGCGGCGTTGATGTCGGCCTCACGGTTGGCGCGGATAGCCAGGGTGCGCAAGCCGTGCTTGCGACAGACGGCCATTAATTCAGCCAGATCGAGAACCCCTTCGCCTTCCGGTAGCTTGTCCAGCGCCAATACCAGTGGGGTATTACTGAAGAAGGCGGGCGCTTGGGCGACCTTTTCACTGAGTTGTTGATCAAGGCGGGCGAGGTCGTTGTGTGCCAGTTCCATCACGGTGATGGCCAGCATGCTGCCTTTTAGCTGGAATACGGGGTCTTGCTCGAGGAGATCAGCTTGGCTCATGGTCTGCCTGATACGGCCCTTATTTAGAAACTGGGGGGAAAGTAAGCGGGACTTATAGCGAGAACGCCGCGCGCTCGCAAGTTGCGCACAGCAAAACCGGGGCTTGGCTAAAGTCCTGATAGAATGCCGCGCCTTGTTGCGTGCCTCGGACCTGTTTTATGGATCGCCCTGTATTTCGCGCTTATTTTCTTCATCCGCGTTTCTGGCTGTTATGGCTGGGCCTGGGATTGCTGTGGCTGATTGCCCAGCTGCCTTATAAGGTGCTGTTGTGGCTGGGGCGCGGATTGGGGGCCGGGATGTACCGCCTGGCCAGCTCGCGACGCAAGATTGCCGCGCGCAACCTGAAACTGTGCTTCCCACAGATGACCGTTGCCGAGCGCAAAACGCTATTAAAGGAAAACTTCGCCTCGACCGGGATTACCTTCTTTGAAATGGCCATTGCGTGGTGGTGGCCAGCCGAGCGGTTACGCCGCCTGGGCTCTATCGAAGGGCTGGAGCATTTACGCCAGGCGGAGGCTAATGGCCAGGGCGTAATCCTTATGGCACTGCACTTCACCACGCTGGAGATGGGCGGCGGCTTGCTTGGTATGGCGCAGAACATGTACGGCATGTACCGCCCGCACAAAAATCCGCTGTTTGACTATATGCAGCGCCGCGGCCGTGAGCAGCGTTTGCTGGGGGTGATTGGTCGTGATGACGTGCGTGGCATGCTTAAGCTGCTGCGTGCAGGCGGGGTGGTGTGGTATGCGCCGGATCAGGATTACGGCGCACAGCGCAGTGTATTTGTGCCGCTGTTTGGTGTGCCAGCGGCAACCGTGACGGCCACCAGCAAGTTCGCCCGCATGGGCCGTGCCCAGGTTATCCCCTTTACTCAGCAGCGCTTGCCGAATGGCCAGGGCTATCGGTTGGTGATTCATCCGCAGCTGGCGGACTTTCCTGGTGAAAGCGAGGAGGCTGATTGTCTGCGGGTCAATCAGTGGATCGAGCAGGCCATCTGCGCGTGCCCTGAGCAATATCTGTGGGCACACCGGCGTTTCAAAACGCGGCCCGAGGGTGAGCCGAAGATCTATAAGAAGAAGCGCTGAGCTACCATCCGATTGGTGGGCTGTGAGCTGGGCAAGGGTTTTCTTGGTGGTTGGTGGTTCCGTGTGCGCTGGCCAGGCTCCTATACTGGCGAAAAATAACGAGAATTAGCCTATGCCGCAGCGTGCTTCAACCAGTCAGCCGGTTACTGGGCTGATTCTTTCCGGCGGCGGCGCTCGGGCGGCTTATCAGGTAGGGGTGCTGACGGCCATTGCCGATCTGCTGCCTGATGCCGCCTACAATCCCTTTCCGGTTATCGTCGGTACGTCGGCCGGGGCCATCAATGCGGTTGGGCTGGCGTGCGGTGCATTGCACTTTACCGAGGCAGTGCGCCGTCTGACTAATGTTTGGCAGGGCTTTCATACCCATCAGGTGTACCGCAGCGACTGGCCTGGCGTTTTGCGTCAGGCCAGTCGTTTTATTGGCCACAGTTTGTTAGGCCTGGGTGGGCAGGTGCCGGTAGCACTACTTGATAGCTCACCGCTGGCTGAACTGCTGGCGCGTGAGCTGGATTTTAGCGGGATCGCTGCTGCAGTGCGGCGTCGTCAGTTGCGTGCAGTGGCAGTAACGGCGTTCGGCTATGAAACAGGGCAGGCGGTAACCTTTTATCAGGGGCGTGCCACCATTGATCCCTGGTTTCGCCATCGGCGGGTTGGTGTGCCGACGCGTTTGGCGCTTGAGCATTTGCTGGCCAGTGCCTCGATTCCGCTGATTTTTCCGCCGGTAAAAATCAACCGTGAATATTTTGGTGATGGTGCGGTGCGCCAGTCCGCACCGATCAGCCCGGCTTTGCACCTGGGGGCCAGTCGCGTATTGGTAGTCGGTGTGAGTGGTAACTCGTCAAATTCGCAGGCTCAACTGCCAGTGGCGCGTCCGCAGCAGAGCCGGCCGCCTAGCCTGGCGCAGATCAGTGGGCACATGCTCAACAGCACCTTTATCGACAGCCTGGAAAGCGATATTGAGCTGCTGGAGCGGCTCAATCAGATGGGCCGGCTGATCCCGCCTGAGCTTCAGCCGCGCGGTCTTGGCCTTAAACCTGTGGATGTGATGGTGATTGCACCTAGCCAGCCGTTAGACCTGATTGCCGCGCGTCACCGTCATGAGCTGCCCAAGGCTTTACGTCTTTTCCTGCGTGGGCCGGGTGCGACCAAGGCCAGCGGCGCGGGGGTGTTGAGTTACCTGTTGTTCGAGCCGGGGTACTGCAACGAGTTGATTGAGTTGGGGTATCAGGACGCCATGGCGCAAAAGACTCAGTTGGTCGAATTTCTTGGCTTGGACAGCCCGCCAGTGCCCATGGTCGTGCCGGTTACTGCGTAAAAATCACCGTTTGCTGTTCGGGCTATTGCACCGCGAGCTCTAGACGGCGCACTCGGTGATAAAAAATCCCTTTGTGTCTGCGGATAAAACCGCGCCAAGGCGGCGGGCTGCATTTAAACTGCGCCTTCCCGATGCTTTCTGTCGCATTTGCGAAAGCAGCGGTTGGCCTCGGGTTGGCGCTGTAAGAAGTTGTCGCATGGCGGCAATGCCGGCCCGGTGCCAGTCCCTACAATCCGTTTACCGCCTGCTTTTGATACAGGCGTTCCTCGTCAGGAGAGTTCAGATGTCCGTTCAGCACGACCCGGTGCAGCGCGCCGATTTCGACCAGGTGATGGTGCCCAACTATGCACCCGCTGCCTTTATCCCTGTGCGCGGCGCTGGTTCGCGAGTATGGGATCAAAGCGGTCGCGAGCTGATCGACTTTGCCGGCGGCATTGCCGTCAACGTGCTGGGGCACGCCCATCCAGCACTGGTTAAGGCGCTAACCGAGCAGGCTGGCAACCTCTGGCACGTGTCCAACGTGTTCACCAACGAGCCTGCTTTGCGCCTGGCCAAGAAACTCATTGACGCTACTTTCGCCGACCGCGTGTTCTTCTGTAACTCCGGTGCCGAAGCCAACGAGGCCGCGTTCAAGCTGGCCCGTCGCGTCGCGTTCGATAAATTCGGCGCAGAAAAATGCGAGATTATCGCGGCGACCAACAGCTTCCACGGTCGCACCCTGTTTACTGTCAGTGTTGGTGGTCAGCCGAAGTATTCCGACGGTTTCGGGCCGAAGATTCAAGGTATCAGCCATATCCCCTATAACGATATCGAGGCGCTTAAGGCGGCCGTATCGGATAAAACCTGTGCCGTGGTGTTAGAGCCGATCCAGGGTGAAGGCGGCGTGTTGCCGGCTGACTTGGCGTATCTGCAAGCGGCGCGTGAGCTGTGTGATAAGCACAATGCGCTGTTGGTGTTCGATGAAGTGCAAAGCGGTATGGGCCGTAGTGGTTCGCTGTTTGCCTACCAGCATTACGGCGTGACTCCAGACATCCTCTCCAGCGCCAAGAGCCTGGGCGGTGGTTTCCCGATTGGCGCGATGCTCACCACCAACGAGTTGGCCAAGCATCTGGCCGTTGGTACGCACGGCACCACCTACGGCGGCAACCCGCTGGCGTGTGCGGTGGGCGAGGCAGTCATCGATACCATCAATACCCCTGAAGTATTGGCCGGGGTGAAGGCTAAGCATCAGCGCTTCAAAACCAAACTGGAGCAGATCGCCCAGCAATACGGCGTGTTCAGTGAGGTACGCGGTCTTGGTCTGTTGATCGGCGCAGTGCTCTCTGAGGCCTGGAAAGGTAAGGCCAAGGCGATTTTCGATGCGGCCGCTGCCGAAGGTGTGATGGTGTTGCAGGCCGGTCCGGATGTGGTGCGTTTTGCCCCGAGCCTGGTGGTTGAAGATGCGGATATCGACGAAGGCCTGGCGCGCTTCGAACGGGCTGTGGCCAAGCTGAGCCAAGCCTGATGCATGTCTGAGTCGTCCTGTCAGGGCGGATCAGGTAGTGCTTGCTCGACCCATGGACGGGTTGAACTAACCGCAAGGAAGCCAGTTTGTGTTTGTGCCGCAGGCCTTGTCTGCGGCTTGTTCTGCAGCGCGGCTTAGCGTTTCAGGCACTTTTCTCAACAGGAGTGACACCATGCTGGTGATGCGCCCCGCGCAAATGGCCGACCTTGCTGAAGTGCAACGTCTTGCCGCGGACAGCCCGGTTGGTGTGACTTCACTGCCGGATGACAGTGATCGGCTGCGCGAAAAAATAGCGGCTTCCGAGGCCTCGTTTACTGCCGAAGTAAGTTTCAACGGTGAAGAACGCTACTTTTTCGTCCTTGAAGACAGCGAAAGTGGTCGCTTGGTCGGCTGCTCGGGGATTGTCGCTTCAGCCGGTTATTCCGAGCCGTTTTACAGCTTTCGCAACGAAACCTTCGTGCACAACTCCCGTGAGTTGAAAATCCATAACAAGATCCACGTGCTCTCGCTGTGCCACGACCTCACCGGCAACAGCCTGCTGACCAGCTTCTATGTTGAGCGACCGCTGGTAAATACCGCGTGGTCGGAGCTCAACTCCCGTGGACGCTTGCTGTTTTTGGCCAACCACCCAGAGCGTTTTGCCGATGCAGTAGTGGTGGAAGTCGTCGGTTACAGCGACGAGGCGGGCGACTCGCCATTTTGGGATGCTGTGGGGCGTAACTTCTTTGATATGAATTACAGCGAGGCAGAGCGCTTGTGTGGTTTGAAGAGCCGTACCTTCCTTGCCGAACTGATGCCGCATTACCCGATTTATGTGCCGCTGTTGCCGGACGAGGCGCAGGAAGCCATGGGGCAGGTGCATCCGCGCGCGCAGGTCAGCTTTGACATTCTGATGCGCGAAGGCTTTGAAACTGATCATTACATCGACATTTTTGACGGCGGCCCGACGCTGCACGCACGCACCTCAAGCGTGCGCTCGATTGCCCAGAGCCGTGTGGTGCCGGTGCAGGTTGCTGCCGGTGACGGGCGTGAGCCGGTTAAGGGTGGCCGCGAGTATTTGGTCTGTAGCGGTCAGTTGCAGGATTTCCGCGCGATTGTGGCCGAACTGGATTGGGTGCCTGGCAAGCCGGTCAGCCTAAGTGTTGCGGCCGCCGAAGCCCTGGGTGTCGGCGAAGGCGTCAGCGTACGCCTGGTTGCGGTTTAAGGAGTTACCCATGATCGTTCGTCCTGTGCGCAACACTGATCTCCCGGCCCTGTTCCAACTGGCGCGCAGCACCGGTGCTGGTTTGACCACGCTGCCTGCCAACGAGGAACGCCTGGCGCACCGCGTTGGCTGGGCCGAGAAAACCTTTCGCGGCGAGGTCGCTCGGGCTGACGCTGATTACCTCTTCGTGCTGGAAGACGATGACGGTGAGGTGGTGGGCATATCCGCCATTGCGGGGGCCGTGGGCCTGCGTGAGCCTTGGTACAACTACCGGGTCGGCCTGACGGTGAGTGCCTCCCGCGAGCTGAATATTCATCGGCAGATTCCTACGTTATTTCTGGCCAATGACATGACCGGCAACTCCGAGCTGTGCTCGTTGTTCTTGCGTGGCGATCAGCGCAGCGGTCTCAACGGCCGTTTACTGTCCAAGGCGCGCTTTTTGTTTATTGCTGAGTTCCGTGAGTTGTTCGGCGACAAAGTGATTGCCGAGATGCGCGGCATGTCCGATGAGCAGGGCCGTTCACCCTTCTGGGAATGCTTGGGGCGGCACTTTTTCAAAATGGAGTTCAGTCAGGCGGACTACCTCACTGGTGTGGGTAACAAGGCGTTCATCGCTGAGTTGATGCCCAAGTTTCCGCTGTATGCCTGCTTTCTCTCTGAAGATGCGCGCAACACCATCGGTCGCGTCCATCCGGATACTGAGCCAGCCTTGACCATGCTCAAGGCTGAGGGTTTTAGCTATCAGGGTTATGTCGACATCTTTGATGCTGGTCCGGCCATTGAAGCGCAAACCGCAAAAATCCGTGCCGTGCATGACAGTCAGGTGCTGGTGCTGGCTGTTGGCACTCCGGGCGACGATGCGCCGCAGTTTCTGATCCACAACCGCAAACGTGAGGAGTGCCGGATTACCAGTGCACCGGCGCGCTTGGCCGCCGGCACCTTGGTGGTTGATGCGCAAACGGCCAAGCGCTTGCGCATGTCGGCAGGCGATCAGGTGCGCGCGGTAGCCATTGCCGTCCGCAGCTGAAGGCCGGGAGCCCTACAGTGCAACGCCGCTGTATCTAATTGCCGGTCCGGCGGGTAGCCGGGTCTACACCTTGCTGGGAGTGATAAAACAAAATGAGCACTCATTACATTGCCGGTGTCTGGCACTCAGGCCAGGGTGAGGCCTTGGCATCGCTCAATCCAGTCAGTCAGGAAGCTATCTGGCAAGGTCAGGCGGCTAGCGCTGTGCAGGTTGACGCCGCCGTTCAGGCCGCTCGCCGCGCATTCCCTGCTTGGGCCTCGCGCTCGCTGGATGAGCGCATTGCCGTGCTTGAGCAATTTGCTGCCACGCTCAAACAGCATGCTGATGCGCTGGGCTACTGCATTGGTGAGGAAACCGGCAAACCGTTGTGGGAAACCGCTACGGAAGTCACCAGCATGGTCAACAAGGTTGCTATCTCGATTCAAAGTTACCGCGAGCGTACGGGCGAGAAGAGTGTGCCACTGGCCGACGCCAGTGCTGTGTTGCGGCACAAACCGCATGGTGTGGTGGCGGTGTTCGGTCCGTACAATTTTCCCGGTCACCTGCCTAACGGCCATATTGTGCCGGCGCTGTTGGCAGGCAACTGCGTGGTGTTCAAGCCCAGCGAGCTAACGCCGAAAGTCGCCGAGCTGACGGTTAAATGCTGGATTGAGGCCGGCTTGCCGGCAGGCGTGCTCAACCTGCTGCAGGGCGCGCGCAATACGGGTGTAGCCCTGGCCGCGCATGAGGGCATCGATGGTCTGTTCTTTACCGGTTCCAGCCATACCGGCAACCTGTTGCACAGCCAATTTGCCGGCCGCCCAGAGAAGATTCTCGCCCTGGAGATGGGTGGCAACAACCCGCTGCTGGTCGATCAGGTCACAGACCTCAATGCGGCGGTGTACAGCATCATTCAGTCGGCTTTTATTTCTGCCGGGCAGCGCTGTACCTGTGCGCGTCGCTTGCTGGTGCCGCAGGGCGCTTGGGGCGATAGTTTGTTGGCGCGTCTGGTTGAGGTTGCCGCGAGTATCAAGGTCGGCAGCTTCGATGCGCAGCCTGCACCCTTTATGGGCTCGGTGATCTCCTTGGCAGCTGCTCAGCATCTGCTCAAGGCGCAGCAGCACCTGCTGGCTCAAGGTGCCAAGCCGTTGCTGGAAATGACCCAACTGTTGCCGAGCGCGGCTTTGCTAACCCCGGGGATTATCGATGTGACGGAGGTGCCTGAGCGCCCGGACGAGGAGTTCTTCGGCCCGCTGCTGCAGGTGATTCGCTACGCCGATTTCGAGGCGGCCATTGCTGAGGCCAATAACACCCAGTTCGGCCTGGCTGCTGGCTTGCTGTCCGATTCCAAGGCGCGCTACCAGCAGTTCTGGCTGCACAGTCGCGCCGGCATCGTCAATTGGAACAAGCAGCTGACCGGTGCTGCCAGTACGGCACCATTTGGTGGTGTGGGCGCTTCCGGTAATCACCGCGCCAGCGCCTATTACGCGGCCGATTATTGCGCTTATCCGGTGGCCTCGCTGGAGTCCGACAGCCTGAGTTTGCCCGCCACGCTGACCCCCGGAGTAAGCCTGTGAGCCACGCGTCTAATGCCTCTGCATATGAAGTGAATTTTGACGGTCTGGTCGGGCCGACGCATAACTATGGCGGTTTGTCTTACGGTAACGTCGCGTCGCAGAGCAACTGTCAGGTCGCGTCCAACCCGAAAGAGGCCGCCAAACAGGGTTTGGCCAAGATGAAGGCGCTGATGGACATGGGCTTCAAGCAGGGCGTGCTCGCCCCGCAGGAGCGCCCAAACGTCGCGGTGCTACGCAGCTTGGGTTTTGCCGGGACAGACGCGCAGGTGATCGAAAAAGCCGCGAAAGAGGCCATGCCGTTGCTGGTCGCCAGTTGCTCGGCATCCAGCATGTGGACGGCCAACGCCTGTACCGTCAGCCCCAGTGCTGACACCGCTGATGGTCGCGTGCATTTCACTGCGGCCAATCTCAACTGCAAATTTCACCGTTCGATTGAGCATCCCACTACCAGTCGTGTGTTGGCGGCGATGTTCGCCAGCGAGCAGCACTTTGCCCATCACCCTGCGTTGCCTGCTGTTAGTCAGTTTGGTGATGAGGGGGCGGCTAATCACACGCGCTTTTGCAAAGGCTATGGTGACGCCGGTGTGGAGTTCTTCGTTTTTGGCAGCAGCGCTTTCGACAACCGCTTCCCGGCTCCGCAGCGCTACCCCGCGCGGCAAACTCTGGAGGCCTCGCAAGCGGTGGCTCGCCTGCATGGGTTGAGTGATGAGGCGGTGGTCTACGCCCAGCAGACCCCGGCGGTGATCGATCAGGGCGTGTTCCACAACGATGTGATTGCGGTGGGCAATGGCGAGGTGTTGTTCTATCACCAGGACGCCTTCCTCAATACCGATAAGGTGCTGGCTGAACTGAGCGACAAGCTTGCTCGCCGTGGTACTAACTTCCAGGCGGTGTGTGTGCCGCGTGAGGTCGTGACGGTGGCGGATGCAGTGAAATCCTACCTGTTCAATAGCCAGCTGCTTAGTCGTGCTGATGGCGGCATGTTGCTGATTGTGCCGGAAGAGTGCCGCCACAACGCCAATGTTTGGGGTTATCTGCAACGCTTAACCAATAGCAATGGGCCGATCCGTGAGGTTCAGGTCTTCGACCTTAAACAGAGTATGCAAAACGGCGGTGGCCCAGCCTGCCTGCGCTTGCGCGTGGCGCTCAAGGAGTACGAGCTGGCAGCAGTCAATCAGGGGGTGATTATGACCCCGGCGCTGCACGACACGCTCAACATCTGGGTCGACAAACACTACCGTGATCGCCTGAGCGAAAACGACTTGGCTGATCCACAATTGCTTAACGAATGCCGCACCGCCTTGGATGAACTGACGCAGATCCTTAAACTGGGTGCGGTTTATCCCTTCCAATTAGCTTGAGTAGCGTGGGTCACGCTTTATCGACCCACCATGACGTGCTTATGGTGGATGTAAAAACGCCATTCACCCTACGCCAATACCTGTGGAGATTTTATGAGCGACGCCCTGCAACTGATCCTTGAAGACACCGACGGCACCCAGCTGGAAACCTCCTGCACACGTTTTGCCGTGATGTGGCAAGGCCAGGAAATCTGGTTTCAGCAGGTTGGCAATAACCAATTGATGATCGGTGTGGATGTGGAGGAGGGCGCTGCCGAATACGCCAACCTGCTGCTGCGTCCACTGGCTACCAATCTGGTCAGCCTGGAGTTGGAAATGGAAGCCGCTGAGCCTGGCGATGATGACGATCACGTACACGGCCCAGACTGCACTCACGACTGAGGAAACGCCATGCTTGCCCTCGGCAAACTGCTTGAATTGACCTTGGTCGGCCATGAGCCCGCCGCGAAGATTCAACTGACACCCGAGGGTACGCGTTTGCGTTGGCTGGCCGAAGGCGCGTTAGAAGTTACGCCGCCGGTGGCCAGTGACAATGGTCAGGACCTGCTGCTGTCGGCAGGCATCCATGGCAACGAAACCGCGCCTATCGAGTTGCTCGATCGTCTGTTGCAGGCCATTGCCCGCAATCAGCTGAAGCCGCGCGCCCGCATTCTCTTTCTGTTCGGTAACCCCGCCGCCATGCGTTGCGGCGAGCGTTATGTCGAGCAGGACATCAATCGTTTGTTTAACGGCCGTCACGATCAGCACACCGGTGCTGAGGCCATGCGTGCCTGTGACCTGGAGCACCTGGCTGCGGCCTTTTTCAATAAGCCAGAGCGCAGTCGCTTGCACTACGACTTGCACACCGCGATTCGTGCCTCGAAGATCGAGCAGTTTGCCCTTTACCCGTTTCAGCAAGGGCGTCCACGCAGCCTGCGTGAACTGGCGCGCTTGAGCGCTGCCGGGATCGAGGCGGTGTTACTGCATAACAAGAGCTCGGTAACCTTCAGCGCCTATACCTATACCCAATTGGGTGCAGAGGCTTTAACTCTGGAATTGGGCAAGGCGAGACCGTTTGGGCAGAACGAGTTGGTCAATCTGGATCTACTTGAACTGCATCTGCAGGCCCTGATTGAAGGGCGTGAGCTTGCAGGGGCAAGCGATGACCTTGGCGGGTTAAAGCTATTTGCCGTGGCTCGCGAGGTAATCAAGCACAGCGATGCCTTCACGCTGCATTTGCCGGCGGATATCGAGAACTTCACGGAGTTGCCGGTTGGTTATTTACTGGCCGAGGACTTGAGTGACACCCGCTGGATGGTGGATGAGCCAGGCACGCGGATCATCTTCCCTAATCCAAAAGTCAAAAACGGCCTGCGTGCCGGCATCCTGATTGTTCCCGCTGAAGACGTGCAGCTGGCTTGAGTCAGTTACGGTCTGCTGCGCGTCGGCCCTGCGGCGTTAAAAACAGGCTCGGCAAGCCGTTTGCGGCTAACGCGCTTTAGCGCGACCCGATGGGCGAGCGAAGCCTGTAGCCCGTATACAATCCGGGCCACGCCAACTCCTGACGCGAAATCTGTCCTGCGCTTTCTCGCTTGATCTGTACCTTGTTTGTCGTCCTCGGTGGGCTTTAGCATCGTCGTTTCCCTCGTTCAAGGACCGCCCGCCATGCCCATCATCGACCTGCGCAGCGACACCGTCACCCAACCGACGCCAGGTATGCGCGCAGCCATGCAGGCCGCCGAGCTGGGCGATGATGTATACGGTGAAGATCCAACCGTTAATCGTCTTGAGCAGTACCTGGCGGCCGAACTGGGTTTTGCGGCTGCGCTGTTCGTACCCACTGGCACCATGAGCAACCTGCTCGGGTTGATGGCGCATTGCGCGCGCGGCGACGAATACATCGTTGGTCAGCAGGCGCACACCTATAAATATGAAGGCGGCGGAGCGGCGGTGCTCGGCTCCATCCAGCCGCAACCCATTGAGGGCGAAGCTGACGGATCGCTGGATTTGGCCAAGGTCGAAGCTGCAATCAAGCTGGACGACTTCCACTTCGCCCGTACCCGCTTGCTGGCGCTGGAAAACACCATGCAGGGCAAGGTGCTGCCGCAGGCATATCTGCAGGAAGCGCGCGAACTGACCACGCGGCGTGGCCTGGCCCTACATCTGGACGGTGCACGGCTATATAACGCGGCGGTCAAGCTGGGCGTGCCGGCGCGTGCGATTACGCAATACTTCGATTCGGTCTCGGTGTGTCTGTCCAAGGGCCTCGGTGCGCCGGTTGGCTCGGTGCTGTGCGGTTCAGTCGAGCTGATTGGCCGGGCGCGGCGTTTGCGCAAAATGGTCGGCGGTGGCATGCGTCAGGCCGGCATGCTGGCGGCGGCCGGTTTGTATGCCCTGGAGCATCAGGTGGCGCGCTTGGCCGACGATCATACTAATGCCGAGCGGCTGGCCAGCGGTCTGCGTGAGCTGGGTTATATGGTCGAGCCGGTGCAGACCAATATGGTCTATGTCCAGGTTGCTGAACAGGCCGGTGCGTTGCAGGCGTTCTGCGCCGAGCGCGGCATCAAGCTGAGCGCCGCAGCGCGCCTGCGCATGGTCACGCACTTGGATATTTCGGCTGCAGCTATCGATCAGGTCGTCGCCGCCTTTGCAGAATTTCGCGCGAGTTGAATGAAGCAGGGCAGCTGATAGCTGTTATCTATCAATAAAGGCACTAGCCCCCTAGCGCAGGCCCGATATAATGCGGCCCTTTGCCGGCTTTGTCGTGGCCGCTGGTTTTTGGAAGATTCCTATGAAAAGCGCAGAAATCCGTGAAGCCTTCCTCAGCTTCTTCGAACAGAAGGGACACACCCGTGTCGCCTCCAGCTCCCTGATTCCGGGCAATGACCCGACCCTGTTGTTTACCAACGCGGGGATGAATCAGTTCAAAGATTGTTTCCTTGGCCTGGAGAAGCGCGCCTACACCCGCGCCGCCACCAGCCAGAAGTGCGTGCGCGCCGGCGGTAAGCATAACGACTTGGAAAACGTCGGTTATACCGCACGTCACCACACGTTCTTTGAAATGCTCGGCAACTTCAGCTTTGGCGACTATTTCAAGCGTGATGCTATTCACTTTGCTTGGGAGTTTCTCACCGGTGAAAACTGGCTGAAGCTGCCCAAAGAAAAGCTCTGGGTGACCGTCTACGCGACGGACGACGAGGCCTATGATATCTGGGCCAAGGAAGTAGGCGTGCCGGCTGAGCGGATGATCCGCATTGGCGACAACAAGGGCGCGCCATATGCGTCCGACAACTTTTGGACGATGGGCGATACCGGCCCGTGTGGCCCGTGCACCGAGATTTTCTTCGACCACGGCGAGCACATCTGGGGTGGCCCACCCGGTTCGCCAGAAGAAGACGGCGACCGTTATATCGAAATCTGGAACAACGTATTTATGCAGTTCAACCGGACTGCCGATGGCGTATTGCACCCACTGCCGGCGCCGAGCGTGGACACCGGTATGGGCCTGGAACGCGTTAGTGCGGTGTTGCAGCACGTTAACTCGAACTACGAAATTGACCTGTTCCAGAGCCTGCTCAACGCTGCTGCTCAGGCTATTGGTTGCGCCAACGAAGGTCAGGCTTCGCTGAAAGTAGTGGCTGACCACATTCGCTCCTGCGGCTTCCTGATTGCCGATGGCGTGACCCCATCCAACGAAGGTCGTGGTTATGTGCTGCGCCGCATCATCCGTCGCGCTTGCCGCCACGGTAACAAGTTGGGTGCCAAGGGCAGCTTCTTCTACCAAATCGTTGCTGCGCTGGTGGCCGAGATGGGCGATGCCTTCCCTGAGTTGAAACAACAGCAGGCGCACATTGAGCGCGTACTGAAGACTGAAGAAGAGCAGTTCGCCAAGACTCTGGAACAGGGGCTGAAAATCCTCGAGCAGGACCTGGCCGAGCTGAAAGGCTCTGTGATCCCTGGTGATGTGATCTTCAAGCTGTATGACACCTTCGGCTTTCCGATGGACCTCACCGGTGATATCGCCCGTGAGCGTGAGCTGACTCTAGATGAGGAAGGCTTCGAGCGCGAAATGCAGGCGCAGCGCGAGCGCGCTCGTTCTGCCAGCTCGTTTGGCATGGACTACAACGCGCTGGTCAAGGTCGACAGCGACACGACGTTCCTCGGCTATCAAGGCACCAGCGGCAGCGGCAAGATTGTTGCGCTGTTCAAGGCTGGCCAGGCAGTGGAGAGCTTGGGCGAAGGCGAGGAGGGCGTTGTGGTCCTCGATCAAACGCCGTTCTACGCCGAGTCCGGTGGTCAGGCGGGTGACTGCGGCTACCTTGAAGGTGCTGGCGTGCGTTTCGACGTGCGTGATACCACTAAGGCTGGCGGTGCGTTCTTGCACCACGGTGTTGCTGTTAAAGGCGGGCTGAGCGTCGGCACATCGGTCAAAGCCGAAGTGGATGCCAGCGTACGCCAGGCGACTGCGCTCAATCACTCGGCCACTCACTTGCTGCACGCGGCCTTGCGCCAGGTGCTGGGCGATCACGTTACGCAGAAAGGCTCGCTGGTTGACAGTCAGCGCCTGCGCTTTGACTTCAGCCACTTTGAGGCCATCACGCCAGCGCAATTGAGAGAGTTGGAAGCCATCGTCAACCGCGAAGTGCGCGCTAACAGCGAAGTGGAAACCCTGGAGACCGACATCGAAACGGCCAAGGCTAAAGGTGCCATGGCACTGTTCGGTGAGAAGTACGGCGATCAGGTGCGCGTGCTGAGCATGGGCGGTGACTTCTCTGTCGAGCTATGCGGCGGTACCCACGTCAAACGTACCGGTGATATTGGTCTGTTCAAAATTATCAGCGAAAGCGGCGTGGCCGCAGGCGTGCGACGTATTGAAGCCGTCACTGGTGCAGTAGCCTTTGCTTATCTAAATGGCGCGGAAGAGCAGCTGAAAGAAGCTGCGGCTCTGGTCAAAGGCAGCCGTGACAACCTGCTGGATAAGCTCGCCGGTGTGCTGGAGCGCAACCGTCAGCTGGAAAAAGAGCTGGAACAGCTCAAGGCCAAGGCTGCTAGTGCGGCAGGTAATGACCTTGCAGGTTCAGCCGTCGACGTCAAAGGCATCAAGGTGCTGACTGCGCGCCTCGATGGCTTGGATGGTAAGGCGCTGCTGGCGATGGTCGATCAGTTGAAGAATAAGCTCGGCAGCGCGGTGATCCTGCTCGGCGGCGTACAGGACGACAAAGTTGTACTGGTAGCCGGTGTGACGCAGAACCTGACCGCCAAGCTGAAAGCGGGTGACCTTATGAAGCAGGCGGCTGCTGCCGTGGGCGGTAAGGGCGGCGGTCGTCCAGACATGGCCCAGGGCGGCGGCGTTGATGCTGCGGCATTGGATGGTGCGCTGGCGTTGGCTGTAGCGTTCGCTGAACAAGGTCTCTAAGCACCAGGCTTCGTAGATATTCTCTGCAAGGCTCGGTCTGCGCCCGGCGGGCCTTGGCAGGCTATTGAGTTATCTGTTTAATGGGCGCCCTTCACGGGCTGAGGCGGCTTTGAAATGGCTTTGATCGTACAGAAATTTGGCGGCACCTCCGTCGGCACTGTTGAGCGTATTCAGCAGGTGGCGGCAAAGGTGAAGAAATTCCGCGAAAACGGCGATGACATTGTGGTTGTGGTTTCCGCCATGAGCGGTGAAACCAATCGCCTGATCGATCTGGCCAAACAGGTCAGTGATGGTCAGCCGATACCACGTGAACTCGACGTGATGGTCTCGACCGGCGAGCAGGTGACGATTGCCCTGCTGGCCATGGCGCTGATCAATATTGGCGTACCGGCAGTGTCTTATACCGGAAGCCAGGTGCGCATCCTGACTGATAGCGCGCATAACAAGGCACGTATTCTGCAAATTGATGACCAGAAGCTACGCACTGACCTCAAGGCTGGGCGTGTAGTGGTGGTCGCTGGTTTCCAGGGTGTCGACGAGCACGGCAATATCACCACCCTGGGGCGTGGCGGGTCCGATACAACCGGCGTAGCGCTGGCGGCGGCATTGAAGGCCGATGAGTGCCACATCTATACCGATGTCGATGGCGTCTATACCACCGACCCACGGGTGGTGCCTCAGGCCCGGCGTCTAGAAAAGATCACCTTTGAAGAGATGCTGGAAATGGCCAGCCTCGGTTCCAAGGTGCTACAGATTCGCTCGGTGGAGTTCGCCGGCAAGTACAACGTCCCGCTGCGCGTGTTGCACAGCTTCCAGGAGGGTCCTGGCACCCTCATTACCCTTGATGAAGAGGAATCCATGGAACAGCCGATTATCTCCGGCATCGCTTTCAACCGCGACGAAGCCAAGCTGACTATCCGTGGCGTGCCGGACCTACCGGGCGTGGCGTTCAAAATTCTTGGCCCAATCAGTGCCGCGAATATCGAGGTGGACATGATCGTGCAGAACGTTGCGCACGATAACACCACTGATTTCACCTTTACCGTGCATCGTAACGATTACGCTGCGGCGCAGCAGGTGCTTGAAGATACCGCTCGTGAGCTAGGCGCCCGCGAAGTAGTTGGTGACATCAAGATTGCCAAGGTGTCCATCGTTGGCGTGGGTATGCGCTCTCATGCTGGCGTGGCCAGTCGGATGTTTGAGGCCCTGGCGAAAGAAAATATTAATATCCAGATGATCTCTACCTCGGAAATCAAAGTCTCCGTGGTGATCGAAGAAAAATATCTGGAGTTGGCGGTGCGCGCCCTGCACACTGCTTTTGAACTGGATGCCCCGGCCCGCAAGGCTGACTAAGGCATTATCCGAAAGGCGCGGTTTATTCCGCGCCTTTTGTCTTTTTGGGTGGTGTAGCGGAACTTTCTTTCTGCTCACACTGGTCAATACTGGGTGAAGGCTCTGTTTGTGCTGTTTGGGGCTGCCACCATTTTATTTTGCAGACTGTTGTTGTCCTGAACTGATATCCGTAAGGAGAAAGGAATGCTGATTCTGACTCGCCGGGTCGGAGAGACCCTGATGGTGGGTGACGAAGTCACTGTCACCGTGCTGGGCGTTAAAGGTAATCAGGTGCGCATAGGCGTTAATGCGCCTAAAGAAGTTGCTGTGCATCGTGAGGAAATCTACCAGCGCATCCAGAAAGAGAAAGGTGAAGAACCAAGCCACTAATTTTTATCGAAATTTTGGCTTTGCAAACGGGGAAAACATGGTTATTATGCGCCCCGTGTTGCGGAGAGGTGGCCGAGTGGCCGAAGGCGCTCCCCTGCTAAGGGAGTACATCTCAAAAGGGTGTCGGGGGTTCGAATCCCCCCTTCTCCGCCATTATTTAGTGCTGTAGGCGTTGGTGTTTAAAGTCTGCAGTGCAAGCGTTACATGCACTCATAGCTCAGCTGGATAGAGTACTCGGCTACGAACCGAGCGGTCGGAGGTTCGAATCCTCCTGAGTGCACCAAATCGGAATGGCTTGCAGCGATGCAAGCCATTTTGTTTCAGCCAGTGGTGATCTGGTTAAAAAACACCATTTGCACTCATAGCTCAGCTGGATAGAGTACTCGGCTACGAACCGAGCGGTCGGAGGTTCGAATCCTCCTGAGTGCACCAACTTAAGATGACCGGAAGTGATTCAGGTCATTTTGTTTCAGCCAGCGGTGATCTGGTTAAAAAGCACCATTTGCACTCATAGCTCAGCTGGATAGAGTACTCGGCTACGAACCGAGCGGTCGGAGGTTCGAATCCTCCTGAGTGCACCAAACAAGAAAGGCCTGCAGCGATGCAGGCCTTTTTTATGCGCTGAATTTATGGCTTCTTGTTGTGGTTGGCGGCAGGGTGGTTAGCGTTTGGTTTTGCCTTTAACGCAGCCCGTTTCATCAAAGTTGACGTTGCGCTTGTTGCCTTTCTTGCCCAAATAAACGTAGCGGGCCTGGCCGTTCTGTTCTGTGATCTTGTCAGGCTTGCCGAGGCTGCTCTCGACGTCGGCGCGGCTCATACCTAGGCGTATCTGCTGCTTGATAATGGCGGCGCGCCGTTCGCTGCTAGTCAGGTGGTTGCCGCAACCGTCCAGCTTGGCGCCAATCACCGTCAGCTCGGTCCCATCTCTCTTCTTACTCTCTCGGGACTCCTTACTTGGTTTGGCCAGGGGGACTGGTTTGCCGCTGCCTGGTTTTGGGTTGTAGGCCTGTTGCAGGCTTTGGTTGTGCTCATCGGGGCAGCCTTGGCGGGTGAAGGTGATATGGCCGGTGGCGTCCTCACAGCGGAACACGGTTGAGCCGATTGTTTGTAATGGATAAAGCAGCAAAATTGCGCAGCAAGCTGCGCAGTGCAGTCCTCGCATCGTACGTCCTCCATGACGGTTCTTTTAGAAGACTAGTCGATGCCTTTGTGTTCGCCAGGCGTGCCTTGGATTGTGCATGGCTCGTCGCAGCTACAGATGTACGTGCGAACTTAGGTTTGTCTTGCAAGCGCCTGTTCTAGGATCGTTTTTGTCACATGCAAAGCGCCAGGGTGGTGATATCATTTGCCGCGTCAGCCCCGCCGGGGCTTGTGGAATACCACCATGGACTTACCCAGTAGTTATTCTGAATCTCGATTGTGCAATCACGTATTGACTGATTGACCCTCTGTGGCGTGCTCTGCTGCTGGGGGTGGAGCGCGCCATGACTGAAGTAGAAGCAAAAAAACCGCAAGAAAGCCTGCAGGACCGCCTGGCGCAGGTGGTTGAGCTGTTGCATCGGCACAAGCTGGTCGAAGACCTGACGCATCGTCAGGAAGGCTTGAATCACGACCGGGTGGAAAGCCTGGTACATCGGCAGAACCTGGCAGAGTTGCAGCGCAAGCTTGATGAGCTGCACTCCGCCGACGTTGCCCACATTCTTGAAGCCTTGCCGCTAGATGACCGACTGACTATTTGGCAGTTGGTTAAGGTTGAGCGCGATGGCGATATCCTCCTTGAAGTGTCCGATGCGGTTCGTGAAACCCTACTCGCGGACATGGACGATCATGAGATTCTTGCCGCAGCCAAGGACATGGACGCCGACGAGTTGGCTGACCTGGCTTCCGAGCTGCCGCGCGATGTCGTTCATGAGCTGATGGAAACGCTTGATGCGCAGCAGCGTGAGCGGGTGCGCTCGGCATTGTCGTATGAGGAGGATCAGGTTGGCGCGCTGATGGACTTCGAGATGGTTACCATCCGCGAAGATGTCAGCTTGGAAGTTGTGCTGCGCTATCTGCGTCGCCTCAAGGAGTTGCCAGGGCACACCGACAAGCTTTTCGTGGTGGATTACGACGGTGTGCTCAAAGGGGTTTTGCCGGTCAAGCGCCTCTTGGTTAATGACCCGGAAAAACTCGTCAGCGAGGTCATGGCCACTGACCCGGTGAGCTTCCACCCGGATGAGGATGGCTACGACGCCGCTCAGGCGTTCGAGCGCTACGACCTGATTTCTACGCCAGTGGTGGACAAGAACGGCAAGCTGATCGGTCGTTTGACCATCGATGAAATGGTCGACCTGATCCGTGAGGAGAGCGAAAGCGAAGTCCTCAATATGGCCGGTTTGCGTGAGGAAGAAGATATCTTCGCCTCGGTATGGAAATCCCTACGCAACCGCTGGGCCTGGTTGGCAATCAACCTGATAACCGCCTTTATGGCGTCGCGGGTGATTGGTCTCTTCGAAGACTCCATTGCGAAGTTGGTGGCCTTGGCGGCGCTGATGCCAATTGTCGCGGGGATTGGTGGCAATTCGGGTAACCAGACCATCACCATGATTGTGCGTGCCATGGCGCTGGATCAGGTGAGCACCGGTAATACCTCGCGCTTGATTCGCAAGGAATTGGGTGTGGGTTTGGTCAACGGTATCGTCTGGGGTGGCGTGATCGGTGTAGTGGCCTACCTGCTTTATGGCAGTTGGTCGCTGGGTGTGGTGATGACTGCAGCGATGATTCTGAACCTGTTGCTGGCGGCGATGATGGGTGTGCTGATCCCTATGACGTTAGTGCGTCTGGGGCGTGATCCGGCATTAGGTGCCAGTGTGATGATCACGGCTGTTACGGACAGCGGAGGCTTTTTTATCTTCCTGGGGTTGGCCAGTCTGTTTTTGCTTTAGTGAGCCCTGAGCTGCCTAAGTTGCCGATTGGCTGTTGACACAGGCTCGGTGACTGATGGCGGCGATGACGTTTTTTCTACATAAAATGTCTCATTAGTCCGTTCGGGGTTTGCTTCAAACGCTCGTTTCAAGCTAAGGTTCGCCAGCTTTGCCCGGGGTTAGAACCTTGGGCGCTCCTTTCTAATAATTAACGCAGCTCACACGCAGCTGGTAATGGAGCCAAGATGACCCCTGGTGAACTCCTGCTCGAGGGTGTCGAGCTCATGCTATTCGGCCTGGGCTTTGTTTTTCTCTTTCTGATTTTGTTGGTGGTGCTGATCCGCGCTATGTCGTGGGTTATCGAGCGGTTTGCCGCGTCTGCTTCTGCGCCTGCAGTGGCACCATTAGCCGTCAAGTCGACCGCTGCCAATGAGCCGAGTGCAGATGTGCTCGCCGCTATCCAATCCGCTATCCACCAGCACCGCGCTCGCCGCGGGTGAGCCAGGTTCGACAGGGAGTATCTGCATGACTGCCGTAAAACAAGCACTCGGGATTACCGATGTGGTGCTGCGTGACGCCCACCAATCGATTTTGGCTACGCGCGTGCGCCTGGAAGACATGCTGCCAATCGCGCCGAAGCTCGATCAGGTGGGCTTCTGGTCAGTGGAGTCATGGGGTGGGGCGACCTTTGATGCCTGTATTCGTTACTTGGGTGAAGACCCTTGGCAGCGTATTCGCGCGCTGAAAAAGGCCATGCCCAATACGCGTCAACAGATGCTTTTACGCGGTCAGAACCTGCTGGGTTACCGTCACTACGCCGATGACGTGGTGGAAAAGTTCGTTGAGCGCGCTGCGTTTAACGGTGTTGATGTGTTCCGTGTATTCGACGCGATGAATGATCCGCGTAACCTGCAGACCGCGCTTAAAGCGGTCAAGCAGCTGGGTAAACATGCCCAGGGCACGATTTCCTACACCACCAGTCCGGTGCACACCCTGGAGATGTGGGTTGATCTGGCCAAGGAAATTGAGGACATGGGCGCTGATTCCATTGCCATCAAGGACATGGCCGGCATCCTTACCCCGTATACCGCTTTTGAGTTGGTGTCGCGACTCAAGGCCAGTCTGTCTATCCCGATTCATATGCAGTGCCATGCCACGGCAGGGCTGTCGTCTGTCGCTATTCTCAAGGCGGTCGAGGCCGGTATCGATAACGTAGACACGGCTATTTCTTCGCTGTCGATGACCTATGGACACTCACCAACCGAATCGGTGGTGGCCATGTTCCAAGGCACCGAGCGTGATACGGGACTGAATCTTGAATTGCTTGAAGAAATCGCCGCTTACTTCCGTGAAGTACGGAAGAAATACGCGAAATTCGAAGGCAACCTAAAGGGGGTCGACTCGCGCATCCTGGTTGCTCAGGTGCCGGGCGGCATGCTGACCAATATGGAAAGCCAGCTGAAAGAGCAGGGCGCCCAGGACAAATTCGACGAAGTACTGGCGGAAATCCCGCGGGTGCGCGAAGACCTCGGCTTTATCCCGCTGGTAACCCCAACCTCGCAGATCGTTGGCACCCAGGCGGTAATCAATGTGCTCACCGGTGAGCGTTACAAATCGATCACTAAGGAAACCGCCGGTGTGTTGAAAGGCGAATACGGCGCAGCGCCGGCACCTTTCAATAAAGAGCTGCAGGCACGGGTGCTGGATGGGGCCGAAGCGATTACCTGCCGCCCAGCCGATCTGCTTGAAGCAGAGATGGACAAGCTGACGGCCGAACTCAAAAGTATTGCCAAAGAGAAAGGCATCACGCTGGCAGTCGATGAGATTGATGACGTACTGACCTACGCACTGTTCCCGCAGATCGGCCTGAAATTTCTAGAGAATCGCGGTAATCCGGCGGCCTTCGAGCCGATGCCGACCGGCAAGGAAACCCTTGTTCGTGAAGCCGGCAAGCCCGAAGTCTACACCGTAGAAGTGGCTGGCAAGTCCTATGTGGTGCAGGTCAACGAAGGTGGCGATATCGAAGGGCTCAAAGCTGTCGGCGGCGCAGCTTCCGCTGCGCAGGCGGTAGCTGCGCCTGTAGGTGCTGGCGAACCGCAGAATGCCCCGCTGGCCGGCAATATCTTCAAAGTGCTGGTGCAGCCTGGCCTGGCTGTGGAAGAAGGGCAGCTGGTGATCATCCTTGAAGCGATGAAGATGGAAACCGAGATCCGTGCGTTCAAGGCTGGCACCATCGGTGCGGTCAACGTCAAGGTGGGTGATGCAGTGGCGGTGGGCGACAGCCTGCTGACCATCGGTTAAGGGAGCGCGGTAATGGAAAAGCTCCTCAAACTTTGGCATAGCACTGGCCTGTATCACATCGAGGCCGGTCAGCTGTTTATGATCGCGGTGTGCATCCTGCTGATCTACTTGGCGATCAAGAAGGGCTTTGAGCCTTTACTGCTGCTGCCGATTGGTTTTGGCGGTCTGTTGGCCAACATTCCAGTGGCCAACATGGCTCAGGGTGACGGCTTTCTACACATGATCTATGAGGTGGGCTTACCCACCAGTATCTTCCCACTGCTGATTTTTCTCGGTGTCGGGGCGATGACCGACTTCGGGCCAATGCTGGCTAACCCCAAGACCTTGCTACTCGGGGCTGCGGCGCAATTCGGTATCTTCGGTACGCTTATGGGCGCGTTGGCTCTGACAGCGCTGGGTATTCCAGGGTTGGAGTTCACCCTTAAGGAAGCCGCCTCCATTGCGATTATCGGCGGTGCCGACGGGCCTACCTCGATTTTCGTAACCTCCAAGCTGGCTCCGCACTTGCTCGGTCCGATCGCAGTGGCGGCATACGCTTATATGGCGCTGGTGCCGTTGATTCAGCCGCCGATCATGCGTGCGCTGACCACCAAAGACGAGCGTGCCATCGTCATGCAGCAGCTGCGTCCAGTTGGGCAGGCTGAGAAGATCATCTTCCCGATCGTGCTGTGCTTACTGATTGGTTTGCTGCTGCCGGATGCTGCGCCGCTGATCGGAATGTTCGCTCTCGGCAACTTGCTGCGTGAGGCCGGTGTGGTCGAGCGTCTGGCGGATACCTCGCGCAACGCGCTGATCAACATTGTCACTATCTTCCTTGGCCTGACGGTGGGTTCGAAGCTCTCGGCGGACTCGTTCCTGCAATTGAAGACGCTGGGCATTCTCAGTCTGGGTATGGTGGCGTTCTGTGCGGGCACGGCGGCAGGGGTGTTGATGGCCAAGCTGATGAACCTGTTTAGCAGCAACAAAATTAACCCGTTGATTGGTTCGGCTGGGGTGTCTGCGGTGCCAATGGCGGCGCGGGTATCGAACAAGGTTGGGCTTGAGTCCAACCCGCAAAACTTCTTGCTGATGCATGCCATGGGGCCCAACGTGGCCGGGGTGATTGGCTCAGCGGTGGCGGCGGGTGTGCTGCTTAACTTTGTTGGCTGAGTAATCTTCAAAACAAAAAAACCGCCTGAATGGGCGGTTTTTTATGGCCTGTAATCTATGGGGTTGAGCCCGTCGACTGTTTAGTCAGGTCGTCAAAAGCGGATCGCGAGTATTTTACGAGCAGCAAAAAAACCGGCCTAAGCCGGTTTTTCGTTGTGCTGCGCAATCAGGCTTCTTCGCCAGCCATTTCTGCGTCGTGAGCAATCAATGCCACGAGGGCATTTTGCTGGCGGCGCGACAGCTGACGAAAACGCTGCAGCAGCTCACGCTCATGCAGGGATAGCTCGGGGCTATCCAGATGGATATTGAGGTCATCACCCAAAGCGCTTTCCTGGAGCATGCTTTGCTCAAGGCGAGCAATGATCTCCGAGTTCATGCTGCGGTGATGGTTGCGTGCGACATCCGCAATGCGTTCGCGCATGCCATCTGGCAGGCGAACTACAAATTTGTCAGCGGTGCGGCTGGAATAGAGTGCTGGTTTCATAGGGCGCGTACATTAAACCGGTTAGTTTAGGAAAGCGATACTGGCAATGGGCTATAGGATTGTCACCGGTTTGACCGCCTATAGCACTAACCGTTCAGCCAGAAAGCCGCTTCGATGTTGCGTGACTCTACAGTCGTATTGGTCGATAAATTGACGCCAATTACGTGTCACATTTTGCGTTGGATAAAGGCTTTTTGCCAGCACCGATTATCAGAAATGCGCTGTGCTGTGCAAAAGCAGCTAAAACGCTGCCGTGAGCACGAAAAACTTCAAACAATGGTCACGTAAGTGTCATGGCCCATTAATCGGTCTGACACAGGATTTGCCTACCTTGGTCTACACCAGAAGGCGGCTGCCAGCCGTCGTGTAAGCGCCAATATAAAGGAGGCATTCCATGAGCGCAGTGATCCGGGTCGAGAACCTGAACAAGACATTCGGTCGTAAGCAGGCGTTGTTTGATCTGGCACTGTCCGTTGAGCCCGGTGAAATGGTGGCGCTGATCGGTGCTTCGGGCTCTGGTAAGTCGACACTACTGCGCCATGTTGCGGGCCTTGCCTGCTGCAATCGTAGCGGCGGCGGCAGCATTCAGGTATTGGGCCGTGAAGTACAGGCCGAAGGTCGTCTGAATGGTGAGGTACGCCGGCTGCGCGCGGATATTGGTTATATCTTCCAGCAGTTCAACCTGGTCGGTCGTATTAGCGTGTTGCAGAACGTGTTGCTCGGTTGTCTAGGGCGCATTCCGCGCTGGCGTGGCACCTTTGGCCTATTTAGCGCCGAAGAAAAGCAGCAAGCGCTGCAGGCTCTAGCCCGTGTTGGCCTGGCTGATCTGGCGCAACAGCGCGCTTCTACCTTGTCTGGCGGTCAACAGCAGCGTGTGGCAATTGCCCGTGCCTTGTGCCAGCGGGCCAAGGTGATTCTCGCCGATGAGCCAATTGCTTCGCTGGACCCCGAGTCGGCGCGCAAGGTTATGCAGATTCTCGCTGACATCAACCGCGAAGATGGCACCACTGTAGTGGTTACGTTGCATCAAGTTGACTACGCCATGCGTTATTGCCAGCGCGCCGTGGCCCTGAAAGCGGGGCGTATTCATTTCGATGGCGCCGCCGCCGCGCTGCACCCCAACTTCCTTAACGATCTCTATGGTGCCGAGCTTGAAATAGAGCCACTGCCAGTTGAGACAGCGCGCCGGACGCGCACGCCAAAAATACCGCTGACTTTGGCCAAGGCCTGAGTTGAGCTCTCTGTTATGCCAATCCCTGTATGTCCATCTGCACTAGGAGTGCTTTGCATGTTCAAACGTATCAGTCGCGTTCTCGTCGCGTCCACGCTGCTGGCCGGCTCGGTTTTGGGCGCTGCTCAGGCCGCTGAGCAGGAAATCAACTTTGGCATCATCTCCACCGAGTCGTCGCAAAACCTGAAAACCATGTGGGACCCCTTCCTGGCAGACATGAGCAAGCAGACTGGGCTGAAGATCAAGCCCTTCTTCGCGCCTGACTATGCCGGGATCATCCAGGGCATGCGTTTCGACAAGGTCGACATGGCCTGGTATGGCAACAAGGCAGCCATGGAAGCCGTGGACCGTGCCGGTGGCGAGGTGTTTGCCCAGACTGTTGCCGCCAACGGCGCGCAGGGCTATTACAGCCTGATGGTGGCGCACAAGGACAGCCCGATCAATTCGATCGAAGACATGCTGAAAAACGCCAAGAATCTGACCTTCGCCAACGGCGACCCAAACTCCACCTCGGGTTACCTGGTGCCGGGCTATTACGTGTTCGCCAAGAACAACGTGGATGCCAACAAGATCTTCAAGCGTTCGCTTAACGGTAGCCATGAAGTCAACGCGCTGTCGGTGGCCAACAAGCAGGTCGATGTCGGCACCTTCAACAGCGAAGGCATGGAGCGTCTTGAAGTGACCGCTCCGGACAAAGCCGCCCAACTGAAAGTGATCTGGACCTCGCCGCTGATCCCGTCTGATCCGCTGGTATGGCGCAAGAACCTGGATGACGCGACCAAGAACAAGCTGCGCGATTTTTTCATGAGCTACGGCGACAAGCCGGCTGAGCTGAAGGTGCTGGAAGGTCTGCAGTGGGCCAAGTTCAAGGCATCTGATGACGATCAACTGCTACCGATCCGCCAGTTGGAACTGTTCAAGAAGCGCAGCGAAGTAGCCAACAACGACAAGCTCAAGGCAGCCGACAAGCAGGCACAGCTCAAAGAGCTGGATGCCGAGCTGGCCAAGTTGGAAAAGCGTCTGGCTGAAATCGCCCAGAACAACCCGGCAAGCGCTGGTTAATTGCCGCCAGCGCCCCGCTCAGTTTAGCGGGGCGCTCTGTTCTGCCGCTTTATTCGAGATGTTGTTATGACCACTTTGACTAGCGTGCCACCGGCAGATTTACCCGCCAAGCGTTCCTGGATGCAGCTGATTGGCTGGGGGTTGTTCCTTGCCGTACTGGCCTGGTCCTGGCACGGCGCGGAGATGAATCCGCTTGGCCTGATCCGCGACTCCGGCAACATGGCAACCTTTGCTGCGGACTTTTTTCCGCCAGATTTCAGTAACTGGGAGCTGTACCTCAAGGAAATGGTCGTCACCGTGCAGATCGCCCTCTGGGGCACCGTGCTGGCGATTATCTGCGCGATTCCTTTAGGCATTCTCTGCTCGGAAAACATCGTGCCGTGGTGGGTTTATCAGCCCATTCGCCGGGTGATGGATGCCTGCCGTTCAATCAACGAAATGGTCTTCGCCATGCTCTTCGTGGTGGCGGTTGGTTTGGGGCCATTCGCGGGTGTGCTGGCGCTGTTTATTGGCACCACTGGGGTGCTGGCCAAGCTGTTCGCTGAGGCCGTTGAGGCGATTGATCCTGGCCCGGTAGAAGGCGTGCGCGCCACGGGTGCCAGTGCGCTGCAAGAAGTGATCTACGGGGTGATCCCGCAAGTCCTGCCGTTGTGGATTTCCTACTCGCTGTACCGCTTCGAGTCCAACGTGCGTTCGGCCACCGTGGTCGGCATGGTCGGGGCGGGCGGTATCGGGGTGATTCTCTGGGAAGCGATTCGCGGCTTCCAGTTCGCCCAAACCTGCGCCTTGCTGTTGGTGATCATCATGGTGGTGAGCGTGCTCGACATCATTTCTCAGCGCTTGCGTAAGCAATTTATCTGATTGGAGCCGGGTGCCTACGGGCGCCCGTTTTAAACCATGCACTTGTCTAGACAACCCGAGCCGCTGTACCGCGAACTGGCCGCCGTTTTGCGCGATGAGCTGCAGCGCATGAGCCCCGGTGACTACCTGCCAGCCGAGGTGCAGTTGGCTGCGCGCTTTGCGGTTAACCGCCACACCTTGCGTCGTGCGGTGGATGAGTTGGTGCTGGAAGGCCGCCTGCTGCGCCAGCAGGGCAAGGGCACGCGGGTGCTGGCCAAACCGCTGATCTACCCGATGCAGGCCGGCAGCGCCTATAGCGCTTCGCTCTCGGCGCTCGGTCACAAGGTCGAGGCGCAATTGCTGGAGAGCCGCTTGCGCCCGGCCGGTTGTGAAGAACGCGAATATTTGCAGCTCGCCAGTGGTGCGCAGTTGCTGGAGCTGAGCACCTTGCGCCTCATCGAGGGCCAGCCCGTCAGCCTGATTCGCCACGCCTTCAGCACCGCACATAGCGAGCTGCTCGCCGACTATCAGGGCGGCTCGCTGCGCCAGTACCTCAGCCAGAGTGGCTTGCCGTTGACTCGCACCTTTAGCTTGATCGGTGCGCGCCTGCCCAGCCGTGAGGAAGCCGCCCGGCTGTTGATGCCCAGACATGCGCCGCTACTCAGCGTGCAAACCCTTTCCTGCGATCTGGCCGGGCGGCCGGTGGAGCTGTCGTTATCGACCAGCCGCGCCGACCGTTTTCAGTACCAGCTCGCCCTTTGATGGAGGCTTGTTGATGAGCCGCGCAATACCGCAAAGCAACTTGCTGCACAGCGATCCGCACATCGCCACCCGTCAGCGCTGGATGGGCGTACTCGCCCGTGCTGGCACTGGCTTAGCGGCCTATGAGTCGGCCTTGAAAGAGAGCGAGTATCGCCTGATTCGCGCCCCGGAAATCGGCATGACCTTAGTGCGCGGGCGCATGGGCGGTACTGGCAGCCCGTTCAACCTCGGTGAAATGAGCGTGACCCGTTGCGTGGTGCGCCTTGCCGATGGCCGCACCGGTTACAGCTACGTGGCTGGCCGCGACAAGCAGCACGCCGAACTGGCGGCCCTGGCCGACGCGCATTTGCAGGGTCCCGAGCAACCACATTGGCTCAGTCGCTTGATCGAACCCTTGGCGGCCGTACAGCAGGCGCAACAGGCGGCCAAGGCCGCTGAAACCGCAACCACCCAAGTGGAATTTTTCACCCTGGTCAGAGGAGAAGACTGATGAACGCGGCGAATAGCTCGCAATGGCTGCAACCGGCGTTTAACGACCCGGTATTGGATGCGCAGACCAGTTTCCGCAGTGCCCTCAAGGCCCTCGCCGAACCGGGCCTAGTGCAACCGCTGAACCGCGCCCTGGCCCTGGAAAACCTGCACCCGGCGACTTACGCCCTGTGCCTGGCCTTTCTCGATGGCGATACACCGCTGTGGCTGGCACCGTGCTTCGACACCCCGGCGATTCGCGCCAACCTGTCGTTCCACTGTGGCTGTCCGATTGTCGCCGAGCGCGAGCTGGCGCTGTTTGCCCTGCTCGATGAACACGAGTTGACCGACCTGTCGGATTTCGACAATGGCAGCGAGCGCTACCCGGATCAGTCCTGCACCTTGCTGATTCAGCTTGAGGCGCTGAGTGGTGGTGAGTCCTTGCGTTGGCGCGGACCGGGGATCAAGGACGTGCGCTGCGTCGAGTTACCGTTGCCGGCGGTGTTCTGGCAGCAGCGTCAGGCGCGCAGTGCCTTTCCCCGTGGTCTGGATGCCTTCTTCGCTTTCGCTGAGCAGGTCATCGGCCTGCCGCGCAGCACTCACGTGCTGCTCAACGCCGAGGAGGCTGCCTAATGTACGTTGCCGTCAAAGGTGGCGAGCGCGCCATCGACAATGCCCATTTGCTGCTGGCTAAGAAACGCCGTGGCGATACGGCGATTCCCGAGCTCAGCGTTGAGCAAGTACGCGAGCAGATGCCGCTGGCAGTGGCTCGGGTGATGAGCGAAGGCTCGCTGTACGACCCGCAACTGGCGGCGCTGGCGATCAAGCAGGCGGCTGGCGACTTGATGGAAGCGATATTCCTGCTACGTGCCTACCGCACCACGCTGCCACGCTTCGGTGCCAGTGCCGCGCTGGAGACCACGCAGATGCAGCTGAGCCGGCGTATATCCGCGACCTTCAAGGATTTGCCCGGTGGCCAGTTGCTCGGCCCGACCTTCGACTACAGCCATCGTCTGCTGGATTTCGCTTTGCTGGCCGAAGGCGAGCAGCCGGGGCCACAGGTTGATTCGCAAGCTGAACTGTCGGCCTGCCCTCGGGTGCTGGACTTTCTCGCTGACGAAGGCCTGATGACCCGTGAAGTGGACGATGGCGGCGCGGTGCCGGATATCACCCGTGAGCCGCTGGATTTTCCCGCTAACCGTGCTCAGCGCTTGCAGGCGCTGGCTCGTGGCGATGAAGGCTTCCTCCTTGCGCTGGGCTATTCCACTCAGCGCGGTTACGGACGCAATCACCCGTTTGCCGGGGAGATTCGCATTGGTGAGGTCGAAGTTTGGCTAGAGCCGGAAGAACTCGGTTTTGCCGTACCGCTGGGCGATATCGAGGTGACCGAGTGCGAGATGGTCAACCAGTTCGTCGGCGGTAAGGGCCTCGATGCGCAGTTCACCCGTGGCTACGGCCTAGCCTTCGGTTATGCCGAGCGCAAGGCCATGGGCATGGCGCTGGTCGACCGTTCGCTGCGCGCCGCTGAGTACGCTGAAGAAGTCGACGGCCCGGCGCAGCAGGAAGAGTTTGTGCTGATGCACTGCGACAACGTCGAGGCGGCGGGCTTCGTCTCGCACCTGAAATTGCCGCACTACGTCGACTTCCAATCCGAGCTGGAGC
This sequence comes from Pseudomonas sp., assembly GCF_046581935.1. GTDB lineage: Bacteria > Pseudomonadota > Gammaproteobacteria > Pseudomonadales > Pseudomonadaceae > Aquipseudomonas. The sequence goes on from NZ_JAYGFK010000014.1 coordinate 121,917, forward strand.
TGATCCGCAAACTGCGCAAGCAGCAAGGTGAGCAGCCCGCCGCCGAGGAGCAACGCGCATGAATGCCCAGGCCCAAACGCAGTATGCAACTGAGGTTGGCTATAACTTTGCCTACCTCGATGAACAGACCAAACGCATGATCCGCCGTGGCCTGCTCAAGGCTGTGGCCATCCCCGGTTACCAGATGCCATTCGGTGGTCGCGAAATGCCGCTGCCCTATGGCTGGGGCACCGGCGGCATGCAACTGACCGCCGCGATTATCGGTGCTGACGATGTGCTCAAGGTGATTGATCAGGGCGCGGATGACACCACCAACGCCGTGTCGATCCGGCGCTTCTTTGCCCGCACGGCCGGGGTGAAAACCACCACCCGCACGCCCGAAGCGACGGTGATCCAGACCCGCCACCGCATTCCGGAAACGCCGCTGAGTAATGATCAGATCATGGTCTATCAGGTGCCGATTCCTGAGCCGCTGCGCTTTATCGAACCGTCGGAAACCGAGACCCGCACCATGCATGCGCTGGAGGATTACGGCGTGATGCACGTCAAGCTGTACGAGGACATCGCCACCTTCGGCCATATCGCCACCAGTTACGCCTACCCGGTGACGGTGGATGAACGCTACGTGATGGACCCTTCGCCGATCCCCAAATTCGACAACCCCAAGCTGCACATGAGCCCGGCGCTGATGCTGTTCGGTGCCGGCCGTGAGAAGCGCCTGTATGCCGTGCCGCCGTACACCCGGGTGGTGAGTCTGGACTTCGCAGATCACCCGTTCGAGATCCAGCGTTGGGACGAATGCTGCGCCTTCTGCGGTAGCCACGATTCCTACCTGGACGAGCTGATTGTCGACGACGCCGGCAGCAAGCGCTTTGTCTGTTCCGACACCGATTACTGCATGCAACGCCAAGACCTTGCAGAGGAGGGCGCGCAATGAATGCTGCTGAGAAGTTGCACCTGCACAACGATACGGCGCAGCCGCTGTTCAGCGTGCGTGACCTGACCCGCTTGTATGGGCTGGAGAAGGGCTGCCAGGGCGTGTCGTTCGATCTGTATCCGGGCGAGGTGCTGGGCATTGTCGGTGAGTCCGGTTCGGGCAAGTCGACCTTGCTCAGCTTGCTCTCCGGGCGATGCCCGCCGGATCGCGGCACGGTCAGCTACCGCGACACTGAGGGGCGTCTGGTCGATCTGTACAGCGCCAGCGAAGCGCAACGGCGCACCTTGTTGCGCACCGAATGGGGGTTTGTCGAGCAGAACCCGCGTGACGGCCTGCGTATGGGCGTATCGGCCGGCGCCAATATCGGCGAGCGGCTGATGGCCCAAGGCGTGCGCCATTACGGCGAGCTGCGCGCGGCCGGCATCGACTGGCTGAAGCAGGTGGAGATCGATCCGCAGCGTATCGACGACCTGCCGCGCACCTTCTCCGGTGGCATGCAGCAGCGTTTGCAAATCGCCCGCAACCTGGTCTCCAGCCCACGGCTGATATTCATGGATGAGCCGACTGGCGGCCTCGACGTGTCGGTGCAGGCGCGCCTGCTCGACCTGTTGCGCGGCCTGGTGCGTGAACTGGATCTGGCGGTGGTGATCGTCACCCATGACCTGGCCGTGGCGCGCTTGCTGGCCGACCGGCTGATGGTGATGCGCCGCTCCCACGTGGTCGAGGCCGGCCTGACTGACCAGATTCTTGATGACCCGCAGCATCCCTATTCGCAGTTGCTGGTGTCGTCCGTTCTGCAGCCCTAAAGCGCTTTGTAGCCCGGATGCAATCCGGGGGCGGTACATGCCAAATCCCCGGATTGCATCCGGGCTACGAATCAAGATGAGGTAAGTCATGAATACGCTTATCGAGGTCTCTGGCCTCAGCAAGACCTTTACCCTGCATCAGCAGCATGGAGTGGTGCTGAATGTATTGAGCGGGCTGAATTTCAGTGTGTGTGCCGGCGAGTGCCTGGTGCTGCATGGCCAATCCGGGGCGGGTAAGTCGACTTTACTGCGCACCCTGTACGGCAACTACCTGGCCGCTGGCGGCAGCATTCGCATGCGCCACGACGGCGCTTGGGTTGATCTGGTCGGGGCTGAGCCGCGCCAGGTGCTGGCGGTGCGCCGGCAGACCCTGGGCTACGTCAGCCAGTTTCTCCGAGTGATCCCCCGCGTCGCGACCCTGGATGTAGTGATGGAACCGGCCCTGGCCCGTGGCTGGAGCAAGGCGGCTGCACAAGCTCGGGCGAAAAGTTTGCTGAGTCGCCTGAATATCCCGCAAGCCCTGTGGCAACTCGCACCAGGCACCTTTTCCGGCGGCGAGCAGCAGCGGGTGAATATCGCTCGCGGCTTTATGGTCGATTGGCCGCTGATGTTATTGGATGAGCCAACGGCCTCGCTGGATGACGCCAACCGTCAGGTGGTGCTGGAGCTGATCAACGAAGCTAAAGCGGCAGGCAGCGCATTAATCGGCATCTTCCACGATCGTGCCGCGCGCGAGGCGGTGGCGGATCGTTTCCTCGATATGACCCCGGATGCAGCATCCACGCAGGAGTACATCTATGCCGGCTGAACAGATATTAACCAATGCGCGGGTAGTGATGGCCGAACGTGAGTTTGTCGGCACCCTGGTGTTGCGTGATGGTTTGATTGCCCAGGTGGAAGAGGGCAACAGTGGTTTGCCGCAGGCCATCGATCTTGCCGGCGATTACCTGCTGCCCGGCCTGGTCGAGCTGCACACCGACAACCTGGAAAAATACATGAGCCCGCGTCCGGGTGTGGATTGGCCGTCCACTTCGGCCGTGCTAACCCACGATGCGCAGATCGTGTCGGCCGGGATCACCACCGTGTTCGATGCCCTGTCGATTGGCGATATCAACCCGCGCGGCAAGCGCATGCAACAGTTGCCAGCCATGTTGGAGGCTATCGCCCAAGTCACAGCAAACGGGCATGCCCGTGCCGATCACCGCCTGCACCTGCGCTGCGAGCTGTGCCATCCCGATACCCTAGCGGTGTTCCGTGATCTGGTGGAAAACCCGCTGGTACAACTGGTCTCGGTGATGGATCACTCGCCAGGCCAGCGCCAGTTCGCCAAGGAGGACAAGTACCGTGAGTACTACATGGGCAAGTACCACTTGAGCAGCGCCGAGATGGATGCGTTCATCAAGGAGCAGATGGCCAACTCCATCGAGTTCAGTGATCGGCACCGCCGCGCCATCGTCGAGGATTGCCACATGCGCGGGCTGTCGGTGGCCAGCCATGATGATGCGACCTTGGCCCATGTGCAGGAGTCGGCGGGTTATGGCATGTCTATCGCCGAGTTCCCCACCACCCTGGAGGCCGCCAAGGCCAGCCACGAACTCGGCTTGAAGGTGTTGATGGGCGCGCCGAATATCGTGCGTGGCGGCTCGCACTCGGGCAATATCGCAGCCGCCGACCTGGCCCAGCATGAAGTGTTGGATATTCTCTCCAGCGACTACTATCCCGCCAGCCTGCTGCAGGCGGCTTTTATGTTGGCAGCGCAAGACAACGACTATGATCTGCCTCGGGCGATTGCTACCGTCAGCCGCCTGCCGGCACATGCCGCCGGGCTGCATGATCGCGGGGAGATTCGCGTTGGTCTGCGCGCCGATCTGCTGCAGGCAAAGCTGCATGAGGGGCAGGCGGTGATCCAGCAAGTCTGGCGACAAGCACATAGGGTGTTCTGATGAGCGGCCGGTTGATCTATCTGATGGGGCCTTCGGGCTCGGGCAAGGACAGCCTGTTGGATGCCGCGCGTGAGCGCTTGGCTGAGCGTGATTGCCTGATCGCCCGACGGGTGATTACCCGCTCGGCGGAAGCGGTCGGTGAGGATGCCATTGGCGTGACCTCGGCCGAGTTCGACCAGCAGGAAGCAGCCGGTGGCTTCGCCCTGAGTTGGCGGGCCAACGATCTGGCCTATGGCATCCCCCAGCAGATCGATGACTGGCTGGCGGCGGGGCAGGATGTGCTGGTTAATGGCTCGCGGGCCTACTTGCCAGAGGCCCGGCTGCGCTATCCCGACTTGATTGGCGTATTGCTCACGGTCGAGCCAGCGGTGTTGCGTGAGCGCTTGCTCAGGCGTGGTCGTGAAAGCATTGAGCAGATTGAGCAGCGTCTGGCACGTAATGCCCAGTTCGACGCTGCAGCCGCCGAATGTGATGGCCTGCATCTGTTGGATAACTCGGCATCGATTGAGCACGCGCGCGACAACCTGCTAATGCTGATCGGTGCCAGTCGCACATGCGCTTAACGCTGTTGGGCACCGGCGATGCGCGGCAGGTGCCGGTGTATAACTGCAGTTGCCCAGCCTGCGACAGTGCGCGGGTGTATCCGGCCCGCCGGCGTGGCCCCTGCTGCGCGTTGATTGAATGCGGCGCGCAGCGCTGGCTGGTCGACTCGGGCCTGACCGATCTGTGCGAACGCTTCGCGCCGCATAGCCTGACCGGCATTCTGCAAACCCACTACCACGCCGACCACGCTCAGGGCTTGCTGCACTTGCGCTGGGGCCAGGGGCTGATTATCCCGGTACATGGCCCGGATGACCCTGAAGGGCTTGCCGACCTGTATAAGCACCCCGGCATTCTTGATTTCAGCCAGCCGTTTGCGGCGTTCGAGCGGCGGCAGTTGGGCGAGTTGCGCGTCACGGCGCTGCCGCTCAATCACTCCAAGCTGACCTTTGGCTACCTCATTGAAGGTGACGGCCGACGCATCGCCTACCTCACCGACACTCTCGGCGTACCAGACGCCAGCGCCGCAGTGCTGCGCCAACAACCGCTGGATCTGCTGGTGCTGGACTGCTCCACTGCGCCGCAAGCTGTCGCGCCACGCAATCACAATGACCTAACCCGCGCCCTGCAGGTGGTTGAGCAACTGCAGCCGCAGCAGACCGTACTAACCCATATTGGCCACAGCTTTGATACTTGGCTGCTAGACAACCCCTATGCCTTGCCGGCTGGGGTTAGCCTGGCTTTTGATGGGCAGGTGTTATGAATAAGCAGGCGCAGGCTGCATGCGTAGGGTGGGTTAGCCGCCTGCCGCGCTTATCAGGCATCGTGCGATTCAGCACGCGGCGTAACCCACCATCGGCGCAACACGTTCGATTGCCTGGTGGGTTACGCGCCGCTCCGTTATCGCAATTGGCTTATCGAACGGTGTTCGGCGTCGCTAACCCACCCTACGTGTTGGTGGTGTTATGACTAGCGCCCAACGCCTGACTCTGCTGATGTGCGCTGCAGAAGCCTTAGGCATGGCGGGCTTTGCATTGTTTGCCGCGTTGCTGCCGGACTTTCAGGCGCTATGGGGGCTGAGTAACACTCAGGCCGGCTGGATCGGTGGCGGTTTTTTCCTCGGCTATATGGTGGCGGTGCCGATCCTTACCGGGCTGACTGATAAATACGATGCACGGCTGATTTACCTCGCCGCGATGCTGTTAACCGCGGTGGCCAATGCCTGTTTCGTGTTTGCTGATGGCTTCTATTCGGCGCTTGCCTGGCGAGTGTTGGCGGGCATCGGCTTGGCCGGCACCTATATGCCGGGGCTCAGGGCATTGTCTGAGCGCATCGAGGGGCCGGCGCAGACCCGCGCAGTGGCCTTCTATACGGCGAGTTTTGGTCTGGGCACGGCGCTGTCATTTATCCTCGCTGGCGAGCTGGCCAAGTTGGCTGGCTGGCAGCTGCCAACTCTGCTCAGCGGCGTGTGCGCGTTGTTGGCTTGGGCCATGGTCTATTGGGGCTTGCCGCCCAAGGCAGTGGTGCAACATGCCTCGCGCAAATTACTGGATCTGGCTCCGCTGAAGAGCCGTGCGGTTGTGGCTTATTGCCTGGCCTATGCCATGCATAACCTTGAACTGTTTGCCCTGCGCGCTTGGGTGGTGGCCTTTGTGGTGTTTTCCGGGCAGTTGCAGGGCAGTGATCCTTGGCTTTCGGGTACTTCGGTGGGGATGCTGGTGACGCTGATCGGCATGCCCGCGAGCGTCTTCGGCAACGAGTTGGCGTTGCGTTTCGGCCGGCAACGTTGGCTGATTGCGGTAATGCTCAGCTCGGCCGCGTTGGCTGTGTTTATAGGCCTTAGTGCGGCCTTGCCGTTCTGGTTGATGCTGGTATTGGTGCTGCTCTACAGCATCGCCGTGACGGCCGACTCGTCGTCCCTGACTGCTGGTCTGATCGCGGTTGCACCGGCCAGCCATCGCGGCGCGGCCATGGCGCTGTATTCCTGCACCGGCTTTAGCGGCGCCTTTCTCGGCCCGCTGCTGTTTGGCATCAGTCTGGATATGTTGGGTGACAAGAGCCTGCTCGGCTGGTGGGCCGCGTTTGCGCTGATGGGGCTGTTGCTGCTGATCGGGCCGTTGGCGCTCTGGTGGGCGGGAAGGGCGCAGCCCAACAGTGCCCAGTTGCAGCGTGCACAGACGTTATAACGCCAAATCTTGTCGCGGCTAAAGCCCCTCCCACGGATATGCACTGGCTGTGGGAGGGGCTTTAGCCGCGATGTGCAGTTCGTAGGGTGGGTTAGCCGCCTACCGCGTTTGTTAGGCGTCACGAGGTTTAGGCGCGGCGTAACCCACCATTGGTGCAACGTGTTCGATTGTCTGGTGGGTTACGCGCCGCGCTGCTATCGAAGTTGGATTATCGAGCGGTGTTCGGCGTCGCTAACCCACCCTACGAGGCATCGTTCTCCCGCGTTTTAGCCGCGATATATTGCCCGTAGCCCGGATGCAATCCGGGGAAGTCGTGCCTCCCATGTCCCGGATTACATCCGGGCTACAACACTGCTCAATCCAGCGGCAACTCAGTGGTGCGCTTAACCTCGCTCATGGCGATATGCGAGTGCGCTTCGTGTACGTGCGGGCGTTGCAGCAGGTGGTCACGCAGAAAGCGTTCGTAGCTGGCGATGTCCTTGGCCACCACCTTGAGCAGGTAATCCGAGCCGCCGGCCATGGTGAAACACTCCAGCACCTCGGGGTAACCGACCACTGCCTGCTCAAACTCTTCTAGGTTGCTGCGGCCATGGGCCGAGAGTTTGATATCGACAAACACCGTGATGCTAAAGCCCAGTTGTTTGTGGCTGAGCAGGGCGACCTTGCGCTCGATGATGCCTTCTTCCTGCATGCGGTGAATGCGCCGCCAACAGGGTGATTGCGACAACTCAACCTTCTCGGCGACCTCGGCCGCTGAGAGGTCGGCGTTGTGTTGCAGCAGGCGAAGAATCTTGCGGTCGATGGGGCTGAGCTTTTCTTGCATGATTGTTTCCGGATTTTTGTATTTGTTGGAAAGGTCATGCGCAATATTGGCTTTTCATCAGCGAATTAGAAAGAAATTATCCAGGCGCTCCGTTCATATTCTTAGCCGTGCGCCTCGCGTGGTGATCCCACGCTAGGCTTAGAGAGGTGGCATTAACCGTAGCCACCTCAGCTCGCCAAAATAATAAAAGGAGCGCCCTAATGTCTCTGGCCGAGATCCGCCTGGATGACAAGTACCGCCTTGCTACCGGTCACCTCTACCTGACCGGCACCCAGGCGCTGACCCGCTTGCCGATGCTGCAGAAGCAACGCGACGCAGCCCATGGCCTGAATACCGCGTGCTTTATTTCTGGCTACCGTGGCTCGCCGCTGGGCAACCTCGACAAGAGCCTGTGGGACGCCAAGCAGTACCTCAAGGACAACCACATTCACTTCCAACCGGGCGTCAATGAAGAGTTGGCCGCTACCTCGGTGTGGGGCAGCCAGCAAACCAGCCTGTTTCCCGGTGCGCGCTACGATGGCGTGTTCGCCATGTGGTACGGCAAGGGGCCAGGCGTGGACCGCTGCGGTGATGTGTTCAAACACGGCAACTCGGCCGGGGTATCCGAGCATGGCGGCGTATTGCTGCTGGCCGGCGACGACCATGGCTGTAAATCCTCGAGCATCGCCAACCAGAGCGAACACGCGTTTATCGCAGCGTCGATCCCGGTGCTCAACCCGGCCAACGTTCAGGAAATTCTAGACTACGGCATCATCGGCTGGGAGCTGTCGCGCTACAGCGGTTGCTGGGTGGCGCTGAAAACCATCGCCGAAAACGTCGACTCTTCTGCCGTGGTAGATGTCGACCCGCTACGCATGCAAGTGAAAGCCCCCGAGGATTTCCAGCTGCCGGAAGACGGCGTGTATATCCGCTGGCCGGACCCACCCCTGGCCCAGGAAGCGCGGCTCAATACTTACAAGATCTACGCCGCCCGCGCCTTTGCGCTGGCCAATAACCTCAACCAGATCAAGCTCGATTCGCCCAATCCACGTCTGGGCATTATCACCACCGGCAAGTCCTATCTGGATGTGCGCCAAGCCCTGGATGATCTCGGCCTGGATGACGCCTTGTGCGCCCAAGTGGGCCTGCGCGTGTTCAAGGTCGGTATGAGCTGGCCGCTGGAGCCGGTGTCGGTGCATGAGTTTGCCGAAGGGTTGGACGAGATTCTGGTGGTCGAGGAAAAGCGCGGCATCATTGAAGACCAGCTCACAGGCCAGCTGTACAACTGGCCGGTGGGCAAGCGTCCGGTAGTCGTGGGCGAGTTCGATGAGTCCGGCCATTCTCTGCTGCCGAACCTGTCCGAGCTGACCCCGGCGATGATCGCCCGTGCGATCGCCAAGCGCCTCGCACCGATCTACAGCAGCCCGCAGATCGAAGAACGTCTGGCCTTTCTCGCGGCCAAGGAAGCTTCCCTGGCAGCACCGAAGCACACCACCGTGCGCACCCCGCATTTCTGCTCGGGTTGCCCGCACAATACCTCGACCAAACTGCCGGAAGGCAGCCGCGCGCAAGGCGGTATCGGTTGCCATTACATGACCCAGTGGATGGACCGCAACACCGACACCTTTACCCAGATGGGTGGCGAGGGAGCAACCTGGATCGGCCAGGCGCCGTTTACCGACACGCCGCATATCTTCCAGAACCTCGGTGACGGCACCTACTTCCACTCCGGTCAGTTGGCCCTGCGCGCGGCCGTGGCTGCCGGGGTGAATATCACCTACAAGATTCTCTACAACGACGCCGTGGCCATGACCGGCGGCCAGCCCATCGACGGTGAACTGCGCGTCGATCAGTTGAGCCAGCAGGTTTACGCCGAAGGGGTGAAACGCATCGCCCTGGTCACCGACGAGCCGGAGAAATACCCGACTCGTAGCACCTTTGCGCCCATCGTTACTTTCCATCATCGCCGCGATCTGGATGCGGTGCAGCGTGAGTTGCGCGAGTTCAAGGGTTGCTCGGTGATCATCTATGACCAGACCTGCGCCACCGAGAAACGCCGTCGGCGCAAGCGCGGCAAACTGGTCGATCCGCAGAAGCGCGCCTTTATCAACCCGGCGGTGTGCGAGGGCTGTGGCGACTGCAGCGTGAAATCCAACTGCCTGTCGGTGCTGCCGCTGGAAACCGAGCTGGGGCGCAAGCGCGAGATTGATCAAAATGCCTGCAATAAGGATTTCAGCTGTGTTGAAGGCTTTTGCCCCAGCTTTGTCACCGTGCATGGTGGTGAGTTACGCAAGCCCGGCGCGGTTGGCCAAGGGGCGTTGTTTGTCGCCTTGCCAGAGCCTAAACAACCCAGCTTGACGCGTCCCTGGAATATCCTTTTACCGGGTGTTGGTGGCAGCGGGGTGACCACGGTTGGCGCATTGCTGGGCATGGCTGCGCACAGTGAAGGCAAGGGCTGCAGCGTGCTCGATCAGGCCGGCCTGGCGCAGAAGTTCGGGCCGGTGATCACCCACATCCGCATCGCGGCCAAGCAGGACGATATCTTCGCCGTACGTATCGCTGCAGGTGAGGCTGACCTTTTGTTGGGCTGTGACTTGGTGGTGTCGGCCAGCGAAGAGTCGTTGGCCAAACTGAATGACAAGATCGCCCATGCGGTGGTCAACAGCCATGAGTCCGCCACCGCCGAGTTCACCCGTAACCCCGATGCCCAGGTGCCCGGCGCGGCCATGTGTGACGCGCTGATCGAAGCCGTGGGGGCGAGCAAGACTCACTTTGTCGACGCCAGCCGCCTGGCCACACGCCTACTCGGCGACAGCATCGCCACCAACCTGTTTATGCTCGGTTTTGCCTATCAGAAGGGTTTGGTGCCGGTATCCGCCGAGGCCATCGACAACGCCATCGAGCTTAATGGCGTGGCTGTGCAGCTTAATCAACAGGCGTTTCTTTGGGGGCGTCGAGCGGGGCATGATCTGCCCGCCGTGGAGCGTCTGGCTAAACCAGACGTGAGCGAAACGCCGCATTGCCAAACCTTGCAAGAGATCGTCGCTGACCGCGTTGTGCGCCTGACCGCTTACCAGAATGCCGCCTATGCTGAGCGCTACCGCGAGCAAGTGGCGCGGGTGCAACAGGTCGACAAGAGTGCTGACCAAGCACTGAGCAAAGCTGTGGCGCGCTACTACTTCAAGTTGCTGGCCTACAAGGATGAGTATGAAGTGGCGCGGCTTTACAGCGACGGCAGTTTTATCCGTCAGCTGGAAGCGCAGTTCAGCGGCGATTACCGCCTGGAGTTTCACCTAGCACCCTCTTGGTTGAGCAAGCCGGAAGTGAGTAGCGGCGAGCCGCGTAAGCGTCAGTTCGGTCCTTGGATGCTCAAGGCGTTTGGCGTGCTGGCCAGGTTCAAGTTCTTGCGCGGCACACCGCTGGACCTGTTCGGCTACAGCGCCGAACGCAAGCTGGAGCTGCAGCTGATCGACGACTACGAGCAGAACCTGGCGTATGTGCTCAAGCAGCTCAGCGCCGACAATTACCGCAGCGCTGTGGCGCTGGCTGAGTTGCCGGAGCAGATTCGTGGTTATGGTCACGTTAAGGCGCGCAGCGTTGCTAAGGTGCGCGAGCAGGCGGTGCAATTGCGTGAGCGCCTGCTGCAGCGGGAAATCACCGCTGTGCAGCTGTTCGAACCCGCCGCCTGAAGCCTAGCCCCTGTTCCCGCAAACGCGGTAGCAGGGGGCTGGCGCGGCTGGCGGGTTAGTCCAGCGTCAGCGCCAGGCTAATACCGTGCGGCTTAAAGCCCAAGGCGGCGTAGAACGCATGGGCTGCCTCGCGGCTCTGGCTGCTGGACAGCGCCACTTTGTAGCAGCCCCAGGCGCGGGCACGTTCGATGGCTTTGCCCGTCAGTGCCTGGCCAACGCCTAGGCCGCGCGCGTTGGCATCCACCACCACGTCCTCAAGAATCGCCGAGCGCGCAAAGTTATGCGCTAGATGTTCAATCAGGTTAAGCGTGCAGGTGCCAAGCAATTTACCGTCGCGCTCAGCCACCAGTACTACTCGACTGGCCGGTAGCTCACTCAGGCGTAACGCCAGCAGCTTGGCATCCGCGCGAGGTTCTTCGGGGGCCAACTGTTGCAGTAATGTGGCCAGAGGTGCCGCATCGTTAATGCTGGCCGCCCGCAGATGGAAATCGGCAAAGGGTGAGTCCGGTAGGTGCTGTGAAGCCGCTGGGCGCATGGTGACCTCCTATGACAGTTCGTTTGCAGTATGGCGCTGGGATAGTGGCAGCCGCATGACAAAACGGTCCATCCTCGCTAAGATGCCAGCCCGCCGGGTGGCCCGCCTACCCAGCACTGGTTCCCATAGTTCAATGGATAGAATAAGCCCCTCCTAAGGGCTAGATACTGGTTCGAATCCAGTTGGGAACGCCATCTTCATTGCCGTAGGCGCTCAATCGCCTACCGCGCGCCTCTTTATCGGCTCAGCCCCTGATGCAATTGCTTCTGTCTATGCCTCGGCTACGAGTGTTTTAGCGGGCTTTCTGTGTCTCTGGAAAAGTTGAGCGCCTCAAATTTGTGCGGTAACGCTCTGTATGTGGGCGATATATGTCGGCGTTAATCCGCCGTGATCCGCCGTATTTTTATATCAATGCACCAAAAAGATTCGTTAAGGCGACATTTTGCGCTGTTTAAGTGCGATTGTGGCTGCTAAAGTGCGGCGCACTTTTTAGCCGATCTGCCCAGTGTATGGGCTCTGCAGGGATACCCATATGAGCGAATCCGTCGAGCTTTTCCTTACCCGCCTAAAACAGCGTGACCCTCACCAGCCTGAGTTTCATCAGGCTGTCGAGGAGGTGCTGCGTTCGTTGTGGCCGTTCCTTGAGGCCAATCCGCGTTATCTGCAGGCTGGCATCGTTGAACGCATGGTCGAACCGGAACGGGTGGTGATGTTTCGTGTGTCCTGGGTCGATGATGCAGGGCGTGTGCAGGTCAACCGTGGTTACCGCGTGCAGATGAACAGCGCTATTGGCCCATACAAGGGCGGCCTGCGCTTCCATCCTTCGGTCAACCTCGGTGTGCTCAAGTTCTTGGCCTTTGAGCAGGTGTTTAAGAACTCGTTGACCTCGCTGCCTATGGGCGGCGGCAAGGGTGGTTCGGACTTCGATCCGAAGGGCAAGAGCGACAACGAAGTGATGCGTTTCTGCCAAGCCTTTATGAGCGAGTTATACCGCCATATTGGTGCTGACGTGGACGTGCCTGCCGGTGATATCGGTGTGGGCGGCCGTGAGATTGGTTATATGTTTGGTCAGTACAAACGCCTGGCCAATCAGTTCACCTCGGTACTGACCGGCAAGGGCATTACCTACGGCGGCAGCCTGATTCGCCCGGAAGCCACTGGCTATGGCTGCGTGTATTTTGCCCAGGAAATGCTCAAGTGTATTAAGCGCGGCATCGACAAGCAGCGCGTGGCGATCTCTGGCTCGGGTAACGTGGCGCAGTATGCGGCGCAGAAGGTTATGGAGCTGGGTGGCACAGTGGTTTCTCTGTCGGATTCCGAGGGCACTCTGCACACGCCGGATGGCTTGACCGAGGAACAATGGCAGCACCTGATGGAGCTAAAGAACGTGCGCCGTGGTCGGCTTAGCGAAATGGCCGCGCACTTCAACCTGAACTTCCTCGTCGGTCAGCGTCCTTGGCATTTGCCATGCGACATCGCTCTGCCGTGTGCCACGCAAAACGAGCTGGATGTTGAAGACGCTCGGGCTTTGCTGAGCAACGGCTGCTTCTGCGTAGCCGAGGGCGCCAATATGCCGTCGACTCTGCAAGCCGTGGACCTGTTTATCGAGGCGGGTATCTGTTTCGCGCCAGGTAAAGCCTCGAATGCCGGTGGCGTTGCTACTAGCGGCTTGGAAATGAGCCAGAACGCCATGCGCCTGAACTGGAGCGCCGGTGAAGTGGACGAACGCCTGCACAGCATCATGCAAAACATCCACAGTGCCTGTGTGCGTTACGGTGAAGAGAACGGCCGGATCAACTACGTCAAAGGTGCCAATATCGCCGGCTTTGTCAAAGTTGCCGATGCCATGTTGGCGCAGGGTGTGGTTTAACCCTTACGGGTTTACTGTTCTATGCCGCAATAAAAAATACCCGCGCAATGCGGGCATTTTTTTGACCCTGATCTACAGCTCGGAGCGGGTGCAGAGCTCACTACATTGTCAGGCGAGGTTTGTTTCGCTCGGGACGCTGGTGAGAGGGGCTGTGTTCCTGACCAGTATTAGCAAGGCGACTGACGGGTGAGTGGATTGATTGATGTCCGCTTGCGCTGGTTGCTTTGGCGGTAGCCGTGAGTTTGGCTTAGGCGACCTTATTCAGAAGGATGATGGTACGCAGGCAAGATAATTTCCCCGGCTACACTGGCCCCATCAATCACAGCACCGAAGGCAGCTTTCCTATGCAAAATCGCATGATGATCACCGGCGCAGGTTCGGGTTTGGGGCGTGAAATTGCCCTGCGTTGGGCGCGTGAGGGTTGGCAGTTAGCGCTGTCGGATGTCAATGAACCTGGCCTGGTGGAAACGCTAAAGCTGGTTCGCGAGGCGGGGGGTGATGGTTTCACCCAGCGTTGTGACGTACGCGACTACAGCCAACTCACTGCTTTGGCTCAGGCCTGTGAGGAAAAGCTCGGCGGCATTGATGTGATCGTTAATAACGCCGGCGTTGCCTCTGGCGGTTTTTTCAGTGAGTTGTCGCTGGAGGATTGGGACTGGCAGATCGCGATCAACTTGATGGGGGTGGTCAAGGGTTGCAAAGCCTTCCTGCCGCTGCTGGAAAAAAGCAAAGGCAAGATCGTTAATGTCGCCTCTATGGCCGCGTTGATGCAGGGCCCCGCGATGAGCAACTACAACGTCGCCAAGGCCGGTGTGGTGGCGTTATCGGAAAGCCTGTTGATCGAGCTGAAGATGCTTGAAGTGGGCGTGCATGTGGTCTGCCCGTCGTTCTTTCAGACCAATCTGCTGGACTCCTTCCGGGGGCCGACGCCAGCCATGAAGGCGCAGGTCGGCAAGCTGCTGGAAAGTTCGCCGATCAGCGCCGCGGATATTGCCGATTACATTTACCAAGAAATCGACAAAGGCGAGTTTATGATTCTGCCCCACGAGCAAGGCCGTATGGCCTGGGCGTTGAAGCAGAAAAACCCGCAGTTGTTGTACAACGAAATGACCACCATGGCTGACAAGATGCGCACGCCTCGCAGCAAGTAATAACCTGCTGGTGCTGAGCGTTTGTTGATTTAGCGGTCAGCTTAATGGCAGTTAGGACTTGCCTGCTATGAGCTTGCGCTCTAAGGTTCGCGGTCATGCCGGCATTGCCGCGAACTGATGGATTTACTGTGAAATCTCTCCCCCGGGGCATGTTGTTGCTGGCCCTGATCCTGGCTGCAATCAACCTGCGGCCAGGCATCACTTCCCTCGCTCCGCTGATCGAACGGATTGCTACCGAACTGGCCCTAAGCCGTAGCCTGATCAGCCTTACTACAGCCTTGCCCGTGTTGTGCATGGGCCTACTTGCGCCTTTCGCGCCGCGCTTGGCGGTACGGCTGGGGTTGGAGCGCACGATTGCTCTGTGTCTGGCGTTGATCGCCGGTGCACTGTTGTTGCGTGTGCTGGCTAATGCCAGTGTGATTCTGATTGGTAGCGCCGTGTTGCTGGGTGCCGCTATTGCGGTTGCTGGGCCGCTGCTCTCAGGTTTTATCAAGCGCCATTTTGCTGGGCGCATGGGCAGTGTGGTCGGCTGGTATTCGCTGAGTATGGCCATTGGCGGTGCTGGCGGCGCGGTATTAACCTTGCCGGCCTTGAGGTGGCTAGGGGATGACTGGACATTTGGCCTGGCGATCTGGGCATTGCCAGCGCTGCTGGCGTTGCTGCTTTGGCTGTGTTTGCCTAACCGCGTTGAAGCTGAAACTGGGGTGGCCGGTGCAGGCTTGCCTTGGCGCAATCCGCGCGCCTGGTTGATCAGTGCGTTCTTTGCTATTCAGGCTGGATTGTTTTATGCCCTGGCGACCTGGGCCGTGGCGCGTTATCACGAGGCCGGGTTGAGTCTGATGCACAGCAATAGTCTGTTCAGTGTGTCGATGCTGATGGGCTTGCCCAGCTCCTTTTTACTGCCTTGGTTGGCGCAGCGTTTCCAGAACCGCTATGTGCTGTTGATGGGCTGTGGGTTGTTGTCAGCGGTCAGTCTGGCAATGATCACGTTCCAGCCCACGGTATTGCCCGATTTGTGGGCGGTTTGCATTGGCTTCGGCTTGGGCGGCTCCTTTTCCTTGTCATTGGTACTGCCGCTGTATGAGGCGGGTTCGCCTCTGGCGGTCAGCCGCTGGACGGCGATGATGCTCTGTATGGGCTACAGCCTGGCTTGCCTGACGCCGGTATTGACTGGCTTGGCGCGGGATTTGGCCGGCAGTTATCAGTTACCGTTCATGGTGCTCACGGCGCTAGCGTTGGTGATGACGTTGCTCGCCTGGATGATGCGTAAAGGGCCAGCACGTAGCCACGCCGGAGGCTGAGCGAGTGTACCGGGCTAGGGTCTGTTGCTGTTTCATCGCGAGCCGCGATTGAAACGGCAACAGACCCTAGCTGATAGCGCTTATTTAGCGGCAGTTCCTTCCTTGGTCTCTGAGGCTGTGATAGAAGGCAGCCTTGATTTGTTGGAGTGCCTGCGTGGAGTCCGAATCCATTGTTTATGGTTGTATCCGAGACTGGCCATCGGATAGTCCGACGGAAAGCCGTTTGCGTCGTACAAGCAACCGGCAGGTACTTGATGAGCTGCCGGCGGGCGATGCCTGGAGCTTCCTCGGGCGGGAGATGTTTGCCTGTTGTGAGCAGCCGGGCGATGGTCTTTACCAGACTCAGGTGATCCACTTTGGGGCCAGCTACCGCACGGTTGAGTATGAATGGAGCTTGTGGATCAAGCAGTTCGAGGCGTTACTCAAGCGCCTGTACTGGGCCAGTGCGGTGGTGCATTTGGAAACCGAGATGAACGGTACGCACACCTTCCGTTGGGAGTCAGACAGCGGTTTTCATAGCCCGCAGGAAGGTGAGTTGCGCGTGCGCTGTGCTTGGGAGCGCGAGGGCGGCTTACGTGGCTAGTCCGAGCTTCAATCTAGGCCGGCGCTTACTCTTCCAGCTCCAGTGCATCCAGCCATTCCTTGGGCACGTCGCGTTTTAGCGCCAGCTGGCACTGTTGGCTTTCTGCATCGAAAACAATCACCGCCTGGCCTTTGGCCAGGGCATGGCGGACTCGTTCAATACGGGTTTGTAGCGGGGTTTCGTCGCCATTGTCGGTGCCGTCGCGGGTGACGAAGTCTTCAATCAGGCGGGTCAGGGTGTCAGCTTCGAGCAGGTTGTAGGGGATCAGCACGGTAGGGCCTCCAGAGCGCAGCGGCAATGCTAGCAGGCTGTTGGCAAACTACCTACGTGGACGGGCCTGCCAACGCGCTGCGCTGGCCGACCATAGTTACCGCACGCTTACTGGCTGGGCGGTTTTGCCGGTGGCAGGTAGCTCTCCAGGGTGCTGTACAGTTTGCCGCTGTCCAGCGGTTTGCCAAGGAAGTCATTCATCCCCGATTCAACCCCGTGTTGCCGGTGTTCATCGAGGATATGCGCGGTCAGGGCGATGATCGGCACTGCCGGCAGCTTGTGCTGGCGCTCCAAGCGGCGGATCTGCCGGGTGGCTTCAAAGCCATCCATTTCCGGCATTTCGCAGTCCATCAGGATCAGCTGCGTAGCACTTGGATCGCGCTGGTATTCGTTGAGCGCAGCTAGACCGTTGGTTACTAAACGCACGTTATAGCCGCGCTTCTTCAGAAAGCCTTGCACCACCAGTTGGTTCACAGCGTTGTCTTCGGCTACCAGAATGCAGGGCGCGCTGCCTGTCTCGGTGCGCGGTTGTGGCAAGGGTTGGATTTCTGCAGGGCGTGGATCTTCATAAAGTTCCAGCAGGGCGCTGCGTAGGGCGTTGATCGCTATCGGCTGTGGCAGCGCCACTAGACGCAGGCCTGTGGCAGCTGGCAGTTGCTGGCATTGCTCCGGCGTGCACAGCAGCAGTACGCGTTGCCCCGGCTGCAGTTGGGGGCGTAGTGAGTCTAGCCAATGCTGAATATTGCCCGGCCAGGGCGTCATGAGGATCAGCAGCGGTGGTGCGGCAAAGTCTTCTAGGTAACCCTGTAAGGATTCTGGGACCTGGCAGCGATCAGTGCGCATGCCCCAGCGCCCCAGCAGGCGACTTAGGGCATCCAGGCCTAGGCCATCAAGGGAGGTAAGCAATGCAGTACGGCCCTTGAGCAGGTCGTGCAGCGGATCGACGGGGAGGGGGTCATCCGCTTGCGGAATATCAAAGGCAAAGCGCGTGCCTTGCCCTGGTGTGCTCTGTACTTCGATGCGTCCGCCCATCATTTCCACCAATTCTTTACTGATTGCCAAGCCCAAGCCGCTGCCACCATAGCGGCGAGTTGTGCTGGAGTCGCCCTGGGCGAAGGATTCGAACAGCTTCGTCAGCGTTTGGTCACTGATGCCGATACCGCTATCGCTGATGGCGAAGACTAGATGCGGATTGCCTTGGGAGTCATTACGGCGGCAGACATTCAGTGCCACGTGGCCTTCGGCGGTGAACTTCAGGGCGTTGCTCAGCAGGTTCATCAGCACTTGCTTAAGCCGGGTTGGGTCGCCCTGAATACGGCGCGGTACGCCGCTTTCGAGGCTGACATAGAGACGCAAACGCTTGCCCAGAGCCTGACTGGTGAACAGGCTAAGCGTATCGGAAATCAGCTCTTCCAGGTCGTACTCGATATGTTCCAGGCTGAGCTTGCCCGACTCGATACGGGCGTAATCAAGGATGTCGTTGATCACGGTCATCAGCGAGCTACCGGAGCTGGAAATGGTATCGACATAGAAACGTTGGCTGCGGTCCAGCGGGGTTTCCTTGAGCAGTTGCAGCATGCCCAGCACACCATTCAGCGGTGTGCGGATCTCGTGGCTCATCTTGGCCAAGAAACGGCTCTTGGCGAGGTTTTCAATTTCTGCTTGCTCGGCGGCGCGACGTGACTGGAAGCCTTCTTCCTTAAGCAGGTTGATACGGTCTGCCAGGCCGATGGAGAGGGTGATCAGCTCAATGGTCACACCGATCTTCACAGCGGTAGCACCATATAACCCAAATACCTCTACGCCTAGCGAGCCGGTAGTGGCCTGGATAAACGCGAACAGCAGGATGGCCCAGGCCAGGGTGTAGTAAGAGCCGTAGCGCACACCACGACGCCAGATATACAGACCGGTGAGCAGCAATGTCAGGGAAACCAGCGATACCGTGACACTGGCCAGGATGTTCCAGGCGGCAAAGCCAATCAGTGGCATCGATAGCAGACAGCCGGCGCAGGCCAGCATCAACAGGCGCAGGCCGGTATCCAAACGCGGGAAATACTGTGGAGCATGCAGAAAGTGCCGGCTGAACTGGATGGCCGCCAGGCAGTGCAGGTACATCAGGATGTAGATGCTTACCGATTGGAATGCCACATGTTCAGGCAGTAGTTTGAATAGCATGCCATCGAAACAGGCGGCCAGCAGGCCAACGTTGAGGTTGTAGGCCAGGTACCAAAGGTAGGCGTACTCGCGTAGTGACAGGAACAAGAACAGGTTGTAGCAGAACATCGCGAACAGCACGCCGTAGAACGCGCCATTGAAACCCATGAGGTTTTCCTGGGCTGCTGCGCTGGCTTGGTAGGTGCTGAAGAACACGGACATTAAGATGGTGCTGGTGGTTTTAACGCGGATCAGCAGCGTGCTTTCGCCGGGGTTAAGTTCTAGCGGAAACCAGAAATTGCGCACCTGTACCGGGCGTTGGGAGAAGGCATAGCTGTCACCGCTTTCTTGCATCTGCCAGTGGCCGTCGGCGGCGGCCAGATACACCTGCAGGTGATCAAGCAGTGGGTAGTTGACCTCCAGATAGCCCGCCAGGTTTTGCGCCAAACTGTTGTTCAGGCGGACTTTGAACCACCAGACCGAATCATTTTTACCGAGGTTGGCGTGCGGACCATGTACGGGGGTAAAGCGTTCATCGGCCACGGCAGCGACCTGCTCGATGCTCATGTCGCCCTTGGGGTCTTGCAGATAGGCCATCGATGGCCCGAGTGACAGGCGCAAATTGTCGCTATCGAGGGTGGCAGGCAATAGCGCCCACGCTGGCCCGCATAGCCAGAACAGTACCAATGCCAGCCAAAATCGAGGCATCCATTAACCCCATCGTTTTTATCTGGAGCCGATCCAGCTCCTGCGCAGTGCTGCCACTTTGCCCGGATGCGCGCAGGCCTTCAAGCCTCCTTGTCACGTGGGCGTAACAAGCTGTCGACGCTTGGCAGGCGAGTATCGCTGGCCATCTGCGCATCGTGCTCCAGTTGGTGGCTGAAACGCTCCAGCGAACCTTGCGCGGGCTGGGCATCACTGGCAAATACGGGGGGGCTCAGCAGGTACGCGGTGAGCAATTGACCAAGAGCTTTTAGGCTGTCGATATGGGTGCGCTCATAGCCGTGGGTTGCGTCGCAACCAAAGGCCAGTAGGGCGGTGCGGATATCGTGACCTGCTGTCACCGCAGACTGTGCGTCGCTATGGTAGTAACGGAACAGGTCACGGCGCACCGGCACCTCATGCTCTTCGGCCAGGCGCAGCAACTGGCGTGACAGGTGATAGTCGTAAGGGCCGCCGGAATCCTGCATGGCCACGCTGACGGTGTGTTCGCTGGATTGCTGGCCGGGTGCAACCGGGGCGATGTCGATGCCAACGAACTCGCTGACGTCCCATGGCAGGGCGGCCGCAGCACCGGAGCCGACTTCCTCGGTAATGGTAAACAGCGGGTGGCAGTCGATTTCCGGTTCGATGCCACTTTCCTTAATGGCCTTCAGTGCCGTGAGCAAAGCGGCGACGCCGGCTTTGTCATCCAGGTGACGAGCGCTGATATGGCCGCTTTCGGTGAACTCCGGTAGCGGGTCGAAGGCCACGAAGTCACCCACCGAAATACCGAGGGATTGGCAGTCAGCGCGGGTGCTGCAGTAGGCGTCGAGGCGCAGCTCGACGTGGTCCCAGCTAATCGGTAGCTCATCCACGGCGGTGTTGAAGGCGTGACCGGAGGCCATCAACGGCAGGACGCTGCCGCGAATAACGCCGTGGTCGGTAAATACGCTGACGCGACTGCCTTCGGCGAAGCGGCTTGACCAGCAGCCGACTGCGGCCAGGCCCAGGCGGCCGTTGTCCTGCAGTTCGCGGACAATGGCGCCAATGGTGTCGAGGTGTGCTGATACCGCGCGGTCGGGGCTGCTCTGTTTGCCTTTGAGGGTGCCGCGAATCGTGCCACGGCGGGTCATCTCGAAGGGGATGCCGATTTCTTCCAGGCGCTCGGCCACATACCGCACGATGGTGTCGGTGAAGCCGGTTGGGCTGGGAATGGCGAGCATTTCCAGAAGTACTTTCTGCATGTAGGCGAGGTCGAGTTCGGGGAGTTGTTGCATGGAATCTCCTGAGCGCGTGCAGTTTATGGCTGGGCGGCGCAGCCAAGGCGGTAACTGGGCTGGCACTTGGTCTGCGACGCCTAGTTCAACGCGGATGTCAGTCGGACACCCGACTGAGTGGGAAAAGCAGGTCGATAAAGCGTTCGGCGGTGGGCTGCGGCTTGTGGTTGGCCAGCCCGGCGCGTTCGTTGGCTTCGATAAATACGTAGTCAGGCTGATCGGCGGCGGGCACTAGTAGATCAAGGCCGACCACTGGGATGTCCAGCGCTCGCGCTGCTTTGACGGCGGCATCAGCGAGTACCGGGTGGAGGATCTCGGTGACATCTTCCAGGCTGCCGCCGGTGTGCAGGTTGGCGGTTTTGCGTACAGCCAGATGCTGGCCGGCCGGCAGAACGCTGTCGTAGTCCACGCCAGCAGCGTGCAGGGTGCGCAGGGTTTCGGCGTCTTTCGGGATGCGGCTTTCACCTTCGGTGGCGGCTTGCCGACGACGGCTTTGCGCATCAATTAGTTCGCCGATGCTGTGTTGGCCATCGCCGACCACTTCGGCTGGGCGGCGAATGGCCGCGGCCACCACAGCAAAGCCAATCACCAGAATGCGCAGGTCACAGCCAGGGTGAAAGCTCTCCAGCAACACGCGGCTGTCGAAGGTACTGGCGCGCTCAATGGCATCTTGCACGTCCAATGACGTGCGCAGGTCCACTGCTACGCCCTGGCCTTGTTCGCCATCGACCGGTTTGACCACCAGGCTGCCATGCTCGGCCAGAAATGCCGCATTTTCCTCGGCGTTACCGGCCAGGCGCTGGGCCGGCAAGTGCAGGCCAGCTTGGGCCAGGGCGCGGTGGGTCAGGCGTTTGTCCTGGCAGAGGGTCATGCTCACAGCGCTGGTCAGGTCGGTCAGTGATTCGCGGCAGCGAATGCGTCGACCGCCATGGTTCAGGGTAAATAAGCCAGCGTCGGCGTCGTCGACCTGCACCTCAATGCCGCGCCGCAGGGCCTCATCGACGATGATCCGCGCGTACGGGTTCATCGGTGTATGCGGGCCTGGGCCGATAAACAGGGCTTCGTTGATGCCGTTCTTGCGCTTGACGCTGAAGGTTTGCAATTCGCGAAAGCCCAGCTTGGCGTAAAGCCCTTTGGCCTGGTCGTTGTCATGCAGCACGGACAGGTCGAGATGACTCAGGCCACGGCTCATAAAATGCTCGATCAGATGGCGTACCAGCACCTCACCAACCCCTGGCCGGCTGCAGCGTGGATCGACTGCCAGGCACCAGAGGCTGCTGCCGTGGTCCGGGTCCTTGTAGGCTTTGTGGTGGTTGAGGCCCATGACGCTGCCAATCACCGCGCCGCTGTCCTCGTCCTCTGCCAGCCAATACACCGGCCCACCGAGATGGCGCGGGGTGAGCTTGCTGGGGTCGATTGGCAGCATGCCGCGCAATTGGTACAGGGTGTTGATGGCCTGCCAATCCTTGTCATTTTGCGCGCGCCGCACCCGATAGCCGCGAAAGCCTCGGCGGGCCTGGCGGTAGTCGCTGAACCAGAGGCGCAGGGTGTCGGACGGATCAAGGAACAGTTGCTGCGGCGCCTGCGCCAACACTTGGTGCGGCGCGGCGACATACAGGGCGATATCGCGCTCGCCAGATTGCTCGGTGAGCAAATCGCTGGCCAGGGCGCTGGCATCTGGATACGTGTGCCCGAGCAGCAGGCGGCCCCAGCCACAGTGCACGGCCTTCGGCTGGCCCGGTTGGCTGCCTGGCGTTTCGGCAAGGCGGGCTTGCAGGCGCTCGTAGGAGGGCGTTTGGCCGCGTAACAGGCGTTGGTTGATGGCAGTTGCGCGCATGGGGATGTCTCTCGTCCTCTATCTCTACGCCCGTTCTGTGCCGGGGCGTGGGTTGAGTCGTGAAAACTGCGGATTGCTCCGGGCTACGACTGTACGGCGATTGGCCTAGGGTGGTTGTGCTGCGCATGACCGCCCTAGGCACTGCAGGTTGTTATAAGCCGTGCTCGTTGAGCCAAAGATTGAGCGCCGCCAACTGCCATAACTTGGAGCCGCGCAACGGCGTCAGTTGGTTGTGTGGATCGCTGAGCAAGCGGTCGAGCATGGCCGGGTTGAACAGGCCGCGATCCTGGCTTGGGTCGAGCAGCAGATCACGCACCCAGCCGAGGGTTGCCCCTTCCAGGTGTTTGAGGCCAGGGACCGGGAAGTAGCCTTTCGGGCGGTCAATCACTGCGCTGGGAATGACCTGGCGCGCGGCTTCTTTGAGGACATGCTTACCGCCGTCCGGCAGCTTGAAGCGCCCTGGAATACGCGCCGAGAGTTCGGCCAGGCGGTAATCAAGGAATGGCGTACGCGCTTCCAGGCCCCAGGCCATGGTCATGTTGTCGACGCGCTTAATCGGGTCATCGACCAGCATCACCGTGCTGTCCAGGCGCAGCGCTTTGTCGACAGCGGCGGTTGCGCCGGGCAGGGCGAAGTGTTCGCGGACGAAGTCGCCAGCGGCGTCGCCGGTCAGCCAGGCCGGCTGCACGCAGGCGGCGTACTCGTCGTAATCCCGGTCAAAGAATGCTGCACGGTAGGCGGCAAAGGCATCGTCGGCGGCGTCCACCTGCGGATACCAGTGGTAGCCGGCGAACAGTTCGTCTGCGCCCTGGCCGCTCTGTACCACTTTGCAGTGCTTGGCCACTTCACGCGACAGCAGGTAGAAGGCGATGCAGTCGTGGCTGACCATCGGCTCGCTCATGGCGCGGAAGGCGGCGGGCAACTGTTCGAGAATCTCGTGCTCGCCGATACGCAATTGATGATGCTGGGTGGCGAAGCGCTCGGCGATCAGGTCGGAATACTGGAATTCGTCGCCACGCTCGCCGCCGGCATCCTGAAAACCAATCGAGAAGGTCGAGAGGTTTTCCACGCCGGCCTCACGCAACAGGCCAACCAGCATGCTTGAGTCGACGCCGCCGGAGAGCAGCACGCCGACATCCACGGCAGCTCGCTGACGGATCGACACGGCTTCACGCATGCCGTCCAGCACGCGCTCGCGCCATTCGTCCAAGCCAAAGCCGACTTCCTCGCCCTGCGGGCCAAACTCCAGGCTCCACCAGGTTTTCTGCTCACAGTTACCTTTGGCGTCGATGCGCATCCAGGTCGCCGGCGGCAGTTTCTCAACGCCGGCCAGCAGCGTGCGTGGCGCGGGCACTACGGCGTGGAAGTTCAGGTAGTGATTGAGGGCGACGGGGTCGAGGGTTTTGCCGATATCGCCACCGGCCATCAGCGCCGGCAGGCTGGAGGCAAAACGCAGGCGTTCAGCCGTGCGTGACAAGTACAGCGGTTTTACCCCAAGACGGTCACGGGCAATAAACAGCTGCTGGCTGTCACGTTCCCAGATGGCAAATGCGAACATGCCATTGAGCTTGGGCAGCAGGTCTTTGCCCCAGGCGTGATAGCCCTTGAGCAGCACCTCGGTGTCGCCGCCGGAAAAAAACCGATAGCCCAGAGTCTTTAGCTCTTCACGCAGTTCCGGGTAGTTGTAGATGGCGCCGTTAAACACCATGGACAGGCCCAGATCGCTGTCGATCATCGGTTGGCCTGAGGCTTCGGCGAGATCCATGATCTTCAGGCGGCGATGGCCAAGGGCAATCGGCCCTTGGCTGTGAAAGCCATGCGCGTCTGGGCCGCGTGGGGCTAGGTGATGGGTGATCCGCTCGACTGCAGCCAGGTCGGCTGGTCGTTGATCAAAGCGTAGTTCTCCAGCTATTCCGCACATAGTTTTCCTTACCGGTATTGCCGTTGGGGAGTGGCTCGGATGCTCCGAACCTTTTACACGAAAACAAAATAATGCTTTCATGTCAAAGTTTTATATCGAATATAAAGGCTTATATGGCTGATAAAAAGGTTTCTACTGAAATAGAATTGTCATCAATTCAGCTCTTCGAATTGCCGCTTTTTCAGGCCTTGCGGCGTTTGCAGCAGGCGGGTGAGGTGCATGCAAAACGGCTCAGCCGCTTTGGTGGCCTGACGCCAATGCAGTTGATGATTTTGCAGGTGTTGGCTGGGGAAGGGCGCCTGACGGCCAGCGACCTCAGTGGTCGTGTCAGCCTCACGGCTGCGACGCTGTCGGGCATGCTTGATCGGCTGGAAGAGCGTGGTTTATTGCAACGCCAGCGCGATGATCAGGATCGTCGCAAGCAGTGGTTGCTGCTCAGTGAGTCGGGGCGCGAACTGCTAAAACAGGCACCGAGCTTGTTGCCGCCGGCATTTGTCGAGCACTTTGCCGGGCTGGAGGAGTGGGAGCGGCATAACCTGACCGCCGCGCTGTTACGCGCGGCGCAGTTGTGTGGCGAGATGGAGTAGCAACGCCGTGCCTGGTTGGCGCGGCGGGTTAGCGTTTGACGCTGGGCTTGGGCTGCTTATACAAATCCAGCAACACCTGGTCGAGAATCGACGATGCGCCCCAGGGGCGCGGGTCGTTGAGAATTGCCACCACTGCCCAGCTGTTGCCGTTGCTGTCGCGGCTAAACCCAGCGATAGCGCGCACGTTGTTCAGGGTGCCGGTCTTGATCCGCGCCTCGCCCACCAGTGGCGTGCGGTGCAGGCGTTTGCGCATGGTGCCGTCCAGCGCGACCAGTGGCAGTGAGGTCATGAATTCAGCGGCGTAAGGGCTTTTCCAGGCGGCTTGCAACAGGGCCGCCATTTCCCGCGCACTGACGCGCTCAGCGCGCGAAAGGCCGGAACCGTTCTCCATGACCAAGTGCGGTGAGGTGATGCCTTTACGCGCCAGCCAGCTACGAATTACGCGTTGCGCGGCCTTGCTGTCGTCCTCATCGGCGGAGGTGCGGAATTGCGCACCGATGCTCAGAAACAGCTGCCGGGCCATGGTGTTGTTGCTGTATTTATTGATGTCGCGAATGATCTCTGCCAGGTCCGGGGAGTAGGCGCGGGCCAGCAGGCGCGCATCGTCTGGCACTGGGGCAAGGCGATCCTTGCCCATGATGCTGCCGCCCAGTTCCTTCCAAATGGCGCGGATGGCACCCGCAGCGTAGCTCGGATGATCAAGCAGCGACAGGTAGGTTTGTGAACTGCAGCCTTCGGCCAGCTTGCCAGTGACAATCACCGTGGTGCCGTCAAATTCGGTTACCGGGTTGTAGCGCACATCCGGCCAGCTTGGGCATTTGCCCGCCGGCAGTGCTTTGACTTGGTTGTCGATGCGGATGTTGGCAATGGGCGGCTCGGCGGCGATACGTACCTTGCCGCCTTCGGTGCGGGCGATAAAGCGCAGGGCTTTGAGGTTGACCAGCAGCGAGTCGGGGGTTACCAGGAACGGCTTGTTGGACTCACCACCGTCGTCATTAAAGCTCGGCAGTTGCGGCTGCACGAAGTGGCTGCGGTCGAGCACCAGGTCGCCGTTGACCTGCAGTACTCCGTTGGCGCGCAGGTCGCGCATCATCAGCCAGAGCTTTTCCATGTTGAGCTTGGGGTCGCCGCCGCCCTTGAGGTACAGGTTGCCGTTAAGCACGCCATCCTTTAGCTGACCGTCGGTGAAAAACTCGGTTTTCCACTGGTAGGTTGGGCCGAGCAGTTCCAGCGCGGCAAAGGTGGTGACCAACTTCATGGTGGAAGCCGGGTTGACGGAAACATCGGCATTGAAATAAGTGCTGCTGCCAGGGCCGTTGAGCGGCACGGTCACCACGGACAACGACTGGCTGTTGATCTTGTTGGCTTTCAGCGATTGTTGAACTTTGTTCGACAGCCCGGCATTGGCGGCGGCCAGCGGCAGGCAAACAGGCAGAAGCAGGCCAGCAAGGGCTAGGCGGCGCAAAAATATGATCATGGACGGCTACCTTCCAGCTGAGGGGAAACGATAAAGCGAGACATGCAATGAGCGCTCGTCGCGGCGTGAAATGATGGCCGCGATTATGCCTCATTCCAGGCTCGGCTGAGTGCCGGCAGAGGTCGTTTGCTGGGCTTTTCTATGAGGTGTCGGCTGACCTGTCGTCTTCGAAGCGGGCGCGCCGGCGGTGAAACTGCTAGAGTGCCGCGCGTTATCACTTTTGAGGATTGTTCCATGGCTACTAACCGTTCCCGCCGTCTGCGCAAAAAACTCTGCGTGGATGAATTCCAGGAGCTGGGTTTTGAGCTGAACCTGAACTTCAAGGAAGGCCTGGCTGATGCAGCCATCGACTCGTTCCTTGAAGCGTTTCTGCATGACGCCATGACCGCTAATGGCCTGGGCTATGTTGGCGGCGATGACTTCGGTCTGGTGTGCCTGTCCAAGCGTGGCTCGGTCAACGAAGAGCAGCGCACTGCTGTTGAAGCCTGGCTCAAGGGCCGTGATGAGCTGGTTGATTTCACCGCCAGCCCGCTGATTGATGTCTGGTATCCAGATAATCAGATCAATCAGGCTTAATGCTGTAAACGGGGTGTGCATCAGGCATGCCCCGTTGTTGTTCCCCGCGTGCCCCCGCCTTATTCGCTTAGCCCGGCCTTGGCCAGCAGCGCCGCTAAATCGACATTGTCTATTTGCTCTTTGCGGATAAACCGTTGCGCATAGTCCAGGTAAATCTTTTCCCGTATGAACAGGCCGAATAGGTCTGGGTCAATGTGCGCGTTTTTGCACATGTTCGCCATGATGTTCAGCGACTCAGAGAGCATCTTGCCCTTTTTATACGGGCGATCTACGGCCGTTAGTGCCTCGAAGATGTCGGCAATCGCCATCATGCGTGCGGGCAGGCTCATTTCTTCGCGCTTCAGGCGTTTTGGGTAGCCGCTACCATCCATTTTTTCGTGGTGGCCGCCGGCTATTTCGGCAACGTTGGCCAGGTGCGGCGGGAAGGGCAGGTGGCTGAGCATGCGAATGGTTTGCACCATATGACCGTTGATGATGAAACGCTCCTCGTTGGTCAGGGTGCCGCGGCCAATGCTCAGGTTGTACAGCTCGCCACGGTTGTATTTGTAAGTGGGGACATCCAGTTTGAAGCCCCAGGGATTGTCTTCGGCAATCAGCTCGCTGTCGGGGCGTTCGATCAGGTGCTCGGGTTTGTCGCTGAGCAAAGATTCCTGCACCGGTAATGTCGCTTCGGGAGTGCGTGACTGGCGCAGGTTTTCTTCCCAAGAACCGCCTAAACGATCATCCAGGGTGCGCATCCAGGTGCGCCCGGCAATGCTGCGTAGCCGTTCAAGGTCTGCCTCGGCCATGGCTTCGCCGCCCAGGTTACAGCGGGCGACAAAGGCAAATTCATCATCCAGGGTGCTCAGCAGCTCATCGCGCGCCTGGCCGAGGCTGCTGGCCTCACCGCCCTGACTCAGCCCCTGCCAGTAGGCGATCCATGCATCGCGTTTGAGTACTTCGAAACGCATGCGGACTTCATGAATACGGTTGCAGATGGTTTCCAGTTTGGTGGCTTTGTCGACCACGTACTCGGGCACGGTGACCTTGCCGCAGTCGTGCAGCCAGGCAGCAATATGCAGGGCTTCCCACTCTTCCTCGGTGGGCTGGTAGCTGCGAAACGCTGCCTCCTCGCTGGCGGCTGCTGCGCGGGCGAGCATCAGGGTGGCTTCCGGCACGCGCTGGCAGTGACCACCGGTATAGGGGCTCTTGGCGTCGATGGCCCCCGCGATCAATTGAATAAAGGCATCGAGCAATTTCTTCTGTTGATCGAGCAGGCGCTGGCTCTCGATGCACAGTGCCGCGACGCCAGATACCGCTTCGACATAGGCAATCCGCGCCGGGCTGAGCATGGCTAGGTCGGCATCGTCGCCGGTGTCGCGGTGCAGCAGTAACAGCACGCCCAGGGTTTGTCCCTGACGATTGTGCAGGCCGGTACAGACCAGGTGTATGCGTGGGCTATTGAGGTGGTGCAGCAGCCCCTGGAAGCCCTGCGCTTGATCGAAGCCGAGGGCCACGGTGACACTGCCGCCGCCCGTGGCGGTTTGCGCGAGCCAGTCGGGAAGGGCGGCATCGTCCTGATTGAAGCTGGGGATGCGGTGTTGTTGCAGATTCTGCTGTTGCTCGTTGATAAACAGGGCGTGTGGCTCCAGGCGTCCGCTGCTGCTGTCGCGAAGGTAGAGTAAGCCGCCGTTGGCGTCACTAAGGCCAATGGTTTCGCGCAATACGCGTTGCAGTAGGGCGTCAAAGCGGGTTTCTGCCGACAAACTGGCCGCGATGTCGAGGAAGCTGGAGATGGTCTCCTTCATATGGTTCATCGACACAGCCAACTGGTCGACTTCTTTGACCAGCGAGCGCCCGCTGGCTGGGTGGTCGAAGTTGAAACTGCGGATGGCTTCTGCCTCGCTCACCAGTATGCGCAGCGGCTTGACCAGAATGTTGGAGAGCAGCCAGCCAATGGGAATGCACAGCAATAGAATAAACAGCGTTAGCACGGCCCCTTGCCAGCGGATGCGGTAGGCATCGGCCAGCAACTCCTGCTCTGGGGCCAGCAGTGCCAGGCGCAAACCATCGGGGCCGCCTTCACTCAGCTGGGAATAGGAAATCTGCCAACGTTGTTTATTCAGCAGCACAGCGCCCTGGCGATCATGCTCTAGGCCAAGGTCGAGGAATTGCGCCAATACCGGGCTGAGTGTTTTCACCTGTGCCAGTTGCAGCGACTCTCCCGGGATAAGCAGGCGTGAACTGTCGGGGTAGGCAACGGCGCTGCCGTCTGGGCTGTACAGCACCACTTCGGTGGAAGGCGTCAGGCGATGCTCAGCCAGGGTGGCTGAGAGATCATTAAGGGTCAGGTCGGCGGCAACAACGGTTGTCGCTGCACTTTTTCGCGCAATGGTGGTGCCGATTTCCCCGCTAGAGAAAAACGCATAAGGCGCGGTGGTGAAGTGCTCTTGGCTTTGCAGTGCGCCCTTGTACCAAGGGCGGTTACGCGGGTCGTAGGTTTCCTTGAGGTTTTGCCTGCGGTTGATGGGTTGTAGTTGGGCGTCGAAGAATTGGTATTCGGAGTCCAGGCGTTGCTCGCTGATGCGGTCAATGCTCCACACCTGATACGCCGCATTGGCGGGGGCGAAGAACACTTCTCGTAGGTGTTCGCTGCGCAGCGGTCGCACCATGAAAAAACCGCCATCGCCATAGCCGACATAGATCGACGCCAGCTTGGGGTTGTCATGCAGGGCTTGGGCGAAGATCGGCAACATGATCATGCGTTCATGGCGATTACGGCCGTTGATCTGCTCGTTGCGCGCCAGCAGGTTGATCATGTAGCGAATGGGCTGATAGGTATTGCGCAGGTCAGCCTGCACGTCTTTGCGCATCTGGGTGAATAGCTGATTGCTGCTAGTGAGGATAATCTTGCTGGTTTGTTGGTAGTTGAAAATCCCCAGCACGATCCCCGAGCCGAGCAGCAGCAGGGTGAATAGCACACTGATGTGGATATGGAGGGGGAAGCGCCGTTCTCTTAAGCCAGATTTCTGCTGCATCCCGCGCATCCTTGAGTGCCATAGCCATGCGCCAAGCATAGTGAAGCCTGACAAGCTTTGCCCCGCATGAGTGGTAGGTTTTTTCAGGTTTTTTGCTAGCAGGATATGTGCCGCATCACACCGCCATGGCGGTTTAGTGGGAACGTGGGTTACGCAGCAGTTGCCGATGTTGTAGCCAGCTCTCCAAGCCATAGACCAGCAGTGCTACCAAGAGGGCCAGAGCCACACCAATCAGGCTGTTGAACAGGCGTACCTGTGGTAGCTGCCAGTCGCGCGCCAGGCTTTCTGCCAAGAGCACAAAACACACGGTGGTCTGCATCACGAACAGCCCGTAATGGTTGGCCTGCAGGGCGCGGCTTAGGGTGATCAACGGCAGTAGTGTTGCGACCATCAGTGCCGGGCTTTGCAGGCTATGGCCGAGTAAAATCAGTAGCGCTGCAGCGCCTAGGCTGGCAAGAATCGATTGTACGGCGCGCACCAAGCTGCCCTGGAATTCCAGCTGCAAGGTGGTCACCACGGTCAGCGTCAGCCAGTAACCACGGTGCAGTTCGGCGAGGTTGACGATCAAGCCGGAGAGAGCAAAGGCCAGGGTGCAACCCAGTGCATGCAGGCGCCATTTCTGTTGCGGTAGGCGCTTAGCGTGGCGTCTGAGCACTTTCAGGATGCTCATAAAGCGCGGCATGTACGGCCACATGCGTAAGCCATGCATGCCGCGCAGGCCAAAGGCCAGCAGCATCACCCAGAGACCACCGAGGATAAACAACATGGCTATGGCGTAAGGGTTATTCAACGTGCCCAGGCCTTGCTGGCCCTGGCCTAGGCACAGGCAAATTGCCAGGCCAATGCCCAGCTTTCCGGTTTCGCTGCCAAAGCGCTGTAGCCAGGCCAGGAGAAAACCGAACAGGGCGAAGATCAGCAGACTTGCATAGGGGTAGCTGGCTGACCAAAAGCCCAGGCCGGCGCTGCAGGCGCCGAGGCAACAGAGCATCAGCATGCGCAACATGCCAAGGCGATGCAGTGGATTCGCCTGGGCGGCCTGGAACGCACCTGCCGAGGCCCACAGAAACCCCGGATGGCCACTGAACAATCCCAGCAGCAGGGGCAGGGCGCAACCCAGGCCGGCGACCATAGCCGAGCCCCAGGCAGGAGGGCCGGCGTGCCAACTGAAGGTTTTGTGCAGCAGGTTGTTCATCACTTATACCGGGCTTGAGCGGCCAGTCATCTCGCGGGCCATTTCCGTAGCGTAGCTGTCGGTCATGCCTGCTATAAAGTCGATCATGCGCAAGAACGAGCGGTACAGTGGCCCGCTCGGGTCTGGGGCGCTATTGCCGAGCAGGTCAAGAATTCGGCGGTTCTTGAAGGATGGCGTGCGTCCTCCATGTTGCTCCAAGGCTGCACCGCAAAAGGCATTGAGGAGGATTTCCAACGTGGTGTATGCGCCGATCTCGTGCAGGGTTTTGCGCTTGTCCTGGAAAATTTTCTGCCGAGCCATGTCTTTGGCGCTTTGCACGCAGCGCTTGGCAGTGCTGTGCATGTGCTCGACCAGATCACCCTGCAGCGTGCCGGCCAGCAGAGCATCCTGCTGTTCGACAAATGCTTCGGCAGCGGCGTTGGTCAGGTGTTCGATGGCCTTGCCACGCAGGATGGCCAGTTTGCGTCGGCGCGAGTCCTGTGGACCGAGCTGGCGGTAGGTTTCCGGTAGGTCTTCACCAACCAGATCAAGCAGTAGCCCCTCGACTTCGCTGTAATCGAGCAGCTCCATCTCCAGGCCGTCCTCCAGGTCAATCAGGCCGTAGCAGATGTCGTCTGCCGCCTCCATCAGATAGACCAGTGGGTGGCGCGCCCAGCGTTGTTCTTCGATTTGTGGCAGGCCCAGTTTGCTGGCGATTTGCTCAAGTAAGGGCAGTTCGCTTTGGTAACAGCCGAATTTGTGTTTTTTATAGCCAAGCGCCTCGGCATGGCGTGCGGTCCAGGGGTATTTCAGATAGGTGCCCAGCGTTGCGTAGGTCAGCCGAGTGCCACCGTCGAACTGGTGATATTCCAGTTGCGTGAGTACGCGAAAGCCCTGCGCATTGCCCTCGAAGCTGAGGAAATCACTGCGTTCGGCGGCGCTCATTGAGTCCAGCCAGCCGCGTCCCGCTGCTTGCTGGAACCAGTGGCGAATAGCGTCTTCACCAGAGTGGCCGAACGGTGGGTTGCCGATGTCATGGGCCAAGCAGGCGGACTGCACGACCATGCCCAGGTCGCTTGGCTCACACCAAGCCGGTAGGGCGTCGCGGATCATTTCGCCAACGCGCATGCCCAGGGAGCGACCCACACAACTGACTTCCAGGGAGTGGGTCAGGCGCGTGTGGATATGGTCATTGCTGGAAACCGGATGCACCTGGGTTTTACGCCCCAGGCGACGGAACGCGCCGGAGAAAATGATGCGGTCATGGTCTTTGTGAAAGGGCGTGCGGCCCAGTTCAGCGACGCTGTGCGTCGGCTTACCAAGTCGCTCACGGTTGAGCAGGGTTTGCCAATCCAAGGGGTGTCCTCGCCGTTACCTGGCTATTTTAGGGCTAGCTTCGGGGTTATAGGCCGATCATGCAAGGTACAGCGGCGGATCTATAAGTCGTGGTGTTAAAAGCCAACGGCGTCGATATCAATCAGCAGCAGTTGTTTACCGTTGTCGATAAATTGCCCGGCAGTCAGGCAGTACTGGTTGGTGGTGGCATCGCGGTAGGTGCTGGAGAGAATCAATCGGCGTTCTTCCCAGCCCTCGGCCAGTAGCTGGTAAAAGTACGGTCGCCATGACCAGTTGTGCCCGACATAGCGGCTATCGCTGTGCCAGGTATGCTCGCGCCACTCCAAATTAGCGGTTAACTGGGTGCCGTGGCGGTCACACAGGAAGATGCGCAGTAGCCAGGGGTAAGCATGCGGTTGTGGCAATTGTTCGGGCTGCGCGCCGCCTTCAATCCAAGCTTTGAAGCTGTTCATCAACGTACCCAGTTGCTGGCGCAGGGTCATCAGTCGCGCCCGCTCTGCGAGCTTCTGTTGCACATAGTGGTCACGCAGCTGGGCAAAGCGTTTGACGAAGGCATCGCTGTTGAAAAAACTCTGTTCGGGTTTGGCAAACAAGTAACCCTGAACATAACGCGCACCACATTCCAGGGCAAAGTCCAGCTCAGCCTCGGTTTCCACCCCTTCGGCAATGATCCAGCAGCCGGTTTTCTCCGCCATCTGCGCGAGGGCTTTGACCACTTCACTGCTTGGCCCGCCGCGAGCGGCCTGCTGAAACAGGCGCATGTCTAGCTTGAGGATGTCCGGTTGTAAGGCCAGTACGCGGTCGAGTTGTGAATAGCCCGCCCCGAAGTCATCAATGGCGATCCGTGCGCCAGCCTGCCGGTAACGCTCCACTACTCCAGGCAGGCGCGTGCTGGCACCGCCTAGCTCGGTGATCTCGAAAACGATGCGTGTCGGGTCGATGCCGCTGTGGTGCAGTTGCTTGAGGCTGGGCAATGCTTGTTCAGGGCGCAGGCGGCTTATCCAGCGCGGGGAAATATTTAGGCTGAGGAACCAGTCCTCTGGCGCTTCATGAAAGCGCGTGAGGGCCTGTTCACGGACCTCGCGGTCGAGGCGGCGCAAGGCTGTAGGTGGGGTTTTCGGGTCGCTGAACAGCGGGCCTGCCGAATGCAGTTGGCCATCATCACTGCGCAGGCGCGCCAATGCTTCAACGCCGGCAATGCGTCCGGTAGCGGTATCGATGAACGGTTGGAAAACAGCAAGCGGTTGGCCATTGAACACTGCGCAGTTCCTTAGGCAGGCAACGCCCATGCGGGCGGCTAAGCCAAGTGGCTAAGCAAGATTTTGGCCAGATCGATCCCCTGCTTACGTATCTTTTGTTGGGGGGCTTGCAACGTCCGCATCGCGGGGCGGGTTGCGCCGCAGTAATGGGAAGGCAATCAGTGCGATACGCAGCCAGCTCCGCCAATGTCCTTTGCGAATACCCAGTGTGGCCAATAGCAGTGCACTGCCTGCGACCCAAAGCGGTGCGTTGCTGTTGCCCAACTCCTTGCGCCAGTGCTGTGCCTGGCGCAGCGGTTGGAGTATTACCAGTGTTTCGTGGCGCAGTTCCTGGCGATGCATTTCCAGGCGCATGCGCAGTAGGGTTTTGCGCAGTTCGCGACGCGAAGCATTGGCGGGTAGCTCGGACATACTCATGGCAGTAGTTGCTCACGGTCGCGGGCCAGTTCTTCAAGGCTGGCGCTGAAGGGGGAGGGTGCATTGCGTACATGCAGCAGCAAGGTGATAAGGGCGCTCAACAGGCCCACTGCATAGAAAACGCAGAGCGCGCTGATGATCAGCAGGCGGTGGTTTTCCCAGAAGACAATCACTAATGCGGCCGACAAACCGATGATCAGCAGTAGGCCGAATAGCAGGCTCAAACTGGTCAGCACCAGCAAGCTCAGAGTGCGTCCTTGCTGTTCTTTGAATTCTTCAGCGAACAGTGCGATATGGCCTTGCAATAAGCCCAGCAAGGCGCCGGCAAATCGCTGTGGCGAATTACCGCGACTCGTTGGGTTAGGCGGTGTTGCATCCATTAGGGTTCTCTATCTAGCGCCGGGAAATCAGTATGCCGAACAGCATGCCAATGGCCGCAGCAATGCCAAGGGTTTGCCAAGGGTGAGTCTGCACATAGCCTTCAGTGGCATCAATAGCAGCTTTGCCGCGTGCATGCAGGGCCTCTTCGGCGTTATGCAGGGTGCCGCGTGCGCGGCCTAGGCTGCTGCGGATTTGTTCGCGCAGTTCTTCTGCTTGATCGCCGGCCAGGCTGGCGGAGTGTTGCAGCAGGCGCTCGGTATCGCTGACCAGGGCCTGGAATTCTTCGAGTAGCTGATCCTTGTTAGCGGGTGCTGGGGCTTTGCGGGGCATGGTGACTCTCCTTTGTAGATAACAACAGTGTAGGGGTTCGAGTCCTCATTGGGGTGGTGGTTCCTTTTATTTCACGGCGTAGCGGGTGCAATGGCTGGTATAGCGCTTGCATTGCGCTGGTGCGCGCCTTTGGTGAAATGCTCTTTTGTGGGGCTAATGGATGCTTGGCCGGGAAGCTGTGGTGTTGCAATAACTTATTAATAACTATGGAATTAGTGCTTCTGCACAAGGTGAAGGCGGCACCTCCTTGGTGTGCTGGGAACTGAGTGCTTGCAAAGCTGATCGTGATAAATGCTGCTGATTGGTGCGCTTTTGTTGCCTTGTGGTCTGCTTTGGTGCTTTTTCCTCGACGGAGTTTTCTTCGCAGATGGACAACATCAACAGTGCTGTGGAAACCCTGATTCACGGCTCCAATACTCTGTTTATCCTGCTCGGTGCGGTCATGGTCCTGGCCATGCACGCCGGCTTTGCCTTTCTTGAGGTGGGTACGGTCAGGCAGAAAAATCAGGTTAACGCCTTATCGAAGATCATCTCGGACTTTGCGGTATCGGCCCTGGCTTATTTTTTTGTCGGTTATTGGATCGCCTACGGCGTGACCTTCCTTGAACCAGCCAGTGTGCTAACCGAGGGCAATGGTTATGCCCTGGTGAAGTTCTTCTTCCTGCTGACCTTTGCTGCTGCTATCCCGGCGATTATTTCCGGTGGTATCGCTGAACGCGCCAAGTTCGGCCCGCAGTTATGCGCAACGCTGCTGATTGTTGCGTTCGTCTATCCGTTTTTTGAGGGGATTATCTGGAATGGCAACTATGGTGTGCAGGGCTGGTTGGAGGCGCAGTTTGGTGCAGCCTTTCATGATTTTGCCGGCTCTGTTGTGGTGCATGCGGTAGGTGGCTGGCTGGCCTTCGGCGCGGTGATCCTGTTGGGGCGGCGTAATGGGCGTTATCGCGATGGCCGTTTGGTGGCTTTTGCGCCGTCGAATATTCCGTTCCTCGCGCTGGGCTCGTGGATTCTGATCATTGGCTGGTTTGGCTTTAACGTGATGAGTGCGCAAACCCTGGGCAGCGTCAGCGGTCTGGTGGCGGTCAACACCCTGATGGCGATGGTCGGCGGCACTGTGGCTGCGTTGCTGGTAGGGCGTAACGACCCAGGTTTCTTGCACAACGGCCCATTGGCAGGGTTGGTAGCGGTGTGTGCCGGCTCTGATCTTATGCATCCGGTCGGGGCCTTGATTACTGGGGCGATTGCCGGTGCGCTGTTTGTTTGGGCGTTCACCGCAACCCAGGTGAAGTGGAAAATCGACGACGTGCTCGGTGTGTGGCCGCTGCATGGCCTATGTGGCGTATGGGGTGGGATTGCCTGTGGCATCTTCGGCCAGCAGGCACTGGGCGGCCTGGGCGGCGTTAGTCTGGCTAGCCAGTTTGCCGGCACGGCGCTCGGCGTGGTGGTGGCCTTGATTGGCGGTGTGCTGGTGTATGGCGTACTGAAAGTTACCGTCGGTATTCGCCTGAGCCAGGAGCAGGAATATTACGGTGCCGACTTGTCGATACACAAGATCGGTGCTGTCAGTCAGGACTGATGGCGTGCAGTGAATGCAAAAGGCCCGGACAAAATGTTCGGGCTTTTTTATTTCAACCGCTAAAGCGCGCTCAGCAACCTGCTAGAACTAATGAACAGGTGACTTTCTACGCCGTTGATCAGTTAATTTTCCGCAGCATTAAAGTTTCTCTACTAGCAGCCGCCAACCAATCAGATACACCGCCCAGGTACTTTGTTATGAATCCTTTGGCCTCGCTGTCATCCTCCCCATCCCGCACGGCTGCCACGAATGCTCAGTCTGCCTCGCGCAACACTGCCGCCGACGCACAGGCAACCTTGGCTAATCGTCTTGCCGAGCGCCTTGGCCTTGAGCCCGGTGCGTTGGCGGGTAAAAGTAACGATTACACCCCTGAGAAAGTCGCAGGACGGATTCTCGACTTTATTGATCAGCGCCTGCAGAGCGAACAGGCCGGTGGCGCTGATTCAGAGAAACTGAAGGGGTTGTTGGAGCAGGCGCGTAGTGGCGTGGAAAAGGGCTTTGCCGAGGCGCGTAAAATTCTCGACGGTATGGGTGTCCTGCAAGGCAAAGTGGCAAGTGATGTAGACGACACCTACCAGAAAATCCAGGACGGGTTTGATGCGTTGGATAAACGCTTCAACCCCACTACACCGTCCAGCAGCGACAGCTTGGCGGTAGCGGCCTACAGTGAGCGCTTTGCCGCCCAGGCAGAAACCTTCGATATGGAAGTGACCACCCGTGATGGTGATCGCCTGCGAATTTCTATCGCTCAGGCTTCGGCCAACTGGTCGCAAACAAGCGTTGCTGCTAGCAGTAATGCGAACGGCAGTTCTGTGGCTGCCAGTAGCCAATCCGGTAGCCTGCAGATTGCTGGCTGGCAGGTTAGCGTTGAGGGTGAGTTGGATGAAGAAGAGCGCAGTGCGCTAGAGAAACTCTTCAGTCAGGTGCAGGACTTGTCCGATAAGTTCTATGCCGGTGATCTGTCCGGTGCCTTTGACCGTGCCATGGCTCTGGACATGGACGGTGAGCAGTTGGCGTCCATGTCCCTGAGCTTGACGCAAACCACCGTTCGCCA
The DNA here is from genome assembly GCF_046581935.1 of Pseudomonas sp. GTDB lineage: Bacteria > Pseudomonadota > Gammaproteobacteria > Pseudomonadales > Pseudomonadaceae > Aquipseudomonas. The sequence continues at coordinate 159,622 of NZ_JAYGFK010000014.1, forward strand.
GGCCACTGATGCCTACAGCGCCGTGGCGCAGAGTGGCGGACAGGCTGCTAGTGCAGTCAATAGTTCATTGCTCGACTACGCCCAGGGGTTGCTCGACGCCTTGCGCAGTGCCAATCAAGTTACTGAGGAAGGCAGTGCCAAGAGCAGCCTGCTGGATTTACTCAAGGGTGGCTTCTCGCTGGATGAGCGCTTTGACAGTGGCCGTTTGGACAAAGCCGAGCAGCTCAATAGTCGCTTGCTTGATGGCCTACAAAACCTGCTAAATCCCGCGCTAGATAGCAGCAAGCCGGCCGACGCCTAAGTCGGGGGCAGTGCTAAACTGCATCGCCAGTCGTCAATGGAGGTGCACAGATGCTCCCGGAATGTCAGCTACTCGGTACGCTCGGCTGCCACTTGTGTGAAGTGGCAGAGGCGCAGCTGATGCCTTTTGTCGAGCACGGCCTGCTGGTCGAACTGATCGATATTGCCGAGCATGAACACTTGGTCGACGACTACGCTCTACGTATTCCGGTATTGCGTCGCAGCGATACTGGGGCCGAGTTGAATTGGCCGTTCGAGTCCGAACAAATTGTCGAATTCCTGCGTAGTGCCTGATGTTCAGCGGGCGCACGATGGTCACTGATTTATATAAGGAAGATGATTGATGAGCGTGGTGCTTGGAGACGCCTTGTCGCTACTGCTGTTTCGTTTGCACAGCGGCCGCTTGCTGGGGATCAACCTGCTCAAGGTTCAGGAAATCATTCCGTGCCCAGTACTGACCAAACTGCCGAGTCGTCATCCTCATGTACGTGGCGTGGCCACTTTGCGTGGTTCGGCATTGACAGTTATTGACCTGGCCAAAGCTATAGGCGAGCAAGGGGTGCCTGGTAGTAATGATGGTTGCCTGATCGTTACTGAACTCAGCCGCTCGCGTCAGGGCCTGCACGTACAAAGCGTGGAGCGCATCGTGCAGTGTTACACCCGTGATGTCCGTCCGCCGCCGGCAGGTTCTGGCAGCAAAGCCTTTATCACTGGGGTAACGCAGATCGATGGCAAGATCGTGCAAATTCTCGATATTGAAAAAGTACTTCACGAACTCGCGCCTGTGATTGTCGAGGAGCTTGACGAGCAATTGCTCTCTGAGAGTGAGCGAGAGCTGCTCAAGGGCCGGCGTGTGCTAGTAGTAGACGACTCCCACGTGGCCTTGCATCAGACAATGATTACTCTGCGCAAGCTCGAGCTGGATTGTCAGATGGTGCGTAGCGCCGCGGGTGCACTTGAATTACTGCAGGCACAGCATGACGCTGGAAAGCCCATTGAGGTACTGGTGTCGGATATCGAAATGCCGGAAATGGACGGCTACGATCTCGTTCGCACGCTGCGTAAGAAGCCCGATATCGGGCAGATCTATGTACTTCTGCACACTTCGCTCGACAGCACCATGAACACTGAAAAAGCCAATGCAGTGGGTGCTAATGACGTGCTGACCAAGTTCTCAACAGTCGACCTGAGCAAGGCTCTGGTGCGCGCATTCGAAAGTTTGCACTAGGTTTTGCAATACCCACAAAAAAGCCCGCGTTTAGCGGGCTTTTTTGTGGGTTGCGATTGCTTTTCATAAACAATGTGAACTTGAAAGTGGCCGAGAAACAGGGGGCTAACCAGCGACCTTCTCGTCCCGAACGAGGCTCTTTACCAAGCGGTGCTGCACAGCAAGTGGGCTTATTCCGTACTGAAGTTTTTACCGCTCGAAGGTTCGACCCTTCAGATCTCTATCAGCCAGGCGCTAGAAATGCGTATGGCTTAACCCAGGCGGCGCGGTAAAAAAACGGGCGACGCCTGGTGCTTGGCTTAAAGCTCTTTGACGGTGCGTACCTGATCTTTGTTGACCTTGGCGCGCTTGCCATCGAGTTGTTCGAACTCGTAGAAGCCCGAATCCTCATCAAAGCTTGGCTCGTCTGTAGTCTGGATCTCGCGGCCGTCATTGAGAGTGATCACCGTTGGTGATGCGCAACCTGTCAGCGCAGCCAGGCCCAAGGTAAGCAGCAATGCTGGAATGATCCGCTGATTCATAAGGTTCTCCTTGATTAAATAGATGTTTTACCCAGCTTGTGACGGAACTTTGCCTGCCAAGTTCCCTGGTAAATGTTGATCAGTGCCGGGTAAGCAGTTCTGGCGTATTGAGGTTGGCCAAGCGAGGGTCGTCGGCCGGACATTCTACGGTCAGTGGTGACAGGCTACGCAACCAGCGCTGGGGGCTGCGTTCACCCGCTTGCCAGGCCCGTTGCAGATCGGCTTGCAGTGCACTCGGGATAATGCTGAATAGCGGCTCGATAAATTCGCCCTGACGAATCACCACCACGCGCTCACCAGCATGGCTCAGCAGGCTGTGTAACAGTGCGCTGTCGAGTTGCGGGGCGTCACACGGCAGGACTAGCAGGTTGGGCCGGCGTGCTGCACGTAGGCCTGCACGGATACCGGCCAATGGGCCGAGAAAACCAGCGTCATCATCGGCAACCAGTTGATCGGCAAACGGCGCATAACACTCGGCGTTGCGGTTGCAGGAGATGATCAGATCATCAGTCAGTGGCCGCACAAGGTCGTGCAACCAGGCAATCATTGGTCGCCCTTGCCAGTCGAGCAGGCCCTTGTCGGCACCGCCCATGCGTTGCCCGCGGCCGCCTGCAAGCAGCAGAACTGAACAGTTGTATGGGTTGCTGGGGGCGGGCATGCAGAGCCTCCTAAAGCGGGCCTGTGATATAACGGCGGGCATTATTGCCCATAACTGGAAGCCTGCCATGAGCCACAAGGCCGACGCACATTTCGTGCCCTTGAATATCGCGGTTTTGACCGTCAGCGACACTCGTAGTCTAGCTACCGATACCTCTGGCCAGTTGTTGGTGGATCGTTTGCAGGCCGCTGGCCATCAGCTCGCTGCACGGGCTTTGCTGAAGGACGATTTGTACAAGATTCGCGCTCAGGTAGCGACCTGGATTGCCGAAGATCAGGTGCAGGTGGTGCTGGTTACGGGCGGCACAGGTTTTACCGGCCGTGACAGCACCCCGGAAGCGGTGGCCTGCTTGTTGGACAAACACGTCGACGGTTTTGGCGAGCTATTCCGGCAGATTTCTGTGGCGGATATCGGCACCTCCACTATCCAGTCGCGCGCATTGGCCGGCTTGGCCAATGGCACGCTGGTGTGCTGCCTGCCGGGTTCGACCAATGCCTGTCGTACTGCTTGGGATGGCATTCTTAGTGAGCAATTGGATAACCGTCATCGGCCGTGCAATTTTGTCCCGCACCTGAAGCCTGTGGCCGCCTGCGAGAGCCGTGGATGAGCGGCTGCGATAAGCCTGGTTTGATGCCGGTTGAAACGGCGCTGGCGCGTTTGCTGGTGCAGGCCGAGGCCAGCGCGATTGTTGAAACCGAGCTGGTTAACTTGAGCGAGGCCGCTGGCCGGGTTTTGGCCGCGCCGCTGATTGCCACCCTGGATCTGCCACCTTGGCACAACAGTGCCATGGACGGTTATGCCCTGCGGCTAGGCGATTGGAGCGGCGAGCCGCTGCTCGTGAGTCAGCGGATTCAGGCTGGCAGCGCGCCGGCAGCATTGCAGCCAGGCACTTGCGCGCGAATTTTTACCGGCGCGCCCTTACCGGCCGGTGCCGACACGGTGGAAATGCAGGAAAACGCGGTACTTGATGAAGAGGGTCGCGTGTCTTTTAGCGAGCCACTGAAACTGGGGCAGAACGTGCGGCCGCAGGGACAGGAAACCCGTGTGGGCGATAGCGTATTACCCGTAGGCACCCGCCTTGGGCCGATTGAGCTGGGTTTGGCCGCTTCACTGGGCTGTGCCGAGTTGACGGTACGCCGTCGGCCGCGCGTGGCTGTGCTGTCTACGGGTGATGAGCTGGTTGAGCCGGGTCAGCCGCTGGGCCCTGGACAGATCTACAACAGCAACCGACGTTTACTGATCGCCTGGCTGCAGCGTTTGGGCTGCGAGGTCATTGATGGCGGCATTCTGCTTGATGACCTAGAGCTGACGCGTGCAGCGCTGGGTGCGTTGAGCCACGTTGACCTGATTCTCTCCACGGGCGGTGTGTCGGTGGGGGAGGCGGATTTCCTCGGCATGGCCCTGCGTGAAGAGGGCGAGCTGGCGCTGTGGAAATTGGCGATTAAACCGGGCAAACCACTGACCTGTGGGCAGTTCCGTGGTGTGCCGGTTATTGGTCTGCCGGGCAACCCGGCGTCGACCCTGGTGACCTTTGGTCTGCTCGCACGGCCTTATCTGTTGCGTCGTTTGGGTGTTCAGCGGGTTGAGCCGCTGGGTTTCCCGATGCCAGCGGGCTTTGTCTGGAGCAAACCGGGCAAGCGCCGCGAGTACCTGCGCGCGCGTCTGGAAAATGGCCGGGTTGTGCCTTATCCGAACCAGAGCTCCGGGGTGCTGCGCAGCGCCGCCTGGGCTGAGGGTTTTGCCGAGGTATTGGAAGATACGACGCTGGCCGAGGGCGATAGCCTGAGGTTCATTCCGTTGAGCGAAATTCTGGGGTAAGTCACCTGAGCATTGATGGGCTACGCCGCTGCGCTGCTAATCCATCCTACGGTTTTCAAGGATGGGCTAGGTAGGATGGATGGATGGAGCACAGCGATACCCATCAACGGACGTTGCCAGATCGCGCCTATGGGTATCGCAAGCTCAACCAGCGTGCCCCGACCCATCCTACGTATTGCGTTGGCGCTCGCGGAATTCGCCCGGGGTCTGCCCGGTCCAGGCCTTGAAGCTGCGGTGGAACGAGCGCGATTCGGTAAAGCCCAGGTAGCTGGCGATATCCTGAATGGCCAGGTCGCTGCGCAGCAGGTAGTGCTCGGCCAGCTCCTGGCGCAACTCATCGAGAATCTGCTGGTAGCTGGTGCCGGCCAACTGCAGATGACGCTGCAGGGTGCGCACCGTCATATTGAATTTTTCCGCCACGCGCTCTTTGCGTGGCAAGCCGTCCTTGAGCAATAAGCGCAGGGCGTTCTTCACCCGTTGTGGCAGCGGCTCGTTGTCGTCCAATCCGGCCATCAGGGTCAGCGCATGTTCTTCCAGCGTGCGCAGCAGGCTGGCGTCGGCCTGACGCAGCGGCGCCTTGAGGTAGTCCAGCGGCACAATCAACGCATTACAGCTTTGCTCGAAGTGGATTGGGCAGCCGAACACTGCTTGATACTCATCCAGCGCCACGCCTTCTGGCTGCGCATGCTCGAACCAGACTTCCCGGGGCGAGCGGTCCATGTCGGCGATCCAGCGGGCATACAGCAGCCATGAGGCCAGTACGTCCTCCACCATATGTCGGCGGATCGGTTCAGCCTGATGCCGGCAGGTCCAGATCATCATGACGTGATCGTTCGCCGCCTCGATCCGGCTGACACCCATGTCGCCCACCAGCTTTTCATAGGGTGCGATGCGGCCCATGGCCTCGCCCAAGGTCGCGCAGTTCATGGTGATATATCCCAGCACGCTCCAAGAGCCCGGCAGCACAAAGCGCGCGCTGTGCAGGCCGAACAGCGGGTCGCCGGACACCCGTAGCAAGTGCGCGAGCAGGCGTTCGTGGGTTTCGCTGGGGAGGCGTTTGCTGTTGTCGGCTAAGTCGTTGGCGTTGATGCCGGCTGCCGTCAGTGTTTGCTCGGTATCTAGGCCCAACTGTTCGGCATGGCGCAGGTATTTCAGCAGTGCAGGGACAGAGGTGTAGCCGAGGTTGTCGGTCATTTTCTTATTCTGAATGTCTTGATTAGCGATAGCGCCTGGCTTGATTCGACAGTGACGCTCTTGAGCGGCCAGCTAGTATAGGCAGCCATTGAGGTTGACTGAAATATCCGGGGGCAACAGATGCGACGTTGGAATGGCTGGGGTGATGAGGCGACCGTGGTGGAGCTGCCTGCCCATGGCGAGCGTTTTCTAGCCGAGCTGATCGGCCCCGGTCAGCCGCTTGCCGATGCCAGCCTGGAGCAGGTGCTGGCGCAGGTGCCGGCCTCGCGACTGCAGGCGCATCCGCTGATTTGCCTGAACGCCGAAGACCGTGTGCGGCACGCGCGTGGCCAGAGCCTGGCGGACTGGCTGGCGATGCGCTCGGGTGATTTTGGCGTATTCCCCGATGGTGTGGCCTACCCGGAGAGCGCCGCGCAGATCCGCGAGTTGCTGGCCTGGGCCAGCCAGCAGGACCTGATCGTGATTCCCTATGGTGGCGGCACCTCGGTGGCTGGGCATATCAACCCGCAGGCTGGCAGCAAACCGGTGCTGACCCTGTCGCTTGAACGTATGAGCAAGCTGGTCGAAATCGACCACGACAGCCTGATCGCCACCTTCGGTCCTGGCGCCAATGGCCCGCAGGTGGAAAACCAGTTGCGCGCTCAGGGTTATACCCTTGGGCATTTTCCGCAGTCCTGGGAGTTATCGACGCTTGGCGGTTGGGTAGCCAGCCGTTCCAGCGGCCAGCAGTCGCTGCGTTACGGGCGCATTGAGCAACTGTTTGCCGGTGGTAAGGTTGAGACCTTCGCCGGCACCCTGGAAATTCCGACCTTCCCGGCATCTGCAGCCGGGCCGGACCTGCGGGAAATCCTGATGGGCTCGGAAGGGCGCTTCGGCATCATTTCCGAGGTCAAGGTGCGTATCACTCGCTTGGCCGAACAGGAGCATTTCTACGCCGTATTCCTGCCCAACTGGCAGCAGGCGCTGAGCGCTATTCGCAACCTGGCCCAGGCGCGGGTGCCGCTGTCGATGCTGCGCCTGTCGAATGCCATCGAAACCAAAACCCAGCTGGCCCTGGCCGGCCATCCGCAGCAGATCGCCTGGTTGGAGAAATACCTGGCCTTACGCGGCGCGCGCGATGGCAAATGCATGCTGACCTTTGGCGTCACCGGTAGCCGTACACAGAACGCCGCGTCGTTAAAACAGGCGAAGCAACTGCTCAAGGGTTTCGGCGGGGTGTTTACCGGCACTCTGCTCGGTAAAAAATGGGCAGAAAACCGTTTCCGTTTCCCCTACCTGCGCCACGGCCTGTGGGCTGCTGGTTACGCGGTCGATACCCTGGAAACCGCCACCGACTGGAGCAACGTCGATAGCCTGCTGAACAAGCTCGAAGCCAGCCTGCGCAACGGCCTGAGTGAAGAGGGCGAGCAGGTGCATGTGTTTACTCACCTGTCGCATGTCTACAACGAAGGGTCGAGCATCTACACCACCTATGTGTTTCGCCCTGGCAGCAGTTATGCAGAGGCCATGGCGCGCTGGCAGAAGCTCAAACATGCTGCCTGCCTGACCATCGCCGAGAACCGTGGCACCATTAGCCATCAGCACGGAGTGGGTCGTGATCATGCGCCTTACCTACCGGTAGAGAAGGGCGAGCTGGGCATGGCCACGCTCAAGGCGTTGGCCGGGCACTTCGACCCTGAGCAGCGCCTGGCCCCTGGCGTGTTGATTCAGGATTGATGATGACTCAGTGGAACGCCGTCTGGCGCGAGCAGGCACTGCCTGAACTGGCCGCGCGCGACTGGGATCTGATCGTTGTGGGCGGCGGCATCAGCGGTGCCGGCATTCTGCGTGAAGCGGCGCGGCGCGGCTGGAAATGCCTACTTTTGGAACAGCGCGATTTCGCCTGGGGCACTTCCAGCCGCTCGTCGAAGATGGTCCACGGTGGGCTGCGCTATATCGCCAAGGGCCAGTTTGGCCTGACCCGTGACTCGGTGCGTGAGCGCGAGCGCCTGCTGCGCGAAGCGCCGGGGCTGGTCGATCCGCTGAGTTTTATCATGGCTCATTACCAGGGCGGCTTTCCTGGCCCACGGGTTTTTGGCGGGCTATTGACGGTGTATGACGCCCTGGCGGGTAAGCGCAACCACCTGTATTACCCGCTGCAGCAGTTACGGTATTTGGCACCTGGTTTGAAAACCGCAGGCTTGCAAGGCGGTACGCAGTTTTTTGATGCGGTGACTGACGACGCGCGGCTGGTGCAGCGGGTGCTCGGTGAGGCCCGCGCCGAGGGCGGCGAAGCGTTGAACGGCATGCGTGTGGTCGATTTGCTGCGTGAGGAGGGGCGGGTTGTCGGCTTGCTCGCTGAGGACCGTGAAACCGGCCGGCGTTATACCTTCAACAGCCGCGCTGTGGCCCAGGCAACCGGCGCGTGGGCTGATCAACTGCGCAACAAGAACGGGCTTGAACATATTCGCCCGTTGCGCGGCAGCCATCTGCTGGTTCCGGCCTGGCGGTTACCGGTGGCGCATGCCTTTAGCTTTATCCACGCCAGCGATAAGCGGCCGGTGTTTGTTTTCCCCTGGGAGGGCGCGACCGTCATCGGCACCACTGATCTCGATCACCCCGCGCCGCTGAGTGAGGAGGCGCGGATCAGTGCCGATGAGGTGGATTATCTGCTGACGGCCTGCGCTCAGCAGTTCCCAGCCGCTGCGATTGGTGCTGCGGATGTGTTGTCGAGCTGGGCCGGGGTGCGTCCAGTGGTCAGTGATGGCAGCGAGGGGCGCAAACCGTCTGATGAAAAACGCGAGCATGCGCTGTGGGTTGAGCCGGGTTGCGTCACGCTGGCCGGGGGCAAGCTGACGACTTTCCGTTTGCTGGCGCTGGAGGTGTTGCAGGCTTGTGCGCCGATGGTCGGGCGTACGGTGGAGGATCATGGCGCTGCGACTTTTGCTTTGCTCTCCTGTCAGCCGCATCCACAACTAAGTCCCGCCCAGTACAAACGCCTGCTGGGCCGCTATGGCCGGGCGCTGCCGGCGTTGCTGGTATTGCTCGATCAGCTGGGTGCTGAACCGGTGGTCGGCACGAACACGCTCTGGGCTGAGCTGGCCTGGGCCGCCGAGCAGGAGCTGGTGTTGCACCTGGATGACTTGCTGCTTCGGCGCACGCGCTTGGGGTTGTTACTGGCGTGTGGGGGCGTAGCCGAATTGCCGCGTATTCGTGCGTTATGCCAAGCCCGTTTAGGTTGGGATGACGCGCGCTGGCAGCAGGAGCAGCAGGCTTACCTGCAGTTGTGGCAGCGTTGCTACAGCCTGCCAGCAGATAGCTGATTAACAGTAGTCGGATGCAATCCGGGAGCGGCTACCCCGGATTACATCCGGCTACAGCGTGTATTTACAGAAAGGGTTGTGCCTTGAGCGATAAAAACTACCTGCTGGCCATCGATAACGGCACCCAGAGCATCAGGGCGCTGCTGTTCGATCTTCACGGCAATCTGCTTGGCAAGGGCAAGGTGGAGCTTGAAGCCTATTACTCGAAACAGCCTGGCTGGGCTGAACAGGACCCAGAGTATTACTGGAACAGCCTGGGGCAGGCCTGTGCGCAACTGTGGCAGCAGGTGGACATCGACCGTCGGCAGATTAAAGGTGTATCGCTGACAACTCAGCGCGGCACAGTGATCAATGTTGATGAGCAAGGCCAAGCGCTACGCCCGGCAATACTTTGGCTGGATCAACGGCAAGCTGATGTGCGCGAGCCCATCAAGGGGCCTTGGGGTTGGCTGTTCAAACTGACTGGGCTACGGGCGGCGGTGGACCATTTTCGTGGCCAGGCCGAGGTCAACTGGATCGCGCAAAACCAGCCAGAGGTCTGGGCCAAAACCCATAAGGTGCTGCTGCTCTCGGGCTTTCTTACACATCGTCTGTGCGGACAATTTGTCGACTCCTTGGCCGCTTGTGTGGCCTATCTGCCATTTGATTACAGGCATTTGCGCTGGGCTAAACCGCGCGATTGGAAATGGCAGGCCCTGTCGGTGCGTCGCGAGCAGTTGCCGGAGCTGCGCAAGCCAGGGGCGTTGCTGGGCCATATCAGTGCGACGGCCAGCCGCCACACCGGCATTCCTGAAGGGTTGCCGTTGATTGCTGCCGGCGCTGACAAAGCCTGCGAAGTGCTGGGGGCAGGCGGGCAGGCGGAAAATATGGCCTGCCTGTCTTATGGCACGACAGCGACGATCAACACCACTCGCAGTCGCTACTTGGAGATAACGCCACTGTTGCCAGCGTATCCGTCGGTCATTCCCGATCACTTCAACAGCGAAGTGATGATCTATCGCGGCTTTTGGATGGTCAGTTGGTTCAAGCAGGAGTTTGGTCTGCGTGAGATGCAGCGTGCCAAGGAACTGGGCGTTGAGGCCGAAGTGTTGTTCGATGAATTGGTCAACAGCGTGCCTGCCGGGTCCATGGGCTTAATATTGCAGCCTTATTGGACGCCGGGGCTACGCGAACCAGGGTTGGAAGCCAAAGGTTCGATCATCGGTTTTGGCGACGTACACACCCGCGCGCACATCTACCGGGCCATTCTAGAAGGGCTGGCTTACGCCCTGCGCCAGGGCAGGGAAAAAATCGAGAAACGTTCGGGTACACGCATCACTCGCCTGCGGGTTTCAGGTGGTGGCTCGCAAAGCGATGCAGCCATGCAGCTGACAGCCGATATCTTCGGGCTACCGGCCGAGCGGCCACATTTGTATGAAACCAGTGGTTTGGGTGCGGCCATCAACTGTGCGGTAGGGCTAGGCCTGTACCCGGACTACCCCACAGCACTTGCGGCGATGACCCGGGTTGGTCAGGTATTCACCCCAAATCCTGAGGCGCAGCGCATCTATCAGCAGCTCTACACGCGGGTTTATCAACACATGTACAAGCAGCTCAAACCGCTGTACCAGACCATCCGCAAAATCACCGGTTACCCGGCTTAACGCGATTTCGCGGCGCACATAAACTGCTACGCCGCGAAGCCACTGCTGCCGGTCAGGCCACATCCACCAGGATTATTTCACTGTCTTCGATGGCTGTTATGCGAATTACTTCAACATCGCTGACTGCCACACCATCACGGGTCTGAGCGGTAATGCCGTTCACCTCGATGCTGCCGCTGGCCGCAACCAGGTAGGCCTTGCGTGCTGCGCCAATTGGGTACTCGGCACTTTGTCCCGCCTGCAAGGTAGCCGCTGCCATCCGTGCGTTGCTGCGAATCGGCAGAGCATCCGTGTCTTCGGCAAAACCGCTGGCCAGTGTTACAAAGGCACCGGTGCGCTCACCTTTAGGGAACGGCTTGGCCCCCCAGGATGGCGGCAGGCCTGACTGGTTGGGTTGAATCCAGATCTGGAAGATTTTCGTGGTGTCGTCTTCCAGGTTGTATTCACTGTGGGCAATCCCTGTGCCGGCGCTCATTACCTGTACATCACCGGCTTCGGTACGGCCATGGTTACCCAGGTTGTCCTTGTGGGTGATGGCGCCTTGGCGTACATAGGTGATGATCTCCATGTCGCGGTGCGGGTGGGTCGGAAAGCCGGTGTGCGGGGCGATTTCATCATCGTTCCAAACGCGCAGCGGGCCCCAGTTCATCCGTGCCGGATCATAGTATTCGGCAAAGGAGAAGTGATGACGGGCATTCAGCCAGCCGTGATGGGCACCGCCGAGTTCGGCGAAGGGGCGTACTTCGATCATCTGCGTATCCTCTTTGATGAACACCAGCGCCTGATGGCGTGTGCTCGTTGTCGATGGATAGATGATCTAATAAATCAATACGATTAAAAATGCGTAATTTCTGTGTTTAATTATCAGATTAATAGATGATTAATCGTGGCAGGCCATGCTGTCGAATATCTGCCTGAGGTGTGACGAGGATGTCGGGAATGCAAGAACGTAAAGCGCTATTGATCCTGCACGGCAAGCAAGCCCTCAATGATGAGGTGCGAAATGCCGTGAACACGCGGCGTCAAGACGGTTGGCAACTGGATGTGCGCCTCACTTGGGAGGGCGGTGACGCGCAGCGCCTGGTTAAGGAGGCGCTGCAGGCGGGCTATCCGACCCTGATCGCCGGCGGCGGAGATGGCACCTTGCGTGATGTGGCTGAAGCCATGGCGCTAGCAAAAACCAGCGCCAGTTTGGCGTTGTTGCCATTGGGCACCGCCAATGATTTCGCTCATGCTGCCGGAGTACCGCTTGAGCCCTTAGCGGCATTAGGCCTGCTGGATGAGCCAGCGCAGCCGATAGACCTGGGCGAAGTGGATGGCCAGCTATTTCTCAATATGGCCACGGGCGGTTTTGGTTCTAATGTCACGGCCAATACCCCGGAAGAGCTCAAGCGTGTGCTCGGTGGCGCGGCGTATTTACTGACCGGTCTGAGCCGTTTCGCCGAAGTGCGCTCATCCTTTGGCCGTTTCAGTGGGCCTGACTTCGAGTGGCAAGGTGAGTTTCTTGCCCTCGGTATCGGTAATGGCCGTCAAGCCGGTGGCGGTCACATATTATGCCCGCAGGCGCGGGTTAATGATGGCTTGCTGGATGTGTGTATTGTTCCTGCTTCGATCGATGTAGTGAGCACCCTGGGCGCGCTGTTATCGGGTGGTATCAAAGGGCTGCAGACTGCTGCATTGAGCGTGCGGTTACCCTGGTTGGAGGTGGATGCGCCTGCAGGGTTAGATGTCAACATTGATGGTGAGCCGCTGGCGAGTCGGCAGCTGCGTTTTACTGCGTTACCGGCGGCTTTGCGTGTACATCTGCCGGTGCACTCACCGCTTCTAAAAGAATAACGGGTAGAAGGATGCCGGCTGCCTTCAGATGGGTGGCTTATGGCCGATATATCAAGCGTAGCTATTTGAGCTAGGCTAGATCGATAAGTGAACAGGAGCGCATGATGGCTGGCATTCTCGACTCGGTGAACCAACGCACCCAACTGGTGGGCGAGAATCGCCTGGAAATTTTGATGTTTCGCCTGACGGGGCGGCAGCTGTTTGCGATCAACGTGTTTAAGGTGCAGGAAGTCCTGCAAATGCCCAAGCTGACCTTGATGCCACAGCGTCATCGGTTTGTTTGTGGCGTGGTTAACCTGCGTGGCCAGACCTTGCCAGTGATTGATCTGTCCCAGGCCATAGGCATGCGGCCCATCGTGCCAGATGAGCGCAGCACCATCATCGTGACTGAGTACAACCGCTCGGTGCAGGCATTCCTGGTTGGAGGTGTCGAGCGCATCCTCAACCTCAATTGGGAGTCTATCTTGCCGCCTCCGGGTGGGGCAGGGCGTCAGCATTACCTAACGGCGATTACCAAGGTTGAAGATCAGATTGTTGAGGTCATCGACGTTGAAAAGGTGCTGGCAGAAATCACCCCAATGAGCACCAAGGTATCCCCGGAGAAACTCGCTGATCCTATATTGGAGCATGCCCGTGGTCGTGAAGTGCTGCTGGTGGACGATTCCAACGTGGCAATGAGTCAGCTCAAGGGCACCATGGCGCAGTTGGATATCCGTTGCCATGCGGCGAGTGACGGTTTGCGAGCCCTTAACCTGCTGAAAAGCTGGGCAGACTCAGGGGTTGATGTGCACGAGAAGCTGTTGATGGTGATCACTGATGCGGAAATGCCGGAGATGGACGGCTACCGTTTGACCACTGAAATTCGCAACGACCCTCGCCTCAAAGACCTCTACGTAGTGCTGCACACCTCACTCTCCGGTAGCTTCAATGAGGCAATGGTGAAGAAGGTAGGCTGCGATAACTTCCTCTCCAAATTCCAGCCGGACAAACTGGTAGATGTGGTGCGCGAGCGTCTAGCACTGCTGCACCCGGCAGAATAAACCGAGCGCGAGCATCAGCCCCTGCGTTATTCGCTCAACCGCTGGCGCAGGTATTCGATGCGCTCACGGTTGACGTCAAAATCCTTGTAGCCCAGGCGGGACGCCGAACGAACATCGACGGCTGTTGCGCCTATATGGAACTCCACGTCGTCAACAAAGCGCATCAGTCGGCTGCTGAACTCCGCGCGCAAATAACCCGGTGCTTCACCCACTAAATTTACCCGTGGCTCGCTCTTGAGGATGGCCTTGAGGCGGGCCTGGGTTTGCTCGGCAGTGCCCGTTAGCAGTAGTGGTGCAATGGCGTGGCGGGAGTCAGTGGCTTGGCTGTTCACGCAGTTAGGTGAGTCCGGGCAAGCGGCCAGGTGGCCGTCATGTAGGCCCAAGTTATCCGGCGGATTGCCGCTGCAGGCACTGAGCAATAGTAAGAGAGGCAAGCTCAATACGGGCTTGTGAGCGATACGGGTTACTCGTATAAGTGCGTTTTGCCAAAGGGAAACTGGGTTCATGTTGCATCTCTCCGGGTTGTACCGTTATCCACTGAAATCCGCGGCAGGTGAGGCCTTGGATGAAACGGCCCTGGATGCCTTGGGCGTGCAGGGTGATCGTCGCTGGATGGTAGTCGATGCGCAAACAGGACGCTTCTTGACCCAGCGTTTACTGGCGCAGATGACTCAGCTGCAGGCGTGTTGGCAGGGCAGCACACACTTGCTGTTGAGCGCGCCAGGTATGGCTGACATGCAGGTGATGGTGCCGGATGAGCAGGCTCCGCTGCGTGGCGTAACCATCTGGCGCGATAGCTTACCGGTGCCGGATGCTGGCGATATGGCCGCGCAGTGGCTAAGCCAGTTGCTTGGCCGTGCCTGTCGCCTGGTGTATGTCTCGGAACCATGTGCACGGCAGGTCGACACGGCCTATGCCGCAGTGGGCGATAAGGTGGCGTTTGCCGATGGCTTCCCTTTGTTGCTGATTGGCCAAGCGTCGCTGGATGACCTGTCGGCGCGGGTCGGCCGGCCGTTGCCGATGCTGCGTTTTCGGCCGAATCTGGTGGTCAGTGGCAGCGAGCCTTATGCCGAAGATAGCTGGAAGCGGATTCGCATTGGTGAGCTGGAGTTCCGCGTGGTCAAGGGCTGTTCGCGCTGCATCATGACCACCCTCGACCCACAAACCGGCGAACGCAGCGCCGACCGTGAGCCGCTGGTGACCTTGAAAACCTACCGTGAGCGCGATGGTGAGGTTTATTTCGGGCAAAACTTGATTGCCTGTGGCGAGGGCCACCTGCGTCTGGATATGCCGGTGCAGGTGCTGGAGTAGGGCGGGAATGCACGCTCGGCAGTTGCTGTTGAGCGTGCCTGCTTAGCCGTTATTGGTCGAAGTAACGCTCGTGCCAGGCTACCAGAGGCTGCGGCGCGTTGAGTTTTTCGCCGTAGATCACCGAATAGGACAGTACATTCTGCACGTACTGGCGGGTTTCATCGAACGGGATGTTCTCGATCCATACGTCATAAGACAGGTGGTCCGCGCCGCGCAGCCACTGCCGCACGCGACCAGGGCCGGCGTTGTAGGCGGCGGAGGCAAGTACACGGTTGCCATTGAACTGACCATATATCTGGCTGAGATAAGCAGCCCCCAACTGGATGTTGACTTCTGGTCGGTAGGCCAGTTGCGGCGATGCCAGTGGGATGCCAAAGCGTCTTGCGGTTTCCTTGGCAGTGGTCGGCATCAACTGCATCAGGCCCATCGCCCCAACACCCGATTTGGCATCGGCCATAAAGGCACTTTCCTGGCGGGTAATAGCGAATATCCAGCTGGAGTGAATGTCGCGGTTACGGGCTTCGCGCACCAGTTGTTCGCGGTGGGCCATGGGGAAGCGTACATCCAAATCGTCCCAGTATTGCGCTTGGCTGATCGTCCGAATAGCCGGGAAGTACCAACCCATTTCATAGGCCAAACGTGCCTGGGCGACCATCTCATCGCGGCTGAACAGACGGCTGACGTTGTACCACTCGCGGCGTCCGTCGGCGACCTGGCCACGCGCGTTGAACTCTAGGGCGCGGCGAATCGCGGCTGAGTTACGTACCTTTTTTATGGTCTGCGGGGTCAGTGCCAGTGGTTTGTTATTCAGTTGATAGGGGGCTTGCACCTGGTCGGCGGCCATGAAGCCATAAAAATCACGTTCCTTGGCCAGTGCTTGATACATCACTTTCGGTTCTTGGCTGTTGGGGTGAGCCAGTTGCAGGCTGCGCGCCTGCCAATAACGCCAGCGATTGGTCTTGCTCAGTTCCTCAGGCATTTTGCGCGTCAGCTGGTTTGCTTCCTCCCAACGGCCTAGGCGCAGCAGTAAGCGTGCGCGCCATTCGCTGACAGTGTTGTCACGCAGTTGGGGGTCATACTTGGCCATGACTTGCAGGGCGCGGACGTCGAAGCGCTTGGCCAGGCTCAGGCCTATCTCGCGGGCGATAGCCACTTGTTCATTGCTGGAGAACTTCATGCGCTGGGCGTAGCCATCGAGCAGCGTGAGTGCGCTTTCTGGGTCCTGGCGGGCTAAGCGGCGCAGGCCGAGGCCAACCACATCAGCCATTGCTGGGTCGTTCTGGGTGAAGCGCGCGGTCTGCTTCAAGAGCTCAGGTTTTTGCGCCACTTCCAGCAAGCTTTTACCGTGGTTACCCAGGGTTGGCATGTTCTTGATCAGGTGGGTAACGAGACCATAGTTACGCGCTTCGGCAGCCAGCTTGGCCCGCTGCCAGCGCTTTTGTTCGGTGAGCTGGCCTTCGGCTGCCCAGCGCTCAAACAGTGGATCACAGGCGTTGGGTTGGGATTTGCCCACTAGCCATAGTTTTTCCGCCGTGGCGTAGCCCTCCGCGCGCATGCCGTGACTCAGCTGATATTGGCCGTATAGGCAGTCGAGCTCAGTGAAGTTCAACGCGGGTTCGTAGTGGTTGATAAACGTCTGCCATTCGCCACGCTCGGCCAGCCAGCGCAACCAACGCAGTTTCATCCAGCTGATTTGCGGCAGATCGCCATGTTCGGCGAGGAATTTTTCGATTTCGTCATTGCTGGCCCACTTTAGGCGGGCGGTCAGCTCGTCGTAGGCAAGGTAAGGCTCCAGTGGGTAGTCACGCAGAGCGCTGGCGTAACGCTCATATGGGCCCTTGTCACCTTTGGCCAGCGCGGCCTTGGCCTGGTCGTAATATTGGCGTTGTTGCGCCAGGGTGGTGGCGTGTGCCGCAGATAAGCTCAGGGTAGAAACCAGCAAACAAGACAACAGGTGGAACAGGGAGCCGCGCATGACACTTCCAGGCAAATAGTGCGTAGGGCCTTAGCTTAGTCTTTTGCCTCTAGGCGGTGAAGGCTCAATGCGAGCCGCGCGCAAATTGCCGGCGGCCAGCAGTGGCATTGATCTGTGCGGGTTGATCGGCACAACAGCTGCTGACAACAGGTAGGAGTAAGCGAATTTAGTGGCTCTGGCGCTTAAATTGCCCGCGATGTTGCGGCGCTTCTCGGTTAGAATGCGCGCCCTGTTTTGCGGGTGCTGCGGCAGCTGCAAATGATTTTCTGGGTGTTTCAGCTGGCAGCAGCAGGCCTGACGCGACTTAAGCCGTCGCGATCCCTTGCTTACTAGCTACCACCCATCGTTTTTTGTTGAGGCGCGCCATGACCCTGCTCAAGTTCACCGATATTTCCCTGGCCTACGGCGCAATGCCGCTGTTGGACAAGGTGTCTTGGCAGATTGCCCGTGGCGAGCGGGTGTGCATCATCGGCCGTAACGGCACCGGTAAGTCGAGCATGATGAAACTGGTCAAGGGCGACCAGAAAGCCGATGACGGTGCTGTTTGGCGCGCGCCAGGACTGAAGATAGGTGAATTGCCGCAAGAGTTGCCGGTTGCCGATGATCGCACGGTGTTTGATGTGGTCGCCCAGGGCCTGGACGGCGTGGGTGAACTCCTGGCGCAATACCATCATCTGGCGCAGAACTGTGTCACCGAAGATGACCTCAATAAGCTCATGCACGTGCAGCAAGACCTCGAAGCCCGTGACGGCTGGCGCTTGCAGCAACTCGTCGACAGCACCCTGAGCCGCTTGCAGTTGCCGGCCGATAAAACCCTGGCTGAGCTTTCAGGCGGCTGGCGGCGGCGCGTTCTGTTGGCCCAGGCGCTGGTTTCTGAACCGGATCTGCTCCTGCTTGACGAGCCAACCAACCACCTAGACATCGGTGCGATTGCCTGGCTGGAAGAAGCCTTGGCTGATTTTCAGGGGGCTGTGCTGTTTATCACCCACGACCGTTCCTTCTTGCAGAACCTGGCCACGCGCATTCTTGAGCTCGACCGTGGCGGCCTGATCGACTGGAACGGCGACTACGCCAGCTTCCTCGTGCACAAAGAAGCCACTTTGGCTGCAGAAGAAACCGCCAACGCGTTATTCGATAAGCGCCTGGCTCAGGAAGAAGTGTGGATTCGCCAAGGCATTAAAGCCCGCCGTACTCGTAACGAAGGCCGTGTACGTGCTTTGAAAGCCCTGCGCGTCGAGCGCAGCGAGCGTCGTGAGCGTACCGGTAAGGCGAATATCCAGCTGGAAACCGCGGAAAAATCTGGCAAGCAGGTGATGGTGCTGGAAAACGTCAGCTTTGCGCATCCAGGTGGGCCGTTCCTGATCAAGGACTTCTCCATGGTGCTGCAGCGCGGTGACCGCATCGGCCTGCTCGGCGCCAACGGCACCGGCAAAACGACTCTGCTCAAGCTGATGCTCGGCGGTTTGCAGCCCACCAGTGGTGAGGTGGCTGAGGGTACGCGCATTGATGTGGCGTATTTTGACCAATTACGTCACCAGCTCGATCTGGAAAAGACCGTGATCGACAACGTCGCCGAAGGCCGCGACTTTATCGAGATCGATGGGCAGAACCGCCACGTACTGAGCTACCTGGGCGACTTTCTGTTCAGCCCGCAACGTGCGCGTACCCCAGTCAAGGCATTGTCCGGCGGCGAGCGGGCACGCCTCTTGCTGGCTAAGCTATTCAGCAAGCCAGCGAATCTGTTGGTACTGGATGAGCCGACCAACGACCTCGATGTGGAAACCCTCGAACTGCTTGAA
Organism: Pseudomonas sp.; assembly: GCF_046581935.1. Classification (GTDB taxonomy): domain Bacteria; phylum Pseudomonadota; class Gammaproteobacteria; order Pseudomonadales; family Pseudomonadaceae; genus Aquipseudomonas. Next base: position 178,247 of record NZ_JAYGFK010000014.1, read on the forward strand.
GAGGTGTTGCTGACTTTCCCAGGCACCGTACTGATGGTTAGCCATGACCGGGCCTTCCTCGACAACGTGGTGACCAGCACGCTGGTCTTCGAAGGCGAGGGCAAGGTGCGTGAATATGTTGGTGGCTATCAGGACTGGCTGCGTCAGGGTGGTTCGCCGCGCTTGCTCGGTGTTGGCGAAAGCAAAGCCGGCAAGCCAGCGCTGGCTTCGGCGGTAGTACCTGAGCCGGTTACTGCGGAGCCAGTGGTTGCCACTGAGAGCAAGAAGAAGCTCAGTTATAAGTTGCAGCGCGAGCTAGAAGCTATTCCGGGGCAGATTGATGCTCTGGAGGTGAAGGTCGCTGATTTACAGAAGCAGATCGCTGCACCTACGTTTTATCAGCAACCTGCAGATATGACCGCGCAAGTGCTGGCTACCTTGCAATCGGTTCAGCAGGAACTGGATGTGTTGGTTGAGCGTTGGGCTGAGCTAGAAGGCTGAGCCTGAGATATCGCCCTCAAGCTAGGATGTTGAGATTTTCCGGAGTTGGTTATGGCCATCGAGTACCGCATTGCTCTCGACGATGTTCATCAGTTCAGCTACAGGATCGAGCTGGACCGAGTGTATGAGGCTGAGGCTGCGCAAAGCGCGCCAGGTTGGACGCGTCTTGAATATCAACAGTGCAGCAATTGCCCGTTGAGCAAAGAGAATTTCAGTCATTGCCCGGCTGCTGTCGATTTGCACCGAGTTATTGAGGACTTTCAAGGCTTGCCGGCATTCAAAAAGGTGGCTGTTTGGGTGCGCACGCCCGAGCGTGAGTACAGCAAACAGGTCGGTCTGGAAGAGGGCTTGCGTGCATTGCTAGGCGTCATCATGGCCACCAGTGCCTGCCCGGTGCTGGGTAAGCTCAAGCCGATGGCAAGCCATCACCTGCCATTCGCCAATAATCAGGAATTCATCTTACGGACTGTGTCGGTGTACCTGACGCAGCAGTACTTCAATCTGCGTGAGGGGCGTGCGCCTGACTGGGAACTCAAGGGGTTGGTGCGCCAGTTCCAGCAGTTACAGTTGGTCAATCAGGCGTTTTGGCAGCGCATTCATGACACCTGTGAGGGCGACTCCAACCTCAAAGCGTTTCTCAGCTTCTTCTCGATGGCATCCAGCATGACTTACTCGCTGGAGACCCAGTTGCAGAAAATCCGTCCTTTGGTAATGGTGGCGAGTGGCGCTGGCGAATAACGCTGCCGCGCTATCCGCCAGTGCGCGGTGTTATTCAGCTTTCTTCAGGCGAACGGCGAGTACATCGCAGGGCGCGCCGTGCAGTACGTCGTTGGCCGTAGAGCCGAGCAGTAGGGCCAAGCCATGGCGGCCGTGGCTGCCAACGATGATCAGGTCGCATTGTTGTTCTTCGGCGAGGCGGTGTATTTCCTGGCGGGGTTGTCCGTAGGCCAGGTGGCGCTGATCGCTTTGCAGCTCAGGGTATTTGCCGGCAAATTTGTCCAAGCGCTCACGGGCCTGGTCGAACTGCTGCTGCTGCAACATTGATAAGTCCATCGGCACATCGCCGCCAAAGGCCATGGCCATGGGTTCGACGATGTGCACCACGGAAAGCTTGGCACCGCTACAGGTCGCCAGTTTCTGGGCTCGGTGCATAACGGGGTCGCATTCTTCGGTGAGGTCGACGGCTACTAGAATGTGCTGGTAGGGCATGGGTAACTCTCCTGGCAAGTGGATCAATGGTCTTAGTATGGCCTTCCTGAGCGCTGATGACAGGCTTTTGCCTGCGAGATAATGATATGAGTCCTTGGTTTTTGCTCTTGTTTTTGGCCCTTATGCTAAGCCCGTTGGCTTGGTTAGTGCCGTCGCGACGTCAGCGAGGGCGTATGGATGTTCGTCTGCAGGCCCGGCGGATGGGGGTGGCGATGCAACTTGCCCCACAGGTGTGGCCGCATTGGTTGGTGCTTCACCCACCTGAGTCCTGCCCGCAGTATCACTGCGCCCGGCGACGTGGGCAGCAGGATAGTTGGTGCTATTGGCAGATGGAGCCCGGGCAGTGGGTTAACAAATGGCGCGAACTCTGCACTGATCAGGCCTTGCTGGCGCAATTGCAGGAGCTGCCAGCAGACGCCTATAAGGTTGAAGCAACCACACAGATGCTGTCGGTCTGTTGGGGGGAGCATGGAGGGAGTGCGGCGCTGGATAAGGTTGTGGGCTTCCTTAAAGCTAACGCTTGAGATGTGGCTGCTGCGGCGTATCGGCGGCATGTGTTTGTGAGGAAACCGGGCAAAAGAAAGCCCAGTGCGAGCACTGGGCTAGAGTACGGCCAGGCAGGCCGGCAAAACTTATAGGGCTTCAGATGTTGGCTGCCGCGTACTGGTCGGCAATCTGCTCGATGCCCTGAATGATGGTGTTAGAATACTTATTGACCAGAAACGGCACGCTATTTTCGTTGTAATTGATCAGTGATTTTTCAATATACCGCCATTTGGTGCTTACGCCTTCCCATGACTGGTTCAGTTGGGGGGTGTTTTTCGGATCTTTCTCCAGTGCGGCCATTCTGCTGGCGAACTCGCTGACCAACTCTTCAATCGGCCGTGCGTCGCCCCCTCCCATAAACGTCGCGCCTACCGAGGCGCTGCGTGAGGCGTAATCCACTGCAATGCCTTGCATGAGTAAGCTCTGTTCGCGGCTGAGCTGGGTAAGTGCGGGCACGCTGTAGCTGCCTTCCTGCTGGATCTTGTTGTATAGCTCCTGGCTTAGGGTCATCAGCTGCTGGTTGCGTGCTGCCAAGTCAGCTACCGGTCGCAGGTCAGTGTAGCCCTGGTTTTTGATTGCTGCGGTCAGGTTGTTGAGGTCAATCTGATAGTCCTTCCATTGCTGTTCAAGCTGCGAGCGGAGGACCTTTGAGCCTTGACCAGGCATGTCGGTCAGCTCGCCTATGAGTTTGTTGGCCTCGTCCTGCGACTGATTGATCATGCGCGCATAGCGTTGATCGCCTTCCATGCCGTTAAACATGTAAAAGTCGCCCAGTGTTTTTTGAGCGGATAGGCGTAATTGATGCAGTTTAAGCAGGCTGCTAGCGGCGTCGGCGGCTTGGGTGGCGCCACTGAACAGCGGGAGGGCGGTGGCGATTAGTGTGCTCAAGGCGATGGCAAGCATGCGGCTCGACATGGGAAAACTCCGTGCGCCCTTGGCTGGGCTGTAATTGTTTTTGTTTTAGGTACGGTCGTTCTAGTGGCCGTATATGGGTGACTGTACCTGCAGGCAAATCGTTTTGCCAGGCATGCTGTTTTTTCATTATTCCGCGAATAGCCCGCTTATTTGAGGCTGATAGCTGCATATGAGTGATTTTTAGTGGCGTAGTTATTTTTGATCTGCGGTCATCGCTAACGTAATTTTTTGTAAGTTTTCTGCGCTGCTACAGGCCAATTGACAAGTCATGGCTTTTCCTTGAAGGTGTGCATACCCAAATCAAACGGGCGTATGAATTGAGCGTTTGCCTACTTAATGCAGCGCCTTTCCAGCCCGAATATCGCGTCGGTGGGTGTGCCAGGCTGATTGGGGCTACTCTGTGACGGCTGTGCCGTTGAGTAGCTTGCTGGTTGGCTCCGATGTGTACTGTTCAGCTTCCATACCGTGGAGATCAGTTGATGATTTACGAAGGTAAAGCCATCACGGTTAAGGCTCTTGAGAGCGGCATCGTCGAATTGAAATTCGACCTCAAGGGTGAATCCGTCAACAAATTCAACCGTCTTACCCTCAATGAACTGCGTCAATCTGTTGATGCAATTAAGGCTGATGGTTCGATCAAGGGCGTGATTGTCACCAGTGGCAAAGACGTATTTATCGTCGGTGCCGACATCACTGAATTCGTCGACAACTTCAAGTTGTCGGATGAAGAGCTGGTGGCTGGCAACCTCGAAGCCAACAAGATCTTCAGTGATTTTGAAGACCTCAATGTTCCAACTGTTGTCGCTATCAATGGCATCGCCCTGGGCGGTGGTTTTGAAATGTGCCTGGCCGCGGATTACCGCGTCATGGCCGACAGCGCCAAAGTTGGTCTGCCAGAAGTTAAGCTGGGCATCTACCCAGGCTTCGGCGGCACGGTGCGTCTGCCACGTGTTATCGGTACCGATAACGCGGTTGAGTGGATTGCCGGTGGTAAAGAAAACAAGGCTAGCGATGCGCTGAAAGTTGGCGCAGTGGATGCTGTGGTTGCTGCTGAGAAGCTGCAGGCCGCCGCTTTGGACCTGATTCAGCGCGCCATCTCTGGTGAACTGGATTACAAGGCCAAGCGTCAACCGAAATTGGAAAAGCTCAAGCTCAATGCCATCGAGCAGATGATGTGCTTTGAGACTGCCAAAGGTTTCGTGGCAGGCCAGGCCGGCCCGAACTACCCGGCTCCGGTTGAAGCAATCAAGACCATCCAGAAAGCCGCCAACATGTCTCGCGACAAGGCGCTGGAAATTGAAGCCGCTGGTTTCGTCAAACTGGCTAAAACCCCGGTTGCAGCCAGCTTGATCGGTCTATTCCTGAATGATCAGGAGCTGAAGAAAAAAGCCAAGAAATACGATGACGTCGCCAATGATGTGAAACTGGCTGCCGTACTTGGCGCTGGCATCATGGGTGGCGGTATCGCTTACCAGTCCGCGTCCAAGGGCACCCCGATCCTGATGAAGGATATCCGTGAAGAGGGTATCCAGATGGGGCTGGCCGAGGCTTCCAAGCTGCTCGGCGGCCGCGTTGCCAAAGGTCGTATGACTCCGGCGAAGATGGCTGAAGCCCTCACCGCTATCCGTCCGACCATGTCTTACGGTGATTTCGGCGCTGTCGACATCGTTGTCGAAGCTGTTGTTGAGAACCCGAAGGTCAAGCAGATCGTGCTGGCTGAAGTGGAAGGCGTGGTTAAAGAAGACGCGATTCTCGCGTCGAACACCTCGACCATTTCCATCAACTTGCTGGCCAAGGCCCTCAAGCGTCCGGAAAACTTCGTTGGTATGCACTTCTTCAACCCGGTGCACATGATGCCGCTGGTTGAAGTTATTCGTGGCGAGAAATCCAGCGATGTGGCGGTTGCGACTACTGTTGCCTACGCCAAGAAAATGGGTAAAACCCCGGTGGTGGTCAACGACTGCCCAGGCTTCCTGGTTAACCGTGTGTTGTTCCCTTACTTCGGCGGCTTCTCCAAGTTGCTCGAGTTCGGTGTCGACTTCGTACGTATCGACAAGGTCATGGAAAAGTTCGGCTGGCCAATGGGCCCGGCGTACCTGTCCGACGTGGTTGGTATCGATACCGGCCACCATGGTCGTGACGTAATGGCTGAAGGCTTCCCGGATCGTATGGCGGTTGAAGGTCGCACTGCGGTTGACGTGATGTACGAAGCTGATCGCCTGGGCCAGAAGAACGGCAAAGGCTTCTACGCCTACGAGATGGATAAGCGCGGCAAGCCGAAGAAAGTTATCGATCCTGTGGCTTACGAATTGCTCAAGTCGATCGTGAGCGAGCAGCGTGAAGTGACAGATGAAGACATCATCAACTTCATGATGATCCCGCTGTGCATGGAAACAGTTCGTTGCCTGGAAGACGGCATCGTCGACACCGCTGCTGAGGCCGATATGGGCCTGATCTATGGCATCGGCTTCCCGCCTTTCCGTGGTGGTGCGCTGCGTTATATCGATACCGTTGGTGTCGCTGAGTTCGTTGCTTTGGCTGATAAATATGCCGAGCTGGGCGCGCTGTACACCCCGACTGCCAAGCTTCGCGAAATGGCTGCTAGCGGCCAGAAGTTTTTCGGTTAATCGCGGACAGACTAGAGCGAGATTAGAAATATGAGCCTGAATCCTAGAGATGCAGTCATCGTCGACTTCGGTCGTACCCCGATGGGTCGTTCCAAGGGCGGCATGCATCGCAACACCCGTGCCGAAACCATGTCGGCCAACTTGATTAGCGGCGTACTGGCACGTAACACCAAGATTGACCCGTCCGAAGTGGAGGACGTGATCTGGGGCTGTGTTAACCAAACCCTGGAGCAGGGCTGGAACATCGCACGCATGGCGTCGCTGATGACCCAGATTCCGCACACCAGTGCTGCGCAAACGGTCAGTCGTCTGTGTGGTTCTTCCATGAGCGCCTTGCACACTGCTGTGCAGGCGATCCAGACCGGTAACGGTGACGTGTTTGTCATTGGCGGTGTGGAACACATGGGCCACGTTGGCATGATGCATGGAGTCGACCCAAACCCGCATCTGTCGCTGTATGCCGCTAAGGCGTCGGGCATGATGGGCCTGACTGCTGAAATGCTTGGCAAAATGCACGGCATCAGTCGTGAGCAGCAGGATGCATTCGGTGAGCGTTCGCACCGTTTGGCGCAAAAGGCCACTGTCGAAGGCAAGTTCAAGGATGAAATCATCCCGATGCAAGGCTACGACGAGAATGGCTTCCTGAAAGTCTTCGACTACGACGAAACCATTCGTCCGGAGACTACGCTGGAGAGTCTGGCTGCACTGAAGCCGGCGTTTAACCCGAAGGGTGGCACCGTGACTGCCGGTACGTCCTCGCAGATCACTGACGGCGCTTCCTGCATGATCGTTATGAGCGCCCAGCGTGCTCAGGATCTGGGTATTCAGCCAATGGCTGTGGTACGTGCAATGGCGGTGGCGGGTGTCGATCCGGCGATCATGGGTTATGGTCCGGTACCGGCGACTCATAAAGCGCTCAAGCGTGCTGGCCTGAGTATCAATGACATCGATTTCTTCGAGCTCAATGAAGCCTTTGCTGCCCAGGCTCTGCCTGTGCTGAAGGACCTGAAAGTGCTCGATAAGATGGAAGAGAAGGTCAACTTGCACGGTGGCGCAATCGCTCTGGGTCACCCCTTCGGTTGTTCCGGTGCACGTATCTCCGGTACCCTGCTGAACGTGATGAAGCAGAATGGCGGCACATTTGGTGTGTCGACCATGTGCATAGGTCTCGGCCAAGGCATCACCACCGTCTTCGAGCGTCTGTAAGCTTTACAGGTGTAGATGATGGAAAAACCGGGGCCAAGTGCCCCGGTTTTTGTTTTTGGTCAGCCCTTTGTGGCTGCCGTCATTGGGGCCGTATTTACGCGCTGTAAAAGTTTCCTCGCGGAATTTGTTGACCGCAGAAAATTTTCAAGGAATTCACTCATGCAGTTACAACCTGGCCTCTACCGCCACTACAAAGGCCCTGAATATCGGGTATTCGGTGTGGCTCAACACTCCGAGGCGGATCAACCAATGGTGGTCTATCAGGCGCTGTACGGCGAGTTTGGCCTTTGGGTGAGGCCGCTGGAGATGTTCTGTGAAAGTGTTGAAGTCGATGGCGAGACAGTTCCACGATTCGCTTTGATCCAGGCCGAAACAACACTGTTTAGTCGGCCTTGAGCTGGCATTTAGCGCACCGCTGCGCTTGACCTTGGCGGGACCGCCACTATATATAGCGGTGCCGCGCTAACAGGCAGTAAAGCGCCTTCGCATCTATTTACCGAATTTCAGGAATTTTCCAATCCATGGGCAAATCGCTGGTCATCGTGGAATCCCCGGCTAAGGCCAAGACCATCAACAAGTACTTGGGCAACGAGTACGTGGTGAAGTCGAGCATCGGCCACATCCGTGACCTACCCACCAGCGGCTCGGCGAGTACCGCCAAAGAGCCTGCTAAGCGTGGTAAAGCCGCAGCGGGTGAAGTGCCGGCGCTGTCGCCCAAGGAAAAAGCCAAGCGTCAGTTGTTTGCGCGCATGGGCGTTGATCCAGAGCACGGCTGGAAAGCCAAGTACGAAATCCTTCCCGGCAAGGAAAAAGTCGTCGAGGAACTGCGCCGCTTGGCCAAGGATGCTGACACCATCTATCTCGCAACCGACTTGGACCGCGAGGGGGAAGCCATTGCTTGGCACCTGCGCGAATCCATCGGTGGTGATGACAGTCGCTATAAGCGTGTGGTGTTCAACGAGATCACCAAGAAGGCGATTCAGGAGGCGTTCTCCAAGCCTGGTGAGTTGGACATTAATCGGGTCAATGCTCAGCAGGCACGGCGTTTTCTTGATCGTGTTGTGGGTTACATGGTTTCGCCACTGCTGTGGGCGAAGATCGCCCGTGGTTTGTCCGCTGGCCGTGTGCAATCGGTTGCGGTGAAACTGGTGGTCGAGCGCGAGAAAGAGATCCGCGCTTTCGTCCCCGAAGAATACTGGGAAGTACACGCCGATCTGGGCACTGCCAAAGGCGCCAATGTGCGCTTTGAAGTGGCTCGTGAGAACGGCGCAGCCTTTAAACCGCTTAATGAAGCCCAGGCCATGGCGGCCCTGGCTACGCTGAAAGCCTCTAGCTACAGCATCAGCAAGCGCGAAGACAAACCGACCAGCAGCAAGCCTTCCGCGCCGTTTATTACCTCCACGCTGCAACAGGCCGCCAGTAACCGCCTGGGCTTTGGGGTGAAGAAGACCATGATGATGGCTCAGCGTCTGTATGAGGCTGGCTACATCACCTATATGCGTACCGACTCGACCAATCTCTCGGCTGACGCCGTGAGCATGGTGCGCAGTTTTATTGAAAGCGAGTTCGGCAAGAAGTACCTGCCAGCCAACCCGATTGCCTACAGCAGCAAAGAAGGCGCGCAGGAAGCGCACGAAGCGATTCGTCCTTCCGACGTCAACCTCAAGCCGACTCAGCTGTCGGGCATGGAGCGTGACGCCGAGCGTTTGTATGAGTTGATCTGGCGCCAATTCGTCGCCTGCCAGATGCCGCCGGCCGAGTACCTGTCGACTACCGTGACCGTCACTGCTGCTCAGTTCGAGCTGCGTGCCAAGGGTCGTATTCTCAAGTTCGACGGCTACACGCGGGCATTGCCGCAGCTGAGTAAGCCGGGCGATGACGATGTATTGCCCGAAATGAATCAAGGTGAAGTGCTCAAGCTGGTTAAGCTCGATCCGAGCCAGCACTTCACCAAGCCGCCTGCTCGCTACTCGGAAGCCAGCTTGGTTAAAGAGATGGAGAAGCGCGGTATTGGTCGTCCTTCGACCTACGCTGCAATTATCGGCACTATTCAGGATCGCGGTTATGTGGCGCTGCACAACCGCCGTTTCTACTCCGAAAAGATGGGCGATATCGTTACTGAGCGTCTCTCCGAGAGCTTCTCTAACCTGATGGACTACGGCTTTACCGCAGGTATGGAAGAGAATCTGGACGATGTGGCGCAGGGCGAGCGCGAGTGGAAGCATGTGCTTGATGAGTTCTACGGCGACTTCAAGAAGAAGCTTGAGGTGGCGGGCGACAGCGATGGTGGCATGCGCGCCAATACACCAACGCTCACGGACATTGCTTGTCGCGATTGCGCTCGGCCAATGACTATTCGCACGGCCTCGACAGGTGTATTCCTTGGCTGTTCAGGTTATGCATTGCCGCCAAAAGAGCGCTGCAAGGCTACGGTCAACCTGGTGCCGGGCGATGAGATTGCCGCAGATGACGAGGGCGAGTCGGAATCGCGTGTGCTGCTTGGCAAGCATCGCTGCCCAATCTGTTCGACCGCGATGGATGCCTACCTGCTTGATGAGACCCGCAAGCTGCATATTTGCGGTAATAACCCGGATTGCCCGGGCTATGAAGTGGAGCAGGGCCAATACCGCATCAAGGGTTACGAAGGCCCTAGCCTGGACTGCGACAAGTGTGGCAGCCAGATGCAGCTGAAAACCGGTCGCTTCGGTAAGTTCTTCGGCTGTACCAATAGTGAGTGCAAGAACACCCGCAAACTGCTGAAAAGTGGTGAAGCAGCGCCGCCGAAGATGGACCCGGTGAAGATGCCGGAGCTGAAATGCGAGAAGGTCAACGATACCTACATTCTGCGTGATGGCGCTTCGGGCTTGTTCCTGGCTGCCAGCCAGTTCCCGAAAAACCGTGAGACCCGTGCGCCGCTAGTGGTCGAGATTATTCCGCATCGTGATGAAATCGACCCCAAGTATCACTTCCTCTGCGACGCTCCGCCGAAGGACTCGCAAGGCCGTGCTGCGGTAATCCGCTACAGCCGCAAGACCAAAGAGCAGTACGTGCAGACTGAGGTCGACGGAAAACCGACTGGCTGGCGCGCGTTCTTCGACGGTGGTAAGTGGAAAATCGAAGATAAGGGCTGATCTAGCTGAGTGCGCGCCTGCCTCTGGTGGGCGCGTATATCTGTCAACGCCTTAATGGAGTGTGCTGTCATGGCCAACGAGCTCTATACCCGCACCAATCAAAAAATCTTCTATGCAGGCCTGGCGCTGGAGTCCTGGCGTAAGGCTGAACAGGCGCAGAGCATAAACTCGCTGGCCCTGATCCAGGCTGAGCGCGAGGCTGCGCTATTTCATCTGTACGGTGCCTTGTTAGGCTTATGCCATGAAATTGCCGGCTATTACCGTTTGCCTGACAGTGCAGCTCCGCGCGCAGAGAGCTTCCTCACGTCAGCGGTTCTGCACGCTGCACCGAGTCAAGAATTAGGCGAGTTGGTTGAGCTGGCGCAGTCCCCCGCTAGCTGGGTTGCTCAGCTTTTGACGGCTTATGCTGCGCTTTTTCAGCCGCCGCAAGCTGGCAAGCAGAGTAAAACTGACCCGACGACGCCGTTGATTACGGCGGTCAGCTTGGACGAAGAGGTTGAGCCTCTGGGGCATCAAGCTCTGGATGCTTGGCGGCAGCAGTTGAAATCCCTGGCACAGCGTTTTCGCGAAACCCTGAGTGAGTGGTAATCCGTTGATGGATCGGCGGGCTAGGGTGAGTCAGGACAGACTGTTACACTACGCGCCTTTCGTGGAGAGCTAACCCAATGCCTACATCCTTCCTGGAAATTGTCGAGTTGCCCGATGGGCGCATTGCCCTGCGTCGTGCCGAGGATGAAGAGTCGCTGGTGGTGCTGGACTTTTCTGCTGATGCCAAAGCCTTCCTGCAGGGGCAGCATGTTGAGGTGGCAAAGGCCATGCTCAATGTCGGTGTGCAGATGGCGGGGCGTTTAGCCGAAAACAATTTCCAGCAAGAAGAAGGGCCGCGGGTTCTTCACTGATCGTCCGCTGGTTTGGCGTCACTCAGGCGCTGGGCTGATCGCGACAGTTTGTATTTCTGCCTATTAGCCAACACGCACAGTCCTTGTGCGTATGTGTTGCGCAATTATCCCAAACTGATGTTCAGGCTTTGCGCCTTGCCCTGGCGGGCGGCTTGCTCAAGTTGGTTGCGCGCCTGGCGAGCAAGTGGGTGCAGCCAGCTGACGACGGTATGGCTGCGGCCAAGCGTTAATGCTTGTTGGGCCAGTTCCAGCGCGCTTTGCTCGCCGCGAGGGTGGAGTAGCAGAATACGTTCACGGTTTAGTCCGGCATCGCGTAACCACGTCTGGGTGAGGCTGGATGGTGGGGCGATGAGGGTTAACCAGCGTTCGTCGTGGTTGTCGCTTAGCTCACGCAGAATGGGGGCGAGCAGATTCAGGCAATGCCCGGCCGCGCCACGCAGCGACAGTTCACTGAAGGCTTCTGTCTCATCAGGCCACGGCAGCTCGTTAGCATTGGCAAGCATTGGGGTAACTGTCGAAGCCATAAATGCATCGAACAGTGGCAGCTGTGTACGGCTCAGTGATTGTGGAAACTGCATAGATCCTCCACCAGCAGGTGTAGCTACCTGCGTTGTCGATGCTGCGTTTTCAGTGGACTGTCAGCGGCGGATAACTCCGACGCTCAAGCCTTCAATGATCAGTTCCTGCTCTTCCAGATTCACTTCTATCGGTGCGAACTCAGGGTTTTCGGCAATCAGCCAGACCTTGTTTCCTTCGCGCTTGAAGCGTTTGACTGTGACTTCATCATCAAGGCGTGCCACTACAACTTGGCCATTACGCGCCTCGCGGGTGGTGTGCACGGCCAGTAAGTCACCGTCGATTATTCCGATATCTCTCATGCTCATGCCGCGAACACGCAGCAGATAGTCTGCCTTGGGATGGAAGAAGTCCGGGTTGATCCGGCAAGACTCTTCCACATGTTGTTGCGCAAGTATTGGTGCCCCAGCAGCCACGCGACCGATAACTGGAAGGCCGTTTTCTTCTTCTGCGTTGGGTTCAAAACCCGGGATGCGAATACCGCGAGATGCTCCAGGCGTCATTTCGATCGCACCTTTGCGGGCTAGCGCCTTGAGGTGTTCTTCAGCGGCGTTCGGCGATTTGAAGCCCAGTGCCAGAGCGATTTCCGCACGGGTGGGCGGATAGCCGTTGTCCTCAAGGCATTGCTTGATCATGGCGAGAATTTCAGCTTGGCGCGGCGTCAGTTTTAGCATGATTGGCTCTGTTTTTTTGTACAGTGACTGGGATTATATACAGTGATGTGAGATTGGCAATCCTTGTGTTTTGGCCTCTACTCAATGCCCTTCATGCAGGGCATGATGTGAGGGGCTTTAAACAGGCTTGTCCGAAGTTCGTCTTGCTTGGGTTACTGTGGCGTTCTGAGGATTTTTGTGACTGCTCGGCCATAAGATGGCTTGCTCGGCTTGACAAGTCGGGTGGGTGAAACGTATGTTTCAAACAAGTGTTTGCTTAGATGAAAAAAGTCATGGCTCAGTCTGAAACAGTTGAACGCATTCTTGATGCCGCAGAGCAGCTTTTTGCGGAGAAGGGTTTCGCGGAAACTTCTTTACGTTTGATCACCAGCAAGGCCGGCGTCAATCTGGCTGCTGTGAACTATCACTTCGGTTCGAAGAAGGCATTGATTCAGGCAGTTTTCTCGCGCTTTCTTGGGCCTTTCTGCGCAAACCTGGAGCGTGAACTGGATCGCCGCCAGTCCAAGCCAGAGATCAAGGTCAGCCTGGAAGAACTGCTTGAGTTGCTTGTTGAGCAGACGCTTACCGTCAAGCCGCGCAGCGGTAACGATCTTTCTATATTTATGCGTTTGCTTGGCTTGGCTTTCAGCCAAAGTCAGGGTCACTTGCGTAAATATTTGGATGAGGTTTACGGCAAGGTTTTCCGCCGTTATATGCAGTTGGTGCATGAGGCCGCCCCACGTATTCCGCCGCTGGAGCTGTTCTGGCGGGTGCACTTTATGTTGGGCGCGGCTGCGTTCAGCATGTCTGGGATCAAAGCCTTGCGGGCTATGTCGGAAACCGATTTCGGGGTTAACACGTCGATTGAGCAGGTCATGCGTTTGATGGTGCCGTTCCTGGCTGCCGGTATGCGCTCAGAAACGGGCTTGGCCGATGAGGCGCTGGCCAGCGCCCAACTGAAACCTCGCGTCAAGGCTTCTGCCCCCGCTAGTAAAGTTTGACCGTCTGTGGGTGGGCTTGGTGGGTTTGATCCGCTAAGCTAGCCGCCCATGGCAGCTCTCGATTTTCTCCACATCTCCCTTGCCGATCAGTGCCTGTATGGCTTTGCCAATGGGCAGCTGCAGCTGCGTCTGAATGTTTCCACTGCGCTCAATGGTGCGGGTGAGCGTAATGGCTCTGGTTGTACGCCGCGTGGCTTACATCAGGTGCGCGCGAAGATTGGTGATGGTTTACCCCGCGCAGCCGTGCTGCGTGGGCGGCGTTGGACGGGCGAGGTCTGGTCGCCTGAGTTGCATGCGCAATTCCCAGGGCGAGACTGGATTCTTACGCGCATTCTCTGGCTGAGTGGTTGTGAGCCTGGACGTAATCGTCTGGGCGATGTCGATACCTTTCGCCGCTATATCTATATACACGGTACGCCGGACTGCGAGCCCATGGGCGTGGCGCTGTCACATGGCTGTGTGCGCCTGCGCAACAGTGATTTGCTGGAGTTATTTGCGCGTGTGCCGGTCCGGTGTTCGGTTCAGATTGACGAGGCGGCTTGTCCGGTTTGGGCTGCTACGCCTCTTTATTAAGGATTGATTGTGAGTTCACCCATGCACGGTTCATTGATGCTGGATGTCGCTGGTACTTGGCTGACGGCTGAAGATCGGCAGCTTCTGCGCCAGCCACAGGTGGCGGGGTTGATTCTGTTTGCCCGCAATATCGAAGATCCGCGCCAAGTGCGCGAGCTGGCGGCGGCCATTCGTGCGGTGCGCCCGGATCTGCTGCTTGCCGTTGATCAGGAAGGTGGGCGCGTGCAGCGTTTACGTCAGGGCTTTGTGCGCTTACCGGCGATGCGTGCGCTGGCCGATAACGCCAATGCTGAGTATTTGGCTGAGCAGTGTGGTTGGATTATGGCCACGGAAGTCCTGGCCGCCGGTTTGGATCTGAGCTTTGCTCCGGTGCTGGATCTCGATCATCAGCGCAGTGCTGTGGTCGGTAGCCGGGCTTTTGAGGGTGATGCGCAGCGTGCGACCCTGCTGGCCGGGGCTTTTATCCGTGGGATGAATGCGGCCGGTATGGCTGCAACGGGCAAGCATTTCCCCGGTCATGGTTGGGCCGAGGCGGACTCCCATGTAGCGATTCCGGTGGATGAGCGCAGCTTGGAGCAGATCCGCGCCGTTGATCTGCAGCCGTTTGTGCAACTCAGTCGGCAGTTGGCGGCGGTGATGCCGGCGCACGTGATCTATCCCCAGGTGGACAGCCAGCCTGCCGGTTTTTCCCGCCGCTGGTTGCAAGACATTCTGCGTGGTGAGCTGGGCTTTGATGGGGTTATTTTCAGTGACGATCTGTCCATGGCCGGCGCGCATGTGGTGGGTGATGCCGCCTGCCGTATCGAGGCTGCACTGACTGCCGGCTGTGATATGGGCCTGGTGTGCAATGACCGAGCGGCCGCCGAGTTAGCCTTGAGCGCCCTGCAGCGGCTTAAAGTAGAGCCGCCACGGGGGCTGGCGCGAATGCGCCGACAAGCTTTCCCGGGGATTGAATATCGGCAGAGCCCGCGCTGGCTGGCAGCACTTGGCAGCCTGCGCGATGCGCAATTAATCGACTGAGGAGTGATGGATGACGGTTTACGCGATTATCGGTGGTACCGGTCTGACCAAGCTGGACGGACTGACCATCAAGGCGGCGCTGCATATCGATACGCCCTATGGCGCACCCTCTGCGGCAGTGCTCAAGGGTGATTACGCCGGGCGTGAGGTGCTGTTTCTTGCGCGTCATGGGCATCCTCACCGTATCCCGCCGCATCAGGTCAATTACCGGGCGAATCTTTGGGCGCTGCGTGAAGCCGGGGCCAAGGCGATTATTGCGGTGAATGCGGTGGGTGGCATTCATGCCGCTATGGGCACGGGACATTTTTGCCTGCCGCATCAGATCATTGATTACACCTACGGGCGCGAGCACACCTATTTCGAAGGTGAGCTGGAGCACGTGACCCATGTGGATTTCAGTCATCCTTACGATGCTGGCTTGCGCAGCAAGTTGGTCGATGCGCTAACGGCAGAGCACTGTGCCTTCAGCTCTCACGGGATTTACGGTTGTACGCAAGGGCCACGCCTGGAAACTGTTGCCGAAATCTCCCGAATGGAGCGCGATGGCTGCGATATCGTTGGCATGACCGGCATGCCAGAAGCTGTTCTCGCGCGTGAGTTGGCACTGCCCTATGCCTGTTTGGCGCTGGTGGTGAACCCGGCTGCTGGTAAGTCACGTGCGCTTATCACCATGGCGGAGATTGAGCGCGCGCTGGATGAGGGGATGGACACGGTCAAGGCTGTGCTGGCGCGTGTGCTGAGTAATTGATACCTGCACGCCATTGAAAAGGGCCGCATCGTGCGGCCCTTTTTTGTATCTGTAATGTTTACTGTGGCCTGACGCGGATCAGCATGCCCAGGCTGCCGTTATCCACAAAGGTCAGTTCACCGCTTTTCAGGCGGCTACTTTGTTTGATGCGCTCGCTGTCGCTGAGGCTGCCGTTGGCATCGAATTGATTGACCCAAATGTCACTCTCCAGCTCGATTAAGCGACCATCTTTGAGGCTGATGCGGCCTTCGACCGGGTAGTGGCCAAACTGCTCGTCACCCGTGTGGATGGCAACGCTACTGCTTGAGTCGCCAAGGCTCTGCACCCAGGCCTGGTGCAGAAGTACCTGATAGCCGCTGGATGGATTGAGTTTGTCGGCTTCGGCATTCAGCGCAGTGCTACGGCTGTTGTTGGCGTCCACCGGCAGGGCATCCTGCTCCCAGTTATCGGGTGGCAGTTGGCCTGCGGAAATCGTATCGACAGATTGACGGAACACGATGACTTCAACCTGGTAGAGGCTTTCAGCCAGCGCCGCGCTGCTATTGAGCGTGCACAGCAGGATAAGCGGCAGCAGGGTAAGGGTGCGAAGTGCGCGCATGGGTCAGTCCTTTACAGATTGCGAGAGTAAGCGCTCAAGCAGAGCTTCGAGCGTGTTGAAGCGTTCTTCTGGGCGCTCCATTGGCACTTGGAGGCGGAACAGGGTGGCGCCTTCGAACTTATAACGCGTGGGATGGCTCTGGATTAGCTTGATCAGGGTCAGCGGATCGACACAGGTGCTGGCGGCAAACTCGATACGTCCGCCTTGTGGGCCAGCATCGATTTTCTTGATCCCGAGTTTCTCTGCCTGCAGTTTGAGCAGGGTGATACGCACCAGGTTTTTGGTGGGCTCCGGCAGCAGACCGAAGCGGTCGATCATCTCGACTTGCAGCTCCTTCAGGCCATCTTCGTCGATGGCGTTGGCGATGCGTTTGTAGAGAATCAGTCGTGCGTGCACGTCCGGCAGGTAGTCTTCGGGGATCAGTGCCGGCACGCGCAGGTTGATTTCCGGGCCGCCGCCGAGTGGCTGGTCGAGGTTGGGTTGTTCGCCCTTGCGGATCGATTTCACCGCGCGCTCGAGCATTTCCATATAAAGCGTGAAGCCCACGGCCTGGATCTGCCCGCTCTGGCCATCGCCAAGCAGTTCGCCGGCACCGCGAATCTCCAAATCGTGAGTGGCCAGCACGAAGCCTGCGCCGAGGTCTTGCGCATTGCTGATGGCCTCCAGGCGCTTCTGCGCATCATCGGTCATCTGCTTGCGTGGTGGTGTTAGCAGGTAGGCGTAGGCTTGGTGGTGACTACGCCCGACGCGGCCGCGCAATTGATGCAGTTGCGCCAGACCGAACTTGTCGGCGCGCTCGATGATGATGGTGTTGGCGCTGGGCACGTCAATGCCGGTTTCGATGATGGTCGAGGCGATCAGTACGTTGAAGCGCTTGTGATAAAAGTCGCTCATCACCTGTTCCAGCTCGCGCTCGCGCATCTGTCCGTGGCCGATGCCAATGCGCGCTTCGGGCACCAGCTCGGCGAGGTCGGCGGCGCATTTTTCGATGGTTTTCACGTCGTTGTGCAGGTAGTACACCTGGCCGCCGCGCAGTAGTTCGCGCAGCAGTGCTTCCTTGATCGTCGGGTTGTTTTGCTCCATGACAAAGGTGCGCACCGACAGTCGGCGGGCTGGCGGTGTGGCGATGATCGACAGGTCGCGCATGCCGGCAACGGCCATGTTCAGGGTGCGCGGAATCGGCGTGGCGGTCAGGGTGAGAATATCCACCTCGCTGCGCAGCGCTTTCAGCTGTTCCTTCTGGCGCACGCCAAAGCGGTGTTCTTCGTCGATGATGCTCAGGCCCAGGTCCTTGAAGCGCACGTCGTCCTGCAGCAGCTTGTGCGTGCCAATGACGATGTCGATCTTGCCCTCGGCCAGTTTGGCCACGGCCTCGTTGACCTCTTTGGTCGACTTAAAGCGGCTCATCACCTCGACCGTTACCGGCCAGTCGGCGAAGCGGTCACGGAAGCTGTTGTAGTGCTGCTGGGCGAGCAGGGTGGTGGGCACTAGCACGGCTACCTGGCGGCCGCTGTGCACGGCAATAAACGCCGCGCGCATGGCCACTTCGGTTTTACCGAAGCCAACATCGCCGCAGACCAGGCGATCCATCGGTTTGGGTGCGAGCATGTCGGCCAGCACCGCTTCGATGGCGGATTGCTGGTCAGGCGTTTCCTCGAACGGGAAGCCGGCACTGAAGGTGGCGTAATCGGCCATCGGGTCCTTGAAGGCATAGCCTTCGCGGGCGGCGCGACGGGCATAAATGTCGAGCAATTCGGCGGCCACATCGCGAACCTGTTCAGCGGCCTTGCGCTTGGCTTTTTGCCACACTTCCGAGCCGAGGCGGTGCAGTGGTGCGAGGGCGTCATCGCTGCCGGTGTAGCGGGCGATCAGGTGCAGGCTGGCCACGGGTACGTAGAGCTTGGCTTCTTCGGCGTACATCAGGGCGAGGAATTCAGCCGCCTGGCCGTCGAACTCCATGGTCACCAGGCCCAGGTAACGGCCTACGCCGTGGTCAATGTGCACCACTGGCGCGCCTTCACGCAGTTCTGTGAGGTTCTTGATGACGTTGTCGCCGCCATCACGGGGCTTCTCGCGACGCCGGCGTTGCATGACGCGTTGGCCAAATAGCGGGCTTTCCGCCACCAGGGCCAGGTCATCGAGCAGTAGGCCGTCATCCAGCGGGGCGATGCAGATGCCCAGGCGCTGCTTGCTCGCGGTGAACGCAGGCCAGTTGTCGAACTCTTTGGGTTTAAGTTTGAGGCGGGCGAGTAGCTCCAGTAGCACCTCGCGGCGACCGGCAGACTCGGCGCAGAACAGCACGCGGCCGGGGTATTCCTCAATAAAGCGCCGCAGCGCGGCCAGCGGCTCACTGGCCTTGGCCTGGATCGCCAGGTCGGGCAGGGGCATGGCGTTGAAGCGTTGGCGGCCTACGCCGTCGTCAATATCGTCTTGGCTGACGACCACGCGCGGCCAGTTTTTCAGGCGGGCGAAGCAGTCTTCCACGGGCAGGAAAATATCCGCAGGCGGCAGCAGTGGGCGTTCTGGGTCCACGCGGCGGTCTTCATAGCGGCTGCGGGCGTCCACCCAGAACTGCTCGGCGGCTTTTTCGATACCTGGCAGGGAAAATACTTGGGTGTCGGCGGGCAGGTAATCGAAGAGGGTGGCGGTTTCTTCGAAGAACAGCGGCAGGTAGTACTCGATGCCTGCTGGGGTTATGCCGGTGCTGAGGTCCTGGTAGATGGGGCAGCGGCGAAAATCCACGTCGAAACGTTCGCGAAAACGTCCACGGAAATCAGTGACGGCTTTCTTTTCCAGTGGGAATTCGCGCGCCGGCAGCAGCTTGATCGACTCGACCTTATCGATGGAACGCTGGCTCTCTGGGTCGAAGGTGCGCAGGGTTTCGATTTCATCATCGAACAGGTCGATGCGATACGGCAGGCTGCTGCCCATCGGGAACAGATCAATCAACGCGCCGCGTACAGCGAACTCGCCGTGCTCGTACACCGTGTCCACGCAGCGATAGCCGGCGGCTTCCAGGTTGCCACGCATTTGGTTGACATCAAGCTGCTGGCCAACGTGCATCACCAGGCTGCTGCCGAGCAGGAAGCGCTTGGGTGCCAGGCGATGTAGGGCGGTGGTGATTGGCACTACCAATACACCGTGCTTTAGCTCGGGCAGGCGATACAGCGCTGCAATGCGCTGGGAAATGATGTCTTGGTGTGGCGAAAATAGGTCGTAGGGCAGGGTTTCCCAGTCAGGGAAATGCAGCACCGGTAAATCCGGGGCGAAGAAGCTCAGCTCTTCCTGCAGGCGCTCGGCGCTCTGGCTGTCGGCGGTTAACAGCAGGGTGAAGCGTTTGGCATTGCTGGCGGCTTCGGCAATCGCCAGGCTCAGCGCAGCCCCCGGTAGGTTGCCCCAATGTTGTTTCCCGGCAGTGGCCGGCAGGGATGGTAGAGGTAATACGGACGCGGTCGGCACAGACACAGGCAGCTCACGGTCAAGGCACAGGGTCGCCGATTGTAGCGGGCGTTTATGTGCGGTGTCAGTTACGACAGTCGTGCATTGCTCATGCGTGCTTGCGCCGTCATAATGTAGCCCCTTTTTTCAGCCCCTACATGTGGAAGGTACTGCCCGTGACTCAGAAGCCCGACCAGTGTCTCGGTGAGTGGATCGATCGAGAAGCCCTTGCGGAAGCGATGATTCCGATGATTGGCCAGCTCTACCGTAACAACAACGTGGTCACCTCGATCTACGGCCGTGGTTTGATCAACCGTTCGGTGATCGACATTCTTAAAGCCCACCGTTTCGCCCGTCACCGCTTGGCTGACGGCAGTGAGTTGTCGGTGCACGAAACCTTCCCAATCCTGAAAACCATGACCGAGCTCAAGCTGGGTGCGGCATCGGTGGATTTGGGCAAGATGGTCAGCAAGTTTAAGGCTGACGGTAAAGGCCGTAGCATCGAACAGTTCGTTAAAGACGAGCTGGTCGAAGTAGCCGGCAGCCAGAACAGCGCAGCCCGTGAAGGCACTGATGTCGTGCTCTACGGCTTCGGTCGTATCGGCCGCCTGCTGGCGCGCATCCTGATCGAGAAAACCGGTGGTGGTGATGGCCTGCGTCTGCGCGCCATTGTTGTGCGCAAAGGTGCAAACAACGATCTGTCCAAGCGCGCCAGCTTGCTGCGTCGCGATTCGGTCCACGGCCCGTTCGACGGCACCATCACTATTGATGAGGCCAGCAACACCATCACTGCCAATGGCAACCTGATTCAGGTGATCTACGCCAAAGATCCGAAAGAAGTCGATTACACCCAGTACGGCATCAAAAACGCGTTGCTGGTGGATAACACCGGTGTATGGCGTGACGCTGAGGGTTTGGGTCAGCATCTGGCCTGCCCGGGTGTCGATCGCGTGGTGCTGACTGCGCCGGGCAAGGGGGCGCTGAAGAACATCGTGCACGGCGTTAACCACAGCGAGATCACTGCGGATGACAAGATCATCTCGGCCGCTTCTTGCACCACTAACGCCATCGTGCCGGTGCTCAAGGCGATCAATGATCAGTACGGCATCGCCAATGGTCACGTCGAAACTGTTCACTCGTACACCAACGACCAGAACTTGATTGACAACTTCCACAAGGGTGATCGTCGTGGTCGTTCGGCTCCGTTGAACATGGTAATCAGCGAAACCGGCGCAGCCACTGCGGCGGCCAAGGCACTGCCCGTGTTGAAGGGCAAGCTGACCGGTAACGCGATTCGCGTACCAACGCCGAACGTGTCGATGGCCATTCTCAACCTCAACCTTGAGAAAGCCACCAGCCGCGAAGAGATCAACGAGTACCTGCGCCAGATGGCCATGCACTCGGATCTGCAGAAGCAGATCGATTTCGTGCAGTCGCAGGAAGTTGTTTCGACTGACTTCGTTGGTTCGCGTCATGCCGGTGTGGTCGATGCTGAAGCCACTATCTGCAACGACAACCGCGTTGTGCTGTACGTGTGGTACGACAACGAGTTCGGTTATAGCTGTCAGGTGGTGCGTGTGATGGAAGATATGGCTGGGGTTAACCCGCCTGCTTTCCCGCGCTAAACGACGCGTGTTGATAAAAACGGGAGCTAAGGCTCCCGTTTTTTATTGGCTGAAATTTATGCCTAATCAGCCAATAGGCTGGTGCGCAGCTTATCTGACAGGCCGTTGGGTGATAGCCAAATACCTAGGTAGGCTTTGGCCAATTTAGTGTCCTGGCTGGCATAGGCGGTTTTGCCATTCACTTCCAGGCTCAGACCGCTGTCAGTATTGAAATTCAAAGCGTAGCGGTCGCCGCGGCGGATGTCGCGAAAGGTGGCGTGCAGGGCATCGATGCCTGGGCGTAGGCGCTCCAGTGTGGCTACGTCGTGTTGACGTTCGAGGGTGACCCAGGCGGCCTTGATCACGTCTTGGCTGTCGATGTTGCGAAAGTAGTAAAGCTCCAAGCGTTGGCTCAGTGGTTTGGCGATCGCTTGGCTCGCTGTAGCCTGAGGTGGGGCGTAGAAAGCGGCGGCGTAGACGTCAACCCATAGGTAGTTCAATACGCTCTGGTTCTTTCGTTCCAGATTGCTTTGCTCAAGGGCGTGGGTAATTGGGAAATTGGCCTCTTGTAGGCGTTCCAGGTTGTTGGCGAGTGATTCGCCGCTCAGCAGTAATAAAGTGCTGAGCACCAGTAATAGGCGCATGGGTGAGGCTCCATTTAGTCCGTTGTTGCTATGTCTCGCGCTCCGACTTTGCCGTCAAGCCGCGATCTGTTGCCTTCTGTTACGGTTAAACCGGATAAAAGCAAGCGCTTGGGTGGTCACTGGCAGAGGCAGCGCTTTATAATCGGCCGGATTTTTCCTCGCGACCGACACCCTGCTCAACGCCCGCGTTATTTTGTTGGTGTTGTGCCACGTTTTTTACGTTGGTGTCGTCCGTATTCTAAAAAAGCTTATAAATCAGTGGTTAGGCAAACCTATGATCAACATAAAACATGGGCTTGATTTGCCCATAACCGGCGTGCCGGTGCAGCGCATTGAGGCTGCAAGGCCTGTGCGTAGCGTCGCCGTCATCGGCTTCGATTATCACGGTATGAAGCCTTCGATGGAGGTTCAGGTCGGTGATCGAGTCAAGCTTGGTCAGGTGCTGTTCTCTGATAAGAAGTCGCCAGGCGTGCAATACACCGCTCCGGCAGCAGGCGTAATCAGCGCGATTCATCGCGGTGAGAAGCGTGTACTGCAATCGGTAGTGATTGATGTTGAGGGTGATGAGCAAATTACCTTTGACGCATTTAGCGCTGAGCAACTGGCAACTGTTGGCGACGCGAAAGTGCGTGAGGTCCTGCAGCAGTCAGGTCTGTGGACCGCGCTACGGACGCGCCCGCTGAGCAAAGTGCCGGCCGTAGATGCCCAGCCTAGCTCTATTTTTGTCACGGCCATTGATACTCATCCGCTGGCAGCCGATCCGTCTGTGGTGATCGCTGAATACGCCGCTGATTTTGAGCACGGGCTGCAGGTTTTGAGCAACCTAGCCAAGGTGTTCCTCTGCAAAGCCGACGGCAAAACCTTGCCCGGCGAGCAGTTGAATAAGGTCCAGGCTGAGGCTTTTGCCGGCCCGCACCCAGCTGGGTTGGCGGGTACGCATATTCACTTCCTTGATCCGGTTAGCGCCACCAAGAGTGTCTGGTCGCTCAACTATCAAGACGTAATCGCCATCGGCAAGCTATTCACTACCGGACAACTCTGGGTTGAGCGCGTTGTCGCATTGGCCGGTCCTGTGGTTGAGCAACCGCGTCTGCTGCTTACTCGTCTGGGCGCAAGCCTGACTGAGTTGACCGCTGGTCAGTTGCAGCCGGGTTCTAATCGGGTGATTTCTGGGTCTGTACTGGGTGGTCGCACCGCACAGGGGGCATTTGCTTTCCTTGGTCGCTATCACATGCAGGTGTCTTGCCTGGCAGAGGGTAACGAGCGTGAGCTGATGCATTACCTGCGTGCTGGGGTGAATAAGCACTCGGTGATGAATATTTTCGTCTCCAAGCTGATGGCGGCGAAGAAGTTTGCCTTCTCCACCACCACCAACGGCAGCCCGCGCGCCATGGTGCCGGTGGGTAATTACGAAGCCGTGATGCCGCTGGATATTCTGCCGACTCAACTACTGCGCTATCTGATCGTCGGTGATACCGAAATGGCGCAAAAGCTCGGTTGCCTGGAACTCGACGAAGAAGACCTGGCGCTGTGCACCTATGTATGTGCCGGCAAGTATGAATACGGCCCGATTCTGCGCGATAACCTCGCCCGCATCGAGAAGGAAGGTTAAGTCATGGGTATCCGTGCATTTCTCGACAAGATCGAGCACAACTTTGAAAAGGGCGGCAAATACGAGAAGTGGTATGCCTTGTATGAGGCTGTCGACACCTTCTTCTATCGCCCTAGCAGCGTAACCAAGACCACGGCTCACGTGCGTGACGGCATCGACCTCAAACGCATGATGATCACCGTGTGGCTGTGTACCTTTCCTGCCATGTTTTTTGGTATGTGGAACACTGGTTACCAGGCCAACCTGATCTTCTCCAACAGCCCGGATTTACTGGCTGCGCAAGAAGGCTGGCGCTTTGCGCTGATTGGCTCGCTGGCTGGTTTTGATCCGAATAGCCTGTGGGATAACTTCATTCAGGGTGCCGCTTACTTCCTGCCAGTTTATGCGGTGACGTTCATCGTCGGCGGCTTCTGGGAAGTTTTGTTCGCTTCGATCCGCAAGCACGAAGTCAACGAAGGCTTCTTTGTGACCTCCGTGCTGTTTGCCCTGATTCTGCCGCCAAGCATTCCGCTGTGGCAGGTTGCACTGGGTATCAGCTTCGGCGTGGTGATCGGCAAGGAAGTGTTCGGTGGTACGGGGAAAAACTTCCTCAACCCTGCGCTGACTGGCCGTGCTTTCCTGTTCTTCGCCTACCCGGCGCAAATGTCCGGTGATGCGGTATGGACCGCAGTTGATGGCTTTGCCGGTGCAACTTCGTTGAGCCTGGCTGCTGCCGGTGGTGTTGAAAACGTGGTTAACCACGGCATCACATGGATGGACGCATTCTTCGGTACGATCCAGGGCTCCATGGGTGAGACCAGTACGTTGGCCCTGTTGATTGGTGGCGGTGTGCTGCTGATTACCAAAATTGCCTCCTGGCGGATCGTCACCGGGGTGATGCTGGGCATGATCGGCTTCAGCCTGCTGCTCAATACGCTTGGCTCGAACACCAATCCGATGTTCGCCATGCCGTGGTACTGGCACTTGGTCGTTGGTGGTTTTGCCTTTGGCATGCTGTTTATGGCCACGGACCCGGTGTCATCGTCCATGACCAATACCGGCAAATGGATCTTTGGTGCGTTGATCGGCGTGATGGTTGTGATGATCCGTGTGGTCAACCCGGCCTTCCCAGAGGGCATGATGCTGGCGATCCTGTTCGCTAACCTGTTCGCGCCGCTGATCGACCACTTCGTCGTTCAAGCCAATATCAAGCGGAGGCTGGCACGTAATGTCTAGTCAAAAAGAATCCACCGTCCGCACCTTGGTGGTAGCCCTGTTGGTGTGCCTGGTGTGCTCGGTATTTGTCGCCGGTGCAGCGATTGCACTGAAACCGACCCAGGTAGAAAACCGTCAGCTGGACAAGCAGCGCAGCATCCTGGCAATTGCCGGGTTGGGGCAGCCGAACATGCCTAGCGCGCAAGTCAAAGAGATGTTCAAGGGGACTGTGACAGCCAAGTTGGTTGACCTGGAAACCGGCAAATTCTCCGACGCCAAGGACCCGCTGACCTTTGACCCGTTGAAAGCTGCCAAGGACCCTAAACTGTCCAGCGCACTTAGCGCCGATAAGGACATCGCGTCGATCAAGCGCTTGGAGCGCTACACCACAGTTTATGTGGTGGAGAAAGATGGCCAGTTGGACACGCTGATCATGCCGGTGCGCGGTTACGGCCTGTGGTCCACCCTGTATGGCTTTATTGCCATCAAGGGCGACCTTAATACGGTTGCCGGTATGGGCTTCTACCAGCACGCCGAGACCCCGGGTCTGGGTGGCGAGGTGGATAACCCTAAGTGGAAGGCCCAGTGGCTGGGTAAAACCCTGTTCGATGAAAACGGCAAACTGTCGGTCGCCGTGGTCAAGGGTGGTGTTGATCCGCAAAGCCCTAAAGCCATTCACCAGGTTGACGCACTGGCTGGCGCGACGCTGACCAGCAAGGGCGTGGATAACCTGCTGAAGTTCTGGCTGGGTCAGAACGGTTTTGGTCCGTTTATCGCTAACCTGCGCGCAGGGGAGGCTTAATCATGTCGCAGCCGACTATTAAAGAAGTCCTGCTTAACCCGATCTTCAATAACAACCCGATTGGTTTGCAGATTCTGGGTATTTGCTCCGCATTGGCGGTGACCTCGAACCTGAAAACTGCTTTGGTGATGTCGATTGCCCTGACCCTGGTAACCGGCTTCTCCAACCTGTTTATCTCGATGATTCGCAGCCAGATCCCTAGCTCGATCCGCATGATCGTGCAGATGGTGATCATTGCCTCGCTGGTAATCGTCGTCGATCAGGTGCTCAAGGCTTATGCCTTCAGCCTGTCCAAACAGCTGTCGGTATTCGTCGGTCTGATCATCACCAACTGCATCGTGATGGGCCGTGCTGAAGCCTTTGCCATGCAGAACCCACCGGTACTGTCGTTCTTCGACGGTATTGGTAACGGCCTGGGTTACAGCGCCATGCTGGTGATGCTGGGTATCGTCCGCGAGCTGTTCGGTGCCGGCAAACTGATGGGTTACGAGATCATCCCGGTGATCAACGATGGTGGCTGGTACCAGCCTAATGGCTTGCTGCTGCTGCCACCTTCGGCGTTCTTCCTGATTGGTTTGTTTATCTGGGCACTGCGTAGCTGGAAGAAAGATCAGCTAGAGAAACCGAGCTTCAAGATGGCTCCGCAAGTCTCGAATAAGGAGGCCTACTAATGGAGCATTACCTCAGCTTGCTGGCCAAGGCGGTGTTCGTCGAGAACATGGCTCTGGCGTTCTTCCTTGGCATGTGCACCTTTATTGCCATTTCTAAGAAAGTCGAGACAGCGATTGGCCTGGGCATTGCGGTTATCGTGGTCCAGGTTATCACCGTGCCGGCGAACAACCTGATCTACACCTACTTGCTGAAAGATGGCGCGCTGGCCTGGGCTGGTTTGCCGGAAGTGGACCTGAGTTTCCTCGGGCTGCTCAGCTACATCGGTGTGATCGCGGCAATCGTACAGATCCTTGAGATGCTCCTGGATAAGTACGTACCGAGCCTCTACAACGCCCTGGGCGTGTTCCTGCCGCTGATTACGGTGAACTGCGCCATCATGGGCGGCACCTTGTTCATGGTCGAGCGTGACTACAACCTGGCGGAAAGTACTGTGTATGGCTTCGGCTCGGGTCTGTCCTGGGCACTGGCGATTGCTGCGTTGGCAGGCATCCGCGAGAAGCTCAAGTACAGCGACGTACCGGCCGGCCTGCAGGGATTGGGCATCACCTTTATCACCATCGGTCTGATGTCGCTGGGCTTCATGTCCTTCTCTGGCGTGCAGTTGTAAGGAAGGGATGAATAGATGATCAATTTAGAGATTTTCATCGCCATCGGCATGTTCACCGGCATCGTGCTGGCGTTGGTGCTGGTCATTCTCGCGGCGCGCGCCAAGCTGGTTTCCAGCGGTGACGTAAGCATCGAGATCAACGGCGAAAAAACCATTGTGGTTCCGGCGGGCGGCAAGTTGCTGCAAACCCTGGCTGCCAACAACATCTTCCTCTCGTCGGCTTGCGGCGGTGGCGGTACCTGCGCCCAATGCAAGTGTGTGGTCGAGCACGGTGGCGGCGAAATGCTGCCAACCGAAGAGGCTGCATTCACCCGTCGCGAAGCCAAGGCTGGCTGGCGTCTGTCCTGCCAGACCCCGGTCAAGCAGGACATGAAGATCGAAGTGCCGGAAGAAGTCTTCGGTGTGAAGAAGTGGCAATGCACCGTTGAGTCCAACCCCAACGTGGCGACCTTCATCAAAGAGCTGACGTTGAAACTGCCTGAAGGCGAGAACGTCGACTTCCGTGCCGGTGGTTATGTGCAGCTGGAATGCCCGCCGCACGAGGTGTTCTACAAGGATTTTGATATCCAACCGGAATATCGCGGTGACTGGGACAAGTTCAACCAGTGGAAGTACGTGTCCAAGGTCGAGGAGACCGTGATTCGTGCTTACTCCATGGCCAACTACCCGGAAGAAGTAGGGCTGGTGAAGTTCAATATCCGTATTGCTTCGCCACCACCGGGCAAAGATGATTTGCCGCCTGGCAAGATGTCGTCCTATGTGTTCAGTCTCAAGCCGGGTGACAAGATCGACGTGTACGGTCCCTTTGGTGAGTTCTTTGCCAAAGACACCGATGCCGAGATGGTGTTTATCGGTGGCGGTGCTGGCATGGCACCGATGCGTTCGCACATCTTCGACCAGCTCAAACGTTTGAAATCGACCCGCAAGATCAGCTTCTGGTACGGCGCACGCTCTATGCGTGAGGCGTTCTATAACGAAGAGTACGATCAGCTGCAGGCCGAAAACCCTAACTTCAAGTGGCATTTGGCCTTGTCTGACCCGCAGCCAGAAGATAACTGGACGGGCCTGAAAGGCTTTATCCACAACGTACTGTACGAGAACTACCTCAAGGACCATCCGGCTCCGGAAGAGTGCGAGTTCTACATGTGCGGTCCACCCATGATGAATGCTGCGGTGATCAAAATGCTGGTTGATTTGGGTGTGGAGGAGGAGAACATCCTGCTCGACGACTTCGGCGGCTAACCATGATCTATGCGGTACTACGGCCCGTTATCGCTGTCAGCTTGCTGGCAGCCCTAACGGGCTGCTGGTTTTCAGAGCGAATAGAAGAGTTCGGTGGCCCGACTATGGGCAGCACCTACTCGATTAAATACGTACGCAGCAAAGACTCGCCAAGCCTTGATCTGCTCAAGCGCGAGACCGAAGCGATCCTGGCTGAGGTTGATCAGCAGATGTCGACCTACCGGGCCGACTCAGTGATTGAGCGGTTCAATGACGCGCCAGTGGGTACCTGCCAGGTTATGCCTGCGCCAGTGTTGGAGCTGATTGAAACGGGTCGAGAGCTCAATGAGCAAAGTCAGGGGGCTTTTGACCTGACCCTTGAGCCATTACTCAATCTTTGGGGTTTTGGGCCTAAAGCGCGCGTTGAGAAGGTACCGACGCCGGAGCAGTTAGCCGCTGCCCGTGAGCAGGTTGGCATGCAGTATTTGCGACGTGTTGGCGAGCAGTTGTGCAAGGACGTCGATGTTCAAGTGGACTTCAACAGCATCGCCGCCGGTTATACCGTTGACCGAGTTGTGCAACGTTTAACCGAGCTGGGCATTAACAGCTACTTGGTTGAAATAACCGGCGAACTGAAGGCCGCGGGTAGAAAGCCCGATGGCCAGCAGTGGCGTATCGGGCTGGAAGCGCCGCAGACCGGTGAGCGAGTGGCCCAGCGGGTGTTGGAGTTGGATGGCTACGGGATTTCTACCTCGGGTGATTATCGAAATTACTTTGAGGAAAACGGCCGCCGTTATTCTCACACCCTTGACCCGTTGACCGGTGCTCCGATCACGCACACGCTGGCAGCAGTAACGGTGGCAGATAAATCGACCCTACGGGCCGATGGCTTGTCTACAGTACTCATGGTCATGGGCACTGAGCGTGGCTTGGCATTTGCAGAACGCATGGGTATCGCCGCGTTCTTCATAACCCGCGAAGGCGATACTTTCGTCACGCAGAGCACCCCGGCTTTCGAGCAGCTATTTGCTGAAGGAGAAGAGAAATGACGTTCGTGGTGGTTTTTTTGGTCATGGTCCTGGTCGTCGGCATGATGGCCGTGGGCGTGATCATGGGGCGCAAGCCAATTGCTGGTTCTTGCGGCGGTATTGCTAACCTGGGTATCGAGAAAGAGTGCTCGATTTGTGGTGGTAGCCGTGAAAAATGTGAAGAAATTAACAGTGATCCACAGGCCAAACCCGAAGGCTTAGCTTACGACGCTAGCAAGCGCTGATCGCCCTGCAGCCGCCTAAGGGGTAGGCTGCGGCTAACGCATTGATTGTCAGGCTGCACGCGCAGTACTGGCCCTGCCGAGAGTGCTCAAGCAGTACTCCGGTGTGATCTGAAGGAGTAAACATGGCGGTCTACAACTACGACGTAGTAGTGCTCGGCTCCGGCCCAGCGGGTGAAGGTGCGGCAATGAACGCGGCCAAGGCCGGGCGCAAGGTGGCTGTGGTCGATAGCCGCCGTGAAGTGGGCGGTAACTGCACGCATTTGGGCACCATCCCGTCCAAGGCGCTGCGCCATTCGGTGCGGCAGATTATGCAGTTCAACACCAACCCAATGTTTCGCCAGATTGGCGAGCCGCGTTGGTTTTCCTTTCCCGATGTACTGAAAAGCGCCGAGCGGGTAATCGCCAAGCAGGTCACCTCGCGTACGGGCTATTACGCACGCAACCGCATTGATATGTTTTTCGGTACAGGCAGCTTTGCCGATGAGCAAACTGTCGAAGTGGTCTGCCCGAATGGTGTGGTTGAGAAGTTGGTGGCCAAGCAAATCGTTATTGCTACCGGCTCGCGGCCATATCGCCCTGTGGATGTGGACTTCCAGCATCCACGTGTCTACGACAGCGACACCATCCTTAGTTTGGGGCACACACCGCGCCGGATCATCATCTATGGGGCGGGGGTCATCGGTTCTGAGTACGCCTCTATTTTCAGTGGTCTGGGCGTGCTGGTTGATCTGATTGATAACCGCGACCAGTTGCTGAGCTTCCTGGATGCGGAAATCTCCGATGCGCTGAGTTATCACCTGCGTAATAACAACGTGCTGATCCGCCACAACGAAGAGTATGAAAGCGTTGAAGGGGTGGAGAACGGCGTGGTTCTGCACCTGAAGTCCGGCAAGAAGATCAAGGCCGACGCCTTCCTCTGGTGTAACGGTCGTACTGGCAATACCGATCAGTTGGGCTTGGAAAATATCGGCATTAAGGTAAACAGCCGTGGGCAGATTGAAGTCGATCAGAATTACCGTACCCAAGTGCCAAATATCTACGCGGCGGGTGATGTGATCGGCTGGCCGAGCCTGGCCAGTGCGGCGGCTGACCAAGGCCGTTCGGCTGCTGGCAGCATCGTTGACAATGGCAGCTGGCGCTTTGTTGATGACGTGCCTACCGGCATTTACACCATCCCAGAGATCAGTTCGATCGGTAAAAATGAGCGAGAACTAACCCAGGCCAAGATTCCTTACGAAGTGGGCAAAGCGTTCTTCAAGGGTATGGCCCGCGCGCAGATTGCCCACGAACCGGTGGGGATGCTGAAGATTTTGTTCCACCGCGAAACCCTTGAAGTACTTGGCGTGCACTGCTTCGGTTACCAGGCTTCGGAGATTGTGCACATCGGCCAGGCAATCATGAATCAGAAGGGCGAAGCGAACAGCATCAAGTATTTCGTCAATACCACCTTCAACTACCCAACCATGGCGGAAGCTTATCGAGTCGCCGCGTTCGATGGCCTTAACCGGCTTTTTTGAGCGGCTCCGGCCGGTGGCCTGAGCCGGCCGGGGAGAACCCGTTCAGCGACTCTTGCGACTGGCGTTGGGCCAATCGTGAAAGTTTCTGATCAGGCTTAATGAGAAAACCGGCCTTGCTGGCCGGTTTTTTTATGTCGCAGGATAAGCGCGAGCGCTTACTACAGCCCCAGCGCTAGCCCAGGGTTTGCACGGCGATTCCGGGGAAGTCGGTAATGATGCTATTCACGCCGAAGTCTGCCAGGCGGCGCATCAGAGTCGGCTCGTTGACCGTCCATACAGAGACGTGCAAGCCGGCTTTCTGCGCCTTTAGCAGGCGTTCTGGGGTGCACAGCGTCCAGTTCAGTGCGAGCAAGTGGCATCCGTAATGTTTGGCCACTTTCAGCGGATCTAGCCAGGCGTATTCGGCAACCAGGCCACGCTGCAGGTGTGGTGTCAGGTGTTGCAGAGCGCTGAGAACTTCGCGTGAGCTGGAGGTTACGGTAACTTTATCCGCTAGCTTGTAACGCTCAGTCAGCTCGGCAATGGCCTTGACCATGCGCGCCGAGCGGACCTTTGAGGCGCTTTTGACTTCCAGCTGCCAGTGCTCGAAATCACAGCGTTGAAACAGTTCTTCCAAGCGTGGAATAGGGCAGGGTGACACGGCGCCAGGGCCACCTTTGCGCGCATCGTAGGTGACCAGTTCTGCAGCATCATGCTCGACCACTTTGCCGCGATGGCCGGTGGTGCGCTTTAAGGTCGGGTCGTGAATCACCATCAACTCGCCGTCGCGCGACAGGTGCAGATCCAGCTCGCAGCGCCGTACGCCATGTTGCAGGCATTGCTCGAAGCTGGCCAGGGTGTTTTCCGGCACCTCGCCTTTGGCGCCGCGATGTCCATAAATGACTGTCACTGTGGCTCCTTGTTTTGCATGGCAGCACCGGGCTGGTGATGGCGCACGCTGCTGATGACGTGGGTGTTTTCGAAGTAGACGCTGAATTCGCGATAGTCCCAGCGGGTGATCGGCGGATTGCCGACGCTGGGGTGTTCTTCATCGGCTAGGCCGAAGTGCTCTAATACTGTTCGCTGTGACTCGCCGTACTGCGGTAGCCGCAACTCACTGGTACCTTGCTGTCCGATAGGTATTTGCAGGTTTTCGGCATGTGCGTTGGCGCAGGTGAATAACAAGGCGAGAAGAGGAAACAGGCGTGACATGGGCGTTCTCAGGGTTGTACCGGTAGCTCACGGGCCTGGCGGCGCTCTAGGGCTTGGCGTTGCAGAATATGACGGGCAAGTAACTGGCGCTGCGCGTCACTCAAGGCTTCGAATTCTGCGCCGATTTCAAACTGTTTTGATGGCAATGGTTGGCAATGCACAACCTTGGCTCTTAGTAGCAGGCCCAGTGCTTGTGGCATAAGCACCATCTTCACTGCCAGATGCTCGCCGACGCTCAGGGGTTGGGGATTGTTGAAGCTGACGCCACCCTCGGACAGGCTGACTTTGCGCGGTGCGCCGATATCACGTAACAGGCTCTGCGCCACGGCTTGGCCGAGCAGGTCGATACGTTTGTTCATGACCTTAAGGTAGTTGGCCAGGGTGCGATCGCGCTCGCTGATGTGCCGCAGCAGATGCTGCGACTCAAAGTCCATCAGGTGCAGGTCACTGAGCAGGTTGAACAGTGGTGAACTGTCGTGAAGTTCGTCACTGGCTAAGGCTTCTGCGCCGGACAACTGGGTGAATTCCAGTGCGATCGTATCGTCGATACGATAATATTCGCGGCGATCTTCTTCATCTTGAGTCGGCATGGCGAACCCATGGCAGCAGTAATGGTCAGAGTGTAAGGCTGCTTGCCTAGCCCCGCCACAAGGACGTTTCTTTTTCCCTCGAATCAGCCCCGACATGTTCAGACCTCTGTTTGTATTTATTGGCACGCGCTACACGCGGGCCAAGCGCCGCAATCACTTCGTATCCTTTATTTCCCTGACTTCAATGATCGGGCTGGCACTTGGCGTGCTGGTGATGATTTTGGTGTTGTCGGTGATGAACGGTTTCGACCATGAAATGCGCACCCGCGTGCTCGGTATGGTGCCGCATGCCACCGTGGAAAGCGCCACGCCGATCAAGGATTGGCGCAGCCTAGCCGAGCAAGCCAAGAAAAACCCGCAGGTGCTGGCGGTTGCGCCGTTCAGTCAGATGCAGGGCTTGCTGAGTAACGATGGCAAGGTGCAGAAAGTGCTGATCGATGCGGTCGATCCACTTGAGGAAGCCAAGGTGTCGATCATTGGCAATTTCTTTCAGCAAGGTCGTCTGGAGGATTTGCAGCCCGGCGAGTTTGGCATGGTGCTGGGTGACAAGGCCGCCACCAAGTTAGGTGTGAAACTGGGTGATAAGGTCACTTTCGTCGCCCCTGAAGTGACGGTCACGCCTGCCGGCATGTTCCCAAGGCTCAAGCGCTTTACCGTGGTGGGTATCTTTCATGTTGGCGCCGGCGAGATTGACGGCCATTTGGCCCTGACCCATGTCCAGGATCTGGCCCGCCTGCAGCGCTGGCAGAGCGATCAGGTACAGGGTATTCGCTTGAAGTTTGCTGATCTGTTTGAAGCCCCGCGTGCCGCCTGGGCGTTGGCGCAGACCTTGGGCGAGGGCGATTACTATGCCCGCGACTGGACCCGCACTCATGGCAATCTGTATCAGGCTATCCGCATGGAAAAAGCCATGATCGGCCTATTACTGTTGCTGATCGTCGCGGTCGCGGCGTTCAACATCATTTCTACCTTGGTGATGGTGGTGACTGACAAACAGGGCGATATCGCCATTCTGCGCACCTTGGGCGCTACGCCGGGGCAGATCATGGCGATCTTTATGGTCCAGGGCACGGTCATTGGCGTGTTCGGTACGGCGATCGGCGCGGTGTTGGGTTGCCTCGCAGCGCTGAACATCAGCAGTGCGATTGCCGCATTGGAACGGCTGCTGGGCATCAAGTTTCTCAATGCCGATGTCTACTTCATCGACTATCTACCTTCGCAATTAATGTTGCCGGACGTGCTGATGGTCTGTGGTGCGGCATTGGTTCTAAGTTTTTTCGCCACCCTTTATCCGGCCTGGCGCGCGGCCCGTACCCAGCCCGCGGAGGCTTTGCGTTATGAGTGATCAGGTTATGCAAGATCGTGCAGTGTTGAGTTGTCGCAGCCTCGGTAAAAGCTATGACGAAGGCCCGCAATCGGTGGTGGTGCTGCAGGATCTGCAGCTCGAGCTGCACCCGGGCGAGCGTGTGGCGATTGTTGGCAGCTCTGGCTCGGGCAAAAGTACCTTGCTGAATATGCTCGGCGGTCTGGATACACCGAGTACCGGCAGCGTTTGGCTGGCGGGTGAAGAGTTGTCGGCGCTGAATGAAAAGCAGCGCGGCTTGCTGCGTAATCGCGCGTTGGGCTTTGTTTATCAGTTCCACCACTTGCTGCCAGAGTTCACGGCGCTGGAGAACGTGTGCATGCCATTGCTGATAGGCCGTACGTCGATCAGCGAAGCGCGTCAGCGCGCTACGGCGTTACTGGAGCGGGTTGGTCTGGGCCATCGCTTGACGCACAAGCCGTCAGAGCTGTCCGGTGGCGAGCGTCAGCGTGTGGCGATTGCCCGTGCGTTGGTTAACCAGCCGGGTTTGGTCTTGCTCGATGAACCTACCGGCAACCTTGACCATCACACCGCGCAGGGCATTCAGGATCTGATGAAGGAACTGAGTAGCTCCTCGCAAACGGCATTTTTGGTGGTGACCCACGATATGTCTCTGGCGCAGCAGATGGACCGCATCCTGCGCCTGGAAGACGGCAAGCTGGTGGCTGCCTAATGTTTCGTCCGCTGAGTATCTTTATCGGTATCCGCTATACCGGGGCCAAGCGGCGCAATCACTTCATTTCGTTTATCTCGATGACCTCGATGATCGGTCTGGCTCTTGGCGTTTTGGCGATGATCGTGGTGTTGTCGGTGATGAACGGTTTCCAGAAGGAAATGAGCACGCGCATCCTCGGTATGGTGCCGCATGCCAGTATTGCCGGGGTCAAACCGCTAGATGATTGGCAGAAGGTGGCCGCTGCCGCACGACAGAATCCGCAGGTGCTGGCGGCGGTGCCGTTTGCCGAGTTGGAGGGCATGCTCTCGGTGCGCGGGGCGATGCAGCCAGTGCAGTTGCATGGTATTGATCCGGCGCTGGAGCCGCAGGTGTCGATTATCGGCGAGCACATGCAGCAAGGTAGCTTGAGTGATCTGCGTGAGGGTGAGTTTGGCGTGGTGCTCGGCGAGATCACCGCGCGGCGTTTCCAGCTGCGTATTGGCGACAAGCTGGCGCTGATCGTGCCGGAGCTAAGCAGTGTGCCGGGCGGTATCAGCCCGCGGATGCAGCGTCTCAACGTGGTGGGTATTTTCAAGGTCGGTGCTGAACTGGACAGCTCGCTGGCGTTGATCAACGTTGCCGATGCCGCACATATCCAGCGCATGCAGCCAGGCCAGGTGCAGAGCGTGCGGCTGAAACTGAAGGACCTTTATCAAGCGCCGCAGGTGGCGGCACAAATTGTGGCTGGGTTGGGCGAGGGCTACACAGCCAGCGATTGGACGCTTACCCAGGGCAGCCTGTTCAGCGCGATGAAAATGGAAAAGACCATGATTGGCTTGCTGCTCCTGCTGATTGTCGCAGTCGCGGCTTTCAATATCATCGCCACGCTGATTATGGTGGTGGCAGATAAGGGCGCAGATATTGCGATTCTGCGTACGCTGGGTGCGACACCTGGGCAGATCATGGGCATCTTTATGGTGCAAGGTACGGTGATTGGTGCGACCGGAACGCTGATTGGCGCTGTGCTGGGTACTCTCGCTGCGCTTAATGTCAGCCAGTTGGTGGGCTGGATTGAGCGCTTTAGCGGCCAGCAGGTGATGAGTTCGGATGTTTACTTCATCAACAATCTGCCCTCTGAATTGCTCTTTTCTGATGTTCTGCTGATCTGTGGCGCGGCGTTCACGCTGAGTTTCTTGGCTACTGTTTACCCGTCCTGGCGGGCGGCGCAGATTCAGCCAGCCGATGCACTGCGCTACGAATAAGCTAGCCTGACTGAAACAAAAAAGCCGTTACTCAGTAACGGCTTTTTTGTTTCAGCTTGGTTGGTTGCGTTTTTCCTGGCGCTTGCGCCAGTTGTGCTGCACCCACCAGCGCCAGTAAGCATTGGTGCCGAAATAACCAATCAGGGCAAAGATCAAACCGAGCACTAGCGAGCCCAGATACAAGGGTTGCCAATGGGTTTGCAAGACATGGCCTACCCAGCTGAGGGTGATGTGATCAGGCATCTGCAGCGTGGGGGTGTTGGTTAGCCAGGCACCGAATTTATAGCTGCAATAGAACACGGGCGGCATGGTGATTGGGTTGGTTAGCCAGACCAGGCCAATAGAAATTGGCAGGTTGCCGCGAGCGGGTATGGCTACGGCTGCTGCTGCGACCATCTGCATGGGGATGGGGATCATCGCCCAGAACAAGCCGATGGCCATGGCGCGCGCCACTGAGTGGCGGTTGAGGTGCCAGAGGTTGGGGTCGTGAATCACACTGCCGAGAAAGCGCAGGGATTTATTAGCCTTAATGCTGTCGGGGTGGGGCATATAGCGCTTGAATAGACGACGCGGCATGAATCTTCTCTGGCAGTAAACGCGCAAATATTATGCACCCTTTGTTTGATCGCCGCCCCGGTCGGTTGTGTCAGGAAATAAACAAGTGAAGTTCGAGGCGGTTGATCGTAGACACTGACTCATGGAGCGAGTCTATGCGTATAGGGTTTCTGGCGCTGGTGGTGGGGCTGTTGGTGTTGCGCTTTCTAGCGTTCTTACCCCCTTCCTGGCTGCTCGTTTTGCTGCCAATTGTTGGGCTGATGCTTCTGCCGTTCCGTACTTATCCCATTGCTTTGTTTCTATTCGGTTTCACTTGGGCCTGCATGTCGGCGCAATCGGCGCTGGATGATCGTCTGGCGCAACACCTAGATGGCCGTACATTGTGGCTGCAAGGGCAAGTTGTCGGTCTGCCCGAAGTGACGGCTGGTGTGGTGCGTTTTCAGCTGGAACAGGTCACGTCGCGTCGTGAAAAACTCCCCACGCGCCTGCGTTTGGCCTGGTATGGCGGCCCGCAGCTGCAGGCAGGAGAAACCTGGCGTTTGGCGGTGCGGCTCAAACGTCCTCATGGCTTGGTTAATCCGCAAGCGTTTGATTATGAAGCCTGGCTGTTGGCACAACGTATTGGGGCCACGGGTACGGTGAAAAGCGGCGAACGCTTATCGCTGGCCCGTGGTTCTGGTGCGTGGCGCGACCAGTTGCGTCAGCACCTGATGGCGACCCCCGCGAATGGTCGTGAGGGGGCTCTGGCAGCGTTGGTGCTGGGCGATGATTCAGGGTTGTCAACAGCCGATTGGCAGGTGCTACAGAGTACCGGTACGGTGCATCTGATGGTGATCTCTGGTCAGCATATTGGTCTTCTTGCTGCACTGCTGTATGGCCTGGTAGCGGGGTTGGCGCGCCTGGGATTTTGGCCGCGCAGCTGGCCTTGGCTGCCCTGTGCCTGCGGCTTGGCCTTCAGCGGGGCATTGGCGTACGGACTGTTAGCTGGTTTTCAGGTGCCGGTACAGCGTGCCTGCTTGATGGTCGGGCTGGTGCTCCTGTGGCGTTGGCGCTTTCGTCATCTGGGCGTGTGGCTGCCCTTGCTGTTGGCGCTACTGGCGGTGTTGCTGTTTGAACCGCTGGCCAGCTTGCAACCTGGCTTCTGGCTGTCGTTCGGTGCGGTGATCCTGTTAGTGCTGATCTTCAGCGGGCGTCTGGGTGTTTGGCCCTGGTGGCGCAGCTTGTTGCGTGCGCAGTGGGCGATGGCTATCGGTTTACTGCCGCTGTTGCTGACACTCGGTTTGCCGGTCAGCGTTAGTGGGCCTTTAGCCAATCTGCTAGCAGTGCCAGTCGTCGGTTTGCTGGTGGTACCGCTGGCATTGCTCGGCACGCTATTGCTGCCCTTGCCTGGTGTGGGAGCTGCGTTGTTATGGGTGGCTGGATGGCTGCTGGATGTGCTGTTTGAACTACTGGCGCGGCTGGCTCTATGGCTGCCAGCCTGGTTGCCCAATGACCTGCCATGGTGGGCCTGGCTGTTGGTCGCATTAGGTTCACTGGTGCTGCTATTGCCGGCGGCTTTGCCCATGCGCAGCCTGGGTGTGTTGTTACTGTTGCCGCTGCTGTTCAGCCCGCAACAGCGGCCTGAGCAAGGCAAGGCCGAGGTGTGGATGTTCGATGTCGGTCAGGGCTTGTCGGTGCTGGTGCGTACTAATGGGCATGAGTTGCTGTATGACGCTGGGCCGCGCTTTGGTGAGTTTGATACGGGCGAGCGGGTGGTGTTGCCTTCTCTGCGTGCGTTGGATGTACGTGGGCTTGATCTGTTATTGCTCAGCCATGCGGATAACGACCATGCCGGCGGTGCCGCCGCGATTCAGCGTGGTCTCCCGGTCAGGCGTGTGCTCAGTGGCGAGCCCGATAAGGTCGCGCCTGTGCTCCAGGCGCAGGCCTGTACCCAGCAGCAATGGCTGTGGGATGACGTGCGTTTCAGTACCTGGCGCTGGCCCGGCGCAGCGGATGGCAATCAGGCGTCTTGCGTGTTGCAGGTCGAAGCCAATGGTGAGCGACTGTGGTTGACGGGCGACATCGATCAACGTGTCGAGCAGGCATTACTTAACAGCGGCTTAGATATGTCAGCGCGTTGGCTGTTGGCTCCGCACCACGGCAGCCGCAGCTCATCGTCGAGCGCTTTGCTGGCAAGCGTCAGGCCGGCTGGAGCGCTGATTTCCCGGGGGGCAAACAATGCTTTCGGGCATCCGCATGCTGAGGTTATTGCCCGCTATCGAGCGGTGAATGCGCAGCTGTACGACACTGTTGAGCATGGTGCGGTGCGAATTCGCCTGGGGGCGTTTGAGCCGGCTCAGGGTTTGCGCGACCAAGCACGCTTTTGGCGGGAAAAATGAGAACGGCGGCGTTCGGCGACGCCGCGACCCTATGCTAGAGTGGCGCCACTTTTGTGAAGGGGATCTGCCACCGTGTGGGAATTGGTCAAAGCTGGCGGCTGGATGATGCTGCCAATCATGCTGTGTTCTATCGCTGCTGCCGGCATTGTTGCCGAGCGCCTGTGGACGTTGCGGGCGAGCCGTATTACCCCACCTAACCTGCTTGGGCAGGTGTGGAAATGGATCAAAGAGAAGAAGCTGAACAACCAAAAGCTCAAGGAGCTGCGTGCCAACTCGCCGTTGGGGCAAATCCTGGCGGCTGGCCTGGCCAACTCCAAGCATGGTCGCGAGATCATGAAGGAGTGCATTCAGGAAGCGGCGG
Source organism: Pseudomonas sp. (assembly GCF_046581935.1). GTDB lineage: Bacteria > Pseudomonadota > Gammaproteobacteria > Pseudomonadales > Pseudomonadaceae > Aquipseudomonas. Next base: position 217,368 of record NZ_JAYGFK010000014.1, read on the forward strand.
CGCGGGTTATCCATGACATGGAGCGCTATCTCAATGCCTTGGGCACGATAGCCGGCATTGCGCCGTTGCTTGGTTTGCTCGGCACGGTGCTGGGCATGATTAAAATTTTCAGCTCCTTTATGGGCTCGGGCATGGCCAATGCGACGTTGCTGGCCGGTGGTATTTCTACTGCGCTGATTACCACGGCGGCGGGGTTGATGGTGGCGATTCCGGCATTGTTCTTTCACCGTTATCTGCAGCGCCGCATCGACGAACTGGTGGTCGGTATGGAGCAGGAAGCCATTCGCCTGGTGGAGATGGTGCAGGGCGACCGCGACGTTGATCTGGGTGAGGACAAGGCGTGAAATTCCGGCGTAAACCGCGGGAGAACGTTGAGATCAACCTGGCCTCGTTGATCGACGTGGTATTTATCCTGCTGCTGTTCTTCGTGGTCACCACAACCTTCACCCGTGAGACCCAACTCAAAGTGGATCTCCCCGAGGCCGTCACGGGCACGCCGCCCGAGCAGACAGAGCTGAAGCAGTTGGAAATCCTGATTGCGGCTGATGGCACTTATTCGCTGAATGGCAAGCAGTTGCTGAAAAGCGACTTGCCGAGCCTGATGGCGGCGCTGCAGAAAGAGTCTGAAGGCGATAACAGTCTGCCGCTGATTATCAGTGCCGATGCCAAGACCCAGCATCAGGCAGTGATTACCGCGATGGATGCGGCTGGCAAATTGGGTTTTGCCCATCTGCGCATGACCACTATTGAGGCGCAGTCTGCGCCTTGATGCAGGCCCGTCGATGAGTCTTGCCGATCGCATCACCGCTGCCTGGTACGCCGGGCATCCCGCGCTTGGCCTGCTGCGTCCGTTGGAGTGGCTTTATCGTGCGGTGGTGCAGCGTAAGCGCGCGCGGTTTCTCGCGGGTGAGGGCGCTATCTATCGTGCCCCGGTGCCAGTGGTGGTGGTCGGCAACATCACGGTCGGTGGCACCGGCAAAACCCCGATGATTCTCTGGTTGATCGAGCATTGCCGCCGCCAAGGGCTGCGCGTCGGTGTGGTCAGTCGCGGCTATGGCGCGCAGCCGCCGCAGCTGCCCTGGCGGGTGCAAGCCGATCAGGCCGCCAGCGTTGCCGGTGATGAACCGCTGCTGATTGTGCAACGCAGTGGCGTGCCATTGATGATCGACCCTGATCGTAGTCGCGCAGTAGCCGCCTTACTGGCAGCGGAGTCGCTAGACCTGATCCTCAGCGATGATGGCCTGCAGCACTATCGCCTGGCCCGTGATCTGGAGTTGGTCTTGATCGACGCAGCGCGCGGCTTGGGTAATCGCCATTGCCTGCCCGCTGGTCCGTTGCGTGAGCCTGTCGAACGCCTGCAGAGTGTCGATGCGCTGCTTTACAACGGCGCATCCAGCGACCCGCAAGGCGGTTACGGCTTTACCTTAAAACCAAGTGCCTTGGTCAACCTGCGTAGCGCTGAGCGTTGTGCTGTCAGTCATTTTCCGGCGGGGCAGGCGCTGCATGCGGTTGCCGGTATTGGCAACCCGCAGCGTTTCTTCAACACCCTCGAAGAGCTACACTGGCGGCCTGTCACGCATGCCTTTGCCGACCATGCGCCATACAGTGCCGAGCTGCTGAATTTCAGCCCGGCGCTACCGGTGCTGATGACGGAGAAGGATGCGGTCAAGTGCCGTGCCTTTGCGGCTGACGATTGGTGGTACCTGGCGGTGGATGCCCAGCCTTCGGCTGCATTTGTCGCGTGGTTTGATCAGCAATTGCAGCGTCTTGTGCCGCGCGCCTGACTGTTCTGATCATTCGGCGAGCTCGTCTCGTTCTGCAGCCGTTCTCTATCAAGGATCTCCCATGGACCCGAAACTACTCGACATTCTTGCCTGCCCGCTGTGCAAGGGGCCGCTAAAACTCGCGGCTGACAAGAGCGAGCTGATCTGCAAGGCCGACGCGATGGCCTTTCCGGTACGCGATGGCATTCCGGTGATGCTGGAAACCGAAGCCCGCACCCTCAACGTCGACGAGCGTTTGGATAAGTAAATGAGCACAGCCTTTACCGTGGTGATTCCGGCGCGTTTCGCGTCCAGCCGCCTGCCGGGCAAGCCGCTGCAGGATATTGCCGGCAAACCGATGATTCAGCATGTCTGGGAGCAGGCGTGTAAGAGCAGCGCGCAGCAGGTGGTTGTGGCCACTGATGACGCGCGGATTGTCGAGGTGTGTCGTGGTTTTGGTGCGCAGGTGGTGCTGACGCGCGCCGACCATAACTCCGGCACCGACCGCCTTGCCGAAGTGGCTGCGGCCCTAGGCTTGGCGGCGGATGCCATTGTGGTCAATGTGCAAGGCGATGAGCCACTGATTCCGCCGGCCATCATCGATCAGGTGGCCGCCAACCTGGCAGCGAATGCGCAAGCAGCAATCGCCACCTTGGCGGAGCCGATTGAGGATGTGCAGGCGCTGTTCAATCCCAATGTGGTTAAGGTCGTTAGCGACAAGACCGGTCTGGCGCTGACGTTCAGTCGTGCACCGCTGGCCTGGGCGCGTGAGGCCTTCGCCAAGAGTCGCGACGAGCTGCCGGCAGGCGTGCCATACCGCCGTCACATCGGCATCTACGCCTACCGTGCGCAGTTCCTGCATGACTTCGTTAGCTGGGGCCCGTGCTGGCTGGAAGATACCGAGTGCCTGGAGCAATTACGTGCGCTCTGGCATGGCGTGCGGATCCACGTCGCTGATGCTCTGGAAGCGCCTGCTGCTGGCGTAGACACCCCAGAAGACCTGGAGCGGGTTCGTCGCCTGCTGGGGGCCTGATGCGCGTTCTGTTTGTCTGTCTGGGTAATATCTGCCGCTCGCCCACTGCAGAAGGCGTGTTGCGCCACAAGTTAAGTGTGGCTGGGTTGGCAGAGCGCATTGAGGTCGATTCGGCCGGCACTGGCGATTGGCATGTCGGTAAGGCTGCCGATGTGCGCACCCGTCAGGCGGCGCAGCAACGTGGCTATGATTTATCCGCGTTGCGTGGGCGACAGGTCAAAGCAGAGGATTTTCATGCGTTTGACCTGGTGCTGGCGATGGATAGCAGCAACCTGCATGACTTGCAGCAACTGCGTCCAGATGATGCCTCGGCAGAATTGGATCTGTTCCTGCGTCGTTATCATTTGGCGCTGGATGACGTGCCTGACCCTTATTACGGCGGCGAAGCCGGTTTCGCTCAGGTGCTGGATTTGATTGAGCAGGCGTGTGATGCCTTGGTGCTTGAGCTCAAGGGGCGCATATGAACTTGTCCGTGCGCACAGACGTATCGCTCAGGCCGTATAACAGCTTTGCCGTGGAGGCCCAGGCCCGCCATTTTGCCGAAGCGGAGAACGACCAACAGGTTTTTCAGGCATTGGCCTATGCGCAGGCGCAGCAGTTGCAGGTGCTGCTGCTCGGTGGTGGTAGCAATATGTTGCTCACCACGGATGTCGAGGCGTTGGTGCTGCGCATGGCCAGTCGCGGTATTCGCCTACTCAGCGATGATGGCGAGCGTGTCGTGATTGAGGCGGAGGCGGGCGAGCCCTGGCATCCGTTTGTGCAGTGGACGTTGGCCCAGGGCTTTGCCGGTCTGGAAAACCTCAGTCTGATTCCCGGTACAGTCGGTGCGGCGCCAGTGCAGAATATCGGCGCCTACGGGGTTGAGCTGAAGGATCTATTTGCCGGCTTAACGGCATTGGATCGACGTAGCGGCGAGCTGCGCGAGTTTTCTCTGCAGGATTGCGCTTTTGCTTACCGCGATAGCCTGTTCAAGCGCGAAAGCGGGCGTTGGGTCATCTTGCGCGTGCGCTTTGCCTTGAGTCGCAGTGCAGCGCTGCACTTGGATTACGGTCCGGTGCGCCAGCGTCTGGCGGAGCAGGGCATCAGTGCCCCGACGGCGCTGGATGTCAGCCAGGCTGTCTGCGCCATTCGCAGCGAAAAACTGCCGGACCCGGCTGAGCTGGGCAATGCTGGTAGCTTCTTCAAGAACCCGTTGGTCTCGGCCGAGTTGGCCCAGCGCTTGCGTGCCGAGCATGCCGATCTGGTGGCTTATGAGCAGGCTGATGGGCAAGTCAAACTGGCCGCAGGCTGGTTGATTGAGCGGGCGGGCTGGAAGGGTTTTCGTGAGGGTGACGCTGGCGTGCATCGCCTGCAGGCGCTGGTGCTGGTTAATTACGGCTCAGCGAGTGGTGCACAGTTGTTAGCACTGGCGCAGCGTATCCAGGCAGATATCGCGCAACGCTTTGCGGTTGACTTGGAGATTGAGCCAAACGTGCTGTAAGGCTGTGTCCGGGTAAGCGTTTAGCAGGCTGTTGAAAAACTACCTGCGTTGCCATCGCGGCGTTAAAAACAGGTTCAAAATGCTCATTTACAACTCGTAAACTCCGCTTTTTCACCTGTTTTTGCCTTGCGCTGGCTGCCTCGCCAACGTTTTTCAACGGCCTGTTAGTCGCTTGTTACTGTACTGAAACGCAAAGGGGATGCCGAAGCATCCCCTTTTTATTGCGTGAAGCGGATTAGATCTGCGGTTTGGCCGCTTCTTTATCCTGCTCTTCTACTTTGTCTTCAGTAAACAGCGAGCTTTGTGGCTCCTGGTTTACTTCGACTGCAGTTTTTACTTCGGCCTCTGCCTCTGCCTCTGCTTCTGCTTCGGCTTTAGGCTCTGCTGTTTCGACACTGGCTGGAGCATCGGCTGCAGTTTCAGCTACAGCCTCTGTCACTACTTCTGCCGGCGCTTCTACAGCTGCAGGTGCGGTGGCTTCAGTCTGTACCACGGCAGCAGGGGCTTCGGCAGCTTCGCGGGCTAAGCGCTCGGCTTCACGCTGACGACGGCGCACTTCGCGCGGATCGTTAGGTGCGCGACCGTTGCTGCTGACGACTACTGGTGCTGCTTCGGCTACCACTACTTCGGCAACCGGCTCGGGAGCGGCTACTACAGCAGGTGCTTCCACAACCGGCTCGACCGCTGCCGGTGCTTCTACAGCAGCAGGTGCTGGTGCAGCTTCGCTTACTTCGGCAGCTTGGACAGGTGTTTCGCGGGTCTCGGCTTCGACTGCCGGGCTGCTGGCAGCTTCTACAGGAGTAGCTTCAACCACGGCCTGCGGCGCTTCTACTGCCGCCACTTCACGTGGTTGCTCTGGCTCGGCAACAACCTGTTGCGCTTCCGTGGTCGCTTGGACTGCTTCGTCGGCAGTGCTAGCAACGGCGGTGCTGACTGCGGCGGCGACTACTACATTCTCGGCGTCGGTTGTGGCTTCTGTAGTTTCTTCGCTTTCTTCGCTGCCTTCGATTGGGTTGCCGTTAGCATCACTTTGGCGCTCGCGACGGTTGCTGCGACGACGCTGGCCGCGGGAGCGACGACGCGGACGGTCACCACCTTCGTTGCCTTCTTGCTCATCGTCCTGCTGCGTTTCTTCAGCGTTCAGTACTTCCTCGTCGGCTGCGGCTGCGGCAGCTGCTTGCTCGGCGCGCGGCTGGCGCTCTTCACGTGGTTGGCGCGGCTGACGCGGTTCACGTTGCGGGCGTTCGGCGCGTACTTCTTCGCTTACGGTTGCGCTATCGCCTGGAGCTGCATCGAGTGGCTCACGCAATTCGCGTGTTTGGCGCTCTTCACGTGGCTTGCGGTCACGCGGTTGGCGCTCTTCACGCGGTGGGCGCGACTGGCGGACTTCTTGCGGCTCGCGAACTTCTACAGCATCACGTGTGCTGCGTTCTTCACGCGGTGCTCGCTCCTCGCGTGGCGCACGTTCTTCACGGGCGGCGCGTGGTTGGCGTTCTTCGCGTGGAGCACGCTCTTCGCGTGGCGCGCGGCCTTCGCGTGGTTTGCGTTCTTCGTTGTTGCGTCCGCCGCGGTTGCGGTTTTGCTGGCGGCCGTTACGACGCTCATCGCTGCGCTGTGGTCGTTCACTGTTTTTGGTCTCGACAACAGCAGGTTTTTCTTCTTCCTTGCCGGCGAACAGGCTAACCAATGATTTCACCAAGCCCTTGAACAGGCTCGGTTCGGCGGCAGCAGTAACAGGCTGCGCGGCAACCGCTTCAACGGGTGTTGGGGCGGTGCGTTGCGGTGCTGTCTTGATCGCGGCTTCCTGACGAACCAGGGTGCGAGTAGCAGCGGCCTGCTTCTCTTCTTCCACTTCAATGGTCGCCATTTCATAGCTGGACTGAGTGGATTGAGCTTCCGGGCTGTCGTCACGGATACGCGTTACTTCGAAGTGCGGCGTTTCCAGGTGGTCGTTCGGCACGATCACGATACGTGCGCGAGTACGCAGTTCGGTTTTGGTGATCGAGTTGCGCTTCTCATTGAGCAGGAAGGCGGCAACTGTAATAGGCACCTGTGCACGCACTTCGGCAGTGCGGTCTTTCAGGGCTTCTTCTTCGATCAGGCGCAGAATCGCCAGCGACAACGATTCAACGTCGCGGATGATGCCTTGGCCGTTGCAGCGCGGGCAGACGATACCGCTGCTTTCGCCAAGGGATGGGCGCAGGCGCTGACGCGACATTTCCAGCAGGCCGAAGCGCGAGATGCGGCCGACTTGCACACGAGCGCGGTCAGCTTCGAGGCTTTCGCGAACTTTCTCTTCTACGGCGCGTTGGTTCTTCGCCGGGGTCATGTCGATAAAGTCGATGACGATCAGGCCGCCGATGTCACGCAGGCGTAGCTGGCGGGCGATTTCTTCAGCTGCTTCCAGGTTGGTCTGCAGAGCGGTTTCTTCGATGTCGCTGCCTTTGGTGGCGCGCGCCGAGTTGATGTCGATGGACACCAGAGCTTCGGTCGGGTCGATAACGATGGACCCGCCGGATGGCAGTTTCACTTCGCGCTGGAAGGCGGTTTCGATCTGGCTTTCGATCTGGAAGCGATTGAACAGCGGTACGCTGTCTTCGTACAGCTTGATCTTGCTGGCGTACTGCGGCATCACCTGATTGATGAAGCTCAGGGCTTCCTGTTGCGCTTCGACGCTGTCGACCAGTACTTCGCCGATGTCCTGGCGCAGGTAGTCGCGGATGGCGCGGATGATCACGTTGCTTTCCTGATAGATCAGGAAGGGCGCAGCGCGGTCCAGGGAGGCTTCTTTGATTGCCGTCCAGAGTTGCAGCAGGTAGTCGAGGTCCCACTGCATTTCTTCGCTGGAGCGGCCGAGGCCTGCGGTGCGCACGATCAGGCCCATGTCGCTTGGTGCGACCAGGCCGTTCAGCGCTTCACGCAGTTCGTTACGCTCTTCGCCTTCGATGCGGCGCGAGATGCCACCGGCACGCGGGTTGTTTGGCATCAGTACCAGGTAGCGGCCGGCGAGGCTGATAAAGGTAGTCAGGGCTGCGCCCTTGTTGCCGCGCTCTTCTTTCTCAACCTGAACGATAACTTCCTGGCCTTCCTTGAGCACGTCTTTAATGTTGACGCGGCCTTCTGGGGCCTTGCTGAAGTATTCGCGGGAGATTTCTTTGAGCGGGAGAAAACCGTGGCGCTCAGAGCCGAAGTCGACGAAAGCGGCTTCGAGGCTAGGTTCTACACGGGTGATTTTACCCTTGTAGATGTTAGATTTTTTCTGCTCGCGGGCGCCGGACTCGATGTCCAGGTCGTAGAGTTTTTGCCCATCTACTAGGGCGACACGCAGCTCTTCGGGTTGAGTTGCGTTAATCAGCATTCTTTTCATGTAATACCGTCGGTTTCCGGTGCTGGCGGAAGCGGCGTTCGGCACACACGACTTCAGGGTCGGTGTCAGGTGCGTCAGGAACGGTCGTAAAGCGTTCCAGTGTCTAGCGGCGGTCAGCCAATTGTGCTGGGCCGCGACGGACGTTTCCTGCTCGCTGTGATAACAGAAAGCACTAAGTCAGGAGGAGGAATCAACTGTTGGTAGCGGACGAGATAAAGCGTCTTGGTAAAGCGAGCTGCTACGCGGGCCAACAATTGTACATCTCCACCCTACACGTATCGCTGAAACTCGGGTGCCGCTCGCGAAAATCCGCAGCGGGTTAACTATTACCGCAATCGTCCAACGGGACAGATCGCGCATCATGGATTTAAAGGCTTTATTTCCGAGTTATTCACAGCCTTGCAGGCTTTTCTTTCGTTTAATAACCCGTCGGACGGCCTTACGTCCCAAATGAATTGCGTTGGCTGGGGTGGCAGTTTTGGCGATCACCCACAAGCCAGACCGCTTTTGGCGGCGTTCCCGACTATAGCAGCAATGATTAAGTGCTTCAATTCCATAAAAAATTGTTATGATTGCGCGATGACAAATCCTTCCCCTCCAACCTCCGGCGTTCAGCTGCTCGAGGTTGCGCCGGAACTTGCCGGCCAGCGCATTGATAACTTTCTTCGCACTCAGCTCAAGGGTGTGCCCAAGACCTTGATTTACCGGATTTTGCGTAAAGGCGAAGTGCGTGTGAATAAGGGGCGGATCAAGCCTGAGTACAAGCTACAGGCCGGCGACATCATTCGTGTGCCGCCGCTGCGCCTGGCTGAGCGTGATGAGCCTGAGCCGCTTGCCCAGGGACTTCTGCAGCGTCTGGAGGCAGCGATTGTTTATGAAGACAAGGCGCTGATCGTACTGAATAAGCCAGCAGGTATTGCCGTGCATGGCGGCAGTGGCCTGAATTATGGGGTTATCGAAGCCTTTCGTCAGTTGCGTCCTGATGCCAAGGATCTGGAGTTGGTACATCGCCTGGATCGCGATACCTCGGGCCTGTTGATGATTGCCAAGAAGCGCAGCATGTTGCGTCACCTGCATGAGGCGTTGCGCGGTGATGGCGTGGACAAGCGCTATATGGCGCTGGTGCGTGGCAGTTGGGCGACGGCGAAGAAACAGGTCAATGCGCCACTGTTGAAGAGCAATCTGCGCTCTGGTGAGCGCATGGTTGAGGTCAATCCTGAGGGTAAGGAAGCGTTGACCATGTTCCGTGTCTTGCGGCGTTTTGGCGAATTTGCCACGTTGGTCGAGGCGAGGCCGATTACTGGGCGCACGCATCAGATTCGCGTGCATGCGCAGCATGCCGGGCACTGCATTGCTGGCGACAGCAAGTACGGTGACGACGATTTCACCAAGGAAATTCGCGGTCTTGGCGGCAAGCGGTTGTTCTTGCATGCCTATGAGTTGATTGTACCGCTGCCTGAAGGCGGCCAGCTTAAGCTGGAAGCGCCTGTTGATGAAATGTGGGCGCGGACCTTGGGGCGTTTAGGTGCTTGATTCTCAGGTGCGTGGCTACCAGCTGCTGATCTTTGATTGGGATGGCACTCTGGTCGATTCCATTGGTCGGATTGTCGCGGCTATGCATCTGGCGGCTGATGCATGCGAGTTACCGCGCTGCACGGATGAGCAGGTGCGCGGCATTATTGGCTTGGGCTTGCCTGAGGCGATTCGTTGCCTTTATCCGGATATGCATGATGCGGTTCGTGCGCAGCGCTTGCGGCATAGCTACAGCGAAAACTACCTGGAGCTAGAGTCCGAGCCTTCGGCTCTGTTTCACGGTGTGGCTGAGGGTTTGCAAGCGTTTCGTGCGCAGGGTTATCGCTTGGCTGTAGCTACGGGTAAGGGGCGGCATGGTTTGCAGCGAGTGTTGGCTGATCGCGGCTGGCTGGATTATTTCGACTACAGCCGCTGCGCTGACGAAACGGCGAGTAAGCCTGATCCGCTGATGCTGCATGAAATTCTTGAGCAAAGTGGCGTTGCGGCAAATAAAGCGCTGATGGTGGGGGATTCGTCCTTCGATCTATTGATGGCGCAACGAGCGGGGATGGATTGTGTGGCGGTTGGCTATGGTGCCCAGCCGTTGCAAGTGTTGCGCGAGTGTCGGCCGACGCTGGCAATCGAGTGTTTTACCGAGTTGCGCGCCTGGCTTGGCTCGGCGCGTATCTAATTCAGTCAGTTGAGGTGGTTTTGCATGGCAGATGAATGGAAGGCGTCGACAGCGACTGATGGTGATGAGAAAAGCTGGAAGTTGTTGGAGAAAACCCTGTTGGCTGGTGTGCAGGAGCAGCGCAGGTCGAGGCGCTGGGGGATTTTCTTTAAGTTGCTGACCTTCATCTATATCTTTGCGGCGCTGGCGCTGTTCTCGCCCATGTTGATGACAAAGAAGGCTGCGACCACCGGGAGTCACACTGCGGTGATTGAGGTGAATGGCATGATTGCGGACAAGGAGTCGGCCAGCGCCGACAATATTGTCAGTAGTCTGCGAGCGGCCTTTGAAGATACCAATACCAAGGGCGTGATCTTGCGCATCAATAGCCCGGGTGGTAGTCCGGTGCAGTCGGGTTATATCTATGATGAAATCCGTCGCCTGCGTGCTGAGTATCCGACTATCAAATTGTATGCGGTGATCACCGATCTTGGGGCTTCGGGTGCTTATTACATTGCCAGTGCCGCCGATGAGATTTATGCCGATAAGGCCAGCTTGGTGGGTTCTATCGGCGTGACAGCGGCCACCTTCGGCTTTGTTGGTGTAATGGATAAGGTGGGGGTTGATCGCCGGGTTTATACATCGGGTGAGCATAAGGCGTTTCTTGATCCGTTCCAGCCGCAAAAAGCCGAAGAAACCGAGTTTTGGCAGGGTGTGCTGGATACTACGCATCGGCAGTTTATTGCCAGTGTTAAGCAGGGGCGTGGTGATCGTTTGAAGGTTGCCGAGCATCCCGAGTTGTTTTCCGGTCTGATTTGGTCGGGTGAGCAGGCTCTGCAGCTGGGTTTGATCGATGCGTTGGGTAATACCAGTTATGTGGCGCGTGAGGTCATTGGCGAGAAAGAGATTGTCGACTTTACCGTGCAGGAGTCGCCGTTTGATCGCTTCGCCAAAACCATAGGTGCCAGCATGGCTGAGCGCATTGCCCTGTGGATGGGCTTTCAGGGGCCTGCGTTGCGTTAAGAGTGCGTATGCTGCATTCAGCCCGGCCAATGGCCGGGCTTTTGCGTTATGGGATGTCGATGCCGCTGGCTTGCAGCATGTCCACCAGGCGGATTAAGGGGAGGCCGATCAGGCTGTTGCTGTCGCTCCCTTCGGTGCTGCGAAACAGGCTGATGCCCAGTCCTTCGGCTTTGAAGCTGCCGGCGCAGTCAAAGGGTTGTTCGGCTGCTAGGTAGCGCATGATCTGTGCTTCGCTAAGTGGTCGAAAGTGTACGGTAAACGCAATGCAGTCGGTTTGCTGTTGGCTTGTAGCGCTGTTGAAGAGGGTTAGGCCGGTCAGAAACGTGACGCTGTTGCCGCTGCAGGCCATTAGTTGCTCGCAGGCGCGCTCCAGCGTGTGCGGTTTGCCGAGGATTTGTGTGCCGAGCGTTGCGACTTGGTCCGAGCCGATGATCAGGTGTTGTGGGTGACTTGTGCTCAGGGCCTGGGCTTTTTCCAGTGATAGTCTGCGTACTAGGGCTTCTGCGTCTTCATCGGGTTGTTGCGATTCGTTGATTTGCGGTGCGCTCCAGGTAAATGGCAGGCGCAATCGGGCGAGTAGTTCGCGTCGGTAGGGTGAGCTGGAGGCGAGCACCAGAGGCAGCAAGGCGACTTCCTTTTTATAGGGTTTGCGTGTGGTGAGCGATTCTAGCCGTCACCGCAAATGCTGGACAGGCTGAATTTGTTTTGACAGCGGCGGGCTGCATCCCTAGAATGCGCCGCCTATGTCAAATGGCCCGATTCCACCTCACGTTGATCCGCGCAAATTAGCCGATCGCAGCGCCACCCTCGAAGGTGAGCTGCAACTTGCAGATTTGCAGCGTCTCTGCGGCCCGCTTGCCGATAACCAAGGCATGGTGCGTACGAAGTTCTTCTTCGAACGCGACGAGCGCAATGCTGTAGTTTTTCACAGCGAGCTCGAGGTTGAAGTCAAGATGGTTTGCCAGCGTTGTCTGGAGCTGGTCACTTTGCCGATCCATAGCGAGTGTGATTACGCTGTGGTGAAAGAGGGCGCGAATACCCAGTCAGTGCCGCAAGGCTATGACGTGATTGAGTTGGGTGAAGACCCATTGGATCTGCTGGCGTTGGTTGAGGAGGAGCTTCTGCTTGCCTTGCCCATTGTCCCGGCTCATGACCCTAAAGATTGCCAGCAGCCGGCCGGTCTCGAAGAGCCCGAGTCGAGCGAGGACGAGGTAACGCGGTCCAACCCGTTCAGTGTATTGGCGCAGTTAAAGCGTGACCCAAACGTTTAGGAGTTAATTAATTATGGCTGTTCAGCAGAACAAAAAATCCCGTTCCGCCCGTGATATGCGTCGTTCGCACGATGCTCTCGACGCCAGCACCCTGTCTGTCGAGAAAACCACCGGTGAAATTCATCTGCGTCACCACGTTTCGCCAGAAGGCGTTTACCGTGGTCGCAAAGTGATCGATAAGGGCGCTGACGAGTAAACCTTGTCCGCTCCGATCATCGCGATTGATGCAATGGGTGGGGACTTCGGTCCCCACTGCATTGTTCCAGCTTGTATTGCCTGCCTGTCTGAAAACCCCTCGTTGCACCTGGTCCTAGTCGGCCAATCCTCCCTTATTGAGTCACTTATTGCGCGCCATTCCGGTGTTGATCGCACGCGCCTGCTTGTTGAGCATGCCGAAGAAGTCGTCGCTATGGATGATCAGCCAGCCCAAGCGCTACGTGGTAAGCCAGGCTCCTCTATGCGCGTCAGTCTTGAGTTATTGCGCGATGGGGCGGCCCATGCCTGCGTCAGTGCTGGCAATACCGGGGCGCTGATGGCGTTGTCGCGGCATGTGCTGAAGACGCTTCCTGGTGTAGATCGCCCGGCGATGGTTACTGCTGTTCCGACGCAGGCTGGGTTTTGCCATTTGCTCGACCTGGGGGCAAATGTTGATTGCAGTGCAGAGCAGTTGTTGCAGTTTGCTGTTATGGGCTCGGTAACGGCTGAGGTGTTGGGTGTGCTGCGTCCGCGTGTGGCGCTGCTGAATATTGGCACTGAAGACATTAAGGGCAATCAGCAGGTCAAGCAGGCGGCGGGTCTGTTGCGGCAGGCGGAAGGCTTGAACTACACCGGTTTTGTTGAGGGTGATGGGGTTTACCGAGGTGAAGCCGATGTAGTGGTGTGCGATGGTTTTGTCGGCAATATCCTGCTCAAGTCCAGTGAAGGCCTGGCGGTGATGATCGCTGGCCGTATTGACACATTGTTTAAGTCAAATCTCATTGCGCGGATGGTCGGGGTGCTGGCGCTGCCATTGCTGCGGCGTTTGCGGGGTGAGCTGGCACCGGCGCAACACAATGGCGCTAGTTTTGTTGGCTTGCAGGGTATTGTGGTGAAAAGTCATGGTGCTGCCGGTCCTGAGGGCTTTAAATACGCCATTCGCCGAGCTTTGCGGGAGATTGAGGAAAATTTACCGCAACGCTTAAACGATCGCTTGGGCGAACAGCTGCTTTAGAGTGTGACCGGGGTGGGCTGTTTGTCATCCAACTGTCAGTTTGTTGCGCTTGGTTAGGTCCGGCGCGTATTTCCGACGATCACGATCATTAGGAACAGGTCTCCATGTCTGCATCTCTCGCATTCGTCTTCCCAGGCCAGGGCTCTCAGTCGCTGGCGATGCTCGCCGAGCATGGCGCCCAGCGGCCGCTGATTATTGATACTTTTGCCGAGGCTTCTGAGGCGCTTGGTTATGACCTCTGGGCGCTGACTCAGCAAGGTCCTGAAGAACAGCTCAATCAAACCGACAAAACCCAACCAGCGATTCTTACCGCATCGGTTGCGTTGTGGCGTGCCTGGCTTGCTGAGAGTGCGGCGCGACCAGCGTTTGTTGCGGGCCATAGCCTGGGTGAGTACTCGGCGTTGGTTGCTGCAGGCAGTGTGTCGCTGGCTGCTGCCGTCAAGTTGGTGGAGCATCGTGGTCAATTGATGCAGCAAGCAGTGCCGGCCGGGCAGGGCGGTATGGCAGCCATTCTCGGCCTGGAAGATGCTGACGTGCTGGCTGCTTGCGCCGAAGCTGCGCAGGGTGAAGTGGTCAGTGCGGTTAACTTCAATGCGCCTGGGCAAGTGGTAATCGCAGGTGGTGCGGCCGCGGTTGAGCGCGCCATAGACGCCTGTAAAGCGCGTGGTGCTAAGCGTGCGCTGCCGCTGCCGGTGAGTGTGCCGTCGCACTGTGCGCTGATGCGTCCGGCGGCTGAGCGTTTTGCCGAGGCGGTTGCCGCTATTGATTGGCAGGCTCCGCAGATTGCCCTGGTGCAGAACGTTAGCGCTGCTGCAGTGGTTGACTTGGAGGGGCTTAAGCGTGACTTGCTGGCTCAGCTCTATAGCCCGGTGCGTTGGGTTGAGTCGATTGTATGCCTGTCTGCGCAAGGCGTAACTGATTTGGTTGAATGTGGTCCTGGCAAGGTGTTGTCTGGCTTGAACAAGCGCTGCGTAAAAGGCATCAATACCCACAACCTGGATACCCCGGACGCCTTCGCTGCTGCGATCGCGGCCCTGGTCTGATTAAGGAGAAACGTTATGAGCCTGCAAGGTAAGGTTGCATTAGTCACTGGCGCGAGCCGTGGCATTGGTCAGGCGGTTGCCCTGGAGTTAGGGCGTCAAGGTGCGGTGGTTATCGGCACTGCCACGTCTGCTTCGGGTGCTGAGCGTATCGCGGAAACCTTGAAAGCCAATGGTATTGAAGGTGCTGGTCTGGTGCTGGATGTCAGTGATAGTGAGTCAGTTGCCAGTACCCTCGAACATATTCAGCAGCACCATGGTCAGCCGTTGATTCTGGTCAATAACGCCGGTATCACCCGCGATAATCTGATGCTGCGGATGAAAGACGACGAATGGTTCGATGTCATCAACACCAACTTGAGCAGCCTCTATCGGATGGCCAAGGCCGTGCTGCGGGGTATGACCAAAGCGCGTTACGGACGTATCATCAACATCGGTTCGGTGGTGGGTGCCATGGGCAACGCCGGGCAGGTCAACTATGCCGCTGCCAAGGCCGGTCTTGAAGGTTTTGGTCGCGCATTGGCGCGTGAAGTGGGGTCGAGGGCGATCACTGTGAACGCCGTGGCACCAGGCTTTATCGACACCGATATGACCCGCGAATTGCCGGAAGCGCAGCGTGATGCGCTGCTGACCCAGATTCCGCTGGGCCGTTTGGGGCAAGCTGAAGAGATCGCAAAAGTGGTCGCTTTCCTCGCTTCTGATGGCGCAGCGTACGTTACAGGCGCTACTATCCCTGTGAACGGCGGGATGT
The DNA here is from genome assembly GCF_046581935.1 of Pseudomonas sp. Taxonomy (GTDB): domain Bacteria; phylum Pseudomonadota; class Gammaproteobacteria; order Pseudomonadales; family Pseudomonadaceae; genus Aquipseudomonas. Next base: position 232,488 of record NZ_JAYGFK010000014.1, read on the forward strand.
ACATGAGCTGAATGTGACGGATGGCTTCAGAAAACTGTCATAGGTGCTGTCTAAAATCCGTTATAAAGCTGCGACAGGTTTATAGGCAGGCCGTTGAAGTGTTTGTGGGGCACCCCGGCATTCAGCTTGAAATGCTAAAAACCCTTTCTATACACTTGGCCGCAGATACAGTGGCCAAGATTTGTCCCATTAGGAGTGAGAACAACGTATGAGCACCATCGAAGAACGCGTCAAGAAAATCGTTGCCGAGCAACTGGGTGTTAAAGAAGAGGAAGTAACCAACAGCGCTTCCTTCGTTGAAGACCTGGGTGCCGACTCTCTTGACACCGTTGAGCTGGTGATGGCTCTCGAAGAAGAATTCGAGACCGAGATCCCGGACGAACAAGCCGAGAAGATCACCACTGTTCAGGAAGCGATCGACTACGTTACCGCTCACGCGTAAACGTAATCGTCGGTTCCCGACTCGGAAAAGCCGCACTCCCTAATCAGGTGTGCGGCTTTTCTTTAAGCGCATTCCAAGCGTTGAAAATTAGAAAAGGAGATTGCTGTGTCACGTAGACGCGTCGTGGTTACCGGTATGGGCATGCTGTCGCCATTGGGTAACGATGTGCTGAGTAGCTGGCAGGGCATTTTGGCCGGGCGCAGTGGCATCGCTCCGCTTGAACATATGGACCTTTCCGCTTACTCCACACGCTTTGGTGGGGCGGTAAAGAACTTTAATGTCGAGGAATATTTGTCCGCCAAAGAGGCGCGCAAACTCGATTTGTTTATCCAGTACGGTCTCGCTGCCAGCTTTCAGGCAATGCGCAACTCGGGTTTAGAAGTCACCGACGCCAACCGTGAGCGTATCGGTGTGGCCATGGGCTCCGGCATTGGCGGGCTGACTAATATCGAGAACAACTGCAAATCGCTGCATGAGCAGGGGCCGCGGCGTATTTCGCCGTTTTTCGTGCCTGGCTCGATCATTAATATGATCTCAGGCTTTTTGTCGATCCACCTTGGCTTGCAGGGGCCGAACTACGCCATTACAACAGCGTGCACGACAGGTACTCACTGTATTGGTATGGCCGCGCGCAATATCGTCTATGGCGAAGCCGATGTGATGGTTGCTGGCGGTGCTGAGATGGCGGCTTGTGGTCTAGGTATGGGCGGCTTTGGTGCTGCGCGTGCATTGTCGACCCGTAACGATGAACCGACCAAGGCCAGTCGTCCTTGGGACAAAGACCGTGATGGTTTCGTGTTGTCCGATGGTGCCGGTGCGTTGGTGCTCGAAGAATTGGAGCACGCCAAGGCGCGCGGTGCGACTATCCATGCCGAACTGATTGGCTTTGGTATGAGTGGTGATGCCTATCACATGACTTCGCCACCAGAAGACGGCGCAGGCGCGGCGCGCTGCATGACCAATGCATTGCGTGATGCTGGCGTGAATGTTGATCAGGTGCAGTACATCAATGCCCACGGCACCTCGACTTCTGCAGGCGATAAAGCCGAAGTGGCGGCGGTGAAGTCGGTATTTGGCGATCATGCTTATAAGCTTGCGGTCAGCTCGACTAAATCCATGACCGGTCACCTGCTCGGCGCTGCCGGTGCGGTGGAGGCGATTTTCAGCATCCTCGCGCTGCGCGATCAGGTCGCTCCGCCGACCATCAATCTGGATAACCCGGACGAAGGGTGTGATCTGGACTTCGTCGCGCACCAGGCCAAGGCCATGGCGTTGGATGTTGTGCTGTCCAACTCCTTTGGCTTTGGTGGCACCAATGGCTCGCTGGTGTTCCGCCGGTTTGCTGGTTGATGTTGAGTTGGGTTGATGGCCAGCCGGCCGAGCTGCTGTCCGTTAAGGATCGTGGCCTGGCATACGGCGATGGGTTGTTTGAAACCATCGCCGTAAGAGCTGGGCAGCCCACGCTCCTGAATCGTCATATGACGCGCTTGGCCGAAGGCTGCACGCGCTTGAAAATCCCCATTGATCTGCCGTTTGTCTGTGCGCAGGTGCAGGCATTCAGTCAGCAGCTTGGCGAGGGTGTTGCCAAGCTGATACTCACCCGGGGTGATGGTCAGCGCGGCTATGCACCGCCACAGCCTGCTCAGCCACGCCTGATTTTGCAGGCGGGCGCTAAACCGGTGTATCCATCGGCCTATGCCGAGCAGGGCGTGCGCCTGTTTGCCTGCGCTACGCGTTTAGCCGAGCAGCCTTTGTTGGCCGGCTTGAAACATCTCAATCGCCTTGAACAAGTGCTGGCGCGCAGTGAATGGCGCGACGCAGAGCATGCTGAGGGATTGATGCTGGATACCAGTGGTCGCGTTATTGAAGGGGTTTACAGCAACCTTATGCTTGCCCGCGCAGGTGTGTTGGTGACTGCCGACCTGTCGCGTTGCGGAGTTGCTGGCGTCATGCGCGCGGAATTACTGGCTTACGCAGCGGCCCAAGGTGTTGAGTGCCAAGTGCGGGATATCCGTTATGCCGAGCTGTTGGCGGCGGATGAAGTCCTGCTGTGTAACAGTGTCTATGGCGTATGGCCTGTGCATGCTTTGCAGGCACATACCTGGCCGGTCGGCCCGCTCACCCGTAAACTGCAGGCTTTTGCCCGCGATCTATTGGACTGCTGATTAGTGATACGCAAAATTTTGCTGCTGCTGGAAAGCAGCGTTCTGGTCGCTGGTTTGCTGGTTGCGTTTGCGGCCTGGCAGCAGTACACCGCACTGCATCAGCCCTTGAACCTTAGCGAAGAGTACGTAGTTGATGTGCCTGCCGGTGCGACGCCGGGTGGTGTGCTCAATCGTCTGCAGGCCGACGGCGTCCTTGATCAAGCCTTCTGGCTGCGCCTGTACTGGCGTTTTAACCTGCGTAATCAGCCTTTGCACAGTGGCGAATATCGCCTGATGCCTGGCACCAGTGCGAGCGATTTACTCGACTTGTGGTGGCGTGGCGAAGTACTGCAGTACAGCCTGACGCTGGTTGAGGGCTGGAATTTTCGTCAAGTACGCGCGGCGCTGGCGCGTGAGACGCGCCTTGAACTGACCTTGAGTGAGCTGAGCGACGCCGAGCTAATGCAAAAGCTTGGCCTGCCGGGCTTGAACCCGGAAGGGCGTTTCTTCCCTGATACCTACAGTTTTGTCCGCGGCATGAGTGACCTGGATCTGCTCAAGCAGGCGCATGCGCGTTTGGAGCAGGTGTTGGCTGAAGAATGGGCTCAGCGCGCCGAGGGTTTGCCCTACAAAGAGCCTTATGACGCATTGATCATGGCGTCGATGGTTGAGAAGGAAACCGGCGTGCCGAGCGAGCGTGGCGAAATTGCCGGGGTGTTTGTCCGTCGCTTGCGTATCGGTATGCGCCTGCAAACGGATCCGACCGTCATCTACGGCATGGGTGAGCGCTACAATGGCCGCATTACCCGGGCTGATCTTCGTGAGCCCACGGCCTACAACACATACACCATTGACGGCATGCCGCCGACGCCTATTGCGCTGGTCGGTCGTGAGGCCATCCATGCGGCGTTGAACCCGGTCGACGGTAGCAGTCTGTATTTTGTTGCTCGTGGCGATGGCAGTCATGTGTTTTCCAATTCCCTCGAACAGCACAATCGCGCTGTGCGTGAATATCAGCTCAAGCGCCGTGCGGATTATCGTTCGAGCCCAGCTCCTATAGCGCCCAACAATCAGTAAGGACAGCCTGTGAGCGGTTTGTTTATCACCCTGGAAGGTCCTGAGGGTGCAGGTAAAAGCACTAATCGGGACTACTTGGCCGAGCGCCTGCGCGAGCAGGGTGTCGAGGTGTTGCTGACCCGCGAGCCAGGCGGTACGCCGCTGGCGGAAAAAGTGCGTGAGTTACTGCTGGCACCAAGTGATGAGCCCATGGCAACCGATACCGAGCTGCTGTTGGTATTTGCTGCGCGGGCCCAGCATCTGGCGCAGGTTATCCGTCCGGCATTAGAGCGTGGCTGTGTGGTGCTCTGTGATCGCTTCACCGATGCTACATACGCGTATCAGGGCGGCGGGCGCGGCTTGAGTGAGGTGCGTATCGCCTTGCTGGAAGAGTTTGTGCAGCGTGAGCTGCGCCCAGACCTGACTCTGATATTCGATCTGCCAATCGAAGTCGGCTTAGCCCGCGCAGCCGCTCGCGGTCGCCTCGACCGTTTTGAACAGGAAGGTCGGCAGTTCTTCGATGCCGTGCGCCAGACTTACTTGCGCCGCGCCGCAGAGCAACCGCAACGCTACCGCATTGTGGATGCCGCGCAATCCTTGGGTGAGGTTCAGCAGGCGCTGGATAAGCTCTTGCCGCAACTGTTGGAGTTGCAGCGTGGCTGACGCTTACCCCTGGCAGAATGCACTTTGGCAACAGCTGGCAGGCCGCAGTCAGCATGCGCATGCCTATTTGCTGCATGGTCCTGCCGGTATCGGTAAGCGTGCCTTGGCTGAGCGTCTGATGGCGCGCCTGCTTTGCCAAAGACCTGACGGTTTAAATGCCTGTGGCCAGTGCAAGTCCTGTCACTTATTGGCTGCTGGCACCCATCCGGATAACTACATTCTTGAGCCAGAAGAAGCCGACAAGGCGATCAAGGTTGACCAGGTGCGTGATTTGGTCGGTTTTGTCGTGCAGACCGCACAGCTGGCCGGGCGCAAAGTGGTGCTGGTCGAGCCGACTGAGTCGATGAATACCAATGCCGCCAACGCCTTGTTGAAAAGCTTGGAGGAACCATCTGGCAATACCGTGTTGTTGTTGATCAGCCATCAGCCCAGTCGCTTGCTGCCTACCGTGAAGAGTCGCTGCGTGCAGCAAGCGTGCCCTTTGCCGAGTGAGGCGATGAGCCTGATGTGGCTGGAGCACGCCTTGCCAGGTTGTAGCACCGAAGAGCATCGCGAGCTGTTGTTCCTCGCGGCAGGCTCGCCGCTAACCGCCGTAAAAATGCATGAGCAGGGTGTTAGCGCCCAGCGCGCGCAGGTGGTAGATGGGGTGAAGAAACTGCTCAAGCAGCAGATTTCGCCTAGCCAGCTGGCTGAAAGCTGGAATGCGGTATCCCTGCAATTGTTGTTCGACTGGTTTTGTCAGTGGTCACAGTTGATGCTGCGTTACCAACTGACTCGTGATGAAGAAGGGTTGGGGCATGCCGATATGCGCAAGGTGGTGCAGTACCTTGCGCAGAAAACCCCGCAGCCGAAAGTGCTCAACATGCAAGATTGGTTGTTGGCGCAACGTCAGAAAGTGATTGGTAAAGCTAACCTTAACCGTGTCTTGCTTCTCGAAGCCTTGCTGGTGCAGTGGGCAAGCTTGCCCGGACCGGGCTAGAATCGGCCGTTAAGTGAATACAATCAGGAATGCCGCATGAGTCTGCCTCCTAATTTGGGCCCGCGTAACGGAATTTTGTCGCTGACAATCAAGGACAAATCCGTGCTCTATGCCGCTTATATGCCCTTTATCAAGAATGGCGGCCTGTTTATTCCAACCAACAAGAGCTACAAGCTCGGTGATGAAGTATTCATGCTGCTCAACCTGATGGATGAGCCGGAAAAAATTCCGGTTGCCGGCAAGGTTGTTTGGATTACCCCCAAAGGTGCCCAGGGCAACCGCGCTGCGGGTGTAGGCGTGCAGTTCAATGATGGCGATAACACCGCGCGCAACAAAATCGAAACCTACCTGGCTGGCGCGCTGACTTCGGATCGTCCAACACACACCATGTAAGTGGTTTTTTCTCCGTACTGCGGTGCCCGTTCTGTGGCACCGACTCTGAAGTGATTAGTTCTCATGCTGGTTGATTCCCACTGTCACCTTGACCGTCTCGATCTGGCGGCCCATAGCGGTTCACTCGACGCGGCGCTGGATGCTGCGCGGGCGCGTGGTGTCGGTCATTTCCTGTGTATTGGTGTTAGCGCTGATAATGTTGCGGCGGTTAAAGGCTTGGCTGAACGTTATGCCGATGTTGATTGCTCGGTTGGTGTGCACCCGCTGGATCTTCAGCCAGGCGCTGCGCCAGCGTTGGATTGGTTGCTTGCTGAGTTGAATCATCCGCAGGTCGTGGCCATCGGCGAAACCGGCCTGGATTATCACTACGAGCCTGAGGCAGCCGAGTTGCAGCAGCAGGCATTTCGTCTGCACCTACAGGCTGCACAGGTCACCGGCAAACCAGTGATTGTGCATACCCGCGAGGCGCGTGCTGACACCCTGGCTTTGCTGCGTGACGCGGCGCTGCCGCAGGGCGGGGTGCTACACTGCTTTACCGAAGACTGGGAAATGGCCAAGGCCGCGCTGGATATCGGCTTCTACATCTCGCTGTCAGGTATCGTCACCTTCCGCAATGCCGAGGCGCTGCGTGAAGTGGCGCGGCAGGTGCCTGCAGATCGTTTGCTGGTAGAAACCGACTCGCCTTATCTGGCACCTATCCCGCATCGCGGCAAGCCGAACCTGCCTGAGTATGTGCGGGATGTGGCTGAGTACCTGGCAGTGTTGCGCGGCGTAAGCTTCGAGCAACTGGCAGAGCAGACCACGGCCAACTTCAAGCGTTTGTTCCCCTTGGCTCGGGTGAGCTGAACTTTAATCGGTTCAGCCAAAATACCTGAGCATTTTTGATCTCGCGCGCAAATGTCCATAGGGTGTACGCAGAGATCTCTACGCGCAAAAAAAACCCGGGCTCTGGGGGATGAGACCGGGTTAAGACCATTAGGAGTAAAACAAGGTGCGCGATCCTCGCGACCCTGTCTGGTGGAGCGCTTGGGGGATACGCTGCACACCAGTACTGATCAGTATTGGTGAAGATTGCTGATCGTCCAGGCTGTTTGCCGGCATTCTTAAACGTATTTGGAATACAGAGCGCGCTGCTGAGTCCTCAAGCAGTAGCCAGCTGCACCGCAGGCGTCCCGGTGTATTGAATGGCCGCTGTCGGTGTTTGCCTCAGATTGCCTCAGATTACCTCGATAGATAGTCCGGTCGGATGGTCGCAAGCGTCGGTCTGGACGTTCTTGGGGGCAGCGCCTGGCGATCTTGGCCATTCACTGTGTTGTAGACCGCGGAGGCAGAGCGGTTGCGAGAACTCGCCACGAACCGCACGAATGGTCGGATGATCCGTGCAATTTGCCGTTAGTTAGGCATAATACGCGCCTTCGTTTTTATCGACTCCGTAGTCCTTTTATGCATAAAGAACCCCGCAAAGTCCGTGAGTTTCGCCGCCGCGAACAGGAAATTCTCGACACAGCATTGAAACTCTTCCTTGACCAAGGCGAGGACAGCGTGACTGTGGAGCTGATTGCTGACACGGTTGGTATCGGCAAAGGCACCATCTATAAGCATTTCAAATCCAAGGCGGAGATCTATCTGCGCTTGATGCTTGATTACGAGCGCGATCTTAACGAGCTGCTGCATTCGGCCGATGTCGACCGTGATAAGGAAGCCTTGTCGCGCGCCTACTTCGAGTTCCGCATGCGTGACCCACAGCGCTACCGCTTGTTTGATCGCCTAGAAGAGAAGGTGGTCAAGGGTAATCAAGTGCCGGAGATGGTCGAGCAACTGCACAAAATCCGCGCGTCCAACTTCGAGCGGCTGACTCAGCTGATTAAAGGCCGTATTTCCGAGGGCAAGCTGGAAGACGTGCCGCCGTATTTCCATTACTGCGCTGCTTGGGCGTTGGTGCACGGTGCGGTGGCGCTGTATCACTCGCCATTCTGGAGCAATGTGCTGGAAGATCAGGAAGGTTTCTTCCAGTTCCTCATGGATATCGGCGTACGCATGGGCAATAAGCGCAAGCGTGAGGGCGACACGCCAAATAGCTGAGGCATTCAGCGAGTGGATAACAACTCTGCTGCCCTGATGCCGGCTTTATACTCGACGCTCATATTTGCTGGAGCTGTGCATGATTGTTGACCGCCAGGGCAGACGCTTTCGCAACCTGCGCATCAGCCTGACAGCTGCCTGCAACTATGCCTGCACCTACTGCGTACCTGACGGTAAGCGGCTAGTGGCGGCGCAGGACGAGCTGTCGGCTGAGGCGATGCTACGCGGTGTGGCTTACCTGATAGAAGCTGCAGGTATTGAGCGTCTGCGCATCACCGGCGGCGAGCCGTTGGTCAGCCCTAAGCTGGAAGACTTTCTGCGCGGTGTTAGTCAGTTGGGGCTGGCCGATATCAGCCTGACCAGCAATGGCCAACTGTTGACGCGCAAGCTGCCGTTGCTGCTGGAGTGCGGCATCCGCCGCTTGAACATTTCTCTGGACACCTTGGACGCTGCGGCATTTCGCACGATTGCCCGTGGCGGTGACCTGGCGACTGTGCTGGATGGCCTGCAGCAGGCGCGGGCGGCGGGTATACAGATCAAGGTCAACATGGTGCCGCTGCATGGGCAGAACCTCGATCAGGTGCTGCCGCTGCTCGATTATTGCCTGATCAACGGCTTCGAGCTGCGCTTTATCGAGTTGATGCGTATGGGCCATCTGGCCCGCGACGGTAACGCCTTTCAGCGCCAGTTTATCGGTATGCCCGAGTTGCTGGCGCTGATTGGCAGTCGCTATGAATATGTCCAGGCGCATGCGCCACTGGACGCGACAGCGCTGCGCTTCGCCATCCCGGGCCTTGGCCACTTTGGTGTGATTGCCAATGAAAGCGTACCGTTCTGCCGTACCTGCTCGCGCTTACGCCTGTCCTCTACGGGTTGGCTGCATGGCTGCCTGTCCTCAAGCAATCGTCATTATGTCGGTGATTTACTCGACAAGCCGCGCCATCAGGCTTTGCCAGCGCTACAGGGGTTGTTGGTCAAAGCGCTGGGCGACAAGCAGGATGTGGCGTTCTCCGGCGGTGCCACAGTGATGAAAATTATTGGTGGCTGAGATCACCAGCAATTCTGAGTGAGGCTCATGCACGACTTCCCAATCAGCTATATCGAACCCGTTTTCCGTCCGCCCAGTGAGGCCCACTCGCTGATTCTGCCGGTGACCAATGGCTGCTCGTGGAATAGCTGTAGCTTCTGTGAAATGTACACTCAAGAGCAGAAGAAATTCCGCGCGCGCGCCGAAGCTGAGGTGCTCAACGAGATTCGTCTAACCGGTGAGCGGATGATCGTGCAGCGGGTGTTCCTTGCGGACGGTGATGCCTTGGTCATGTCTACGCGACGCTTGCTGACCATTCTCACTGCGATTCGCGAGCACATGCCCGAGGTCTCGCGCGTGTCCAGTTATTGCCTGCCGCGTAACCTGCGCAAGAAGTCGGTGGATGAGCTCAAGGAGCTGGCCGACGCCGGGCTGGGTATGGCGTATGTTGGCTGTGAGTCCGGTGATGACGAGGTGCTGGCGCGAGTCAATAAGGGCGAGACTTATGAGTCCAGCCTCAGCGCGCTGGATAAGCTCGGTCAGGCAGGTATCACCCGTTCAGTGATGATTCTCAACGGTCTTGGTGGGGCGCTGTTGAGCGAGCAGCACGCGGATAACTCCGCGCGCCTGATGAATGAATCACAACCGGAGTTTCTTTCGACCCTTGTGGTGAGCTTCCCCCAGGGCGAGGCGCGCTTTCGCCAGGGCTTTAGCGATTACCAACCGCTCAGCCAGCAACAGCTGTTTGTTGAGGTCGAGCGTTTGCTCAGTGGCTTGGAGCTGCGTGACACAGTCTTTCGCAGTGATCATGCGTCCAACTACCTGGTGCTAAAGGGCACGCTCGGTGCAGACAAAGCACGCCTACTGGCACAAGTGCAACAGGCTATCGAGCAGCCGCAGCAAGCCCCGTTACGCCAGGAGTGGCAGCGCGGTTTATGAGCGGCGGCGGATGGCGTGAAATCTGCATCTAGGCGCTATATGCCGGTTTTCCGTCACCGGCTGCAGGAGAAGCGAGATGCGTGGTTTGTTGCTGTTTGTGGGTTTGTTGCTGCTTGGCGGCTGCATGAAAGCCAGTGATCTTGCCGATGAGGCGATTTATCAACTGCGCGATGTAGGCGTGCTCGACCATAGCCAGACGCGCCGCGCCAGCCCTTGGCGCTTGCAGGCCGACTCATTTATCTATATCGCTCAGGGCCCTTTTGTACCGCCGGGTGGCGCCTATCCGCGACCCAATGTGGTGGCCGAAGAAGCCTACAAGGGGTTTATCGAGTATTTCCCCATGGTGCGCCGCGCCAAGGCACCGCTTGGACTGGAGGAGTCGCTGGTCGAGGCCCGTGAGGCCGGGGCGCATTACTTGCTGTACAGCCGCTTTGCCTATGCCGATGACCGGATCGGTACTGTGGAAGAGTGGGAGGATCAGGAGGCATTGGACCGTTTGGGCACTGATCGTGGGGTGATTCAGCTGATGCTGCTCGAAACTAATACCCGCTATTTGGTCGATACTGCGCGCATTCGTAGTCGTGGAGGCCTTCTAACGCTTTATGATGCCAAGCCAGAAGAGTTAATCGGTCCGGCGCTAGAGGATTACGCGCGGCGTTTGTTGGGCTTAGGGCATTGATCAATGACTGATACAGATAAGGTCGGCAATCTGCTGGCGCAGATCCCCAAAGGTGAGGGCAAGGGTTTACCACCGGTGCATCTGTGGAACCCGGATTTCTGCGGCGATATCGATATGCGTATCGCCCGTGATGGCACCTGGTATTACATGGGGACGCCGATTGGCCGTAAGCCGATGGTCAAACTGTTCTCCACCATTATCCGCCGCGATGGCGATAAGTATGTGCTGGTGACGCCGGTGGAGATGGTTGGTATTCAGGTTGATGACGCGCCCTTTGTGGCGGTCAGCCTGCAAGTAGACGGTGAGGGTGAGGCGCAGGTACTGCGTTTTGTCACCAATGTCGAGGATGAGGTGGCAGCAGGCAGCGAGCATCCGTTAAGGGTCGAATTGGATGCTTCGACCGATGAGCCTGCACCCTATGTACATGTGCGGACTAATCTTGAGGCGCTGATCCACCGCAATGTGTTTTATCAGCTGGTCGAGCTGGCGGTGCCACGCGAGATCAATGGCAAGACCTGGCTTGGGGTATGGAGCGGCGGTGTGTTTTTCCCGATTGGTCCGCAGCCAGACTGATTCTCTCTCTTTGTGGTTGAATTCAGCGTAATAAAAAAGGCTCCCGAGGGAGCCTTTTTACATCTTACATATTGGGGTAGTTAGGCCCACCGGCACCTTCAGGCGCCACCCAGTTAATGTTCTGGGCAGGGTCTTTGATGTCGCAGGTTTTACAGTGCACGCAGTTCTGCGCATTGATCTGGAATTTCTGCTCGCCATCTTCCTTGGTGACGATCTCGTATACGCCCGCTGGGCAGTAGCGCTGCGCCGGTTCGTCATACATGGGCAGGTTCTTGCTCAGCGGAATGCTCGGGTCGCTGAGCTGCAGATGGCAGGGTTGTTCCTCTTCATGGTTGGTGTTGGAGAGGAATACCGAGCTGAGCTTGTCGAAGCTGAGTTTGCCGTCGGGTTTCGGGTAGCTGATCTTCTGTGCTTCTGCAGCTGGTTTCAGACAGGCATAGTCAGGCTTGGTGTCGTGCAGTGTGAAGGGGATCTTGCCGCCAAAGATGTTCTGGTCGAGCCAGTTGAAGCCACCACCAACCAGTGGGCCGAACTTGTGCAGCGCTGGGCCGAAGTTGCGGCTGCGGAACAGCTCGTCATACAGCCAGCTGGCCTTGAATGCGTCGACGTAGCCGGTCAGCTGGTCGCCGCCTTCCTTGCCGGCAAACAGCGCCTCAGCCACGGCGTCTGCGGCGAGCATGCCGGACTTCATAGCGGTGTGGCTGCCCTTGATCTTAGCGAAGTTCAGAGTGCCGAGGTCGCAACCAATCAGTGCGCCACCGTTGAAGACCATCTTTGGCAGCGAATTTAAGCCGCCTTTGCAGATTGCGCGAGCACCGTAGGCAACGCGTTTGCCGCCTTCCAGGTACTGAGCGATCACCGGGTGATGCTTGTAGCGCTGGAACTCATCAAACGGCGACAGGTGCGGGTTGCTATACGATAGGTCAACAATCAGGCCAACGACTACCTGATTATTTTCCAGGTGATAGAGGAACGAGCCACCGGTGTTTTCGGTGCCCACGATATCCAGTGGCCAGCCGGCGGTGTGCACTACCAAGCCTTGCTCATGCTTGGCCGGGTTGATGTCCCATATTTCCTTGATACCGATGCCGTAATGCTGGGCATCGGCTTCGGAGTCGAGGTTGAATTTCTTGATCAGTTGCTTGCCGATATGGCCGCGGCAACCTTCAGCGAACAGCGTGTACTTGGCGCGCAATTCCATGCCCGGGGTGTAGTAACCCTCTTTCGGGTTGCCTTCACGGTCGACGCCAAGGTCGCCAGTTAGAATGCCATAGACCGCGCCTTCTTCATTGATCAGCGCTTCTTGAGCGGCAAAGCCTGGGTAGATTTCTACGCCGAGGTTTTCCGCTTGTTGCGCCAGCCAGCGGCACAGGTTGCCCAGGGAAATAATGTAGTTGCCATGGTTGTGCATGGTCTTGGGCACGAAGAAGTCCGGAACTCTGGTGGCTTTCTCGGCATTGCTCAGTACATAGATGTCGTCACGCTTGACCGGCGTATTCAATGGCGCGCCGAGTTCTTTCCAGTCTGGAAAGAGTTCGTTTAATGCACGAGGCTCGAACACTGCACCGGAGAGAATATGGGCGCCGACTTCGGAGCCTTTTTCGACCACGCAGACGCTGATTTCTTTACCCGCTTCGGCGGCTTTCTGTTTCAGTCGGCAGGCGGCGGACAAACCGGCAGGGCCGGCGCCGACGATGACGACGTCGAACTCCATAAATTCGCGTTCCACAGGCTATCTCCTACTCAGGGCTCTCTAATTTTATTTGGCGATCAAGCTCGTTCCATGAGCGATGCTGGCGCATTATATCCAGACCCTTCGGATGGGCCAATACAAACGTTTGTTTGAATTTTCTGTAGGGCTGTTAGAATCTTACTACATCGCTGACGATTGGCCGCTCCGTTGTATTGACCAGCCTAGGTCGTGCGGTCAAGATACGGTCGGTTTTGTGTCTGCCGTTACTGGTTGACTCCCGGTTCCGGCCGGTTTGCAGTTCCCGCCATGTTCGCTTCTGGCGACATTCTTATTCACCGGAGAGTAACGAGGAATCCATGAAGGTTCTTGTAGCTGTCAAACGAGTGGTCGACTACAACGTCAAAGTGCGCGTCAAAGCGGACAACAGCGGCGTTGATCTTGCCAACGTCAAGATGTCGATGAACCCTTTCTGCGAAATCGCCGTGGAAGAAGCTGTACGCCTTAAAGAGAAGGGCGTTGCGAGCGAGATCGTTGTCGTAACCATCGGCCCAACCACTGCTCAAGAGCAACTGCGTACCGCGCTGGCGCTGGGCGCTGATCGTGCCATTCTGGTCGAATCTGCGGACGAGCTGAACTCTCTGGCTGTGGCCAAGCTGCTTAAAGCAGTGGTCGATAAAGAGCAACCGCAGTTGGTGATCTTGGGCAAACAAGCCATCGACAGCGACAACAACCAGACTGGCCAGATGCTCGGTGCCCTGACAGGCTTCGCCCAAGGTACTTTCGCCTCCAAGGTCGAAGTCGCCGGTGACAAGGTCAACGTGACCCGTGAAATCGACGGCGGTCTGCAAACCGTTGCGTTGAACCTGCCGGCGATCGTGACCACCGACCTGCGTCTCAACGAGCCGCGTTATGCGTCGCTGCCAAACATCATGAAAGCCAAGAAGAAGCCGCTGGAAACTGTCACCCCGAGCGATCTGGGTGTTTCCACTGCTTCCACTGTGAAAACCCTGAAAGTCGAAGCGCCTGCTAGCCGCAGTGCCGGCATCAAGGTCAAGTCCGTGGCTGAACTGGTCGAGAAACTGAAGAACGAGGCGAAGGTAATCTAAATGACTATCCTGGTTATCGCTGAACACACCAATGCCGCCCTGGCTCCTGCCACGCTGAACACCGTGGCTGCTGCCGCGAAAATCGGTGGCGACATCCACGTTCTGGTTGCGGGTGCCGCTTGCGGTGCAGCTGCCGAAGCTGCTGCCAAAGTTGCTGGCGTTACCAAGGTGCTGGTTGCTGACAATGCTGCTTTTGCGCATCAGCTACCGGAAAACGTTGCGCCGTTGGTTGCCGAGCTGGGTGCTGGTTACAGCCACATCCTGGCTGCTGCTACCTCCAACGGTAAAAACATCCTGCCGCGCGTTGCTGCGCAGCTAGATGTTGATCAGATCTCCGAGATCATCTCCGTTGAAAGCGCTGACACCTTCAAGCGCCCGATCTACGCCGGTAACGCTATTGCCACCGTGCAATCGTCTGCTGCCGTTAAAGTCATCACCGTGCGTAGCACTGGTTTTGATCCGGTTGCCGCTGAAGGCGGTTCTGCGGCGGTTGAGGCTGTTGCTGTTGGCGGCGACGCTGGCAAGTCGGCTTTCGTCGGTGAAGAACTGGCCAAGTCTGATCGCCCTGAACTGACAGCTGCGAAAATCGTCGTTTCCGGCGGTCGTGGCATGCAGAACGGTGACAACTTCAAGCACCTGTACGCCCTGGCTGACAAGCTGGGCGCGGCTGTGGGTGCCTCGCGCGCTGCAGTTGACGCAGGTTTCGTACCGAACGATATGCAGGTCGGTCAGACCGGCAAGATCGTTGCGCCGCAGCTGTACATCGCCGTTGGTATTTCCGGCGCGATCCAGCACTTGGCTGGTATGAAAGACTCCAAAGTGATCGTTGCGATCAACAAGGACGAAGAAGCGCCGATCTTCCAAGTGGCCGATTACGGCCTGGTGGCAGACCTGTTTGAAGCTGTACCTGAGTTGGAAAAACTGGTTTAAGCCAGTCTCCCAGCACTGAAAAAACCGCTCATTGAGCGGTTTTTTTCTGTCTGTTGTTTACGCTGGATCTCTAGCTCTAGGCTAAAAGCACCAGCATGCTATTAGTCACTAAGTTTGGTAGCTCGAAGGCATTCATTCGGCGGATTGGAGTGCTAGCAAGCGAACGGCGGCTATTGTGTTGTTGGCAGCCAAACCTTGTGCGCTGCTTGACTGCCTTAGCCACAATGAATGTTAAGATCGCTGTAGTTATCTGCTTGAGATTCCCCCCGTCCGCGATCAGTTTTTCATGAAGGGTCGTTATCGCGAATTAGTATGAATGCGTATTAAGCTAGCATGAGCGTAATTTTCCCCGCCCTGCGTGTGCAGGTGCCCATTCAAGGTTAAGTCGAGACACTGCCAATGTTTGAGCGTGTTTTACCCAAGTCGTTTTTGCTCCTGTTCGGCTGGCTGCTAATGCCGGCTTTGGCGGTTGCCACCGGCAAATGTGAGCGTTTGGTGGCGACGGGTAATCCGGAGTATCCACCTTATCTCTGGCGTGATCCGCAGAATCCGCAGAAGTTGATTGGAGCCAATGCCGATTTGTTACAGCACCTGGCCAAAGAGCTGGGTGTTGCGGTGGACATCATCTATACCGGGCCTTGGTCGCGCGCTCAGGATGAGGTTAGAACCGGTCGTGTTGACCTTGTTGCAGGTGCTTTTCTGACGTTGCCGCGTTTAGGGGCGATGGACTATGTGCATCCGGCGTTCTATTCCACACCTGCCGTGGTGTGGGTGCACCGTGGTTCAGAGTTCCCCTATGCGGGTTGGGAAGACTTGCGCGAGCGCACTGGCGATACCTTGGTCAATAATAGTTTTGGTGAGCAATTTGATACTTACGCCAAGAGCAATCTGACGCTAGAGGGCGTTTCTAGCCTGAGCCAGGCTTTTCACAAGCTGTTAAAGGGACGTACAGACTACGTCTTGTATGAGCGCTATCCCGGCCAGGCGGTAGCCGACAGCCTCGGCATACAGGACGATCTGCTGATACTAGATCCGCCGATTTCCAGTGAAGGGTTGTACTTGGCGGTGTCGCACAACTCTTCCTGTAATGACCCTTGGTTACGCGGCATGCTTGCGCAGAAAATGACTGAAGCAGTCGCCAGTGGTTTACCGGATGCCTTGCTGCAACGCAATTTGCTGCTCTGGAAAGAACAACAGCCCACCCCCGTTGGTGAGGCTAAACAGTAGGTGATTTCTGTGATTTATCGATGTATCTGCATGGCCATGTTGCCGCTCATGCTCAGTGCTTGCGCATCCGATCCTGCGCCCGATGAGCAGTTGCGCCTGAGTGAACAGGCGCTTAGTCAGGCTAAAGCGTTGGGCGTATCTGCTGAGCAATCGGCTTCGCTGCGTCTGGCCGAAGAGAAATTCGCCTTGGCACAAGCGGCCATGACGGACGAGGACTACAAGCAGGCTCGTGTGCATGCCGAACAAGCTGAGTTGGATGCGCGCTTGGCAGAAGCCGAGCATCTGACAGCAAAGAGTCAGCAACAGCTTGTCGAGTTAAACAATGCTATCAACCGTTTGCGTAAACAGCTGGGAGGCCTGCAATGAAGTCCTCTGTGAAAGTTTGCGCGATTACTCTGGGCATTTTCTTGTTGAGCGGTTGTGCCGCGTCGCACAGCTCCAGTGAGCAAGCATTGGAAGCCGCTCACAGCGCCTTCCAGCGGGTCAAGGAAGATGCTGATGTATTGCGCAGTGCACCCAAGGATCTGATCCGCGCGGGCGAGTCACTGGCTAAGGCTGATCGTTTGTCGAGTTACTGGGGCAGTGCCGATGATGTGGTGCATTACGCCTATCTCAGCCAGCAGTACAGTGCCATTGCCGAACAGAAGAGTGCGCTTAACCTGAATCAGGAGCGTGCAGCCAAGCTGGAGCTTGAACGCCAGCGCCTGCAACTGGCACTGCGCGAGGCAAAGTTGCTCAGTGCGCAGGATCAGAGCAATTGGCTTGAGGAGCAAATCGTCAGCTTGGCTACCACGCAGAGCGAGCGCGGTCTGGTAATGACCTTGGGCGATGTACTGTTTGATGCCGGGCACACTGATTTGAAAGGCTCGGCCAATCGCACCGTGCTCAAGCTGGTGCAGTTTCTGCAGCTCAACCCACGCCGCATAGTGCGTATTGAGGGCTATACCGATAGTCGTGGTGATGCTCAGGAGAACCTCGAGCTTTCCCGTGCCCGTGCTCAAGCGGTTGCTGATGTACTGGTCGATCTAGGCATCGATGCGAAGCGCATTGAGGTGCAAGGTCATGGAGAGAACTTTCCGGTCACTGAGAATGCGTCGGCCAAAGGCCGTGCACAGAATCGCCGGGTCGAGATCGTATTTTCTGATGAGCAAGGCAATCTTGGCTCAGTGCGCTGAATCATAAACAGTTTAAAAACCCCGGATAACCGGGGTTTTTATTGTTTGTCACTCCTGCTGCTGCCTTTGCAGTCTGTCGCTCGCACGGATACTGAACCACAGCACCTGCTGATCAACGGGTACAGTCCTGGCGATTTGGCACTGTATCGTCCACAATTTATTGCACTGTACCGGTGCAATTTAAATAAGCCGGTTTACTGTTACGGTTCAGTCAAGCAGGAACGCGGTTATGACCAGTCTGTTGCTTTATCAGCGCATTGCCCAGCAACTGGCGGAAGACATTCGCCGTGGCGTTTACCAACCGGGTGAGCGCGTACCCTCGGTGCGCAAGATGAGCGCGCAGCTCAGCGTCAGCCATGCTTCTGTGTTGCAGGCCTACGCCAACTTGGAAGATCAGGGGCTGATTCGTGCTCGGCCGCAGTCTGGCTTCTATGTGCATCAGACTCCAGCCTTGACTGCGCCGACTCCGGATATTGCTCGGGTCGAGCGCCCAGGGTTGGTCACCCGCAGCAGTATCATCAATCAGGTGCTTACCGAGTCGCGCCGTGAAGGTGTGTTCCCGCTGGGCGCAGCAGTACCGCATGTGGATTACTTGCCAGTGCGCGCGTTGCACCAGCAGTTGGCCAAGGTCACGCGTTTTCACAGTGCGCGCGCTTTCAGCTACATGTTCAGCCCGGGCTTTGAACCGCTGCGGCGTCAGGTGGCGATTCGCATGCGCGACGCCGGTGTAGTGGTTGATCCGAGCGAAGTAGTAATCACCCATGGCTGTGTCGATGCTTTGCAGATGAGCCTGCGCGTGTTGACCAAGCCGGGCGACCTGATCGCCACCGAGTCGCCGACCTATTACGGTCTGCTGCAGTTGGCTGACCTGCTCGGCCTGAAAGTTATCGAAATCCCCAGCGACCCGGATACGGGAATCAGCCTGGAAGCGTTGCAACTGGCGGCCAACCAGTGGCCGATCAAGGCGCTGGTGCTCACTGCGCGCTTGAGTAACCCGTTGGGCGGCACCATTCCTGAGCCGCGTCAGCGCCAATTGCTGCGCTTGGCCAGTGATTACGATATTCAGATTGTCGAAGACGATATCTACGGCGAGTTGCTGTTCGAACAAGGCCCGACCAAGTCGCTCAAGTCGCATGATCGCGAGGGGCGGGTGGTGTATTGCTCGAGTTTCTCGAAAACCCTTTCACCCGGCGTGCGTATCGGTTGGATTATTGCCGGTAAGTATCAGGATGAGATCCAACGTCTACAGACCTTCAGCACCCACTCGGCGTGCAGCGTGACGCAAATGGCCGTGGCGGCTTATCTGGAGAACGGCGGTTATGACCGCCACCTGCGCTTTATCCGTCAGGAGTACCGCAAGAATCTCAGCGCCTTCCAGTTGGCGGTGCAGAAGTATTTCCCCGAAGGGACGCAGATGAGCCGGCCCAAGGGAGGCTTTATTCTCTGGGTCAGCTTGCCGGCACGGGTTAACACCAAAGACCTGCATGTCAGTGCCTTGCAGCAGGGCATCAGCATCGCCCCGGGGCTGATTTTCAGTAATACCGAGCAGTTCAATCACTGCATCCGCCTGAACTGTGGCATTCCATGGAATCGCGAAGCCGAGCGTGCCTTGATGACCCTGGGCATGCTGGCCGGACAGCTGTGTCAGGAAGCGACTGCCAGTTTTTAATCAGGTTTTAACCCGACTCATCACCGCGCTGCGTCTACCTGAGCGAATGGTTTATTCGATCGCTCAGGAGCCACGCCCATGTCCGCTTACCCCGTTTTGTTTACCCGTCCTTTGCTTGCCGTTTTTGCCGCTGGCGTACTGATTAGCCTGGGTGCTTGCAGCGCCGCCAATCCGGATGCTCCAGTCAAGGCTGCTGCCGGTCCAGCGCTAAGCGATCAGGCGCATGACCTTGAGCGTGCTGTGTTGCATGAGCAACTGGCCGCACCCGCTGAGTTACAACGCAAACATGCGGTTGTAGGCATGGTGATGCCTAGCGTGGCCTATGCACCAATGCCGATGTCCGTGCAGGCTGATGCTTTGCCGCCTGGCTACCGTGACGAGGACCGCGAGCAATACCAAAAGCTGGCTGACAACCCGGTACACGCCGTCGCCGAGACGCCCGTGTCGACCTTCAGTATCGATGTGGATACAGGCAGCTACGCCAATGTGCGGCGCTTCCTCAATGGCGGACAACTGCCGCCGCAGGATGCGGTGCGCCTAGAGGAGCTAGTCAATTACTTCCCCTATGCCTACCCGCTGCCGAAGGGTGATCTGCCGTTTGGCGTGCACACCGAGCTGGCGGCCACACCGTGGAACCCTGAAAGCCGCCTGTTGCGTATCGCTATTAAAGCGTCAGACCTGCGAGTCGATGAGTTGCCGCCGGCCAATCTGGTATTTCTGGTGGATGTTTCTGGCTCGATGGATCGCCGCGATGGTTTGCCGCTGGTGCAGAGCACGTTAAAGCTGCTGGTTGAGCAGTTGCGCGGTCAGGACAAAGTGTCGCTGGTGGTCTACGCCGGTTCCTCCAGTGTAGTGTTGGAGCCAACTGCTGGTAGCGAGAAAGCTAAGATTCGCGCCGCTATCGACCAGCTCTCGGCGGGTGGCTCGACGGCCGGAGAGTCGGGTATTCAACTGGCTTACCAGCAGGCGCAACAGGGTTTTATTGACGGCGGTATCAACCGCATTTTGCTGGCCACCGATGGTGATTTTAACGTTGGCATCAGTGATTTCGAGACGCTCAAGCAGCTGGCTACGGATAAACGCAAGACTGGCGTATCGCTGACTACGCTCGGCTTTGGTACCGACAACTACAACGAGCAGTTGATGGAGCAGTTGGCCGATGCCGGTGATGGTAACTACGCCTATATCGACAACCTGCGCGAGGCGCGCAAGGTGCTGGTCGATCAGCTCAGTTCGACTCTTGCGACTGTGGCTAGCGATGTGAAAATTCAGGTCGAGTTCAACCCGGCTGAGGTCAGCGAGTATCGCCTGCTGGGTTACGAGAACCGCGCGCTAAAGCGTGAGGATTTCAGCAACGACAAGGTCGATGCCGGCGAAATTGGCGCAGGCCATACGGTAACCGCCCTGTATGAAGTGGTGCCGGTTGGCGGCAAGGGCTGGTTGGAGCCACTGCGCTATCAGGCCGCAGCAAAAACCGACCGCAAAGCGGGCGAACTGGCCTGGCTGCGCATTCGCTACAAGGCACCGGGGCAGGCTGTCAGCAAATTGCTGGAGCAACCGATTCAGGCCTCTGCTGTACCTGCAATCAGCCAGGCCAGCGAAGACCTGCGCTTTGCCGCCGCTGTGGCCGCCTTTGCCCAGCAGCTCAAGGGTGAGACTTACACCGGGCGCTTTAGCCTGGCTGATAGCGCTGAGCTGGCGCGCAATGCCAAGGGCGATGATCGCTTTGGCCTGCGTGCCGAGTTTGTGCAACTGGTGGAACTGGCGCAGAGCCTGCAAACTGCGCCGACCCGTTCAACTACCGCACGAGTACAGCAGTGAATCGACCCCTCACGGATGACGACGCCGCCTTGTTGCGGCGCTACCGCCGCGGTGATGCAACGGCTTTCGCCGAGTTGTACCAGCGCCACCGGCTCGGCTTGTTCCGCTTTCTCCTTGGCCTGTGCGGTGATCACGCGCTGGCCGAGGAGGTGTTTCAGGACACCTGGATGAGCCTGATCCGCAGTCAGAGCGAGCAGCGCGAAGCCGTGCAGTTCAAAACCTGGCTGTATCAGATTGGCCGCAACCGGTTGATCGATCATTGGCGCAAGCACGGTCGGCATCAGGCGGGGCATGATGAATATGATGAGCAACAACATGCCCCGCACGACCCGCAACCGAACCCAGAGCAACAGCTCAGCCTGAGCCGCGATCAGCAGCGATTGCAGGCCGCTTTGGCCGACTTGCCAGCAGAGCAGCGTGAAGTGTTTCTGTTGCGCGCCCACGGGGATATGGAGCTGGCCGATATCGCCGAGCTGACCCAGATACCCGCCGAAACGGTGAAAAGCCGTTTACGTTATGCCCTGCAGAAGTTACGTCGGCTGCTGGCTGACCCGGCCGCCGAGGAGTTGTCCGTATGAAGCACGATCCACACATGCCTGATGAGCAGGAACGGCAGATGCTTGAGCACTTCCGTCAGCACAGCAGTGGTGAACCCAGTGCGCAGCTGGATGCACAGATTCTCGCGGCAGCCAGTGCTGCAGCGCGCCGCACCACTGCAGCCGAGCCCCGGCCGAGCCTGGGCGCGCGGTTGCACCGTTGGTTATTCGGCGCAGGCGGTCGGCAGCGTTGGTCGGTCGCGTTGGCTGGGGTTGCCTGCCTGGGCATCGGCGTGAGCCTGACCTGGCGCACAGTCGAGCAGGCACCGAATGCATTTGATGCGGTGCCACGTGGCGCGCCTATGGCTCCGGCCGCTGCCAAGATGGCACCGCAGTCGGTGCCGGTACCCGCACCGTTGGCGGAATCTGCTGCGCTTGCTGATGAGCTGCAGCGTTCGCGGGCGGCGCAGCCTGCACCGCAGATCCAGAACTACAGTGCCGATGCCGCCAAGACCGAGAAGAAGCGTTCGGCTGACGTCGGCAACTCACGGTTGCGTGAAGAAGCGGCGGTCGATACTTTGCCTGAGCAGCTACCACAAGCAGCCCGCGCACCTGCCGTGCAAACCCGCGAAAAAGTTGCGGGCAGTCAGGCCAAGCAGCCACTGCGCAGCGAGTTACAACGGCTGCTCAAGCTGCGTCAGGATGGTTGGACGGATGAGGCCGATGTCTTGCTGCTACAGCTGATGCGTGAGTACCCGGAGTTGGATATCAACGCGCAGTTGCAGCAGTTACAACAGGCGGACTGAGTCGCCAAGACGGATATTTGGCGACCGTCGCAAGCGATGGTCGTCGGGCCGTTTCATCATCTTGTTACCTGCGGTACAGATTGCAGGCTTGCCAGTGGCGCTAGGCTGGGGCGAGCATAGCGGCTTGTATCTCTGCCTTTGTATCTGCCATGACCTCTATTCGAAGCCTCGCGCTGCTGCTGGCATTACTGTCAGTCGCCGCTTGTGAGCAATCCGCTAACCCGCCTGAGCAAGCCAAACAGCCTGCCGTGCAGGAGCATTCCACTAAGGCCGCGCCTGCCGAGAAACCCCTCGCAAGCAAGCCTTCCGCCAGTAAGCCAGACCCTGCTGCCGCCGCTGTGCGCCCGCTCAAGCAACAGAGCAACACAGCAAGCAAATCCTCAACTGCTCCGGCCAAGCCCAAAGCCCCTGCGCTTGTCAGTGCGCCGGTGTTCAAAGCTCCGCTAGACCTAAGCCTGCCTGCTGAGGCGCTTCAATCATTGCCGCCGCAAGAGCCATTCAACGATCAAACGTCGTCGCTGTTGCCGCCGCTGTTTGCTGAGAAGCCTGCCGCTGAAAGCTCCTTCCAGCTCAATGGCAAGCTGATCACCAATGAGCGCGGTGATGAATATTGGCAGTCAGTCGAAGGTGCGGAACTGCAATTCGAGTTCAAGCAGTAGCGGGTTTATTACCGTCAATCAGAAACGATAGGTTTGCTGAGCGATAGCGCCAAACAGTGCGTCATCCATTGGGGTAAAGCACTGCTCGCCGGGCAGGCGTACCCACAAGGGTTCCTGCACAGCTGTGGGGTTGTAGGCCGCCTGCTTCAGATCCGCTTTCTTGTATTTGAAGGTGCCAGTTGTTTCCACCTCGCCGAGCAGGCGGATAAATAGCGGCGCAGCATAAGCTGGCAATTCGGCATCTAGGTGCGCGGCGAGGGCGCTTGCGTCCAGCTGCTGGCCTTCGCTGAGGCGCAGCGCGGCCATGCCGCAACGGCCGCTGGTGCCAGGGATTTCGACGCCGTAGACCACCGCATCTTCAACGCCGCAAAAGGCTCCCAGAACGTTCTCCACCTCGGTGGTCGAAACGTTCTCGCCCTTCCAGCGGAAGGTGTCACCGAGGCGATCAACGAACTGCGCGTGGTTGCAGCCGATATCGCGCATCAGATCGCCGGTGTTGAACCAGGCATCGCCTTTCTTGAACACATTACGCAGGACCGCCGCTTCGCTCTTGGCCGGGTCGGTGTAGCCGTCAAATGGCCACTTGGCGCTGATCTCGCTGATTAACAGGCCGGGCTCGCCTTTGTTGGCTTTCTGCAGGAAGCCCTTGGCGTTGCGAATGGCGCAGTCGTTCTCCAGGTCGTAGCGCACGATGGCATAAGTGGCGGGGGAGAAGCCCACGGTATTGTCGAAGTTGAAGACGTTGGTAAAACCGATATTGCCTTCGCTGGAGGCGTAGAACTCGGTGATCTGCTCGACCCCGAAACGGCTCTTGAACTCAGCCCAGATTGAGGGACGCAGACCGTTGCCGATCATGCAGCGCAGGCTGTTGTTCTTTTCTGCCGGAGTCTCTGGCTGGTTAAGCAGATAGCGGCACAGCTCACCGATATAGCCGAAACAGGTGGCCTGATAACGCTGCACATCCGGCCAGAAGGCGCTGGCGGAGAACTTGCGGCGCAGGGCGATGGCCGCACCACCGGCCAGAGCCGCGCTCCAGCATACGGTCACGGCATTGTTGTGATAGCAGGGCAGGGTTAGGTACAGCACGTCCTTATTGTTTAAGGTCAGGCCGGAGTGACCAAAGCCGCCGTAGGCCTTGATCCACTTACCGTGGCTCATGATTGAGGCTTTCGGTAAACCGGTGGTGCCAGAGGTGTAAATCAGAAAGCAGGGGTCTTTCATCTTTACCCTGGTGCTGTCGGGTAGGTTGTCACTGGCCTGGCTGCGCGCCAGTTGCATCAGGTTGAGCCAGTCGTCGGGTGCCTGGCCTACGTCGCTCAGGCAGTCCTGGTCGGCGATCCAGTAGCGCGCCGGATGGTTATGCAATTGCTCGTTGATTTCGCCGTAAGCCTCCAGCAGCTCTGCGCCAATCACCACAAAGCCCGGGTTTACCAGATTAAGGCTATGCGCCAAGACCTTGCCGCGCTGGGTAGTGTTGATCAGCGCGGCAACCGCTCCGAGCTTGCTCAGCCCGGCGAGGATTGCCAACTGCTCCAGGCGGTTTTCCAGCATTACCGCGACCACGCTGCCATGGCGCACACCCTCGGCTTTAAAGGCCCAGGCCAGGCGATTAGCCCAGGCGTTGAACTGGGCATAGCTGAGGCGACGTGATTCATCGAGTAGGGCTGGGCGCTCGGGATGCTGTTGCGCCGCGCGCTCCAATGCCCAGGCGAGCGAAAGATGTTTTTCGCGGTTACGAATACCGGCGTAATACAAACCACGCAGCATGCGCGGCACACGTGGCAAGTGCAGGGGCAGGCGGCTGAGAAAACGTAACGGGGAAATCAGGTCGGCTTGGCTCATGGCTCTCGCGCTGTTGTGGTTACAGTATCGATGGCAACGTGGACACGCCTTGGACTCTAAGGGGTGAGCTAGATCGAGTTAATGACCTTTGCGCGCGACACGTCAGGCAGATCGGCAAATGTCACGCCGCTCTAACCGCTGGCGGCGACGAGCCGGCGACCTTATCCCCAATTCAGGTGGTTTCAGGTTTCTATAGAGGGTGCCCGCGCAGCAGGGCAAGCAGTGCTCTTTGCCGAGCAAGTGTTGTTTGCGATATTAGCTGGCGCTGTTCACCGGCAATCTGGATTAGCCAATTAACCTGCGCCGAATCGCTCGATGTGCGATGTGTTTTTCTGGCGGCTGATTATTTATTCCCTAGATGTTAGGTGCTTGTGGAGATGAATATCATTTGGGTGGATGACGGTATTATAGAAAATAAAACTAAAGTACTACGACTAATGGACGTGCTTTGTGGCTTTTGTGTGAATTGTACTTTTGCTGAAGTAACTATTTTTTTGTTATGGGTATTGTGATTTTGCTAAAGGTTCGCTGTGTTAGGCAATAAACTCCGCATTTCACATTTTTTTCACACTCTGGAAAATATTATGAGAATTAGTTGGGTGTGAATTTTTAGGGCTTGAAGCTTGCAGCGTTGTAATGTTTTTTTTGCTGTGTGTCTTTGTGAGTTTAAACTCTTGATAATCTGATTTTGTCGTTAATAAGAATTTCTTGCGGCAGAGAATTATATTGCTCCAGAAGTAAGCGCCTCGCCGTATGGCAATGCTTTCTCCCTTGTCGTGGTTATTGGTTTTTGCCCACACAGCGCATTGTGGGCAATTGTCTGATTCTGTGAGGTTGCAGAGGCAGGCAATAAGCGTGAGCGCTAAATAATAATCTAATAGTTCCTTGCCGCGTGATGTGAAAATAAACACAGCCGTCTATGACGCCAGCATAAGATAAAGTGAGCAGAGGCTATTATGAAATTAAAATCACTGCAGGCGCGGGTTTGCGTTACCGCGGGTATATGTCTGTTTTTTTCGTCAGCCAGTTTAGTTGTTTATGGATTGTTCAGCACTCGCGCTAATGAACAATTTGTCTCTACGGAAGTGTCCGCGCTGGTTGAAAAAACGACGATTCGCGAGATTCAAAATTTGGCCGAGTCGCGCGCTAATGCTATTCAGGCAAAATTGCAAAATGCACTGGATGCAGCGCGCACTATGGCGAATACGTTTGCCGCCAGTAAAACTGCAGAAAACCCACTGGCATTGGGTCGTGAGCAAATTAACAGCATATTGCTCAGCGTTCTGAAAGATAACCCTGAATTCAACGGCACCTATTCAGCTTGGGAGCCTGATGCAGTTGATGGCGCGGATCAGTCCTTCCATAACCTGCAAGATGGCAGTAATCCTCAGACCGGTCGCTTTACGCCGTACTGGACGCGTAGTGCCGACGGGAAAATTGCTGTGCAGCCGCTGGTTGAGTATGACTCCCAGGAAAAACATCCCAACGGCGTGCCGAAAAGTGGCTGGTACAGCGGGCCGCGTGAAACCCTGCGGGAAAGTGTATTGGACCCTATTCCGTATGTGGTCCAGGGGAAAAGCGTATGGCTAACCACCTTGTCGGTTCCCATCGTGGCCAATAACAAGTTTTACGGCGTGGTCGGAGCAGACTTCGATATCGCATTTATTCAGAAACTCAGCGAGCAGATGGCCGCAGAACTATACGACGGCAAGGGCTCGGTATCGATTTTGAGTAACCAAGGGTTGGTGGTTGCGGATAGTCAGCACACCGATCTTATTGGGCAGCCCATCAAAGCGTTATTGCCTGGCACTTGGCAGAAGGTTCTCGGTGATATTCAGAGCAATCGTGGTGATGGTTTGTTCAACCAGGAGACGCAGAACATTGAAGTGTTGATGCCTATTCAGCTTGGGCGCACTGGCAAACCTTGGGCTGTGCTGATTCGTCTGCCTAAGGCCGTGGTTATGCAGCAGGCGATTAGCTTGGAGAATGAGCTGCAGGCCCGCAGCACCAGTAACACCTCCTGGCAAATCGCGGTGGGGCTGGCCATTTCTCTATTAGCCTTGGCAGCCTTGTGGTTAGCCGTTGGCAAAATCGTCGGGCCGATCCGTGAGGCCGCAGCGTTGGCAGCAAATATTAGCTTGGGTGATTTCTCCCACCGCCTGGTGCAGAAGTCCGAGGATGAAGTCGGTCAGTTGTCGTCCGCCCTGAACGATATGTCTGAAAGCCTGCAACGCCAAGTAAGGGTTGCCGAGCGCATTTCCGAAGGCGATCTGGATCTACAGGTCACGCTGTCCTCGCCGGGCGACAGCCTTGGCAAGTCATTGGAGAAAATGGTCAGCAACTTGAATAACCTGATCAGTGAGGTGCAGGTCAGTGCCACGCAAATCACCGGTAGCTCAGCGCAGGTCACCGAGTTGAGTCAGTCGCTGTCAGATGGCGCGGCCAACTCGGCATCCTCGATCACTGAAATCAGCGCCGTGATGACGCAGATGGCCGCTCAGACCACGGATAACTCTGCCAATGCCAAAAAAGCTGACGATCAATCTCAGGCGTCGCGGGCTGACGCCGGGGAAAGTGACAAGCTGATGCAGGAGTTAATTGCAGCCATGGGCGAAATCGATAATTCCGGTAAGGACATTACCGCCATCATCACCACCATCGACAACATTGCCGCGCAAACCAATCTGTTGGCGTTGAACGCGGCGATTGAGGCAGCCAGGGCCGGTGAACTTGGCCGTGGTTTTGCCGTAGTGGCTGATGAGGTGCGTAGTCTGGCCGCGCGCAGTGCCGAGGCCGCTAAGCAGACGGCAGCGCTGATTGCGGATTCATCAGTCAAAACACAACGTGGGATGATCATCGCGAGCCGCACGGCCGAGTCGCTGAAAAGTATTGTCAGCGGCACCAGTGCGGTATCCAGCCTGGTTTCGCTAATTTCTCAGGCGTCCAGCGAGCAAGCGTCCGGTTTGCAGCAGGCGAGCATCGGCCTTGAGCAGATCGATGAAGTGACGCAGAGAAATCAACAGAACTCACACGAGTGCGCGGTATCTGCCAGAGCGCTGTCGGACCGGGCATCGCTGATGCAACGCAGCCTGAGTCGCTTCAAGGTTAAACAGGCTTAGCGCTCGAGCTGTTCAAGGTCGGAGGCTGGTATTGCCAACTGCTGATGAGGGGCAAGCAGGTCGATGGCTGGCCTCGAATCGTGTACCGCTCAGTCGATTCGAGGCCACTTTTAATACGCCGTTGTGTGGTGTCTAGAACTCATGCATGCCTGCGTGTTCGCAGGTGTTGTTACAGGTGCCGGGGCAACTGCAGCCGCTGGTGCTGCGTCCTGTTTCTCGTTCGACTCGCCGCGCCACTTCAGGGTCGTCGGCGAAGGGCAGCATGGTGGCCTCATCAAGGTCACGCGTGGTGCTGCGTACAAAACAGATTTGCACGCAGAGGTAAAACAGGATCAGAACGCTTAAACCCCAGATTTCAGGCGGCATGAGTAGGCGTCCTCAGTTCGCTCCGCTCTGGCTGTGCTTGGCGTAAGGTTAGCCAGGTATTGATGGCCATCAACAACATTCCGCTGAGGAAGCACAGACCGCCGGCTAGGCGCACCACAAAGCCTGGATGGCTGGCTTCCAGCGCTTCGACGAATGAATAGGTCAAGGTGCCGTCCTCGTTTACGGCGCGCCACATCAAGCCTTGGGTGATTCCGTTCACCCACATTGATGCGATGTACAGCACGGTTCCGATGGTGGCGAGCCAGAAATGCGTATTGATCATTGCATTGCTGAACATCTTCTCGCGGCCGAACACTTTCGGGATCAGGTGATACAGCGAGCCAAAGGTAATCATCGCCACCCAGCCCAGCGCACCCGCGTGTACGTGGCCGATGGTCCAGTCGGTGTAGTGCGACAGGGCGTTGACGGTTTTGATCGCCATCATTGGGCCTTCGAAGGTGCTCATGCCGTAGAAGGCAAGCGACACCACCAAAAAGCGCAGGATCGGGTCGGTGCGCAGCAGGTGCCAAGCGCCGGAGAGGGTCATCATGCCGTTGATCATTCCGCCCCAGCTTGGCGCCAGTAGGATGATCGACATCGCCATGCCGAGGCTCTGTGCCCAGTCAGGTAGGGCGGTGTAGTGCAGGTGGTGTGGGCCGGCCCAGATGTACAGGGTGATCAGCGCCCAGAAGTGGACGATGGATAAACGGTATGAGTAAACCGGCCGGTTCACCTGCTTGGGCACGAAGTAATACATCATCCCCAGGAAGCCGGTGGTCAGAAAGAAACCCACTGCGTTGTGGCCATACCACCACTGCACCATGGCGTCAGTGGCACCCGAGTACACCGGGTAGGACTTAAACCAGTCCACCGGAATTGCCAGGTGATTGACCACGTGGAGTATGGCAATGACCACAATGAAAGCTCCGAAAAACCAGTTGCCCACATAGATATGCTGGGTTTTTCGTTGCGTCAGGGTGGTGAAGAAAACGATGCCGTAGACGACCCAGACGATGGCCATCCATACCGCGCCGGTAAATTCTATCTCGGCGTATTCCTTTGTGGTGGTCAGGCCTATGGGTAAGGTCACCAGCATGCTCAGGATGGTCAGTTGCCAGCCCCAGAAGGTGAAGGCGGCAAGCTTGTCGGAAAACAGCCGGGTTTGGCAGGTGCGTTGTACGGCGTAGTAGCTGGCGGCGAATTGTGCGCTGCCGGCGAACCCAAAGATCACCAAACTGGTGTGCAGTGGGCGCAAGCGGCCGAAGCTCAGCCAAGGCGTGTCGAAGTTAAGTTCAGGCCATACCAGTTGGGCTGCAAGCAGTACGCCGACGCACATGCCCAGCACACCCCAGGCAATCGTCATAAGCGTGAATTGGCGAACAACTTTGTAGTTGTAGGCGGGTTGGGTAACAGCGCTTTGCATTGGAGTGGCCTCCAGACAGTGGCGCGACAGTAGTCGCAGAAGTGCCGGAACTGTATGGGGCAAGGGGAAAACAAGACAGACTCAGAAGGAACCACTCAATGCGTATCAGATGGTTTTATAGGGCATTGCACTGCTCAATAAACCCGCATCGATAACCGTTTTTTTACAGGGCACATGGCGTTTGAATAGCTCGGTGTCTGTGATGGCTAAAGCAACGTAGCCTCAGTTTTTACAAGGCTAAACAGGCTTAATGCACGCGTTGATGCTCCCCCATGCTTACTGCGTTTTGCCAGTAGCTGGGGGGAGCATCAGCGCGAGCGTTTGCTGTTTATCTAGTCAACAAACAGGTCGGGGATTAACGCGCCACCTTGTGGATCGAAGCGGTAGTGCTCGAACTCAGTCACACCCTGCTCACGGAGGATTTCTTCGTCGATCAGCAGGCGGCCGGTAATGCTGCGTCCTTGGCTGCTGAGGATGGCGTGAGCGGCATCGGCCATGATTGCTGGGGTGCGCGCGCGCTTGAAGGCATCACGGCTGCCCAGTTCGAACTCGATGGCGGCGGTGGCGATCATGGTTTTCGGCCACAGTGAGTTGACGCTAATGCCGTACTTCTTGAACTCCTCGCTCATGCCCATGGTGAGCATGCTCATGCCGTACTTGGTGACCGTGTAGGGGCCGTGTTGGGCAAACCACTTGCTGTCCATATTCAGCGGCGGCGACAGGTTGAGGATGTGTCCGTTGCTGCTTTGTTTCAGGTAGGGCAGGGCCGCCTGGCTGCAAACCATGACTGCGCGGGTGTTGATCTGGAACATCAGGTCGAAGCGTTTGGGTTCGAGTTTTTCCACGCCAACCAGCTTGATCGCGCCGGCATTGTTGATTAGCACATCGATGCCGCCGAAGTGCTCGGCAGCCTTGGCCATAGCGGCGTTCACTGCGTTTTCGTCACGTACATCCACTTGCAGGGCCAGTGCTTTACCGCCTACGTCTTCGACCTCGGCAGCTACAGAATGGATGGTGCCAGGCAGCTTGGCATGCGCCTCGGCGCTTTTCGCCGCGATCACGATGTTGGCCCCTTCACGCGCGGCGCGTAGGGCGATTTCACGACCGATGCCACGGCTGGCTCCGGTGATAAACAGGGTTTTACCTTGTAGTGACATGGGTGTACTCCGTGATTTGTTGTTATTCGTTTGGTCACATTTGTAGGGTTGGTTGAGCGTAGCGATACCCATCCAGCATGAGGCGAGCATGAACTTTCGTGGGAGGGGCCGCCCGGCCCCTCCCATAGGTGTATTCAACCCTCTGAAGCTTCGATCTCCACTAACAGTTGACGGTTTTTCACCTGATCGCCACGGCTCACGCCAATCCGCCGCACTACGCCGTCGATGCTGGCCTTGAGCGGGTGCTCCATCTTCATCGCTTCCAGCACCACCAGCAGTTGGCCTTTGCTGACGCTGCTGCCTTCTTCAACCAGTACTTCAACAATCGCCCCGTCCATTGGTGCTTTGACGCTGCCCGAGCCCGCACCGGCCGCGCTGCTGACTGGCTGGTGGGTGATGTCGTTCAGCTGCAGGTTGCCGTTGTGGCCATACAGCCAAAGGGTGTCGCCATCCAGGTGATAGGCCAGGCGTTGGCGAATGCCGTCCAGTTCCAGGGTGGCCCAGCGGCCGTCGCTGGTCAGCAGCGTGAGCTTGACCTGCTGCTCGCCAAACGTGGCTAGCAGGCTGGGTTGTGGGCCGTCGGTAATGACTTGCAGTGCCACGTTGAAGCTCTGCTCGCCGTGCTTAAGCACAAAGCGCCACGGCGCGCTGCCGGCATTGCGCCAACCGGCCAGACCGCTTTGATGCGCCCGGGCATTGGCTGATTGCTGGAACAGCAGGACGGCAGCGGTCGCCAGTTCGCTGGCGGTGGGCGGCTGCGGGCTCAGGCTCGGGTCGCTGGCGAAATGCTCGGCGATAAACGCGGTGGTGGCGTTGCCAGCAGCGAACTCTGGATGGCTGAGTAGGTTGGCGAGAAAACGCTGGTTGCCATTCACGCCCAGTAGTACGCAATCCTCGACTGCCCGTACCAGCTTGCGCCGCGCTTCTTCGCGGGTCGCACCGTAGGCAATGACCTTGGCCAGCATCGGGTCGTAGAACGGGCTGATGACCTGGCCCTCAACCAGGCCATGGTCGATACGGATGCCGTCACGCAGCGCTGGTTCCCAGCGCAGTGCGGTGCCGGTTTGCGGGAGAAAGTTTTGTGTCGCGTCTTCGGCGTACAGGCGTACTTCCATGGCGTGGCCGGTTAGGCGAATCTCGTCCTGTTTGAGCGGCAGCGGTTGGCCTTCGGCCACGCGAATCTGCCAGGCGACCAAGTCTTGCCCGGTGATCAGTTCGGTGACCGGATGCTCGACCTGCAGGCGGGTGTTCATCTCAAGGAAGAAGAACTCGCCGCTCTGATCAAGCAGGAACTCCACGGTGCCTGCGCCAACGTAGTTGACCGAGGCGGCCGCTTTCACCGCTGCTTCGCCCATGGCTTGGCGCAGTTCTGGCGTCATCACCGGGCAGGGCGCTTCCTCGACGACTTTCTGGTGGCGACGTTGTACCGAACAGTCGCGCTCGCCGAGGTAAACGATGCTGCCCTGGCTATCGCCAAATACCTGGATTTCCACATGGCGCGGTTGGATTACCGCACGTTCGAGAATCAGCTCGCCCGAGCCGAAGGCGTTTTGCGCCTCGGAGCGGGCGGTGCGGATTTGCTCAGCCAGCTCACTGGCTTGGTGGACCAGGCGCATGCCACGGCCACCGCCGCCGGCGCTGGCTTTGATCATCAGTGGGTAGCCAATACGGCCGGCCTCGCTGATCAGGGTTTGTTCATCCTGGGCCGCCCCTTCATAGCCGGGAATGCACGGCACGCCGGCTTCGAGCATGGCGATCTTCGACAGGCGTTTGCTGCCCATCAGGTGGATGGCTTCCACGGTGGGGCCGATAAACACGATGCCGGCGGCTTCGCAGGCACGGGCGAAGTCGGCGTTCTCGGAGAGAAAACCGTAGCCGGGGTGAATCGCATCGGCCCCGGTTTTCTGCGCCGCTTGGATGATGTTGTCGATCACCAGGTACGACTGATTGACCTGCGCTGGGCCGATGCACACCGCCTCATCGGCTTGCTGCACATGGCGCGCGTCGGCGTCGGCCTGCGAGTAAACGGCGACGGTGCGGTAGCCCAGGTCTTGGGCGGTGCGCATCACCCGGCAGGCAATTTCCCCACGGTTTGCGATCAGAATTTTGTTAAAGGCGGGCATCTGGGTGCTCCTGTGAGTCGATCCGGATTGCGTCCGGGCGACGATCTGCGATCAGGTTGTGTGGGAGGAGTCGGGAGGTGATCCGCTTTAGCTGCGAAACAGCGATACCCGTCGCGGCTAAAGCCCCTCCCACAGGGTTATTCTGCGGCCCACTTCGGTGCGCGTTTCTGCATAAAGGCCATGGTGCCCTCAATGCCTTCGGCCCCTGTTACTGCTGCCGCGAACTGTTCTGCCGCGCGGTCTAGCAACTGGCCGAGTGCTTCATTTTCTGTTGCCAGCAGTAGGGCTTTGGTGTTGGCGTTGGCTTGTGGTGCGCAGCTGCGTACTTGCTCCAATATTTGCTGTAAACGGGCGGCGATCTCGTCTGTATTGGGCTCGCTAAAGTGCACCAGGCCCAGGCGTTCGGCCTCACTGCCATTGAACCGTGCGGCGGTCAGGGCAATGCGACGGGTTTGGGTCAGGCCTATGCGCTTAACCACGAACGGTGCGATCTGCGCCGGCAGAATGCCCAGGGTGGTTTCCGGCAAACCGAACTTGGCATCCTGATGGCTGATGGCAATGTCCGAAACGCAGGCCAAACCAAAGCCACCGCCAAGCACCGCGCCTTCGAGTACGGCAATCAGCACCTGTGGGGTGGCCTGGGCTTCTTCCAGCAGGCTGCCGAAGGCGCGATTAAGGTTGCGATAGGCATCGCCACCGGCAGATCTGGCTCCGGCCATGTCCTTGATATCGCCCCCCGCGCAGAAGTGGCCGCCGGCACCGCGCAGCACAATGGCGCGCACGCTTAGGTCGTGTTGCAGGCTTTCCAGCACTGCGCGCAATTCGCTGACCATGGTCAGGCTCATGGCGTTGCGGCTGTCCGGACGGTTGAGGGTGATGTGCAGCACACCGCTCTCAAGGTTTAGCAGCAGGGTTTCGCAGTGAGGCAGGTTGCTCATGGGTGCACCTTTCGATCGTTCCCACGCTCCGCGTGGGAATGCATTTGGCGACGCTCTGCGTCGCTGGGACGCGGAGCGTCCCGTTATGGGTTCTCACGCGGATGGTTCGACGCCTCGACGTGGGAACCATCAGAACTCATCGTGTCTGAGTTGATGGGTATCGCTACGCTCAACCCATCCTACGGGCGCTGGCTCTAACCTTTCTTTTTACCCGGCAGAATGCCCATTAGCTTGCAGATAATGCCCAGCATGATTTCGTCGGCACCGCCGCCAATCGATACCAGGCGTACGTCGCGGTAAGCGCGGGCCACCGGGTTTTCCCACATGTAGCCCATACCGCCCCAGTACTGCAGGCAGCTGTCGGTCACTTCCCGGCCCAGACGGCCGGCCTTGAGTTTGGCCATGGAGGCCAGGTTGGTCACATCGCGGCCACGTACGTATTGCTCGGTGGCCTGATAAACCAGAGCGCGCAGGCATTCGACTTCGGTTTGCAGCTCGGCCATGCGGAAGTGGATGACCTGGTTGTCGATCAGCGGATTGCCGAAGGTTTTGCGCTCTTTGCAGTAGTCGATGGTGCTGTTGATGCAGTGTTCCAGGCCTTTGATCATGTTGGCTGCGCCGAACAGACGCTCTTCCTGGAATTGCAGCATTTGCATCATGAAGCCTGCACCTTCGTGGCCGATGCGGTTGCGTTGCGGTACGCGCACGTTGTCGAGGAATACCTGGGCGGTCTCCGAGCTGCGCATGCCGAGTTTGTCCAGGTGCGGGCTGACAGTGATGCCGGGGGTATTCATCGGCACCACGATCAGTGACTTATTGACGTGCGGCTTGTCGTCGCTGGTGTTGGCCAGTAGGCACATGAAGTCGGCGCTTGGCGAGTTGGTGATCCACATCTTGCTACCGTTGATCACGTAGTCGCTGCCGTCTTTCTTGGCGGTGGTTTTCAGCCCGGCCACATCGGAGCCGGCACCCACTTCGGATACGCCGATGCAGCCGACCATCTCGCCGCTGATCGCGGGCTTGAGGAACTCGTCACGCAGCTCATCAGAGCCGAAGCGCGCCAGGGCAGGGGTACACATATCAGTTTGCACGCCGATGGACATCGGAATGCCGCCGCAGATGACGGTGCCGAACTCTTCGGCCGCGACGATCGAGTAGCTGTAATCCAGGCCCATGCCGCCGAATTTTTCCGGCTTGGATATGCCCAGTAAGCCCAGGTCGCCAGCCATTTTGAAAATCTCGTGGATCGGGAAGCGGCCGTCCTTTTCCCACTGTTCGACGTGCGGGTTGATTTCCTTGTCGACAAAATTACGAACCGTGCGGCGTAGCTCTTCGTGTTCTTGGGTAAAGATCATTTTTTTATTCTCCGAAAAACTGATTGAAAGTTACTGCGCGACGCATCTGCTGCGTTGCGCGGTGCTCACTGCCTCGCCGTACTACCTGTACTGTCTCGTTGTTGCGCGCCGTGCGCCTTGCAGCTGCGCCTGCTCGTGACACTTTCAAAACAGTTTTCATAGTCGGGCTACGCCGAACGAGTTGGATTTAAGCGGGCGCACAGCAGCTTCTGCACAGATATCCAGCAGGTAGCCGAGCAGTTTGCGTGTGTCGCGTGGGTCGATCAGGCCGTCGTCCCACAGGCTGGCGGTGCTGTAGAGCGCGGTGGACTGGCTGTCGAGCTTCTGTGCGGTGACGGTTTCCAGCATGTCGAGCATCTTCGGGTCGGCTTCTTTGCCTTCTTTGGCGTGTTTATCTTCGGTGACGATACGCAGCACCTTGCCGGCCTGGGCACCGCCCATGACCGCGGTTTTGCTATTGGGCCAGGCGAAGATAAAGCGTGGGTCCAGACCACGGCCGCACATGGCGTAGTTGCCGGCACCGTAGGAGCCGCCGACGACGATGGTCAGCTTGGGCACGCTGCAATTGGCCACGGCCTGGATCATTTTTGAGCCGTGTTTGATCACACCCTGTTGTTCCGATTCGGTGCCGACCATAAAGCCGGTGGTGTTGTGGAAGAACAGAATCGGCGTGTTGCTCTGCTCGCACAGTTGGATAAATTGCGCGGCCTTGGCGGCGCCTTGCGGGGTGATCGGGCCGTTGTTGCCGATAAAGCCGCATGGCTGGCCTTCGATCTGCAAGTGACCGCAGACAGTCTGGTTGTCGAACTCATTTTTGAAGTCGAGGAACGCCGAGCCGTCGGCAATGCGCGCGATGATTTCGCGCACGTCGTAGGGCTTCTTGGCATCTGCTGGCACCAGGCCGAGCAGTTCCTCAATCGGGTACAACGGTGCGCTGTAGCTCTTAACCGGGCGCGCGGGTAACTGCGCATTCCACGGCAGCATGGCGAGAATTTCGCGGGCGATGCGCACGCCATCGGCGTCGTTCTCGGCCAGGTATTCGGCGGTGCCTGCCACCTGGGCATGCATCTCTGCGCCGCCGAGTTGCTCGTCGGTGGCGATTTCACCGGTGGCGGCTTTTAGCAACGGCGGGCCAGCGAGGAACATTTTGGCCTTGCCGCGCACCACCACCACGTAATCCGACAACCCCGGCTGGTAAGCCCCGCCAGCCGTAGACGAACCGTGCACCACGGTGATTTGCGGCAGGCCCATGGCCGACATACGTGCCTGATTGGCAAAGCCGCGCGCGCCTTCGACGAAAATATCGGCGGCGTAATTTAGGTTGGCGCCACCACTTTCGGCCAGTGTGACCACCGGCAGTTTGTTCTCGACGGCGATCTGCTGCAGGCGCAGGGTCTTTTTCAGCCCGGTGGGGGAGATGGTGCCGCCTTTGATCGCACTGTTGCTGGCGGTGACCAGGCAACGCACGCCGGCGATATAGCCGATGCCGGAGATGATCCCGCCGCCGGCCTGGGTGCCGTCTTTGTCATCGTGCAGCTTGTAGCCGGCCAGCGACGACAGTTCTAGAAAAGGCGCGCCGGGGTCGAGCAGCAAATTGAGGCGCTCGCGGGGTAACAGCTGCCCGCGCTTGTCGAATTTTTCTTTGGCAGCGGCGGCCTTGTTCAGGCAGTTTTGCTCGATTTCGCGAAAGCTGGCCACAGCGGCAAGCATGGCCTTGCGGTTTTTCGCGAAATCCTCGCCGTGAACATCAATGTCGGACTGAATGATGGGCATAGCCTTACTCCTCGCCCTTGAGCACGTCAGGCACGTAAGCCCGATGAAAACCGTTATAGGACTCGCTGTTTTTCGCCTTGCCCAGGGTCCAGGCACGGGTGCCTTGGCTGGCGGCGCCGTCGATGCGGATGGTGTTGCCGCTGATAAAGTTGGCCCCCGGCGTGAGCAGGAAGACGATGGCCGCAGCTACCTCTGATTCGCTGCCGATGCGTTGCAGTGGCACATGGTCCTTGAGGTTGCGGATCATGGTTTTCATCGATTCGGGGTAGGTGTCCATGCCGCTGGAGGCGATCCATCCCGGCGCCACGGCGTTGACCCGCACGCCAGCGTGCCCCCATTCATAGGCGGCGGTCTTGGTGAAGTTCTCCATACCGGCCCGCGCTGCGCCCGAGTGGCCCATGCCAGGCATACCGCCCCACATATCGGCGAGCATGTTGACGATGCTGCCGCCGTGTTTGCTCATGCTCTGCAGGAACACTTCCTTGGCAATCAGAAAGCCGCCGACCAGGTTGGTGCGCACCACGGTCTCGAAGCCTTTCTGGTTTATGCCGATCAGTGGCGCGGGGAACTGGCCACCGGCGTTGTTGACCAGGTGATGGATCTGCCCGCGCTCGGCGACCACGGTTTTAACCATGGCCTTGACGGCCTCTTCATCACGGATATCGCAGGCCTGAAAACTGGCTTGGCCGCCGTCTTCAATAATTTCGCCGCAGGTGGTTTCAAGTTTTTCCAGCTTGCGTCCCACCAGCACCACGTGGGCACCCAGGTACGCCAGTTCATGGGCGGTGCAACGGCCGATGCCGCTACCTCCGCCTGTGACCATGATGGTCTGGCCGCTAAACAGGCCGGGTTTAAATACCGAGTCGTATGCCATTGTTTTTATCGTCCTCGTCGTAGGGTGGGTTAGCCGCGAAGCGGTGTAACCCACCGTAGATACGTTGCCTCATGACCTGCTCGGCTGAGGTTTTGCGGTGGGTTACGCCTGCGGCTAACCCACCCTACGGTTCACACTTGTTCTGCCAGGGCCTTGGGCACTGGTATCGGGAATTCCAGCAATTGTTGAGCAAAGGCCTTGCCCTGCGGGTCGATGCGCAGGGAGGCAACGCCGCCACCGCCCAGAGCGTTTTCCAGCAGGAAGTTCAGGCTTTGGCTGCCGGGTAAATACCAGCGGCTGACCTTGCCGGTTTGCGCATCTAGTGCATGCTGCATCCATTCGGCCACGGCGTCTTCTGTTAGCGCAGCAGCGATCCAGGCCAAGTACTCGGGCTTTCTGGCCATTACCCCGATATTGCTGTGATTGCCCTTGTCGCCGGAGCGCGCCACAGCTAGCTTGATCAGCGGCACGCTAACCTCGGCCTGAGTGTTTGGCTGTGGGGCGGCGATGTCGGCGGCGATCTGCGCGCTATCCAGCGCCGCGATCTGCGGCAGGTCGACAGAGGTGCGTTCGCCGTCGATTTCGACCTGCAGCTGGCAGGCGGATTTGTCGGCAAGGAAGCTGAACAGACGAATGACCGGGTAAACCGTAGGGCGGCCACCGACGATGCCGGTCAGGCCCGGTGCCATGCCGGTAGCGGCTTGAGCTATCTCGCGGGAGAACAGGATCAGCGCTTCTTTCTTCGCG
Organism: Pseudomonas sp.; assembly: GCF_046581935.1. Taxonomy (GTDB): domain Bacteria; phylum Pseudomonadota; class Gammaproteobacteria; order Pseudomonadales; family Pseudomonadaceae; genus Aquipseudomonas. Next base: position 270,804 of record NZ_JAYGFK010000014.1, read on the forward strand.
TGGCGCACGGCGATCTTGATGACGATTTCGCGGGTGTCGGCACGCTGGCCGCGTGGGCCGTAGGTCGCCTCGGAACCGAGCAGTTCGATGCTGACTTCTTTATAAGGTCCCCAGCCGCGTTCGGCGAACATTTCCTCGGTTTTGTTGATGATCGCCTGGCCGACGCGCTGGGCTTTCTTCACCGCGTCGATGCCGGCCATCAGGCAACTGGCGGTGCAACGAAAGCCATCCGGATAGGTGGCGCTGACCTTGTATTGAGCGGTCGGCGGCAGGCCACGTGCGCCTTGCAGTTCAACGCGGTTTTCACCGACTTGATTGAGTTGCACCTGGGTGAAGTCGCAGAGCACATCGGGCAGGTAATAGGCCCGAGGGTCGCCGATTTCATAGAGCATCTGCTCGCCCACGGTAAACGGCGTAACCAAACCGCCGGAACCCTCCGGCTTGCTCACGACAAAACTGCCATCGGCTGCCACTTCTACTACAGGGAAGCCGATATGTTCGTAGTCCGGCACGCTTTCCCAGTCGGTGAAATTGCCGCCGGTGCACTGCGCGCCACATTCGATGATGTGTCCAGCCAGTGCGGCCTGAGCGAGCTGGTCGTAGTCGCTCCAGGCCCAGTTGAATTCATGCACCAGGGCCGCGCTGACCACGGCGCTGTCGACTACGCGGCCGGTGATGACGATATCTGCCCCCAGCTTCAAGGCTTCGACGATGCCCGGCGCGCCGAGGTAGGCGTTGACCGAGACACAGAAGGGCGGCAGCGCAGCACCGGTAAACATTTCCACCGTGCCGGCCTTGGCCAGCTCACCGAGTTTGGGTTGCAGGTTATCGCCATGCAGCACGGCGATCTTCAGCTGCACGCCATCCTGTTCACAAGCAGCCGCTAGGGCTGCGGCGCAGGCGCTGGGGTTGACCCCGCCGGCGTTGCTGATTACGCGGATGTTCTTCTGCGCGATCTCGGCCAGCAGCGGTGCGAGGGTTTCCACAAAATCGGTGGCGTAGCCGGCGTCCGGCTTCTTCATGCGCGCGCCGGCCATGATCGACATGGTGACTTCGGCCAGGTAATCGAATACCAGGTAATCCAGCTCGGAGCCTTTTACCAGCTGGGCGGCGGCGGTGCTGGTGTCGCCCCAAAAGGCGGAAGCGCAGCCGATGCGTACGGTTTTAGTCATTGGAATGGGTCCGCCACACATGAATAAGGTGATTTGAAGGCTACCAAGCAAGCGCTTGGTTGAAAAGCCCCTGATTCTAATTTTCTCAACTTAAGTACGGCCAAGCGCTTGCTTGGTTGGCCGGCGCAGCATAAATTTCACCAATAACGACAAGCACTTGGGCAAACCGGCTAAGAAAGAGCCTGCGATTGCAGGCGTGGTCGGTTGGCTTGAGGCATAAGAGAGTTGGAGAGTACTTAGCGTGGATGATCAACAAGCTCAGGCGGTGATGCGCGATCTGGTGGCCAGTGGGCAGGTCACCGATCCGGAGAGTGCGCGCGGCAAGCTGCTGCAAACCGCAGCACACCTGTTTCGTAGTAAGGGGTACGAGCGCACCACGGTGCGCGACTTAGCCAGCGCCGTAGGCATTCAGTCCGGTAGCATTTTTCATCACTTCAAAAGCAAGGATGAAATCCTGCGCTCGGTGATGGAGGAGACTATTCGCTACAACACTGCACTGATGCAGGCCTCTCTGGCTGAGGCGACTGACCTGCGTGGTCGCGTGCTGGCGCTGATTCGCTGCGAGCTGCAGTCGATCATGGGCGGCACCGGTGAGGCCATGGCTGTACTGGTGTATGAGTGGCGTTCGCTGTCAGATCAGGGTCAGGCGTTTATCCTGGAACTGCGGGATAACTATGAACAGCTTTGGCTGGCGGTGCTGGGCGAGGCGAGGGCGGCTGGCTACTTCAACGCCGACCCATTTATCATGCGCCGCCTGCTGACGGGGGCGCTGAGTTGGACCAATACATGGTTTCGCCCGGATGGCGCAATGTCGCTTGATCAGTTGGCCGAGGAAGCGTTGTCACTGGTTATCAAAGACGCCTGAGCATTGCGTTGGGTGGCAGTCATGATCTTTGTGTGTCGTTTTCCGATGCTAAATGACGGTAACTGCTCTGTCCGGCTTGTGTTGCATGGGCTAGGCTCCACCTAATGAGCAATAAGGATGTTGGGTGTAAATGAGCGTTATCAGCTACTGGGTAAGTTTTAAATGTGCTGTGAGTCTGGCATTGCTACTAGTGCTGCCTGCATTGGCCGCTCAGGATGTGCGCGTAGCTGCTGTGTATTTCCCGCCTTATGTGACAAAGACCGAGCAGAATCCCAGTGATGGCTTGCTGGCCGATCTGCTTGAGGCGCTGAATCAAACGCAGGGTGACTTCCATTTTGTTGCTGTGCCGACTTCCGTCAAACGACGCTTCCGCGACTTTGAGCAGCAGCGCATCGACCTGGCTATATTCGAGAATCCCGGGTGGGGTTGGGAAAATATGCCGAACCATGCCGTTGATATGGGGCTGGAGGATTCAGAAGTGTTTGTGGCGCGTGCTGAGTCGGGGCGTGACCAGCACTATTTTGACGAGCTGCAAGGTAAGCGTCTGGCGCTTTACTATGGTTACCACTATGCCTTTGCCAGCTTTAATGCCGAGCCGGATTACCTGACGAAGAACTTTCGTGCTTCCCTAACTCATTCCCACGACAGTAACCTGCTGATGGTGCTGTACCAACGAGCGGAAATTGCTTTGGTTACACGCTCTTATATCGGTGGTTTTCTTGAGCGTAATCCGCAATATGTCGGGCAATTGCTCATTTCTGAGCGTGTCGATCAGTACTATCGGCACCATGTGATCATTCGACCTGATGCGCCGATTACGGCTGAACAGTTCGAGATAATCTATGAATCGTTACGTGATAACGGCCAACTACAGAGAATTTTCTCTCGCTATCAAGTTGCCGTCATGCCGCGCGTAACGGATAGCTCAGTAGAAGCACGTGCAGTAGATTGACTGCGCCATGCAGGGTAATGGCCAGGCTTATACGCCCACTGAAGTGAAAGATCAGTCCATAGCCCAGGCCTGCCACTCCCGCAACCACAGCAAATAGTGGACTGAAGGGCAGATGTACGGCCGCGAACAGCAACGCCGTCAGGCCAATCCCCAGGCGTACACCGAAGCGGCTAACAAGGTGGGTTTGTAGCAAACCACGAAACAGCAATTCCTCGGCCAGTACGGCGACGGCCAAATTAACCGTCAGCCATAGCCACAGCTGCTCTGGCCACTTCGGCTGCCAACCGACCAAGCCCAGCCCTAATGCCATTAATGGCACACCTAGCAGTGTTAGCGCGGCACTCCACCAAACGCCTTTCGACAGCGGCTTCGGTTGGCTTTTCTGCCCAAGCCACCAGGCCAGCAGGGTCAGTCCGACTAACAACTTGTCCCAGGATAAGCGCAGCGTATAAGGCGCGGCGTCGGCGCTTAGCAAGCGTGCCGGCCACAGCGGTGTGGCGTTGAAGCCAGGTACCAGGTGGGTGGCAAAGGCGATACAGGCCAGCAGGCTCAGGCCGAACCATAAAGCAGCTGGCAGCAATTTGTTGCCGTACAGCAGAAGGCCAATCAAGGCGATGCCTGCAATCAGGCCACTAGGGTGAATAAAACCTAGGCCCAGTCCAAGTCCCAGGCAGAGACTGGGTAGTAACAGGCGCAGGTGCAGCGGCATGGCGCATCCTTGTGAAGCGCGAAGGTAGGGTGGCAAACAATGGGCTCGGTTAGCGTTCGCTCGCGTCCTTGGCTTTTTGCTCAAGCTCGCGTTGGTGAATCGTATCCAGCTGCTCTTCGCTCAGTGGCAGTGGTTTGGCGGTGCGCAGCAGGACCATCAGGCCACCGACGATGGAGCCCAGCACCAGAATGATCAGAAACCAGATATACCAGGGCATGCGCCTATCCTCTAAAAGATGAATAGTTACCATAGCGCGGCGCCGCTACGGGCGAAACGTCTATCTCGCAGGCTCTGAGTGTGATGACTGTCACACGCTGGCAACTTGGCGCTGGTTGAATGGCGGCTTTCCAGTATGGGGGAGTTCGCCAATGACCACTGCCAGCGCTCTTACGCGCTTGCTCAAGCCGGTTGTGCCATTGACTGAGCAGATGACCATTGTTGATGTTGCCGACCGACTGCTGACAGCGGAGCACAAGGCCTTTTTATCGCTGCCGATTGTTGATGCGGCGGGTAAACCGCTGGGGTTGGTCAGTCGTACCACAGTGCAGGATATTTTCATGCAGCGTTTCGGTCGCGATCTGCGCGGGCGGCATCCGGTTCGGGAGGTGATGAACGCGACGCCGCTGATTGTCAGCTTGCAAACCTCCCTGGAGGAGGCAGCCAGGCAGATCACCGGGCAATTGCAGTACCCGATCACCGAGGACTTCATCCTGGTCGATAGCCAAGGGCGTTACTGCGGCCTGGGCACCGTGCTGGATTTGCTCAAGGCCATGGAGGCACGGATTGCCCAGCGTAATCAGGTGCTGCGCAAGGCGTTGGTTGACCTAAAAGAGTCGCAGGCCCAACTGGTGCAGTCGGAAAAAATGGCCTCGCTCGGGCAGATGGTGGCCGGCGTGGCCCATGAGTTGAATACCCCGCTGGGCTATGTGAATAACAACGTGCAGTTATTGCGCGAGTTGAGTGCGCCACTGTTGCAGTTGGCCGAGGCGCAGGCCGCGCTGGCCGACTGCCTGGCAGACCCAGGTTGCGATGAAGCCAGTCTGGCCAGCGCCCTTGAGCACGCTGCGCACGTACGCGAGGCGGCGGCCCCAGAGTTGCTGGCTGAAGACCTGACTCAGCTGTTCGACGACACCCTCTATGGCTTGCAGCAGATTGCCGAACTGGTGGTTGGCCTTAAGGACTTCGCTCGTCTGGATCGGGTGATGAGTGAAGAAGTCGATCTTAATGAATGCATCCGTAGCGCCTTGCTGATTGCCCGTAATGCGATCAAGGACAAGGCCGAGGTCGCCTTGCAGTTGGGCGAGTTGCCACGCATTCCCTGTGCGCCGTCGCAGATCAATCAGGTGTTACTCAACCTACTCAACAATGCCGCACAGGCGATTGAGGGGCGTGGTCATATCCTGCTGAAAAGCTGGGCCGAGGACGACGCCGTGTGTATTTCATTGCAGGACTCCGGATGCGGTATGCCGGCCGAGGTGCTGGCGCGGATTTTTGATCCGTTCTTCACCACCAAACCCGTTGGCCAGGGCACCGGCTTGGGGTTGTCGATCAGTTACAAAATCATCCAGGACCATGGCGGGCAGATCCGTGCGGCTTCTGAGCTAGGCCGCGGTACTCGTTTTCTTATTCGCCTGCCGCGCCCTCTGGCGCTGCCTTTGCAACGGAGCGCCTGATATGAGTGAGCCCATTCGTATTCTGTTTGTTGATGATGAAGAGCGCATTTTGCGCAGCCTGGCTTTGCAGTTTCGCCGTGATTATCAGGTGCTGACCGAGAGTGATCCGCGCCGCGCGCTAGAGCGTTTGCAGAGCGAAAACGTGCATATCATCGTCAGTGATCAGCGCATGCCGCAGATGAGTGGTGCCGAGTTGTTGGCCCAGGCAAGGGAGATTGCCCCGGATACGTTACGCATCCTGCTTACCGGGTATTCCGATCTGGATGCCGCCGTGGAGGCGCTTAACAGCGGTGGGATTTTCCGCTACCTGACCAAGCCCTGGGATCAGCAGGAAATGGCCTTCACCTTGCGCCAGGCCGCACAGATTGCGGCGCGTCAGATACAGGCACCGAAGCTCACAGCTGTGCCTCAGGCAGCATTGAATATTCTGTTGCTGGACAATGAGGCGCCAACCCTGGATGTGGTGGCCGAATTTTGCGTCAGCGGCGGTCACCGGCTGCTGCGGGTTGCCAGCCTGAATGAAGCCGTAGCGGTGTTGAATAGCCAGCCAGTGGATTTGCTGGTCAGTGATCTGCAGCTCGCGGGCGAGGAGGTCGCGCCACTGCTGAAAAGTCTGGCCCAGGCCCATCCTCGCTTGCTCAGTTTGGTGGTCACGCCGTTTTGCGATACGCAGGCGTTGCTCAAGCTGATTAACGAGGCGCAGATATACCGTTATTTACCCAAGCCGATTCGTCGAGGGTTGTTCGAAAAAGGCTTGCAGGCGGCGGCTGAGCAGGCGCACGTCTGGCGCGCACAGCCCGCGCAGGTAATCAGTCGTTTAGCGCAGTTGCCGAGTGAGGTTGGGGAGCGCGAGAAGGTGGGCAGTTTGCTTGGCATGTTGGGCCGCCTGCGTGAGCGGCTGACTGCCTGAGGCACTGGATAAACGGGCGGTTATCCAGTGCGTGGGCTTAGCGACGGACTTGCTTGAGGGTTTCGGCGATCAAAAAGGCCAATTCCAGCGACTGGTCGGCGTTCATCCGTGGGTCGCAGTGGGTGTGGTAGCGGTCCGACAGGCCCGCTTCGGTGATTGGCCGAGCGCCGCCGATGCATTCGGTGACGTTCTGCCCGGTCATTTCGATATGGATGCCGCCGGCATAGCTGCCCTCTGCCTGGTGCACGGCGAAGAACTGCTTCACTTCGGCAAGAATCTGCGCAAAGTCACGGGTCTTGTAGCCACTGGATGCCTTGATGGTGTTGCCGTGCATCGGGTCGCTGCTCCACAGCACCTGACGACCTTCGCGCTGCACGGTCTGGATCAGGCGCGGCAGGCCAGCTTCGACCTTGTCCGCGCCCATGCGCACGATCAGGTTGAGGCGACCTGGGTCGTTGTCCGGGTTGAGGATGTCGATCAGGCGGATCAGGTCTTCGCCGTCCATGCTCGGGCCGACTTTTACCCCGATGGGGTTGCCGACACCACGCAGGAACTCGACGTGCGCGCCGTCCAACTGACGGGTACGGTCGCCGATCCACAGCATATGCGCGGAGCAGTCGTACCAGCCGCCGGTGAGGCTGTCCTGGCGCACAAAGGCTTGCTCGTAATTCAGCAGCAACGCCTCGTGGGCGGTAAAGAAGCTGGTTTCGCGAACCTGCGCTGCGCCATCCATGCCGCAGGCGCGCATAAAGGCCAGGGTTTCATCGATACGGTCGGCCAGGTGGCTGTACTTCTCGCCGAGGTCCGAGTTGGCAATGAAGTCGAGGTTCCACTGGTGGACCTGGTGCAGGTCGGCAAAACCGCCTTGGGCAAAGGCGCGCAGCAGGTTGAGGCTGGCCGTGGACTGGTGATAGGCCTGCAGCAGGCGTTCTGGGTCCGGCACGCGGCTGCTGGAGTCAAAGCCGATGCCGTTGACGATATCGCCGCGGTAGGCCGGTAGCGTCACGCCATCGATGGTTTCATCATTGGCCGAGCGCGGCTTGGCAAACTGGCCAGCCATACGGCCAACTTTCACCACCGGGCAGCCGGCGGCAAAGGTCATGACAATGGCCATCTGCAGCAGCACCTTGAAGGTGTCGCGGATTTTCGCTGCGCTGAACTCGGCAAAGCTCTCGGCGCAATCGCCACCCTGTAGGAGAAACGCGCGCCCCTGAGTCACCTCGGCAAACTGGCGGCGCAGTTCGCGTGCTTCACCGGCAAACACCAGTGGCGGATAACCGGCCAGGGTTTGCTCAACTTGCGCCAACTGCGCAGCGTTGGGGTACTGCGGTTGCTGCTGGATGGGCTTGGCTCTCCAGCTTTCAGGGCTCCAGGATTGCGACATTACGGCTCTCGGCTTAGGGCAATTTAGGCGGACGGGCATGGTAACCGATAACCCTGCTCCTTCGAGCGGATAGCCTTCATAGAACGGCTGCATGACGCCGTAGTGCTTGTCCTTCGCCAGCAGTTCGCTGACATCAATGGTCTGCAGGGCAACCTGCGGTTGTTTTTATTGCTTTAGCCAATAGTGGCGAGCTGGTCGCTGCCGACTGAGGCAAATTATCGCGTGACCAGAGTGGGGCGCCTCAATGACAATTAGCACCTTGCTCGCGGCCGGCATGGTCGCGGATGTCACGCTGGAGAGTGGTGGATGCCAGGTTTACCCCCGGTCGGTCAGATGCCGGACCCGCTGTTGATTGCCGAAGTACATGATGCCTTCGGGGTGATTCAGGTGGTTGAAATGGGCGCTTATCGCTTTCTTGAGTTCGGTGAGGCCATCGAACAGAGCTGCGTCTATATGCCTGACCCGAGCTGGCTGGAATATGACTACACCCGTGCCATGCTGCTTGGTGCGCTGTGCCACGAGCACCCTGAGAGCGCCCTGTTTCTTGGTCTGGGAGCTGGCAACCTGACTCAGGCGTGCCTGAAGTTTCTGCCGCTGGATGATGTTGAGGTCATCGAGTTGCGTGCCGATGTGCCGCGACTGGCCATGGAGCACATGGGCCTGGCCGATGATCCACGGCTGACCATTCGTATCGGCGATGCCCTGGAATTGCTAGAAAGTGCGGAAAAGACCGACCTGTTATTCGTCGATCTCTATACCGATCACGGCCCGGCGACGGGCCACCTGGCCTGGCGTTTTCTGGAAAACTGCCAGAAGCAACTCAATCCTGGTGGCTGGTTGATTATTAACCAGTGGGCCGGCAACGACGGCAAACCGCTTGGCGCACCGCTGTTACGCGGCCTTTACCACCGGCATTACTGGGAGTGCCCGGTGAAAGAGGGCAATGTGGTGCTGCTGGTGCCGGCTGATATGGAGCAGCAGGTCGATCTCGACGAGTTGCATCGCCGCAATGCCTTACTCGCCCCCCAGTTTGGTTATTCGCTGGAATCATTGATCAACGCGCTGCGTCCGGCGTCCTGATGCGCTCGCCGGTGTGCGGGTTTAGCGGCCCTTAAAGTCGCCGGGGCGGCGCTCCAACATGGCGTTCACGCCTTCCTGTGCATCTGCGCTGGCCATCAGTCGGGTCACTGTGGCGTGTAGGCCAGCGGCTGCTGCCGTCTCTCCTGCAGTCACCGCCATGCGTGCCGAAGCTAAGGTGGCCTGCACGCCTAGCGGTGCTTGTGCGGCAATGCGCTCGGCCAGCCACAGCGCTTTGGGGAGCAACTCTTCACTGGCCACTACTTCCTGTACAAGGCCTAGGCGGTAGGCCTCGTGAGCGTCAAATTCATCCCCGGTGAGCAGCCAGCGCATGGCATTGCCCCAGCCTGCTGTCTGATGCATGCGTAGGGTGGCACCGCCGAACGGAAAGATACCGCGCTGCACTTCCATCTGTGCAAAGCGGGTGTTGCTCGCGCACAGGTTGATGTCTGAGGCCAGCATCAGCTCAATACCGATGGTGTAGCAGTAGCCTTGCGCGGCCACGATTACTGGCTTGCTCACCCGTGGCCCGCCGAATACCCCCCAAGGGTCACAGCCGCCTTCGGGGATTTTCCAGCCGGCAGCAAATTGCGCCGCCACATTGGCCAGGTCCAGGCCGGCAGTGAAGTGGTCGCCATGGGCAAACACCAGTGCCACGCGCGCCTCGTTGTCGCGTTCAAAGTCACCGTAGGCCAGGCACATGTCATCGAGCATGGGCATGTCGAAGGCATTGCGTTTGCGCGCTCGGTCCAGGCCGATCAGCATGATCTGGCCACGTTTCTCTCGGCTAACGCGGCCGCTGGTGCTTTGGGTCATGGCGATGAGTCCTCGTATGCAGGTTCTGGAGGCGGTTAATAGTTGTTGCGGCGTGGCCGTAGAAGGCTATCAGAGCGTGGGCATATGACACGCCATACGCTTTATTTATGGCTTATTTGTTGAAAATCCGGCACATCGGCCAGGTTTTCCGGTATAGTGCGCGCCGGTCAATTTTTGGCCACGTTCAGGTAGTGCAAATCGCCCGAAGCTCGACTTCGGCAGCCAGTCCGCAAAGCGGGCTATCCTTGACGATTCATTTATCACCATGTTTTCGCAAATCCCCGCCTACAGAGCTGCCAGGGTGACTTTAGGGTCTTACACGGCATGCGTAGCTTTGGAATATGGGTCTTTGCGGATGCACTAGAGGCAGACCCATGACCCAGGAAACCGGCGGCTTCGCCGCACTCGGCCTTCACACCAATATTCTCGCTGCTCTGACCGCTGTAGGTTACGAAGAGCCGTCGCCGATTCAGGCGCAGGCTATTCCCGTAATCCTTTCGGGGCAGGACATGATCGGTCAGGCCCAGACCGGTACCGGTAAGACCGCTGCATTCGCCTTGCCGATTCTGTCGAAAATCGACCCGGCCAAGCGTGAGCCGCAGGCGCTGATCCTCGCGCCAACCCGTGAGCTGGCCCTGCAAGTGGCCACCGCGTTTGAAACCTACTCGAAGCAGATGCCTGGCCTTAATGTGGTTGCCGTATACGGCGGCGCACCGATGGGTCCGCAACTGAAAGCCATTCGCCAGGGCGCACAAGTCATTGTGGCTACCCCGGGTCGACTGGTTGACCACCTGCGTCGCGATGAGAAAGTCTTGTCCACCATTCAATACCTGGTGCTTGACGAAGCAGACGAAATGCTCAAATTGGGCTTTATGGATGACCTCGAAGTAATCTTCGAAGCCATGCCGGCCAGCCGCCAGAGCGTGCTGTTCTCCGCGACTCTTCCACACTCGATCCGCGCTATTGCTGAAAAGCACCTGCGTGATCCGCAACACATCAAAATCGCCTCCAAGACCCAGACTGTGACTGCCATTGAGCAGGCGCACCTGATGGTTCACGCCGACCAGAAGCACGCTGCTGTGCTGCGTCTGCTGGAAGTCGAAGAGTTTGATGCGTTGATCGGTTTTGTGCGTACCAAGCAAGCGACCCTGGACCTGGCCGCTGCGCTGGAGGCCAAGGGCTACAAGGCTGCCGCACTGAACGGCGACATCGCGCAGAATCAGCGCGAGCGCGTGATTGAGTCTTTGAAAGATGGCCGTCTGGACATCGTTATCGCTACCGACGTTGCCGCTCGCGGCCTCGACGTGCCGCGCATCACTCACGTGATGAACGTGGACATGCCGTACGACCCAGAGTCCTATGTGCACCGTATCGGCCGTACTGGCCGTGCTGGCCGTACTGGTCGTGCGCTGCTGCTGGTAACGCCGCGTGAGCGTCGCATGCTGCAGGTGATTGAGCGTGTAACCGGGCAAAAAGTCGGCGAAGTCAAATTGCCGGACGCCCAGCAAGTGCTGGACGCGCGCATCAAGAAACTGACTAACAGCCTGGCACCGCTGGTAGCTGATGCTGAAGCCAGTCATGGTGATCTGCTTGATCGTCTGACCGCTGATATCGGTTGCAGCCCGCGTGCCCTGGCCGCAGCCCTGTTGCGCAAAGCCACCAATGGTCAGGCCCTGACTCTGGCTGAAGTTCAGCGTGATCAGCCGCTGGTGCCAGGCAGTGGTGGTGCTCCGCGTGAACGTAGTGAGCGCAGTGAGCGTCCTGATCGCGAAGGCAGCCGTGAGCGTCGCGCTCCCGTGCCATTGGCTGAAGGTCGTGCTCGTTGCCGTACCGCGCTGGGTGCGCGTGACGGTATTGCTGCGAAGAACCTGCTGGGTGCCATCCTTAACGAAGGTGGTTTGGTTCGTGAAGATATCGGTCGCATTCAGGTGCGTGAGAGCTTCAGTCTGGTCGAGCTTCCAGAAGAAGGCCTTGAGCGCCTGCTGGGTAAGCTGAAAGACACCCGCGTCGGTGGCAAGCCGCTGAAGCTGCGTCGTTATCGCGAAGATTGATGCTTCGTTGAATAAAGGAGCCCCGCCTAGTGCGGGGCTTTTTTTGCGCGGTATAGCGGGATTTTTACCTCAAGCGAAGCTGTAGATATCCATTCCCAATGCGCCCATGGTGAAGCCGCTGTGCTCGACCTTGAATTGCCCGCCTGCGCCCTCGGCGAAGAACAGCGGTAGCAGGTGTTCTTCGCTGGGGTGGCTGCGTACGGCGTAGGGTGCCAGCTTGCGGTAGTCCTCCAGGGCGTGGTGATCCTGTTTTTCAAGTTTGTCGACGACCCAATCGCGAAAGGCCTGAGCCCAAGGCTCGATGCTGTCTGTGCCGGCCTGCCAGTCAAGTTCGCCGAGGTTGTGGGTGATGCTCCCTGAGCCGATCAGCAGCACGCCTTGGCTGCGCAAGCTGGCTAAGGCCTGGCCAACCTGGCGTTGCAGGGCCGGGCCGTGCTGGCTGGGCAGTGAGACTTGCACCACGGGAATGTTGGCCTCTGGGTACATCAACGACAGTGGCACCCAGGTGCCGTGATCTAACGGTCGCTCAGCATCAAGTTGCGCAGTCAGGCCAGCTTGCGCGAGCAAGTTCACGATTTCACCTGCTAATTGCGGTTCGCCCGGCGCGGGGTATTGCACGTGGTAGAGCTCGGCCGGAAAACCGCCAAAGTCATGCCAAATCTTCGGCTGTGCAGCGCTGCCGACCCGCAGTTCGCGGCTTTCCCAGTGCGCTGAAACCACCACAATTGCGCGTGGCTTGGGCAGCTGTTGGGCTAGGCAGGCGAGGGCGGGGCCGCTGGCACCAGGTTGCAGTGCCAGCATAGGGGAGCCGTGGGAGATAAACAGGCTGGGGAACGACATGGCAGACTCCTGATCGATTTTCGCTATCTTCTATCAGTCAAGCAGGGCATTAAAGCGTAAATATCCGGGTGTTTTTATCGCCTGAGTAGATGTGTTATTCGCTTAAGGAATCCCTTGGCCTTCTCGGCTGCTTTGCGGCACGATCCCTGTTGAATATTTACAGGAGTCGTTATGCACGCAGAATTCTGGCAGACACGTTGGGCGCGCAGTGAAATCGGTTTTCACTTGCCTGAGGTCAATCCTTATCTGCAGCAGTACTGGCCTGCGTTGGGGTTGCCTGAGGGGGCACGGGTGTTGGTGCCGCTATGTGGCAAGAGCCTGGATCTGGCCTGGCTCGCCGGGCAGGGATATCAGGTCGTTGGGGTTGAGCTGGCGCAGCGTGCAGTCGAAGACTTTTTCAGCGAGCATGGGCTTGAGCCTCAAATTAGTGAGGTTGGGTCATTCAAGCTCTATCGAGCTGGCGCCGTGGAAATCTACTGTGGTGATTTCTTTGCGTTGACTGAGCAGCACCTTGTTGGCTGCTCAGCCCTGTATGACCGTGCCGCATTAATCGCCCTGCCTGGACCGATGCGTGAGCGTTATGCCGCACACCTGGCGCAAGTGCTGCCAGTCGGCTGTCGAGGCCTTTTGGTAACGCTGGACTATGACCAGGAGCAAATGGATGGCCCGCCTTTCGCTGTGAGTGAGGGGGAGGTACAGCGTTTGCTCGCAGAACTATGGCAAATAGAGCCATTGGCGTGCAGTGATGTATTGGGTGAAAACTGGAGGTTTTTAAAGCGCGGACTTAGCCGTTTGGATGAGCGGGTGTATCGACTGACTCGCCAGTGAGTCCCGAATACAAGAAAGGCGGCCGTGGCCGCCTTTCTTGTATGTGTCGAGCTTAGCCGCGCTGACGCAGGGCTTCGATACGATCTTCCAGCGGCGGGTGAGTCATCAGCAGACCAGCCAGGCCGTGCTTTAGGCCGCCGTTGATGCCGAAAGCCATCATGCTGTTAGGCATATTGACGGGGACTTCCTGTTCAGCGCGCAGGCGCTGCAGGGCGGCGATCATTGCACCGGTGCCAGCCAGGCGAGCGCCGGCGTCGTCGGCCTTGAATTCGCGTTTACGCGAGAACCACATAACGATGATGCTGGCCAGAATGCCCAGTACCAGCTCGGCGAAGATGGTCGCCACGAAGTAGCCAATACCCGGGCCGTCTTCATTCTTCAGAATTACTTTATCGACGAAGTTGCCGAAGATTCGTGCAAAGAACATCACAAAGGTGTTCACCACGCCCTGAATCAGCGCCAGGGTGACCATGTCGCCATTGGCCACGTGGCCGATTTCATGGGCCAGAACGGCTTTCACTTCATCTGGCGAGAAGCGCTCCAGCAAGCCCTGGCTTACTGCAACTAGGGCGTCGTTCTTATTCCAGCCGGTGGCAAAGGCGTTGGACTCGTAAGCTGGGAAGATACCCACTTCTGGCATCTTGATCCCGGCTTCGCGTGACAGCTCCTCCACAGTCTGCAGCAACCATTGTTCGTGGCGGGTGCGTGGTTGAGTGATGATTTCGGTTTTGGTGCTCATCTTCGCCATCCACTTGGATAGCAACAGCGAAACCAGCGAACCGGCAAAACCAAATACGGCGCAGAAAACTAGCAGGCTGCCGTAGTTCTGGCCGGTAAAGCGGTCAACCCCAAGCAGTTTCAGGGTGATGCTGGCGATGATCAACACCGCAATGTTGGTGGCCAGGAACAGCATAATGCGCATCATGGTGTATTGAGACTCCTCACGGGAAATATCTATCCGGTCGCTACAAAACCGTGTTCTGGCTGCCCTGCCTGGTTTTTTAGCGACCTGCTAATTGGTTATGTCGGCTATATAAGGGCGCACCCCCCGGCACTTCAACCCGGCGACTATTTCAAACTATGTCGCTTGCAGCGTTGAGGCTGCTTTCGAACAGCAGGCGGGTGAGGCGGGCGACGCGTTCGCCATGGCGTTGGGCGAGCGCTTCACGTAATTGAAATGCCAGAGTGGCGTGTACGCGGCGTACGCTGGGTGGCAGGGCGTCACCTTCGCGCAGGGCGTGCGGGACGCCGCGGGTCAGGCGCAGAAAGCCCTTTTCCGAGAGCACGGCTTGATCCAGGGCGTCATAGCCGATGGTTGAGTCGAAGCGTATATAACCTTCTTCGGCCAACCACAGCAGCGCACCCAAGCAGCTTTGATGGCGCGGCGTGGGCAGGCCGAATTCGTCCGGCTCTTCACGGCCGATCAGGTCTTCGACATACAGCGCGACTTTGCTCGGGAATGCCTGGTACAGCATCAGCAGGCCGGCCGCGGCATCCTTGTAGAAGTCGTCTATCTGCAGGTCCATGGGCTTACTGCTGGTAAGTCTTGAGGAAGTTGCCAATACGGCCGATGGCCATTTCCAGTTCATCCACGCGCGGCAGGGTAACCACGCGAAAGTGATCCGGCCACGGCCAGTTGAACGCGGTGCCCTGAACGATCAGGAGTTTTTCCGAGAGCAGCAGGTCCAGGACGAATTTCTCATCGTTATGGATCGGACAGATTTTCGGGTCGATCTTCGGGAAGGCATACAGCGCGCCCATCGGCTTGACGCAGCTGACCCCAGGAATGTCGTTGAGCAGCTCCCAGGTGCGGTTGCGCTGCTCCAGCAGGCGGCCTTGTGGCAGCACCAGGTCATTGATGCTCTGGTAGCCGCCAAGTGCGGTCTGAATCGCATGCTGGCTTGGTACGTTGGCGCACAGGCGCATGTTGGCAAGGATGTCGATGCCTTCGATGTAGCTTTGTGCGCGGTGTTTGGGGCCGGAAATGGCTACCCAGCCGGAACGGAAGCCGGCCACGCGGTAGGACTTCGACAGGCCGTTGAAGGTCAGGCACAGCACGTCCGGGGCCAGCGAGGCGGTGGAGATGTGCTGGGCTTCGTCGTAGAGAATCTTGTCGTAAATCTCGTCGGAGAACAGTACCAGGTTGTGCTGGCGCGCCAGCTCGACGATGTCCATCAGCACTTCTTTGGAGTACACCGCGCCGGTGGGGTTGTTCGGGTTGATCAGCACCAGAGCCTTGGTGTTCGGGGTGATCTTGGCCTTCATATCGGCGATGTCGGGGAACCAGCCAGCTTGCTCGTCGCACAGGTAGTGCACCGGCTTGCCGCCAGCCAGCGCCACTGCAGCGGTCCACAGTGGGTAATCCGGAGCAGGGATGAGCACTTCATCGTTGTTGTTCAGCAGCGCCTGCATGGCCATCACGATCAGCTCGGAGACACCGTTGCCGAGGTAGATGTCCTCGATGCCAACGCCTTCTACCTGTTTCTGCTGGTAGTACTGCATAACGGCTTTACGCGCACTGAACAGGCCTTTGGAGTCGCTGTAACCTTGGGCTGTCGGTAGGTTGCGGATCACATCCTGGAGAATCTCTTCAGGCGCTTCGAAACCGAACGGTGCAGGGTTGCCAATGTTCAGCTTGAGGATGCGGTGGCCTTCCTCTTCCAGGCGTTTGGCGTGCTTGAGTACCGGGCCGCGGATGTCGTAGCAGACGTTGGCGAGCTTGTTCGATTTGCTGAACTGCATGTAAGTGATCCCGAATGGTGGAACGCCGCTGAATTACCCTGCAAAGAGCTGCGATATAACGCACCTTGGCAGGTTGTAACGCCGGTGACAGACTGGGGTCGAATGATACGTGCCAGCCCGACCTTGGCAAAGGTGCTGGTCGGGCTTTTTTCTGGCTTGCCATTTATTGCTGCCAGCCTTCTGGCCGTTGCGGCGCGACGTTCAAAATCGCGTTCAGCGATTTTTCTATTGAGGAGACCTGCCTGTGGAAAAGTTAGATAAACCCCTGGACGCCTGGCGTGAGGAACTTTCCGAGGAGCAATTCCACGTGTGCCGCTTAGGTGGCACAGAGCGCGCCTTTAGCGGCGAGTATCACGACAGCAAGGTGCCGGGTATTTACCACTGTGCTTGCTGCCAGGCCGAGCTGTTTGATTCGGACGCCAAGTACGACTCCGGCAGCGGCTGGCCCAGCTACTTTCAACCGGTTAGCAGTGAAGCCATCACCAGTCTGGATGACTTCAATCACGGCATGCACCGCATCGAAGTCAAATGCGCCAAATGTGATGCTCACCTGGGGCACGTGTTTCCCGATGGACCAGCGCCGACGGGGCTGCGTTACTGCATCAATTCGGCATCGCTCAAGCTGGTTGCGAAACCGTAGCCCGTATTTGGTGATGCTGTGGCTCGTTGGCGGTGAGCGGTCGTTAACGAGCGGGGAGTGTGTTGCGAGGCAAGTAGTCATGCACTGCAAATCGCCAGTGTCGCCTGGTGAATACAGGACGCTGGCCTGAGGAGCGCAGAGCAAGGAGTCTCTGCGTGCGCGTGATGCTATCAGGGCGGGTTTGAACGTGTTGGCGAGTCGTGTCGCCCAAACAACACATCCGTGATGAGTGCACGTACTCATCACGGATGTGGCAGCTAGGCAGCCGCCAGCATTTTTTTAGGGTTGGTTTTTAGGCTTTATTCAGTGTCTGGGCTGCAGCCAGCACGGCATCGACGTGGCCTGGTACTTTGACGCCGCGCCACTCTTGACGCAGTACACCGTCTTTGTCAATCAGGAAGGTGCTGCGATCGACGCCCAGGTATTCCTTGCCATAAAGCTTCTTCAGCTTGATCACATCGAACAGCTGGCAAACGGCTTCATCTTTGTCAGAAATCAGTTCGAAGGGGAAAGCCTGTTTGCATTTGAAGTTCTCGTGGGACTTCATGCCGTCTCGCGATACGCCAAACACAACCGTGTTGGCCGCCTGAAACGCCGGGTATTGATCACGGAAGCCCTGGCCCTCGGTCGTGCAGCCAGGTGTGCTGTCCTTCGGGTAGAAGTAAATCACTACTTGCTGGCCCTTGAGTGCGGACAGCTTGACGCTTTGGCCACTAGTGGCCTCTGCCTGAAAGTCTGCAACCGGGGTGTCGAGTGCTACGGCCATAAATAGAGCTCCTTATGGATTCTGAGGGCGCCAAGGTTCAATCAGTGCGTCCAGGTTCAAGGCGTCGGCAAAATCGAGGAACTGGTCGCGCAACCAACTGATCTGCGTGCCGGCTGGCAGGGTCACTGTCAGGGTGGCATTGAGCATGGTGCCGCCAGTCTGTGGGGCCTGATAGGTATCGCAGGTGAGGTTTTCCAGTTCGACATGGTGGTCGATGAAGAACTGGCACAGCTCATTGAGAATGTCTGGGCGGTAGGCCGAGCTGACATAGGCCACATAAGGCAGCGCTTGCGGGCGGCTATCTGAGGCGGAGCTGCGAATCACATTGACCGAGAACGTGTGCTTCTTCGCGAGCGCAGGCAGGCTCGACTCCAAACGCGCCAGCGCATCCCAGCTGCCGGATATCTGCAACACCAAGGCGCTGTATTCGCCATGTCGGCTCAAACGGGTGCTGACCACCGCACAGCGGTTCTCGTGACTGGTGCGGCAGAGCACATTGGTCAGCTCCATGGCATTGGGGCCTAGGGCGCTGATAAGCAGGAATTGTTCACGAACTGAGGGGGTGGACATGCAGCCTTCCTAAAACGATAAGCGGTCGGTCTGCATGCGCAGTACCGATCAAAGCAGGAAGGGTAGCGAAAAGCACCGCTTAGGGGAATGCCAGCTCGGGCTGGCCGGTGAGGAATGTGTCGTGTTTGCTCAATAAAGATTGTATGTGCGTAGCCAAGGTACTTCGCTTGTACAAGGCAGGTGGCCCCAGTACCATTACGGCTCTCTTTTTCCGGCAGGAGCGGTTGCATGATTGCGGGCAGTATGGTGGCACTGGTTACGCCCATGGATGCACAAGGTGGTCTTGATTGGGGCAGCCTGAGCAAACTGGTGGACTTCCACCTACAAGAGGGCACCAACGCCATCGTCGCGGTCGGCACCACTGGTGAGTCCCCAACGCTGGATTTCAACACTGAGCATTTGGAAGTCATTCGCCGTGTGGTTGACCAGGTGGCTGGGCGCATTCCGGTGATCGCCGGTACGGGGGCGAATGCAACCCGTGAGGCGGTCGAGTGGACGCAGGCAGCTAAGGACGTGGGCGCTGATGCCTGCCTTCTGGTAACGCCTTACTACAACAAACCGACTCAGGAAGGCCTCTATCAGCACTTCCGGCATATCGCCGAAGCTGTAGCTATTCCGCAAATTCTTTATAACGTGCCCGGCCGTACGGCGTGCGACATGCTGCCGGAAACGGTCGAGCGCTTAGCCAAAATAGATAACATCATCGGCATCAAAGAAGCCACCGGCGACTTGCAGCGTGCCCAAGAAGTTCTCGACCGCGTTGGCAAGGACTTCCTTGTTTACTCCGGCGATGATCCTACTGCTGTCGAGCTGATCCTGATGGGCGGCAAGGGCAATATCTCGGTCACCGCCAACGTTGCGCCACGCGCCATGAGTGATCTGTGCGCTGCCGCCATGCGTGGTGAGGCAGCGATTGCCCGTGCAATCAACGATCGTTTGATGCCCCTGCACAAGGCACTGTTTGTTGAATCCAACCCGATTCCGGTGAAATGGGCGCTGCATGAAATGGGTTTGATGCCAGACGGTATCCGTCTGCCACTGACCTGGCTTAGCCCGCGTTGTCATGAACCGCTGCGTCAGGCCCTGCGCCAGTCCGGCGTATTGGTTTAATTGAGGAATTACTACGCATGAAGCGACTCACCGGACTCTCTGCACTGGCTCTGATCATCGCCGCTACCAGTGGTTGTGGTTGGATCTATGGCGAAAACGGCTATTTCCGTGACCGCGGCAGCGATTACCTCGAAGCCCGTCAGACGGCAACGATGCAAATGCCGCCAAATGTTGACGCCAAACGCATCGATCCACTGCTGCCAGTGCCGTCGCAGGTTGCGACCACCAAGGATACTGGCGAATTTATCGTTCCTCGTCCGCAAGCCCTGGCAACAGGCGGCGATGTCAGTGATTTCAGCCTGCAGAAGAGCGGCGAGTCACGTTGGGTTGTGGCGCAGCGCGTACCAGCTGAAGTTTGGCCGGTGGCGCGTCAGTTTTTTGCTGACAATGGCTTCCAGATTGCCGAAGAACGTCCGCAAACCGGTGAATTTAGCACTGCCTGGCAGCGTTTTGATGCCTTGTCCGAATCCATGGCCCGCCGCCTGAGCAGCCGTGTGACTGGTGTCAATCCAGATGCTGAAACCCGTGTGCGGGTGCGTATCGAGCCAGGTGTACAGCGCAATACCAGCGAAATCTTCGTGGTCAGCGCCGAACGTCCAGCGGGCAGCACTGCTGACGTCGCCTTCACCACGCGCAGCAGCAACCCAAGCCTGGATGCTGCGCTGCTGGATGAAATGCTCGTCACATTGGCACGCAGCGCTGAGCAGGGCGGTTCTGTATCCTTGCTGGCCGCTCGCGACTTCGATGCCCCTAGTCGCGTCAGTCTCTCTGAAGACGGCAATGGTAGCCCGGTGCTGACGCTGGGTGCTGACTTCGACCGCGCCTGGTCCGGTGTTGGCCGCTCCCTGGAAATGGCTGATGTGCGCATCGACGACATCAACCGTAGCCTGGGGGTTTACTACATCAACTTGGCCGAACGCGCACAGAAGCCGGATGAAAAACCAGGCTTCTTTGGCAGTGTTTTTGGCAGCGAGCCGAGCAAAGAAGAGATCGATGCCCGCGCCGAGCGCTACCAAGTGCGCCTGACAACGATTGGCGAAAGCGTGCAGGTCTCCGTGGAAAAAGACCTCAACACCAATGCCCCGGCCGATGTCGCACGCAAGGTGCTTGACCTGATTCAGGAAAACCTTGGCTAACAGCAGGCAACTGCTGCACCGGCAATACCAATAGGCGAAACCCAGTGGGTTTCGCCTGTTTTGTTTACCAAAGGCGGAAATTCCAACATGAGCACAGCCACTACTTTGAGCCTGAAAAAAATCTATTCAGGCAAAGTCCGTGACCTCTACGAGATCGACGAAAAACGCATGTTGATGGTCGCCACTGACCGCCTTTCGGCTTTCGATGTGATTCTCAACGAGCCGATCCCGGAGAAGGGCAAGATACTCACCGCTATCTCCAACTTCTGGTTCGACAAGCTCGCGCACGTGGTGCCTAACCACTTCACCGGCGACAAAGTCGAGGACGTTGTACCGGCTGCCGAGTTGGCGTTGGTGGAAGGTCGTGCAGTTGTCGCCAAACGCCTTCAGCCGGTAGCTGTTGAGGCTATTGTGCGTGGCTATATCGTCGGTTCCGGTTGGAAGGAATACCAGAAGAGCGGCACTGTTTGCGGTATTCAACTGCCTGCAGGCCTTAAGGAAGCGGCGAAACTGCCGGAGCCTATCTTCACGCCTTCGACCAAGGCTGCTGTCGGCGATCATGACGAGAACATTTCTTTCGCCCAGTGCGAAGCGATTATCGGCGCAGAACTGGCCGCCAAGGTGCGCGATACCGCCATTGCCCTGTACAGCGCCGCGGTCGAATACGCAGCCACGCGCGGTATCATCATTGCGGACACCAAGTTCGAATTCGGCCTGGACGAAGAGGGCACCCTGACCCTGATGGACGAAGCCCTAACCCCAGACTCCAGCCGCTTCTGGCCAGCTGATAGTTATGCAGAAGGCACTAACCCGCCGAGCTTCGACAAACAGTTTGTGCGTGACTGGCTAGAGTCCACTGGCTGGAACAAAGAACCGCCAGCCCCGGCAGTGCCTGCCGACGTCGCGCAGAAAACCGCTGACAAATACCGTGAAGCCCTGACGCGCCTGACTGAATAAGCGGGTGCAGCACGCGATTTATCGCGACACAGAGGGGCACTGCGGTGCCCCTTTTTTGTGGGCGTCGCCTGCACCGGGCCTCCAACAGTTAGTGACCGAGCCTAAACGCAAAAGCCCCGTACTTCGCTGGGAGTAAGGGGCTTTGGTGCTGTTGTATGGCAGGAAGATAAGGATTTAACCCGCCTGCGAGCGGGTCAGTTCATGCCAAGCCCGCTCAATACGGAGCTTTTGCCTTCCTCGCTAGTTCGTTTCAGCTCAATTCGGCGCAGTGATTTCGACACTCAGCCTGCGCGTAACTCGTTGATCAGTTCAGGATGCCGGCCCAGTATCTTGAACAACTGCACCAGCGGTTGTGGGGCTTCTGTGCTACCTCGCTCGTAGCGAGAAAACGCATTTGGCCCACCACCGAACAGCTCTGCCGCTTCTCGCTGGCTCAAGCGTAATTGCTTGCGCACATTACGAATCAGCTCTTGATTACCGTCTTGGGCATTCACCTGTTGGCGAAACTCGTTCATGGCACGCATAACGCGCTCGCTTTCAGCAGGCCCAGTCAAGGACTCGCCGCACGCATCACACCAATCAGCCGTTACGGCCGTAATTTGGGTGGTTTGCCCTTTATAAGTGAAGGGTATATCGCGGGTGTCGTGAACCAGTTCCGCCCCGCTGCATACTGGACATTTCATGGTCACATCTCCTTAAAGGATACGATCAGCAGATCGGCCACTAGCGTGAACTTCAGATACACCTGCCCAAATTCAGTGTTGGGCCGGTAAACGTCCTGTCAGCTTGTATGATCCGCATAGGTTGTCATGCTCTTGAAAAAATCGCGGCTGGTCAGGGCATCAATCACGGCCAGCATATCGGCCAGCTCCATACCCAGCTCAGCGCCTCCTTCCAGGGCTACGCGGGTGAAGCGATAACGCTGCTCGGCTAATGCCTGCTTTACCTGCTCTAGCTTGAAATGAGGTTTGCACTTTTCTATGCGGAAAATAACCTTTTAGGTTAATTTTTTCAAACCTCACTTACATTGAAAATGATGGTCGTCCCTGGCTTCTACGCCTATTTAGGCATGCCCAAGTCATTGCAAAGCTATCCCGCCGGGCTAAAACTGCTCGATGCCGAGCAATAACGCTCCTTCATGCGGTCGCTGTGCTCTTTTCGGTCACTTTCGTAGCGCGCTAGCTAGGTTCCATATGTATCCAGTTAACGAACTGGCTGGCGTTGAGTTCTTCCACTTCCATGCACATTCCTGCACTATTCAGTCATATTCGATCAGTAACAGCGCTATCCGATTTGGATAAAGCTGAAGCGATCATATTTGACTAGATCCAAATTGAATGGCGCTGGATTAGATCGATTAGCTATGATTAAGGAACGGGTAATAACCATTATTCGCTGGTCCGGCATCAAGCTTCCCAAGCTGGAAGAGATGACAGGCATCAGCCGCTATACCTGGAATAACCTGAAGAACCCTGCGAAAAATCGAGAGATAAAAGAAGAAGAGATCGAGGCAATTTGTGGGATCTATCCACAATTCGCTCTTTGGGTTGTTAGCGGGAAAATCGCACCTGAATGCGGACAGACAAGTCCTGACTACGAAGAAGCCCATTCAAACTTGAGCAAACCTCACGCGGGATAGCGATCACAAAGGAAGTGACTAGGCGCTGGTACGCCTGCGAAGGAAAATCGAATCACAAGGAATGATTTAAAGGAGCAAACATATGATCCCAGGGAAAGTGTTTATTTCTAGAATTATGATTATTGCAAATACCGCATCAAAACGTCGATTACCTACAAATCTATCGCGAAGATATTGTTTCGCCTAATATGAAATTAATTAAAAAACCTAATAAAACAGCCAAAAACTCAAAATTGAGTGCTAACTAACATGCAAAAAACAACAGCATCATTCAGACCAAAAGCTAGGTTAATGGAATTGCTGGGCGAGCAACTCATAAAAAACCATACGCTCGCACTTTTTGAGCTAGTTAAAAACTCATATGACGCCGATGCATCTGAAGTAAATTTAAACTTAGTAAATATTGATAAAGAAAACGGCGAAATAATAGTTAGAGACGATGGTTATGGCATGAGTTATGAGACCGTAACAGAAGTCTGGATGGAACCTGCTCACGGCCATAAATTAGAAAAAAGAATAAAAGGTGTCAGAACAGACAAAGGAAGGCTTCAAGTAGGTGAAAAAGGTGTGGGGAGATTTGCGGTTCATAGACTTGGAACGAAGATCTTAATGGTAACAAGGGCTAAAAATAAGCCCGAAGTAGTAGTTGATATAGACTGGGAAAATTTTTCAAAATCTGAATACTTAGATGAAGCTGAGATAGATATTTACGAACGCCCTCCGGAGCTATTCACCGGTAACGGCACGGGCACTTACATAAAAATTTCCAACCTAAAACAGACATGGAAACGAGGAGATATAAGAAAGCTCTACCGGTCAGTAAAATCAATGACTCCTGCCCCCTTAGAAATAAAAGAAGAACATAGCAAAAAGGAAGATGGATTTGAAGTTAACTTCAAATTAATACCAGAAAAAGACTGGCTAAGCGACTTATTCGACCCAGTACTTGCTGAAAGCCAAAGCCTGTTCAGCTTCGATTTTGAACTATCAAACAGCGGCCTGACATATACCTACAAATACACGCCTTACGCATCAATAGAGTCAGACTATAAAGGCATAGTAGAAAGCAGAAATATAAAAATTGATTTAGCAGCTTTTGAGTTCTTTCGATTTAGATTCCCCGAAGATGGAGAGAACTGGAGAGAGCGGAAAAAGAGAAATTATCGACCTGACTTGTACATAACCTCCGCACCTGAAAAACCTGGACTCGGTATAGGAAATCTTAAGGGACGGATCATCGGCTTTGACTTTGATAAAGAAATCCTCCGCTACATAAAAGACGAAGCAGGAGGACTAGAGGAATATGTAAAACAGCAAGGCGGTATAAAAGTTTATAGAGATGGTCTCCGTGTTTATAACTATGGCGAGCCTGGTGACGACTGGCTAGGACTTGACCATCGGAGGATTCAAGGACCTACTCGTAAATTTGGCAGCAAGCAAATAATCGGAGAGATCCATCTTGAACTTGACGGTAGCCCTGGCTTACAGGAAAAAACAAACCGAGAGGGCTTTGTAGAAAACGACGCATATAACGAACTTGTGTATGCGATGCTCTGCATAGTTTCTCAGTTCGAAGCAGAGAGAAACAAGGATAAACGCAAACTTAAAGACGCTTTAAATACCTCCCCAGGAACGCCACACGGCAAGAAAAAGGATGGAATAGAAGACATCCTCAACGAGCTAGAGCAGTCAGTAATACAGAACAAAGATTTAGATCAACAAATAGGACATCTGGTTAGAGGCGTCGGCAAAAGCTATAGAGAAACACGAGACATTATGCTTTCTGCTGCAGGTGCGGGGCTAGGACTTGTAACCGTGTTCCACGAGCTGGAACGCGGCGTAAAAGGACTCAATGCCTGCATAGCCGAAGGAGCACCACTAGACCAGCTAAAACAAATGTCTAACGAGTTAGTTTCAATACTGCAAGGCGCTATGTATATGGTAAGTAACAAGCGTATGGAGGAAATGAACGCCTCTGACCTTGTTAAATATGCACTTCTAACGCAACAAAGAAGATTCAGGCGACATAACATAACTTTCCTGGACGGATTCAAAAACGCTCCTCATTTAGACTTTAAAGTTAAAGGCATGAGGAGAATGCTAACCTCAGCCTTAGTAAATATAATAGATAATGCAATTTACTGGCTTGATGAAATAGAGACTGAACGCTACATATGGATTTCACCTTCTCAGGAACTTGAGGGCTCAGCGATAATAATTGCTGATAATGGCCCCGGCTTTATTGATGAGCCAATTGAATTGGTCCAGCCTTTTCACACTAGAAAACCAGCCGGAATGGGCATAGGCCTTTATTACTCTGACATGGTAATGAAATCACATACTGGTCGACTTTCATTCCCTGATACAGATGCAGTAGATAGACCTAAGTTACTAACCGGGGCCTGCATTGGCTTAGTATTTAACAAGGAAGCGTAAGATGCTTAAGACCGGACACGCGCTAGTTATCGATGACAAACAGAATGACGGCATGATTATATGTTCTGTACTCATCGAAAATTTTACACCATGCTATTTCTTTCAATATGACGAAAGAAAAGTTCTAGAGCATCAAGAGCAACAAAAACCAAAACTCACGGGTATACGCTTAATATTTCAGGATTTAGCGCTCACCTCCCAAGGTGAACCTAGTAAAACTGACTATGATGCAGCCGCGCTAACTATTGAAACGATAATATCGGAACAAAATGGACCGTGGCTTCTAGTCACTTGGTCTACATGGGCGGGCGCAGAAAACAATCTAGGAACACAAAAAGCTGAAGAAGTATTTAATCATCTTCGTGAAAATTTACCGCCAGGCCTAAGGCCTTTTGCATTTGTTGTTCTTGACACTAAACCAATGTACAGCAAAAGCGGACTTCACGGAGAATTGCAAGCAGTCTCAGAGATATCACCTGAACTAATCACCCATCTCTCAGACCACATTAAGGAAAAAACAGCTCAACACCCCGCAACAACAGCTTTAATCGAATGGGAAACTGAAGTATTTAGAGCGATATCAGAAACCGTCTCGGAAATTACAAGCTTTATACAACCAGGAAATAACTTTGATTCTGACTTGGGAAGCATACTCCGGGAATTGTCGCTTGCTGAAATAGGTAAAAATATATCTCCTGAAAACCTATCACGCGGACTGAAAGAAGTTTTATCTTCAATATTAAGGGACAAAATAAAATCAACCGCATGCGGCATCGAGAATTTTGGAGATATAAATGAAGATCAAACTCAACGACTTATAAACTGGAAGGCAAAAACAAACCGCATTATACACTTGGAGACTTCTGCACTTAGCCAGGACCTACCACCGGGGAGCATCGTAGAGCTATCACACAATCCAGAGCTTGCTCCAGGAAACTTCCAGTCAAAAGAAGATCTAGAAAAATTCATCAGGCCTAATTTTTTTCAATTTGATAACACAGACAATAGAGCAACCAAAAACAGGGTAAGTACCGAGTGCTCAATTATAGCTCTTGATCTTACTCCGCCATGTGACCATGCTCAAAACAAATCTCCATGGAATAAATACATAATAGGCCTTCTAGTTCCCGAGGCCAATATTAATTATTGTCGAGCACCAGATAGAATAAACGGGGGAAGAACAAATAAACTATTGGGGGATTACTTATTATGCCTCCCGGAAATGATGAACCAGGAGGGAGGAAAATATTTCCTAGTATTAAATTCAAAGCTTATTTTTTCAATAGACAAAACTAAAGCCAACAATGTTCTTAAAGAACACTACAAAGGCCGTTTAAGAGAACAAATTCTTAGCGACATAACGAGCTGGTTAATACGCCAATCAACCCGACCTGGAATAGTTGAGCTAAGATAAAAAAAGCCTCCATCGGAGGCTTTTCATTCATGCTGCATTGAGACATATCTTTCTTTGGAATAGGGACTGAACAATCGCCTCCATAACTGGTGAGCAAACAGCATTCCCCATCAGCTTTACTTTCTCACGCCTAGTCACATTCGGGAACTGGTATTGGTCCGGGAAGCCCATTGCTTTACGAAGCTCATCCGGTTGCAACATGCGCATCATGTGGCCATCCGGGGTGGGCTTCACATAGGCAAAACGGTCGATAGTCGTGACGGTGCGCAGGGGTTCATCCATGCGCTGCCAACCACCACCGCCATCAGAACCGTAATAGACGATCAGGAAGGCTTTATCTTCCCCCACTTCGGCAATCGCTCTGTCAGCACGTGCGAGGGTGTCCTTTGCACGCTTGGCTGTTCTGAGCGGTGTCATCTTGTATTTGTCGTCAGGTGCCAGGATGTCCCAGACGTTGCGGTAGATCGGGTTGAGGGGTTCAATCGGCTGCGGTTGGCCACGCAGTTCCGCAATCATGAATAGCCGACGACGGCGTTGTGCAACACCATAGTGGGATGAGTCGATAATCTGCTCGTGAACCTTGTATTTGAGCTTTTCCAGTGCGGCCTTGAGTTCGCCATAGCGTGACCAGGGCTTCATGTGCACGACGTTCTCAAGGGTGATCCAGCGAGGTTTCATGACCTTCGCGTAGCGGATGACCTGGAAGGCTGTATCGCGGCTTTCTTCGGAGCGCGGTTTGGCGCCGCGGGCACAGGTGTGGTGGGTGCATTCCGGGGATGAAATCAGCAGGTCGATGGGGCCTGTTTTGGCCAGAACCTGCTTCGGTGTGAGCTTACGCAGATCCTGCTCGAAAACATGCGCATCCGGGAAGTTGAGGCGGAAGGACTCTACTGCAGGCCCCCAGAGATCCACTCCACCGACGATGGTGGCTCCACCTTCACGAGCCCCAAGGCTGGCACCGCCCGCCCCGCAGAACATGTCAAAAGCGCGTATCTGATCCATACAAAAACATTCCGTTTTATCGTTGTAGCCAGGTTACCAGGTTACCGGCACCATTCAAGTTTTTATGACCAAGGACAGTCTGAAAATGAGCGATAACCTAGTTTTCTCGCATGATGTGCTGAGCAGTGCAGATCTGGTGATTGATGCCCGCTATGCCGGTAGCCGCAATGGCAATGCCAGTGATGAGCCGCTGACTCATCTGTTGAAGCTCAGTAACCAGGGCGGGTTTCGCATCCGGGGGAAGCGCGAGGATCCCCTGCTGATAACAATTTTCTCCAGCCTTGAAGATCAGGACTGGCCTGACGACGTGGATCTCTCTACCGGCGTGCTTACCTACTATGGCGACAATAAGAAGCCGGGGCGGAAACTAGATGAGACCAAGCGTTATGGCAACAACCTTCTGGAACTGATTTTCGAGAACCTGCATCTGGGGAAACGGGAGCAGATCCCACCGTTTATGAACCTACCCTGATTTCATCTCTTTCTAGCGTCATAAAATAGGGGTTACCATTTTGAACCTAGCATGTATAATGACACCACGTTATTGATACCAGCTAGGAGAAACCCACCATGTCCCGCACCTTTCTTTATTGCCGTGTCTCCACATCCGACCAAACAACTCAAAACCAAGTGCAGGAAGTGAAAGCGGCTGGCTTTGCCCTTGAAGCCCAACGGATAGTTGAAGAGACTATTTCAGGCAGCACCAGCGCCAGCGAGCGTAAAGGCTTTCAGAAGCTGTTGGAGCGTATGGAAGGTGGTGATGTTCTGGTAGTAACCAAACTCGATCGCCTAGGCCGTAACGCCATTGACGTTCAACAGACAGTGCAGAAGCTTGAATCTCAGGGCATCCGTGTTCATTGCCTTGCATTAGGTGGCGTAGACCTCACCAGTGCAGCCGGGAAGATGACAATGGGCGTTCTCGCTGCTGTTGCTGAGTTTGAGCGTGATCTACTGATCGAACGTACCCAAGCTGGTCTTGAGCGTGCAAAGAAAGAAGGTAAAACCCTAGGCCGTCCAAACGCTACACACCGGGACTCAGTGCAAGCCTTGAAGGTAGAAGGTAAAAGCCAAAGCCAAGTAGCAGCGGAGCTTGGGGTTAGCTTGTCTACAGTCAAACGCCTATGGGCATAGGCACACACATACACACCAGCACACTGCCTCGCCTGACAGCGGGGTTTTCTTCGCCTGAATCCCTACAATTTCTTGTACTGAATATAAGCCCCTTTCCGGGGCTTTTCTCGTATCCCTTCCTACCGGACGCATTCAAGCCGAACGCAGCAAACAGGTGCTGTTTTGCCAACAAGAAGAGGGTGTTTGACCTGCTTTGAGGCTATGCCCATGCCTATCGGTGCCAGTAGGTGCAAAGGGGCCACGATATTTGGGAGAACATCGACCCCGGCGGTACTGATTTCTCGCCCATGCTTATCAAAGGAGCCAACCCGCTGGGGTAAACGTCAGAAGCATCCGGGGCTATCTGGATATTTCCGACCTTGGCACACCAGATATTCCAGCATCAGCAGCCCGGAAAAAATAGGGTTGGGGGTGATGCCTCAGAATGGGGTAACCGCTACTATTCAGCCATCACACATGGATTTGGAGATTGGCGTGGAATGGTTAATTTTGCTAGCTGTCCTTTCAGTTGGTCTTTATTTCTTTCATTACCTGCCCAGCGTCCGCCGCCAACATCTCCGCAAAATCACACATTGCTTGGTAAAAATAGGTGGTCTCTCTGATGAGCAGTGGTCTCGTTCTCTAATCAACGAAGCGCAATACCTTGCCGCCAAGCAGGAAGTCGACATACAGCTTTTCAATCAGCTTGTTAAGAACGAAGTACGCATGCATGAGGCTGTACTGCGTAGAAAAAAAAGTCAGTCTTTGTACACAGACGATTACGGCATTACCCGCGATGATTCGTGGCGCACAATGGTTGATTATTTTGTTCGGTCGGTGCTTTTCCCCCTCAACACAAGCGAGCTTTATGACTTAGAAGAGGAATTCCTCTCCAGCCCTACCCACCACCTGTTCTCGGACACCGGTAACCGTGACATCGTCGAATACTGGATCGATTTTATTGACTGCCTTGTCGATCCTGAACCAATTGTCTCCAACCCCGATTTTGACGAGGTTATGACGGGTCATGAGTATGAGGAATACATTGCTGGCGTGATCCGGGGGCTTGGTTGGTCAGCAAGAGTTACGCCCGGTTCTGGTGATCACGGGGCTGACGTTATCGCCGAAAAAGACGGTATGAGGATCGCAGTACAGTGCAAGCTCTACAGCTCGCCTGTTGGGAATAAGAGTGTCCAAGAGGCATTTTCAGCAAAAAGTTTTTACGACTGCGATGACGCCTGCGTTGTAACCAATTCAAGCTTTACGTTGGCGGCAAAGAAAGCTGCGTCAAAGCTTGAAGTGGCTTTATTGCATCACGAAGACATGCCTGCATACTTCACCGACTAGGTCTACTTCAGTCACATAGCAAAGTCAGCTCATCACGCAGCACCAGCACGCTATCTGGTGCCTGTATGGCAATCCTGACTTTGCCCTCTCTAGTGACTTCGGAAATGGTGACGGTGATCCCGTCGCGGATTAGGTCGCCCAGCTCTTCGACATGCTCGGGCCTAATGGTGAATTGAAGTCCCTGGTCTACCTTCCTTGTTAGCATCAGTCTGCCCACAGCTCTCTCCTTGTTTGTGGTGGTACTCAACCAGCGTAGACCGGGCACAAGGATTCGCCACCACTGAAGAAAATGGCGGGGGCGTTTTGGATAGTTGTTGGATAGAACAGAAAATAAAAAGCCCCGTAACTCATTGAATTACAGGGCTTTTCTATATATGGCGGGAAGATAGGGATTTGAACCCTAGGTGCTATCGCTAACACAACGGATTTCGAATCCGTCCCGTTCGGCCACTCCGGCATCTTCCCGTGGCGGCGCGCATGATAGCAGTTGAAGTGCGTTTGGCGAACCCCTGTTTTGGAATTTTTCACATGCTTTCAGATGCTTGCGATCAAAGGCTGTGAGCTGTGGGGAAATCTGGCTAGTGGGG
Source organism: Pseudomonas sp. (assembly GCF_046581935.1). Classification (GTDB taxonomy): domain Bacteria; phylum Pseudomonadota; class Gammaproteobacteria; order Pseudomonadales; family Pseudomonadaceae; genus Aquipseudomonas. Next base: position 301,537 of record NZ_JAYGFK010000014.1, read on the forward strand.
GGTTAAACAATCACCGTGGATGCCTGCGTTAATACCTCTTGCGCAGTCGGTAAATCTGCTCGAAGAAGCCATCTTCTCCACGTACACCTAAGCGTTACAGCGCTTGCGCGCGCCAGAGGATGGCGTAGCCCAGGCCCATAAGCAGCCATCCCGCAATGGGATGAAAGATGAACTTCCATACGTTGCTGATGGGATCAAAGCCGACACCATGAATAAACCCGCTGGAGATGCCGAGCATCGCCAGCATGATCAGGCTGTGGTTGTAGTGGCCATCTGCAGTCAGCATGGCCGCAGGATGGATCATTAAGATCAGCGTTAATGGGGTCGCCAGGATCAGCGATAAAGCGCGGCAGTAACCGCGCTGTATCCAGGGGCGTAGCTCACTCGTCACCCGCCACCTCTTCGTCAAGATTTTGGGTTGTTTCCAGCCAAAGCGCATTGATGATGCCGAAGCTGCAGGCCAGCAATACGCCCAATATCCAGGTGAAGTACCACATGTTGTTCTCCTTATCCCGCGAGGCGGGCATTGTGTGGCTCGTCAGCATTGCTTATGCCAACGAGCCGGCTCGCTCAATACAGGCCGTGTGGATTGGCTTCGATGGTTTTATCGGTCAGGCGTCCCCACATGCGTGTGTAGCACCAGAGGGTGTAAGCGAGAATCAGCGGCACAAAAATGCAGGCGACGACGAACATGATGCCCAGGGTTTTTTGGCTTGAAACCGCATCCCACACCGTCAAGCTGGAGGCCGGATCAATGCTCGATGGAAATACGAAGGGGAACAGTGCGAAGCCAGCAGTGCAGATGGTGCCAATGATCGCCAAGCTGCTGCCGACGAAGGCGACAACTCCGCTATTGGTCTGCGCACCCAATAGCGCAATAAAACCACCAATAAAGCCCAATAGCGGTGCACCAATTGTCAGGGGGTAGTGGGCGTAGTTGGCCATCCAGCCGGCATTGGTTGCGTTTACTTGTTTACCGAGTGGGTTGATCGAACCACCTAGATCAATACCATCTGCCACGCTCATCCCAGGTATTGCCAGCACCAGCCACAGGCCTGCTGCCGCGAATGCGAGCATAAAGACTACGCTGCACAAGCGTGTAGCGACGCGTGCCCGGGCATGCAGTGCGGCATCGGTACGCATCATCAGCCATGCGCCGCCGTGTGCCGAGAGCATGCTCAGGCTGACCACGCCGGCGAGCAGGGCGAAGGGGTGGAGCAAGCCAAAGAATGAGCCTTCATAGGTGGAGCGCATCAATGCGTCGAGGCGGAAGGGCAGGCCAAGGAACAGGTTGCCGAAGGCCACGCCGAACAGCAGCGCCGGTGCCGCACCGCCAACAAACAGGGCCCAGTCCCAGGCGGTGCGCCACTGTTGGTTTTCTAGCTTGCTGCGGTAGTCAAACCCGACGGGGCGGCAGAACAGGGCAAACAGCACCGCCAGCATCGCCCAATACAGGCCGGAAAAAGCCACTGCATAGACCACCGGCCAGGCGGCGAAGAGTGCGCCGCCAGCGGTAATAAACCACACCTGGTTGCCATCCCAATGCGGGGCGATGGTATTGATCGCCACACGGCGTTCATTGTCGGTCTTGCCGACGAAGGGCATCAGCGCCATGGCACCCATGTCAAAACCATCGGTCAGGGCAAAGCCGATCAGCAGGACGCCAATCAATACCCACCAGATCAGTTTCAGTGTTTCGTAATCAAACATGCTGAGCTCCCTGTACGTTGGCGATACGCTCAAAGTGATAGCGGCCGGTATGCAGGCTGGATGGGCCAAGGCGGACAAACTTGATCATCAGGTACATCTCAATCACCAGAAGCACGCTGTAGAAGGTGATCAGTGCGGCTAGCGAACCCCATATATCGGTTGTTGATAGCGATGAGGTGGACAGGTGAACCGGTAGCACTTCGGCAATCGACCACGGCTGGCGGCCATGCTCGGCGACGATCCAGCCGGTTTGCGCGGCGATCCACGGTAGCGGCAGGCTGAGCAGGGCAAATTTCAGTAACCAAGGCTTGTTTTCCGCGTTGCGTTTTACCGACGCCCAAGCCGCGAGGACGAACAGCAACAGCATGAGGAACCCAGACACGACCATCGCGCGGAAGGTCCAGAACATCGTGGCTACATGCGGGATGGAGCTGAGTGATGCTTGGCGGATCTGCTCTTCGCTGGAGTCGACCACTGTTGGGTTGTACTTCTTCAACAGCAGGCCGTAGCCAAGATCCTGTTTGACCTCATTGAACGAGGCAATGGTAGCGGCATCTTTGTTGCCAGCGCGGAGTTTCTCCAGCAAGCCGTAGGCAATCATGCCGTTGCGAATACGTACTTCATGCTGAGCGATCAGGTCTTTGAGGCCGGTTACTTCTTGGTCCAGCGAGCGGGTCGCGATGATTCCCATGACATAAGGAATCTTCACCGCATAGTCGGTCCTTTGTTCTTGCTGGTTGGGTAAGCCGAAGAGGGTAAAGGCCGCCGGGGCTTTTTCGGTGTCCCACTCGGCTTCGATGGCAGCTAGCTTGGTTTTCTGCACATCGCCAATTTCATACCCGGACTCATCCCCAAGAATGATGACCGAAATAGTTGAGGCCAGACCGAACACCGCCGCAATGGCGAAGGAACGTCGGGCGAAAGCCATGTCGCGCTTTTTCAGCAGGTAGAAGCTGGAAATGGCCAGCACAAAGATCGCGCCGGTGACATAGCCAGCCGACACGGTATGCACGAATTTGACCTGGGCTACGGGATTGAACAGCAGGGCACCAAAGTCGGTTAGCTCCATGCGCATGGTTTCAAAGTTGAACTCCGCACCCACGGGGTTCTGCATCCAGCCGTTGGCTATCAAGATCCACAGCGCCGACATGTTAGAGCCGATGGCAACCAGCCAGGTTACGGCTAAGTGCTGCACCCTGGATAAGCGATCCCAGCCAAAGAAAAACAGGCCGATAAAGGTTGATTCCAGGAAGAAGGCCATCATCCCTTCAATGGCCAGCGGTGCGCCGAAGATGTCGCCGACGTAGTGGCTGTAATAGGCCCAGTTGGTACCGAACTGGAACTCCATGGTCAGACCCGTGGTGACGCCCAGGGCGAAGTTGATACCAAACAACTTGCCCCAGAACTTCACCATGTCCTTGTAGATCTGTTTGCCGGTCATGACATAGACCGACTCCATGATTGCTAATAGGAAGGCCAGCCCCAGGGTCAGGGGCACGAAGAGAAAGTGGTACATCGCGGTCATTGCAAATTGCAGGCGCGAGAGATCAACGACGGATTCCGAGATCATCTCGGTTTCTCCTCAGTGGGTAGTGGTGAGCGGACGGCAGCGGTTTGGAACAGGAGGGCATCAAAGCGCTCAGCGCCATTGCTAGGCACTGTGGGCGCGCTGAACCAGATGGCTTTGATGCTGAATAGGATGATCAACTTGACCACTAAGATGACGCCGATCTCGCGCACCAGTGGAATGCGCCAGGGCGATTTCTGGGAGGTGTCGGACATGCCGGAGCTCCAAATCAATGGGGTGCTACCTAATCCGTTTAGAGGCAGGCGAGGGGGCGCTGGTAAGTCAAAGCAATGAGTTGCTAGCGAGTACAAGGCCAGCGGTTTCTTTGCTAAATATTGGCTTGTACCTTAGAGGTATATGGGTGGCGGGCATTGACATAGGTCAGTCGTTCGGCAGAACGAGAAAGGGAATTGCCTGTTTTTTAGGACGAGACCTTGGCCGTGACGCTGCAAGGCATGGTGCGGTCTTTTATCTGTTGGCGGGTGTCGCCTGAGCCGTTGTTTCTGGGTGTGCGCTTAACCAGAGGTCATTGCAGAGTAAGGCGGCGCGCGCATTGGCATTGCTGAGCACCGCTTCAATTGGGGCAACTAGCAAAATTCGCTGTGTGCCGCGCGCTTATGCGGGTTTTTCGAGGCAGTCCCTGGCATTCTGATCGGCCATGGTTAAGTTTTAGGGCGTTTTACATGCTGTGCGTGGATTGGCTAGAAAAGCAGATGGATAAGTGCGACACGATGGCTGAATGGCTTTATCGGCAATTCAGTTATGAATATGCCGAGCAATCACTAAGCGATTGGCAGCATGAGTTCGCTGAGGGGCAGTTTGATGGCCGCTGGAAAAGTTTGATCGCCACTGAGCACGGTCAGTTGCTCGGCGGGGCCGCTTTAGCCTGTGCGGATTTATCTACCCGGCCCGATCTTGGGCCTTGGCTTGCCTGCGTGTTCGTTACGCCCGAGGCGCGAGGGCGGGGGATTGCTGAGCAGTTAATCGAGGGTATCTGCAACCATGCGCGGGATACTGGGGTTGCAACCTTATACCTGCATACCCAGGACAAAAGTGCTTATTACGCTAAGCGTGGCTGGGAGGTATTGGAGCGTTTCGAGAACTGGGACAAAGAGCAGTGGCTAATGTCGCGGGATTTACAGTAATCCCGATCCGCTTTCCACTGGCCTGTGCTTGAAATTGCGGGTTTCGCTTTAGTTGGACAGGCGTCAGCATCCAGCTGACGCTCCGGATCTCCACGCGAGAAAGTGCGCTGTGTGGGCCAGGTAAACCTGCCCAGTCGCAAGCTGGGCCGATTAAACTAGCGCTCTTCCAAGCGGCTCAAGCGTCGGCGTAGATGGCTGTTCTCTGCGCGCAGTTGTTCCAACTCATCAATCAACTGCAGCGCCAGAGCGACGCCGGCCCAGTCAATTTGCAGATCACTTTGCAAGCGACGTGCGCGCTTGACCGCAACTAGAGCGTTGTTGTCGAACAGCCACTCATCCGGCGTTGTACCGCTAGGCTCGACTATCCCGTGGTCGACAATTTCCAGCAGCGTCACTTGGGTCAGTTCGGCGCACTGGCAGAACTCGTGAATGTTCAGTTGCATGATCAGCGTGCTCATCATCACTTACTCCACTCAGCTCGCGGGTTGAACGAGGCGTGCTCGGACAGCTGGGTCCAGAGTGCGCGCGTAGGTTCATCTGCCGTAGGCGGTATGACTAGCTTAACGAGCGCATACAAATCACCAGGCTCGCCGAGCTTGTTGAGCAAGCCCTTGCCCTTGATGCGCAGCCGTTGCCCGCTTTGCGTATTGGCTGGAATGTTCAGGTTGATCTTGCCGCCCAGGGTTGGCAGGGTGATTTTGCTACCCAGTGCGGCCTCCCAAGGTGTTAGCGGTACGGTGAGAATGAGGTCATGTCCCTCAACATCAAACAGCGAGTGAGGCACAAAGCGAATAATCAGATATAGGTCACCGTTTGCGGCACCGTTCAACCCCGGTGCTCCCTGGCCCTTCAGGCGGATGCGTTCACCATTTTCCACGCCAGGCGGGATTTTAACGTTGAGTGTCTTGCTGATGGCCGGCAATGGCTGGCCGTTAGCGTTGTATTGCGGTAGCTGGAAGGCGATTTTTTTCGTTTCGCCTGACAGGGTTTCTTCCAGCCTAATCGGCAACTCCATTTCCACGTCCTGTCCACGCTGAGCGCGGCTACGGCCTGCGCCTTGAGCGCGTCCTGCTGCGCCAAAAAGTGATTCGAAGAAATCAGAGTATTCGCGCTCACTGCCGCCAGCCTCCTCAGCAAAGCCAGCGCGGTTGCGTGGCTGCCAGCCGGGTGGTGGCTCAAAAGGCCGACCTTGCTGTGCGTATTTGAGGCGCTCATCGTACTCGGCGCGTTTTTCGGCGCTCTTGAGTACTTCGTAGGCCTCTGCAACTTCCTTGAATTTATCTTCGGCGTCTTTTTCCTTGCTGACGTCCGGATGATATTTGCGCGCCAGCTTTCGATAGGCGGCCTTGACTGCCTTGTCATCCGCCCCTGACTCGAGCCCAAGTACCTTGTAGTAATCCTTGAAGTCCATCGAACCCCCTGGGGAATCAGCTAACAACGGATCGTGTAGCCATATTAGGTGCACGCAGCGCAAACAATCTTGAGTTAGGTCAGGTGAGCGTGGTGTTGCTCAGCGCTCTAGGCTGTTTGGGGCTGCGTACCTGTTCTAGTCGGTAAGGTATTAGTGGCGTGCTTCGCGCCATAAAAGCAAAAACCCTTGACTATATCTATGATTATCAAGGGTTTAAGTCTTTTTTTGTGGGCGCACCTGCCAGTGCAGGCAGAGCCATTGTGCGCGTACGCCTCTGGAGCTAAGCGCTGTGTCAGAGGCTGGGCTTGAGCACGAACTTGATTTCAAGTGGTGTGGTAGCTAAGCACGCTGTCCTGTTCTTTCAGTGCCTTGCGCATGTCGGCAGGAATGTTGCCAGAGCGCATGGCAAGTTCTAGGCGAATGTCTTCAAGGCTTTGTGCGAAGGATTGAGGATCAGCAAGCTGTGCGGAACTAAGGACGCGGCTGTAGGCAGTGGTGTCGCTAGCATCCAGCAGTGAGAGGATAACGCCACCATCTGGGCGCGGCGGGCTAAAGGTGGCACGTAGCGGCGCAAACAGTTGTTCAACGAGTTCGCGGTTAAGGCTATCCATAACGGTGCTCCATCCTGATGGTTGATCGATTCAGACCTCAGGATGGCGCGATAGTTCGCCTGCTTATATTTAGGCGGTCAAGGATTGGCGCGCACGCTCAATCACTTGCTGCAGGTGTGCGCCGCTGTATTGGCCAGGGTACAAGCGCTGGCTGTGCTGGGCGATACCTGCGTGGTTGACGATGGTGAAACTGAAACTACCTTTGCGGGCAGCCAGAATGCGGCAATCAAGAGGTGCAAATGCACTAGATAGGGTGCGAATAGCATCCTGAATTTGGTGTTGTGTATTCATTCTTTTGGTACTTCCTAAAACAACGTGCGCGTCATTGCGCTGAATAGAGCTCCAGGCTGTCGACCTGCTAGGTCGATCGCATGTCTGGTTTGGAGCTGGACTGCACGCACAAGTTCCCATAAGGGTTACTGTGTGCGGGTCGGTACTTCGGAGGCGGGCTTGAATCAGCGCTTGCGCGTGATGGCCAGATCAGTCAGCAGGTTGGGGTCATGGGCGAGAGCTGTGCGGCATTGATGTGGGCAATGCGCTCTTTACCTGGAAACCAGCAAGGTGGCCAAAAGGCCTAATTGACTTACAGCGTGGTACGAACGGCGGGCATCATAATCGACTGATCAAAATTTAGCCAGACTAATTTGTGACCTGGTTTTCTCCCGCGGTATGTCGGCCGAGCATCAGATGCAATTTGCCCTATGCTCCGTTACGATTAGCCCACTTTTGCTTTCTTCTTGTGACGGGTTTCGATGAGTTATCAGGTTCTTGCACGTAAGTGGCGCCCGCGCTCGTTCAACGAAATGGTTGGCCAAACCCATGTGCTCAAAGCACTGATCAACGCGCTTGATAGCCAGCGCTTGCATCATGCCTACTTGTTCACGGGGACCCGCGGTGTAGGCAAAACCACCATTGCGCGCATTATCGCCAAGTGTTTGAACTGTGAAACCGGTATCAGCTCGCGGCCGTGCGGCGTCTGTTCGATTTGCAAGGAAATCGATGAGGGCCGATTTGTTGACCTTATTGAAGTGGATGCGGCCAGCCGAACCAAGGTTGAAGACACGCGTGAGCTATTGGACAACGTGCAGTATTCGCCTAGTCGCGGGCGCTTCAAGGTTTATCTGATCGACGAAGTACACATGCTTTCCACCAGCTCGTTCAATGCGCTGCTGAAAACCCTGGAAGAGCCGCCGCCCCACGTTAAATTCCTCTTGGCCACCACTGATCCGCAGAAGTTGCCGGTCACGGTGCTGTCGCGCTGTTTGCAATTCTCGCTGAAGAACATGCCGCCGGAGCGAGTGGTTGATCACCTCACGCATGTATTGACGGCCGAGCAGATCCCGTTTGAGAACGACGCCCTGTGGTTGTTGGGACGTGCTGCTGATGGTTCCATGCGTGATGCCATGAGCCTTACCGATCAGGCAATTGCCTTTGGTGAGGGTAAGGTGTTGGCCGCTGATGTGCGCGCCATGCTCGGCACGCTTGATCATGGCCAGGTATACGGCGTTCTGCATGCCTTGCTGGAAGGCGATGCGCGCGGTTTGATTGAGGCGGTGCGGCACTTGGCTGAGCAAGGGCCAGATTGGAGTGGCGTGCTGGCTGAAATGCTTAATGTTCTTCATCGTGTCGCCATTGCCCAGGCTTTGCCAGAGGCGGTAGACAATGGCCAGGGTGATCGCGAACGTGTGCTTGAGCTGGCAGGGGTTCTACCCAGCGAAGATGTTCAGTTTTATTACCAGATGGGCTTGATCGGTCGACGTGACCTACCGTTATCGCCCGACCCACGCAGCGGCTTTGAGATGGTGCTGCTGCGTATGTTGGCGTTCCGTCCGGCGGATACCCACGATGCGCCCAGGGTGGCGCTAAAGCCATTGGGGATCAGCCAGGCCACTGCTGATTCCACGGTTAACCCAGTGGCCGGCGCTGCTATGCAAGCGTCGGTCAATGTTTCTGCGACAACGTCTGCTACGCCAATACCACCTGCGGTTGAGCCGAGCCCGCCAGAGAACGCATCTGTTGCGCCGGCATCGGTCGTGGCTGCCCCTGAGCCAGCACCAGCAGCTAGCGAGCTCGAGGCGCTAGTTGAAGAGCCAGCGTTGCCTACGCCTACGCCTGCGCCTGAAGTGGCGGTAGTCGCTGCTGTTGTTGATTTACCTTGGGAAGAATCGTCGCCGCTTACTCCAGCATCGGTTGAACCAGTTGTTGATATCGTTGTTGCTGACGTGCCTGAGCCTGCGGCCATTAAATCGCCTGAGCCAGTCTCTACTGTTGATGCGCTGCCAGTCGACGAATCAGACGATGATGAGCCGCCGCTGGGCGATTACGACTATGTCGAAATGGATGCCGAGTCATTTGAGTATGACTTTGATGCCGTCGAGCGTGATGTGCCGGCCGAGCCTGAAGTCCTACCTGCGGCGCAGCCAGCTACCGGTTTGGCTGCCGATTGGCTGGAGTTGTTCCCTAAACTCGGCCTGTCCGGCATGACGGGGAGCATCGGCGCTAACTGCACACTGATTGCTGTAGATGGCGACAATTGGTTGCTGCACCTAGATCCTGCGCATTCGGCGTTGTTCAATCAGACCCAGCAGCGCCGTTTAAATGATGCTATCAATCAGTTTCATGGTCGCGAGCTCAAGGTGCAGATCGAGCTGTGTAAACCGGAGCAAGAAACTCCGGCGCAGGCCGCCGCGCATAAGCGCGCCAACCGCCAGCGCGAAGCCGAAACATCGATCCATCAGGATCCTGTGATCCAGCAAATGATTCAGCAGTTCGCCGCAGTAATCCGCGCGGACAGCATTGAACCTCTAGATACTTCCGTTAACCCCTAATTACCGAGGATTCGCACCATGATGAAAGGTGGCATGGCCGGCCTGATGAAGCAGGCTCAGCAGATGCAAGAAAAAATGCAGAAAATGCAGGAAGAGCTGGCCAACGCTGAAGTTACTGGTCAGTCCGGGGCTGGTTTGGTCAGCGTGGTGATGACGGGTCGTCACGACGTCAAGCGCATCACCCTCGATGACAGCTTGATGCAGGAAGACAAGGAAGTGCTTGAAGACCTGATTGCTGCAGCGGTGAACGACGCAGTACGTAAAGTTGAACAGAACAGTCAGGACAAGATGTCCGGCATGACTGCCGGTATGCAGTTGCCGCCCGGTTTTAAAATGCCATTCTAAGTAGCACTGGCTGCTGTGCAGTTGACTGTGCAGCAGCCTGTATCATCTCTGCTCTTCGCTTGTAGCGCCGTTGGCTGTGTTCGCTGGCGCTGTCTGGTATGCCCTAATCCTTGCTTTCATTGAGTTGTCCCCATGAGCTTTAGTCCTCTGATTCGCCACCTGATTGATTCTTTGCGCATCCTTCCTGGTGTTGGACAAAAGACAGCTCAGCGGATGGCCTTGCAACTGCTTGAGCGTGATCGCCATGGCGCGCTGCGTTTGGCGCAAGCGCTGACACAAGCGATGGAAGGTGTTGGCCACTGCAAGCAATGCCGCAGCCTGAGCGAGGATGAGGTGTGCCAGTTGTGCTTGGATCCGCGCCGGGATGACAGTCTGCTGTGTGTGGTCGAGGGACCGATGGATGTCTATGCGGTCGAGCACACGGGCTTTCGCGGGCGTTACTTCGTCCTCAAGGGGCATTTATCGCCGCTCGACGGCTTGGGGCCCGAAGCTATCGGTATTCCAGACTTACTGGCACGCGTCGAGCTGGGGGCCTTCAGCGAGGTGATTCTGGCGACTAATCCGACCGTGGAGGGTGAGGCTACAGCCCACTATATTGCCCAGTTGCTGGCGGGCAAGGGCTTGATTGCCTCACGCATTGCTCACGGAATGCCTCTCGGCGGCGAGCTTGAGTTAGTGGATGGCGGCACTCTTGCGCATTCGATTGCCGGGCGGCGACCTATCCTGCTCTAAGACTTTATCCGGCGGCGGCTTGATCGCCCTCGGGCATGGCGTAATCCTCTTCTTGTAAACCAAGCAAGCGCTTGGTAACTTCCCTGAAACCTCAGTGGAAGTCACCCTATGTCTGCTTTCCAGGATTATTTTGATGAATCCCACCAGTTAGTGCGGGATTCAGTCAGGCGCTTTGTCGAGCGAGAAATTCTGCCGTATATCAATGATTGGGAGGAGGCCGAGGAGTTTCCTCGTGAGCTCTATCTCAAGGCTGGAGCCGCTGGGATTCTGGGAATTGGATACCCGGAGGCGTTTGGCGGTAGCCATGAGGGCGATGTCTTTGCCAAGGTAGTGGCCAGTGAGGAACTGATGCGTTCAGGCTCTGGTGGCTTAGTAGCCGGTCTTGGCTCTTTGGATATCGGCCTGCCGCCCATCGTTAAGTGGGCCAAGCCTGCATTGCGCGAACGCATCGTTGCGCCAATATTGGCCGGCGAGAAAATCATGGCGCTGGCGGTGACTGAGCCTTCAGGTGGCTCGGATGTGGCCAATCTGAAAACCCGTGCGGTGCACGATGGCGACTTCTATCGCGTTAGCGGCAGCAAAACCTTTATCACCAGTGGTGTGCGTGCGGACTATTACACTGTTGCTGTGCGTACCGGTGGTGATGGCTTTGGCGGTGTCAGCCTGTTGCTAGTGGAGAAGGGTACGCCTGGTTTCACTGTCGGTCGCAAGTTGAAGAAGATGGGCTGGTGGGCATCTGACACTGCTGAGCTGTTTTTCGATGACTGCCGGGTGCCTGTGGATAATCTGATCGGTGCCGAGAATATGGGCTTTGCCTGCATCATGGCCAACTTCCAGAGTGAGCGGCTGTCACTGGCAATCATGGCAAACATGACGGCGCAATTGGCGCTTGAGGAGGCGCTGAAATGGGCCAAAGAGCGCGAAGCATTCGGCAAGCCTATCGGCAAGTTCCAGGTGCTCAAGCATCGTCTGGCGGAAATGGCTACCCAGCTTGAGGTTTCGCGTGAGTTCACGTATCGCCAGGCGGCGAAAATGGCGGCAGGTAAAAGTGTGATCAAAGAGATATCCATGGCCAAGAATTTCGCCACCGATATTGCTGATCGGCTTACCTATGATGCAGTGCAGATCATGGGCGGCATGGGCTACATGCGCGAAAGCCTGGTGGAGCGTCTGTACCGCGACAATCGCATACTTTCGATTGGCGGTGGCTCACGTGAAATCATGAACGAGATCATTAGTAAGCAGATGGGCTTATAGAAGAGGCAGGTTTTACAAGCGACAGATAAAACAAACCCCGCGAGCGCGGGGTTTGTTTTAAAGCAGGACAGGGACTTAAGCCACCTGTACCTCTTCAGCTTGCATACCTTTCTGACCGCGAGCGGCCACGTAGGTAACAGTCTGGCCTTCTTTCAGGCTTTTGAAACCGTCGCTTTGGATGGCTTTAAAGTGAACGAAGAGATCATCGCCGCCGTTAGTCGGGGTAATGAAGCCGAAGCCTTTCTCATCGTTGAACCATTTGACGGTGCCAGTTTCGCGATTTGCCATGGTGTGTCTCTTAAATCGATACGAGGTGCGGTGCCAGAGTGTTCATAGCACCTATGCGGTTTTGCTGATAACTACAAGTCAGCTCAGCCATAATAGGCCGTTTTTACGGGAAGTGTTGGGTTTAACGTTAATTATTCATATTTTTCTCTGCTCATAATCCGCAAAGCCCCTATTTACCTGGGGTACAGGAGAGATGAAACATCTGTTAACTGCTGTTGCCGGTTACGGATTCTGGCCGGTTTTGCCTGCTGATCGGTAATTTGACCCAAGTAGAACGCCCTGTTGCTCTCGAAAAGTGTCGGGGCGTTTTTCAGTCTGCTTTAACCGTTTATGCCGAACTGCGCAGGCGGGCTAGGTCGCGCAGCGGTGGCGCGCCGAACAGGCGGCTGTATTCGCGGCTGAACTGCGACGGGCTTTCATAGCCAACGCGGTAACTGGCTGAAGCCGCTTCCAGCCCTTCACAGAGCATCAGGCGCCGCGCTTCTTGCAGGCGCAATTGCTTTTGGTATTGCAGGGGGCTTAGGGCGGTGATGGCCTTGAAGCGGTGATGCAGGGTTGAGGTGCTGAGGTTGACCTCGCGAGCCAGGTCCTCGATGCGCAGGGGTTGGTCGAAATGCAGATTCAACCATTCGATGGCTCGGTTGATGCGCTGGCCCTGGCTGTCAGCGATGGCGATTTCGTGCAGGCGATGGCCCTGCGGACTGTGTAGCAGGCGGTAGAAAATCTCGCGCTGGGCCAGTGGCGCAAGTATGGCGATATCACGCGGGGTTTCCAGCAGGCGCAGCAGGCGCAATACCGCGTCGAGCAATTGAGTATCCAGGCGATCGAGGTAAAGCGCTCGACGCGGCCCGGGATTGGGCACGCCAATCGGGCCGATGTCGGCGATCAGGCTGGTGATCAGCGCCGGATCAATCTCCAAGCGCAGGCTCAGGTAGGGCTGCTCGGGGGTTGCGCCGATCACTTGGCCTGTCACCGGCAGAGTGACGGATGCCACCAAATAGTTGAGCGGGTCATAGGTGTACTGCTCATCACCTAGGCGCACATCCTTGCGGCCCTGGGCAATGATGCACAGGCACGGTCGGTACAGCGTCGGTACGGGCAGGCTGGGCTGTGTCGCGCAGGCCAGGTCGAGGCCGGCAATGGCGCTGTTATGCAGGCCATCAGCCTGGCACTGACGTTGGATCAGCGCGGCCAGTTCGGCTTGGCGCAGCGCCAGGTTGTCGTCGAGGACGAAGGGGCTGATAGATGATGTCATGGAGGCTCCTGCTGCTGGCTTGCAGATTATCCCGGTTTTTCAGGCAAGTCAGCGCTGCTCAGAATGCGTTGCAGGATCAGGCAATAATTCGCTAGTAATAGGCAAGCAGCTAATATTCATGGGCTTTCAGCGTAATGCTGGGCTGTTTATGGATTGCGTCTAGTGAGCTGTTCCTAATTTGATAGTTGCAGGGTTAGGCAATAATTCGCCAGTAATCGTCTAACCCTAAGTACGTCATCTCGCTGAATCTGTTGCTGTCGCGGTAGCCCTTACCGCTTACCCGCAGAGGATTCGGCCATGTTGAATATCCAAGACAAAGTCATTCTGATCACCGGCGCCAGCAGTGGTATCGGCGAGGCCTGTGCGCGCTTGCTGGCCGAGAGGGGCGCACAACTGCTGTTAGGCGCTCGTCGTACCGATCGCCTGGAGCAGTTGGTCAGAGAAATCCGTGAGGCGGGCGGTAATGTGGATTACCGCCGCCTGGACGTAACCAGCCAGGCCGACACCCAAGCGTTTGTCGACGCGGCTCTCGCGCAGTACGGCCGCGTTGATGTGTTGGTCAACAACGCTGGAGTCATGCCGCTGTCGCGCCTGGATGTGCTGAAGGTGGATGAGTGGAACCGTATGATCGACGTGAATATTCGCGGCGTTCTGCACGGTATCGCTGCTGCGTTGCCGGTGATGCAGCGTCAACGCAGTGGGCAGATCGTCAATATTGCCTCCATTGGAGCCTACCGCGTGGTTCCGACTGCTGCGGTGTATTGCGCGACCAAGTACGCCGTTCGCGCCATCTCTGAAGGTTTGCGCCAGGAAGTGGGCGGAGATATTCGCGTCACCCAGGTGTCGCCGGGCGTGGTTGAGTCGGAACTGGCCGAGAGCATTTCAGATGCGCCAAGCCGTGAGGCAATGAAGGCTTATCGAAAAGTTGCCATTACCCCGGATGCGATTGCTCGCGCTGTTGCCTATGCAGTCGAGCAACCAGCGGATGTTGATGTTAGCGAGCTAATCGTGCGACCTACCGCCAGCGCTTAATAAAGTCGTCCATCTGGAGGGTTAGCGATGTTTAGTCATACCGCTGTGTTGCACGCAGCGCGTGGGCGTGCTGAGCAATTGGGGCTGTGTCTGGATGACCTGCGTGGGTCAGTTCCAACCATGGCGGGTTGTCTGGGTATAGAGGTGCGGCAGGTGCCAGATGATGCGGCGCAGTGGATGCTGGAAAGTCGCTGGCAATCGGCTGCGGCGATGCAGGCGTTCTTCGCCACGCCGCTGTTGCAGCAGACGCTCGATCAGGCTTTGCAGCAAGGCCTGCTGCGTAGCCTGCAATGCCAGGCCGTTTGAACAGCAGAACACCCCGGCACGCTAAACGTGTCGGGGCGTTTTGTTGTAACGCGGGTTACTTGAGGTTGGCTTTCAACGCGGCTGCAGCTTGCTGTATGGCGCTTTGCGTGCCCGGGATCTGGCTGATCACGTTGAGCAAACCGAAATCGTGAATCATGCCGTTGTAGCGCACGGAGGTGACGTTGACCCCAGCCGCATCCAGCTTGCGCGCATAGGCTTCGCCTTCATCACGCAGTACGTCGAACTCGGCGGTTTGCATCAGGGCCGGCGGCAAGCCGTTCAATTGCTCCACCGATGCCTGCAGCGGTGAGGCGTAGATTTCGGCGCGCTGTTTTGGATCAGTGGTGTAGTTGTCCCAGAACCATTGCATCAGGCTTTTGCTGAGGAAGTGGCCGTCGGCGAACTGGTTATAGGAGGCGTTGTTGAAGTTGGCGTCGGTTACCGGCCACATCAGCAGCTGGAACTTGATCGCCGGGGTGCCTTTGTCCTTGGCCATCAGGCTGACCACCGCGGCCATGTTGCCGCCCACGCTGTTGCCGGCGACTGCCAGACGCTTGCCGTCGACACCAATCTGCGCGCCGTTCTGCGCTACCCATTGGGTCGCGGCGTAGGCCTGATTGATTGCGGTCGGGTACTTGGCTTCGGGTGATGGGGTGTAATCGACATACACCGCTGCCGCGCCAGAGCCCACCACCAGATCATGGATCAGGCGTTCGTGGGTCGGGAAATCGCCCAGCACCCAGCCGCCACCGTGGAAGAACATGAAGACCGGCAGCGTGCCCTGGGCATCCGCCGGGCGCATGACTTTGAGCTGGATCGACTGGCCATCGACCTCGATGGCCTTGTCGGCCACTTTAATGCCCGATACATCGACCTTGACCCCGGCCTGTGCGCCGACCAATACGGCGCGGGCATCTTTCGGGCTCAGTTGTTCGAGGGGCTTGCCATCGCCAGCAGCGAGGGCATTGAGGAAATCTTGGGTATTGCGTTCCACCCCGGGGCTGCCAGCGGCAAACGCGCTGTTGACGGCAAGGGCGAGTACGGCGATCGACAAACTGTGTTTGATGTTCATGTGCAGCCTCCTGGGTGGGCCGCTGGCTGGCAGCGGCCGGATGAGTGGTGGGTTAGTCGAGCAGCGTCAGGGTGACGTCGATATTGCCGCGGGTGGCGTTGGAGTAAGGGCAGACGATGTGTGCGCGGTCGATCAGGGTCTGCGCTTGCTCGCGGTCCATGCCTGGCAAGCTGATGCGCAGCTCGACTTCGATGCCGAAACCGTTGGGGATCGCGCCGATGCCTACTGCACCTTCAATCGAGGCGTCTGCTGGCATCGCCAGCTTGTCGCGGCCGGCAACGAATTTCATCGCGCCGATAAAGCAGGCTGAGTAGCCGGCAGCGAACAGCT
Organism: Pseudomonas sp.; assembly: GCF_046581935.1. Classification (GTDB taxonomy): domain Bacteria; phylum Pseudomonadota; class Gammaproteobacteria; order Pseudomonadales; family Pseudomonadaceae; genus Aquipseudomonas. The sequence goes on from NZ_JAYGFK010000014.1 coordinate 317,426, forward strand.
GCTCGGGGTTAGTGCCCGCACCGCCAGCACCGCCGAGTTCTTTCGGGGTGGTCAGGGCGACGTCGAGTACGCCGTCGGAGGAGATGGCACGGCCATCACGGCCGCCGGTGGCTTCTGCATAGGCACGGTAAGCAATGGTTTGAATCGACATGGTGGTAATCCTCTGGAGCTGTTTAGGTTGGTTTGTTTAATGCGTTGCGGTGTCAGGTGGCGATCAACCTTCGTGGTTGATCAGCCAGCTTGGGTAAAGGCCTTTGCCATCTGCCTGGCTGTCGTCAGCCAGAACCGGGGCGGAAAGAGCGAGCAGGGCGGTGAAAGCGATCAGGGTTTTCATAACGCTGCTCCATGAATGTCAGGGTTGTTGGGTTGGATGAAGACAACTGCAGGTCTTCGTGGTCTTTTCGCGCTAATGTTTTGTGCGCTAATCAGTTCCATGGAGTGAACTTTAGTACGCATTAATTTAGCGCGCAATATATATTTTTGAGCATTTAACGATAAGCGCTGCTTTGTTCGGACATAAGCGAGGATTGGCGGGCTGTTGCGCGATTTTTTCGAGGGCGGCGGCAGGGCGAAATTGTTGTACGGAGTGGGGAAATGACGGGGGAGCGTGACGCGGTTTGTGCGACGACCCCGCTGGGGCGGGCGACAGGTCTGTCGCCCAGGTGCTTATACGGCCTGTTGCAGGCTGCTGCGCAGGGCGACCAGCTCAGCTTTCAGGGCGCCGAGTTCCGCAGCGGATTGCTGGGTGGCGGTAAGGATGCAGCTGGGAATGCGCTTGGCCTGTTCGCGCAGGTCGCGGCCTTTGTCGGTGAGGAACAGTTCAACCACGCGTTCGTCGACACTGCTGCGGGTGCGCTTGAGCAAGCCTTCGGCTTCCAGGCGTTTGAGCAGCGGAGTGACGGAGCCAGGGTCGGTCAGCAGACGGCTGCTGATGTCGCCCACGGTGATGCCGTCGCCTTCCCAGAGCACCATCATCGCCAGGTACTGTGGGTAGGTCAGCCCCAGCTCCTGTAACAGCGGCTTGTAGACCTTGGTCAGCAGCAGCGAGGTCGAATACAGGGCAAAGCACAGCTGGTTATCGAGCAGCAGTTCGGCGCAAGGGGCTTGCGTGGTCATAGTGTTCTCCAGCGGCATAGGACAGTTGCCGACAATTTATCGCGCTAACTACTGTTATGCCAATTGAATGCGCAGTGCGTTCATCTTCGGTAGGCGAATGTAAGGCATAAAAAATGCCCGGGAGCCATTTTTAACGTTGCATAGCGACGGCCCGAAGGGTGGCTGCCAGGGATGGCAGGCATAAAAAAGCCCCAGACACCTGCAGCGCTGGGGCTTGGGCGCTAGACGATTACTCCACGGCAGCCTGGGTTTTCTTGCTTGAGCCTTTCGGGGCAAAGCGTGCCGCCAAGCGCATGGATGCGGTCACCAGGCGCTGATAGAACGCCGGCCACAGGCGTTGCATGCCATCCAAGGCATAAGCATCCGGGCCAATCAAAATACGTCGCTTGTTTGCCAGCGCGCCGTTGATGATGACCTGAGCGGCTTTCTCTGGCGTGGTGCGCAGTAACTGGTCGTTGAACTGCTGACGTGCCTTGTCGGCATCCTGGCCGGTGACACTGCTAAGGCTGGCGTGCATTCGTGCGGTTTTGGCGATATTGGTTTTGATTCCGCCTGGATGCACGCAACTGGCCGATACGCCGCAGGCCGCCATGTCCAGCTCCTGGCGCAGGGATTCAGTAAAGCCGCGTACCGCAAATTTACTGGCGTTGTAGGCGCTCATGCCCGGTTGCGAAAACAGGCCGAAGACGCTTGAGACATTAATGATATGGCCGCTGCCCGAGGCTTTGATATGCGGTAGAAAGGCCTTGGTGCCGTTGACCACGCCCCAGAAATTGATGTTCATGATCCACTCGTAGTCGGCGTAGTCATTGCCTTCCACGGTGCCGCCCTGGGCCACGCCGGCGTTGTTGAAGATCGCGTTAACCCGGCCGAAATCGGCCACCACCTGGTCTGCCCAAGCATGTACAGCGTCGCGGTCGGTGACGTTGACGGTAGTCTCGCTGACTTGCACGCCCAGTTTGCGTGCCTGAGCGGCTGTTTCGGCCAGCCCTTCGGTGTCCACATCAGAGAGCGCCAGTTGGCAGCCCTGGCGGGCCAGGCCGAAGGCCAGAGCGCGACCAATGCCGGAGCCAGCTCCGGTGATAGCGGCGACTTTGTTCTCGAACGACTTCATGCGCTGGCCTCCTGAACAGTTAACTGGACAGCGCTGTTCTGCGCTGGGTGTGCCGCGTGCTGGCGGCTGAAATGGTAGGCCGCCGGGTCAAAGTTGCGTGTTAGCAGGCGGAAGCGCCAGGTAAAACCGGGCCATACCGTGCAGTTACGACCGCTGACTGGGTGCAGGTACCAGCTCATGCAACCGCCGGCGTTCCATACGGTATTGCCCAGACTACCTTGCAGTTTGCCGTTGAACTTGTCCTGCGCGGCTTGTTTGACTTCCAGGCTTTGCAGTTGCTTGTCGCTGAGCAACTTGAGCGCACCGAGCACGTAGTGAATCTGCGACTCGATCATGTAGACCATCGAGTTATGCCCCAAGCCAGTGTTCGGGCCCATCAGGAAGAACAGGTTGGGGAAGCCGGCGGTCAGGGTGCCCTTGTAGGCTTGCGGACCTTCTGGCCAGGTGTCGAGCAGGTCGACGCCATCGCGGCCGAATACCACACCGCGCGGTAGCGGATCGCTTGGGGTAAAACCGGTGCCGAAGATAATCGCGTCGATCTGGCGCTCCTGGCCATCTGTGGTGCGGATGCTCGCGCTGCGGATTTCCTCGATGCCGTCGGTGATCAGATCGACGTTAGGCTGAGTCAGCGCCGGGAAGTAATCGTTGGAAATCAGCACGCGCTTGCAGCCCATCAGGTAGTCGGGGGTTACCTTGGCGCGCAGCACGGGGTCCTTGATCTGTTTGTTGATGTACCACTTGCCGACTTTCTGGGCGAGGGTCATCACTTTGGGCAGCATGGCGAAGCCGATCACCCGGCTTTCCAGCATCGTATAGATCACGCCGCGCCAGAGTTTCTGCAGCACTGGGATGCGCTTGAAGCGATTACGCTCGCGCTCGCTGATGGCGCGGTCAGGTTTGGGCATGATCCACGGGGCGGTGCGCTGGTAGAGATCGAGCTGGCTGACCTGCTTTTGGATCTGTGGCACAAACTGGATCGATGAAGCGCCGGTGCCGATCACCGCAACGCGTTTGCCGGTGAGGTCATAGCTGTGATCCCACTGCTGCGAGTGGAAGATCTTGCCGGTGAAGTCTTCCAGGCCTTTGAGCGCCGGAATCGACGGCGTCGACAGTGCGCCCATGCCGGAGACTACGAACTGTGCGGTGTAGTGATTGCCGGCGCGGTCGCTGATCTGCCACAGCTCTTGCTGCTCATCCCAGGCCATGCGGGTGATCTCGGTGTTCAGCTGCGTGTGGTTCTCTAGCCGGTACTTGGTCCAGCAACGCTCCAAATAGCCCTGGATCTCTGGCTGCTTGGCGAACATCCGCGTCCAGTCAGGGTTTTGCTCGAACGAGAAGGAGTACAGGTGGGACTGCACGTCACAACCGCAGCCAGGGTAGTTGTTAACTCGCCAAGTACCACCGACGCCGGCTTCTTTTTCGAATAGCAGGAAGTCATGTTCGTCTTGCTGTTTCAGGCGAATGGCCATGCCCAGGCCAGAGAAACCTGTGCCGATAATGGCTACCTTGCAGTGGCGGGCGGCAGTAGGGGGTGAGACGGGTGCATTCATAGCCAAGCTCCTGTTATGTTTATTGCTGGCGTATACAACTGTATACCAAGGTAGACAAATGTATACTCGCCAGCAAGGAGCATCCATACAAGCCAACTTTTAGGTAGGGTTCGTCATGCAAGCAGACTCCGGCGCCCAGCAACTGGGTGCGGAAAAGGCCTCCGAGGCCCCAGGCAAGACACTGTTACTCGAGGCGGCGTTACGTCTCACCTCAACCAGCCGTAGCCTGAGCAACCTGGGGTTGCGTGAGCTGGCGCGCGAGGCAGGGTTAAACCCTAATACCTTTTACCGGCACTTCAAGGATGTGGATGATCTGGGCTTGACCGTGATCCGGCAGATATCTACCCAGCTACGCCAGCCGCTGCGTGACTTGCGCCGTGAAGCGGCTGAGCGCGCGGTGCAATCGACTCAGACCAATGCGCCGGTGTTGTTTGGCATTGATTTGCAGCGCGGGCGACGGGTGTGTCATGAAACCGTGCAGTTGTTCTTTGATTTCGTCGCGCAGCATCCAGAGGCTTTTATCCTTGGCGTACGCGAGTTGCATGGCGCTTCAACATTGCTGCGCGCGGCCTTGCAGGGCGTGATGGATGAGTTCGGTGCCGACATGGCTGAGGACATTATTGCCTTCAAATTACTGCCGGATATGGTCAGCCCAGCCGTCGTTCTGCAAATCTCCAACCTGATCAGTCGTAATCTGTTCCAACTGTCATTGGACTATATCGGCCAACCTGAGCGCGGTGAGGCGATCCGTGCCTTGGCTGAGGAGCAGATTGTCATGCTATTTGCAGGTGCCAGCGTGCTACAAAGCTTGGGGCAGCTGCAGCTGCCCTAGATCGCTGGGCTGATGTTGGTCAATGCCCCTGAGAAATCACGCTCGTATGCTGTTAGGCGTATACGCTTCGTCTAGCTGGATTGGAGTGTTTTCTGTTGTTCAGCAGGCATAGCCTTTACCGACAAGGATTACCGATGATTGAAGCCGCCTGGATTGCATTTGCCTTTGGCATGGGCTTGATTGCGCGAGCAGCGGGGCTACCGCCACTCGTTGGTTACCTGGGGGCCGGTTTTGCCCTGGCCGCGGTAGGTGGGCAGTTGGGTATGAGTCCGCATGACAGTGAGGCGCTGCAGCATATTGCCCATTTGGGCGTGCTGCTGTTGCTGTTTACCGTAGGCCTGAAGCTCAAACCAAGCAATCTGTTGCGTCGTGAGGTGATTGGCGGCGGGCTACTGCACTTTGCCATTTCCAGTGTGTTGTTTCTCCCAGCGATCATGTTGTTGCTCGATCTACCTTGGCATCAGTGTTTATTGCTGGCGATGGCCTTATCGTTTTCCAGTACGGTGCTGGCGGCCAAAGTGCTTGAAGCCAAGCGCGAACTGCGGGCCTTCCATGGCCGGGTGGCCATCGGCGTTCTGGTCATTCAAGACATGATCGCCTTACTGGTCATGAGCTTGGCAGCAGGCGATTTACCTTCGCCTTGGGCCTTGTTGGTATTTGGCTTGCCATTGTTGCGGCCACTGCTATTTCGCTTACTGGATGCCAGTGGTCACGAGGAGTTGATGCTCTTGCTCGGCTTGCTATTGGCACTGGCTGTCGGTGGCTTCGGTTTTGAGCAGTTGGGGCTGAGTTCGGAGCTGGGTGCTCTAGCGTTCGGCGCTTTGTTGGCGACACACAAACGAGCCACGGAGCTTTCCAACTCACTGTGGGGCATCAAGGAAATCTTTCTGGTCGGCTTCTTTCTGCAGATCGGTATTGGTGGCCTTCCGGATGCTAATGCGCTGACGTTTGCTCTGGTCATGGCGTTGTTACTGCCGCTCAAAGCTGTGCTGTTCTTTTTTCTGTTCCTGCTCTTTCGCCTGCGTGCGCGTAGCGCTTTCCTCACGAGCATCAGCCTTACCAACTACAGCGAGTTCGGTCTGATCATGGTCAGTGTGGTGTTGCCGCAATGGCTAATTCCATTGGCCATTACGGTGGCGTTGTCGTTTGTCATCTCAGCACCACTTAATCGTATTGCTCATCCGCTGTACGAGCGTTGGGCCAGGCGCTTGATTCCCTTGGAACGCAATATTCGCCATCCCGATGAACAGCCGCTGTCTCTGGGGGACGCGCAAACGTTGGTCATGGGTATGGGGCGTACGGGGCGGGCGGCTTACGACTATTTAACGGAGCAGGGCTATTGCGCGGTAGGGTTGGATTCTGACCCGGTGGTGATCGAGCAGAGCAAGACTGCCGGGCGTCAGGTGATGTTTGCCGATGGTGAGGACCCAGTTTTCTGGCAGCACCTGGATATGCCCAAGGTTGAGGCCGTGATTCTGACGCTCAATGACGAAGAGACCAAGGTCATTGCTACGCAGAAACTGCGTGATCGTGGCTTCAAAGGTCTGCTGGTGTCTCATGCGATGTACGAGGATATCGCCAAGCGCATTCAGGAGGCGGGAGCTGATAGAACCTACCTGACGATGAGCGAGGCCGGTTCTGGATTGGCTGAGCATGTAATCAGAACATTGGAGGGCCGCACCGAGGCCTCGTGAGTACCTCGGTGCGTCAGCTGAGCTTCGCTGGACTTAGTTAAAGCCCAGGCGTTGACGCCAGCGTTTTTCCAGCGCCTTGCTGTCATGGTCAAGGGGGTGGAAGCCAGGGCGATAGTAGTCCAGGTACGGCAGGAGCAATTTGGTAAGGAAACCATTGCGCAGGCCGAATAGGGTTTTAAGGCCTTTGCCCCAGCTGCGCCAGTTGAACAGTTGACCATCTTTGCGCAGAAGGTGCAGCTGGAACCAGCCGATCACGCCGAAAAACACCAAGGTGGTGATGGCCATCATGATGGTGCGGGTAAAGTAGCCGCCGTAGACCTTCTGGTAGACGTCGTAGCACACCGCTTTGTGTTCGTTTTCCTCAATCGCATGCCACATCCACAGCTGATACAGCTTGGGATCATTCATCTGGGTCGTCAGGTCTTCGCGCTGCAGCAGTTGCTCGGCCATGGTCGCGGTGAAGTGCTCCAGGGCACAGGTGGCGGCCAGGCGTTGTTTTTTGGTGGTGATCTTGGTGGTCCACTCGAGCAGCACCTTGATGCGCAGCTCCAGGCGCTCCAAGTCGATGCCGTGCTCGGCGGCGTAGTCGTTGTAGGCCGCGTGCTCCTTGGAGTGCATGGCTTCCTGGCCGATGAACGCGCTGATGTCTTTCTTCAGTTGCGGCTCGGTTACTTGGTCGCGCACGGCGCGTACGCTGTCGACGAAGAATTTCTCGCCATAGGGAAACAGCGAGGACAGGTTGTTCATGAAGTGGCTCATGAAGGGGTCGTTGGCGAACCAGAACTTCTGGCTTTCGCTAAAGCTGAAGTCCATTCGACGAACCGGAAAACTAGCGTTCGGGGTGTTGATCTTGGCTGTCATAAGTGCGACTCCTGGGCATATTCTTCGCGGTTCTCGACCGCTCTTGTTATGGGGCTTGGGTCGACAGGCGCAGCTGTCTTGGGCCGTGATTTATCTTTAGCCGAGGAGGTTTTTCAGGCGAGGTCATTCCTGGCCAGGGCAGCTGGAAATGGGCCAACTTATGGATGGTTGTCGGACAGTCTGATTTGCCTGCGCCTATCAGGCAGGCGGGCGCTTGTATGTGGCAAGCGCAGAGGGGAGGTTGGGTTACTGGTCGTTGAGGGCGAAGCAGGTCAGGGCGAAGGTGGGGATGCCGCTGTCCTGCAGTTTTTGCGAGCCGCCTAATTCCGGCAGGTCGATAATCGCGGCAGCCTCGACGACGCTAGCGCCCATGCGCCGGATCAACTGTGCGGCGGCCAATAAGGTGCCACCGGTGGCGATTAGATCATCGAAAATCAGCACTTTGTCGCCTTCGCAGAGACTGTCAGCATGCACTTCGAGCTTGGCTTCACCGTATTCGGTCTGGTAACTCTCGCTGAGCACGTCGGCTGGTAGCTTGCCTTGCTTGCGGAACAGAATCAGCGGCTTGTTCAGTTCATAGGCGATGATCGAGCCGATCAGGAAGCCGCGTGCATCCATTGCGCCGATGTGGCTGATATCGGTCTCTATGTAGCGCTGGATAAAGCTGTCGGCAACCATGCGCAGAGCGCGGGGAGACTGGAACAGTGGGGTGATATCGCGAAAGATCACCCCAGGCTTGGGGAAGTCCACCACCGGACGGATTAATTTCTTGATACTGAATTCGTCGAAGATCATGGCGGTTGTCCTGCGTGAAACGGGTGGGTCAGTTATCGAGGTTGCCGCCGGCTAAGGCACACAGCTCGATGGGGTCGAGGATATGCACTTCCTTGCCTTCGGCTTCCAGCAGGCTGTTTTGCTGGAAGCGGGTAAACACCCGCGACACGGTTTCTACCGCCAGGCCCAGGTAGTTACCAATTTCGTTACGCGACATGGACAGGCGGAACTGGTTGGCGGAGAAGCCGCGGGCACGGAAGCGTGCAGAGAGGTTAACCAGGAATGTGGCAATACGCTCGTCGGCGGTTTTCTTCGATAGCAGCAACATCATCTGCTGATCGTCACGGATCTCCCGGCTCATGATGCGCATGAGCTGGCGCCGTAGTTGCGGCAGTTGTACCGATAGCTCGTCTAGACGCTCGAAGGGTATTTCGCAGACCGAAGTGGTTTCCAAGGCTACCGCGGACACGGGATAGAGCTCGCTGTCCATGCCGGATAAACCGACCAGTTCACTGGGTAGGTGAAAGCCGGTGATCTGTTCATCACCGCTATCGCTCAGGCTGAAGGTTTTCAGCGCGCCGGAACGCACCGCGAATACCGAATTGAATACATCCCCCTGGCGGAATAGGAACTCGCCTTTTTTCAGCGGGCGGCCGCGCTTGACGATTTCGTCGAGCGCATCCATGTCTTTCAAGTCCAAAGACAGCGGCAGGCACAAACTCGCCAGGCTGCAATCCTTGCAATGGGCTTGATGTGGGGTATGCAGCTTGATGCTTTCGGACATCGTTAGTGTTCCTGACTTATGCACACAATTCGTGTAAGGGTACAGGAGGGCGAAGGGTACAGCCAGCGCGAAGGCGGTTTGACCAGTTGTTCAAGTTTGCGATAAGTAGGCCGATAGTTATGGCGATTTCCAAGGATCGGCAGGAGTGGCTGTATGCGTGTGGATTCGAATGTGCTGGTCAGTCGCTTGAGCCTAGCGTTGGATCGTAAAAATTTGTCTGTCGAAGGCGTTGGGGTGGATGAGAAAACGCAGCGTGACGGTTTGCGGGTAAGCCTGTCGGAGCTGGGTAAAGCGCGCTCGGCTGCCGAAGAGAAAAATCGCGATATTGATGAGAGCAGCTTGCCTGATGCAATAAAGGATTTGCTCAAGAGGATTCGTGAGCTCAAACAGCAGATCGAAGCCAAGAAAGCCGAACTGCAGGCAGTTATGAGCGATCAAAGCCTCGACCCCGATACCCAGCGAATGAAGACCGAGGCCTTGCAAAGTGAGTTGACCTCATTGCAGGGTGCATTGAGTAGCACTAACGCAATACTAATCAAGACTATGCGTGAGCAAGGGTTAAGCGCTCAGCAGATGCAGGAAGCCTCCAGCCTGATAATGAATTAGGTCGCGCCGATTGTAAGGCATCGTCGGCGCAAGGCTTGCCCATTGCCGATGCTCAGATTACCCGCGAAAAACGCTGCCGACTCAACTCATTGAGGTAGCGATCAAACAGCATGCACAGTGAGCGTACTAGCAGGCGACCAGCCGGCTGTACGTCGATGCCTTGGGCATTCAATTCGATCAGGCCATCGCTGGCCATTTGCTGCAGCTGTGGCCAGATATCCGCAAAGTAGCTGCGGAAATCGATGGCGTAGGCCTGCTCGATATCAGCAAAGCGCAGCTGAAAATGACAGATCAGTTGCTGGATCACCGCGCGTCGCAGGCGATCATCATCATCGCAGTGCAAACCGCGGATGGTGGCCAGTTCATTATGGCCAAGGCTGTCCTGGTATTTGCTCAGGTCGCTGTTGTTCTGGCAGTAAAGATCGCCAATCTGACTGATAGACGAAACGCCTAGGCCAATTAGGTCGCAATGGCCGTGCGTGGTGTAGCCCTGAAAATTGCGTTGTAGGCTGCCGTCTTCCTGAGCGCTGGCCAGTTCGTCGTCGGGCAGGGCGAAGTGGTCCATGCCGATGTAGCGATAGCCAGCGGCGCTTAGCTGCTCGATGCTGGCTTGGAGCATGGCCAGTTTGTCGCCAGGGCTGGGTAGGTCGCTGGTGTTGATCCGCCGCTGCGGCATAAAGCGCTCTGGCAAGTGGGCGTAGTTGAACAGTGACAGGCGATCAGGTTGCAGGGCGATCACTTCCGCTACGGTGCGTGCGAAGCGTTCTGGCGTTTGCAGTGGCAGGCCATAAATCAGGTCAATGTTCACCGAGCGAAATTGCAGCGTGTGTGCCGCTTCGATGATGGCGCGGGTTTCCTCCAGGGTTTGCAAGCGGTTCACCGCGCGTTGTACCGCTGGGTCGAGGTCTTGCACGCCAAGGCTGACGCGGTTGAAACCGAGCTCGCGGAGCAGGCCCATGGTCGACCAGTCGGCTTCACGCGGGTCAATCTCGATGCTGTAGTCGCCGGAATCGTCATCCAGCAGATTGAAGTGCTGGCGCAGGTGGCCCATCAAGTGGCGCAGTTCGTCGTGGCTGAGAAAGGTTGGGGTGCCGCCGCCGAAGTGCAGTTGCTCGACTTTCTGGCTCGGGTCCAGATGGCGGCTGATGATCTCTATTTCGCGCTCAAGTTTTTCCAGATAGGGCTGGGCGCGGCCACGATCCTTGGTGATGACCTTGTTGCAGGCGCAGTAGTAGCAAATGTGCGCGCAAAATGGGATGTGTACATACAGCGACAGCGGCCGTTGGGCTTTGCGGCTGTCACGTAAGGCATGCAGCAAATCAAACTGGCCCACACGTTCATGGAACTGCACGGCGGTCGGGTAGGAGGTGTAACGCGGGCCGGCCTGGTCGTAACGACGGATCAGTTTGCTGTCCCACTGGATGGCATTGAGCATGCGGGTATTCCCGGTTTGGCTATCAGTACCGGGGAGTCTAAGAGCGACACTGCTGCGGTGTTTTGACCTGTATCAAGCGGCTGTGTGCTGTGGTCGATTGCCGATCAGTGACCCATTAGCCAGTGTTGATGCGGGCCAGGTAGGGTCCAGAGGCCGAATAGGATGACCAGAATGCCGCCAGCCATGCGTATACCTTGCTTGCGCAGCAGAGCTGTCAGGCGTTCGGCGGCCAGGCCGGTGGCCAGCAATACCGGCAGGGTGCCGAGGCCAAAGGCAAGCATCAGGGCGGCGCTGTCGAGCGCATTGCCCTGACTGGCTGCCCAGAGCAAGGTGCTGTAGACCAGGCCGCACGGCAGCCATCCCCACAGACCGCCTAGCACGAGGGCGCGGGGCAGGCTGGTGACGGGCATAAAGCGTCGGGTCAGGGGTTGGATATAGCGCCACAGGCCACGGCCTAGGGCTTCGATGCGGGTCAGGCCGCTCCACCAGCCAGCCAGGTACAGCCCCATGGCAATCAGCAGTAGCGCTGCAACTATGCGTAACCCTGTCACCAATGGGCTGCCGGCCAACGCCCAGCCGGCAAGGCCGAGCAGCAGCCCGGCCAGGCTGTAACTGAGGATGCGCCCGAAGTTGTAGGCCAGCAGTAGCTGCAGGCGTTGCCCGCGTTGTTCCGGCGGAATGGCCAGGGTTAGCGCGCCCATCAGGCCGCCGCACATGCCGAGGCAATGGCCGCCGCCGAGTAGGCCAAGAATCAATGCTGAAATCAGCAGCGGCAGTAGCTCAAGCACGAGGTGGTTCCTGGTTGTCCGCGTCTTCGTTCGGTTGCGGCGCTTCTTGTTGCAGGTGACTGACGGCTGCTTGGTGCTTAGGGTCTTCGTCATCGAACAAGATGCTGTGTGCCGGGCCGTCGAGGTCGTCGTACTGACCGCTATCCACGGCCCAGAAGAACAGCCAGATGGCAAAGGCAACCAGGCCAATAGCGACGGGGATCAGAATATAGAGCGCGGGCATAAGGTCTCCGAGTACGGCTTGGGAGTAGGGTGGATCGGGGCGCGTAGCTGTCGCGTTCACATCCACCCTAACAAGGTGCGGCGGGTCGGTTAAGCGTGACCCAGCCTAAGGTCGCGTTAGCCGTAAGGCGTTGAGTACTACCAGCAATGAACTCACCGACATGCCCAGTGCAGCCCAGATTGGCGTGACCCAGCCAATAGCTGCGAAGGGCAGGACCAGGCCATTGTATAGGCTGGCCCAAGTTAGGTTCTCGATGATTATGTAGCGGGTTCTTTGCGCCATATGCAGTGCTTGTACCAAGCTGCTTAGGCGGTTGGAGAGCAATACGGCATCGGCACTGGTTTTCGCCAGGTCGGTGGCGCTGCCCATGGCCACGCTGATATCCGCAGCCGCCAACACCGGCACATCGTTGACCCCGTCACCCAGCATCAGTACGCGGCGTCCCTGGCTGTGCAGCTGCTTCAGCGTCGCCAGTTTGGCATCTGGGGTGAGGCCGCCACGGGCGTCGTCGATGCCCAGTTGGCGTGCCACTTCCGCGACCATGGGTGAGCTGTCGCCGGACAGCAGCATGATCTGCCAGCGCTTCGCTTTGGCCATGGCGATCAGTTGCGGTGCGTCGTCGCGTAGCCGGTCATCCAATACGAACCAGGCCAGTGGCCCTTGTTCATCGCCAAGTAGCAGCCATTGACCGTGTTCGCCGCTAATCGCGGGGGCGGGTTGGGCGCTGAGTGCGCAAACGAAATTGGCCTCGCCAATCCGTAGCAGACGGTCGCCAACGCGCCCTTGCAGGCCCAGGCCCGGATGGCTGTTGACCGCTTCTGCGGCTTCAGGGGCTTGGCCGAAGGCACGGGCAATCGGGTGCTCGGAACGGTTCTCCAAGGCGGCGGCCAGGGCTAGGCAGCTGTCGCTGTCTAAATCCCGCAAAGGAAGGATGCTACTGAGTGTGAGGCGGCCCTCAGTGAGGGTGCCGGTCTTGTCCAGCACCAGGGTGTCAATCTGGTTCAGGCCTTCCAGTACATGGCCGCGTGTTAGCAGCATGCCCAGTTTGTGCAGTGAGCCGGTGGCTGCGGTCAACGCCGTGGGTGTTGCCAGCGCCAGGGCGCATGGGCAGGTGGCCACCAGTAGCGCCAGGACGATCCAGAACGCGCGCGATGGGTCGAGCTGCCACCAGACCAGACCCACCACGCCAGCAACAATCAGGACAATCAGTAGGAACCATTGCGCGACTTTGTCCGCGACCACCGCCAGGCGTGGCTTATCGCTTTGTGCGCGTTCCAGCAAGCGGACAATGGCCGACAATCGTGTAGCGTCGCCGAGGGCCTGCACTTCAATGCTTAGCGGCCCTTCGACATTCAGTGTGCCGGCGGTGACGGCATCGCCGACGCTGCGTGGTAGCGGTAGGTATTCGCCAGTCAGCAGTGATTCATCGACGCTCGACTGGCCCTGGACAATGCGCCCGTCTGCGGGCAGTAAGGCGCCTGGTGTTACCAGCACGTGGTCGCCGACACGCAGTTCGCTAAGCAGAATGCGTTGGTTGTGGCCCTCGGCATCGATGCGTAAGCAGGATGCTGGCAGTAGGTTGACCAACTGTGCAGTAGCGGCCGCTGTGCGCTCGCGGGCACGGCGCTCCAGATAGCGGCCGGCGAGAAGGAACAGGGCGAACATGCCGACGGCGTCGAAGTACAACTCACCCTGGCCGGTGACGGTTGACCAAATGCCGGCCACGTAGGCTCCGCCAATCGCCAGCGAAACTGATACGTCCATGGTCAGGTGGCGTGTGCGCAGGTCGCGCAGTGCACCACGGAAAAATTGGCCGCAGCAGTAGAAAACAATTGGCGTGGTAAGAAACAGGCTGACCCAGCGCAGGATCTTGTCCAGCTCGGGGCTCAGGTCTATGTTGAATTCCGGCCAGGTGGCCATGGCGGCCATCATTACCTGCATCCACAGCATGCCGGCCACGCCCAGTTCGCGCATGGCGCGGCGGTTTTCCCGGTGCAACTGTTCGGCAGCAGCATCGGCTTGCCAGGGATGGGCGGCGTAGCCAATCTTGCGCAACGCTTTGAGCAGGCTGCTGAGCGGCAATTGGCTGTCTACCCAGCGCACCTGCAGGCGGTGGTTGGACAGGTTGAGATGCGCTTCGCTGACGCCGGGTAGCCCGCGCAGGTGTTTTTCAATCAACCAGCCACAGGCTGCGCAGCTGATCCCCTCGATCAACAGACAGGTTTCGCTGAGTTCGCCGTCATGCTCGACAAAGGGTTGCTGCACATCACTGCGGTCATACAGTGACAGTTCATCCGGCAGGGCTTGGGGAAGGCTCTGCGGGTTGGCGGCGGATTCGCTACGGTGTTTGTAATAGTTGTCCAGGCCGCTGCTAACGATAGCTTCGGCCACTGCCTGGCAGCCCGGGCAGCACATCTCGCGGGGGGCGCCCAGTACCAAGGCCTGGAAGTGGCTGCCGGTAGGAACCGGCAGACCACAGTGATAGCAAGGAATTGGACTGGCCATCGGTGTGCTTATTGGGCATCCCCGAGGAGGATGTTCTGACCGCTCTGCACGTCTTCTTCTTCGAACAGACGCCAGTTTTTGCCGCCTTCCTGGCCAATCAGTTCGACAAAGCGGCGACCCTTAACAGGATCAATCATCTGCCCTTGGTAGCTGCCGTCAGCTTGGGGTTGCAGGATTACTCGACGGTCACGTTCCGGCTGGGTCGGTGACACCAGGTTGAGCACTAGCTGCGAGGGATGGCTATTGCCGGTCAGTTGCAGCGTAGCGGTGCCTTGCTCATCGTTCAGTAGCAGGGTGGCATGCAGCTTCAGACGAATCGCAAGATTCTCCCGCTCCAAGGACTGGTTGATGCCTTTGCCGACATCATAGTAGTCATCAGAAATAAGCCCCGGTGGGTTCTTTGTGGCAATAGTCAGCAAGGTCAACCCCTGGACCACTGAGTAGGCCAGTAGGCCAATCAGGAACCAGGGCCAGAATTGCTTGTACCAGGGCTTGATGATCTCGGCGTTCTTTTCAGCTACGGGCTCAGTCATGGTCTTCTCTAATCAGCGCACGCTTGGGCCGATAAAGCGGCTGGCGGCGTCGGTTTTGATGCTTGGGTCATCCACAGCGTGTAGGCGGAAGCTAATTTCATTGGCGCTCGAAGGGAGTTTTTCCGGTTCGATGGACAGTTCGACGGGCAGCGATAGAACTTCGCCAGCATCGGCTTTGATCACGTGCTTGCCTTCATAAACCAGGCCATCGAGGCCGTCAGCTTCGATCTCATAGGTCACCGCATGCTGAGCCTTGTTCATGATCTTCAGGGTGTAGACGTTCTCGATCCGGCCTTCTTCGTTCTCCCGGTAGAGTACGCGGTCCTTGAGTACATCCAGTTCCACCAGCGAGCGGTCAGCTACTGCCCAGGCAAATACGCAGAACATCGCGACCAGGGCTATGGCGTAACCAATCAGGCGTGGTCGTACCAGGTGAGTTTTCTGGCCGGAGAGGTTGTGTTCGGTGGTGTAGCTGATCAGTCCTTTCGGGTAGTTCATTTTATCCATGATGCTGTCGCAGGCGTCGATGCAGGCGGCGCAGCCGATGCACTCGATTTGCAGACCATCGCGGATATCGATGCCAGTGGGGCAGACGTGTACGCACATCTTGCAATCAATGCAGTCGCCCAGTCCCTCAGCCTTGTAGTCAGCATCGCGCTTGCGCGGACCGCGTGCTTCACCACGGCGCGGATCATAAGAGACGATCAGGGTGTCTTGGTCGAACATTACGCTTTGGAAGCGGGCGTATGGGCACATGTAAATGCATACCTGCTCACGCAGATAACCGGCATTGCCATAGGTAGCCAGGGTAAAGAAACCAACCCAAAACAGTGCCCAGCCACCTGCTTGCAAGGTGAACAGGTCAGGGATCAGTTCGCGAATAGGGGTGAAGTAGCCGACGAAGGTGATTGCGGTCACCAGTGATACGCCGACCCAGATGCCGTGCTTGGCCAGCTTGCGCAGAAATTTCTGCGAGGTCATCGGTGCTTTGTCGAGCTTCATGCGCTGGTTGCGATCACCTTCGGTGATCTTTTCCGCCCACATAAACACCCAGGTGAATACGCTTTGCGGGCAGGTATAGCCGCACCATACGCGTCCGGCGAATACGGTGATAAAGAACAGGCCGAAGGCGGCGATGATCAGCAGCGCTGATAGCAGGACGAAATCCTGTGGCCAGTAGGTCGAGCCGAAGATGTAGAACTTGCGCTCCGGCAGGTTCCACCAGACGGCCTGGCGACCATTCCAGCTCAACCATACAGTGCCGAAGTACAGCAGAAATAGGGTAGCCCCACCAAGCATGCGCAAATTGCGGAAGATACCGGTGAAGGAACGGGTGTAGATTTTTTCGCGGTTGGCGTACAGGTCAACAACTTCGACCTTGGCCGGGGCAGGGGTGACGTCTTTAACGGGGATCTGTGCGCTCATCAGTTCGTACCACGGCGGTTGATTGGCTGCTCCTACCGATACGTGCCGGAGGGAGTCATACGGGCTCTGCGCAATGGTACGCCTGACGATTGCCTGACAGGTGCGACCTGCGGTCGCGCCTGTCAGGCTAGAGAATTACTTCTCGGTTTTAGCGTGTGACAGGCTGTACACGTAGGCAGCTAGCAGATGCACTTTGTCGTTGCCAAGGAAGTTCTCCTGAGCAGGCATCTTGCCGTTACGGCCGTAGCGCAGAGTTTGTTGAACCTGAGCGAAACTGGAACCGTAGAGCCAGATTTTGTCAGTCAGATTCGGGGCACCCATAGCATGTTGACCCTTGGCTTCTGGGCCATGACAGACTGCACAATTAGTCGCAAAGATGTTTTGACCTGCGGCAATGTCAACCTTCATGTCTTCCGGGTTTTTCAAACCGGACAGGCTGCGTACATAGCCGGCAACGTTGCGAATACCTTCTTCACCAAGGATATCTTTCCACGCTGGCATGGCCGCCTGACGGCCGCCCATGATGGTGGTCTTGATGGTTTCTGGTTCGCCGCCATACAGCCAGTCATTGTCAGTCAGGTTAGGGAAGCCGTAGGCACCCTTGGCATCCGAACCGTGGCAGACCGAGCAGTTGGAAGCAAACAGGCGGCCGCCCATTTTCAGCGCTTGCTCGTCTTGGGCCACTTGTTCGATTGGCATGGCTGCATATTTGGCGAAGATCGGGCCGTACTGGGCGTCAGCCTTGGCCATTTCTTTTTCCCACTGGTGTACGCCGTTCCAGCCTGCGTTGCGTTCTTTGCCGTCAGCGATTTGCACGCTGCTAGCAAATGGCGTCTTGGCTTCGCTGTCGAGGTAGTCGTACCCCGGTAGCAGGCCTTTCCAGTTTCCCAGGCCTGGGTACAGCGCCAGGTAGCCGAGGGCAAAAACGATGGTGCTGACAAACAGCATGAACCACCATTTTGGCAGCGGGTTGTCGAACTCTTCGATGCCATCGAAGGAGTGGCCGACGGTTTCCTCGGTTGTTTCATCGCGCTGGCCCTTACGGGTGCCGAATATCAGCCAAGTCAGGGCAAAGATGGTGCCCAGAGACAGAATGGTTACGTACCAACTCCAGAACGTGGTCATTGGTTATTGCTCCTGGAAGATTGCTCGTCACGATCAACGGGTTTGGTATCGTCGGCGAAGGGTAGGTTGGCGGCCTCGTCGAAGCTGGATTTACGCTTGCCGCTGTAGGCCCAGAGCACCAACCCAATAAAAGCGATGAACACCACCGCTGTACCTAGGCCGCGAATGGTCCCGACGTCCGTGAGAAAAGAAGGCATCGTGCGTTACCGTTTGTTCTTGATGGAAGTGCCGAGAACCTGCAGGTACGCAACCAGTGCGTCCATTTCGGTTTTGCCTTTGACAGCATCCTTGGCACCGGCGATGTCTTCGTCGGTGTAAGGGATGCCAAAGCCACGCATGACTTCCAGCTTCTTCGCCGTGTCCTTGCCATCAAGCTTGTGCTCGACGAGGAAGGGGTATGCCGGCATCTTCGACTCAGGTACCACGTTGCGCGGGTTGTACAGGTGCGCGCGGTGCCATTCATCCGAGTAACGACCACCAACACGGGCCAAATCCGGGCCGGTACGTTTGGAACCCCACAGGAATGGATGGTCCCAGACGCTTTCACCGGCTACCGAGTAGTGACCGTAGCGTTCAGTTTCAGCACGGAACGGACGGATCATTTGCGAGTGGCAACCGACGCAACCGTTCTTGATGTAGATGTCGCGGCCTTCCAGCTGCAGCGCGGTGTAAGGCTTGAGGCCTTCCACCGGCTCGTTGGTAACATCCTGGAAAAACAGCGGAACGATTTGAGTCAGGCCGCCGATGCTGACGGCCAGAACCATCAGCAACGCCATCAGGCCAATATTCTTCTCAAGGATTTCGTGTTTCATCAGTGCGCTACTCCGACTGGCATCTGTGCGGCGGCTTCGTATTCAGAAGCTTTAGCGGCACGCACGGTGCGATATGTGTTGTAAGCCATCAGCAGCATGCCGGTAACAAAGAAGGCACCGCCAATCATGCGCACCACGTAGCCTGGGTGGCTGGCTTCCAGTGCTTCAACGAAGGAGTAGGTGAGGGTGCCGTCTTCGTTGACTGCACGCCACATCAGGCCCTGGGTGATACCGTTAACCCACATCGAGGCGATGTACAGAACGGTACCGATGGTAGCCAGCCAGAAGTGGGCATTGATCAAGCCAACGCTGTGCATCTGCGGACGACCAAAGACCTTCGGCAGCATGTGGTACAGCGCGCCGATGGAGATCATCGCTACCCAGCCTAGAGCGCCGGCGTGTACGTGGCCGATGGTCCAGTCGGTGTAGTGGGACAGGGCGTTGACGGTCTTGATGGCCATCATCGGGCCCTCAAAGGTCGACATGCCGTAGAACGCCAGCGATACCACCAGGAAGCGTAGGATTGGGTCGGTGCGCAGTTTATGCCAAGCACCTGACAGGCTCATCATGCCGTTGATCATGCCGCCCCAGCTTGGGGCCAGGAGGATGATCGACATCGCCATGCCCAGGGACTGTGCCCAATCCGGCAGTGCGGTGTAGTGCAAGTGGTGCGGGCCAGCCCAGATGTACAGGGTGATCAGTGCCCAGAAATGCACGATGGACAAGCGATATGAGTAGATCGGGCGCTCGGCCTGCTTGGGTACGAAGTAGTACATCATCCCCAGGAAGCCAGTGGTCAGGAAGAAGCCCACAGCGTTGTGCCCGTACCACCACTGGATCATCGCGTCAGTCGCACCGGCATAAGCCGAGTAGGACTTGAACAGGCTGACCGGAACGGCAGCGCTGTTGACGATGTGCAGCATCGCGGTAACCAGAATGAAGGCACCGTAGAACCAGTTGCCCACATAGATGTGCTTGGTTTTACGTTTGACGATGGTGCCGAAGAACACCACGGCATAGGTGACCCAGACGATACCCAGGAGGATATCAATTGGCCATTCCAGCTCGGCGTATTCTTTGGACCCGGTGTAGCCCATCGGCAGCGTTATGACTGCTGCGACGATTACTGCTTGCCAGCCCCAGAAGGTGAAAGCAGCCAGACCATCGGAAATCAAGCGCGTCTGGCAGGTACGTTGCACCACATAGTAAGACGTGGAGAACAGTGCGCAGCCGCCGAAGGCGAAGATTACCGCGTTGGTGTGTAATGGGCGCAGACGGCCAAAGGTCGTCCACTCCATGCCAAGGTTGAGTTCAGGCCACACCAATTGTGCGGCGATGAAAACACCTAAAGACATGCCAATGACTCCCCAAATCACCGTCATTACGGCGAATTGGCGAACCACCTTGTAGTTATAAGCAGTCTGACTGATTGCTGTGCTCATTATGGGTTCCACGGTTAATGGATTTTTTAGGGGCAAAAATCGGCGGCAAGTATGGAGAAAGCAGTGTCTTATTGCAACGACACAAGCCGTTACAACTGGGCTCTCAAGGGCTTTAGGCAAGCACGCATGGCCACTTATACAGGGCTTTTGCCGCTAGCGTTAAACCCCATAAATGAGTAGCGCAAAGATGGGAATCGCCTTTGAGTTATGACAGGTGGCGACTGCGGTCAAGATTAGCTCAAGTCAAACCTTGCGCGTGCACTTGGTCGGAAGGGTGCGACTTTGGGTCGCATGGCTCGGGCGATTGCCCGGCGCGAGGAGGGGGTTAGGTTGCCTGGCGACGGTGAGCCGCCAGGCAATTATTGCGGATGGAGCAATTACTGGGCTGCGGCGCTCTTTTGCTGTTGGCTCAAACTCAATACATAAGCGGCCAGCAAGTGCACTTTGTCGTTGCCGAGGTACTGTTCCTGCGCAGGCATCTGACCATTGCGGCCGTGGCGGATGGTCTGCTGCAGTTGCACCAAGCTGCTGCCGTAGATCCAGCCCGCAGGGCTAGTCAGGTCCGGTGCGCCGAGCATTGCGGTGCCGGTGCCTTGTGCGCCATGGCAAGCCTGGCAGTTGCTGGCGAAGATTGCCGCGCCCTTTTCCAGGTCATAGCTCTTGTCGGCTGGCAGTGGCAGGCCGGCCAAATCCTTGCGTACATAGGCAGCGACCTGTTGCACGCCTTCTTCACCAATCACTGGTGCCCAGGCTGGCATGGCGCCCATACGACCATTGAGGATGGTGGTTTTGATGGTTTCAGGCTCGCCACCCCAGCGCCAATGGCTGTCAGTCAGGTTAGGGAAACCCACTGCGCCTTTGGCATCGGAGCCATGGCATACCGAGCAATAGGTGGCGAACATGCGGCCACCCATTTTCAGTGCTTGCTGGTCTTTAGCCACTTCTTCGAGGGGCATGGCTGCATATTTGGCGAAAATAGGCCCGTATAACTCGTCGGCCTTGTCTACCTCACGCTGCCATTGCTTAACCTGAGTCCAGCCGCCTTCATAACCCGGCAGTACGCCTTTCCAGTTGCCAAGGCCGGGATAAAGAATCAGATAGCCAACCGCGAACACCAAGGTGCCGAGAAACAGCATGAACCACCATTTTGGCAGTGGGTTGTCGTATTCCTCAATGCCGTCAAAGGCATGGCCCATGGTTTGTTCGGTAGGGTTTTTGTGGGTTTCGCTTTTGCGGGTGGCAAAAATCAGCCAGAACAGGGCGAGCAAACTGCCAACTGTCAGCAGGGTGATGTACCAGCTCCAGAAAGTGCTCATGGGGTCTTGCTCCTTGGTGCAGCCAGCTTGGATTCATCGGCAAAGGGCAGCAATGCGGCTTGATCGAAGGCCGCGCGACGCTTGCCGCTATAGGCCCATAACGCAACGCAGGTAAAGGACAACAGAACCAATGCTGTGCCGATGCCGCGTAATGTGCCGATATCAAGAAATTCGAATGACATGGCGCTACCTCTTGTTTTTCACGGCAGTGCCGAGCACTTGGAGGTAGGCGACGATGGCATCCATCTCGCTTTTGCCTTTGACCGCGTCACTGGCTCCGGCGATGTCTTCGTCGCTGTATGGCACGCCGAGCATGCGCAACGCTTTCATCTTGGCCGGGGTGTCTTGGCCGTCCAGGGTGTTTTCCACCAGCCACGGGTAGCCCGGCATTTTTGACTCAGGTACTACGTTGCGCGGGTTGTACAGGTGAGCGCGGTGCCATTCGTCCGAGTAGCGGCTGCCGACGCGGGCCAGGTCCGGGCCGGTACGCTTGGAGCCCCAGAGGAAGGGGTGGTCGTAGACACTTTCCCCGGCTACCGAGTAGTGGCCGTAGCGTTCGGTTTCAGCACGGAATGGGCGGATCATCTGCGAATGGCAGCCGACGCAGCCCTCGCGGATGTAAATGTCGCGACCTTCCAGTTGCACGGCGGTGTAGGGTTTGAGCCCGGCTACCGGTTCGTTGGTGATGTCTTGGAAGAACAGCGGGACGATCTGGGTCAGGCCGCCGATGCTCACGGCGAGTACCATCAACAGCGCCATTAGGCCGATATTCTTCTCGAGTATTTCGTGTCTCATCAGTGAGCTCCCTCAAGCGAAAACTGCGCAGCGGCTTCCATTTCTGCAGCCTTGGTATGACGCACGGTTTGCCAGACGTTCCAGGCCATCACCAGCATGCCGCTGAAGAAAATCCCGCCGCCGATTACCCGCACGATAAAGCCGGGGTGGCTGGCTTCCAGGGCTTCTACGAAGGAGTAAGTGAGGGTGCCGTCTTCGTTGACTGCACGCCACATCAGGCCTTGGGCGATGCCGTTGACCCACATCGAGGCGATGTACAGCACGGTGCCGATTGTGGCGAGCCAGAAGTGCACGTTGATCAGGCCGACGCTGTGCATTTCGTCGCGACCGAACACTTTAGGCAGCATGTGGTAGAGCGAACCGATCGACACCATGGCAACCCAGCCGAGCGCACCAGCGTGAACGTGGCCGATGGTCCAGTCGGTGTAGTGGGACAGGGCGTTGACGGTCTTGATGGCCATCATCGGGCCTTCAAAGGTCGACATGCCGTAGAACGCCAGCGATACCACCAGGAAGCGCAGGATTGGGTCGGTGCGCAACTTATGCCACGCGCCTGACAGCGTCATCATGCCGTTGATCATGCCGCCCCAGCTTGGAGCCAGCAGTACCAGCGACATCACCATGCCAAGTGACTGCGCCCAGTCTGGCAGCGCGGTGTAATGCAAGTGGTGCGGACCTGCCCAGATGTACAGGGTGATCAGCGCCCAGAAGTGCACGATGGACAGGCGGTACGAATACACCGGACGTCCGGCTTGCTTGGGTACGAAGTAGTACATCATCCCCAGGAAGCCCGCCGTGAGGAAGAAGCCCACCGCGTTGTGGCCGTACCACCATTGGATCATTGCATCGGTTGCACCGGCATAGGCCGAGTAGGACTTGGTCAGGGTTACGGGTACTTCCAGGTTGTTGACCAGATGCAGCAGCGCCACGGTCAGGATGAAGCTACCGAAGAACCAGTTGCCCACGTAGATGTGGCTGACGTTGCGCTTCATCACCGTGCCGAAGAACACCACGGCGTAGCTGACCCAGACGATGGTAATCAGTATGTCGATTGGCCATTCCAGCTCGGCGTATTCCTTGGAGCTGGTCCAGCCCATTGGCAGGCTGATGGCCGCCAGGACGATTACCAGTTGCCATCCCCAAAAGGTAAAAGCGGCAAGCTTGGGGGCGAACAAGGTAGTCTGCGAGGTGCGCTGCACCGCGTAGTAGCTGGTGGCAAACAGTGCGCAGCCACCGAAGGCGAAGATTACCGCGTTGGTGTGCAGCGGGCGCAGGCGTCCGAAGCTGGTCCACGGCAGGTTGAAGTTAAGTTCGGGCCAGGCAAGTTGCGCGGCGATAAACACGCCGAGCCCCATCCCGACAATGCCCCATACCACCGTCATGATGGCGAATTGGCGAACCACCTTGTAGTTATAGGCGGAACTGCTGGTTGTGTTCATGTCTGGGCTTCCATCCACGGTTATAGGCAGATCATTGAAAGTCAGTAGCTGCAGGCCTGTACGATCAGCGCCGCAGTCCAGCTGATTCATTACGCGAGGCAAGCATGAGCAAAGGGCAGGGGTTGGGTATTGACGAGGATCAATGCGAGCAAGGGCAGAGTGATGGCACCTGGCTGTGGGATCGGCCCGCCGGCGAAGTGCGTGCCACCTTGATTCTTGCTCACGGCGCCGGTGCGCCGATGGACAGCGAGTTTATGCAGCAGATGGCGCAAAGCCTTTCCGCGCGTGGGATTGCCGTGCTGCGCTTCGAGTTTGCCTATATGGCTGCGCGGCGCCTGGACGGTAAAAAGCGCCCCCCAAATCCGCAAGCCAAACTGCTCGAACAGTGGCGTGAGGTGTATTGCCAGGTGCGCCAACAAGTCGCAGGAACTTTGGCTATCGGTGGTAAGTCCATGGGCGGGCGCATGGCTAGCCTGCTCGCCGATGAATTGGGTGCCGATGCGCTGGTCTGCTTGGGTTATCCCTTCTATGCTGTCGGCAAACCGGAAAAACCACGGGTAGCGCATCTGGCTGAGTTGAAAACGCCGACGCTGATCGTTCAGGGCGAGCGCGATGCTCTAGGCAATCGCCAAGCGGTTGCCGGCTACGCGCTATCTGAGTCGATCAAGCTGCATTGGCTGGTTGCCGCTGATCACGACCTTAAGCCGTTGAAAAGCTCAGGCTTCACTCATCAACAACACCTGCTCAGTGCTGCCGATACGATTGCGGTGTTTCTTGGCGCATAGCCCTGCTTGCGTGAGGTTTAGTTAGTGGCGTTTATCCTACTAAAATACTAGGACTTTGCCGGCGCTGGCGAGTGGCGTACACTGCGCCCATGTTTGCGAGGAGTTGCCATGAGCACCATTACTATTACCGACGCTGCCCACGATTATCTGGCTGACCTGCTGAGTAAGCAGAACACCCCGGGCATCGGCATTCGCGTTTTTATCACCCAGCCGGGCACCCAGTACGCTGAAACCTGCATTGCCTACTGCAAGCCAGGCGAGCAGAAAGCTGAAGACACTGCGCTTGGTTTGGCGAGTTTTACGGCCTGGATCGACGCCGTTAGCGAGCCGTTCCTCGACGATGCTGTGGTCGACTACGCCACCGACCGTATGGGCGGCCAGCTGACCATCAAGGCGCCAAACGCTAAGGTGCCGATGGTCAATGAAGACAGCCCGATCAACGAGCGCATCAGTTATTACCTGCAAACCGAGATCAATCCCGGTTTGGCTAGCCATGGCGGCGAAGTCAGCCTGATCGACGTGGTCGAAGATGGTATTGCGGTGCTCAAGTTCGGCGGTGGCTGCCAGGGCTGCGGCCAGGTCGATCTGACCCTCAAAGAGGGCATCGAAAAAACCCTGCTTGAACGTATTCCTGAGCTTAAAGGCGTGCGTGACGTAACCGATCACAGCATCAAGGAAAATGCCTACTATTAAGTAGCTAGCCAAACAAAAATGCCCGCGCTCTGCGGGCATTTTTTATTAGGGTTTGTTGCCGTTTCACTCGCTGCAACGCGGCTCTCGGTGAAACGGCAACAGGCTCTAGTGTGGGAGGGGCTTTAGCCGCGACGGCAACAGTGCAGTCATCGCTTATGCACGGCTTTTTCGGCGCTCCAGTACTGCGGTCGCGCGTGCGCGCAGCTGGCCACAGCCGCCATCAATGTCCTGACCCGCCGAGTTGCGCACCTTGGTCAGCACGCCACGGCTGTGCAGGTAGCGCACAATCTGCACGATACGCTCACCATCGGGGCGCTGGAATTCATCCGCCTCCAGGCTGTTGTAAGGGATCAGGTTCATGATCGCGTACTTGCCCTTGAGCAGGCGCAGGATGCCGTCCATTTCTTCCTGACTGTCGTTGATGCCCTTGAGCAGCGTCCACTGATACTGGATCGGGTAATCGATCTGCCGTGCGTAGGTTTCGCCCAGTTCGACCAGTTCTTCAGGATCAATGCGTGGTGCACGTGGCAGCAATTGTTGGCGTAATTCGGCGTCAGTGGTGTGCAACGACAGAGCCAGAGCAGGTTTGATCTGCTGCTGTGGCAGGCGCTCGAACACGCGCGGGTCGCCGACGGTGGAAAACACCAGGTTGCGCTGGCCGATACCGCCTTCAGTGCCAAGCAGCGTGATGGCGTCCAGTACGTTGTCGAGGTTGTGGGCGGGCTCACCCATGCCCATAAACACCACCTTCTTTACCGACCGAAAACGCCGGGCCAGCGCCACCTGGGCAAGGATTTCACTGCTCGTCAGTTGGCGCAGCAGACCGCTTTTACCGGTCATGCAGAACACGCAACCCACCGCGCAACCCACCTGGCTGGACACACACAGGCCATCACGGGGTAGCAGTACGCTTTCCACCATTTGCTTGTCAGCCAGCTCCACCAGCAGGCGTGCCGAACCATCTGTAGCCGGGTGTTCGGAACTTAGTCGGGCCAACCCGTCGAGTTCACTGCTCAACTGTGGCAGGGCATTACGCACAGCCAGCGGCAGGAAATTCTCGGTTTTCTGGTTGCGCGTGCCGGTATCCAGCGGCTTGCCGCCCAGCCAGGCACGGGTGATACGCCCGATGTGCATGGGCTTGGCACCGAGGTCGCTGAGGCGTTGCTGAAAATCGTGGATATGCATGGGGCGCGCATGCTACCACCGCCTAGGTTGCGGCGGTATGCGTGGAGTTGAGTAAGTACTGTCGGCTCAGGTAAAACTGCTTAGCCTTTGCTCAACCCTCGTCAGGCACTCATACTAGCGGCCTGATTGGCCTGACCCAGCTGTGCGGAGCGGTAGATGAAATTTATACACCAGCGCGAACACCTCAACGAAGACGACGTCGTCGTGATCGAGTGCTCGCAGACCTGCAATATTCGCCTGATGAGCGATGCCAACTTCCGCAGCTTCAAGAATGGCGGCCGGCACACCTACCACGGTGGTGCGTTCGACACCTTCCCGGCCAAGATCACCGTGCCCAGCAGCGGATTCTGGAATATCACCATCGACACGGTTTCGCGCAAAGCCATCAGCGTCACGCGCAAACCTACGCTCAAACATTCGATCAAGATTATCCGTAAGTCGACCTCACGCCTGAGCTGATGCTTGCTGCGTATTTAAAAAGCCCGCTGCCACAGCGGGCTTTTTGTTGGCGGTTATTAGCTTGATTTGGCTGTTGTGGTTGGTCGCACCACCAGCCACAGGGCAATGGCGATCAACACACCGCCATACAGGTAGGCCCAGGACAGTGGCTCATCCAGCAGCAACGCGCCCCAGAGCACGCCAAAGGGTGGGATGAGAAAGGTGGTGGTACTGGCCTTGATCGGCCCAACGTCGCTGAGCAGGCGGAAATACAGCACGTAAGCCAGTGCCGTGCAGATGAAGCCCAGCCCCGCCAGTGACAGCCAGACGTCAAGCCCGCCCCAACTGGCGGGTTGCGCTATGAGCAACGAGCCGCCAAACAAGGGCAACAGAAACAAGCTCGCGCCACACAGGCTGGCAAAGGCTGTCAGGCGGTTATCCAGGCCACCTTGCTGGCCAATCCAGCGCCGGGCGAGAAAGCCGGCAAAACCATAGCAGGCGGTCGCCACCAGGCAGGCGGCCGCACCGAATAGCAGGTTTAGGTCGAACTCCACCGGGCCGGTGCGAGTTAGCACCGCCACGCCAAATAAACCGATGGCCACACCAGCGGCTTTACTCAGGGTCAGGGCTTCGGCAAAGAACAGCATGCCAATCAGCACGCCCATCATCGGTGTGGTGGCATTGAAAATAGCCGAGTAGCCAGCTGGCAACACCATTGCTGCCATGCAGTACATGGCAGACGGTAGGCCGGCATTAATCACCCCAAGTACCAGGCAGTGTTTGAGTTTGCCGTTGAAGTCCCAGCGCACGCGCATCAGCAACAGTATTGCCAGCAACCCGAGCATGCCCAGGCTGGCGCGGAAGAACGCGGTTGGCATGCTGCCCAATACCGGCGCTACGATGCGCATAAATAAAAAGCTTGCGCCCCAGATGGCAGCAAGTGACAACAGGCGTGTTAGGTCGGCGATGCGCACGACGAACTCCACAGCAGTGAGAAAGGCTGCGCAGTGTTGCCGGGCAGCTGCGCTAAGGCAATTCGAAAAGCGCTTTCAAACTGCCTGACTGGCAATATTTCATCGCCTAAGCGCGTATCCATGCATTGCCGGCTTTACATGGCGTGTTCACTGGATAAGCTCGGTTAAGTTTCCGCTAAAGGGCTTTACTCATGCCACAGCAATGGCCAGCCAGCGCGATTGCCGCGCTTATTCTCGAAGGCTTTGACGATTACCGCGAACAGTTTCGGCAAATTACCAACGGCGCACGGCTGCGTTTTGAGCAGGCGCAGTGGCAGGAAATCCAGCAAGCTTCAGCGGTGCGAATTGCCTTGTATGAGGAATTCGTCAGTGCGGTCAGCGAGCGGTTGCGTAGCGCCGGCGATGTAGAGGTGCTGATGGATGTGCAGCAGTGGCCGCTGGTCAAGTCGGCCTACATCGCCTTGATCGACCTGCGTTACGACGATGAATTGGCAGAAACCTGGTTCAATTCGATTTTTTGCAGCCTGTTCAGCCATGACCAGATCAACGACGGCTGCATGTTTATTCATACCACCCGCCCAGCTTTACGGCGCAATGAGCGTACACCGCAGACAAGGCTGTACGAGCCTGCGGGTGATGTTGAGCAGGCGCTGCGGCAGATCTTCGCCGACTTCAGCTTTGAAGTCGGTTATGAAGACCACGAGCGCGATCTGGCGCGTTTGCTCAAGCAGTTGCGCGCCAGCCTGCCGGATTGGGTATGCAAAGACCCAGACCTGCGCATAGAGCTGTTTGCTTCGCGGCTATACCGCAACAAGGGCGCCTACTTGGTCGGGCGCATCTTCACCCATGACGAACAATGGCCATTGGTGATCCCGTTATTGCATCGCGAGGGCCGGGGCATCCAGATTGATGCGCTGATCACCGATGAGGCCGAGGTGTCGATTATCTTCTCGTTCACCCGTTCCTATTTCATGGTGCGGGTGGGCTATCCGGCCGAGTTTGTCGGGTTTCTCAAGCGCATCCTGCCGGGCAAACACATTGCCGAGCTGTATACCTCTATCGGGTTTTATAAACACGGCAAGTCAGAGTTTTATCGCTCGCTGATCAACCATCTGGCGACCACTGACGACAAATTCGTCATGGCTCCGGGCGTGCGCGGCATGGTGATGAGCGTGTTTACCCTGCCAGGCTTCAACACCGTGTTTAAAGTCATCAAGGACCGTTTCTCACCCTCGAAAACCGTTGACCGCGGCACGGTGATTGAGAAGTACCGCTTGGTGAAAACCGTCGACCGGGTAGGGCGTATGGCCGATACCCAAGAGTTCGCCGATTTCCGCTTTCCGCTGAGCAAGTTCGACCCGCAGTGCCTGGCTGAATTGCTGGAAGTGGCCCCTTCTACCATTGAGGTTAATGGCGACACGGTGCTGGTGCGTCACTGCTGGACGGAGCGGCGCATGACGCCGCTGAACCTGTACGTGGAAAGCGCCAGCGAAGCCCAGGTGCGTGAGGTGTTGGAGGACTATGGCCTGGCCATCAAGCAACTGGCTGCGGCGAATATTTTCCCAGGCGATATGTTGCTGAAGAACTTCGGCGTAACCCGTCACGGCCGCGTGGTGTTCTACGACTACGACGAGATCTGCTTTCTGACTGAGGCCAACTTTCGGCGCATTCCACCACCGCGTTATCCCGAAGATGAGATGGCCGCCGAGCCTTGGTATTCGGTCGCGCCGCTGGATGTATTCCCCGAGGAATTTCCGCCGTTTCTGTTTGCCGATAGCAAGCAGCGCAAGCTGTTCAGCGAACTGCACGGCAACCTGTATGACGCCGACTACTGGAAGAGCCTGCAAGCGGCGATTCGCGACGGCAAGGTGATTGATGTGTTCCCGTATCGGCGCAAGGACCAGGCAGACCGGGAGTATTGACGCGCCGGCTCTGCGTTGGCTGGCGGATAGATCGCAACTGGTCTGAAAGCATTGGATTTGCCGGGATTCACTCAAGTCACTGTTGGAGAAAAGCAGGTTTTGCAGGCAAAAAACTGGCTTGTGGTCGGCGTTTTATAAAAACTAAATCCTTGATTTATATAGTTTAATTTCTATATGCCTGTTTGTACCCCCATCCACGTTCTGCGTGGCATCGACTGTCTTCTAGACGCATGGACAGATGAACTGGGTGACTGATACCTTATCAAAAGGTAATACCTTTAGATAACGAGGGTTCGGCTATGGCCACTTCTATCAAAATTGATGACGAGCTGAAAAGTCGCATTCAGCACTTGGCTGGTCTGCGTCAACGTTCGCCCCACTGGATTATGCGCGAAGCGATAGCGCAGTACGTTGAGCGCGAGGAAGCCCGTGAGAGTTTCAAACAAGAAGCCTTGGCGTCGTGGGCGGCGTATCAGGAAACAGGTCGGCATCTGACCGGCCAAGAGACGCGGGCCTGGCTCAATACCTGGGGCACTGAGGCTGAGGCGGAGCTTCCCAAGTGCCACGACTGATTATCACTGAAGGTGCTGCGCAAGGGCTTGAGCGTTGTCGTCAGTTTCTTGTCGAGAAAGGCCCGCAGATTGCTCGGCGAGCCGCTCAGGCGATTGAACGACAATTCGTCCGATTGGAAGATGGCCCGGAAGTAGGTCGCCCATTTCCAGAGCTGCCGGAGTTGCGTGAGCTAATTATCGAGTTCGGTGATTCTGGTTATGTGGCGCTCTATCGGCATGAGCGCGCGGATGATGCTGTCTATGTATTGGCCTTTCGGCATCAGAAAGAAGTCGGTTACTGAGCAAGGCTGCGTATTTTCAGCGGTTTGAGATCGGTCTGCCCAGTCTCCAGAAAGCCCTAAGTAGCTTGGTTGTTATTGGTTCAATTCAATAGTGCGGAATTTGCAGGGATCAGCATCATGACGCCAGAGTTAAAAGCCCGTCAGCAAATCGACTCAGATATTTTCTGGTTGAAATATGACAGCCTGGACAACTTGGACGATCTGCCGCTACCCGATGTGCTTCAGCTGGAAATTATCGAGCACCTCGAAGCCGCCTTGCTTGCATTTCGTGAGGTTTCTTTGAGTTTGCCCCGGTCTGAGGTCGGTGATTGAGTCTGGCCACTGCGAGGATGATGACGAGGAATAACTGTCGCGGGCTCAATCGGTGTGCCCGCGACATCTGCTCCCTGCAACTTGTAAGTACGGCTTACAGGTTCATCCCCAGGCGCGTGCTACTGCGCCGCGCTGGCCTCTGTGGTGAGGGCCAGCGGTTGTACTTCAGTGAACTCCAGTTGCAGGCGTTCGCTGCTCCAGGCGCGGGTCTTGTTGGTCAACTCCAGGTTGCCTTCAAGCTTCTGGCCGTAGGAGGGGATGATTTCCTTCAACTTGGCCTGCCAGGCTGGGCTCTGCACCTTGTCCTTGAAGGTGCGCTCAAGCAGGTGAAGCATGATCGGTGCAGCCGTTGATGCGCCCGGTGAGGCACCGAGCAGGGCGGCGATGCTGCCATCTGCGGAGCTGACCACTTCGGTACCGAATTGCAAGATGCCGCCTTTGTCGGCGTCTTTCTTGATGATCTGCACGCGTTGGCCGGCTTGCAGCAGGTGCCAGTCTTGGTTTTTGGCTGCCGGGAAGTAGTTACGCAGCGAGTCCATGCGGTCGTCCTGGCTTTGCACCAGTTGACCCATCAAGTAGGTGGTCAACGACATGTTGTCCAGGCCCGCGTGGGCCATCGGCATGACGTTGTGAGTCGTCAGGCTGCCGAACATGTCCGTCCAGGAACCGTTTTTCAGGAACTTGGTGGAGAAGGTAGCGAAGGGACCGAACAGCAGCGCCTTCTTGCCATCAATCACGCGAGTATCCAGGTGCGGTACTGACATGGGCGGCGAGCCGACCGAAGCCATACCGTAAACTTTGGCCTGGTGTTGGCTGACCAATTCCTGGTTTTCGCTAACCAGCCACTGGCCACCCACCGGGAAGCCTGCATAGCCGTCGGCTTCCGGAATGCCGGATTTCTGCAGCAGCTTGAGGGCACCGCCACCTGCGCCAATAAACACGAAGCGGGCGTTAACAGCGTTTTCAAGGCCGTCATTGGCCAGGTCGGCGATCACGACCTTCCAGGTGCCATCGTCGTTGCGCACAATGTCACGCACTTCATGCTGCAGGTGCAGCTTGAAGGTGTCCTTCTGGTTCAGCGAGTCGATCAACTGGCGGGTGATTTCACCGAAGTTGACGTCAGTGCCGAAGGTCACACGGGTCGCTGCGATTTTTTCACCCGGCTGGCGCTCGGCCATGATCAGCGGGACCCATTCGGCAATTTTGGCCGGGTCTTCGGAGAATTCCATACCGCGGAATAGCGTGCTGCTCTGCAGGGCCTCGTAACGCTTCTTGAGGAACGCGGTGTTTTTATCACCCCAGACGAAGCTCATGTGCGGCACGTTGTTGATGAACGACTTGGGGTTGTTAAGGATGCGTTGATCGACCTGATAGGCCCAGAATTGCTTGGAGATCTCGAACGACTCGTTGATCGTCACAGCCTTGCTGATATCGATGGAACCGTCAGGTTTTTCCGGGGTGTAGTTCAGTTCGGCGAGTGCTGAGTGACCGGTGCCAGCGTTGTTCCAGGCGTTGGAGCTTTCAGCGGCGACTTGGTCGAGGCGCTCGTAGAGATCGATGGTCCAGGTGGGTTCCAGCTCTGTGAGGTAGGTGCCGAGGCTGGCGCTCATGATGCCGCCGCCAATCAATAGAACATCTACGGTTTTTTCTGGCTCGGGTTGCTTGGCGCAACCGATCACGCTCAGGCATAGCGTGGCCAATAGAAGCTTTTTCATTAAACCAACCATCTTTAATCGGTGAAGTCAGGATGACGCCCTATGGCCGACGCGGGATCAGCTATGCAGCAATAGCGGATGTGCCCATCATCTGCTGACAGGCGCGTTGTAGGGGGTATAGGGCGTCGTGTGCAAAACGACAGCGACTTCGGGTACAGGCGATTAAAACCTGCAGAAAAACGCGGGGTGCGCTGGCGTTACAGGTCTTATCGCAAGATGCATGCCCATCACTGCAATATCCCTGCTTGCGGCATGCTGCCGCAGTAGAGCAGCACTAAATACCAGGAAGATGTGGCGTGATCTCGCCATATGCTGGCGGTTTCATCGTGTTTTGTGGCGGATTGTCGCCGCTAGGCAAGCCTAAAAAAACCGGCCGGAGCCGGTTTTTTGCTAGCTGAGTTGATCAGTTATTGACCAGGCTGAGGAACTCGCTGCGTGTGGCGGCGTTTTCGCGGAATTCGCCAAGCATCACTGAGGTGACCATGGAGGAGTTCTGCTTTTCTACACCACGCATCATCATGCACATGTGCTGCGCCTCGATCACCACGGCAACACCCAGGGCGCCGGTGACCTGCTGGATGGCTTCAGCGATCTGCCGGCTGAGGTTTTCCTGGATCTGCAGGCGGCGCGCGTACATATCGACGATGCGCGCGACTTTCGACAGACCGAGCACTTTGCCGCTGGGGATATAAGCGACGTGGGCCTTGCCGATAAAGGGCAGCAAATGGTGCTCACACAGTGAATACAACTCGATGTTCTTCACCAGCACCATTTCGCTGTTGTCGGAGCTGAACAGCGCGCCATTAGTGACCTCGTCGAGGGTCTCTTGGTAGCCTTTGCACAGGTACTGCATGGCTTTGGCGGCGCGTTTTGGCGTATCGAGCAGGCCTTCGCGGGATACGTCCTCGCCAAGTTTGCCGAGGATCGCGGTGTAATTCTGTTCCAGGGACATGGACAATCTCGTTGGTCTTTCCGAAGGGCGCAGGTTAGGCCGCGAGGGCTGGGCTGGCAAGTGCGCAGGCCACCAGCCAGCGTGGCTTATTCGTCGCGGCCATCCATCATGGTGCGTTTAAGCATGACGTAAACCGCGCCGGTACCGCCGTGTTTGGCCAGGCAAGAGGTAAAGCCCAGTACTTGTGGATGCTGGCGTAGCCAGGTGTTGACGTGGCTCTTGATCATCGGCTTACGGCCATCCATACGCACCGCTTTGCCGTGGGTGATGCGTACGCAGCGCACTTCTAGCTTGTTGGCCTCGGCAATGAACTCCCAGAGCGTATCGCGGGCCTTTTCCACGCTCATGCCGTGCAGGTCGAGGCTGCCCTCGAAGCTGATCTGACCCAGCTTGAGTTTGCGCATCTGGCCTTCTTGCACGCCGTTGGCCGACCAGTACAGCGGGTCTTCAGCGCCCACATCAATCACGAATTGATCAGACAGGCCGTCGACCTTAATCGAGTCTACGCGCGCCGTGGCCGCCTGGCGCAGGGTGGCCAGTTGGGCACGGTTGGGTTTTGCTTTGCCGGTATCTGCGCGGTCATGCTTGATCGGTTTTACGCCGCGCAATTCGGCTTTAAAGAGAGAGAAGTCGTCGTCTTGCATCTGGGCCTCCGCGAAGGCCGCTAGTGTAACCAACCTGCCGTCATCGTGCTGTGCGGATGAATCAGTCGCGTTTCTTCATCAGGTGCGGTGCCATGCTCAGGTCGCTGGCATGTCTTGAGCGGCGTCGGCAGCGACGCCAGAGCATCACGCCGACGTACAGCAAAGCCAGGCCGATGAGCGCGAACAAACCGGCCGCAACAGCGGATTCGTTAAGCGGCCCCAATACTGAGTGCTGGCCGAGTAGGGCAGCAATGCCGGCCATGCTCAGCAGGACGCCGAACGTGGCCAGCAACGCAGCGAATGCCGCGCCCAGACGTAAACGCCAGGTGCCGGCACTACGTGGACGCAAGCGGCGAGCGTCAAAACCGTCGGATTGCTTCATGCCGATGTCCTCATGCCGATTTCCTCTATGGCTATCGGCGGTATGACCGGCAGCTGCCGGTGTGGTTCAACCGCTGCAGGTGAGCAGTGCGCAGGCTGTGATCAATAGCGCGTTTGCCAGTGGCGTCAAAGCAAGGCGCTGGCGCACGGCACCACGGCAGAAAAATTGTCAGCGAGGGCGATCATTTCGGCCCTGTGCATATCGGCGGCGCTGATCACCTGGCCATCAAGGGTCGGTAGATCGCGGGTGGCGCAAGCGGCATCGACCACGGTACAGCGGTAACCATAATCCTTGGTCGCACGCACGGTGGTGCTGATGCTGGAGTGGGTCATAAATCCGCAGACGATCAAGTCCAGGTGACCTAGTGCTTGCAGACGGTCATGCAGGTCGGTGCCATTGAAGGCATTGGGCATGCGCTTTTCAACGACGATTTCCCCCGGCAAGGGTGCCGCTTCTGGCAGATGCACGCCGCGCGGGCCGCGTGGGTCGAGCAGGCCGTCAGGGATGCCGAGATGTTTGACGTGGACGATGGCGCTGCCCAGTTCGCGGGCGGCGGCGAGCAGTTTGGCAATCTCTTCTAAGGCCGCATCCAGCCCTGGTAACTGCAAGACGCCGCTGCGGTACTCCTCTTGCGCATCAATTACCAGCAGGGTCGCGTTACTCAGGCTGGCGGGAGCATGGCTGCGGCCAGTGAGGGCGAACATTGTTTTTGGGGTGGACATGGCAGGAACTCCAGGCTGGCATGGACAGTCCACCCATTGTCCACCTGTGTTGCGCTGCTGTGAACCTTTGTCCTGATGATCTTGCTTGCTGTTTGTGTAATGAGCAAAATCAGCTAGCTGCCGAGGACCGGCAATTTCAAGCAAAAGGAGCTGCGTTATGAGCCTGATAAGTCTATTTACCGAGTATTTCTGGCTGTTGTTTGCCCTGGCCGTTTCCGTCGCCGTGTTGCGTGAGCTGTATCTGAAACGTGACGAAACACCCTCCGACGACTGAGCAAGGAACACCCTGGAACGGTTGTCTCTGCTGAGTTTGCTCGCGCCGCGCAGGCAGTAATGCCGGCACAATGGGCTAGAATGCAGCACTTTTTCTGCGGAGAGCTACCGTGACCGACGCTACAAACGCCCATCCAACCCGCCTGCGCAGTATCCGTGACTACATTCGCTGGGCGGTTAGTCGGTTTCATGGCGAAGAACTGTTTTTTGGCCATGGCACCGATAACGCCTGGGATGAAGCCCGCCAGCTGGTGCTGGGTGCCCTGCATTTACCTTATGAAATTGCCGACAGCTACCTCGATTGCCGCCTAGAGCATGACGAGCATGCGCACCTGCACGACTTGTTGCAGCAGCGTATTGAGGCGCGCGTGCCCACGGCCTACCTGCTGGGCGAAGCCGTGTTCTGCGGCCTGCCATTTATTGTTGATGAGCGGGTGCTGATCCCGCGTTCACCTATTGCCGAATTGATCGAACAGCATTTTGAGCCTTGGCTGGCTATGCAGCCGGCGCGGATTCTTGACCTGTGCACGGGCTCGGGCTGTATCGGTATCGCTTGTGCTTATGAGTTTCTCGATGCTGAGGTGGTGCTCGGCGACTTGTCTTATGACGCGCTGGAAGTGGCTAACCAGAACATCGAGCGGCATGAACTGGGCGAGCGTGTGTACACCGTGCAGGGCGATGGTTTTGCCGGTTTGCCGGGGCAGCGATTTGATCTGATTGTCTCCAACCCGCCCTATGTCGACGCCGAGGACTTCGCCGATATGCCGGCCGAGTATCAGCATGAGCCAGAGCTTGGTCTGGCCTGTGGCGAGGATGGTCTGGATTTAGTGCGGCGGATGTTGGCCGAAGCGGCTGATCACCTGAGCGAGAAGGGTGTGTTAATCGTCGAAGTCGGCAACAGCCAGGTGCATGTTGAAGCCCTGTACCCGGAAGTCGATTTCACCTGGCTGGAGTTCGAACGCGGCGGTCATGGCGTATTTTTGCTGGCTGCCCAGCAGTGTCGCGAGCATCAGGCGCTATTCCGTCAGCGCCTGCAGGGTTGAGATTCAATTTGTAGCGTGCTGCGCCTCAGCGCAGCGGCAAATGGCGGCTTAACAAGGCGCGCAAGGCGGCTGGTTTGACCGGTTTGCTTAGGTAACCGAGGCCGGCGGCATGCACCTGAGCGATCAGCTCGGGGCGGCCATCGGCGCTGATCACAACGCCTGGTATCGGTTCCGCCATACGGGTGCGTAACCAGGCCATCAACTCGGTGCCGGTTTCGCCGTCATCGAGGTGAAAGTCCACCAGGGCCAGTTGCGGGCGCATGTTTTCGCCCAGCAATTGCTCGCACTCCAAGCGGGTGCGCGCTGTCCACACCTGACAACCCCAGCGCGAAAGCAGGCTGTGCATGCCGGTAAGGATGCTGTCTTCGTTGTCCACGCAGAGTACTTGAATACCGGATAGCGCTTGGCCGTTGTGGTCCGCTTTGGCGGCTACTGGCGCTGCCGCTTCGGCATGCTGTGCCAAGGGCACGGTGACGCTGAATACGCTGCCACGGCCTGGCCAGGAGCGGACTTCCAGCTTATGTTCCAAGACTCGGCACAAACCATCGGCAATCGCCAGGCCCAGTCCCAGGCCTTTTTCGGCGCGGGTTTGGTGGCTGTCGAGGCGTTTGAATTCCTCAAATATCACCTTGCGTTTGTCGTCGGGAATCCCCGGTCCACGGTCCCATACTTCCAGGCGCAACTGTCTACCCTGGTGACGCACGCCCAGCAGAACGCGGCCTTTGGCGTAGCGGAAGGCATTGGTCAGGAAGTTCTGCAGGATGCGCCGTAGCAACTTGATGTCACTGTCGACCCGCAGGTTGCTGCCGCGCAGGCGGAAGTCCACACCCTGCTCAGCTGCCAGCGCCTTGAATTCTGCGCCAAGGGTGTCGAACAGGTTGTTCAGGGCAAAGCTGTGACGATTCGGGGTGATGCGGCCGTTCTCCAGGCGTGAGATATCCAGCAGGTCGCTGATCAGGTCTTCGGCTGAGCGCAGTGAGCTGTCTAGGTGGTGCACTAGTTCGCGGGCATCCTGAGGCAGGGCGTCGTCCTGGTGAGCGAGTGCGGCGGAGAATAGGCGGGCTGCGTTGAGTGGCTGCATCAGATCGTGGCTGACGGCCGCGAGAAAGCGGGTCTTCGATTGGTTGGCGGCTTCTGCGACCCCCTTGGCTGCGGTTAATGCCAGGTTGAGCTGTGACAGTTCATGGGTACGTTCGCTGACCCGTTGCTCAAGGCCTTCGTTGGCCGCCTTGAGTGCGCGCTCGGCCTCACGAAACTCGGTGATGTCGGTAAAGCTCATGACGAAACCGCCGCCGGGCATCGGGTTGCCGATCAGTTCGATCACCCGGCCATTGGGGAACAGGCGCTCAGAGGTGTGCGCTGTGCCCTGGCGCATCCAGTACAGGCGCTTGCTGACGTGTTCGTCGATGTCACCGCCGCCTAGCAGGCCGCGTTCGGCATTGAAGCGGATCAGTTCGGCCACGGGGCGGCCGACATAGACCAGGCCGTCTGGGTAGTTGAACAGCTCGATATAGCGGTGGTTCCAGGCCACCAGGCGCAGTGACTGATCAACCACGCTGATGCCCTGGGTGATGTTCTCAATGGCACCTTGTAGCAGGGCGCGGTTGAACTGCAGCACTTCACTGGCTTCGTCGACGATGCGTACCACGTCCTCGACATGCATCTCCCGGCCTTCGATGGCGGCCTTGACCACTGCGCGAGTCGAGGACGCACCCAGTACGCCGGCCAGCAGGCGTTCGGTATGGGCAATCCAGTCGCTGTTGGCGGTCTGGTTGGGATCGAAGCTACGTCCTTGGCGGTAAGCGAAGCGCATGAAACTATGGCGCGCGCGGTCTTCACCGACAAAGCGGTTGGCCAGTAGCAGCAGGTCACCGACCTGTACCGCCAGCATGCTACGGTTGCTCGGTTTGGTGCCCAGGTCATGGCCGATAAACCGCCCTGCCTGCCAATGTTCTGCCACTCGGGTGCGAGAGAAGTAAGAGACCCAGGCAAACAGCAGGAAGTTACCGGCCAGCGACAGTACGACGCCGCGTGTTAACGGATCGACTTTTATTCCGATATCTGCATACAGAAGTGGTTGCAGCGCAGGGAAGGCCTCGAGTGGCCAGCCCAGTCCGCGTGCTACCAACGGCATGACCAAGGTGTAGCACCAGATCAGCGCGCCCACGAACAAACCGGCAAACACTCCCTGACGGTTGGCCTGCTTCCACACCAGCGCGCCGAACATGGCCGGAGCCAACTGGCCGATGGCCGCAAAGGACACTTGGCCGATGGTCGCCAGGCTGGCATTGGAGCCGAGCAGGCGATAGCACACGTAGGCCAAGAGCAGAATGAGAACGATGCTGACCCGGCGCGCAGTAAGCATCCAGTGACGGAAGGCCTCAAAAGGTCGTTCTGTGTTCTGCCGGCGTAGCAGCCAGGGCAGCAGCATGTCGTTGGAAATCATCGTTGATAGCGCCACCGACGCCACGATAACCATACCTGTGGCTGCTGAGGCACCGCCGATAAACGCCAACAAGGCCAGCGCCGGATGCGCTTCGGCCAGCGGCAGGCTGATCACGAAGGAGTCCGGGGTGACTCCGTCAGGCAGCAACATTTGCCCGGCCAGGGCAATGGGTACGACAAACAGTGCGGCAAGTATCAGGTACGTGGGGAAAACCCAGCGCGCCAGGCGCAGGTCCTTGGGCTCGATGTTCTCCACCACCGCCACATGGAACTGCCGCGGCAGGCAGATGATGGCGATCATCGCCAAGCCGGTTTGCATCATCATTGCCGGCCAGTTCACGGTTTCTGCCCAGAATTCTTTTAGCTCAGGGTTGGCTGTGGCTTGGCTGAACAGGTCGCTAAAGCCGTTGTACAAGCCATAGGTGACAAATGCGCCAACGGCGAGAAAAGCCAGGAGCTTGACCAGCGATTCGAAGGCAATTGCCAGCACCATGCCGCGGTGGTGCTCGGTGACATCCAGGTTGCGTGTGCCGAACAAAATTGTGAACAGGGCCAGCACCAGCGAGACGATCAATGCGGTGTCTTGCGCACTGGTACCGCTGGCGCCTGCGCCTTCGCCAATCAGCAGGTTGACGCCCAGCACGATGCCTTTGAGCTGTAGCGCGATATAGGGCAGCACGCCAACCAGGCAAACCAGCGCCACTACCACTGCCAGAGCCTGGGATTTGCCGTAGCGCGCGGCGATAAAGTCGGCGATTGAGGTGATGTTTTCCTGCTTGCTGATCATCACCATCTTCTGCAGCACCCACGGGGTGAAGACCAGAATGATGATCGGGCCAAGGTAGATCGGCAGAAACGCCCAGAGTTGCTCGGTGGCCTGACCGACCGCGCCGAAGAAGGTCCAACTGGTGCAGTACACAGCCAGCGACAGGCTATAGACCCAGGCTCTAACACGGGGCGGCAGTGGCGTGGAACGGCGGTCGCCATAGAAGGCGATAGCGAACAGAATGGCCATGTAAATCAGCGCAACTGCGGCGATCAGCCCACTGGACAGGGTCATGCATACTCCGAAAGCAAACTATAGGGGGTTATCACGGTCGTAACTGGTAGCGCAGCGGCTGCCCTGAGCCTACCGCATCAGAGCCTACGGCAGATGATTGGCAGCAGTCTCGCAGCAAAGTGTCGAGTCGTCAGGCACGACCAAGGTCGAACTTATTGCTGTTGCGGATTGTGCACACTGGCTCGCGCTGTTAGCGTGTCGCGCCTGCGACTCTGTCCGAGGAGGGACCCTATGTTCAAGCCGCAACTGATAACCCTGCAACGTGGCGCGTTGCGCATCGAGCCGATGGTCGATGCTGATATTCCTGCATTGGTGAGCCTGGCTGAAGCCAACCGCGCCGAGTTGCTCTACATGAATGGCACCCAGCGGCTGGACTGGTACCGCGAGGGCCTGAGCGAACAGCGCGAAGGGCGCGCCTTGCCCTTTACTATCCGGCTTGGCGAGCAA
Source organism: Pseudomonas sp. (assembly GCF_046581935.1). Classification (GTDB taxonomy): domain Bacteria; phylum Pseudomonadota; class Gammaproteobacteria; order Pseudomonadales; family Pseudomonadaceae; genus Aquipseudomonas. The sequence goes on from NZ_JAYGFK010000014.1 coordinate 357,440, forward strand.
CTGGTTGGTACCACGCGCTTTGCCGATTTTGTCAGCAGTCTGCCGGCTACTGAAATCGGCTGGACCTGGCTGGATCGTAGCCAGCACGGCACGGGCCTCAACAGCACCGTTAAATACCTGATGCTCAGGCATGCCTTCGAGAATTGGGGCATGGTGCGTGTGCAGCTGAAAACCGCTGCCAGTAATCTGCGCTCGCAACGCGCCATCGAAAAACTCGGGGCACTGCGCGAAGGCGTGTTACGCAATCACCGCCGGCTGGCCGATGGGCGACTGGATGACACCGTGCTGTACAGCATCACCGACCATGATTGGCCAGCGATCAAGCAGCAACTGGAGGCGCGTTTCAGCGGTTGAGGCATGGCGCAGGTGGGCACCGAACAGACACGCTTCTGGCAATCGCGCGAGCTTGGCGGTATTGAGCTGCTGCATGCGCATTACATTGAGCAGCGTTTTTCTCCCCATGTGCATGAAGGCTTTGTCTTCACGGTAATCGAGCAGGGTGCCCAACGCTTTCGCCATCGTGGCAGCGACCACTTGGCTTCAGCCGGCAGCATGGTGCTGATCAACCCCGACGAACTGCATACCGGCTCTAAGGCCCATGATCAGGGTTGGTACTATCGCGGCTTCTATCCTGGCAACGCGCAGGTCGGCGGGGTGTTGGCGGAGCTGGAGTTGGGGCGGCAAGGCATGCCGTCGTTTGCCCTCAGCGTATTGCACGACCCGCAACTGCATCGTCAGTTTGTTGCCTTGCATCAGTTGCTGGACAGCCAGGCGTCGGCGCTGCAGTTGCAGACCGCCTGGCGCGAGGCCGTTCTGTTGCTGTTTCAGCGCCATGCGCGCTTACCTGAAGGGCTGGTTCCGGGGCATGAGCCGCGCGCTGTAAGCCGAGCCAAAGAGCTGCTGGCCAGCCAGTTGGCAACGCCTCCCTCACTGGAGCAGTTGGCGCAGGCGGTGGGCTTGTCGCCGTTTCATTTCGCTCGGGTATTTCGCCGCGCCACTGGCTTGCCGCCACACAGTTGGCTGATGCAGCGGCGTTTGGAGCAGGCGCGGGCGCTGCTGCGCTCGGGCTGCGCGCCGCTGGCGGTGGCCATGCAGCTGGGTTTTGCTGATCAGAGCCACCTGAGTCGACAGTTCAAACAAGCCTATGGTGTGGCGCCGGGGCAGTACCGTCAGGCTCGTGCTGAGGTTTCTTAGTGGGTGGCAATCCAGATCAGCAGGCCGGCCTGAAACACGGAGAAGGCCACCAGGCAGGTGATGGTAAAGCGCAGGCCAGTGTCATCGCGCTTGAACACATCGATACGCGTTTCCAGTTTGCGGATCTTCACGTCCTGCTCTCGCAGATTCTGATCGGCTTGTTGCAGCATGCTCGCTGCATCTAATAGCTCGATGATCTGCACCTTCTCCGCCTGCCAGTCGCCATGCAGCGAGCTAACTCGGGCGGCACCGCATTGCGCCTTGATCCGCAGCGGATCAAGGTATTCAACGACAAAACCCTGGGCTTGCAAGCAGTGGTCGCGACGGCTGCGGGCTTCCTCGCTGAAGGCGTCCTTGCTGGGTAATGGGGTGTTTTCTACCTGGTAATGGGCGAAGTGCTGACGGGCCCAGTCGATTCCTTGGGCCAGCAAAAAACGCCCCAAACCACGGTTCTCCGGCTCTATTGTCAGGCCGCTTTCAGGGCCAAAGCGGATCATGCGCTGTGCATGGTCGGCCCAGACCTCAAGGATATTTTGTTCCTTGCGTACGCGCTGGCCGGGTAGTTGTAAGGTCAGGCGCAGCAGGCTGTGCTGCTTGCCCAGGCGTTCAACCTTGCCCAGTTGGATAAAGCGCAGGGGCCGCGCACCGGTGTGGCGGTCTGTCGGCAAGGCTGCCAGACGCAGCAGGCTCAGGTGCTCGGGAGCAAGCTCTGCCCACGGGTGGGCTTGCTCGACGACTTCCTGTGGTGCGGCGTCGGTGTCGATTTGCGGCGCGGGGCTGTCGGTCATAAACGGCGGTCCTGTGCGCGACGCCGGTACTGGTGTCGCCTGCTCATTGCGCTTATCGGCCGCCCGTCGGTTAACTAGAGGCTGGTATTTTGCCGGTGCGCTGGATGAACTGGGCGATGTGTTCGCCCAAGCCTTGGGCCAACGGTAACCGAGGATTGTTATAGCTGGCCAGTTGCGCGGGCAAATCCAGCGCGCTAATGCGCAGCATATGGTTCATGCCGGGGATGATCAGCAGCTCCGCATCGGGTTTGGCTGCTTGCAGGGCGCGGGCATCGGCGACGCTGACTTGGATATCGTGGCTGCCTTGTACGATCAGCGCCGGGATGGGCAGTTGGGCAAAGGCCTGGCCAGGGTTCTGTTGCAGCAGTGAGATCAGGTAAGGCTGCACGCTAGGGCGAAACAGCACTTGCAACTGTTTGGGCACCTGCGGGGTGAGTTGTCCGGCCAGTAGGCGGTCGAGCAGTTGATTGCTTTGTTCGAGCAGCGGCGGCGGTAGGCGTGCGGCCAGTTGCTCACGCAAGAGTTGGTCAATTGGCCGTGAACTGCCGGCTATCGATACCAGCGCATCGGCTTTAGCCTGTTCGGCCGCGAGGCTGGCGATCAGCGCACCTTCGCTGTGGCCAATCAGAATCAGCCGGTCAAACGCTGGGTCGGCCATCAGCAAGTGTGCCCAAGCCACGGCATCGCTGACATAGCTTGCGACACTCAGGTCGCGTTCATCTGGGGTAGCAGCGCGGCTGGCGGCTACGCCGCGTTTGTCATAGCGCAGGCTGGCGATACCTTGTTTAGCCAAGCTCTGGGCCAGGCGCTTGAGGCTGTCGCTTTGGCCGCCTTCCGGGTTATTGCCGTCGCGGTCAGTCGGCCCGGAGCCAGCAATCAGCAAGGCCACAGCCACTGGGGTTGTGCCGCTGGGCTTGAGCAAGGTGCCATACAGCGTGCCTTGGGCGGTTTGCAGGCGCATCGGTTGTTGCACGCTGCTGTGCGTAGCGCTTTGGGATGCAGCTTGAGCCAGCGGCGGAAGTAGGCAAAGGGTCAATAGAAGCGCTCGCAACATGGATAACAACTGCCAGAGGGGGAAACCCTTGGACGCATATCTAGCGCTAAGGTTCGAGGGTGATCTGTACGGACGCCGCAGGTATACTTGCCGACTTCATTTAAGTAGGGCGTTGCGCCAGTTAGCGCGGCCCTGCGCTGATTCTCGCGGAGCGTTTTGCACATGTCCGGCAATACCTACGGCAAGCTGTTCACTGTCACCACCGCTGGCGAAAGCCACGGCCCGGCGTTGGTCGCTATTGTTGATGGCTGCCCGCCGGGGCTGGATATTAGCCTGGAAGACCTGCAGCGTGATCTTGATCGGCGCAAACCTGGCACTAGCCGCCACACCACGCAGCGCCAAGAAGCCGATGAGGTGGAAATCCTCGCCGGGGTGTTCGAGGGCAAAACCACCGGTTGCTCGATTGGCCTGCTGATCCGCAATACCGATCAGAAGTCCAAGGATTACTCTGCAATCAAGGATTCCTTCCGCCCGGCCCACGCCGATTACACCTATCACCACAAGTACGGCATCCGTGACTATCGCGGTGGCGGTCGCAGTTCGGCGCGGGAAACCGCCATGCGCGTGGCGGCTGGAGCCATCGCCAAGAAGTACCTGGCGACCCAGGGCATTGTGATTCGTGGCTATATGAGCCAGCTGGGGCCAATCGAAATCCCGTTCAAAACCTGGGACAGCGTTGAGCAGAACGCCTTCTTCTGCCCTGATCCAGACAAAGTGCCCGAGCTGGAAGCCTACATGGACCAGCTACGGCGTGATCAGGACTCGGTTGGGGCGAAAATTACCGTGGTGGCTGAAGGCGTTATGCCGGGTCTGGGTGAGCCGATTTTCGACCGTCTGGACGCCGAACTGGCCCATGCGCTGATGAGCATCAACGCAGTTAAAGGCGTGGAAATCGGCGCAGGTTTTGCCAGTGTGGCGCAGCGCGGCACCGAGCACCGCGACGAGATGACCCCAGAGGGTTTCCTCTCCAACAACGCCGGCGGCATTCTTGGCGGGCTCTCCAGTGGGCAGCCGATTGTTGCGCACTTGGCGCTCAAGCCAACCTCAAGCATCACCACGCCAGGGCGCTCGATTGATGTGCATGGCAATCCGGTGGATATCATCACCAAGGGCCGTCACGACCCTTGTGTGGGCATCCGCGCTACGCCAATTGCTGAAGCGATGATGGCCATCGTGTTGATGGATCATCTGCTGCGGCACCGCGCGCAAAATGCCGATGTGCGGGTCAGCACGCCGGTGCTGCCGCAGCTGTGAGGTCCCGCGTAGGTTGGGTTGAGCGCAGCGATACCCAACACAGCGCCCCCAGGGTATCGCTCTGCTCAACCCAGGCTACGGCCAAGTTATGAGCGGCGCATTGCCATACTGGCGGCTGTCAGGTTTCTACTTCTTCTACTTTGCGTTGCTCGGTGCCACGGCACCGTTTCTCGCGCTGTATTTCGATCATCTAGGCTTCCCCGCTGCGCGTATCGGCGAGCTGATCGCCATTCCCATGCTGATGCGTTGTATCGCGCCGAATATCTGGGGTTGGCTGGGCGATTACAGCGGGCAGCGGCTGGCCATCGTGCGCTTCGGCGCACTGTGCACGCTGCTGTGCTTTGCCGGAATTTTTATCAGCCAGAGCTACGCCTGGCTGGCGTTGATCATGGCGTTGCATGCGTTCTTTTGGCACGCCGTGCTGCCGCAGTTTGAAGTCATCACCTTTGCTCACCTAAAAGAGCAGGCTTCGCGTTATAGCCAGATTCGCCTGTGGGGCAGCATCGGCTTTATCGTTGCGGTGGTGGGCTTGGGCAAATTGTTCGAGCTGCTTAGCCTGGACGCCTATCCTTGGGCGCTAATCCTGATCATGAGCGGCATCGTGCTAAGTAGCTGGTGGGTGCCCAATGCGCAGCCACAGATGCGCCCCAATACTCAGGAGCACGGTGGCTTTCTCCAGCAATTGCGTCGCCCGGGGATTCTGGCTTTCTACCTGAGTGCCGGCTTGATGCAGTTGAGCAACGGCCCGTACTACACCTTTCTCAGCCTGCACCTGGAGGCTTTGGGTTATTCGCGTGGGATGATCGGCCAGCTGTGGGCGTTGGGCGTGGTGGCTGAGATCGTGCTGTTCATGTTTATGGCGCGGTTGCTTGCCCGTTACTCGCTGCGTACCGTGCTGCTGGCGAGTTTTCTGATTACCGCCGTGCGCTGGCTGTTGCTGGGTAACCTGGCCGGGCATCTGCCGGTGCTGTTATTCGCCCAGTTGATGCATGCGGCAACCTTTGGTGCTTTTCATGCGGCGGCCATGCATTTTGTCCAGCGCAGCTTTGCCGATCGCCAGCAGGGCCAGGGCCAGGCGTTGTATGCCGCGCTGGCTGGTGTCGGCGGGGCACTGGGCGCACTGTATTCCGGCTACAGCTGGCACAGTCTTGGTGCTGCCTGGACTTTTGCCATCGCCAGCCTGATTGCCCTGTTGGCCGCTGTGATCATCGCGCGTTATATGCATGATGAAAGGCCCTGAGCGTTATTAACTGAATTGAAGTCGACCGTACGAGAGCCCTGACCATGAGCAGCCTGACCGTCTACCACCAGTCTTCGCCCGAGTACCCGAACAAGCTGCTGACCCACGCTGAAGACGTCATCAGCACCCTGGCTGCCGTCGGCGTGTCGTTCAGCCAGGTGCCGGTGCAGCAGCCTGTTACCGCCGGCACTGCCAACTATGAGTTGATGGAGGCCTGCCGTGTGCAGATCGCCCAATTGATGGTCACGCATGGCTACGTCAGTGCCGAGGTCCTGAGCCTGTGTGATGAGCGTGGTGAGGGCAGTGAATTGGCCCGTGGGCTGCGTCAGGAACAGGCCTGCCCGCCGGCTCACCTGCATTACTACCTGGCAGGGCGTGGCTTGCTGGCGCTGCATATTGGTGAGTACGTTTACAGCCTGTTGTGCGAGAAGGGCGACCTGGTAGGGCTGCCTGCTGGCGTTACGCATTGGTTCGATGCGGGTGAACATCCGCGTTTTGCCGTTCTGCGCTTGTTCGACAGCCCAGAAGTGCCGGAATTTGCCGCCGTAGGCGGTGATTTCGCCTCAGCGTTTGCAGGCTTGGATGACTGCTAACTGGCCCAGTCGCTGAACTCTTATGGATAGCGTCTATCCTACATAAGCGATCCCTTCGCATAGGAGCGACACAATATGGGTTCAATGTTCAACGGTTTACTGGGGCTGGTCATTCTGGCGCTGGATATCTGGGCGATTCTCAGCGTGATCAAAAGCAGCGCTGAAACCGGTATCAAAGTGTTGTGGATATTGTTGATCGTCTTGCTGCCAGTGGTTGGCTTGATTATCTGGGCGTTGATGGGGCCGCGTGGCACGGTCAAGTTCTAGTGATCTTATGCGGTGCTGGTTGAGAAACTCAGCAGCGCTTGTTCTGGTAGTTGTACCCCTTCCAATTTGAGCAACAGCGCTTTGCGTGGCAGGCCGCCGGCATAACCGGTGAGGCTGCCATCGCGGCCGATTACCCGATGGCAGGGAATGATGATGGCAATCGGGTTGGCGCCATTAGCTGCGCCTACAGCGCGCACGGCCTTAGGCCGCGCGATCTCGGCGGCGAGGTCGCTGTAGCAGCTGGTCTGGCCGAACGGGATGCTCTGCAGTGCCTGCCATACCGCCTGTTGAAACGCTGTACCTTGCGGCGCCAGGCGCAGTTCGAAGCGCTGCCGGCGGCCGGCGAAATACTCATCCAGTTGCCTGCATACCTGATCCAGTTCATCGCCAGCACTGCGCCAGTGCTCGTCGATTCTCCAGGGTTTGTCAGCGATATCCATTAGCACGTGCTGCAGGCCGCTGGCATCGCCACTCAGTAGCAGGCGGCCGATCGGGCTGTCGTGGTAGCGGTAGAACATCGGTTTAGCCCTCGTAATAGTTTTGCCACAGGTGCGCGGCCGCGTAGGCGCGCCAAGGTCGCCAGGCTTCGGCGCGGGCTTTTAGCTGTTTGGCGTCGATACCATCTGATCCCCATGCCGGAGCCTTGAGCAGGCCAAGGTCGCTGGCGGGGAATGCGTCGACCTCGCCAAAGGCGCGCAGCGCAATATATTCAGCCGTCCACGGGCCGATACCGGGTAGGGCGCACAGCTGCTCGACAAAGGCTGTGTAACCAACTTGCAGATTCAGCTGTAAGCGGCCGCTGGCCACCTGCGCGGCGAAGTGTTGCAAGGTCTGCACGCGTTTGCCAGGCATGCCGATGCCATCCAGGTTGGCATCGGCGATAGCGCAAGGACTGGGGAACAACCGCTGAATATCGGTAGCATCGGCAAACTGCAACGGCTCACCCAGGCGCGTGACTAAACGGCCGGTGATGGTTACCGCCGCCTTGACCGTGACTTGCTGGCCGACGATGGCGCGCACGGCCTGTTCGAACGGATCAAAGGCTGTCGGCAGGCGTAAGCCGGGGTTACGTGCGAACAATGGCCCAAGCTGCTCATCGGCGGCAAAGTGCGCGTTGATCCGCTGCGGCTGGCAGTCCAGATCGAACATCTTGCGTACCCGCATGATGAGTGCTGGTAGGCAGGGTTGTAGCGATTGGCTGTAGTGCAATTGCAGCGCGGGTTGATCTGTCAGCGCCTGCACACGAAACCAGCCGCGTTGCCCATCCAGTTGTACGCTGCGGGCGTAACTGTCGGCCTGCAAGCTTTCCACCCCAGCCAGTGCGCGTAGGGCAAAGTGCCGATAGAACTGCTGCCACTGCCAGGGCGGTTGATAGCTGAGCAGTAGAGCGGGGTATAGGGAATTGGTCATAGCTGAACAATAACCGCAGGCTAAGCGACTGTCAGTGCAGAACTGACTTTCAAACTGGCAGGCTCTATTTATGGATGCGGGCGGCAACCTTTAGCCGAGCGTTTGACGATATTGCCCAGGCGTCAGGCCTTTCCAGCGCTTGAAGGCATGCAGAAAGTTCGATACCTCGCTGTAACCCAGACGCTCGGCAATTTCCTCCTGGCTCAGACTGGCGATGGCCAGTAGCTCTTCGGCCAGTGCCTGGCGAACTTCTTCCTGTAACTGGCGGAAACTACTGCCTTGTTCTTCCAGGCGGCGGCGCAGGGTGCGGCTGCTGATATTCAGCTCGCCCGCGATCACTTCCATATCCGCTAGCCGGCCTGGCGTACTAAGCAGGCGGTCGCGGATTTGCCCAGCCAGGCCGCTGCGCACTTGGCGTTTGGCCAGCAGCGCCTGGCACTGCAGCTCGCAGAGCTGGGCGCTGTGCGGATTGGCGCGGGGCAGGGGCAGGTCGAGCAGGTGGCGGGCGAAGCTGATGCGGTTTTGCGTGCAGGAAAATTCCGGTAGCAAGCCGAAGTGTTCAATAAAGCGCGTCGGGTCGGCTGGCGCTGGCATGCTCAGTTGCACCTGGTTCAGGGGCACTTTGGCAGCGGTTAACTCGCGTTGAATCACCATCACTGCGACCGCGTCGCGCAGCAGCAGAAAGTCGCGGGCCTTGTCCGGTAAATGGCTGCCGTCCAGCTCCAAGTGGGCTTGGTTGGTATCTTCATGCAAGGTGATGCGGTTGAAGGCAAAGGTCAGATCGAGGTAGCGCAGACCCAGTTCGGCGGCCTGGCGAAAGGTCTGGCTGCTGAGCAAGGCGTAGCCCCAGATACCGTAGGTGGTCAGTTGGTAGCGCAGGCCGGCTTGTAGGCCCAGGTCGTGCTGATCGGGCAGGGCGTCAATCAGGTTGCTGATCAGTTGCAGTTCCTGCGCACCTTCGATCTCGCTATGCAGTTCGGCCAGTTGTAGGGGGCTGAGGCCGGTATTGAGCAGGCAGCGTTCGACACTCAGGCCATGGTCGAGACCCAGTTGGGTCAGCAATTGGGCGCTGGTGATGCTGCGTTTGGGCAGGCTCATGGTGGCGCTTGGCATAGGTTGTCCGTTGCGATTGTCCGAAAGTCACAATCTGTTGGCCGACTATGCCATAACCCGCTAGGCGGCAGGCAAGTAGCATCCGGGCATCCGCACTGTTTGCGGTTGGGGATATAAAAATGAATAACACCTCCAAAAAACCGGTCTCCTTGCGCGTGCTGATTATCGGCAGCGGCTTTGGTGGCCTGGGTATGGCCATTCAGTTACAAAAGGCCGGTATCGAAGATTTTCTGCTGCTGGAAAAAGCCGCAGATGTCGGCGGCACCTGGCGTGACAACAGTTACCCAGGGGCGGCGTGCGATGTGCCGTCACACCTGTATTCGTTTTCCTTCGAGGCGAAAACCGACTGGAGCCGCAAGTTCGCGCCCCAGGCGGAAATCCACGCTTACATGCTGCATTGCGTGGCCAAGTATCAGCTGCGCCCGCGCATTCGCTGCAATGCTGAGGTGGCGTCGGCGTTGTTTGATGCTGAGGCGGCGCTGTGGCGGGTGAGCCTGAGCAACGGCGAAGAACTTTGCGCTGAGGTGCTGATCAGCGCCTGTGGCCAGCTCAATCAACCGGCCTATCCTGCGCTACCGGGTATTGAGCATTTCAGCGGCGAGGCCTTCCACTCGGCGCGCTGGCGGCATGACCTGGACCTGTCCGGTAAGCGCGTGGCGGTAATCGGCACTGGCGCGTCGGCGATTCAGTTTGTCCCGCAGATCCAGCCCAAGGTTGCCGAACTCAAGCTGTTCCAGCGTTCACCGGCTTATGTGTTGGCCAAGCCGGATCGCGCCTACCGTCCGTGGGAGCTGGCGCTGATGCGCCGACTGCCTTGGCTGCAACGCCTCGACCGTGGCCTCAAGTACATTCAACATGAGGTGCGCGGCCTGGCGTTTATCAGCATGCCGTGGCTTATGAAGCTGTTTCGTTTCAGCTTCGAGCGCCACCTGAATCAGCACATCAGCAATCCGCAGTTGCGTGCGCAGTTACAGCCGGACTATCCCATGGGCTGCAAGCGCATTCTGATCAGCAATGATTACTTACCGGCCCTGGCACAGCCCAACGTGACCGTGATCAGCGAGGCGATCAACCGCGTTAGCGAGACGGCGATTATCACCGCCGATGGCCGCGAGCATCCCTGTGATGTGCTGATCTACGGCACCGGCTTTGCCGCCACGGATTTTCTTGCGCCGATGCAGATTCGCGGGCTTGGCGGGCAGGAGTTGAATCAGGCTTGGCGTGATGGCGCTGAAGCCTACAAGGGCATCAGTGTCAGTGGCTTCCCCAACCTGTTCATCCTCTATGGGCCGAATACCAACCTGGGGCATAACTCAATCATTTATATGCTGGAAAGTCAGTTCCGCTATGTGCTCGGCTGCATTGATTTGCTGCGCCAGCAGGGCGCACGCTATTTGGATGTAAAAGCGACGGTGCAGCAGGGCTACAACCAGCACATTCAGGCCAGTTCACATCGCACGATATGGGAGCAGGGTTGTGCCAGTTGGTACAAAACCGCCTCTGGAAAAAATACCAATAACTGGCCGGGGTACACCTTTACCTACCGCCAGCAGACCCGTGCCCCGGAGGTGAATGACTATGACTGCATCCTCTGAATTTAGCGCGCCAGCGGCCGATCAGGCGTTCCTGCGTAGCGTCTTGCGCAGCAGCCTGCGCCTGTTGTTTCGTGGTTTGGTGCGCCCGCCGATGCCGATTGCCGGGCAGCGCGCGGTGCTGCGTTTGCTCACGGCAGTCAGCCCTATGCCGCGTGGCATTACACGCAGCGCCGGCACCCTGGCTGGGCGCGCCTGCGAATGGCACAAGCCGCCCAGTGGTAGCGGCACGGTTCTGCTGTATTTGCATGGCGGGGCGTACCTGATTGGCGGGCCGAATACCCATCGCACGATTTGCTCCCACCTGGCCAAGTGCGGGCAGATGGACGTGTGTGCCCTGGACTACCGCCTGGCCCCTGAGCATCAATATCCGGCAGCCCGTGATGATGCGCTCGCAGCCTTCGAGGAGCTGATCAAGTTGGGCTACAAACCCTCGCAGATTGTTATGGGCGGGGATTCAGCCGGTGGCAATCTGAGTCTGATTAGCAGCCTGCGTTTGCGCGATTTGGGCTTGCCGCAACCGGCGGCGCTGGTGTGTTTTTCACCCGTGACTGACTTTACCGGCACGCAAATGCACGAACCTCCTGCGGGCGATCCGCTGCTTAATCGCAAGTGGATGGAGCAGGCGCTTGCGTTGTATTGCCCGGCTGATGTGGCGAGTGACGACCCCGGTGTGTCGCCACAATTTGCCGACTTGCAGGGGCTGGCACCGTTGCTGATACAGGTGGGCGAGGACGAAATGTTGCGCAACGATAGCTTGCGCTTTGCCGACAAAGCCATGGCGGCGGGAGTGGATGTGCGTCTGCAGCGTTATCCCGGCCTGTGGCACGTATTTCAGGCCCACGCCGGGATGCTCAACGTGGCAGATTTTGCGTTGGCCGAAGTGGTGAGTTTTCTACGTGAGCGAGGCTGCTGATGAACAATATTCTGATTGCTGGCGCAGCCTCTGGTATCGGCGCGGCGACTGCACGATTGTTCCACCGCCAGGGCTGGCAGGTAGGATTGCTCGACATCAACCCGCAGGCACTGGCCGAGCTGGCCAGCGAGCTGGGCAATGCCTGGCATGCCGAGTTGGATGTGACCGATGCGGCGGCGGTTAAGGTTACCCTGGCGGATTTCTGCGCTCGACATGGCGGGCAATTGCGCCTGTTGTTCAACAGCGCGGGCATTTTGCAGTGCGGTCATTTCGAAGAAATCGAACTGAGCGAGCATGCGCGCATTCTGCAGATCAACGTGCAGGGCTTGCTCAACATGACTCACGCCGCATTCCCCTACCTGAAGGCCACGGCGCAGGCTCAGGTGATGAATATGGGCTCGGCTTCCGGGCTGTATGGCGTGCCGCATATGGCCAGTTATTCTGCCTCCAAGTTTGCTGTGCGTGGGCTAACCGAGGCACTGGAGTTGGAGTGGGCCAAACATGGCATTCGCGTTGGTGACCTGATGCCGCCCTTTGTCAGTACGCCGATGCTCAATAACCAGCGCTTCCAGGCCCCGGTGCTCCGCCGTTTAGGGGTTAACCTTGGGCCAGATGCGGTAGCCCAGGCCGCTTGGGCGCAAGCGCAGCAGAACCAGGTTCACCGGCCCATCAGCCTGCAATTCAAGCTGTTGTATTGGTCGGGTCAGCTAACTCCGGCTTGGCTGACCCGGCGAATCATGGCCTGGTTAAGCCGTACATAAGTGTTTAGGTGTCTTGCTGTAACAAGTTTCGCTGGGCAAATGCTGTGCGATAGGTCTAGTCTGCAGTCAGCGCTTCCGGTTTGTACGTTCTGTACGGGCCTGCGTGACCAGCCCTGGTTTCAGGACTGGCTTATGACACATCAAGCGGCGTCATTGCTTGATTCTCGGGCGGCACTGCAACTGGTGCCGTGACACCGCTGAGGTTCTGGCGGTAGCAATGGGAAAGCGTTTAACAGGTCGTAGCACTGCAGTATCGACACCTAGTTGGTTCTTTAGCGTCCTGTCATTTTGTCCATCGCCTGAGGAGGTCACTTCATGAGCACAGCCTTGCACGATGATGTCAGTAACGGGGTTTTACGGCGGATGAAGGAGGGTGGCTTTGACTTTGCCAGCTTCCATCCCATCGAGTTCTACGCCCTTTTCCCCGATGAAGAACGGGCCCGCATGGCCACCCGTAAATTTCGTGGTGAATCTTTGCATGCCTTAGTCACCGAGCGTGATGACGGTATTTGGCACCTGCAAGTCAGTAAAGTTATGTTCGCGACGTATCATGGTATCGACGACTTCGAGCATGACCTGGAGTCTGTTGTGGCGCCGCTTGGCGGCAAACTGGATGGGTGGGGGGTAACCCAGGAGGTGAGGCAGCCCTGAGGGCTTTTAACGGTCGACTGCGCGCTGGTCCTGCAACGTTAAACAACCGGACCTAGCTCGCAGATCGCCAACCGCTCTGAGATCCACACACCGGCCAGCCATGCGCTGGCCGGTTTTATTTCTAGCCTCGTCTTCCTGCTTATTCCTGCCAATCGCCGCTCGACCCTCGCCTGCGCTTTGCTTCAGACTGACAGGCGGAGGTGGTTATGACCGACATTGTTATTTTTACCCATATTGATTACTGCCCGCCGGCCCACCTGGGCAAGGTGTTGGCGCAGGCTGGCCATGCATTCACCGTGCTGCGCGCTGATCTTGGTGAGTTGGAGGGCATTGATCTCGACCGTCCCAAGGCTGTGGCTGTCATGGGCGGGCCGATGAGCGTGAATGATCCGCTGCCTTGGATACAAACTGAGGTGGCGGCGCTGCAGCATCTTATCCGCCGCGATATCCCGCTGATTGGTCATTGCCTGGGTGGCCAGTTATTGGCCAAGGCCCTTGGTGGTGAGATATCTTGCATGCCCTATACCGAGAGTGGCTGGCAGCCGCTCAGCCGTCTTGATCAGGCCGCACCAAGCCCCTGGATGGCGCATCTGCCGGCGACCTTCCCGGTGTTTCAATGGCATGGCGACACCTTCGCGATTCCGGCGGGAGCACAGCCTTTGCTCAGCAGCCCTTGGTGCAGCAACCAGGCGTTTGCCTGGGGCGACAAGGTGCTGGCCTTGCAAGGCCATCCGGAAATGGACGAGGCCTTGGTGCGCCAATGGCTGAACGATTGGTATCACCTGCTTGACGACAGCCAGCCGAGCCAGCAGAGCAGGGCGCAGATGCTGGCAGACTTGCCGACTAAGATCGCGCAGCTGAACCGCGTAGCTGAAGGCTTCTATCGGCACTGGCTGCAATTGGCCGGTCTTTGACGCGCTTGCAACCAGCTCGACCAGGGTTCGCCTTAAAATGGCGCACCTGGCGTGCTGTGCGGTCATTGGTGCGCTCCGATTTGGTGCGCTTTAGACCTTTCTAATATTCAAGCACTTGATTCTAAAGATTTTTATGGTCTGGCGCGGGCCTTGCAGTAGCTACTTCATGTTCGGGTGACAAGGAGTACGGCATGGCCCGCACCTTTTATGATGAGATGTACGACGCGAGTGGCGCTGTCCGCCCGCACTACCAGGCATTCGCCCGGTGGTTGGCAGATACACCCGAGGAACTGCTGGCGCAGCGCCGCCGTGAGGCCGACCTGCTGTTTCACCGTGCAGGCATCACCTTCACCTTGTATGGCGATGATCAGGGCACTGAACGGCTAATTCCGTTCGACATCATTCCGCGCAGTATTCCTGCCAGTGAATGGCGCATTGTCGAGCGTGGCTGCATCCAACGGGTGCAGGCATTGAATATGTTTCTCGCCGACCTGTACCACGATCAGCGCATTATCAAGGCCGGGATTATCCCCGCTGAGCAAGTGCTGGCTAATGAGGGTTACCAGATCGCCATGCAGGGCCTGAACCTGCACCGTGATCTCTACGCCCACATCGCCGGGGTTGATTTGGTGCGTGATGGCGATGGCAGCTACTACGTGCTGGAAGACAACCTGCGCACGCCCAGTGGCGTCAGCTACATGCTCGAAGACCGCAAGATGATGATGCGTCTGTTCCCCGAGCTGTTTGCTGCCCAGCGTGTTGCACCGATCGGCCACTATCCGAATATCCTGCTTGATACGCTCAAGTCGTCTAGCCCGTTGGATAACCCCAGTGTTGTGGTGCTGACGCCGGGGCGCTTCAACAGTGCCTATTTCGAGCACGCCTTCCTCGCCCGTGAAATGGGGGTTGAGCTGGTTGAAGGTGCGGATTTGTTCGTGCGTGACGACAAGTTGTTTATGCGCACCACGGCAGGTGCCAAGCAGGTGGATGTGGTTTATCGCCGCCTCGACGATGCCTTCCTTGACCCGCTGGCCTTTAATCCGGACTCCATGCTCGGTGTGCCGGGGCTGCTGGCCTGCTACCGCAGCGGTAATGTGGTCTTGGCCAACGCCATCGGTACGGGTGTGGCGGACGACAAGTCGATCTACCCGTATGTCGACGAGATGATCCGCTTCTATCTGAGCGAGGAGCCAATCCTGAAAAACGTGCCGACCTTCCAGTGTCGCAAACCGGCCGAGCTGTCTCATGTGCTGGCTAATCTGGGCGATCTGGTGGTCAAGGAAACTCAAGGTTCAGGCGGCTACGGCATGCTCGTGGGGCCGGCTGCAACCAAGGCCGAAATCGAGGACTTCCGGGCTCGGCTGATCGCTCGTCCTGAGGCCTATATCGCGCAACCAACCCTGTGTCTGTCGACCTGCCCTACCTTTGTTGAACGCGGCATTGCACCACGGCATATCGACCTGCGGCCCTTCGTGCTTTCCGGCAAAGAAACTCGCATCGTTCCAGGTGGTCTTACCCGTGTTGCACTGCGCGAAGGCTCGCTGGTGGTCAACTCGTCCCAAGGTGGCGGTACCAAAGACACCTGGGTGGTGGAGGACTAATCATGCTTTCAAGAACTGCCTCTGATCTGTACTGGATGTCGCGTTATCTGGAGCGTGCGGAAAACCTCGCGCGCATGCTTGAGGTCAGCTATTCGTTGTCGTTGATGCCGCAGGATGGGCAGAGCGATGGCCTGGAAGAGTTGGCTATGCCGCTGCTGATTACCGGCACACTGGATGACTACTTAGAGCGCCACGGCCCTCTGCACGCTGAGCGCATGCTGAATTTCTTTGCCCTCGACGCCAGCAACCCGGCGAGTATCTATTGCTGCTTACAAGCCGCGCGTAGTAACGCTCACGCCGTGCGTGGACGGATCACGGCGGATATGTGGGAGAACATCAACGCCACCTGGCTGGAAATCCGTGATATCTCCGGACAAGGCATGGGCCGTTATGGCATCAGTCGTTTCTGCGAATGGGTCAAGGAGCGCTCGCACCTATTTCGTGGTGCCACCTTCGGCACCATCATGCGCGGCGATCCGTACCGCTTTATTCGCCTTGGCACCTTTATCGAGCGCGCCGACAACACCCTGCGTCTGCTTGATGCACGCTATGAAATGCTCGGCGAAGACATCGACGAAATTGACGGTCGGCCGGCGCGCAGCTATTACCAGTGGACAGCGCTGCTACGTGCACTGTCCTCGTTTGAGGCGTTTGCCGAGATCTATCGCGGCTCGCCCGGTACGCGCAAAGTCTCCGAACTACTGCTGTTGCGTGCCGATGTACCGCGCTCGCTGCGCGCCTGCATGGACGAACTCAGCTTGATGCTCGCCAGCCTGCCCGGCGATAACGGCCGCCCGGCCCAGCGCCTGGCCGCTGAACTGGAAGCGCGGTTGCGCTACACCAGCATTGAGGAAGTACTCGACGAGGGCCTGCACGCCTGGCTCACCGATTTCATCCTGCTGGTACGCCAGCTGGGTCAAGCCATCCAAAGTTCCTACCTGGAGGTTGCATGAAACTGTCAATCAGCCACGACACTACCTATCACTATGAAGATCAGGTACGCACCAGCATCCAGTATTTGCGCATGACCCCGCACGACAGCGAGCGCCAACGCGTGCTTAGCTGGCAGCTGACTTTGCCGCGTCCGGTGCGGGCGCAGCTCGACCCTTACGGCAATATCCTCCACGTGCTGACGATGGAAGAACCACACGAATCCATCGTTATCGGTGCCCGTGGTCAGGTGGAAATCGACGAGGCGCGTGAGGCCGAACATGAAAGCCAGTCGCCTTTGCCGTTTTTGCGCTTCACCCGCCTGACTGAAGCCGACGAAGCCCTGCGAGAGTTTGCCAAACTGCAAAGCAAGAACCGCCAGGATCGCAGTGGACTGATCGACCTGATGCATGCGTTGAATGCCCATATCAGCTACCAGCCTGGCACCACTGCGGTAGAAACCAGCGCTGCTGAAGCCTTCGCCGGTGGTAAGGGCGTCTGCCAGGACCATGCCCACGCGTTTCTTGCCTGCGCGCGGAGCATGGGCATTCCGGCGCGTTATGTATCGGGCTATCTGTTTACCGACAGTGAGGACCATCTGGCTAGCCACGCCTGGGCCGAAGCCTGGCTGGATGACGCCTGGTACAGCTTTGATGTGACCAACTGCCTGGCCCGCCCCGAGCGCCACCTGAAATTAGCCGTAGGGCTGGATTATCTCGATGCCTGCCCGGTACGTGGCATGCGTCGCGGTGGTGGGGTTGAGCAGATGCATGCGCAGGTGGAAGTTGCTCCGGTGATTCGGGTGCAGCAGCAGTAAGTTCGTTGCCTGCCGCAAGAGTGGGTTTGTGGCGATGATCTGACATTGACCATTCAGCTCGCAGTTTTAGCGCCACGGAACCTATAAGCTGTTAGCCACCGTTGCACTGTGCAGGTTACTTGCGACGGTTGGCTGAGGCCTGGTTTCGCTTTGACGGGCAAGGTCTCTAAGTCGATCCATTTCCCTTCTAGGCCGCGCCGCCGGTCTTTAGCATTAGCTGTTCTGTGCATTTCCCCATAGCTCTGCGCTGTTCTTGCGATTTTGATACTGCGGGGCTAAGTCTCCAGCGTTTTAATTTCGGCCGTACCGCGCATTCGAAAAATTGATCAAGCGCCTATCGTTTAAGCATCGCGTAATTATTTATGCCGGAAAATCGTCTTGTACGGTAACGCTACATGGCATGGCTTTACGTCTGCCGTTTGATACCCAATAGCTGCAGGGCAGCAGATTATCCACCCGTAAACTAGGCTGGAAAGAGGCGCTTATGCGCCTGTATATCGGGCGTGACTGAAGGTTTTTTTATGAAAATAAAATTACACAGTACCTTGCTATCTCTTTTGCTTGTCCTATATCCGCATGCACGGTTTTGTTGCGATTGATTTTCTTACGCAACAATAAATCTGCACTCAATAAGTTTTCCGCTATCGTTAAATTTCACCTGACAACTAAAAAATTTCAGGCACCGTTAACGTGTGTGTGGCTATGTTTTTGAAAGTTATCGATAGAATTTATTGGTCATTATCCAGCCTTCAAACATGCATTTTTTATTGTGTTTGTTTGAGTGTGCTAAACCTAAAAAGCAGTTGAAAAAAGATTAGATAGGGACAGCCTCGATGCGCCAGAACCTTCCAGTGACTCAACGGGAAAGAACGTTTCCCGGGCATGAACGCCTGATTTCTACCACTGACCTGAACAGCGTCATTACCTACTGTAATGACGCCTTTGTTGAGATCAGCGGTTTCACCCGTGAGGAACTGGTCGGTCAGCCGCACAATTTGGTGCGCCATCCCGACATGCCGCCAAGTGTTTTTCAGCATATGTGGGAAACCATCAAACAGGGCAAGCCCTGGATGGGCATTGTTAAAAACCGCTCCAAGAATGGCGACTTCTACTGGGTCAGCGCCTATGTCACGCCGGTTTATGAAAACGGCCGAGTCGTGGGTTATGAATCGGTGCGCTCCTTGCCGGATGACGCGCAGAAGCGCCGGGCAGAAAAGCTTTATGCGCGTTTGCGCGAGGGCAAACCGGCCGTGCCCAAGTTGGAATACTGGACACTCGACATTATTCAGTCTTGGCCGTTGATTCTGACCGGATTGATTATCCTAGGCGCCCAGTTTTTGCTCAGTGGCCCATGGTTGTTGGGGCTGATCGTTGCCGTAATGTTCGGTCTTGGCGCTTATCAGTTGTTCGAAAAACGTAGCCTTATCAGGGCGACCTTGGCTGAGCATCCGAAGGCCTTTACCAGTGAGCTGGTTGCGTTGACCTATACCGATAGTCGCGGTGCGCAGGCGATGCTTGATATGGCGATGATCAGCGAAGAGGCACGTTTGCAGACGGCACTGACGCGCATCGAGGATGCCGGCAATAATGTTAAGAAGCATGCCGCGCGATCGGCGGAGCTGTCTCGCTCAGGAGCGGAAATGCTCGATCAGCAGCGCAGTGAGACGGATCAGTCGGCGACGGCGATCAACCAGATGGCTGCAACCATCCAAGAAGTAACGCATAACGTGCAAAGCACCTCACATGCTGCTGAGGAGGCTGATCATCTAGCTAAACAAGGATTGCAACTGGCCAGCGGTAGCCTGGAGTCAATGCAGCATATGGCCAAGGCGGTGATGGATATTGGCCAAGCGGTTAATGACCTTGCCAACTCCACGCAATCTATTGGCAGCGTGGCGGATGTAATTACCTCAATTGCTGAACAGACCAACCTTCTGGCGCTTAACGCGGCCATTGAAGCTGCCCGTGCGGGTGAGCAAGGACGGGGTTTCGCGGTGGTTGCCGATGAGGTGCGCTCACTGGCCTCGCGTACCCGTGAATCAACCGAGCAAATTCACCAGATCATTGCATCCCTGCGCGCCGGTGCTGAACGAGCGGTTGTTACTGCGAGTAAGGGCGAGTCGATTTCTAAAGAGAGTGTTGGCAGTGTGGAGTCTGTGTGTACGGCGCTTGGTGGCATCAGTGAGGCGGTTAGTCGTATTACGGGTATGAGCCAGCAGATGGCTTCGGCTTCAGAAGAGCAGAGCCATGTGGCGGAAGATATCAGCCGGCAAATCACCCAAATCGCACAGTTGTCTGATCGCAGCGCCGGCCAGGCTCATGAGGGCGCACAGATTGGCCGTGAGCTTGAAGATATGGCCGATTATCTGCACAGCCTGGCCGAGCGCTTTAATCGCTGACGTACCGGTTAGCAGGCCTGCAGTGCGACAGGTCTGATGCTCATCGGTTATGGCAAACTGCGTGGCTGAGGAGAGCCACATGTCACGCCAGCATTGCCCACGTTGCACCCGTCCTGCCGAGCGCTGCCTGTGCGCGCTCATCCCCCATATAGCCAGCCGTACTCGGGTGTTGATCCTGCAACATCCGAGTGAAGTGCGGCATGCACTGAATACCGCACGGTTGGCGGCGCTGGGTCTTAGTAATGCCGAACTGCTGGTCGGGGAAGTCTTTGAGTCACTACCGGCATTGTTACAGCAGTCTGGTTATCGTCCCTGTTTGCTGTTCCCTGGCGAGCCGGCCCAGCCATTGCTGCAGTTTGCCGAGCAGCACAGCGAGAAGCCGTTGCTACTGGTAGTGCCCGATGGCACGTGGCGCAAAGCGCGCAAGCTGTTGTACCTGAATCCGCTGTTGGCGGATTTGCCGCGGGTGGTTCTGGCGACAGGTTTACAGTCGCGCTATCGCTTACGCAAAGCGCCAATGCTCGGTGCGCTCTCAACCATCGAGGCGATTGTCGCCGCGCTCAACACGCTAGAACCGGATGGCTGTTTCGATGCATTGCTCGCGCCATTCGATGTGCTGATTGACGGGCAGATTGAGGCTATGGGCGAAAAGACTTACCAGCGTAACCATGGTCATGCTGAGGGTGTGCCTAAGCCAGCAGAATAGGGCGATCAACGCTCTCGCATGGCTTCCGCACGGGCTTTGAGTACGGGTTTGAGTAGGTAATCCAGCACGCTTTTTTCACCGGTGATGATGTCCACGCTGGCGATCATTCCAGGGATTATCAGTAGCGGATGCTCTTCGCTGCCTAGGTGGCTCTTATCGGTACGTACCTGGATCAGGTAGAAGCTATTGCCTTCTTCATCGGTGATGGTGTCGGCACTGATAAGTTCGAGGTTGGCCTTCAGCCCGCCGTAAATGGTGTAGTCGTAAGCGGTGAACTTGACCATGGCTTTCTGGTTAGGGTGGAGAAAGGCCACATCTTGCGGCCGAACTTTGGCCTCAATCAGCAGGCTGTCGTCGAGGGGGACGATTTCCAACATGTCACTGCCCGGCTGCACCACGCCGCCAATGGTATTGACCTTGAGTTGTTTGATGATTCCGCGCACGGGCGACACCACGGTCGTACGGCTAACCCGGTCATCAATGGCGACATTGGTGGCGGTGATCTTCTGCAGTTCGGTGCGGATTTCATTGAGTTCCTTGAATGCATCGGCACGAAAGCCCAGTTCCGACTCATCAATCTTGCTCTTGATTTCATCCATCGCCGATTTGGCCCGGGGGATTGCCAGGTTGGTGGCCTCCAGTGAGCCGCGTATTTCCACCAGGCTACGGCGCAAGCGCAGAATCTCCACTTGCGAGATGGCGCCGGTGGCCACCAACGGCTGTGACATGTTCAGCTCTTGCTGCAGCAGATTCATGCTTGAACTGTACTGCTGAGCCTTGGCGCGAAACTCGGCCAGTTCCTGGTTTTTTTGCTGCAGTTGTTCACCGAGTGTGCGTTGTTCGCTTTGCAGGCGGTTTTGTCGAGATTGATAAAGCGCCAGCTCATCTTCAGCCAGTTGTGCCGCGTCGCGCAGAATTTCGACCGGCATGTTGAGCGGGCGGCCCTCCGCTTCAGCGCTCAAACGCTCCACCCGGGCCACCAGGGCCAGGCGATCCGCTTCGCTTTCGCCGCGGTTGGAGAGGTAGCGGGTGTCATCCAGGCGCAGCAGAACAGCGCCTTTTTCAACCACCTGGCCTTCACGTACGAATATTTCGCTGACGATGCCGCCTTCCAGGTTCTGGATCACCTGGATCTTGCTGGAGGGAATGGCCTTGCCTTGCCCGGTGGTGACTTCTTCCAGTACGGCAAAGTTGGCCCAAATCAGTGCCGCTATCAGGCACGCACTGACCACCCAAACGGTGATGCGGGTAAACCAGGGTGAGTCTTCGAGAATGGCGCCGTCGACTTCCGGCATGAACTCGGTGTCCTGCTTGCGCTGGCGCATGCTGGCGAAATAGTTGCGAAGCGAATGGCGTGTTGGCATGAGCGTTCCTATACCGCTGCTGGGCCGACTCGGCCTTTGCGTAGCGCTTCAATGACCGCTTCTTTCGGGCCGTCAGCGACAATATGGCCGTTATCAAGCACCACCAAACGATCAACTAGGCTGAGCATGGAGGCCCGGTGGGTTATCAAGAGTAAGGTCTTGCCCTGTGCCCAGGTTTGCAGGCGGTTACGCAGGATTTCCTCGCTGGTGTTGTCCATCGCGCTGGTGGGTTCATCCAGCAGCAGAATGGGCGGGTCCAAAAGCAGAGCGCGGGCCAACAGCACGGCTTGTCGTTGGCCGCCTGAGAGTAATTGGCCACGTTCACCCACCGGGCGATCAAAGCCTTGTGGATGTTGCCGAGCCAGGTCTATCACGCCGGTTAGCTCTGCCACCTCCAGCATGCGTGCGTCGCTGACATAGCGTGCTCCGAGGGTAAGGTTGTCGCGCAGGCTGCCGGCAAGCAGGGGCAGGTCGTGGGCCACATAGCCGATTTGGTGGCGCAGGTCGGCCACATCGAGCTGCCGCAGGTCGAGGTTGTCGAGCAGAATCTGTCCCTTGTCCGGGCTGTAGAAGGCCATCACCAGCCTTGCCAGGGTACTTTTGCCGGAGCCGCTGCGACCGATAATGCCGATGCGTTCGCCCGCCGCCATGCGCAGGCTGACACCTGCCAGGGCTGGGGTGCTTTGTCCGGGGTAGTTGAAGGTGACGTCGCGTACATCCAGTGCGCCATGTAGCTGTGTGCGCTCCAGGGGGCGCTGCTTTGCTTGGCGCTCCTGCGGCAGTGCCATTAGCGCGTCCGTGCTGGTCATGGTCAGGCGGGCTTGTTGGTAGCGGGTGATCAGCCCGGCTATTTGCCCGAGTGGCGCCAAAATCCGGCTGCCCAGCATGTAGCAAGCCACCAGGGCTCCCACGCTGAGTTTGCCGGCAATGATGATGTAGACGCCGCAGACGATGGTGGACATGCCGGCAAACTGCTGCAAAAACAGCGTGCCATTGGTGGCGATGGCCGCTAGCGAGCGAGCGTGGATATCCAGGCGGGTGATGGCTCCGTGGGTTTTTTCCCATTGATGCTGGCGCTCACTTTCTGCGCCGCAGGCTTTTAAGGTTTCCAGGCCGCTGAGTGTTTCAATCAACAAGGCCTGACGTTGCGAGGCCAGTTGCAGGCTTTTCTCCACGGTGTCACGCAAGCGCGCTTGGATGATAAAAGCGAAGAGGGCGGTAACTGGGAACGCCAGTAGGGGGATGACCACTAACCAACCGCCAATCAGCCAGATCACGCTCAGCATCAGAAAGGAGAATGGCAGGTCGATCAGACTGGTCAGGGTCACAGCGGTGAGAAACTCACGCAGGCCCTGGAAATCATGAATACTTTGCGCAAAGCCGCCGATGGTCGCTGGGCGGGCTTTCATCGACATGCCTGTAATGCGCTCGAACAGGGTGGCCGAGAGCACCACATCGGTTTTTTTGCCGGCGGTGTCGAGTAGGTGTGAGCGTAGGATTTTCAGCAGCAACTCGAAGCCCATGCCGATCAGCAAGCCGATGGTCAGAACCCAGAGCGTCGATGTCGCCTGATTCGGCACCACGCGGTCATAGGTTTGCATGACAAACAACGGCACCATCAAACCGAGTAGGTTGATCAGCAGGCTGGCAAGGATGGCGTCGGTATATAGCCAGCGCGACAGTTTCAGGGTGTCACGAAACCAGGCTTCTATGCGGGGTATGAGTGGGTTACGCGCCTCTTCAAGTTCATGCCGTGGACGGGCAAAGAAGGCTTGGCCACTGTAAGCCTCTGCTAGTTGCTCGCGGCTGACCCATTGCTCGCCACCGTCTGCTTCGCAGGGCAGGATCTGCGCCTGGTTTTTCGCTCCCCATTGGCGTAACACGGCGCTGCGACCGTTTTTCAACAGCAGCAATACCGGTAAGTTGAGGGCAGAAATACTGCCCAGCTCGCGTTGCAACAGGCGGCCCTGTAAACCAACGCGTGCGGCTGCGCGGGGTAAAAGTTCAGCGCTCAGGCGCTGTTCGGGTAAGGGTAAGCCTGCGCTCAAGCTGCCACGGCTGGCTGAGCAGCCGTGGAGTTTGCAGAGAATTAACAAGCCATCTAGTAGCGGGTCGTCGTGATTCAGGCGTGGGTCGCTGGGCGACCCCGGCCGTTCCATGCTGGTCAAAATGTACTACCCCTTGATGCCGTGGTTACTTCATTTCCGGCAGACGCGCCTCGCTCTTCACTTCACTGAGGGCTACCGCCTCTGCCGGTACTACCACTTGCTGCTGGCGCAACAATTCGCCCATCGCGGCGCTTACGCGGTACATGGAAAATTCTTCGCTATAGCGCACTTCGCTGTAACGCCGGTTGGCGGTGAATAGCTCATTTTCACTGTCGAGTAAGTCGAGCAGGGTGCGTTGCCCAAGGCCGAACTGCTGCTGGTAGGCCTCACGAACCCGCCGGGTGTAGTCCGCGTAATCCCGCGCTTTCGGGGTTTGTCGTTGGGCGTTTTCCATGGCATTCCAGGCCAGAGAGAGGTTTTCGTTGAGGACGCGCAGGGCATTGTTGCGGATGTCCATCGACTCGTTGATCTGGTGCGCGGTCGATTGCAGGCGAGCTTTGTCTCGCATGCCGTTGAACAGGTTGTAGTTCATCACCACGGCGGCGCGCCAACCGTTGCTGTGGCCTTCATCACCTTGAGTGTCGTTGTCCGCATTGGTGGCCAGTTCAAGGTCAACGCGTGGGTAGAAGGTCGACTTGGCGACTTCGTACTGTTTCTCTGCGGCGTTTACATCCGCTTGGGCTGATTTCAGGAAGGGGTTGTTATCCATCACCGCTTGGCGGGCGTCTACGAGGGTCGTAGGCAGCGAGCCTTTCAGCGATGCCGGTGACTCCAGTTCGTCAGGTATGCGGCCAACTGAACTGAAGAAATTGGCTTCGGCATCGGCCAGATTGACCTGTTCGGTGTAGAGATTATTTTCAGCCAGGGCCAGGCGTGCCTCGGATTGATCGAGGTCTGCCGTGCTGCCAACACCTTGCTGGCTACGCAGGCCGATCTGATCATTGATGCGTTGGTGCGCCTGTAGGTTGTTGCGCGCCAGCTCGACCATCTCACGGCGCATGAGCAAATCGAGGTACACCTCAACCGTACGCAACGCCAAGCTTTCAGAGGTGCCAAGCAGGCGGTAAGCCCTTGAGTTCACCACGGCTTTGGTACGGTCCACTTCATTTGGCGTATTGAAACCATCAAACAGCATTTGCCTGAGGCGTAACTCGGACGTGCCGTAGTTCAGTGTTTCCGAATTATGGTTACCGACAGCCCGAGTGCTCGGGCTGTCGGTGTGTTCACGGCCGTAGCCCACGAGCAGGTCGACTGTTGGCAGGTAGCCACCTTTAGCAATTTTTACCTCTTCATCAGATGAAAGACGGCTGTTTACTCCGGCATGAATTTCAGGGTGGTTATCCAGTGTGCTCTGGATCGCTTGAGACAAGGTGATGCCTTGCACCTGGGTACAGAACGCGGCCAGCACGATACTGCTCCATAGAGGGTTAAGTGCGCGCATCGGTAACTCTCCTTATTGTCGCCAAAAAAATGGCTTTTTTATCTTGTGGATTATTCTTGTTCTGTAACCTCACAGCTAAGAACACTTTTTGGCTTAGCTAAGATGAGTTTGTTACAAGGCATATGAGGAAATAATCTTATGCAGGTTGAGAAAAGCAGCACATTGTTTGAGTCATGGCCGCGATTTTTGTGACTTTCAGAGGTCGTTTTGGCTAGGGCAGATGGTCAGATGCGATTAGGGGCGGGATTTATTTGGTGCGGTGAACGACGTGGGTCAGGGTGACAGTTTTTTGTCGTTAGCTTTTTTGAGTTTGACGTCGTTGTAATCAACCAGCGGTTTGCTTCTCTCCTTGAAGGGTGTCTTGGCCTTTTTTACATACGTGTCGGCGCTGGTCGGCAGCTGTAGTGAGGATTAGTCATGGCTACTTTGATTGGTGTCGTCAGCCAGGTTATCGGCGAGGTCTATGCAGTAGCTGGCGACGGAGCGCGTCGGCCACTCAGTGAAGGCGATCGGGTTTTTGCTGGGGAACAAATCGTGACTGGGGCTGCAGGCGCTATCGCTGTTGCCCTGAGCAACGGCCAGCAGCTCACGCTGGGTCGTGAAAGCAGTCTGAACCTAACCGAGCAAATGCTCGCAGACAGCTCCAGTCAGCAACTACCCAATATAGAAACAGCGCCAGCCGTGCCAACGGATGGCGATCTAACCGATGTAGAGAAGCTGCAAGCTGCAATCGAAGCGGGCGTCGACCCGACGCTTGAAGGTGAGGCAACGGCTGCCGGTCCTGGCGCTGGTGCAGGCGGTACCGGTAGCGCAGGGGGCGGCAGCTCTTTTGTGTTGCTTACAGCAACTGGTGGTGCGCTTGATCCAACCATTGGCTTTCCCACCGAGGGGCTGAGTAACGGGCCGGAGTTTCCCAACCCAGATCCTGTTGCGGCAGCTGATGCGCCTGACTTCTCGCCGACGATTGAAATCGAATATGAAGATGCCACTGGCAGCATCGTGGTTGGCCCAGCCATCGTCGATGAAGAGGCGCTGTTCAATGGCAGCAACCCCAGTAGCAATGCGGAGCAGGCCAGTGGCCAGATAGTTATTTCCTCGCCGGATGGCACTTCTTCGTTACAGGTGCAAGGTTTCGATGGTGTATGGGTCGATGTCACCGCTGGCGGTGTGGTTGTCGGTCAGTACGGCACGCTAACTGTGGATGCAGCGGGTAACTGGACGTACACCTTAACCAGCAACACCTTCAACCATAGCGACCCGAACGCAACAGGTGCTGCCGACCAAGTGGGTGAAAACTTCCCTGTACGGATGTTCGATCTTGACGGGGATGTGTCGCCGACAGTGTTTATTGATGTTCTGGTCAATGATGACGGCCCACTGGCGCAGCTCAACCAACAGTCTGAAGGCTTGGGCGTTGTGGGTGTAGATGAAAGCCTATTGAGTTTGAACGGTGCCTACACCGATGGCGTTGATACGGCGGTGCTGGAGTCTGAGGTGGTGCAGGCGCAGTTCAACAGTGTGTTTGGTGCCGACGGTGCCGCAGCCGGTAATGGCGGCACGGTGTACAGCCTGACGCTAAACGGTGCCGATGTGGCCAGCGGTTTGTACGCGGTAGACGCCAATGCGCCGCTGGGCCAAGGTGAGCCAATAGTCCTTAATCAGTTGGATAACGTCATCACCGGCAGTGCCGGCGGCGTGGATTATTTCACCCTGAGCATCAACCCGGTCAGCGGCGCGGTGACCTTGGAACTGCTCGACAACCTCTGGCATAGCAACAGCAACGATGCCGATGACAGCGAAGTGCTGTCCCTGACCGAGGGGGCGTTGCTGCTGACCCAGACCGTCACCGACGGTGATGGCGACAGCGACAGCGTGTCGATTGATTTGGGCGCGGCGGGCGCATTTAGTTTTGAGGATGACGGCCCACTGGCGCAGCTCAACCAACAGTCGGAAGGCTTGGGCGTTGTGGGTGTAGATGAAAGCCTATTGAGTTTGAACGGTGCTTACACCGATGGCATTGATACGGCGGTGCTGGAGTCTGAGGTGGTGCAAGCGCAGTTCAATAGTGTGTTTGGTGCCGACGGCGCCGCAGCCGGTGATGCCGGCACGGTTTATAGCCTGGCGTTAAACGGAGCCGATGTGCCCAGCGGTTTATACGCGGTAGATCCCAATGCGCCGCAGGGCCAAGGCGAGCAAATAGTCCTTAATCAGCTGGATAACGTCATCACCGGCAGTGCCGGCGGCGTGGATTATTTCACCCTGACCATCGACCCGGCCAGCGGCGCTGTGACCCTGGAACTGCTCGACAACCTCTGGCATAGCAACACCAGCAATGCCGATGACAGCGAAGTGCTGTCCTTGACCGAGGGGGCCTTGCTGCTGACCCAGACCGTCACCGACGGTGATGGCGACAGCGATAGCGTGTCGATTGACTTGGGCGCGGCGGGTGCATTTAGTTTTGAAGATGACGGCCCTGAAGCCTGTATCTATATCAATGGCCCATGGGCTCTGGTTGTCCATGATGAAAGCGCTGGGTTGCAGAACCTCCTGACCTCCTGGTGGAAACCTGGCGACTGGGACAATGATGTCAGCTCAGCCTCGGTCTTTAACGCTGTTAGCAACAAGGGCAGTGATATTGATCCTGCCGGTTTTGCCAAGAGCCTGACGCCAATTGTCGGGATTTACGGCAGCAGCTACGGTGCCGATGGTATGGGCAGTACCGTACTCAGTCTGGAGCTAACCGGGGCTCAAGGCAGTGATTCAGGCCTGAAAACAACCGATGGCACATCGATCAACCTCTATCTTGAAGGCGACCTAATTGTCGGGCGCGTTGCCGGTGGCGCTGCTGTCGGTCAAGCGGCTTTTGCTGTGGCGATCGGCTCTGATGGCTCGATCAGCATCGTTCAGTACATGTCGTTGCAACACCCGGTTGGTGGTAGCAGTTATGACGAAGCAGTCACGCTGGTCGGCAAGCTCAACGCAGTAGTCACTGTCACTGATGGCGATGGTGATGTGGCGGTGGAAAAAGTCAGTGTCGGCCACGTCATCGGCTTTGAGGATGATGGCCCGGTTGCCAATATCCAGGCTGTGCAGGGCGTGAACGTTGTGCATGACGAGTCGCATGGTTTGCAGAACGCGACGGCAACGCCGGCTGTTCCTGGTGACGCCAATGACAATGACAGCAATGGCGTCTCCAGCTTGTTTAACAGTGTTGTAAACAGAGGCGGCGATCTCTCTCCGAAAGGCTACGCGCAGAGCAATGGGCCGCTGGTCAGTACTTCTGGCAGTAGTTACGGTCAGGACCAGGAAGGTGCCACGTCTAAACTCAGCCTGGCTGTTGTGGGGGGCAATGGCAGCGACTCCGGCTTGACCACGACCGCTGGTTTTGCGATCAAGCTCTCTGTTGAGCTCGGCCTAGTAGTCGGGCGTATTGTCGGCGGGCCTGATGCGGGTAAGGCGGCATTTGCCGTTGCAATCGGTGCAGACGGTACCGTGAGCGTCGCGCAATATGTGTCCCTTGAGCACCCTGTTGGCGGCAGTAGCTATGACGAGGCTGTGAGTCTGGCTGGCAAAGTTCAGGTCGTGCTAACCGTGACCGATGGTGACGGTGATGTGGCTGTCGACAAGGTCAATATCGGCAGTGCCATTCGCTTTGAGGACGACGGCCCCACTGCGTGTATCAACCTCAAAGGTCCATGGGCTGATGTGACCCATGATGAAACGGCCGGTTTGCAGAACTTCTGGCATACCTGGGCGCTGGGCGACATTAGCGATAATGATGTGGCCTACCTGTCGGTATTTAATGGCGTTGCCAACAAAGCTACAGACATCAACCCAACTGGCTTTGCTAAAAGTGCCACTGCCGTGGTGACTACCCTGGGCAGCAGTTACGGTGAGGACGAGGAGGGTGCCACTGCCCAGCTCAGCCTCGTTGTGAAAAATGGTAATGGTGATGATTCCGGCCTGCGCACCACCGATGGTCATAGCATCACTCTGCATCTTGAAGGCGCATTGATCGTCGGTCGAATCGTCGGCGGTGCGGATGCCGGCAAGGCGGCATTTGCGATTGCCATCGGTGCCGACGGCTCGTTGAGCCTGGCTCAGTATGTTTCGTTGCAGCACCCGATTGGCGGGAGTAGCTACGACGAGGCCGTCAACCTGGCTGGGAAAATTCAGGCGGTTGTGACAATCACGGATGGCGACGGCGATGTGGCGGTCGACAAAGTCGAT
The DNA here is from genome assembly GCF_046581935.1 of Pseudomonas sp. GTDB lineage: Bacteria > Pseudomonadota > Gammaproteobacteria > Pseudomonadales > Pseudomonadaceae > Aquipseudomonas. The sequence continues at coordinate 386,783 of NZ_JAYGFK010000014.1, forward strand.
ATTGGTAGCGTGATTCGCTTTGAGGATGACGGCCCCACCGCGAACATCAGTTTGGTCAGCAATGCCGGCGTTACCCATGATGAGTCTGCAGGGCTGCAGAACGCACTAGAAACCCCACTCATCTCAGGCGATGCCAACGATAACGATGTGGCCGATCTGGCTTCGATCTTCTCATCTGTGGCTTTGCCGGGTACTGGCCTTGATCCGCTCGGTTATGCGCAAAGTAGCGGTGCCGTAGTCAGTGCGGCGGGCAGCAGTGTCGGTCAAGATGAAGAGGGCGCTATGGCTAATCTGAGCCTGGCCCTACAAGGCGCTAATGGCTTGGATTCGGGGCTGAAAACCACTGACGGTTCGATTATTCGCTTGTATGTCGAGAGTGGTGGACCAGGTGAGGCTGACCTAGTTGTCGGGCGTGTAAGTGGCGGTGTTAATGACGGCAAGGCTGCCTTTGCTGTCGCCATCGGCAGTGACGGCAAGTTGAGTGTGGTTCAGTACCTGTCCCTCTACCATCCTGATGGCAGTAGCGCCGATGAGTCCATAAGCCTTAACGGCAAAATCCAAGCCGTGCTGACTATTACTGATGGCGACGGTGATGTATCGGTCGACTCGGTCAATATCGGCCATGTAATTCGCTTTGAAGACGATGCCCCAACGGCTGGCCAGGTAACCGCAGCCGTTGTTCTTGATGATGAGGGGCTTGCGGGTGGTATCAATGGCGGTACTGGTGATGTCGCTGGTGCGGCTACCAGTACCAGTGGCAATTTGCTGTTTGAAGCTGGGGCCGATGGGCTTAAATCCATTGCGCTTAGCGGCCCGTTAACGCTGGGTTCGGAGTCTGTGACATCCACTTGGAATGCACTCTCCAACACCCTGACTATCAGCTCGGTGCGTGGTGATTTGTTGACCGTGGTGCTCACTGACCCAGCCAGTGGCGCCTACACCATCAACCTGTTGCAACCGTTGATGCATCCAGTCAGTGGCAGCGAAGACGACATCACCTTGAACATCGGTTATACGGTGACCGACGGTGATAACGACTCGGCCACGGGTTCACTGGTCGTGACGATCGATGATGACACCCCAGCCATCCAGGCCGGGAGTATTGGCGTTAGCTCCTTCGTTACCTTCCAGGGCAGCGATGCCGGTTTCAGCAATTCCTATGGCTATTACAACAAGGCTGCCGATGGCACGCCGCTAGATGGCAAAGTTATTTGGGCCAATGTACACGCCCAGTCCGTTGGCGATGTGGCCGACCTCAGCGGTTTGGACCCGGCTACAACAGGCTTCTTTATCATTCCTCATGGGGGCGGCAATGCGGGGCTGGTTAACGGTTCCAGCGTGACCTTTGAGTTTGTTGCCGGGCATTGGCAAGCCTCGCTGGGCGGTGTGCCGCTGACTGGGGCCGATGGGGCCAGCGTGCTGTTCAGTGATGCCAGCCTGAATCCTGGTGGCTCACATTTGCAGGATACCGGCAGTGCAGGTAATCAGAACTGGGAAGACCAAACACTCAGCTCCGATTACGACTACAACGATGTCAGCACCAATGTCACCTGGGGCTCGGCATTGCAGGTGGATGAGTCGAATTTCACCTTCGACGCCACGGCCAACTTCAGTAGTGTGTTCAATGTGCAGCCGGGGGCTGATGGCCAGCAAAGCTTGACCTACCAACTGAGTGTGCAGAATGCCGACTCGGGCTTGGTTGATAGCGCAACCAATGAGGCGGTGATTCTTAGCGTCAATGCGGGTGTTATTCAAGGCCGCACCGCGGTCAGCAACGACTTGGTATTTACCCTGAGTGTCGATGCGGCCGGCACGGTCAAGCTGGATCAAGGCCGCGCCATCGTTCACCCAACGGGTGACCCTGATGAGGCTAAGTTCCTTGGTGCTGGGCATGTCAGCTTGGGCGCTACTGTGACCGATGATGATGGTGATCAGGCCAACGCCAGCATTGATATCGGCACCGTTATCAGCTTCAAAGATGATGGGCCGCAGGCGGTTGACGATAATCCCGCTGCGGTGATCGAAGGCAGCGCCCTGGCCAGCCAGGTGAGCGGCAATGTGTTGGTTAACGATACTGCCGGCAATGACCTCGGTAAGGCATTTGTCGGTTGGAACAACGGCGCGAACAGCGCCGCGCTGACTGAACTGGCGCGCTATGGCAGCCTTGTTCTTGAGCCTTCCAGCGGCAACTATAGCTTCGTGCTGGATAACGCCGACCCGGATGTGATCAATCTGGTGGATGGCCAGACCATCAGCCAAAGCCTGCTTTACACCATGCGTGACGCGGACGGGGATATCTCCACTGCCGAGCTGACGATCACTATTGTGGGGAGTAATAGTGGGCCGGAAATCAACATTGATCCGGGCAATCAGGGCACCAATGACCACGTCTATGAAGCCGGTCTTAATGGTGTAGGCAGCGCTGCGGCGAGTGACAGCGAATTTGCCAGTGGCACTTTCCAGCTGTCTGATCCAGACGGGTTGGCTGACCTTGAGTCGGTGACCATCGATGGGCAACTGATACTTATTGGCGACCTGGGCAATAACAATCAGGTAGTCGGTGAGCATGGCACGCTGACCATCACCGCTTACGACAACACAACGGGTATTGCGCAATACCGCTACGAGTTGACTGAGCGCACCGAAAATCTGCCCGGAGCAGAGGAGGATGTCTTTACCTTAACCGTCAGTGACGGCTCGCAAACGTCGGCCCCCGCGACGATCACCATCGATATCGTCGACGACGCGCCAATCGCCAAGGACAATTCGATTTGTGTGCCCGAATCAGGGCTGCCACCCTTCAGTGTCACGTTGATCCTCGACCGCTCGGGCAGCATGGGCTCTCAGGTACTGGCGGATATCGACGGTAATGGTGATCTCGACAGCGTTTCGCGCTTGCAAGTGGCCAAGCAGGCACTGCTCAACCTGATTGACAGCTATGTTGCCCTCGGCGTGCCGTTGAACTTTAACCTCATTGGCTTCGGTGATAACGCCAGCATGCTTTATGAAGGCCATGATGCGGCGGCGGCCAAGGCGGCGATACTCAATCCAGGTTTAGATGCCGACGGCTTTACCAACTACGCTGATGCGCTGAATTTGGCCAAGGTTGATCTCGAAGACGAACTGAGCTTGGGCGGTGAGTACCTTCCGGGCTATCAGCACAAGGTCTATTTCCTCTCTGACGGTGAGCCAAACCCCAGCAGCAATGATGCGCCGGCCAACTGGCAAGCTTTTGTGGATGCCAACGGCATTGATGTCATCGCGGTAGGCATCCAGGTTCCCGACGGCTCTGCTGCTGCAGATGAGCTCAAAGAAGTGGCCAACGCTAATGAGGACGTGGTGCTGGTGCAGAATCCGGATGAGCTGTCCGCTGCGCTGGACGCCACGCTGCCTGACCCCGTGAGCGGCAACCTGATCACTGATATCGATGCGCTGGCGGGGGTGGATATAGCGGGGGCCGACGGCGCTGTTGTGGTTACACAGATTAGCTTCGTGGTCAGCGATGCCTCTGCTTATCAGGATGGCAATGGTCATGACGCTGACAGTGTGGTCGACCTTGGCGGTGGTCAGTTCCGTGTGACCTATCAGGTCGAAGGTGGCACTAGCGGGGTTATCGAAACGCCTGAGGGGGGCTGGCTTAACGTGTCCAGTGATGGCACCTACAGCTACAGTGCCCCCGCCAACGTGTCAGGCGATACAACCGAGGTGTTCACCTACACAATCAAAGACAGCGATGGCAGTACCTCAGAGGCTGACCTGAACATCTGCATTGAGGATGGTGCGCCGGTGGCGCGTAACAATACCGTCAGCGTCGCGGAAAGTAGTTTGCAGCCCTACAGCTTGACGCTGATTCTGGATCGCTCGGGCAGTATGGATGATGACGTTATCCGAGCTGATCTTGATGGCGATGGTTATCTAGAGAACACCACGCGCTTGCAGGTGGCCAAACAGGCGTTGGTGAACCTAATCGACAGCTACGCCGCCTTGGGCGGGCTTGGGTTGCTCAATATCAACTTCATAGCGTTTGGCGATGGTGCTTCGCTGCGTTACGAGGGTGATGACCTTATTGCCGCCAAGAATGCGATTCTCAATGGCTCGCTCTCGGCTGATGGCAGCACCAACTATGCGGCAGCTTTGAACATGGCCCGTGGTGAGATTGAGGACGAGATGAGTGCGGGAGGCTCCGAATACCTGCCGGGCTATCAGCACAAGGTTTACTTCCTGTCTGACGGTGAACCTAACCCGAGTAGCGCCGATGCCCCGGATGACTGGCAAGCATTCGTTGATGGCAATGGCATTGATGTGGTCGCCGTTGGTATTCAGATCGCCAGCGGCTCGGCTGCCGAGGGCGAGCTGAAGGAAGTTGCCAACGCCGGTGAAACTGTTGTGCTGGTGCAGAACCCGGCGCAGTTGTCGGCCACCTTGGGTGGCACCGTGCCCGGCACCATCGACGGTAACGTTGTCTTGGATGTCGACAGCGTGGCCGGCAAAGATGTGCTCGGCAACGATTTACCCGTAACCCTTACGCACGTAAGTTTTAGCGTTGACAACGGCGAGGTCGCGCTGCTGGGCCAGTATCAAAGTGGCGGCGCTACGTTGACGGTTGGGGCCATGACCACGACTGTTTCGTTCAGCGTCCCGAACAATGGCAGTGATCTGACCATTACTACGCCGCTGGGCGGTACTCTGACCATCGATAAAAATGGCGACTACCACTACAGCGCGCCAGGTAATGTCGGCAGCGGCGTGCAGGAGGTTATTACCTACACCATTGCCGACAGTGACGGCAGCCCATCCAGCGCTGACCTGATTATTAATATCACTGACAGCGTGCCTACAGCCGTCAACGATAGTCATACCTTGGCAGAAGGTTACTGGGCCGGGAGTGGTGGCAACGACACCTACACGGCGCAGTTTCAAGTGGATGGCACCTGGAGTTTGGGCAGTATTGATCACTCTCTCAATGACACCCGTATCGACAATGCGTCTTACAACCTCCCGAGCTCAATTGACACCGAGCACTTTCATCTGACGGCGGATGCTGATCATCCGGGCTCGGTCCGTTTTGATGCTGATTTCCGGCAGTTCAATTCCGGTGACTTTTGGCAGACTCAGGTGTTCAAGGAAGGAGCGTCTAGCGTAGTGGCGCAACTTACCGGGCAGGTTGGCGACCTTAATAATCAGGAAATTGGAGGGATTACCGAGTCAGGCATGTATTACGTCCGCTTTACCGTGTTCGACAACACTTGGGGGGCTAGCAACAGTAGTCGGGCTGATCTGCGGCTTAGCGACATTTATTACCGTTCATTTAGTTACACCGAGCCTACCACTCAGACAGTAAGTGTCGCGGCACCCGGGCTGGTTTGGGTTGCGGCGTTACTCACTGGTAATGTGCTGGCTAATGACTTCCCTGGTACTGACGGCGGCTTACAGGTTACACAGGTTAATGGCAGTGCGGTGGCGCTAGGCAGCGCCGTTGACATAGCGGGCGACTACGGCACTCTGCATATCGCGTCCAATGGCCAGTACAGCTATACCCAGCATCCGCAGGACTACCAGGCCGGCGCGGCTGATAACTTCAGCTATAGCATTGTCGATGCTGATGGCAGTACCTCTAGTGCGCTACTGACGGTCAACCTAGCCGACCATGACTACAGCTCTAGCTCCAGCAACGGTAACAACTTTGTCGGAGGCGAGGATGCCAATGACACGCTTAACGGGCAGGGAGGTAATGACATTGTCTACGGCGGTGCGGGTAATGACACCCTCAATGGCGGCACGGGTAATGACCACCTACTCGGTGGATCTGGCGACGATATTCTCAACGGTAACGACAACAACGACATCCTTGAAGGTGGGCTCGGCAATGACCAGCTCAATGGTGGTGCGGGTAATGATGCACTGCTCGGCGGGCTGGGTAATGACACTCTGCTGGGCGATGCTGGTGACGACATTCTGATCGGTGGGCTTGATTCCGACACGATGTCTGGCGGAGCCGGTAAAGATACTTTTGTTTGGCAGGCCGGGGATGCCGACGGTGGTGTCGATAAGGTTATGGACTTCTTTGTTGATACCAATGGCGTCAATTCTGACATGCTGGATTTGTCCGAGTTGCTCTCAGGGCTGTCAGTCGATCCAGGTGGTGCTGAGTTGAGTCAATACTTGGACTTTGGCTTTGCCGGTGGGACCACAACTATCACGGTAGATAAAGCTGGGAATGGTGGTGCAGCGGATCAAACTATCGTGCTCAACGGTATTGATCTATCCAGCAGTGCTTATTACGGCAGTAGTGATGCTGCGAGCGTTATCAGTGGCATGCTGGATGACCATGCATTGAAGGTTGCTTGAGCGGCCAAGTGGGAGCGCCTGTTGGCGCTTAGTCATCAACCCGCGACCTTTATTGGTTGCGGGTTTTTATCGATATAGATTGGCACTGTGCAGTTTAGGCCGGTCAATCTATAGCCTTGAGCTGCTGTAGATAGCCCACTACATCCGGCGCACCCGCCAGGCGTAGCCCTTCGCCCAAGGCCGTAGCCTCGCTTGAATGTTTGGGTAGCAAGAGGAACTCCGGAGAGCCGGGGCCACCTAGCTGCGACAGTCGGGCATACGGCAGGCCGTTATCCAGCAGCAGGGCCATAAAGGCAGGGTCGCTCCAGGCTGCATTGGGCATGGCGAGCACGTGGTAATGCTGCTGCAGGTTACTGAGGCCTTGTTCGCTCAAGCGGTAATAGCTGAGTTCGGCAGGTAGGTTAACTTCCAGCTCGCGCCGGCGTGCGTAGGCAATGGCGCAAGCAAAGGCTTCGTTGTGATGATCGCCGGTCCAGAATACGCGTTCGCCACGCCAACTGGCTTGGCACAGGCTTATGCTCTCGCCAGCCAGGAAACGCGGTAGCGCCAGGCTGATGGTTTTGACGAAATCTTTGTAGCTGATGATGCGTACCTGGCGACATGACTCGCTGGCAGCATAGCTTTCGAAGGTTGGGTGGTCGGCTTGCTGAGTGGCGCAAGCTGATAGGCCATTGATCATGCGCAGATCGAAGTGGCTCAGTTGCTGTTCCTGCGCTTCGATTACTCGTACCAGCATCGCGTGAGCTTGCGCTTTATCTTCCTGCACTGGGCCTGAGAGCGCACTACGTGGCAGGTCGAGCAGGCGTTGTAGTTGCGGGCCGTCTTGCCAGCAAATGCTTTGGCTAGGTTGTGGTAGCGGGCTGAAGGGCAGGCGCAGCTGGCTGGAGCGTTCCAATATGAGACGTTGCCCACGGCCGATAAGTCCCAGGCGTTGCGCCAGGGCGCCGAGGCGAGAGCTGATGGTGGAATGCTGCTCAGACTGACTCATGGCCGGGTACGAACTCCAAAATCACCAGCGCCAGTTTGGCAGAGCCCACAGGACCCTGCACAGGGTTTATCTGTTATCGCGCCAGGTTTTTCACCTGGCATGAGTCGGGCATATGGCAATATTGCTGCAATCAGTTGCAAGGGTGCCTCCATGGCCAGTCTGGTTTTCGATATTGCGTTATCAGCCGAGCGGCTGCGTGTTGTCTATCAGGGGCGCGCCAGCCGGATATTAGTGAAAAGCCGTGATGGGCGAAGTGTCAGTGTACCTGCCCACCATTTTCGGTCTTTTCTGACTCACGAAGGGGTTTATGGTTCCTTTGAGCTGGAGTTCAGTAGTGCGGGGGAGTTACTTAGCTTACGCCGTTTAGGCTGATACTCTCTGCGCGCCTCGCCTATCAGGCACGCAGGCGGCTATAATCGCGGCCTTTGTATCTTTATCGAGCTAAGCCTGCCCATGTATACCCTGGCCCGCGAGCTACTGTTCAAACTGTCCCCTGAAGCCTCTCATGAACTGTCCATCGATTTAATCGGTGCTGGTGGTCGTCTGGGCCTTAACGGGTTACTGACCAAGAGCCCGGCTGCGCTGCCGGTTAAAGTGATGGGGCTTGAGTTTGCAAACCCAGTCGGCTTGGCAGCCGGGCTGGACAAAAATGGCGACGCCATTGATGGTTTTGCGCAATTGGGCTTTGGCTTTGTCGAGATCGGCACGGTGACGCCGCGTCCCCAGCCAGGTAACCCTAAGCCGCGTTTGTTCCGTCTGCCTGAGGCTGAGGCGATCATCAATCGCATGGGTTTTAATAACCATGGTGTTGATCATCTGCTGACTCGCGTACAGGCCGCCAAATACAAAGGCGTGTTGGGCATTAATATCGGCAAGAACTTCGACACGCCGGTCGAGAACGCTGTGGATGATTACCTGCTGTGCCTGGACAAGGTCTATCAGCATGCCAGTTACGTCACCGTCAACGTCAGCTCGCCAAATACCCCGGGTTTACGCAGCCTACAGTTTGGCGACTCGCTCAAGCAATTACTGGAAGCCCTGCGTAAGCGTCAGGAAGACCTGGCGGCGCAGCATGGCAAACGTGTGCCGCTGGCGATCAAAATCGCGCCGGACATGAGCGACGAAGAAACCGTTGAAGTGGCTAATGCGCTGGTAGAAGCCGGTATGGATGCGGTGATCGCTACCAACACCACATTGAGCCGTGAAGGCGTGCACGGCCTGGAGTGTGCCGATGAGGCGGGCGGGCTGTCCGGCGCGCCCGTGCGTGAAAAGAGCACCCACATTGTTCAAGTGTTGGCCGCTGAGTTGAAAGGCCGTTTGCCGATCATTGCCGTCGGCGGCATAACGGAAGGCAGGCATGCGGCTGAGAAGATCGCCGCGGGTGCCAGCCTGGTGCAGATTTATTCCGGGTTTATTTACAAAGGTCCGGCGCTGATACGCGAAGCGGTCGATGCAATAGCGGCGCAGCCGCACAAGCCGCAAGCGTAGATGTGTTCGGCAGTGGAATTAAGTTTGGGTGATGACGCCCCTACAAGGACGAGTCATTTTGGCAGCCCATAAAAAGGGCTCCTTTAAGGAGCCCCTGGGCTTGCGCCCGCCGCTCGGATGGAGCGCGCATGGTAAGTCGGTAGGTTCCTGAATCAGCCGACAGCGTGAAGTTCGTTGAGTCGATGGATACCGGCGGTGCCGGTCATGCCGTCCCAGTTGTCACCGCGGCCTTCGCGCCAGCCGTTCAACCAGGCTTGGCGGACAGAGGGGAGAGTGAAGGGGCAGAGTTCGCGGGATTTACCACTGATGCCGTATTGATAACCGCGCAAAAAAGCTCTTTCTAACGGATCACGCTTAAGTCTTCTCATAGGGTAAAGCCCTCAATGTTGACTGTTATGTCCCTTAGACCTTGTCGCAAGGTCAGGCAGAAATGTTCTGCCTACGGAGTCCGCTGCCGGCGTCGCGAGCCTCCTTGCCAAGCACCGTTGCGGTGAAGGCTTGGAATGATTTCTAACCAATGCGCGGGTTGCTGTGAATGACCGTTTCGTCATAAGCCCGTAACCTTTTTGCGGCTTAGGCCATAAGGCGTTGTGCCAAACGCCTGGTTTTATCGCTGCAGCGCCTATGCTGTGGGCGTATTGGCTTGGCGTGCTGGTGTTTTGCTATCGCGAATTGATTGCGATTGAGACTGTTATTTATTCCGACGAAGGGTCGCGCTGCGACGCTTTGTCACTTATTTTGGCTGTGCTGATTTTTCAGCGCGCCGTTGATTGCCTTAGGCACTGGAAATTCCCATGTCGGATCGTTACGAACTCTTCCTCACCTGCCCCAAAGGCCTCGAAGGTTTACTGCTTGAAGAAGCCAGCAACCTCGGTCTTGAAGAAGCACGTGAGCACACCTCGGCCATTCGTGGCATGGCCGACATGGAAACGGCCTACCGGCTGTGCTTGTGGTCGCGGTTGGCCAACCGTGTGTTGCTGGTGCTCAAGCGCTACAGCGTGCAGGACGCGCAAAGCCTCTATGAGGGCGTGCTGGAGGTCGACTGGTTTGAACACCTGGAGCCCAGCGGCAGCCTGGCGGTAGAGTTCAGTGGCAACGGTTCGGGGATTGATAACACCCACTTCGGTGCGCTGAAGGTCAAGGACGGTATTGTTGACAAGCTGCGCTTGAAAGACGGCACCCGCCCCTCGGTCGACAAACTCAACCCGGATATGCGCGTGCATCTGCGCTTGGATCGCGGTGAGGCGATTCTCTCTCTTGATCTGTCCGGCCACAGTCTGCATCAGCGTGGCTATCGCTTGCAGCAAGGTGCTGCGCCGCTGAAGGAAAACCTCGCCGCTGCGGTATTGATTCGCGCCGGCTGGCCACGTATTGCCGCTGAAGGCGGCGCACTGGCTGACCCGATGTGCGGTGTCGGCACCTTCCTGGTGGAGGCCGCGATGATCGCCGCCGATATCGCCCCGAACCTCACCCGCGAACAGTGGGGCTTCAGCAAATGGTTGGGTCACGTACCTGCCTTGTGGAGCAGGCTCCAAGCCGAAGCCCAGCAGCGTGCTGAAGTTGGCATGGCCAAGCCACCGTTGTGGATTCGTGGTTACGAGGCCGATCCACGCTTGATTCAACCGGCGCGCAACAACATCGACCGTGCTGGTTTGAGCCACTGGATCAAGGTTTATCAGGGCGAAGTGGCGACGTTCGAGCCGCGCCCGGACCAAAATCAGAAAGGCTTGGTGATCTGCAACCCGCCCTACGGCGAGCGCCTCGGTGACGAAGCCAGCTTGCTGTACCTCTACCAAAACCTTGGTGAGCGTCTGCGTCAGGCCTGCATGGGCTGGGAAGCGGCGGTATTTACCGGCGCGCCGGACCTGGGCAAGCGCATGGGCATCCGCAGTCACAAACAGTACGCCTTCTGGAACGGCGCGTTGCCGTGCAAGCTGTTGCTGATCAAGGTGCAGCCTGAGCAGTTCGTCACCGGTGAGCGTCGCACCCCAGAGCAACGTGAACGCGAGCGCGAGCAGGCTGAGGCCGACAAGGCACCGCTAGAGCCGCAAGAGCGTCAGTACAACAAGAACGGCAACCCGATCAAGCCGGCACCGGCTCCGGTGGTCGAGCAGGCGCGCTTGAGCGAAGGCGGGCAGATGTTTGCCAACCGCCTGCAGAAGAACCTCAAGCAACTGGGTAAGTGGGCGCGTCGTGACGATGTGCAGTGCTACCGCCTGTATGACGCCGACATGCCGGAATATTCCATGGCGGTGGATTTGTATGGTGATTGGGTGCACGTGCAGGAATATGCCGCACCCAAGTCCATTGATCCTGAAAAAGCCAAAGAACGCATGTTTGATGCCATTGCCGCGATCCCGCAAGCATTGGGCGTCGATAAGAGCAAAGTGGTGATCAAACGTCGCGAGCGCCAGAGCGGTACCAAGCAGTACCAGCGTCAGGCGACTCAGGGCCAGTTTATGGAAGTCAGTGAGGGTGGCGTGAAGCTGCTGGTTAACCTCACCGACTACCTGGATACCGGACTGTTCCTCGATCACCGTCCGTTGCGTCTGCGCATTCAGAAGGAGGCCGCCGGTAAACGCTTCCTCAACCTGTTCTGCTATACCGCCACGGCCACCGTGCATGCGGCCAAAGGCGGTGCGCGCACCACCACCAGCGTCGACTTGTCGAAGACCTACCTGGATTGGGCACGCCGCAACCTGTCGCTCAACGGATACTCGGACAAGAACCGTTTGGAGCAGGGCGATGTGATGACCTGGCTGGCTGAGGATCGTGGCGAGTACGAGTTGATCTTTATCGATCCGCCAACCTTCTCCAATTCCAAACGCATGGAAGGCATCTTCGACATCCAGCGTGACCACGTGCAAATGCTCGACTTGGCCATGGCGCGTTTGGCTAAAGACGGCGTGCTGTATTTCTCCAACAACTTCCGCAAGTTCGTGCTCGATGAGAGCCTGGCCGCGCGTTATCAGGTTGAGGAAATCAGCGAGTCGACCCTCGACCCTGACTTCGCCCGCAATCAGAAAATTCACCGCGCCTGGCGTTTCACGCTGCGCGGCTGATATTTCAGAATCTGTTCACGATCTTGCGAGCTAGAGACCTGCAAGGCGCTACGTTAGTAACAGCCTCCGGCTGTTCAAAACAGACGAGGACGCGGACTGGGCTCGCACACGAGTGTACTTTTGTACATGAGCATTACTCGTTGCACTCGCCCTTCGGGTCGCGCTGAAGCGCGTTAGCCGCAAGCGGCTTGCTGAGTCTGTTTTTAACGCAGCAGGGCCGACGCGCAGCAGATCGTGGATAGATTCTCAGGTTTTGTTGCGGATCAGGGTGCGCAAGGCAAAGCGGTTTGGGTGGCAGGCCTGCGCCACATCGGCGGGTACGGGTAGCGGTTCGTTGTTGAGCCAGGCGGCGATTAGCTCGCCAGACAGTGGTGCGGTAATCAGCCCGCGTGAGCCGTGCCCGCTGTTGATATACAGGCCGTCGAGCCACGGGCAGGGCGTATCCGGCACTTGGCGAGCATCCTTACTCAGCACCGCATAGGCCTCGCTAAAGGCTGCTGCATCGGCTAAAGGGCCGACAATCGGCAGGTAATCGGGGCTGGTGCAGCGAAACGCGGCGCGGCCTTGTAGTTGCTCTGGGTTCAGCGCGGCGGCATTAAGCTGCCTGGCCAGTTCTGGCGAAATTTCTTCCAATAGCTGCAGGTTGCTTGCGTGATCGGCGCTGTTAAGCGTCAGGTCGTCACTGTTGAAATCAAAGCTCGCCCCCAGCGTATGTTCATCCTGGCGTACTGGGGCGACATAGCCTTCCGCGCATACCACAGTACTTAACGCGCCGCTGGCTGCAGTGGCAGGTAGGCGACTGATCTGCCCGCGGATGCGTTTCAGTGGCAAGCCTGCGCTTTGACTAAACCCTTTGATCTCGGCGGCACTGGCCAGCACCACCACGCTTGCGCTAGCCAGCAATTGCTCGCCATTCCAGGCTTGCCAGTTATCACCGTCACGACTTAGTTCTAGCGCTTCCTGATGCAGTTGCAGCTGGATGGTCGGCTGCTGACTAAGCAGCTCACACAGCGCTGGCGGATGCACCCAGCCCGCCTCGGGATAGAACAAGCCACCCGCCGGCAGGGTGATGCCGGCTTTGGCTTCGGCGGCACTTCTGTCCAAATTCGTCAGTAGATCGGCCGGAAAGGCCGCCGCGAGCTGGGCCTGGCGCTGCGCTTCCTTGTCATCAAAAGCCAGTTGCAGCACGCCGCAATTATCCCAGTCAGCGCCTTTTTGCAGGTGCTCCAGCAGTCTACGAGTATGGCCATAACCACTGACAATCAGGCGTGACAGCGTGGTGTGATGGGCCGAGAGCTTGAGGTAGAGCACGCCTTGCGGATTGCCCGAGGCTTCCTGGGCTATGCCGTTATGACGTTCCAGTAAGGTGACCTGCCAGCCGCGCTGGGCCAGGCTGTTGGCGGTGGCGCAGCCGGCCAGACCGGCACCAATCACCAAGGCTGTGCGTGCTTCAGTCAGTTGCGCAGGGCGGGCAAACCAGGGCTTTTGCGCGGCTACCGGGCTGCCGATAAATCCGCCCTTGAGTACTTCCCATTTTTTCCCTAAGCCAGGTACGCGCTTCATCTTGAAGCCTGCATCGTTCAGCCTGCGGCGCACATAGCCGGTGCTGGTGAAGGTGCCTAGGGTGGTTTCAGCGTGGGAAAGTTTGGCCAACTCGGCAAACAGTTCGGGCGTCCACATATCCGGATTTTTTGCCGGGGCGAAACCATCGAGAAACCAGGCATCGACCTGACCTTCCAACTGCCCGAACAGCTCGAGGGCGTCGCCAATCAGCAGGGTAAGGACGATCCGCCCTTCGGCAAATACCAGGCGCTGATAGCCCGGATGAAGTGCCACGTACTGCGCCAATAACTGTTCGCTGTAGGCTGCCAGCTCCGGCCATAGCGCCAGTGCGCGTGCCAGATCGGTTTGCTTGAGTGGGTATTTTTCCGCGCTGACAAAGTGCAGGCGCGCACCTGCAACCGCTTGTTGCTCGAACAGCTGCCAGGCGCAGAGAAAGTTCAAGCCAGTGCCAAACCCTGTTTCGCCAATGACCAGATGCTCGTGGGTTTTCAGCGCGGCGAAACGTTCCGGCAGATGGTTGTTGGCAAGAAACACATAGCGGGTTTCGGCCAGGGCATCTTCATTGGAGAAATACACGTCAGCAAATTGCTGGGACAGCGGCTGGCCGTGCTCGTCCCATTCAAGGTTGGCTTGTTGGGCTGGTGCATCAGGGGCGAGAGGCATGCTGGGCTCGGTCACGGGTAGTCGATGGCAACGATGTACCAGGTTGTTTCGCCAGTGGGGGTTTGTACCCGTACTTCAGCGTCCAGGCTTTTACCCACTAACGCGCGAGCCAGGGGCGAGTCGATGCTGATTAGGTTGTTTTTCAGGTCCAGTTCATCCGGGCCGACGATGCGGTAGCGGGCTTCGACGCCATGCTCATCTTCCACTGTTACCCACGCGCCGAAGTAGACTTTTTCCGGGTCACTGGGGTGGGTGCTAACCACTTTGAGACTTTCCAAACGTTTGGTCAGGAAGCGCACGCGGCTGTCGATTTCACGCAGCATTTTTTTACCGTAGGTGTACTCGGCGTTCTCCGAGCGGTCACCTTGCGCGGCAGCTTCGCTGACGGACTGGGTGACCTGCGGGCGGCGCACATGCCAGAGCTCATGCAACTCAGCGCGCATGCGCGCCTCACCCTCAGGCGTGATCAGGGGCGTGCCGGCGGAGCGGGGTGGTCGGTAGCGACTCATAAGAACCTGTTTAACGTCTGCGGCGCGTCTGGCCTGCTGCGTTAAAGCAGGCTCTCAGACGGCTGAGAAAAGTGGTGCGCGAGTCTATCAGCCCTCGCGCAGCACCGTCAGCGGGCTGATATTCAGTGCTCGGCGTGTGCCGAGAATACCGGCGCTACCCACCAATAGGGCACCAATCAATGGCAGCAACAGCAGCCAGGGGTGCGGTTGCCAATTGAGGTCGAAGGCAAAGTGGTAAAGCAGGAAGCTGATCAGCTCGCAACCAAACGCGGCCAACAGTCCGCTTGCCGCACCAAGCAGGCCGAATTCGGCGCGCCGCGCCTTGATCAACAGTTTGCGCTCAGCACCCAGGGCGCGTAACAAAGCGCCCTGGCGAATACGTTCGTCCAGGGTGGACTGCAGCCCAGCGAACAACACGGCAAGACCGGCAGCCAGCACGAACAGCAAGACGAACTCGATAGCCAGGGTGACCTGCGCGAGGATGCTGCGCAGTTGCGCCAGTAGTGCTTCGACTTGCAGCAGGGTGACGGCGGGGAAGGCGCGCGACAGTTCAACCAGTTGCTGCTCATGTTGAGGCGGCAGGTAGAAGCTGGTCAGGTAGGTGACCGGCAGATCCTGCAGGGTGCCGGGTTGGAAAATCATGTAAAAGTTGGGTTGGAAGTTATTCCAGTCCACCACGCGCAGACTGCTGACAACCGCATCGCGGTTGAGCCCGCCGACGCTGAAGCTCAGGCGGTCGCCTAGTTTGAGTTGCAGGCTATCGGCTAGCTTGGACTCCACCGATACGCCGGGTAACTCGCCACTGTTAGCCTCGCTCCACCAGCTACCGGCGACGATGGTGTTGTCCGCAGGCAAGTCGGCGGCCCAGGTCAGGCTCAGGTCACGGCGAATGGCGCGCTCACCCTGAGAGTCCTTGCTGACGACTTGTTTTACCGGTTCGCCATTGATCATCACTAGGCGACCGGGCACCACCGGGAACAATGGAGCAGGATGCGGTGACAGTTGGCTCAGACGAGTGCTAAAGGCCTCTTTATCCGCTGGCAGAATATTCAGGGCAAAGTGATTAGGCGCATTTTCGGGCAACTGACTCTGCCAGGTATCGAGTAGCTCGCCGCGCAGCAGGGCGATCAGTGCCATGCACAGGATGATTAAACCGAAAGCCAGCGATTGGCCAGCTGCGGCAAGGGGATTGCGTAGTAGTTGCCCCAACCCCAGACGCCAGGGCAGTGAGGCGTTGGCCAGCAGGCGACGCAAACTCTGCAGGCTGAGCAGGATTAAACCGCCCAGTAACGCCGCAGTTAGCAAGCCGCCGCCGAGCAGGGCAAAGGTTAATTGCAGATCGAGGCTTAAGCGCCACATGATCAGGCCCAGGGCCAGTAAGGCAGCGCCATAGACCAACCAGGAGCTGGCCGGTACTGGCAGTAAATCGCGGCGCAGGACCCGTAGCGGTGGTACACGGCCCAGTGCAGCCAAGGGCGGTAACGCAAAGCCGGCGAGGGCGACCAGGCCGGTGGCCATTCCGGCCAGCGCTGGCCAGAGGCTGCCGGGTGGAATCTGCGCGGGCAGCAGGTCCTGAAGCAGGGCGAACAGCGCCAATTGGGCCAGCCAGCCCAGCAGCGCACCCATTAGGCTGGCGGTTATGCCCAGCAGTGCTAATTGCAGGCTGAACAAGCCCAGCGCCTGGTTACGTGATAACCCCAGGCAGCGCAGTAAGGCACTGGCGTCGAAACGTCTGGCGGCAAAGCGTGCCGCCGACAAGGCTACGGCAACCCCGGCCAGCAATACGGCCGCCAGGCTGGCGAGGTTCAAATAGCGTTCGGCGCGGCCCAGGGCGCTGCCGACCTGGCGATTTCCATCCTTGGCATCTTCTAGGCGCTGATTGGGTGCAAGGGTTGCGGTGATGCGCTGGCGATACTGCGCCAAGGCATCGCTATCGCCACGCCACAGTTCTTGGTAACGCACGCGGCTGCCTGGTTGCACCACGCCAGTAGCGGCCAGATCATCGAGGTTCATCAGCAGGTGCGGGGTCAGGCTGTAAAAATCACCCGCCTCATCGGGGAGGAAGGTCAGTACACGGGTCAGGCGCAAGGTTTTTGCACCGACCTCGACGCTGTCACCGGGTTTGAGGTCGAGGGCAACAAACAGTCGGGCTTCTGCCCAGGCTTCGCCCGGCCCTGGGCCAGGGCTGACGTGTTCGGTGTCGTACAGTGCCGCCGCACTTTTCAATTCGCCGCGCAGCGGGTAAGCGCTGTCCGCTGCTTTTACGCTGGCCAGCTGAATGCCAGCGTCGCTGGCGATCACGCTGGAGAACTCGACCAACTGGGCATGATCCAGCCCCAGTTGTTTGCCGCTACTGATTTGTTCGGGCGAGCTAGGCGAGCTGCCGGTCAGACGCAAGTCGGCAGCAAGAAACTCGGTCGCGCGCAGTCGCATGCCGTCGTTCAGGCGCGCACCGAAATAGCCGATGGCCGTGCTGGCGGCGACCGCAATCAGCAGGGCGAAAAACAGTACGCGGAGTTCGCCAGCGCGGGCATCGCGCAGCAGTTGGCGGCTGGCCAGTGACAGCAGACGGGTAAACGGCAGATGATTCATCAGGGTTCCACGTGGTCGACCAAGTGGCCGCCTTCAAGACGGATCAGGCGTTGGCAGCGGTGCGCCAGGCGCTCGTCATGGGTGACTAACACCAGTGTCGCGCCGCGTTCCTGGTTTAGCTCGAACAGCAGGTCGCTGATCCGCTCGCCGGTATGGCTGTCGAGGTTGCCGGTGGGTTCGTCGGCAAACAGTACTGCCGGCTCGGCGGCAAAGGTGCGGGCAATCGCCACGCGTTGCTGTTCACCGCCCGAGAGCTGGCGTGGGTAATGGGTCAGGCGCTGGCTCAGACCGACCCGTTCCAGCAGGGTGCGGGCGCGTTGGCGGGCATCGGCATGGCCTTCGAGTTCCAGCGGTAACATGACGTTTTCCAGGGCGTTCAGGCTGTCGAGCAACTGGAAGGACTGAAAGACAAAGCCCACGTGCTCGGCGCGCACGCGCGCTCGTTTGTCCTCATCGAGGCTGGCTAGGTCATTACCTGCGAGCACAACGCTGCCACTGCTCGGCAGATCCAGCCCAGCGAGTAAACCGAGTAGGGTGGATTTGCCCGACCCGGAGCTGCCAACAATCGCCAGGCTGTCACCGGAAACAAGCTCTAACGACAGGTCATGAAGTATGGTTAGCTCGCCTTCCGTGCTAGTGACCACTTTGCTAAGGTTTCGCGCGGTGAGAATACTTGAGCTCATGGAGAATCCAATGCGTAAGTGGTTGATCGGTACTGCCCTGAGCCTGCTGCTGTGGGGGCCGGCGGCGTTCGCGGGTAGCGTGCTGATAGTCGGCGATAGTATCAGCGCGGCTTTTGGCCTGGATACCCGCCAGGGCTGGGTCGCTTTGCTGGAAAAGCGCCTGGTTGAGCAGGGTTTTGACCATCAGGTGGTCAATGCGTCGATCAGTGGCGATACCAGCGCAGGTGGCGCCGCACGGCTACCTGCGCTGCTTAAAGAGCATCAGCCGGATCTGGTGATTATCGAGCTGGGTGGCAACGATGGCCTGCGTGGCCAGCCCCCTGCGCAATTGCAACAAAACCTTGCGGCCATGGCGCAAGCATCGCAGCAAAAGGGTGCCAAGGTGCTGATCCTGGGCATGCAACTGCCACCTAATTACGGCGTGCGCTACACCACGGCATTCGCGGCGGTGTTTCCTAAGGTTGCCAGTGAGACAGGTTCGGCCTTGGTGCCCTTCATGCTGGAGGGCGTAGGTGGCGTGCCCTCGCTGATGCAGAACGATGGCATTCACCCTAATCTTGAGGCGCAACCCAAGTTGCTGGATAACGTTTGGCCGGCGCTGAAACCTTTGCTCTGACAGGCTTTTCTGTATGCTGCCTTTCGGCTAATGTGGCGCCCCCTCACTGGAGCCCTCGATGCCGCGCCCTGCCTGGTCCTTATACGCCTACCAACTGATCGAGCCAGGTGAGCAGCTTGACCTGTTCGCCTGCCGAGAAGTGCGCGTGCATCTGTTGGCGCGACAGCTTGAGTTAGGCCAGTTCGCCGATCGTACGCTGTGCGGTGGTTTGCTACCTGCTCAGCCGGTGTGGCGAGACTTAGATAAGACAATGCTGCGCGACAAGCGTCTTTGCCCGGCATGTCGAGCGACATTAGAGGCTCAGAAGCGTGGTGAGCGGCCAGCATTACCGGGGCGTTGAGCTATCCAAGTAGCTGATCAATCGGTGTACAATCGCCGCCTACTTTTACCAACTATTTTCGTCAGGAATTCCCGGATGTTGTCGCGTGCCTTTGCCGTCACCCGCTGCCTGCCACTTGCTGCTGTCTTCGCCGTAGCCTCTGCCAATGCACTTGAGTTTCCGTTACCTGCGCCGGGTGACGATATCGTTGGCGAGATTCAGGTGGTCAAGGCCAAGTATGAAGACACTTTCGCCGACCTTGGCGAGGCCAATGATATTGGCTATCTGGAAATGGTTGCGGCCAATCCAGGGGTGGACCCCTGGCTACCGGGAGAAGGCACCGAAGTTATTCTGCCTACGCGCTTCATTCTGCCAGCAGGACCGCGCGAGGGCATTGTGATCAACCTCGCCGAGTACCGTCTCTACTACTATCCGAAAGATCGCAATGTGGTTTACACCTATCCGCTGGGTATTGGTCGTGAGGGTTGGAGTTCGCCGGTCGCTGAGGCGCGTATTACCGCTAAAACGCCAAATCCGGGGTGGTCGCCGCCTAAGTCAATTCGTGAAGAGCATGCGGCTGCCGGTGACCCATTGCCCGCCTATGTGCCGCCAGGCCCGGATAACCCGTTAGGTCCTTACAAGATGGGCTTGTCTGTGCCGGGTTACCTGATTCATGGCTCGAATAAGAAGTTCGGTATTGGTATGCGGGTGAGCCATGGCTGTTTCCGTATGTTCAACAATAACGTACTGAAATTGGCGTCGATGGTTGCCGTTGGTACGCCAGTACGCATCACTAATGACGCTTATAAATTTGGTCGCAGTGGCGGTAAGGTCTATCTGGAAGCGCATGCGCCTCTCGACGACACTGGAAATGCTTCGGTCGTCGACAAGCATACTGCCGTGATCAATGCGCTGATTAAAAACGACGACTTTGCAGGCCTGCGCTTGGATTGGGATATGTTGCGCGAAGTGGTAGCGGCTGAAGACGGCTTGCCGGTTGAGATTGCTCAGCCTGGTCAGGCTGTAGTGACAGGTGCCCCGGCTATCTAGTAGTCGAGTACATTCAAAAAGCCCGTTATGCGTAATTGCTAGCGGGTTAATCAGATGGCCACCCTGACACCCTGCAAAGGCTAGCCTTTTGCAGGGTGTTTTTATTCTGGAGACCATCGCCATGAACTGAGCGGTAATGATCGAGGCAAACACTGTTGTCCACCTGAGCGTCCAGGGCAGCAGTCGGCGCAAGGTGTTTCGCAAGAAGACTATTCACCAGCAGTTGATGCGCCTGTTCGCTAGTCGGCCCGCGCGCGCACTGGCGAAGGAGGCCTGCGCCGGTTTGCATTGCCTGTCGCGTGAGATTATGGCACTGGTGCATGGGGCCAAACTGATCTCCCGACAATTCGTACGACCCTTCCTACAACGCGACAAGAGCGACTTCATCGATGAGCAGGCTAGATGTGAAGCGGTGTCTAGGTCGTCGATGCGTTTCTTTCCCCTAAGAACGAACCCCAGCCAATCCTTTTAGGTTTTGCATCGCCTACGTGAGTCGCTGATTCGTGATCGCACCAAGGCCATCAACCAGTTACATGGCTTTTTTCTGTAGTTCTCTATCTGCCTGTCGGTGTGCAAGGCAGTTATTCGGTGCTTATCCAGCGTACTAGCTGAACCTGGGTTGCCTGTATGGTTGTCCGTATTGCTGCAGCGTCTAATTGCAGTACCACAAAGCACCCTTTCAGGTTTTGCGATATATCAAGAATTGATGACGTAAGCGGCCTGCTGGCCTGGTGAAAAACCTGACATTAAAATCGGCTTATGAAGCCGTCGGGCTTTTCAGGCTCACCAGGTGCGACTCTCATCATGGCGCGGGGCATACCCCATAGAGACGCCGAATGGATTTAAGCAAGCCCCCCGTCGCTGATCGGTATTACAAAAAATGGGGGGCATAGATTTTATGGATGACAGTTAGCTCTCGGTTGAGGGCGCTTAGTCGTCGAAATCCATCCAGCCACCCATCTCTTTCCAGCGATTGACGATGCCGCAGTACAGTTCAGCCGTCTTCTCTGTGTCGTAACGGGCTGAGTGGGCTTCTTTGCCGTCGAAGTCGATACCCGCAGCCTGGCAGGCTTTGGCCAGTACAGTTTGGCCATAGGCCAAGCCCGCGAGGGTGGCAGTGTCGAAACTGGAGAACGGGTGGAACGGGTTACGTTTGATGCCGGTGCGTACTACGGCGGCATTGAGGAAGCCCAGGTCAAAGCTGCTGTTATGCCCAACCAGAATCGCCCGTTTGCAACTGTTGGCTTTCAGCGATTTGCGCAGGCTACGGAAGATTTCCGTTAACGCGTGCTCTTCACTGACCGCCATGCGCAGTGGGTGATCGAGTTTGATGCCGGTGAAGTCCAGTGCTGCCTGCTCGATATTGGCCCCTTCGAACGGCTCGATGCGGAAGAACTGGGTGTGCTCCGGGTAGAGGAAGCCGCTTTCATCCATGCCGATGGTGGTGGCAGCAATTTCCAGCAGAGCATCGGTGGCGCTGTTAAAGCCGCCGGTTTCCACGTCCACAACTACCGGCAGGTAGCCGCGAAAACGTGCCGCCATTGGATGGCGCGGGCCGGAATGGCTGCTGCCTTCGGATTCGTCGTCGTACAGATCTTCACTCACGCTTGGTTCTCCAGCAAACGCCAGCGCAGGGTTTCACCAGCGCGTAGAGGGGTAACGGTTTGCTCACCCAGCGGTAGGCTGGCAGGCGCTGTCCAGTCTTCACGCAGTAGCGTGATGCTGTCGGTATTGCGCGGCAGGCCATAGAAGTCCGGGCCATTCAGGCTGGCGAAGGCTTCCAGCTTGTCGAGTGCATTGCGTTGCTCAAAGGCTTCGGCATACAGCTCAATGGCCGCATAGGCGGTGTAGCAGCCAGCGCAGCCGCAGGCAGCCTCCTTGGCGTGCTTGGCGTGAGGGGCTGAGTCGGTGCCGAGGAAGAACTTGGCGTTGCCGCTGGTTGCCGCATCCAGCAGGGCGTCCTGGTGGGTGTTGCGCTTGAGGATCGGCAGGCAATAGAAGTGCGGACGAATACCGCCAACCAGCATATGGTTGCGGTTGTACAGCAGGTGATGAGCGGTGATGGTTGCGCCGACATTGGCCGAGGCACCTTGCACAAACTCTACCGCGTCGCGGGTGGTGATGTGCTCGAACACCACTTTCAGGCTGGGGAAACGTTCAACCACGCGACTCAGGTGCTCGCCGATAAAAATCTTTTCGCGATCGAAAATGTCGATCTCGCTGCGTGTTACTTCACCGTGCACCAGTAGCGGCAAGCCGACTTCGGCCATGGCTTCGAGCACCGGGAAGATCTTGTCGATGCTGGTCACGCCAGAGTCAGAGTTGGTGGTCGCGCCGGCGGGGTAGAGCTTGGCCGCATGGACAAAGCCGGATGCCTTGGCGCTGCGGATATCGTCCGGCTGGGTCAGGTCGGTGAGGTACAGCACCATCAGCGGTTCGAACCGGCTACCTGCTGGGCGCACGCTGAGAATGCGCTGGCGGTAGGCATCGGCTTCGCTGGCGTTGCGCACGGGCGGTACCAGGTTGGGCATGATGATGGCGCGGCCAAAAGTACGGGCTACATCGGCGACGGTGTGTGGCAGGACGCCACCGTCACGCAAGTGGATGTGCCAGTCGTCGGGACGCAGCAGGGTGAGGCGGTCAGTCATGGAAGCTTCCAGGCGGGCAAACGTGGCGAGAATGCTACCGGAAAAGGCCCGTGGCAGCACGTTGAAAGCAGGCGCGTCGTGCAAACCTGGGTGCCAGCCGTTGTTCACTGTAGTTGTGTTGGCCTAATAGGTTTAAACACGCGGCTCAAGTTTTACCCCGTGGCACCGATAGACAGAAGGTAAGTCGTATTCCTTGGAGTCTGTCGTGCGACGCTATCCACTCGCGGTGCTTTGCTTGCTGGCAAGCCAATCGGCCTTTGCTATTAGCTTCCAGACGCGTCTGGAGAAGATCGAGTGGCAGGTCGAAGGTGATCAGTTCGAGTGCCGTTTATCGCAACCCATCACCGATTTCGGTTCCGGGGTGTTTGTGCGCCGTGCGGGCGAACAAGTGACATTCAGTTTGAAGGCTCGCGAACACTGGCTCGGGGCGGGCAGTGCGACCTTGCTAGCAGCCGCTGCACCCTGGCAGCCGGGGCGTGGTGACATTAACCTGGGCATGGTCAATGTGGTGTCTGCCGAGGTGTTGTTCAACAGTTCTCAAGAGCAGGGCACGCGCCTGCTTACCGGCCTGCTTGAAGGCCGCAGCCCCTTGGTGCGCCATCGCACGGCAATGGGCAACGAGGCGATTGAGGTGCGCTTGCTGCCGGCAAAGTTCAATAAGGCCTACAACGATTACCTCGATTGTACGGCCAAGCTGTTGCCGGTGAACTTCGATCAAATACGTAAAAGCCAGGTGGGTTTCCCCGGTGGTGGCGTTGCGCTGGAGCCATTGGCCCAAGCCAAGTTAGACATCCTCCTGAGCTTTCTCAAGGCTGACCCCAGCGTCAACCGTATCCAGCTTGATGGGCATGCCGATAACAGCGGCAATCGTCTGACTAATCGTGACCTTTCGCGGCGGCGCGCGTTAGCGGTAATGGAGTACCTCAAGGCTAATGGCATTCCTGCTGAGCAGATCACCATGCGTTTCCATGGCGAGCGTTACCCGCTGGTGCCTAATACCAGCGAAGCCAATCGAGCGAAAAACCGCCGCGTGAGCATTCTCCTTGAGCGAGTGCCGGAGGCTGCTGTGCCCCCTGCGGCTGCGCCCGCATCAACCGCGCCTACTGCGGCGTCTTAGTGGCTGCTGTTCGTCTGCTAGCGCGTGATTAATCGTCGCTTGTGCATCACAAGCTGTCGCGCCTCTGTAAATCAGGCGTCATGGGCAGTAGAATCACGGGTTTTCCCGCACAACCCCGTGGAGTTGATGGCATGGCCGACGTAAACAAGGTAGTCCTGGCATATTCCGGTGGCCTGGACACTTCCGTGATCCTCAAGTGGCTGCAAGATACCTATAACTGCGAAGTGGTGACCTTTACCGCTGACCTCGGCCAGGGTGAGGAAGTCGAGCCAGCTCGTGCCAAGGCTAAGGCCATGGGCGTTAAGGAAATCTACATCGATGACCTGCGCGAAGAATTCGTGCGTGATTTCGTCTACCCGATGTTCCGTGCCAACACTGTTTACGAGGGCGAGTACCTGCTGGGTACTTCCATTGCCCGTCCGCTGATCGCCAAGCGTTTGATTGAAATCGCCAATGAAACTGGCGCTGACGCCATCTCCCATGGCGCGACCGGTAAAGGTAACGACCAAGTGCGTTTTGAACTGGGTGCCTACGCACTCAAGCCTGGCGTGAAAGTGATTGCCCCTTGGCGCGAGTGGGACCTGCTGTCGCGCGAGAAGCTGATGGACTACGCCGAGAAGCATGCAATTCCAATCGAGCGTCACGGCAAGAAGAAATCGCCGTACTCCATGGATGCCAACTTGCTGCACATCTCCTATGAAGGCGGCGTGCTAGAAGACACCTGGACCGAGCACGAAGAAGACATGTGGCGTTGGACTAAATCGCCAGAAGCTGCGCCGGATACCCCGACTTACATTGAGCTGACTTACCGTGCCGGTGACATCGTTGCCATCGACGGCAAGGACATGAGCCCAGCCACCGTGCTGGCTGAGCTGAACCGCATCGGTGGCGAGAACGGCATCGGTCGTCTGGATATCGTCGAGAACCGCTTCGTCGGCATGAAGTCCCGTGGCTGCTATGAAACTCCTGGCGGCACCATCATGCTCAAGGGCCATCGCGCCATCGAGTCGATCACCCTCGACCGCGAAGTCGCTCACCTGAAAGACGAGTTGATGCCGAAGTACGCCAGCCTGATCTACAACGGTTTCTGGTGGAGCCCTGAGCGTCTGATGCTGCAACAGATGATCGACGCCTCCCAGGCTAACGTGAACGGCGTGGTGCGCATGAAGCTTTATAAAGGCAACGTGATCATCACCGGTCGTAAGTCTGATGACTCGCTGTTCGACGCCAACATCGCCACCTTTGAAGAAGATGGCGGTGCTTACAATCAGCAGGACGCAGCAGGCTTTATCAAGCTCAATGCCCTGCGCATGCGTATTGCGGCAAACAAAGGGCGCAAGATGCTCTGATAGACTCGGGTACCTGAGCCACAACAAACCCCGGCCATAAGCCGGGGTTTGCATTTATAAGCCCACAAGCCGGGCAACGATGAGGAGAAACCTGATGAGACTGCTGCATACCATGCTGCGCGTCGGCGATATGGATAAATCCATCGCGTTTTACACCGAAGTACTGGGCATGACCCTACTGCGCCGCAAAGACTACCCAGAAGGGCAGTTCACCCTGGCGTTTGTCGGTTATGGCGATGAGGCACATAACAGTGTGATCGAGCTGACCCAGAACTGGGGTGTGGAGAGTTACGAGCTGGGCACTGGCTACGGTCATATCGCCTTGGAAGTGGCTGATGTCTACAAAGCCTGTGAAGACATTCGCGCGCGCGGCGGCAAGATTACCCGCGAGCCCGGTCCGATGAAGCACGGCACCAGCATTCTGGCGTTTGTTGAGGACCCGGACGGCTACAAGATTGAGCTGTTGTCGCCGTCACGAGCGGACTGAGTCCTTTACTGGCACTCCGGAGATATTGCCGTCAGGGCGCTGAGTATTTGTGCGCAAGATCTGCATGCAGCCCAGCACGATCTAGAAGGATAGAGGCTTCGGTCCCGCGCTGTGCCGGGCAGCCTAAAAAGCGGCGCGTCTCGAAGGAGCGCGCCGCTTTTTACTGCGACCAGCCTGCTTTAGTCGCGGCCAGGCAGGATACGGGTCAGGGTGTTGTCGCGAATGAAGAAGTGGTGGAGTAGACCAGCAGCGGCATGCAGGCCGATCAGCCAGTAACCGGCACTGCCGGCCAGTTCGTGCCACTCTTTAATGTCTCTAGCCAGTGCCGGGTCTTTACCCACGAGTGCCGGTAACTCCAGGCCGAAGAACGGGATGGGTTTGCCAGCAGCGCTGAGGATGAGCCAGCCCGCAAAAGGCGCGCCGATCATCAGGGCATAGAGTGCCAGGTGCATAAGCTTGGCGGGGATGGTTTGCCAGGTGGGCGGTGTCGGTACGATGGCCGGAGTCGGGCCAATAAAGCGGGCTAGCAGACGCAGCCAGACCAAGGCGAACACGGCGAGACCGAGCATAAAGTGCCACTGCTTGAGCAGCTCGCGGGTATCACTGCCTTTGGGGAAGTTGCCCTTGAGTTCGATGCAGGCATAAACACCTGCAATCAGCACTAGCATTAACCAGTGAAGCGCGATCGAGAGCTTTCCGTAGCGCGCGGGTAGGGTGTTCAGGGTCATCACGGTTCCTTTTGATTTCTCGTTCTAGTGTGTGGCTTTGGGGAGGCTAGTCGCAAAAGCTTAAGCGAGTATGAACTCGTATCAACATTTACCCCTTATTTCCTTGGCGTTGCTTGATGGCTTGCAAAAGTTTGTTGGCAAGTGCCGGATAGTTCTCGTCGAAGTGGTGGCCGCCTGGCAGCTTGAGGATCTCGCCGGTTACGCCTGCTTCTGTGCAACCACTTGTTGGCCCTTCCTCCACGCCATACACGCAGAGCACTTTGTGCGCTGGCAACTTGGCCAGCTCCGGTGCTATCGCGGCCTCTTGCCCAGCCTTACCTAGCCAGCCTTGTACTTCGATTTGGAAGCTACCGCTGCGCTCTATGGCGAGCAGCAAAATGGCGTCGACTTGCTGCTGGTCTTCGCTTGTTAAGCGGTTATAGATGGCGGGTAGGGCATCTGCTCCGAAGGAGAAACCGGCCAGGACAAAGCGCTTGGCTCCCCACTTCTGCCGGTACTGCTGCATCAATTGGCTGAGATCAGCAGCGCCTTGTTCCGGGCTTTTGTGCTGCCAGAAGTAACGCAGCGAGTCGATCCCTACCACTGGATTGCCTCGCTTGGCCAGTTCTGCTGCCACGTCGCGGTCGAGGTCGCGCCAGCCGCCGTCACCGGAATAAAACAGGGTCACGGTGTCGGCCTTCGTATCGCTGGCCACCTCGATAATGGGCATTGGTTCGCCGTGGCCTTGCAGCAAGCTCAGCAGGCGTTGTTTGAGCAATTGCGGGAGGCTGGTGTCGTAGTCGCTGATGCTGGTCTGCGCATTCGCCTGCTCGCGGGCAAAGCGCGCGCTTGGGTCGTCGGGGTTGTTATTCCAATCGACGCTCCAATGGCCGTGTTCGGCCTTGCTTGGCAACGCTGATGCGCAGTCTGGCTGTTGCAGGCTGAAGCCGACCGACAGCGCTTGGGCACTATCACTGCTTTGTTCCGCTAGCCAGCGCCAGGCAAAAGCACCGCCTGGGCCGATGCCGGCAACCAGGGTTGGGGGCGCTTGCAGAACCTTCTCTGCCGCTTGTAGACGTTGTTGCTGAGCGTTGCAGTCGTTTTCAGGTAAGGCCAGTTGTATTAACTGAGCGCCGCTGTCCTGAGCCAGGCTTAGGAGCTCGGCATCCTGTAACTGTTGCGCTTGGTCGATCAGCAAGATGACCTGGGCTGTTGCTGGGCCGCCAGGCTTTGCCAGTTGCGCCGAGCTGCCGTCGGCTAATTGGTGATGTTCGACATGTGCTTGCGGGGCTGGCCAGAGCCGCCAGCCAAGTGCTGCTAGGCCCAAGGCCAGGATGAGCAGAATAACCAGGCGTCGCCAGTGACGTGTAAGCATGCAAACCTCAGCGTTTGATCAGTCCGGTAAACCCGCCGGCGATTAGCGCGGCGGTATCAGCGAGTGCCACTAGCGGGTCAAGCCCGGGTGGTACGGCCATGTAGCGGGGTTCCCATTCCGGCTGGAACTTGTCCTTGAAGCGGCGCAGGCCTTGGAAGTTGTAGAACTGTTCGCCACGGCGAAACACCAGTGAGCCCAAGCGCTGGGTCAGTGGTGCACCACGGCGCAGTTGCAGGCCGGCCAGGGGCACCATGCCCAGGCTGAAGCGCTGGTGGCCGCTGGCTTTGAAATGCAGCAGCAGGTTGAGCATGAGAAATTCCATGGTCAGCTTGGGCGCATCAGGATGTACGCGCATCAGGTCGATGCTGGCCAACTCGTTGCTGTCGGTTTCCAGAAGGTTGGCGAAGGCCATCGGCTGGCCGCCACTGGAGACCACGGCAATCCGGAAGTGCTTTAGGTAATCAGGGTCGAAACGGCCGAGGGAGAAACCTTTTTCACGCACCTGCTTACCCAGCATCCAGGCATCGGAAATGCTCTGCAGGGTGGCCATTGGCGCTTGTCCGGCAGCGAATATTTCCAGTGTCAGGCCGTCACGTTGGCCACGGCTGAGGGTGTAGCGCAGGTCTTTCATGGCCTTGTTCTTGTTTTCCAGATCGAAGCTGAGCAGGTCAACCCGAGCTTCTTCGCCGAGCTTGATGGCGCTGAGGCCGATGTCCATGTAGTAGGGCAGGTTTTCTGCCCGCACCTGATAGAACACTGGGCGTACATGATGCAGGTCGCAGAGGTCGCGGAACTGCCAGATCAATTCGGCCCGGCAACTGGCGGAGCCTATCGGGTCGAATAAGGCAATCAGGCTGCGACCCTGGCGGGCGTACATCAAAAAGGCATCGCCGGCGGGGTTGAACAGCAATGCTTTGTCGCCGGTTAGCACCAGGCCACCATCGGGTTGCTCTGAGCTTTTTACTATTTTTGCGGCCTTAAGCAGTTCGTCTTCTGTGGGTTCGTGGATCACCATCGGCATTGCCCGCAATAACCACAGCAATACCACGATTGCCAGTAGCAGGCCGCTGCCCAAGGTGGCGCGCAGGGTGCGTGGTGCGTCGGCATCTACGGCGAATTGCCAGAGCAGGTCATGGCTGTAGGGCACGTCTTGATAGGCAAAGAACATCAGCCAGAGTGATGCACTCAGCACGCAGAGGGTGGCCACTAGGTTGACCGGAGAGAAAGGCATCTCTAGTAGGCGGCTAGGGCGGTAGAAGGCGTGACGAAAGAGCATCAGTAGCGCGGCAGTGAGCAGCAGTAAGCTGGCTTCTTCCCAGTCAAAGCCCTTGAGTATCGACAACACTGCAGCGCTTAACAGCAAGCCTACGGTCAATGCCCACGCCGCTGAAAGCCTGCGACGCAGGCCGTGCGCGAGCAGCAGGCAGAGCACCCCTATCAGGCTGGCGGCCAGGTGGGAGGCATCAATCAGGTGGTGCGGAATTAGAAAGCTGAGGTGCTCAAGGCGCGTATCAACGGCAGGTGTTGCGCCGGAAAACAACAACACCACGCCGGATAGGAAAACCAGCAATGACAGCACCGGTGCGGCTAGGCCTGAAGCGTTTTGTACCGCCTGGCGGCCGGCGGGCATAAATCGGCGAGCTTCGTTGGCCAGCAGCAATATGCAGGCAATGATCAGCGGCAGGCCCACGTAAATCAGGCGGTAGAGCAGCAGTGCTGCGGCCAGTGGCGCAGCACCCAGTTGCCCGGCAAAGGCTGCCAGCAGTACTGCCTCAAATACACCGACTCCGCCGGGTACATGGCTAAGTACGCCAGCGGCTAGAGCCAGCAGATAAACCAGCAAGAACGTTCCCAGGGGCGGTGCTTCTGGTAGCAGCAGATACAGCACGCTGGCGGCTGCACACACGTCAATCAGGGTGATCAGCAGCTGCAGGGCGCTAAGGCGCAGGCCAGGCAGACGCAGGGAGCGCTGGCCCAGGCGGATGGTTACGCAACCCGGAGTTGGTGCTTGTGGATCACGCAGGCGCGATAGCACCACCACCAAGGCTGCAGTGAGCAGTAGCACGCTGCCGGCGATGACCTGCACTTGTAATGGTGTCAGGTGCAAAGCCAGCGCGGCGGCATTTGTATTGCTCAGGGCGGCCATGGCTGCCAGTGGTGGCAGGGCGCAACCCAGTGCCAGACTGGCAAATAGTGTGATGCGGGCGATATCACCGCCGCTCAAGTTGTCGTGGGCGTACAAGCGAAAGCGCACGGAACCGCCAGATAGCATCGAGAAGCCAATCGCGTTGCCGATTGCCGAGGCGCAGAAGTTACCGAGTGCCATACGCTTGATGGGCAGATGAACTCCGGCCAGTCGACAGCCGGACCACTCGTAGCCGATCAATGCGGCGAAGCCGACAGCAGTCGCGCCCATGGCTGCCAGTAGGCTACTGCCTGGCACTTCGTGTATGGCATTGCTCAAAGCGTCGGGGTCCAGCTCGTGCAGCAGATGCCAGCAGGCGAGCAAGCCAATGCTGAACAACACTAGGGTAAGCATTAGGCCGATAGGCTGGCGATAGGTGCTTAGACGTTCAAGCCAGCGTAATTGGCGATTTGCGACCGCAGAGTTGTGGTCACTGGAGGGAGTGCTGCTGGTTGACTCTTGGGTGGCGCGCATTGAGCACCTCATGATGTGTGCACGACAGCATGTGGGCGCAGTGACCAACTTCCAAGCCCACAGCAGAACAATATTTTTTAAGGCAGTAGGGCGGCCAGCAATAGCCTGGGGATTATGAAAGGCGCAAAAACAAAAAGGCCACTCGATTGAGTGGCCTTTTTGAGTATCTGGTTGCGGGAGCCGGATTTGAACCGACGACCTTCGGGTTATGAGCCCGACGAGCTACCAGACTGCTCCATCCCGCGCCGCACATTCTATATAGATATGATCTTCTGTCAATCGATTATTGGTTTTTAATCAATAACTTAAATCGTGGATCTAGAGAAACAAAAAAGGCCACTCGATTGAGTGGCCTTTTCTGAGTATCTGGTTGCGGGAGCCGGATTTGAACCGACGACCTTCGGGTTATGAGCCCGACGAGCTACCAGGCTGCTCCATCCCGCGGTCGCCATTGTAGCGTCTGAACGCTGTGTGTCAACCTAAAGATGGGTGGAAGTTGTTTTTATTCAGGTGCTTAGCAACGCGTCAGGTTATTTGCGGACTAATCAGCGCTGTAATAGAGCCTGATTGAACAGGCGGTAATGCTTTCGCCATAGCCTGCAACCTGGCGGTTGGGCTAGAGTCCGTGACCATTAAATAGGAGGTATTTATGAGCGTTAAGTGCAAAGCCTGTGGTGTGCAGGTGCCCGCTGAGGCTAAGACATGTCCGGGGTGCGGTGTAGCGGTGGCAGCAAAAACCAAGTTATTGCCGATTGCGGCGTTTATGTTGATCGTCATTTTGATGATCCAGTCCTACATCAATAAGTCGGAGGATGCCGCTGCTGAGGCCAAGTCGTCTGCTCCCGTGCATACCCCTGTGCAGTAGTCAGATGTTGTGAGCTTGGCAATGAATAGCCGAAAAATCATCCACGTGGACTGTGATTGCTTCTATGCGGCGATCGAGATGCGTGATGATCCGAGCTTGGCCAGTAAGCCTCTCGCGGTGGGCGGATCGGCGGAGCGGCGCGGGGTGATTGCCACGTGTAACTATGAAGCGCGTAGCTATGGCGTGCGCTCGGCGATGGCCTCTGGGCAGGCATTGAAGCTGTGCCCGGACTTGCTGATCGTCAAGCCTCGCATGGATGTTTACAAGACGGTGTCACGGGAAATTCAGGCGATCTTTCGTGATTACACCGATCTGATCGAGCCCTTGTCGCTTGATGAAGCCTATCTGGATGTAACCGCTAGCCCGCACTTTGCCGGCAGCGCCACGCGCATCGCCCAGGACATTCGCCGGCGGGTCTCGCAGGAGTTGCACATCACCGTTTCCGCTGGTGTGGCACCGAATAAATTCCTGGCCAAGATCGCCAGCGATTGGAAAAAACCTAACGGTTTGTTTGTGATCACCCCGGATCAGGTCGATGATTTTGTTGCGGCCTTAGCGGTAAACAAGCTGCATGGCGTAGGCAAGGTCACGGCTGACAAACTAGGGCGTTTGGGGATCCGTACCTGCAGCGACCTGCGTGACTGGAACAAGCTCGCGCTGGTCAAGGAGTTCGGTAGTTTTGGTGAGCGCCTGTGGGGGCTGGCGCATGGCATCGACGAGCGCGCGGTGCACAACGACAGCCGGCGGCAGTCGGTCAGCGTGGAAAACACCTTCGATAAAGACCTACCAGATCTAGCGGCCTGTTTGCAGCAGTTGCCGGCGCTATTGGAGGAGCTGGCCACACGCATGGCGCGGCTTGACCCAAGTTATCGGCCGGATAAACCCTTCGTCAAAATCAAGTTCCATGATTTCAGCCAGACCACCCTGGAGCAGTCTGGCGCGCGACGTGATCTGGACAGTTACACACGCCTGCTGAGCGCCGCCTTTGCCCGTGGCAACAAAGCCGTGCGTTTACTTGGGGTGGGTGTGCGTTTACATGATCTGCGCGGCAGGCACGAACAGCTGGAGTTGTTTGCACCCTGACAGCAGGCGAACTGCTTGGCTGGCATACGAATTATCTGGAGTGGTTTGTAATGTTGCACAGCATCGGCCCGTGGCTGGTCGAGCTGGATCGCAAAGCATAAAAAGGCGAAGCCGTTGGGCTTCGCCTTTTTCGTTGAGCGTAGATCAGTGCTTGTGTGGCACCGGTTTCAGCAGCTCATCCGGTGGCATTTCGCAGGCTATCTTGCGGCCTAGCAGGGCTTCGATGGCGGGTAGGGCGTAGGCGTCGTCTTCACCGGCGAAGCTGATCGAGGTACCGCTAGTGCCAGCGCGGCCGGTACGGCCGATGCGGTGCACGTAATCGTCCGGTGTTTCCGGCAGGGTGAAGTTGATTACGTGGCTGATGGCGTCAACGTGAATGCCGCGACCGGCCACATCTGTGGCGACCATCACGCGGATTTTGCCTTCACGGAAGCCTTCCAAAGCACGGATGCGCTTGTGCTGCGGTACATCGCCAGACATCTGTACGGCGCTGATGCCGTCGCGGGTCAGGCGTTCTTCGATGCGCCGCACTTCGTCCTTGCGGTTGGCGAAAACCATCACGCGGATCCAGTCGTTCTGCGTGATCAGGTTGTACAGCAGCTTGTATTTGTCGCTGCCGGCGACGGCATAGACGTGCTGCTCGACCGTGTCGCTGGCGACGTTTTCCGGCTCGATTTCAACGATGGCAGGTTCTGTGGTCCACTGTTTGGCCAGGTTCATCACGTCCTCGGTGAAGGTCGCGGAGAACAGCAGGGTTTGGCGTTCGCCCTTCATCGGCGTCTGGCGGATGATTTGCCGCACTTGCGGGATAAAGCCCATGTCGAGCATGCGGTCGGCTTCGTCGAGCACCATCACTTCGACCATGTCGAGGTGCACTTCACCGCGTTGGTTGAAGTCGAGCAGGCGACCCGGAGTGGCGACAAGAATGTCGCAGAAGCGTGATTCAAGCAGCTTGAGCTGTTTGTCGAAGTCCATGCCGCCGACAAAACTCATCACGTTAAGCCCGGTGTATTTGGTCAGGTCTGCAGCGTCCCTGGCGATCTGCACCACCAGTTCGCGAGTTGGGGCGATGATCAGCGCGCGCGGCTCACCCATGTAGCGGTCTTTCGGCGCGGGGGTTTGCTGCAGCTGGGTGATGATCGAGATCAGGAAGGCTGCGGTTTTGCCCGTGCCAGTCTGGGCGCGGCCAATGGCGTCGCGGCCGCTCAGGGTATAACCCAGTACTTGCGCCTGGATCGGCGTGCAGTAGGGGAAACCGAGGTCATGGATGGCATGCATCAGCTCGGGAGAGAGCTTGAAATCGTGAAAGCGTGTCTTGCCTTCAGTCGGAGCAACGGCGAAGTCTTCCAGTTTCCAGGTGTCGACTGGTTTGGCTGGGCGCTCGCGACGCGGCTTTAGCGGTTTTTCCTGGCGCTGTGGCGACTTTTCAGCGGTTTCAGCGGTGCGCGGCTTTTCACTGCGCTGAGGGGTGTCCGCGTTGGCATCCAGCGTGGCGCGCGGTGTGCTGGGCGTTACAGGCTGACTTGCTGGGCTGGGCTGTGCGCCCTCGGCTTTGCCGAATATTTTCTTGAGTGCTTTGAGCACGGTCATCTCATCAATTGGTTAAGGAGTGAACGGCCGCCAGTGTAAAGCAAGAAGCCGGCGCGGCGAAGTGCCACGCCAGATCACGGCTGGCGGCCTTAGGTTGCGGTCGTTTTCAGTCTGTTGGCAGGCTACTTAACAGCAGTCGCTGCACGTTACCGCCCATGATGGCGGCGATCTCATCGTGTTTGAAGCCAGCGTTGAGTAGCCCTTCGGTAAGTTGTGGCAGGCCGGTCACGTCGAATGGCGCATGTATGGTGCCGTTGAAGTCCGAGCCCAGCGCGACATGTTCGACGCCAATTTTATCTGCGGTATAGCGGATGGCTTTAACGATGGCCTCAACCGAAGTGGCACAAACGGCGGTATCCCAGTAACCGATGCCAATTACCCCGCCGGTGGCGGCGATAGCGTGCAGGTGTTTGTCGCTGAGGTTGCGAGTGCCTTTACAGGTGCCCTCAACGCCAGTGTGGGAGACCAGTAGTGGTCGCGTCGCCATGCCCAGTACATCGTCGATCAGTGGCCGCGAGGCGTGGGCGAGGTCAATCAGCATGGCTTTTGCTTCCAGACGCTTGATTACCAGACGTCCAAGTGGCGTCAGACCGCCTTTTTCCAGACCGTGGGCGGAGCCACCTACTTCGTTATCGAAAAAGTGGGTCAGACCCGCGATGCGAAAACCGGCGTTATAGAGCGTGTCGATGTTTTCCAGTTTGCCCTCGATCGGCTGCAAACCCTCTGTGGCGAGAATCGCCGCAAGCCGTTGTGGGTCTTTCTGCCAGGCACTGATAAAGCGGCTCAAGTCACCACGGGTTTTGATCATCACCAGGCGGCCTTGGCTGTCGGCGCTAGCTTGCTGCAGCTTCTGCGCTTGATATAAGGCGCGTTGTAGCAGGCTATCCCAGGTTTCTCGGGGCCAGCGCTGGGCCATGGCCAGCAGGGTGATGTTGTCAGTGTCGCCGCTGTTGCGCTCGTAGTTGAGGCCGCGCGGTGTCTTGGTCACTGTGGAGAATACTTGCAGCGCGACATGGCCTTCGAGCATGCGCGGCAGGTCGGAGTGGCCAAAATCGTAGCGCTTGAGCAGGTCGCGTTCCCAGAGCAGTAAGTCGTCATGTAAGTCGGCGACAAATAGTTGTTGATGCAACTGCTTGGCGGGTTCGTTAGCAGGATAAGGGGCAGGGGATTCGACGCTGTTCATCCTACGGTCAAGTACCGAGGGCAGTGCAAAGACACCGCCGGCCGCGATCAATAGGAGGACTAGTAGGGTGATCAGGATCTTACGCATAGAGAAGTGCCGCCGGACATTGTTGTTATGCGCAGCACTCTAGCAAGCATGACGGGGCATGTGATGGTTTTACTTGTGGCTGGCTCGTTAGTTTATGAGTAAGCCTTTAGCCGCAGAGGCAATCGCGGCCTTTCTGCTTGGCCTGGTACAGCGCGCTGTCAGCTCGGGCGATCAGGCCTTGTAGGCTCTCCTTGGCTTGAATTTGCGCCATACCGATGGACACGGTAATGCCAGGCAGTACGCCAATCGGTGAGTGAAAGGATTCGATATGGTGTAGTGACAGACGCAACCGCTCGCCAATGCTGCGGGCTTCATCAAGGCCAATTTCTGGCAGCAGAATGACAAACTCCTCACCGCCGAAGCGGGTCAGGCTGTCTTTGGGTCGCAGTTGGCTGCGTAAGGTATGTGCCAGCATGCACAAGGCATAGTCGCCAGCGAGGTGGCCGTGCTGGTCGTTGTAGGCTTTGAAGTGGTCGACATCCAGCATAAGCATGCATAGCGGGCTTGCATTAAAGGCGCTGCGGGTGCTTTCGCGTTCAAAGATATTTTCTAGCCAGCGGCGATTGTAGGTGCCTGTTAGTGCATCGATGTTGGCGGTCTGTTCGCTGTCGAGAATGATTCGATTACCTTGCCGCACCCGGTCGCAGAGCAGTTCCAGTAAGTTCTGCATGACTTCGGGGGATTGTTGGAACAGGTTGATGAGTGACGCGCGGTGTAGGCGCAGTACGCAGCAGGGCTCGGATGCCACTACATAGGCAGAAGGGTGTTCATTGTCGATAAAACTGATTTCGCCGGCACAGTCGCCGGCTTTCAGGGTACTCACAGGCGGGCTGTCGAGTGAACCTAAGTGGACGTGAAGTTGGCCTTCGAGCAGCAGGTAAAGGTACTGATTGCGATTGAAGGGCGAGAGCAATACTTCGTCAGTCTCCAGGTCGCAGGCACGAAACTCCTTGAGCAGCTGACCGATGTTGCTCGCAGCGACATTGTTAAATAGTCGCAGATGACGGATTTGTTGCAGGTCACCCTGCCAGTCGGCGCTTTTCATCGAATGCATAAGTGTTGTTGTGTCTCAGGTTTGTTGGGCATCGCTCGCGCTCCATGCATTAAGGATGTTCACCAAGCCTGAACATATTCTGCTGTTTGTAAGCTGACAATCCTTGAGTGGTCGCTGGGCGACCAGTGGTCTTGAAGTTGAATGGTTGGTCACAATTTGGCTATGACCAAGTGTCAGCTGATGGCTTAGTCAGTTATATGCAGTTCTATGCTTACGGAAAACCCGGCCAAACGTCTGGCTATGGCGTCGGCAAGCTCTGCTTGGTCGGTTGGTAGGTAGATGTGAGCGACTTGCCCGCGTTTGTCGTCACTGATTACTTCAACGCGTAAGTGGTGGTCCAGTTCTGCCAGTGCGGCTTGGTACACGCGACTGATAGCATCGAAGCGCAGTGTTGGTTTGAAGGTTTTGCCTACCGCAGTGAGTGGGATGGATTCGATTATCCAGACGTTTTTGGGTATCGCGGCGCGTTCTGGAATGTGCTCGGCGGC
Source organism: Pseudomonas sp. (assembly GCF_046581935.1). Classification (GTDB taxonomy): domain Bacteria; phylum Pseudomonadota; class Gammaproteobacteria; order Pseudomonadales; family Pseudomonadaceae; genus Aquipseudomonas. Next base: position 423,356 of record NZ_JAYGFK010000014.1, read on the forward strand.
GTGCGCGAGCAACTCGGCTTCATTTATCTGCGCGCCAGGCTTGAGCTGGACATACACCACTGGAAGTTCGCCGGCTTTCTCGTCGGGCTTGCCGACCGCTGCGGCCATGGCTACTGCCGGGTGCTTGTGCAGCGCTTCTTCGATCATCTGCGGGTCGATGTTGTGGCCTCCACGGATGATCAGATCCTTGCTGCGCCCGGTCAGCCAGATATAGCCGTCAGCATCCACGCGGCCCAGGTCGCCGGTGTTGAACCAGTCGCCATCAACCCAGATGCCGTTATTCTTGCTGGTTTGCAGGTAACCCTTGAACACCGTAGCGCCACGGATGCACAGGTTGCCGATTTCATTGCGGCCAGCCTCTCTTAAATAGTCGCCCTGTTCGTCGAGTACTTTGATGCTCACCTCGCAATAGGGCATTGGCAGGCCGATGGAGCCGGGGCGGCGTTCGCCAGCAGGCGGGTTGGCGCAACTGCCGCAGGTGCCTTCGGTTAGGCCGTAGCCTTCGATCAGGGTCAGCCCGGTTTTGCTCTCGAATTGACGGATTAGCTCCACAGGCATCGGTGCGGCGCCGCACAGGGCGTACTTCAACGAGCTGAGGTCATGGCCCTCACTGGGTACTTGAAGGAGGCCGGCGTAGATGGTTGGCACGCCACTGAAGAAGCTGACCTTGTGGCGCTCAATGATTTTCCAGAAATTGCCAATCAGCGCGCTGTTGCGGTAGCCCTGCGGGGTGGCCAGTAATACTTCGGCTCCGCCAATAAAGGCGGTTAGGCCGGTGACGATTACACCGTTTACGTGGAACAGGGGCAGGCCACAGAGGGTTACATCACCCGGCGCGAAGCGTGTGACCATATTCATGCTGTAGGCCATCGCCACTTCATTGCCGTGGCTGTGCGGTGCCAGTTTTGGCGTGCCTGTGGTACCGCCTGTATGGAAGTAGCTGGCAATGTCTGAGGCTTCAATTACCCGAGCGCTTTCCAGGTGATCATCTGGGCAGGCAGCGATCAGTTCATCAAAATCCAATACGTCATCAGGCAGAGGACCGCGTTGCTCCTTGAGCGCAGTGCGTTGCGGCTCTGGCAGCAGATTGGCCATATCGACACAGATAATCGCTTTGAGGTCAGGTAGGCGGTCACGCAGGCCTTCAACTTTGGCCCACAAGTCAGTGCCAGGGAATGGCGCCAGGGTTACCAGCAGTTCTGAATCGGAGGCGTGGATCAGCTCGGCAATATGCTCCGGATCAAGCAGTGGGTTGATTGCATTGACGATCCCAGCTGCTTCGCCGCCCCAGATGGTGAAGTGGGTGTGCGGCAGGTTAGGCAGTAGAAACGACACCGCCTTGCTCGTACTTAGCCCCAGGCGATGGAAAGCGTTGGCGGTCTGGGTGACCTTGCCCAGCAACTGACGATAGGTGAGGCGGTAAGCCTGCTCATCGGGCGTGCCCTGGAGGATAAATGACAGTGCTGGTGCATCCCCGTGAGCCTCGGCGCTGCGGCGGATCAGCTCGTAAGTGCTGGCCGGCAGGCCGCGTTCGGCCAGAGGGGTTTGCTCAATCTGCTGGATATCATGCAGGGTTTTTATCGCTGGGATGGCAGGCATGGATATTCTCGCTTGAAGACAATCAACTGTTGAGCTGTTGCTCCAGCCAGTCGGCGATGTCGCGGATTTCCTCATTCACCACCTCGTGGCCCATCGGATAATCACGCCATTGCACGCTGACGCCAGAGGCGCTCAGGTAGTCATGGGCTGCACGGCCCATGGCCGGCAATACGATGTCGTCGAATGTGCCATGCAAACACAGTACCGGCAGTTGTCTTTTTGTATCTGCGAGGGTGATTTCGTCGCTGAAGGTTGGCGCGTAGGTTGATAAGGCCATTACTCCACCTAGGGCGAACTGCCAGCGCAGGAACGCGGTATGCAACACCACGGCGCCGCCCTGGGAGAAACCGGCGAGGATGATGCGTGCTGGGTCGATTCCGCTGTCACGCTGCGCTTCTATCAGCTCTATAACCTGCTGAGCCGAGGCCTCCAGTTGTTCACGGTTGATCGCTCGTGCCGGGCTCATGGCCAAAATGTCGTACCAACTGGGCATGGCGTAGCCGCCGTTGATGGTTACCGCTTGAGTAGGTGCCTGTGGCAGGACGAAGCGGGTTGTGCGTAAGCGTTGCTGCAGAACCTCGGCAACTGGCATGAAATCAGTGCGGTCGGCACCGAGGCCGTGCAACCAAATAACGCACGAGTCGGCAGTAAGTGTGGGCTGAAGAATCAACGGTTGGTTCATATGGGGCTCCGCAGTGGTGCGTGCGCGCTGTTTTGGTGCGCGGTAAGTTTTTTAAGGAGGCGATTCTAGAAAGAAGTTGTCGCCAGGGTGCAAGTTTTGCTCTTGACCTCTCCGTATGGTGCTTATGGCTCAATGCTGGTACGGGCCTTGCTATACACCCTAGGGACTGATGACGTTGTTCGGTGGTGGTAACACTGCCAGTTAATTGGACGCGGAGCAGACTGAAATGCTTTGTAAGAGGCTTTCAAACGGTTCGCCAGGCGCTGCATGCTGTGCAACCAGTCACTTGTTATCTGTCTCAAGCCCATTCAAATAATGGGCGGGTGAGAGTTTATGGCCGCTAGAGCAATAGGCAACTAGACTCGAACTAAGGCCTGAACCCCGGTTGAGTGTGTTGCTGCCGACACACTCAACGAGCCCCACAAGGGTACGGTGGTAGGGCCGAGACTCCAAACACAACAAAAGCAACTGGAGGTTTTAATGAAGATGGTGAAATCCACATTGGCAGTACTGACTACCGCCGCTGTTCTCGGTGTCAGCAGTTTCGCTCATGCAGGCGCTACGCTTGACGCAATCCAGAAGAAAGGTTTCGTACAGTGCGGTATTAGTGATGGTTTGCCTGGCTTCTCCTACGCTGATGAGAAAGGCAACTATCTGGGTCTCGACGTTGACGTATGCCGCGCTGTTGCAGCCGCGGTGTTTGGCGATGCGACCAAGGTTAAATACAGCCCGCTGACCGCCAAGGAGCGCTTCACTGCGCTGCAATCCGGCGAAGTCGATATCCTTTCGCGTAACACCACCTGGACCAGCTCGCGTGATGCAGGTCTGGGCCTGAACTTTGCCGGCGTTAACTACTACGACGGTCAAGGCTTCCTGGTTAACAAGAAACTCGGCGTTTCCAGCGCCAAGGAACTCGACGGCGCGACTGTCTGCATCCAAGCAGGTACTACCACCGAGCTGAACCTCTCCGACTACTTCCGTGCCAACGGCATGAAGTACACCCCAATCACCTACGATACTTCTGACGAGAGCGCCAAGTCGGTTGAAGCTGGCCGTTGCGACGTGCTGACTTCCGACCAATCGCAGCTGTACGCACAGCGCATCAAACTGGCCGATCCAGAATCCTACGTAGTGCTGCCGGAAGTGATCTCGAAAGAGCCACTGGGTCCGGTTGTACGCCAGGGTGACGAAGAGTGGTTCGACATCGTGCGCTGGTCGCTGTACGCGATGGTTAACGCTGAGGAGCTGGGCATCACTTCGGCAAACGTTGTGGAACAGGCTAAATCCACCAAGAACCCCGACGTAGCTCGTCTGCTCGGTGCTGAAGGTGAGTTTGGTAAAGACCTGAAACTGCCGAAAGACTGGGCAGTACAGATCGTTAAGCAAGTGGGTAACTACGGTGAGAGCTTCGAGCGCAACGTCGGTACCGGCAGTGAGCTGAAGATCGAACGTGGCCTCAACGCCCTGTGGAACAAAGGTGGTCTGCAGTACGCACCGCCGGTGCGCTAACTGTCGATTGTTAGCCACTCTTCCTGAGTGGCTAACATTGTTCTGATTGATGCGAACCCCATGCCCGCTGATGCGGGCATGGGGGTTCCAAGAGGGCTTCTATGCAAACCACTGCAAATGTCCCGCGCCCGGGTGGATCGGTTTGGACCGACCCCAAGGTGCGTGCTTGGCTATTTCAAATTCTTGCCGTTATCGCTGTTGTAGCGCTGGGCTGGTTTCTGTTTGACAACACTCAGACCAACCTGGACAAACGCGGGATTACCTCCGGTTTCTCGTTCCTCAATAACAGTGCCGGCTTTGGTATCGCGCAACACCTGATCGAATACACCGAGAGTGACTCTTACGGTCGGGTCTTTGTAATTGGCTTACTCAATACCCTGCTGGTTTCGGGTATCGGTATTGTGGGTGCCACATTACTTGGGTTCATTCTGGGTATCGCCCGACTTTCGCCTAACTGGCTGGTCAATAAGCTGGCGACTATTTACATCGAGACCTTCCGCAATATCCCGCCTCTGCTGCAAATCTTCTTCTGGTACTTTGCCGTCATGCTTTCCATGCCGAGTCCGAAGCAGAGCCTTGAATTTGGCAGCATGTTCTTCATTAACAACCGTGGTTTGTATCTGCCTTCGCCTTCGGCGACAGATGCGTTCATGCCGTTCTTCATGGCGTTACTACTGACCATCGTTGCAATCGTTTTCATGGTTCGTTGGGGGCGCGCACGCTTTGAGAAAACCGGACAACCGTTTCCGCTGTTGTTGACCTCGTTGGCAATGCTGATCGTCATCCCTGGCATAGCCATCGCGTTGTCCGGTAACCCGCTGTCTTGGCAGACTCCGGAGCTGAAGGGTTTCAACTTTCGCGGTGGCTGGGTGATGATTCCCGAGCTAATCGCGTTGACCCTGGCGCTAACGATTTACACGGCAGCGTTTATCGCTGAAATCGTCCGCTCGGGTATTCAGGCGGTAAGCCACGGGCAGACTGAAGCGGCTCGCTCGCTGGGCTTGCCGGTCGGTAAAACCTTGCGTCTGGTGATTATTCCGCAGTCGCTGCGGGTGATTATTCCACCCCTGACCAGCCAGTACCTCAACCTTGCGAAGAACTCCTCACTGGCAGCCGGTATCGGCTATCCGGACATGGTGTCGTTGTTCGCCGGTACGGTGCTCAATCAGACCGGGCAGGCGATTGAAGTGATCGCCATCACCATGAGTGTGTACTTGGCGATCAGCATTAGCATTTCGCTGTTCATGAACTGGTACAACAAGCGCATTGCGCTGATCGAGCGGTAAGGAGCAGCCATGCAAACTCATACGTTTAAACCTGATCTTCCACCACCGCGCCTGAGTGTTGGCGCTGTCGGCTGGCTACGTAGCAACTTGTTCTCCAGTGTGCCCAATACCCTGCTGACAATCTTGGCCGCCTACCTGGTCTGGTTGATGATTCCACCGCTGCTCGACTGGGCGATTTTCAGTGCTGATTGGGCGGGTACAACCCGTGCTGACTGCACCGGCAATGGTGCCTGCTGGGTGTTTATCCAACAGCGTTTTGGTCAGTTTATGTACGGCTTTTATCCGACTGAACTGCGCTGGCGCGTAGACCTGACCTTGTGGGCTGCGATCATTGGCGCTGCGCCGTTGTTCCTGCCGCAGATGCCGCGCAAAGCGCTGTATGGCTTGGGCTTTTTGGTGGTCTACCCGATCCTGGCATACGTGCTGCTGCACGGTGGTCACTTCGGTCTGGAGAACGTACCCACCAGCCGTTGGGGCGGTTTGATGCTGACGCTGGTGATCGCCTCCGTCGGTATTGCAGGAGCCTTGCCTTTGGGTATTGTGCTGGCGCTTGGGCGTCGTTCAGATATGCCGGCTATCCGGGTTCTCTGCGTGACGTTTATCGAGTTCTGGCGCGGCGTGCCGTTGATCACCGTGCTGTTTATGTCCTCGGTTATGTTGCCGCTGTTCCTGCCTGAAGGCATGAGCTTCGACAAGCTGATGCGCGCACTGATCGGGGTGATTCTGTTCCAGTCGGCCTACATCGCCGAAGTGGTGCGTGGCGGCTTGCAGGCCATCCCGAAAGGCCAATATGAAGCGGCTGCGGCGATGGGGTTGGGCTACTGGCGGATGATGGGCTTGGTGATTTTGCCGCAGGCGCTGAAGCTGGTGATCCCGGGTATCGTCAACACCTTCATTGCGTTGTTCAAAGACACCAGTCTGGTGATCATCATTGGTCTGTTTGATCTGCTCAACAGCATCAAACAAGCCACCACCGACCCAGCCTGGCTTGGTATGTCGACTGAGGGCTACGTGTTTGCAGCCCTGGTTTACTGGATCTTCTGTTTTAGTATGTCCCGCTACTCCATGCATCTGGAGCGCAAATTGGACACTGGCCACAAGCGTTAGGAGCTAGTTAGATGAGTGAAGCAAATAAAAAGCCTGAAGCTGTGGAAAGCATGATCCAGATGCAGGGCGTACATAAATGGTACGGCCAATTCCATGTGCTCAAAGACATTAATCTTGATGTTAAAGGGGGCGAGCGTATCGTCCTGTGCGGGCCTTCTGGGTCGGGCAAGTCGACCACGATTCGTTGCCTGAACCGTCTTGAAGAGCACCAGCAGGGCCGCATCATTGTTGACGGCACTGAGCTGACCCACGACCTCAAGCAAATTGAGGCCGTGCGCCGCGAAGTGGGCATGGTGTTCCAGCACTTCAACCTGTTCCCGCACCTGACGGTTCTGCAAAACTGCACCTTGGCACCGATGTGGGTTCGCAAAATGCCCAAGCGGCAGGCCGAAGAAATTGCCATGCACTACTTGGAGCGTGTGCGTATTCCGGAGCAGGCCGGCAAGTATCCAGGCCAGCTTTCTGGTGGTCAGCAACAGCGTGTGGCGATTGCCCGTGCACTGTGCATGAAGCCAAAAATCATGCTGTTCGACGAGCCGACTTCGGCCCTCGACCCAGAAATGGTTAAGGAAGTACTGGATACCATGATCGGCCTGGCTGAAGACGGTATGACCATGCTCTGCGTAACCCACGAGATGGGTTTTGCCCGTACCGTGGCGAACCGGGTGATCTTTATGGATAAAGGCGAGATCGTTGAGCAGAACGAGCCAAATGCCTTCTTCAACAACCCGCAGAACGAGCGTACTCAGCTGTTCCTCAGCCAGATCATTCACTGAGTTTCAGTTGCCACAAAAAAGGGAGCCTTCAGGCTCCCTTTTTTATGGCCTGCCATCCATGGCAGCCACCCTTCGGGCCGTCGCTGCGCGACGTTTAAAATAGCTCCTGGCCATTTTTATGTGCTCAGTAACGCCGTGTAGTTATTTGCTTTCAGGCCATAGGCGCAGCGGTTTGCCTTCGGCGGGCCACAGGCGCAGTTGTTCGGTCGCTGAGAAGTCCCAGCGTTGTACCTTGCTCAGGCTATCGAGAAAGCGTGATTCCTGCTCCATTAGCGCCGGCGCGCACATCATTCGGGTGCTGCCGGCTGCGCTGAAGCTGATTTTGTCACCGGCCAAGGTGTACCCGGCAAACCAGTGGTTGCAGCCGGCGTTGCCATAGGCGCGACCATCATCACCCAGGGTAATGGTCAGGTGGCTGCGGTCGATCAACGGCCGCTCACCAATCCATTCCACCTGGTAAGTGCGCTCGGTTTCCAGTTGCGGTGCGGATGTTGCGCAGCCTGCCAGGGTCACGGCCAGCAAGCTGAGTGACAGAGGTTGTTTCATAGCGCCTCTTTGCTGATGCACTTAGGACACAGATGCTTGGCGTTTTTCGACTGCCAGCCGAGTTCTTTGACGCGCGCTTCGGCGGCAGGTGCCTGGGCTTTTTTGCCGAGAGCGGCGTCGACCGCGAACTCGAAGTCGAGCTGGGCATTGCAGCTGTCGCAATTGACTTGCCAATTGAATATCGCCAGCTCACCAAACGCCGGTCCGGTCGCTACTGCGACCCACTGGCCACGCGGATTGATCAGATGACGAACTTTATCTGTCAGCAGGCGCATAGATAGCTCGCGGCTGCCTTTAAGGGTGACCAGCAAGGTGTCACCGCTCTGGATTGAGCCGCCATTTCCGGTGACCTGATAACGGCCGGGTGCCAAGGCGCGGCACTCGATTAGGGTGTGCTCTGGGTTGAGCAGGTTGTAGCGAAAGTCGTGTTCAGCCATGAATCCTCCAATAAGGCGCAAATGCTATCACGCGGCAGGAAGCAGCTGATTGATTGGCGCGTCAGCTTGCCAGGCGACGATATTGTCGCGGGTTGTGCTGGCGATCGCAGCCAGGGCTTCGTGAGTGAGAAAGCCTTGGTGTGCGGTAATCAGTACATTGGGGAAGTTCAGCAGGCGCGCCAGCACATCGTCCTGCAGGGGGTGCTCGGAATGATCTTCAAAGAACAGTTCGGCCTCTTCTTCATAAACATCCAGCCCTAGATACCCCAGCTGGCCACTTTTTAGCGCGCCGATCAGTGCTGGCGTATCAATCAGCGCCCCGCGCCCGGTATTGATCAGCATTACGCCGCGACGCATCTGCCGCAAACGTGCAGCGTTGATCAGGTGGTGGGTGGCGCTGTTAAGCGGGCAGTGCAGGCTGATGATGTGGCTGCGCTCTAACAGTTCATCCAATGGGACTTGCTGCGCGCCGAGGCTGGCGAGGTCGCTGATTGGTTTGGGATCATAAAATAAAATCTGGCAGCCGAGGCCGGCCATGATCCTGGCAAAGGTCAGGCCGATCTGCCCAGCGCCAATGATGCCGACGGTTTTGCCATGCAGGTCAAAGCCAATCAGCCCGCGCAGCGTGAAATCACCTTCGCGCGTCCGGTTAAAGGCCCGGTGGGTGCGGCGGTTGAGGGTCATGATCAGCGCCAGCGCATGTTCGGCGACGGCGTGTGGCGAATAGGCCGGTACTCTCACCACGGTCAGGCCTAGTGCCTGTGCGGCGTGTAGGTCGATATGGTTGTAACCGGCCGAGCGCAGGGCAATCAGACGCGTGCCGCCTGCGGCCAGTTGGCGTAATACGGGAGCGCTGAGGTCGTCATTGATAAACGCACAGACCACTTGATAGCCGGCGGCCAGCCCGGCGCTGTCTTCGCGCAGGTGTGCTTCCTGAAAGCTCAGCCGCCAGCCGTCAGGGACTTCCACGGCACTAAAGCTCTGTTGGTCGTAGGGTTTGCTGCTGAACAAGATGATGCGCATGACGCTCCTCGACGTGTGAGTGTGGTCGACCTGATTCAGGCGCTGACGTGGGCTTCTTTGGCCAGGCGCGCGATGGCTGCATCCAGTTCGTCCAAGGCGTGCTGGGCCGCTGGATCGTTCTGTTTTAACAGGGTTTCGCTGCGCTGGCAGGCGGCGCGTAACTGCGGCACGCCGCAGTAGCGGGTCGCGCCATGCAGGCGATGTACACGCTCAATCAGGCTGTTGCGCTCGCCACTTTCGCGGGCTTGCTGGATGGCCTGGCGGTCGGCTGGAAGCCCTGCCAGCAGCATGCTCAGCATGTCGGCGGCCAGGTCGGCTTTGCCAGCGGCCAGGCGCAGGCCTTCATCGGCATCCAACACGCTGAGATCGTTATGGGTTGTGCTGATGCCGGCGTGTTCGCTGCTCTGGTTACGCAGGGCCAGGCCCGTCCACTTGAGTACCACTTGGGCCAGTTGGCGCTCGCTGATGGGTTTGGTCAGGTAGTCATCCAGGCCGCTTTGCAGCAGGGCGCGTTTTTCGTTGGCCAGGGCGTGGGCGGTCAGCGCGACAATCGCGACGGGGCCCTGGTTGCGTTCAGTTTCCAGCTGGCGAATCGCTTCGGTGGCCTGGCGGCCGTCCATGCCGGGCATCTGCACGTCCATAAAAATCAGGTCGAAGGATTGTTCGGCGGCTTTTTCAACCGCTTCGTAGCCGCTATTAGCGATGCTCACGTCAGCGCCCATATCGCTTAGCAGGGTTTGTACCAGTAGCAGATTGGCCGGGTTGTCGTCGACACAGAGAATCAGTGGTGGCCGGCTGGGCGGTGATTGGGTGCTGTCGCTAGGGCTTTGCCGTGGACTGACCAGCTCGGCCAGGCCGCGCTGTAGTTTGCGGGTACAGGCTGGCTTGGCTTGTAACTGGCTGTAAGCATCCGGTAACAGGCGGTGGTAGAGCGATTGCTCCGTGGTGGGACAGAGCAGGAGGATTTTACAGGCCAGCCGCTCAAGATCCCAAATGCACTGCTCAAGGCGCTCCGGCGCGAAGGTCTGGGTGCTCACGCCAAGTACTGCCAGTTCAAAAGGTTGTGTGCTGTGCCGCGCTTCGGTCACGGCAGCGAGCAGGCTGTCGAGGTTGTCAAAATGCGTGACCTGCAGACCGCAGTCTTCCAATTGATGTTGCAGTGCCTGGCGGGCCAGGTCGTGGCTTTCCAGGGCGGCCACACGACGACCGAGCAGTGCTGGGCGCGGTAGGTCTTCAGCATCGTCGCGGGCTTTGGGCAGGCTCAGGGTGATCCAGAACTCCGAGCCTTCTTCTGGGGTGCTGTCGACGCCGATTTCGCCACCCATTTGCTCAATCAGACGTTTGGAAATCACCAAACCCAGGCCCGTGCCGCCGGCCTGGCGACTCAACGAGTTGTCGGCCTGGCTGAAGGCTTGGAACAGTTCGCGTAGGTCCTCATCGGAGAGGCCGATGCCGGTGTCCTGCACGCTGATACGCAACTGCGCGTGATCGACGCTCTCATCTTCGAGCATGGCGCGAATAACGATGGTGCCGGTACGGGTGAACTTGATCGCGTTACTCACCAGGTTGGTCAGTACCTGTTTGAGCCGCAATGGGTCGCCGATCAATGACAGCGGTGTATCGCGATAAACCAGGCTGAGCAATTCCAGCTGCTTCTGATGGGCAGCGGGGGCGAGGATGGTCAGGGTGTCCTGCAGCAAGTCGCGCAGGTTGAACGGGATGTTTTCTAGCACCAGCTTGCCGGCCTCGATCTTCGAGAAATCGAGAATCTCGTTGATGATGGCCAGCAAGCTGTCGGCGGACTTCTCGATGGTGCCCAGGTAATCCTGCTGGCGCGGAGTCAGGTCGCTTTTCTGCAGCAGGTTGGTGAAACCGAGAATACCGTTGAGTGGCGTGCGGATCTCGTGGCTCATGTTGGCGAGGAATTCGGATTTGATCCGGCTGGCTTCCAGGGCCTCCTTGCGCGCCAGGTCCAGTTCGATGTTCTGGATCTCAATAGTTTCCAGGTTGTGCCGTACATCCTCAGTCGCCTGGTCGACGCTGTGTTGCAGTTCTTCCTGGGCATTCAATAGGGATTCGGCCATGCGGTTGATGCCCGAGGCCAGTTCATCCAGCTCATGGCTGCCAAGTGGCGGCAGGCGGGTTTCTAAGTGGCCGTCCTTGAGCTGGGCAACGCTGTGTTTGATCTGCCGCAGGGGGTCATTGATGGTACGGCTCATGCGCACGGCAAGCAGAGCTGTCACCATCAGGCCGGTGGCAATTAGCAATAGGCTGGCGAGCAGGCTGCGGTAGCCGCTGAGCAAGGTGCTGTGGTGCGACAACTCCAACTCCACCCAGCCGAGTAATTGCGTGCTCGGCTCGCTGACGTCTGTACCCGTCAGGCTCAGGTGCTGGCGGTATACCGGCAGGAGAAAACGTGTGGCGTTCTGGTCGTTGCTTTGCACAGGCTGAAGTTCATCAGCGCTCGGCGGCAGGTTGAGCATGCGTGGGCCGGCATGGGCCAGAGTGCTGCGCTCGATACTGAGAAAGCTGACGGCGCGCACATCGGGTTGCTCCAAGGCCTGAGTGGCGATGCGCTGCAACAGCACGGCATCGCCGGCTTGCAAGGCTGGCGCGGCCAGTGGGGCAAGCTGTTCAGTGATCATTCCCCCGCGTTGCAGCAGCTGCCCCTGCAGGTCGGACAGTTGTACCCAGGTGAAATAGCCGCCGAGCACCAGCGCCAGCAAACTGGTTGGCAGCAGGGTAAGCATCAACACCCGGCCTTTAATGCCTAAATCCGTGATCACGTGAAGCCTCCTAGGTGGATATTTCGGCAGTGTAGCGATTCAACGGGTGGGAATCTGTAGATGTATTTGCCAGAATGGCTGAATCAAGAAATATTCGCATATGCAGGTTTTTCCCATGAACGTTGAAAGTCGTCTTCCTGCGCGTGTCCTGGCCATTGAGGACGACCCCATTTTGGCTGCTCATTTAGGCGAACACCTTGGGCGCTGTGGTTTCAGCGTAGCGCTGCGCCATGACGGCGACGAAGGCTTGGCGCTGGCGTGCAGAGAGGATTTCGACCTGATTCTGATGGACATCATGTTGCCCACCCGCAGCGGCTTGGACGTGCTGGCTGAACTTCGGCGTGCGCGGCGCGTGCCGGTAATCCTAATGTCGGCCCTGGGTGCCGAGCAGGATCGTATCGCAGGCTTCAGCCAAGGGGCCGATGACTACCTGCCCAAGCCATTTAGCATGGGTGAAATGGTGGTGCGGATAGAGGCCATCCTGCGACGTGTGGCTTATGAGCGCAGCCCGCCACAACCGTGCATTGGCGACTCTCTGCTGCACTTCGATGATGCACGTACCGATGTGCAGCACGGGCACCAATGGGCCGCGCTGACGACCACCGAGTATCGCTTGCTGGAGCTACTTTGGCAGCACAAGGAAGAGGTTTTGAGTAAACCCTTCCTGTATCAGCACGTGTTGCGCCGGGGCTACTCGCAGCACGACCGCAGCCTGGATATGCATGTCAGTAATATTCGCCGCAAGCTGGCGGCTATTGGTTACGTCGCTTGTCGGTTGACATCGGTATGGGCTAAAGGCTATCTGCTGACGTGCCTGGACGCATGAATATGCCTAGCCGCCATTCGCTGTTCTGGAAGCTAGCCGCTGTACTTGGGCTGTTTTGCTTGTTGCAGGCTAGCTTGCATATCGATCTCAGTCGGCGGGTGTATGAGGCAACTTCGCGCCTGCCCGAGTCGTCAAAATTGATTCTGCGTAATTACGCGCGCGAGGCCGAGAGTGCCTGGCACGAGCATGGCGCGGCAGGTGTTGAGGCATTTTTGCGCGATTTGCGCGAGCGTGAGCAGGTTTGGGCTGTGGTGGTCGATGACCAGCATCGGTCGCTCGCCCAGCAGCCGTTGAATGGGGACGATAAGGAGCGTCTGCTATTTATCCGTCCACTGAGCGGCACCATGGGGCGTCCCAATGGTTGGCCGACGTTCTATGTGCCCTTCAGTGATGCTAAATATCGCCTGGTGATGGAGTTGCCGCGCGAGTTAAGCCCACGTAAATACAACGAGGTTTGGGAGCTTTTGCTGCAGCGGCTATTGCCTGCGGTACTTGCTGTATTGCTTGGGGTTTTGTTGTACCGCGCGCTGATCGCGCCACTCAGTGCGCTGCAGCGTCAGGCTACTGCATTGAGCGCAGGCGATCTGGGGGCTCGGGTTGGCGATAAAGTTAGCCGGCGGAGTGATGAGTTTGGCGAGCTGGGGCGGGTTTTCGATCATATGGCCGAGCGCCTTGAAAGCACGGTTGGCTATCAGCGCCAGCTGTTGCGCGACCTGTCTCACGAGTTACGCACACCGCTCTCACGCTTACGGGTCGCCAGTGAGTGCGCCAGTGATCTTGAGGTGCTGCGTCAACGCCTGGAGCGCGAAGTCGAGGGTATGCAGCAGTTGGTGGATAACACCCTCGAATTAGCGTGGTTGGATACCGAGCGGCCGCAATTGCCGATGGAGGAAATCGACATTCGTGCGCTATGGGATGTGCTGACTGAAAATGCGTGTTTTGAAAGCGCTTGGCCGGAGACTCAATTGATCTGCGAGTTACCGGCAGACTGTCGGGTTCTGGGGCATTTGAATGGTTTGGCGCAGGCGCTGGAGAACATCCTGCGCAATGCCATTCGGCATTCGCCAGCGGATGGCGTTATTCGCCTCGGCGGCCATCAAATTGAGCAGCACTGGCATTTGTGGCTGGAGGACCAAGGTGGAGGCGTAGCGGAAAATCAGCTGGAAAACATATTCCGACCATTTACCCGCTTGTGCGCAGCGCGGCCTGGTGGCGAAGGTTTCGGCTTGGGGTTGGCGATTGCACGCAGTGCAGTGCGTTTGCAGGGCGGGCAGCTGTGGGCGCAGAACGCTGCACGAGGCTTAAGGCTGAACCTGTCTTTAGTCAGTGCCTAGCCTGCAATCAGGTCTCACTTTGCGCTACTGCAGTGGTTGCTTTGTAACGCCTTGCAACAGCCGTGCTGATGCCCGATATGCAGCTGAGTTTATGCCGCAGCGCTGTGGTTCTGGTTGGTGGGGTGAGTCGCTGAGTGGGCTAATTGCTCCGCTCATTCTGCTTCACGGGCATCATGGCGTGATGCCGCTGCGGGTTCGGCGTATTATGGCGACCCTTCGCGTCAGTCCGGATTTGAGCGGCCTCCATGATTCAGCACTATCCCACCATCGCCGATTGCGTCGGCAATACCCCATTGGTACGTCTGCAGCGCCTGCCTGGCAATACCAGCAACACCTTGCTGCTAAAGCTGGAAGGCAATAACCCTGCGGGGTCGGTGAAGGACCGTCCGGCGTTGTCGATGATCACGCGCGCCGAACTGCGTGGTGATATCGCGCCTGGCGATGTACTGGTCGAGGCCACCAGCGGCAACACCGGCATTGCCCTGGCCATGGCCGCAGCGATCAAGGGTTACCGGATGGTGCTGATCATGCCGGACAACTCCACCGCCGAGCGTAAGGCGGCGATGACTGCTTACGGCGCGCAATTGATTTTGGTCGGCGGCATGGAAGAGGCCCGCGACTTGGCGTTGCAGATGCAGGCCGATGGCAAGGGTAAGGTGCTTGATCAGTTCGCCAACGGCGACAACCCGATTGCCCACTACACCAGCACAGGCCCGGAAATCTGGCAGCAAACGGCTGGGCAAGTTACCCATTTCGTCAGCTCCATGGGCACCACCGGCACCATTATGGGTGTTTCGCGCTTCTTGAAAGAGCAGAAGCCCGAGGTGCAGATCGTCGGTCTGCAGCCGATGGAAGGGGCTTCGATCCCCGGTATCCGTCGCTGGCCGCAGGAATACCTGCCGAGCATTTACCAGGCTGAGCGGGTTGATCGCATTATCGATATGGGTCAGCAGGAAGCCGAAGAGGTGATGCGTCGGCTGGCGCGGGAAGAGGGCATCTTCTGCGGGGTTTCCTCCGGCGGCTCGGTGGCAGCCATGCTGCGTTTGTCGCAGGAAGTCGAGAATGCAGTCATGGTGGCGATCATTTGCGACCGTGGTGACCGTTATCTGTCCAGTGGCGTTTACGACGCCCCGAACACTGATGACAAGAGCAACTGATGGCTAAGAAAGACGGCGGTCTGCGCTTTCAACCCAGTGGCGGTTCACGTGCGCCGCAAGTGCCGGTTGGCAAGAAGCACAAGCTCGCCATTGAGCGCCTGGCCAACGATGGTCGGGGCATTGGCTTCAGTGAAGGGCGCACCTGGTTTGTTAGTGGTGCTCTAGCCGGCGAGCAGGTCGAAGCGCGGGTGTTGGGTGCCCATGGCAAGGTGGTCGAAGCGCGCGCGGAGCGGATTCTCACTGCCAGCGCGGCGCGCCGTAGTGAAGCCTGCATCCACGCCAAAGTGTGTGGCGGTTGCAGCCTGCAACACATGCCGCATGCTGACCAGCTTGCCCTGAAACAGCGCATGCTTGCCGAGCAACTGAGCCGTTTGGCTAATCTTGAACCGCGTGAATGGGCCGCGCCTCTGGTCGGTCCAGAGCTGGCGTATCGTCGGCGTGCACGCATTGCCGTGCGCTGGGACCACAAGGCCAAGCGTCTGGACGTCGGCTTTCGTGCCGCCGCCAGTCAGGAGATTATCGCCATCAGCGAGTGCCCGGTTCTGGTACAGCCCTTGCAGCCGATCTTGGGTGCATTGTCCCTTGTTTTGCGTGAGCTGGAAAAACCCCAGTCCATTGGTCATGTCGAGTTGTTCAGCGGCAGTTGCAGTGCTGTGCTGGTAAGGCATACCGCGGTATTGAGCGAGGCTGACGTGAGCCGCTTGCAGGCGTTTTGTACCGAGCACGACGCGCAGTTGTGGCTGCAGGGCAGTGGTGAGCCGCAACCGTTCGACCCGGCTCAGCAATTGAGTTATCGCCTGGATGCTTATGACCTCAGCTTGGCTTATCGCCCGGGAGACTTTATTCAGGTCAACCAACCCGTCAATGACTCCATGGTGGCGCAGGCCCTGGAGTGGCTGGCGCCACAGGCAAATGATCGGGTGTTGGATCTGTTTTGTGGGTTGGGTAATTTTGCCTTGCCGTTGGCGCAGCGGGTGCGTGAGCTGGTCGCTGTAGAGGGTGTACAGGCTATGGTCCAGAGCGCCGAGTTGAATGCAGCGGCTAATGGCTTAGGCAACGCGCACTTTTATCAGGCGGACCTGTCGAACCCGCTGGCTGACGCGAGCTGGGCGCAAGGTGGTTTTGCCGCCGTGCTGCTGGACCCGCCGCGCGATGGTGCGCTGCAGGTGGTTAAGCAGATCGGGGCGCTGGGCGTTAAACGGCTGTTGTATGTGTCATGCAACCCGACCACCCTGGCGCGTGATAGCGCCGAATTGCTTGCGCAGGGTTATCAGCTGGAACGTGCGGGTATTCTCGATATGTTTCCGCAAACCGCGCATGTTGAAGCGATGGCGCTGTTTGTTCGCCAGTAGCTGGGGCGTAAACGGATTGGTTGTTTAGGGGCGAGCCCCTATCTGGTTGCAACGGGGCGCACAGGAATTGCGCTTTCAAGCGGTTAAACCGACCGGCTCACAGAAGCCGGCGACTATTCGGCAGGCCATTGGTCTGTTGTAGGGAAGGTAGCAAGATGGTTCAGGTCAGAGCACATCAGCCGATCAATGATGACGGCAGCATTAACCTTGAGGCTTGGCTTGCTCATGTTTTGAGTGTTGATCCGGCATTGGATCATGACGCTCTGCGTGATGCCTGCGAGTTCGCCCGTGAGGCGGAGCAGCAAGCCAATGCGGCGCAGAATCTGTGGACCGAAGGGGCGTCAAGCTTCCGCTCCGGTCTGGAAATCGCCGAGATCCTCGCCGACCTCAAGCTTGACCAAGATTCCCTGGTCGCCGCCGTGATCTATCGCTGCGTGCGCGAGGGCAAGGTATCGCTGCCACAGGTTCACCAACGCTTCGGCTCGGTGGTCGCCAAGTTGGTTGACGGCGTGCTACGTATGGCGGCGATCAGCGCCTCGATGAATCCGCGTGACTCTCTGGTGCTCGGCTCTCAAGCGCAGGTAGAAAACCTGCGCAAGATGCTGGTGGCGATGGTCGACGATGTGCGCGTGGCCTTGATCAAACTGGCCGAACGTACCTGCGCGATTCGCGCGGTAAAAGAGGCCGATGACGAGAAGCGTCAGCGCGTGGCCCGCGAAGTATTCGACATCTACGCGCCGCTGGCTCACCGCCTGGGCATCGGGCATATCAAGTGGGAGCTGGAAGACCTGTCCTTCCGCTACCTGGAGCCCGAGCAATACAAGCAGATCGCCACGCTGTTGCATGAGCGTCGGCTGGATCGCGAGCACTACATCAATGAAGTGATGGACCAGCTGCGCAGTGAGCTGGAAGCCACCGGTGTGCAGGCCGATATCAGTGGCCGGGCTAAGCATATTTATTCGATCTGGCGAAAAATGCAGCGCAAAGGCCTGCAATTCAGCCAGATCTATGACGTGCGCGCAGTACGGGTGCTGGTGCCGCAGGTGCGTGATTGCTACACCGCGCTGGGCATCGTGCATACCTTGTGGCGGCACATCCCGAAAGAGTTTGACGACTACATCGCCAACCCCAAGGAAAACGGCTACCGCTCGCTGCACACTGCGGTTCTTGGCCCGGAAGGCAAGGTGCTGGAGGTGCAGATTCGCACCCAGTCCATGCATGAAGAGGCTGAACTGGGGGTTTGTGCGCACTGGCGCTACAAGGGCACCGACGTTAAGTCCGGTTCCAGTCATTACGAAGAGAAAATCTCTTGGCTGCGACAGGTGCTCGAATGGCATGAGGAACTGGGTGATATCGGCGGCTTGGCCGAGCAGCTGCGCGTCGATATCGAGCCGGACCGGGTCTATGTGTTCACCCCGGATGGTCATGCGATTGACTTGCCCAAAGGCGCGACACCGCTGGACTTTGCCTACCGCGTGCACACCGAAATCGGCCACAACTGCCGTGGCGCGAAGATCAACGGGCGCATCGTGCCGCTCAACTACAGCCTGCAAACCGGTGAGCAGGTGGAGATCATCACCAGCAAGCACGGTACGCCGAGTCGCGACTGGCTGAACTCCAACCTGGGCTACGTCACCACCTCGCGGGCGCGGGCGAAGATCGTCCACTGGTTCAAGTTGCAGGACCGCGACCAGAACGTCGCTGCGGGCAAGGCGCAGCTGGAGCGCGAACTGCAGCGCTTGGCGCTGCCGCCGGTGGACTTCGACAAACTGGCCGAGAAGGCCAATATGAAGACCAGCGAGGACCTGTTCGCTTCCCTCGGCGCTGGCGACTTGCGCCTGGCGCAACTGGTTAACCTGGCGCAGCAACTGGTCGAGCCGGATCGGGTTAACGAGCAGTTGGAGCTGATCCCACGTAAGGCGCTGGGCTTCAAGCCAGGCAAGCGTGGCGATATTCAGATCCAGGGCGTGGGCAACCTGCTGACACAGATGGCGGGCTGCTGCCAGCCGCTGCCGGGTGATCCGATTGTCGGCTACATCACTCTTGGTCGGGGCGTGAGCATTCACCGCCAGGACTGCGCTTCGGTGCTGCAACTGGCCGGGCGCGAGCCCGAGCGGATCATCCAGGTCAGCTGGGGGCCGGTGCCGGTGCAGACCTACCCGGTAGACGTGATCATTCGCGCTTACGACCGCTCCGGTTTGCTGCGTGACGTAACCCAAGTGCTGCTCAATGAGCGCCTCAACGTGCTGGCGGTAAACACGCGCTCGAACAAGGAAGACAACACGGCGTCGATGTCGATCACCGTGGAAATTCCCGGGTTGGATGCCCTCGGGCGTTTGCTGGGGCGTATCTCTCAGCTGCCAAATATCATTGAAGCCCGTCGCCATCGAGCTTCCTGAGCGGCTGCGGTGCCGTTGTAGGATGGGTTAGGCGCATGCCACAGTTACGCTAACGGGTGCTGGATCGGGTGCGCCGTAACCCATCATCGGTATTAGCGCTGTATTGGTTTGATGGGTTACGCGGCGCGCTGGTTTTATCATGGCTGCGAGATTCGTTTCCGCGCCGCTAACCCATCCTGCGGATGCGCAATACCGGAATTTTTTATGTACCAACTCGATGATTTGCTGCACCTAATGTCCCGCCTGCGTGATCCGCAGTATGGCTGCCCCTGGGACTTGAAGCAGACGTACGCGAGCATCGTGCCCTACACCTTGGAAGAAGCGTACGAAGTGGCCGATGCCATCGAGCGCGGTGACTTTGATCACCTGCCTGGTGAGCTGGGTGACCTGCTATTTCAAGTGGTGTATTACAGCCAGTTGGCGCACGAAGAAGGGCGCTTCGAGTTTGCTCACGTGGTCGATGGCATTACCCGCAAACTGCTGCGCCGTCACCCGCATGTGTTCCCCGATGGCGATCTGTATGGCGCAGCCGATGTAGCCAAGCTGGAAGAGGCGGCGGTGAAGCAGCGTTGGGAGGAGATCAAGGCCGAAGAGCGTGCCGAAAAGGCTGCTGTGCCTGAGCAGCTTTCCTTGTTGGATGATGTGCCCGTGGCGTTGCCGGGTTTAAGTCGGGCGATCAAGTTGCAAAAACGCGCCGCACAGGTTGGCTTCGATTGGCCGGAGGCCTTGCCGGTAGTCGATAAAGTGCGTGAAGAGCTTGATGAGGTGTTGGAGGCCATGAGTGAAAACGATCCTTTGGCAATTGCTGAAGAGATCGGTGACCTGCTATTTGTGGTCAGCAATCTGGCGCGGCACCTCAAGGTTGATCCGGAAACGGCCTTGCGTGCGGCCAATGGCAAGTTTGAGCGCCGCTTCCGTTTTATCGAGCAGGCATTGCGCGAAGCGGGGCGAGCTATGCAAGATTGCACTCTGGAAGAGTTGGATGCGCTGTGGGGCGAAGCGAAGAAGCTGGAAAAATATACGCCTAGTTGCTGAATACGTGGGCGCCACGGCACTGGCTGCGACATGCGGCAAGTGAGTGCGCTCACTCAATATTGATGGTTGGAAAGGTAGGTTATGGCTCTCTCACTACGCGACCAGTTGCTCAAGGCTGGGCTGGTCAACGAAAAGCAGGCCAAGCAGGCCGGCAAGGAAAAACAGAAAAAGCAGCGTCTGGAACAGAAAGGCCATATTGAGAAGGACGAGTCGCAAAAACTCGCCGCTCAACAGGCCATGGCCGAGAAGGCCGCGCGTGATCAGGAGCTTAACCGCCAGCAGCAGGAGAAGGTCGAGAAAAAGGCCCGCGCCGCACAGATCAAGCAACTGATCGAGGTGTCGCGCCTACCCAAGTTGACCACCGAGGATTATTACAACTTCGTCGACGACAAAAAGGTTAAGCGTCTGTCGGTGAATACCCTGGTGCGCAACAAGCTCAGCAGCGGCTCGCTGGCTATCGTGCGCCACGGCGGCGGCTACGAGGTGATCCCGCGCGAGGCGGCGCTGAAAATTCAGGAGCGTGACGCGCAGCGCATCGTACTGCTCAACACGCCAACTGAAGCACCGGATGCCGATGATCCATACGCGGCCTATCAGGTGCCGGATGACCTGATGTGGTGATGGGCATGGATGGGGCTGGGTGTTGCCTACCTCATCTAGGTTTCTAGGCATAAAAAAGCCGAGCTAGTTAGCTCGGCTTTTTTATTACAGGCTATTCAATCCTTGCGACCTTCTACGGGGCGGCCGTCAACGCTGCCTTCCTTGAGCATGATCTGGTATTCCTTGCCGTCGGTCTCGACCTGGTGCAAGCGCACCAGCAGGAAGTCCCAGTCTTTGGCGAACCAGAGGATGGTTTTGCGGCTGCTTTTCGTCGGATCGCGCACGCGCTCAACTTTGATGGCGTCAATCAGGCCTGCTTTGGTGCGCACGGCTTCATCGCCGAGTACGCGGAAGTCGTAGGTCTCTACATCTTCGCCATCGACTACCTGATAGCTCATGCTCTTGATGCCGGCGGCTACGTCGTACTGCAGGGCCAGTTGGTAAGTCGATTTATCCAACAGGCCTCGGTTTAGCGGCAGGCGAACCGGGGTGCCGCGATCGCTGCCAATAACCTGCTTGGCGCTCCAGTCGAAGTCGTATTCGATCTTCTTGCCTTTGCCCAAACCGTTGCGTTCATACAGGTAGGTCTGTGGCAGGAATACATCTTTATCCAGGCGCAGGGTGCTTTCTTCCGTCAGGCCGGCAACCAGCATGGAGGCTTCAAAATTCAGCTTCCATACGCCGTTATCCAGCGCTTGCAGACTGCGCTCAGCACTACCGCTGACAGGCAATTGCTTCCAGTCAGCGGTGTAGCTAGCGGAAAAGGGTTTCAGCCCGGCGGCTAATGCCGGCAGGCAGATAAGCGATAGTGCGAACAGTAAGGCGCGACCCATGGTGTCTCCTAAGTTCGAATAAGGTGTCCGGTACTCGGTAACAGTTGCTCGTCCAGCATGGCCCCGTGCGTTGCGAGCTGCAAACGGCCTTCAGCAAACCAGCGCACTGCCAGCGGGTAAATCACTCGTTCTTGCTGATTCACTCGCTGCGCCAGGGTAGTCGGCGAGTCATCCGACTGTACCTGTACCACTGCCTGTACGACCAGTGGTCCGCCATCGAGTTCCTCTGTGACAAAGTGCACGCTGCATCCATGTTCGTGGTCACCCGCCTCCAAAGCCCGTTGATGGGTATGCAGACCTTTGTGTTTAGGCAGCAGTGAGGGGTGGATATTCAGCAAGCGGCCCGCATAGTGGCGAACAAAGCCGGGGGTGAGGATACGCATAAAGCCGGCCAGTACCACCAACTGTGGGTTGTGGCCGTCGATAGCCTCGATCAGAGCAGCGTCGAAGGCCTCGCGGCCGTCGAACTGCTTATGGTCGAGTAACGTGGTGACAATGCCAGCTGCTTGTGCTCGTTGCAGGCCATAGGCATCAGCGCGGTTGCAAATCACTGCGCTGATGCGCGCCGGGATGTTCCCGGTCTGGATGCTGTCAATCAGCGCCTGCAAGTTGCTGCCGGAGCCGGAAATCAGCACCACGATATTGCACGGTGTTGGCATTAGTGTTGTTTCAGGTTGTTCAGCACGACTTGGGCTGCACCTTCGGCGGCTTCACCAATCTGACCAATGACCCATGGCTGTTCGCCAGCGGCGGTCAGGGTTTGCAGGGTGATGTCGACCTGATCCTGAGCAACGCAGATAACCATGCCAACGCCGCAGTTGAGGACGCGGTGCATCTCGTGCTCATCCACGTTGCCTTTTTCTTGCAGCCAGTCGAAGACCGCTGGGCGCGTCCAGCTGGCCACGTCGACCACTGCCTGAGCGCCTTTAGGCAGTACGCGCGGAATGTTGTCGAGCAGGCCGCCACCGGTGATGTGGGCCATGGCTTTGACGGCGCCAGTGTCCTTGATCAGCTTGAGCAGCGGTTTGACGTAGATGCGCGTCGGTGCCATCAGCAGATCAGTCAGTGGCTTACCGTCGACTTGGGTGCTTTCGATTTCGCTGCCCGACACTTCGATGATCTTGCGGATCAATGAATAGCCGTTGGAGTGCGGGCCGGAGGACGGCAGGGCGATCAACGCATCACCTGCGGCGACTTTGGAGCCGTCGATGATTTCGGCTTTTTCTACAACGCCGACGCAGAAACCGGCCAAGTCATAGTCTTCACCTTCATACATGCCCGGCATTTCAGCGGTTTCACCGCCAACCAGGGAGCAGCCTGCCAACTCGCAACCAGCGCCGATTCCGGTCACTACGGTGGCGGCGACGTCAACGTTGAGCTTGCCGGTGGCGTAGTAGTCGAGGAAGAACAGCGGTTCTGCACCGCAAACCACCAGATCGTTGACGCACATGGCGACCAGGTCCTGGCCGATGCTGTCGTGTTTGTTCAGGTTCAGCGCCAAGCGTAGCTTGGTGCCGACACCGTCAGTGCCCGAAACCAGTACGGGTTGTTTGTAGCCAGCAGGGATCTCGCACAGCGCGCCGAAGCCGCCCAGCCCACCCATGACTTCCGGACGCGCAGTGCGCTTTGCTACGCCTTTGATGCGTTCGACCAGGGCTTCGCCTGCGTCGATATCTACACCTGCGTCCTTGTAGCTGATGGAGGGTTGCTTGCTCATAGATCCAGGCCTTTAAGGGAAATTCGGATAGGCATCGCCGCTTGTGGCGGCGGTCTGCGAAGGCGCGCGATTTTATCAGGCTTACCCGGCAGCGGCCACCCGCTATGGTTGCGGGCGTTAGGGTGGCTGTTTAAGGTAGGTGCTTATTCAAAATCTGGCTGTTGTTTGCCTTGTGCGGCTGAAAATGGCTTTGGAATGCGCCTTTACAGCCCCTAAACTGGCTATCTTGAGCCGCTTTAGATGGCCTGCGCGGGCCTGAACTGGCTGCAACTGATGTTAAACCTGGCCTGTGTGTCACTTTCCTTTCGTCGAGAATCTATCCATGCGTTTGACTGCTCGTCTGCTTCTTGTCTGTTTATCGCTGACTGGCTTGCAGGCTTTTGCCGCGCCAGTGAGCGATCTGTATCAAGTCCGTGAGGCGGTCAGCAGCCAGCAGCCGGAAGACCGTGCGGCGGCCCTTAATCGTGCGCTGGATACTCTGGTGCTGCGCTTGACTGGCAAGGCCGACGCCGCGCAAAGCCCCGCACTGGCGGCATTGCGCAAGGACCCGCAACAAATTATCAGCCAATACGGTTATGAAGATGATCAACTACTGGTCGATTTTGACCCGCATAGCACTGACCGCGTCTTGCGTCAGGCGGGCTTGGCCCTGTGGGGCGCGAACCGTCCAAGCATTCTGCTGTGGTGGTTGAGTGATGCCAGTGATGGCAGTCGCTTGATCGGTGATGGTCAGGCGGCTGCGGCTGTGCTGAATCAGGCTGCACAGCATCGTGGCTTGCCGTTGCGTCTGCCGTTGGCCGATCTCTCTGAACAACTGGTGGGCGTGGCGGAAAACCTTACGGTAAATTACCCGGAGGCCTTGCGCGAAGCCTCCGAACGCTACGCTGCCGATGCCTTGCTGGCCGTTGTGGCGCGTGAAGGTAATGGCCAGTGGCAAGCAGAATGGCGGTTTTGGTTAGGCGATGAGCGCGAACAAGGAGCCGTGCAGGGGGCTGATCAAGCTGCACTGGCTGATGCCATTCTGTTGGCAGTGAGTCAGCGTTTGGCTCCACGCTTTATTGTGGCAGCCGGTGCCGCCAACAGCTTGACCGTTGAGGTTCAGGGCGTCGATCTGGCGCGCTATGCCGAACTGCAACGCATTCTTGAGCCGTTTGCCGCGCAACTGAGCAAGGTTGAGGGCGATACGCTGACATTTGCAGTGCAGGCTAATGCCGAGCAGTTGCGTGCACAGCTGGGCTTGGCGCACTTGCAGGAAGTGCCGGTAGACGCGCCAGCGGTCGATACCAGCCAGGTGGCTACGTCGCCTGCGGCCGAGGCTGAGCCTGCTGCACCAGTCGCCGTGCATGATGACAATGTGTTGCGGTTTCGTTGGTAAGCTGCGGCAATTGCAGGGGCTCTGACTTACAAGACCGCAGCTCTTGAGCTGCGGTTTTCTTATTTGACGGGACGCGGCATGAATGATTTTTTGGATAGGTGTTGGCATATGGAGCGCAGAGCATGATCGATTCGTATCGTTGGATATGGTTAGTTGCGGCGCTGCTGCTGGGCGGTCTGATGTATCTGCTGGCACCGATTCTGTCGCCATTTCTAATCGGTATCCTGTTGGCCTATATGGGCGACCCACTGGTTGACCGCCTGGAGCGCTGGAAGCTCTCGCGTACCTGGGGCGTGGTGGTGGTCTTTGCGCTGATTACTTTGGTGATGGCCATTCTGTTGCTGGTATTGGTGCCCATGTTGGGCAAGCAACTGGTGCGCCTGTACGAACTGGTTCCACAAATGCTCGATTGGCTTCAGCATCAGGCCCTGCCTTTGATTCAGCTCAAGTTGGGTTTAAGCGAAGGCTTCTGGCGTTTTGATCAACTGAAAACCGCGCTGTCCGGGCAGTTAGGTAAAACCACCGATATCGTCGGCATGCTGCTGTCCAAGGCCACTGCCTCTGGGCTGGCGTTGCTGGCTTGGGTGGCTAATCTGCTGTTGATTCCGGTAGTCAGCTTCTACCTGATGCGTGACTGGGATCTAATGGTCGCCAAATTGCGTAACCTGCTGCCGCGTGGTCGCGAAAGTATTGTTGTGCAACTTTTCAGCGAGTGCCATGAAGTGCTCGGGGCCTTCCTGCGCGGTCAACTGCTGGTGATGTTGGCGCTTGGCGTGATGTATGCCACTGGGCTGATGGTGATTGGTCTGGAGCTTGGCCTGCTGATCGGTGTGCTGGCCGGCTTGGCTAGCATCGTGCCGTATTTGGGCGTTGTGGTGGGGATTGGTGCTGCTCTGACGGCAGGCTTGTTTCAGTTCGGCCTGGATTTTTACCCGCTGTTAGGCATCGCTGCGGTATTTGTCGTCGGGCAAATGCTTGAAGGTATGCTGTTGACGCCCATGCTGGTGGGTGATCGCATCGGTTTGCATCCGGTTGCGGTGATCTTCGCGATCATGGCCGGCGGCCAGTTGTTTGGCTTTACCGGCATCCTCCTGGCGTTGCCAGTGGCAGCGGTGATCATGGTGCTAGCGCGTCATCTACATGATTTTTATAAGCAATCGGACGCTTATGGCGCTGCGCATGACAGCGATTGAGTTGAACTAAAGTCCGAACGATCGAGTGCAAAAGCAAGTATTGGCTAGACCTATCCAGCCAATACTCGCTATATCCATCAATGACTTAGCGCGCAGAAGGCTATAGACTTTGCGCTCTTTACGGTGAGCCAGCCAGCGGCTTTGACGAGTCGCCAACCCCAGCATGACACCCATACAACTGCCCTTAGGTGTGCGTCTGCGTGATGACGCCACTTTCGCCAATTACTACCCTGGAGCCAATGCTGCGGCATTGGGTTATGTCGAGTGTCTGTGTGGCGCCGATGCCGGTTGGGCGGAAAGCCTGATCTATTTATGGGGCGGCGAAGGCGTGGGACGTAGTCACTTGTTGCAGGCGGCCTGTCTGCGCTTTGAACAACGTGGCGAGCTGGCGGTTTATTTGCCGTTAGCCGAGGTGGCCGAGCACGGCCCGGCATTGCTGGACAACCTAGAGCATTGCGAGCTGGTTTGCCTGGATGACCTGGATGCGGTGGCCGGGCGCAGAGAGTGGGAAGAAGCGCTGTTTCACTTGTTCAATCGCCTGCGTGACAGTGGTCGGCGGCTATTGCTGGCTGCCAACGCCTCGCCCCGTGAGTTGTCGATCAAACTAGCCGACCTGCAGTCGCGGTTGACCCTGGCGCTGGTGTTTCAGCTGCAATCACTCTCCGACGAGGACAAGTTGCGTGCTTTGCAATTGCGCGCTTCGCGTCGTGGCTTGCACCTGAGTGATGAGGTCGGGCGCTTTATTCTGACTCGCGGCGAGCGCAGCATGAACGCCTTGTTCGAATTGCTCGAACGCCTCGATCAAGCCTCGTTGCAGGCTCAGCGTAAGTTGACGATTCCCTTCCTCAAGGAAACATTGGGCTGGTAAGGCTCATGTTTACTCAGTTAGCGCCGCAATAAACTCCGCTATAGCGTCAGCGCACGCGCGTGGCTGCGTCTGCAAAATGAAGTGCGGGCCATTCAGCCATATTTGCTTTAGTTGTGTGCAGCCATCACTCACGCTGTTCTGCGCGTTACGTGTTAGCAATCGGTCCTGGCTAGCCAGTAAATGCAGCGCTGGTAATGCAAGTTTTAAGACCGGCTTGCCCAGTGTTTTAAGGCTATGCAGGCGGGCGCGTAATAAATGCGCTGCAAGCGTTTGGATTTCTTCGCTTAGTACTTGCGTCAGCTCAGGCTGAGAGTGGCCGTTCAAGCAAAACAGGTTCAGCAAACTCTTCTGTTTGAGTAGCCAGCTTGGCAGGGGCAGATACTGGGCCAGTGGCAATAGTGGGTGCGGGCGGGTCAAAAATGAGGCCGCGAAGATCACCCCTTGCAAGCCAGGCGGTTGGCGTAGCGCTAGTTGATAGGCCAACGGCCCAGAGAACGACTCACCAAGCAGCACATAGGGTGTATTGCCGAGCTCGCTGAGTAACCGGTCAGCGATACTTGCGAAGTGCTGGCTGCCTTGCGTTGGCAGGCAGATCACCTGCACGTCCAGCGTAGGTGGCAGATGAGCGAGTAAAGGTGCAAACAGGGCGTCGCTGCCATTGAGGCCTGGCAGCAACACTAGGGTCTGCTGCCGTTTCACTCGCGGCAACGTGGCTCGCGATGAAACGGTAACAGACCCTTGATGCATCAGACTTCCCCTGCCAGTTTGCGTTCGTACTGAAAGCGCCAGCGGGTAAACATCAAGGCGGCGCAGAACAGGCTCAGGCTCAGGCCCGTCAGTAGCCAGCCGTACAGCGCTTTACTGGGGTCGAAGGCCGCGAGTACGCCCTGGATAAAGTACAGATTCACCACAAAGCAGGCCCAGGCATGGGCGCGGGCTGTGCCCAGGAGCAGGCCGGGGGCCAGCAGCAATAGTGGCGCAAGCTGCATGGCGAGGATCACCCAAAGCAATTTGCCCGGGACATTGGCATAGCCCAGGTTCCACACCAGCAACAAAGCTGCCAGGCAAAAGAAGCTCAGCAGGCTGGCTACACGGCTTATCTTCAACCGTGGTTGCAGCCACTCTAAGGACGGCAGCGGTTTTGCGGTTTTAGCCACGGTCGCTCTCCAGTTTTATCGCGATTTGTGCCAGGCGCTGGCCGAGTGCGCGACACAGTGCAGTTTCATGCTGATCCAGCGCGCGCTTGCCATCGGCTCCGGCGTGATGGCTGGCACCATAAGGCGTGCCGCCGCCACGGGTTTCTAACAGTGCGGCTTCGCTGTAAGGCAGGCCGGTTATCAGCATGCCGTGGTGTAACAGCGGCAGCAGCATCGACAGCAGGGTACTTTCCTGGCCGCCGTGCAGGCTGGCGGTGGAGGTGAACACGCCGGCCGGTTTGCCGACCAGGCCGCCGGTCAGCCATAGACCGCTGGTGCCATCAAGGAAGTACTTGAGGGGCGCGGCCATGTTGCCGAAGCGGGTCGGGCTACCGAGTGCTAAGCCCGCGCAGTTTTTCAGGTCATCCAGGCGCGCGTACAGCGCGCCTTCTGCCGGAATATCGGGCGTGACAGCTTCACACTCGGTGGATACTGCCGGCACGGTGCGCAGGCGCGCTTCCAGACCGCCCATTTCTACGCCGCGGGCGATCTGTTTGGCCATTTCTGTGGTGGCGCCATGGCGGCTGTAATACAGCACCAGAATATAAGGTGCGCTCACGGCAGAATCTCCAGGATGTTTTCCGGTGGACGGCCGACAACGGCTTTATCACCGACGACCAGAATAGGGCGTTCAATCAGTTTGGGCTGACTGACCATGGCATCGATCAACTGCGCGTCAGTCAGCTGCGGGTCGCTAAGGCCTAGGCTCTTGTACTCATCTTCGCCGCTGCGCAGCAGTTGCCGGGCGCTGATCCCGAGCTTGCGCAGCAGTTCCTGCAATTGCGCCGCGTTCAGCGGGGTTTCTAGGTAGCGCACAATGCTCGGCGTTAGCCCGCGCTCTTCAAGTAGCTGCAATGCACTGCGCGATTTTGAGCAGCGCGGGTTATGGTAGAGCGTCAGATCGGTCATGTGCGGGTCGCCTGTTACCTTCGATGGCGGCTATTCTAACCGCTAAAGGCACCTGCGCCTGCGCCTCTAGTAGGTTACACATGGGTAAAAGGCTAAGGAGAGGGCATGCTGCAGCGCGTTAATGATATGTGGGAGTTCTGGCGTTTTCTGTTGCAGCGCTTTATCGCTGATCAAGGCGCCAACAATGCCGCCGCGCTTACCTACACCACCCTGTTTGCGGTGGTGCCGATGATGACCGTAACCTTTTCCATGCTGTCGGCGATTCCCGCGTTTCAAGACACCGGCGAGCAAATCCAGAGTTTTATTTTCCGCAATTTCGTCCCGTCTGCCGGGGAGACCCTGCAGCAATATCTACGTGATTTCACCACGCAAGCGCGCCAGCTGACCTGGGTGGGCGTAGTGGTGTTGGCGGCCACAGCATTCTGGATGCTGGTGACCATTGAGAAAACCTTCAATACCATCTGGCGTGTGCGTCAACCGCGCCGTGGCGTCTCGAGCTTTCTGCTGTACTGGGCGATTCTCAGCCTGGGGCCGTTGTTGCTCGGTGGTGGCTTCGCCATCAGCACCTACATCGCTTCGCTATCGATGATCTCTGGGCCGGATGCTTTATTGGGTGTGCAGGCATTGCTCAAGTTTATGCCGCTGCTGTTCAGCGTGGCTGCTTTTACCCTGCTGTATGCGACGGTGCCGAATGCTCAAGTGCCGATTCGCCATGCATTTTTTGGCGGCTTGTTCGCGGCCATCTTGTTTGAGGTGGCGAAGATGCTGTTCGGTCTGTATGTACGCTTATTTCCCAGTTACCAGCTGATTTACGGGGCCTTTGCCACGGTACCGCTGTTTCTTTTGTGGATTTATCTGTCCTGGTTGATCGTGCTGGTTGGCGCTGAGCTGGTGTGCAGTTTGGGTATTTCACAGCAATGGCGCAGGCGAGCCATGCCGCGATTGCTAATGGTATTTGGCGTGCTGCGGGTGTTTTATCAGCGGCAACAATCAGGATTAAAGGTGCGCTTGCGCGATGTGCAGCGCCAAGGTTGGCAGTTGGCTGAGCATGAATGGGAGGAGACCTTGGCCTTTCTGGAACAGCAGAAGCTGGTTGCCCCCACGGGCTCCGGTAATTGGGTGCTGAGCCGTGATCTGAGCCACTACCCGGTGCAGCAATTACTCAGCCACAGCCCTTGGCCATTGCCTCGGGTGGAAAATCTGCCTGAACAGCTTGATGAGCATTGGTATCCAGCGCTGCGCAATGGCTTGGAGCAATTGCAGGAAGAGCAGGCAAGCTTATTTGCTGTCGACTTGGGGCAATGGCTTCAGCCGCCGCCGCCGGATTCGGCAGAGTGACGTAAAACGTCAGTTTGCGGCGCTGTGCTGATGGTGCGGATGATTATGGGAGCGTTAAATAGCGCAAAGGAAGCTGGCACGCTTCTCGCTATCTGTTCTACTGACAGTGACTAGATTGCCCGTAGGCATGGATTGGCGGAGTGTGAAGCGTTATGACAGCCACTAAAGGCAATGTGATTTATCTGCACCAGCGTAACCCTCAAGAGGCACTTGAGCGACTTAACCGTATTACTGGCCTGCGTTTTAGCAGTTGGCCGCAATCCTTAGTCAATGTCGATACAGCTACAGCGCAATCTTCTACTGTTGGTGCTGTCGAGAACTCAGCGGTGGATAGCACGGGCACGCTGTGTGAGCCATGTGAAAGAGTCTCCGGCTGACTGCATAACGCCTTCTCAAGCCCGTTGGGTTGTCAGCTGCTTTCAGGCGAGCGCTTGGCGGCTATCGATCTGCGGCAATTCGGCCGCCTGGACAAATAACTCTTCGACTATCAGGCTATTTGTCGCCACTGCAGAGCGCATGCGCACCTGCATGTCTTCGATGTTCTGTTTGACCGGTAGGCGCGCTACGCCCGAGAGCAGAATTTTACCCTGTTGATTAGCCTTGCCATGATCGACCATCACTTCGCGGCGGGCGCTGCCATCGCGGTAGCTGATCAGCAGAGATACTGGCAGATCGGCCAGCCCTGGCAGATGGAGCCAAGCAGCGACGTTGAACTCAGCAACGCGGCCTTCGTATGGGGTGACGTGTAATCGGGCGAGATTGACGATGGAAGAGGCTACTTGGCCGACCAATTTGTCGAGTGCTTGGGTCATTGTGCTGTTCCAAGGTAATAACAGATCGTATCAAGCGTGATTGCGACCGATTATAAATCCGTCCAGTCGGATGAAACTGTGTGCTTGGCCGGTTCCCTGCGTGACCTTTCTCGCAGTTTTATGTATCAGGCTAGTTGCATTGGGTAGCGCGTGACTGCGGTTGTAAGCAAGTTGGCGGCTGGCAGCGGGAGAATGGCCTGGTTGTGCGCGTTAGCCAGTTGCAGCCAGATATTTTCACCTTCTACGAATTGTCCATTGGGTAGCCACAAGCCGTGGTGCCAGCCATTGCCCGGTGCCGGAGTACTTTGTAGTACGCCAGGGTGGGTTTGTGCACTTGGCGTACGCCGCAGCCATACGGAGCGGGGCAGGCCTTTCAGGTAGCGCAGGCCCAGGTGCAAACCTTCATTGTTCAGGTGTCGCCAGCGTACGAGGGCGAGGGTGGGTGTATCGCTGCCGGTGAGCAGCAGCACCAACTGGCCGACGCAAAGCTGAGTGGCTTGGTCCGCATTGCACAGCAGGCGTGCGCCACCTGAGCTGGCGTCGAGGATCTGCGCGGCTGTACGGGGTGGGCGGTGCTCCAGTAGCTGTGCGTGGATGCTTGTCAGCCCGACCACCATGTCGCATGTGGAACTGTGTTCGGCACGGCTGTGGCGACGCTGCTGACGCCCTAGCCAGTGTTGCTGAACGCGATCCAGTATCTGGCGTTCTGCCTGGCTTTGCAGGGGGGCTGGTTCGTGCAAAGCAACCAGCACGGCACCCAGTTCAAAGCGTCGCAGATAGGTCGAGCTGCCCTCTGGCGTCTGGGCGTAGGCCAGGCAGGGTTGTGATTCCGTCAGGTCTATTATTGGCCCGTCGATTTCCTCGTCTTCGTCCCAGGGCAGCAGTCGCGCCAGCCCAGATAAGGGTGAGAGTGCGCCGAACAGCAGGGCGCATTCGCCATTAGCCAAATGGAACGGGTTGCTCAGGGCTAGAAGCAGCATCTGCTGATAGAGGCCGCGCAAAGTGTTGGACGGTTGTGGGGAAAATGCTGCGGCCACGGGTTCATCCAGGCAGTCCTGATGTTCACCCATCCAATACAGCAAGTGACTATCGCGCCACAGGCTGGGTGGTGGCTCTTGGTACAGTTGGTAGTGCCGTAGCAGGCTCTGCGCGAGGAAGTGCTGGGCCATATACAGACACCATGCCAGGTGCGGGCGTGATGGTTGACGCCCCTTGATGATTTGCAGGAGCAGGCGTTTGAAGCCAACCGCCAGTTCACTGCACAGGCGCACAAATAGTGGGCTGGGTGGCGTTGCGCCCTGATAGGCCTGGCTGTAATGGCGGTAATGATCGCTGAAGCTTTGCAGGACGCGTTGCCTTTCAAGTAAGGTCATAGCGCTGCGGTTTAGCCTGAAGAGCAAGCTGAGCACGTGTTGCAAGGCTTGCTCTGGTAATTGCAGGCGGGCCTGATCCAGCTGCTCGTTGAGGTCGGCCAGTGGTGCGACGTCTGTTTCGAGGATGTCTGGCACTTCCAGGCGCAAGGCATCTAATGTCATATCAACCTTGTCGAATAATCGAGGAGCGAATGCATGGGAGTGCGTTTCCAGGCCGTTATCCGTGCTGTTGTAAGCGTTGGCATAGGTCTAATTCTGGTCGGTTGCGCGCAAGATATTGGCGTCGACCAATATGGACGAAAGGTAGCGGTTGAGCGCCTAGAAGGCCAGTGGTTAGTGATTAATTACTGGGCGCAATGGTGCGCACCTTGTCGCACCGAGATTCCTCAGCTCAATACGCTAGAAACGCAGCTCAAGGAGCAAGCGGTGCAGGTGCTGGGGGTGAACTTCGATGCGCTGCAAGGCGAGAAACTGCGCCAGGCTGCTGAGGATATGAAAATTACCTTCACTGTGCTGGCGCAGGACCCCGCCGAACGCTATCAGTTGCCGCGCGCCGAAGTACTGCCGGTGACGTATATCGTCGACCCTCAAGGGCGCATGCGAGAGCGTCTGTTGGGCGAGCAAACGGCCGCTGGCCTGACGGCTCGCTTGGCTGCACTCAAGGCAGAGGGGTAGGTCTGTGACGCGCGTATGCATGCATGGCTATATTTCTGGGCGAGTGCAAGGCGTTGGCTTTCGTCAGATGACCGCGGCGCAGGCTGAACGCCTCGGTCTTGAGGGTTGGGTGCGTAACCTGAGTGATGGCCGCGTCGAGGTGCTTTTCGAGGGCAATGAGCCTGCGGTGGCAGAGTTGACGAGCTGGCTGCAGCAAGGGCCAGATGCAGCGCAGGTTGAAGCACTGGAGTTGCAGGAGCTGGCGCTGCAGGGCATTGCTGGGTTTATCGTGCGGCGCTGAGTCGTTGATGGGTTACGCGGCGCACAGGGTTTCCTGCTTTGCTTGCGTCTTGTACTCCGCGCCGCTAACCCATCCTATGGTTTGACGTACCAGACGTCATGCCAGATGCCGACTACTTTAGCCGGGTAGGCTTGCTTACCTAGGCTGCCGTTATAGCGAGCCAGGGCGCGGTTGAGGTCACCTTTTTCCTTGCGTAGGTAGAAGCTGAGGATAGTGCAGCCATAACGTAGGTTAGTGGCATTGTCGGTGAGGTTGTCCTGCGGTCGACCCAGTTCGGCCTTCCAGAAGGGCATTACCTGCATCATGCCCTGTGCACCGACCGAGGAGATGGCGAAGCGGTCGAAGTGACTTTCGCTATGAATCAGAGCAATTACCAGGTCGGGGCGCAAGCCCGCTTTGCTGGCCTCGCGATGCACCAGTCGCAGCAGGCTCAGGCGTTCCTCGGCATCAGGAATATAGCGACGCAAGCGTGTGGACATATCCAGCAGCCAGACTTCGGCGTCGAAGCGGTCCTGAAAACTGTCAGCTTGGGCCACTGTTTGCTGCAGTAATGCGCGCAGCTCCGGTTCCGGCGCTTGGCGTACATCAGCCTGCGTCGTGCTCCAGCACAGTAAGCCGAGCAGGGCGCAGGTCATCTGCCAGCGCATGTGCTGATCAATCGTTGCCGGGGTCGGCGACTAGACGTCCTGCGTCCCTGGTCAGGGACTGCAGGAAAATCTTCTGTAGCTCTGGGTCGTTTCGGGTCAACTCTATCAGGCTCTGCTCTAGCTCGCTGGCTTCCTCTTCGAGGCCGAGTTCTGACAGGCGCTTGACGCGGTGCACCCACTGCGCCACATCATCGCCCTCAAGGTCGTTGTAAATCAGCCTGTGAGCTTCCTGTAGCTTACCGCGCAAGGTGCGACTGACAAGTAGCGAGGCATCGGCGCGCGCCGATCCTTGGTCATCTTCAACCGTTAGCAGCAGTGTGCTGATCTGCGTGACATCCTGTTCGGCAAACGGGCTGTCGAGCAGGTTTAAGCGCAGGATGCCGTTACGGTCGGTCAGCAATTCGTGAGTCTGTTCGCCAGCTTTGACCATTACCGGGCGTTCAGCCCATGGCAGGCTGGAGTATTCCATGCGTGCATCTTGGCGATGCTCTTCCAGGCTGGCGAGGTTTTGTTGCGAACGGCCATTGGACTCGACGTTCATTGTCGGGTTGAGCCCGGCAAAGCCGTAGCTGATCCAGTCTTTGGTGACGGTGTCAGGCAGGCTGCCTAGC
This sequence comes from Pseudomonas sp., assembly GCF_046581935.1. Taxonomy (GTDB): domain Bacteria; phylum Pseudomonadota; class Gammaproteobacteria; order Pseudomonadales; family Pseudomonadaceae; genus Aquipseudomonas. The sequence continues at coordinate 457,637 of NZ_JAYGFK010000014.1, forward strand.
AGCACAACGTTCAAAGCATTGGCACCGATACCGCCGACTACTGCTAACGCCCCGAGCGGCACCTCATACAGTTCACGCCACGGTTGATAAGGGGTGTAGCGGTCATAGCGGCGGGTTACGTCAAATGCCGTCACCTCAAAGGTCTTCTGTTCATGCACGCGTACACGGCGTTGTGGCAGCTCCAATACGCGTGGTTCGCCGACATCAATCTGCAGGCTGTGATCGAGCAGTTTACGCTCGACACGTTCCTCGTGTTCGCTGCGCTGTGGCAGCTGGTTAGCGCAACCACTGAGTAGCAGAGCGCCACCCAGGAGGGTGGCGATGAGGCTGAAGGTGCTTCGCTTGAACATGACGACTCTTGCTAAAAGGGCTGATATCAGTGGCTGATGCGGGCTTGGATAAAGCTCAGGATATCGGTCACAGGCACAGCCTGCGCTTCGGTTTCCTTGCGACTCTTGTATTCCAAGTTGCCTTCGGCCAGACCGCGATCACTGACGACAATGCGGTGTGGGATGCCGATCAGCTCCATATCCGCGAATTTGATGCCTGGGCTGGTCTTTTTATCGCGGTCATCGAGCAACACTTCATAGCCTGCAGCGGTGAGTTCGGCGTACAGCTTGTCAGTGGCTTCTCGCACGGCGTCGGTCTCGTAGCGCAGTGGCACCAGCGCGATGTGGAAGGGCGCAAGGGCGTCATTCCAGAGAATGCCGCGCTCATCGTTGTTCTGCTCGATGGCGGCTGCAACCACGCGGGAAACACCAATGCCATAGCAGCCCATGGTTAGAATCACCGGCTTACCGTTTTCACCCAGCACCTGGCAGTTCAGCGCTTCGCTGTACTTGGTGCCCAGCTGGAAGATATGCCCAACTTCAATGCCGCGCTTGATTTCCAGGGTGCCTTGGCCATCTGGGCTTGGGTCGCCGGCTAGCACGTTGCGTAGGTCGGCAACTTCCGGCAGCGGTAGGTCACGTTCCCAGTTGACGCCGAAATAGTGCTTGTCGTCGATGTTGGCGCCAGAAGCGAAGTCGCTCATCAAGGCAACCGAGCGGTCGATGATGCACGGGATTGGCAGGTTGATCGGGCCCAGTGAGCCAGGGCCAGCCCCAATGGCCGCGCGAATTTCAGCTTCATTGGCGAATACCAATGGGCTGGCAACTATTTCCAGGTTGGCAGCTTTGATCTCGTTGAGTTCGTGGTCGCCACGTACGATCAGCGCTACCATGGTGCCTTCTTTAGCACCATGGACCATCAGGGTTTTGATGGTTTTTTCGATGGCCAGGCCAAAGCCTGTCACCAGCGCGTCGATGGTTTTGGTGTCAGGGGTATCGACCAATCGCATGCTTTCAGTCGCTGCGCCACGACTGCTTTCGCGGGGTACGGCTTCGGCTTTCTCGATATTGGCGGCGTAATCGGAACTGTCGCTGAAGACGATATCGTCTTCGCCGGAGTCGGCCAGTACGTGGAATTCGTGGGAGCCAGTGCCGCCAATGGAGCCGGTATCGGCCTGCACTGGGCGGAAGTTCAGACCCAGGCGAGTGAAGACGTTGCAGTAAGCCTGATGCATACGGTCATAGGTTTGCTGTAGCGACGCTTGGTCGACGTGGAAGGAGTAGGCATCCTTCATGATGAACTCGCGGCCACGCATCAAACCGAAGCGCGGACGGATTTCGTCACGGAACTTGGTTTGGATCTGATACAGGTTGATTGGCAGCTGCTTGTAGCTGTTCAGCTCATTACGCGCCAGGTCGGTGATCACCTCTTCATGGGTCGGGCCAGCGCAGAATTCGCGGCCGTGGCGATCCTTCATGCGTAGCAGCTCGGGGCCGTATTGCTCCCAGCGGCCGGACTCCTGCCACAGTTCGGCAGGTTGAATGCCTGGCATCAGCACTTCCAGCGCACCAGCGGCGTTCATTTCTTCGCGCACTACTTTCTCAACCTTGCGCAATACGCGCAGGCCCATAGGCAGCCAGGTGTAGAGGCCGGAAGCGAGCTTGCGAATCATGCCGGCACGCAGCATTAGCTGATGGCTAACTACTACAGCATCGGATGGAGTTTCTTTAAGAGTCGAGAGCAGGAACTGGCTGGTACGCATAATTGGCTGTTCTGTCGGTTGCAAGAGATTTTGAATGGCCCGCATTGTACGGTGCCTGTACAGATGCGTACAGGATGCTGGCGTGCACATATTAAGGAGGGGATATGTCGATATTGACGGCAGAGCAGGTGCAAGCGTTGATTCGTGCAGGGTTACCGATGGCGGAAGATATCAACTTGTGTATCGACCGGCTTGATGCAGATGGTGCGCTGGCGCGCGTACCGTTCCACAGCAAGTTGGTACGCCCGGGTGGCACCTTGTCTGGGCCGACCATTATGGCGCTGGCGGATGCGGCCATGTATGCGGTGGTGCTGGGCAGCCTAGGACGGGTGGAAATGGCCGTGACGTCCAACCTGAATATCAATTTTTTGGTTAAGCCAAAGCCGGTGGATCTATTGGCTGATGCGCGCATATTGCGCTTGAGTCGCAGGCAGGCTGTATGCGAGGTGTCAGTGTATTCACAGGGCAATGAGGAGGAGCTGGTGGCCCATGTAACGGGGACCTATGCCTTGCCGTTGTAAGATTTTTATGGACAAGAAAAAGCCCGACCTAAGTCGGGCTTTCTTGTTTCGCTATCAATCTACTGCTGAATTACAACACGCTCAGCGGGTAGTCGATGAAGATACGAACTTCGTTCACGTCGCTGGTGCTAGAGGCGCCTGCGCTTGCAACGTTATCGCCACGAGTGATGTTGTGAGCGATACGGAAGGACAGGTCTTTAGCTGCGCCTTCTTGGATCACGTACTTGGCAGAAAGGCCCAGCTCGTGTTCCTTACCGTCGGTGCCGGTGATGACGCCAGCATCGTCACGTACAGTCGCGTTCCAGCCAGAGATGTAGCGAGCCATAAAGCTCAGGCCTGGTACGCCATAGGCAGTCATGTCGATATCGTAACGAGCTTGCAGCGAGCGCTCGTCTTCGGTCCAGAACTCGCTGGTGGTGGCGTTCGCCAACCAGACAGTACCGCCGCCATCGACGCCGTATGCGTAAGCTGAGTCGCCAGAGGATTGCTGGTAAGCCAGTGTTACGGTGTGCGCGCCGAAGCTATAAGCACTTGCCAGGCTGAAGACAGTGTTATCGACCTTACCACCAAGCTCTTTACCTTGATCGTCGGTTTTGTAAGCATTGAAATCAAAGTTCAGTGACTGCTCTTCGGACATTGGAATTGTGTAATTAGCATTGATGTAATGCTTCTTCCAATAATCTTCAACATCGGAGGCGTGGTAGGCTGCACTAAAATTATCGGTGAACTGGTAGCTGGCACCGATGATGTTAGCGGAGGTCAGCTCTGCGCTATCATGGCCGGTTTCAGTCTGGCTGCTAAGGCCAGTGAAACGGCCGGCGCTCAACTCTAGGCCTTCAATTTCATTGCTAACCAAGTAAGTGCCGGTAGCTGTTTCCGGCAAGATGCGGCTGTCATCAGTAGAGAACACTGGGCTAGCAACAAATTGGTTACCATATTTCAAAACAGTATCGGAAACGCGGAACTTGATTGCGCCACCGACTTCAGTTTGAGTGTCATCTCCGCTACCGTCATCGGTCTGGGAGAATTGGCCGGTACCGTAACGACCTTTACCGCTGTCCAGCTTAACGCTGCTCAGGCTGTAGGCATCAACACCTACGCCGACAGTGCCTTGGGTGAATCCGGACTCAAGCAGCAGGCGAAGACCGAAGCCGGTTTCTTCGCGGTAGCCATTTTTGAAGCCGCTTGACTTGGTTGCGTCAGCAATGTTACCGCCACCATTACGGTAGTCGCGGTTGAAGTACAGGGTGCGAGCGAAGATGTCGAAGCTGGTATCTTCAACAAAGCCCTTAGACTCGGACTGGCTGGATGCCACTGCCATTTGGGTGGTGCCCGCTGCTACTGCGAGGGCGATTACGCTCCACTTCATCACTTGCATCGTGATTGCTCCTTTGGTTTAGAAAAGTTGCGCCGTCCGGCTGGTTGTTATATGGACGACTCTTTCTTTTTGTGTCGGCGGTAACTTATAGCACGCTGCCAATATTGGCGATAGTTGCAATCTATTCACTACGATTTCTTCACGGCTGTGTCGCAAAAGCTTATGAAGCATGTCGCAATTTTGTAGGTGCTTCTGGCGTGCTACAGGCTAATGCTGACGGATTTTTACGCTTGCCTGTTGCTAGCCTTGGGCCACCAAACGGTGCAATACGATTCGTCATGGATTACCTAGCAAGACCCGTGCACAAAACAGAAAAAGATCGGAATTTTCTCGATATCTAAATGTCACGTACGGTTTTTGGGTGTATTTGCTGGTTATTCCTGAGTTATTGGTATTTATTTTCGTTTTTATGACGCTAGGCAGGCTTTTCTTGGCGGGGTTTGACTGGTGGCCCTTGGAGCAGGTTGCCTTTCAGTTGCTGTGAGATTTTGAGGTGTTGCCGAAGGGGTTGTTTTGGTGCGTACGTATGATTTTGTGGTGTTGGATGCTATCTCTTGGTGCGCGGTGGTTTTGTTCTAATCAGTGCTGGGCGCATCACTTCAGCGTACGCTGTGGTGCCTCGTACGAGTTGTTCTTCGGCGAGGTATTTGTATTGCTGAAGTTCTAGGATTGTAGTTAAGGAAATAATTATGTTTGCACTCGATTCGCAGTTACAGAGTGACACTATATGGCTAGGGGATTACCCACTATGTCGTTTGTTGCTTATGAATGACGCGCAATACCCTTGGTTTATTCTTGTGCCGCGTCGTGAGAGTGTTAGTGAGTTATTTGAGTTGGGTGCGCAGGATCAGCTACAGCTCTGGCGAGAGACTACTGGGTTGGCTGAGGTGCTAAAAGACTGTTTTGCGGCAGACAAGATGAACGTCGCGACCCTGGGTAACGTGGTGAGTCAGTTGCATATGCATGTGATTGCGCGCCGGCGTGAGGATATTTCTTGGCCTGCTCCTGTCTGGGGGCGGCATTCTGCACAAGCTTATACTGATGAGCAGCTAGCAGCATTAACCGCTCGCTTGCGGTTGGTGCTGACTGACGATTTCATCTTTGTTGAAAGTTGAGTTGGTGGAAATGGAAGAGCGTATCAATGAGCTGGAAAGTCGTTTGGCTTTTCAGGATGACACGATTCAGGCACTCAACGATGTGCTGGTGTCGCAGCAGCGTCTTCTGGAGCGCTTGCAGCTGCAGATGGCTGCATTGATCAAGCGTCAGGATGAGGCGAGTTCGCAGTTTGGCTTGAGTGAGGATGAGGCTCCGCCGCCTCATTATTGAGTTGATGCAATGCAAAAGGCCCGCGTATGCGGGCCTTTTGCATTTTAGGGTTAACGTCGTGCCGGCAGTGCAGCTATGACGTCTTCTGCTTGTAGGCCTTTGTCGCGTTGCATTACGGCAAATTCGACTCGTTGGCCTTCTACTAATACGCGATGACCTTCACCGCGAATCGCCCGGAAGTGCACAAAAATATCGTCGCCTGAGTCGCGGGAGATAAAGCCGAAGCCCTTTGAGGTGTTGAACCATTTTACGGTGCCTGTTTCGCGATCGCCCAAGTCTTGCGAGCTTGATGTGTTACGTGATTGCAGGCGCAGATTAGTCGCTAAGTGAACAGCGATGGCTGCTGCGGTGATTAACAGGCTAAACAGGGTGGCCGGTTGGTTAGCAATGAGCGGCAGTGGTGCGAGCAGAATCAGTGCTTGTAGCAGCGTGCCAAGGATTAGGAGGGCGCAGACAAGGTTCTGTGCTTGATGGCGCAGTCCTGCATGCCAGATGGGCAGTTGAGGCGCGAGTAATAGGTTTAGGAAGCCAAATAGGGCTAGGCACAGTGCGTCAGGTTGCTGCAGCAGTGATTCAGACGTGCCGCGTAGGGAGGGGGTAAAGGAAAGCAGTAGGGCTAGGGCGCCTGTTAGGAGGTGGACAATTTTCAACATGTTCAATGAGCTCGCTTAATTTGAATAATTACTAGGAAGAGCTGGTTGCGCATAATTTTCGTTGCATAGTGGTCGAGCGCACCAGCCTATGCGCTAGGCCATGAATATGGCTCAGCGGCACGGGGCGTATTTAACAGTAAAGAAGTGGGCTTCTCAATCAGGCGCTGAGAGCTGTTTGGTCGGGTGTGGGGTTTACCTGGTTGCGGCCATCTCTTTTGGCTTGATAAAGCGCGTCGTCGGCGCGGGTTAGCAAGGTTTCCAAGGTGTCACCGGGTATCGCTAATGAGTAGCCGAATGAGGCCGTGATGCTGTCGAGTACTTCATCTGTGCGGCGAATCTTGATGCGTAGTGATTGGATCTTGAGCCGCAGTTGCTCGGCGAAGGCGTGCACGCTAATCGTGTCAAAGCTGTCTCGCAAGATAATGCAAAACTCCTCGCCGCCGTAGCGTGCTGCGATCGCGCGGGCTGGGAGGCATTCTCGTAGTAGTTGTCCTACGTGTTGTAGGACTCGGTCGCCCAGAGGGTGGCCATACTGATCGTTGAACTGCTTGAAGTGATCGATATCCAGCATTACCAGGGCAACGCCTTCGTGTCCGCTGCCTAAGATTTGTTCAAGCAGCTTGCTAAATGCATTGCGGTTGAACACTTGCGTGAGGCTGTCTAGTGTCGCTGCAATATGAGCGCGTTCCAGCTGGTTGCGTAGATTTTTGATCTCTTGCTGGGCGGCATTGAGGCGGTAGAGGAATTTGTCTTGCTGGTCCTGCATTAGCTGGGTGCTTTGTTGCAGTTCAGTTAGGACATTCGGCAGGTCATCAATGATGGGTTCTTGCAGCGCTGCAAGGCCGCTTTCTAGGCTTATTTGATAGTTGCGGCTACCAATGATGCTGCGTGAAACGTTGCCTTCGATGTCATCGACTAGCTCAATGACTTGTTGTTGTCCTGCGCGGGCTTCTTCAAGTTCGCCGTTGATGATGTAGTCGCGGAACAATTTAGCAGCGGTTTCTGGAGGGAAACTGTCGAAGTCGCTAACAGTCTTGTCTAGGCGGCGATTGAGTTCGGGCTCCAAGCCTTTGCTGTAGGTGTACCACAGCGCGTAGTGCACTGGGTTAGGCGGGATGTCATGGCGCATCATTAACGGTACCGCCTTTTTCAGAAGCGCCGCAGCATCACGGGTTTCCTCGGGGTACAGTTCCAGAATGCTGGGGGCTTTGGCAGGTTTGTTCATGCGTGTCACTGTGGCCAGATTGCAATTGACTAAAGCATAGAGCAGCTGCGGTCTAGCGACTAGCAAAAGGCCCGTATATACGGGCCTTTTGCTTGATTTACCTACGCGGCTAGTAGGCTGCGCAGCATCCATGCGGTTTTTTCATGGACTTGCATGCGCTGGGTCAGCAAGTCTGCTGTGGGTTCGTCACTGACCTTGTCTAGTAATGGGAAAATCCCGCGGGCGGTACGTACGACAGCTTCTTGGCCTTGAACCAGTTGCTTGATCATGTCCTGCGCGGCAGGTACGCCTTCCTCCTCTTTAATGGAGGAGAGGCGGGCGTAAGCTGCGTAGGTGCCAGGGGCGGGGAAGCCCAAGGCGCGAATGCGCTCAGCAATTTGGTCGACGGCAAGTGATAGCTCGGTGTACTGACCTTCGAACATTAGGTGCAGGGTGTTAAACATCGGGCCAGTGACGTTCCAGTGGAAGTTATGGGTTTTCAGGTACAGCGTATAAGTGTCAGCGAGTAAGCGCGACAGGCCTTCGGCAATCGCGGCGCGGTCCTGTTCAGCTATTCCGATATTGATTTCCATACCATTTCTCCTCTCAGGTGGCTTGGGGCTTGGCTGCCCGCGTAATGGGCAGAGCCTATCATGGGTTTTACCAAGTTTTACCGTGGTTTATATCAATGAAATTGATGGTTGGAAGCTATTGCTGGGTATGGGTTCAATTTTTATAGCGTCAGGTGTGGTTGGAGAGTGATATTGCTTGAGTCCGTGGCTTAGCGATGTGCCAGCTCTGGATGCTGCTGTAGCGTCTGGTTGAATAATTCGACCCAGTGGCCGCTAAATTGCCGGCCTGCAAGGTTGTTGATTTCCAGAATGGCGCGTAGGAGTGGGCGTTTATTCAGGGTTTGGTGGGCGCGTTCGTGGGTGCGAGCCTCGAAGGTGTCGACGATATTGAGGATCAGGGCACCGGGGCTGGTTTCGACTTCCTTCAGGCCTTTGGGGTAACCACTACCATCCGCATGTTCCTGGTGTTGCAGGGTTATTTCCGCTGCTGCAGCCCAGTGCGGCATGCGTTTGAGAAGCTCGCTGGCGAGGCGTGGGTGCGATTGCATTTGTCGGCGTTCTTCGCGATTGAAATGGGCTTCCTTATGCAGTGTCTCCAGTGGCAGGAAGGCCATGCCAATATCATGTAGGCAGATCGCTGCTGTCAGTTGCTCGGGCTGTTCTGGGCTGCCGCCTAACTGGTTTATCGCCAGTGCCAGGTCAAGTTGGCGCAGGCCGCGACCTTGCCAAAAGCGTGAGCGGCGTTCGCTGGCTTGCATTAAGTCGACAAAGAACAGCAGGTCGGCGTCAGGTTCGATTCCGTAGTGTCTGAGTAGCTCAATGACAGCCGGTTCGTTCGTGCTGGTATCAGTTGGTGGTCGCGAGCTGGGGTCGAGCTGTTGCAGCAATGCGCTGCGAGCAGCCGTCTGTTGTGTCTGTGGTGCAATCGCCAGAGCGCTGAGCGCCTTGCTGAGCGCATTGCTCTGGGTTGCCTCAAACTGTGCTGCTGATCCGTCGAGTGTGTGCCGGATCAGGTCTTTCAAGTGGTCGAGGCTTAGCAGGAGGATGTCGCCTAGCAGGCTGTCGAAGTACAGTTGGCCTTCCCTCAGGCGCGCCAGCACATCCTCCATCGCCTGCGGTACGTTCATTAGCCCCGCAAGACCTATATAGCCGAGATTGCCCTTGAGCGTGTGTATCAGGCGAAATAGCTCACGTAGGCGCTCGCGGTCATCAGGAGCACGCTCAAGCTCGATCAGCAATTGCTCGCAACGCTGGAATTGTTCGCTGGATTCCAGGCGGAAATCTGCCAGCAAATCGCTGGGAATTTCAGCCAGGTTTGGCGTGCTCATAAGCCTCTCCCGTAAATAGGCCGTCAGGTAGCTGTGCGTCTGAGTATAGGAAGCGCTGGCAAAAGCGCTTGGGGCTGCGGCTGCAAGTGGCGGGCTAACCATATATAATCCCGCGCTTTGCTGTGTTTTGTGAGGGTTGGACGGTGTGCGTGCATGCCTGGACGTTCGCCCCTTAAGCAGCGCAATAGCGGTAAATGGCGCATGCGCCAGCCGGTTGTCCGGCCAACGAGCGCCGCAGTCACTGCGGCCCCAACGAATTCAAGACTCAAGAGAAGCGATTACCACCATGATGCGCAGCCATTATTGCGGCCAACTGAACGAGAGCCTGGACGGCCAGGAAGTCACCCTTTGCGGTTGGGTACATCGCCGCCGTGACCATGGCGGGGTAATTTTCCTCGACATCCGTGACCGTGAAGGTCTGGCCCAGGTGGTATTCGATCCGGATCGCGCCGAGACGTTTGCAGTTGCCGACAAGGTACGCAGCGAATATGTGGTGAAGATCACTGGCAAGGTGCGTCTGCGCCCGGCCGGTGCGGGCAACGCCAACATGGCGTCCGGCGCTATTGAAGTGCTCGGCTATGAACTGGAAGTGCTCAACGAGGCGGAAACCCCGCCGTTCCCGCTTAACGAATACACCGATGTTGGCGAAGAAACCCGCCTGCGCTATCGCTTTATCGACCTGCGTCGCCCGGAAATGGCGGCCAAGCTGAAGCTGCGCTCAAGCATTACCAGCAGCATCCGTCGCTACTTGGACGACAACGGCTTCCTTGATGTGGAAACGCCGATCCTCACCCGTGCCACCCCTGAAGGTGCACGTGACTATCTGGTGCCGAGCCGTACCCACGCTGGCAGCTTCTTCGCCTTGCCGCAGTCGCCGCAGCTGTTTAAGCAACTGCTAATGGTGGCCGGTTTCGATCGTTACTACCAAATCGCCAAGTGTTTCCGTGACGAAGACCTGCGTGCTGACCGCCAGCCGGAATTCACTCAGATCGACATCGAAACCAGTTTCATGGATGAGGCCGACATCATGGCCATCACCGAGAAGATGGTTCGTCAGTTGTTCAAGGAAGTACTGGACGTCGAGTTCGGTGAGCTGCCGCACATGACCCTGGCCGAAGCCATGCGTCGCTTTGGCTCGGACAAGCCCGACCTGCGTAACCCGCTGGAGCTGGTTGACGTCGCTGATCAGCTCAAAGATGTCGACTTCAAAGTTTTCGCCGGCCCAGCCAATGACCCTAAATGCCGCGTTACCGCTTTGCGTGTACCGGGCGGGGCGAGCATGCCACGCAAGCAGATTGATGATTACACCAAGTTCGTCGGCATTTACGGCGCGCGCGGCCTGGCTTACATCAAGGTCAACGAGCGCGCGGCAGGCGTTGAAGGCCTACAGTCGCCGATCGTTAAGAACATCCCGCTGGACAACATCAATGTGATTCTTGATCGCGTCGGCGCGGTCGATGGTGACATCGTGTTCTTCGGCGCCGACAAGGCCAAGATCGTCAGTGAGGCACTTGGCGCGCTGCGTATCAAGCTGGGTCACGATCTCAATCTGCTGACTTGTGAGTGGGCACCGCTGTGGGTCGTCGACTTCCCGATGTTTGAAGAGAACGACGACGGTAGCCTAACTGCCATGCACCACCCGTTCACCGCACCGAGTTGCAGCCCTGAAGAGTTGCAAGCCAATCCAGCTGCCGCACTGTCGCGTGCCTACGACATGGTATTGAACGGCACCGAGCTGGGTGGCGGCTCGATCCGTATCCACGATAAATCGATGCAGCAGACCGTGTTTCGCGTGCTTGGCATCAGTGAAGAAGAGCAGCAAGAGAAGTTCGGCTTCCTCCTTGATGCTCTGAAGTTTGGTGCGCCGCCCCATGGTGGCTTGGCCTTCGGCCTGGATCGTTTAGTGATGCTGATGACTGGCGCCCAGTCGATCCGTGAAGTGATTGCCTTCCCGAAAACCCAAAGTGCGGCCTGTGTCATGACCCAGGCACCGGGCGAGGTAGATAACAAGTCGCTACGCGAACTGCATATTCGCCTGCGTGAGCAGCCGAAAGCGGAATAAAGCATAAGAAGAAGCCTGGATTTCCAGGCTTCTTCTTTATAGCTGGGCACAGAGGTTCAAACTCTCACGCCCCGATATTGAATCTGAAGCAAACGGAGTGAGTTATGGCTGGTCATTCCAAGTGGGCCAACATCAAGCACCGCAAAGGGCGTCAAGACGCCAAGCGCGGCAAGATTTTCACCAAGATCATTCGTGAACTGACCGTTGCGGCCAAACACGGTGGACCTATCCCGGCAGATAACCCGCGCCTGCGCCTGGCTGTAGACAAGGCGCTGACCGCCAATATGTCGCGCGATGTCATCGACCGGGCGATTGCTCGCGGTGCCGGCAATAACGAAGCTGACAACGTCGCTGAGCTGAGTTACGAGGGTTATGCCGTGGGCGGTGTGGCGATTATCGTTGAGGCCATGACCGATAACCGCAATCGCACCGCTGCGGAAGTACGCCATGCCTTTACCAAGTGCGGCGGCAATCTGGGCACTGATGGCTCTGTAGCCTATATGTTCGACCGCAAAGGCCAGCTTAGCTTTGCGCCTGGCGTTAGCGAGGATGCCCTGATGGAGGCATCGCTGGAGGCCGGGGCGGACGATGTGGAAATGGCCGAAGATGGTTCGGCGTTGGTGTCCACCAGCTTTGCTGATTTTCATGCCGTTAACGAAGCGCTCAGCGCGGCTGGCTTCAAGGCTGATGACGCGGAAATCGCCATGATCCCTTCAATCAGCGCGCCGATTAGCGATCTGGAAACCGCGCAGAAAGTCATCAAGCTGATCGACATGCTGGAAGACCTCGACGATGTGCAGGAGGTTTACCACAACGCTGAAATTCCTGACGACATCATGGAGCAGCTTGGCTGAGAGCTGGCGCACCTGTATCTATAAGAAGCACAAGCCGAAGGTGTTTGGGTTATCGACCCCAGCACCTTCGGCTTTTTTATAGTGGTTGTCTGGGTGACGTAGATGTGGGCTGGCTCTATACTCGCCAACTGGATAAATAGACAGTGTGTCGGCTATGTTGGCTAACACCTTGAGTGGGCGTAGTGCATGACCTTGATTCTCGGCATCGACCCTGGTTCGCGTATCACCGGCTATGGTGTGGTGCGTGACACGGGGCGTAGTTGCGAGTATGTCGCTTCCGGCTGTATTCGTACGGGCAATGGTTCAATGCCGGAGCGCTTGCAGGTAGTGTTTCGTGGTGTGCGCGAAGTCATCGAGACCTACGGTCCGGTAACCATGGGTATCGAACAGGTGTTTATGGCGCGTAACCCGGATTCCGCGCTCAAGTTGGGCCAGGCGCGTGGGGTGGCCATCGTCGCAGGGATTGAGGCCGGGTTGGACATCTCTGAATACACCGCGACCCAGGTTAAGCAGGCGATTGCCGGGACGGGTGGGGCGGACAAGGAGCAGGTACAAATGATGGTGATGCATCTGCTCAAGCTCGTGCAGAAGCCACAAATCGACGCCTCTGATGCCCTGGCGATTGCCTTGTGCCATGCCCACCACCGACAGAGCTTGATCCCCCATGGTCTAGTGGCCGCCAAACGGCGTGCAGGTCGCCTTCGTTTGTAACGTGATTTTTAAGGAAAACAGCGGTGATCGGACGTTTGCGTGGCACCTTGGCGGAAAAGCAGCCGCCGCATGTGATTATTGACATAAATGGTTTGGGTTATGAGCTGGAAGTGCCCATGACCACCCTGTACCGTTTGCCCTCGGTCGGCGAGCCGCTGACGCTGCACACACATTTAGTGGTGCGCGAGGATGCCCATCTGCTTTATGGCTTTTATGAAAAGCGTGAGCGTGAGCTGTTTCGTGAGCTGATCCGCCTCAACGGCGTGGGGCCAAAGTTGGCCTTGGCCTTGATGTCTGGCTTGGAGGTCGATGAACTGGTGCGCTGCGTGCAGGCGCAAGACACGTCGGTGTTGGTGAAGATACCTGGCGTCGGCAAGAAAACCGCCGAGCGTCTTCTGGTTGAACTGAAGGATCGCTTCAAGGCTTGGGAGACTGTGCCGGGTATGTCCACCCTGGTAGTGGAACCTCGCGCCGCTGGCGCAGTCTCAAGCGCGGAGAATGATGCGGTCAGCGCGCTTATTTCGCTTGGCTACAAGCCCCAAGAAGCCAGTCGCGCGGTATCAGCTATTAAGGAAGACGGTTTGAGCAGTGAAGATATGATTCGTCGAGCCCTGAAGGGAATGGTTTAGTGTTAGAAGCCGATCGCCTGATTACCGCCACCACTCGCGACCGTGACGAGCAGGTTGACCGCGCTATTCGCCCACTAAAGTTGGCGGAATATATTGGCCAGCCAAGTGTGCGCGAGCAGATGGAGCTGTTTATCCAGGCCGCGCGCGGGCGCAGTGAAGCGCTTGATCACACCCTTATTTTTGGCCCGCCGGGTTTGGGCAAAACTACCCTGGCGAATATCATCGCCCAGGAAATGAACGTCTCGATCAAGAGTACGTCCGGCCCAGTGCTCGAACGCCCAGGTGATCTGGCGGCTTTGTTGACCAATCTTGAGCCGGGCGATGTGCTGTTTATCGATGAGATTCATCGCCTGTCACCGATTGTCGAAGAAGTGCTGTATCCGGCCATGGAGGATTTCCAGCTCGATATCATGATTGGCGAGGGGCCGGCGGCGCGCTCGATCAAGCTCGACTTGCCTCCCTTTACTCTGGTCGGAGCCACCACCAGAGCCGGCATGCTGACCAATCCGCTGCGCGACCGCTTTGGCATTGTCCAGCGGCTGGAGTTTTACAACACGGAAGATTTGGCCACGATCGTTATGCGCTCGGCGGGGATTCTTGGTTTGTCGACCGACCCCCGCGGTGCATTTGAGATCGCGCGCCGCGCGCGTGGTACGCCGCGCATTGCCAACCGGCTACTGCGTCGTGTGCGTGATTTTGCTGAGGTGCGCGGCCAGGGCGACATCACCCGTGAAATTGCCGACCTGGCGCTGAATTTGTTGGATGTCGATGAGCGTGGTTTCGATCACCAGGATCGTCGCCTCCTGCTGACCATGATCGAGAAGTTTGACGGTGGGCCGGTGGGGGTCGATAACCTGGCGGCGGCAATTAGTGAAGAGCGCCACACCATTGAAGATGTTCTTGAGCCTTACCTGATTCAGCAAGGCTATATCATGCGCACCCCACGCGGACGCGTTGTTACTCGGCACGCTTACCTGCATTTTGGCCTGAATGTGCCGAAGCGTATGGGTGAGCTACCTGTGACTGATACGTTTGGTAGTGCCGAGGAGTAAGAAAAATACTTGCTGTACCCAATTGGCAAGAGCGGGAGCTAAGACTAGAGTATGCGCGCGCAAAACGGAGTTCAGCCGTCCACCTTTCGCTGTCGGGTTTATTTCGAAGATACCGACGCTGGCGGCATCGTCTACTACGTCAATTACCTCAAATTTATGGAACGGGCTCGTACCGAGCGCCTGCGTGATCTGGGTTTTCTCCAGTCAACGTTGGCCGAGGAGGGCCTGTTGTTCGTTGTGCATTCGGCTGAAGCGCGTTATCACGCGCCAGCCAAGCTCGATGATGAGTTGCTGGTAAGCGCTGAAGTGATTGAATTAAACCGTGCCAGCCTGCGTTTTCGTCAACAGGTCAGGCGGGCGACGGATGATGCGCTGTTGTGTGAAGGGCAATTTATGGTGGCCTGTGTGCGCGCCGACAATTTTAAACCCCGGGCTATTCCCCAAACTCTGCATGCGGCCTTTGCCGGGCAGGGTGGCGCGGGTACATCTAGAGCAGGAGAGTAAGCGTGGAAGCCAACGCCGTTGACCACATGTCGATGTGGAGTCTGATCAGCAACGCCAGCCTGGTGGTGCAATTGGTAATGCTGACGTTGGTGGCCGCTTCGGTCACTTCGTGGGTCATGATTTTTCAGCGCACGGCACTATTGCGTGCGGCCAAGCGTGCCCTGGATAACTTCGAGGAGCGTTTCTGGTCGGGCATTGATCTGTCCAAGCTGTATCGCCAGGCGGGCAGCAATCCTGATCCGGACTCTGGCTTGGAGCAGATCTTCCGTGCCGGCTTCAAAGATTTTTCGCGTCTGCGCCAGCAAGCCGGTGTGGATCCTGATGCGGTGATGGATGCTGTGGCACGCGCCATGCGCGTGGCGATCTCCCGTGAGGAAGAGAAGCTCGATCAAAGCTTGCCGTTTCTTGCGACTGTGGGTTCTACCAGTCCCTATATCGGCCTGTTCGGTACCGTCTGGGGCATCATGAACTCCTTCCGCGGCCTGGCACAGGTGCAGCAAGCCACCTTGGCCACTGTTGCCCCGGGTATTGCCGAAGCCCTGATCGCGACTGCGATTGGTTTGTTTGCCGCAATTCCGGCGGTTATCGCTTACAACCGTTTTTCTTCCCGTGGCGAAATGCTCATCGGGCGTTATTACACCTTTGCCGATGAGTTCCAGGCAATTCTGCACCGTAAGGTGCACACCAGCGACGACTAAGCCTTAGGCATTCTCAATACAGGTTTCTCTAGCCATGGCCAGAATTCGCAACAGACGCAAGCCCGTCGCCGAGATGAATGTGGTGCCTTACATCGATGTGATGTTGGTGCTGCTGGTGATCTTTATGGTGACCGCGCCAATGCTTAACCAAGGGGTCAAGGTCGATCTGCCTAAAGTCAGCAGTGAGGTCTTGCCGCAAGATAACAATTCCCAGGTTTTGACCATTTCGATCAAGGCCGACAAGTCCTATTACTGGAATATGGGCACTGAGGTCGACGTCGATACTGTGCAGGACAAAGCATTGACGTTGGAAGAAATGACCCGTGCAGTCACCGCGATCATCAACCAAAGTCGCGCTACCGGTAAGCAGGTTCAGGTGTTCGTGCGTGGCGACAAGTCTGTTGATTACGGCACGGTAATGGCGGCCATGGGCGGTCTGCAGCAGGCTGACGTGGGTAACGTCGGGCTGATCACTGAGGCCCCCTGATGCACTACCAGCGCGAGCGTTCGCCCTCGGAAAGCCTGTTCTGGCCATTGATTTGGGCGGTTGGCCTGCACGTCATCATGTTTGCCATGTTGTTCGTCAGTTTTGCTTTTGCTCCCGATCTACCGCCGGCCAAGCCAGTGGTGCAGGCGACTTTGTACAAGCTGCAATCGCAGAGCCAGGCCACTACCCAGACCAATCAGAAGATCGCGGGCGAAACCAAAAAGACCACGGCCCCCGTGTATGAAACCGAACAGCTTGAGCAGAAAAAGGCTGAGCAGGAAAAAGTAGCGGCTAAGGCTGCGGAACAAAAGAAAGCGCAAGAGGCTCAGAAAGCAGAAGCTGCCGCAGAAGCGGCCAAGAAAGCCGAAGCCAATAAAAAAGCCGAGGAACAGAAGAAACTGGCCGATGTGGCCAAGAAGCAAGCGGCTGATGAGGCCGCAAAGAAAAAAGCAGCAGAAGACGCTAAGAAAAAAGCGGCTGAAGATGCCAAGAAGAAAGCAGCAGAAGAGGCTAAGAAGAAAGCAGCAGAAGAGGCTAAGAAAAAAGCCGCCGCTGAAGCTGCGAAGAAAAAAGCTGCAGATGACGCCAAGAAGAAGGCAGCTGAAGCATCCCAGCGTAAAGCGGTAGAGGACAAGAAGGCTGCGGCACTAGCCGAGTTGCTGTCCGATGATGTTGGTCGGCAGCAAGCAGTTGCCGATACCGTCGGCGATGAAGTAGCTGGCAGTCTGGATGATTTGATCGTTATGTTGGTCAGTCAGCAGTGGCGGCGTCCGCCTTCTGCGCGTAACGGTATGAGCGTAGAAGTACTGATCGAAATGCTGCCCGATGGCACCATTACCAATGCCAGCGTGACGCAGTCAAGTGGCGACTCACCATTTGATAACTCGGCTGTACAAGCAGTGCGTAACGTCGGCCGTATTGCTGAAATGCAACAGCTGGACCGCGCCACTTTTGATCGTCTTTACCGGCAGCGTCGCGCTGTCTTCAAACCGGAGGATTTAGGTCTGTGAATACCCTGATGCGTATTGTTCTGCTCGGTCTGACCATGCTGGTCGGCACCGTTCAGGCCGCTGATCCGCTGGTGATCAGCAGTGGCACCGACCGTGCCACACCCATCGCCGTCGTGCCTTTTGGTTGGCAGGGTGGCAACGTGTTGCCTGAGGATATGTCCGAGATCATCGGCAACGACCTGCGCAACTCTGGGGTTTTCGAGCCAATTCCACGGCAAAACATGATCAGCCTGCCCACTCAGGCTAGTGAAGTGATCTACCGCGACTGGCAGGCATTGGGTGCGCAGTATGTGCTGGTCGGTAGCATCGCCCCCAATGCGGGGCGTTTGCAGGTGCAGTTCGCTCTATTTAACGTGGCGACCCAGCAGCAGGTTATGACCGGCAGTGTTGGTGGTGGCGTTGATCAATTGCGGGATATGGCGCACCACATTGCGGATCAGTCGTTTGAGAAGCTTACTGGCGTTAAAGGCGCGTTTTCTACCCGTATGCTTTACGTAACTGCTGAGCGCTTCTCTGTCAATAACACCCGTTACACCCTACAGCGCTCTGACTATGACGGCGCTCGTGCAGTAACTTTGCTGCAATCGCGTGAGCCGATTCTGTCGCCGTCCTTTGCGCCGGATGGTCGTCGCATTGCCTATGTGTCGTTTGAGCAGAAGCGCCCACGGATCTTTGTGCAACATATCGATACCGGTCGCCGTGAGCAGGTCACTAATTTCGAAGGCTTGAACGGCGCACCAGCCTGGTCGCCGGATGGCAATCGTTTGGCGTTCGTGCTGTCCAAGGACGGCAATCCGGAAATTTATGTGATGGATATGGGCACTCGGCAGTTGCGCCGGGTAACCAGTCAGGCATCCATCGATACCGAACCTTTCTGGGGTAAGGACGGTCAAACGCTGTACTTCACGTCAGATCGTTCCGGTAAACCACAAATCTATAAAACCAACATCAACGGCGGCGCGGCTGAGCGAGTGACCTTTATTGGTAACTACAACGCTAATCCAAAGCTGTCTGCGGATGAGAAAACCCTGGTAATGATTCATCGCCAGGATGGTTACACAGTGTTCAAGGTGGCGGCACAAGACCTCCAGCGCGGCAATTTGCGGATACTTTCAGACACCAGTCTGGATGAGTCGCCCACTGTTGCGCCCAATGGCACCATGGTAATCTACGCCACCCGCCAGCAGGGTCGGGGAGTCTTGGTATTAGCGTCCACCAATGGACGTGTCAGGCTCCCTCTTCCTACCGCTCAAGGCGAAGTTCGAGAGCCTTCTTGGTCCCCTTACCTGAACTGATGCGGCGTTACACCGTTGTTGTTTGAAATACTGCTTAACACACTGGGGTTCATTAGGAGTTACATGATGGAAATGCTGAAATTTGGTAAGTTTGCTGCACTGAGCTTGGCTCTCGCCGTGGCTGTAGGTTGTTCCTCCAAAGGCGGCGACGCTGCTGGCGAAGGCGCTACCGATCCTAACGCTGGTTACGGTGCTAACACTGGCGCTGTTGATGGCAGCCTGAGCGAAGAAGCTGCTCTGCGTGCTATCACTACCTTCTACTTCGAATACGACAGCTCCGACCTGAAGCCAGAAGCCATGCGCGCTCTGGACGTACACGCCAAAGACCTGCAAAGCAATGGCGCTCGCGTAGTTCTGGAAGGCCACGCTGACGAGCGCGGTACTCGTGAATACAACATGGCTCTGGGCGAGCGTCGCGCCAAAGCTGTACAGCGTTACCTGGTACTGCAGGGCGTTTCCCCGGCTCAACTGGAACTGGTTTCCTACGGTGAAGAGCGTCCGGTTGCCACTGGTAACGACGAGTCCTCTTGGGCTCAAAACCGTCGCGTCGAACTGCGTAAGTAATTCGATATGCGAACGTGCCGCCGTGCTTTAACCGTTTTGGCGCTCAGCCTGCCGCTTGCGGCAATGGCTGAGATTCCCGTGGTGGATAACAATGCTGGCAACGGCAGCAATTATCCGCCTGCTGGTTACGGTACGTCCGGCACCTACGCTGGGGCAGGGGCTTCGGCTCCTGTCTCGGCGCAGGGCATGCTGTTCAACCAGTTACAGCAAATGCAGAATGATATCGCTCAGCTGCGCGGTACGCTGGAAGAGCAACAGAACGAAATACAGCGTCTTAAGCAAGAAAACCTGGAGCGTTATCAGGATCTTGATAAGCGTTTGAGTGGTGGCGCGGCAGGTGCTGCGGTCAACCAGAATTCTTCAGCCACTGGCGCGATTAATGCCAGTGGTACGCCAAACCCGCCATCGGCAGGGCAGTCGCAAGCGTCGACAAGCAATGAGCCGGCCGATCCGGCTAAGGAAAAGCTGTTCTACGAAGCAGCTTTTGACCTGATCAAGGCCAAGGATTTTGACAAAGCCAATCAGGCTTTTTCGGCGTTCCTGCGTAAATACCCAGACAGCCAGTACGCTGGCAACGCTCAGTATTGGCTAGGTGAAGTGAACCTTGCACAGGGCAATTTGCAAGGGGCCGGGCAAGCATTTTCGCGTGTTAGTCAGGCTTATCCGAGCCACTCCAAGGTGCCGGACTCACTGTTCAAACTTGCCGATGTTGAGCAGCGTTTAGGTAATAACAACAAGGCCAAGGGTATTTTGCAGCAGGTTATTGCGCAGTACCCAGGCAGTTCTGCCGCGCAATTGGCGCAGCGTGACTTACAGCGTTTGCCGTAAGGGCTGTGCGTCAACGATAGAACCCGTGCATTACGCGGGTTTTTTATTGCCTGCAATTCGGCTGGACATAGGGTGGCGGTGTTGATGGGGCGTTAAAATTTATCCCGCTGGATGTTTCGTATACAATCCGCGACCCCTTTCCCGCAACGGAGGCGGACAGCCTGTTTAGCTGTCACGCCCGTGGCTGATATGCAAAAAAACCTGCGCATTACCGAGATTTTCTACTCGCTGCAGGGCGAAACACGCACCGCCGGCTTGCCGACTGTGTTTGTTCGCCTGACCGGCTGTCCCCTGCGTTGTCAGTACTGCGATACCGCTTATGCCTTCAGTGGCGGCGAGGTCATGTCGCTTGATGCCATTGTCGAGCAAGTTGCGGGCTACAAGCCTCGCTATATCTGCGTGACCGGTGGTGAGCCATTGGCACAACCTAATTGCATTCCTTTGCTTGAGCGTCTGTGTGACGCCGGTTATGAGGTTTCGCTAGAGACCAGTGGTGCCCTGGATGTATCGGCTGTTGATCCGCGTGTTAGCAAGGTGCTGGATCTGAAAACTCCAGGCTCGGCGGAAGTCGCGCGTAACCGCTACGAGAACATTGCGTTGCTAACGTCCAATGATCAGGTCAAGTTCGTCATCTGTTCGCGTGAGGACTATGACTGGGCAGTGAGCAAGCTGATTCAGTATGGGTTGGACCAGCGCTCTGGCGAGGTGCTGATGTCGCCGAGTCATCACGAGCTAGAGGCGCGGACGCTGGCCGAGTGGATTATTGCCGACAACCTGCCGGTACGCCTGCAGATGCAGCTACACAAGATTCTCTGGAATGATGAGCCGGGACATTGATATGAGCGATAAAAAAGCGGTAATCCTGCTGTCTGGCGGTCTGGACTCGGCCACCGTAGTGGCGTTGGCCAAGGCTGATGGCTACAGCTGTTACACCATGAGTTTCGATTACGGCCAGCGGCACCGCTCCGAATTACAGGCGGCCGAACAAGTGGCTCGTCAGCTAGGCGTGGTTGAGCACAAGGTAATTGGTCTTAATCTCAATGGTATGGGCGGCTCAGCGTTGACTGACGCCAGCATCGACGTGCCGGAGAGTCCGACCGAAGGGATTCCGGTGACCTACGTGCCAGCGCGCAATACTGTGTTTCTCTCCCTCGCGCTGGGTTGGGCCGAGGTGCTGGGTGCGCGGGATATTTTTATCGGGGTCAACGCGGTGGATTATTCCGGTTACCCGGATTGCCGGCCTGAGTTCATCGAGGCTTTTGAGCGTATGGCCAATTTAGCTACCAAGGCCGGCGTAGAGGGTTTGGGCTTTCGTATTCAGGCTCCGCTGCAAAATATGAGCAAGGCCGAGATTGCTCAGGTTGGTGTGCGTCTGGGCGTTGATTACGGCTTGACGGTCTCCTGCTATCAGGCAGATGAGCAGGGGCGTGCGTGCGGTAAATGTGACAGCTGCCGTTTGCGCGCGGCTGGGTTTTCCGCTGCCGGGCTTGAGGACCCAACGCGCTATTTCTAAAAAAGTTTTCGCGAAGTGTTGAATTTCTGAATTAAATCAGTATCATGCGCCTCGCGTCGGGTCGTTAGCTCAGTTGGTAGAGCAGTTGGCTTTTAACCAATTGGTCGTAGGTTCGAATCCCACACGACCCACCATATTTCCTTCTACGGAAGGTAGAAAAAGCCTGAAAGTTCTGATTAAAGGAATTTTCGGGCTTTTTTGTATCCGTAGCTTTTATTCTGGCCACCCTTGTGTGGTGATTGTCCGCCAGCTCCCGCGCCACGCTGACGGGTATACTCGTGTTCCGCGCTGATAGACCTTTACAGGGCCTGATGACATGACGCAGATTTCCGAACGCCTACTGGTGCAAGCCCACCTCGATGCCAAGCAGCCAAAGCCGTTAACACCTGAGCAAGAGGCCTTTTATCGTGCCGAGATTGCGGCTGAACTGAAAAAGCAGAATGCGGTGCTAGTTGCCCACTATTACTGTGATCCAGTTTTGCAGGCGTTGGCTGAAGAGACTGGAGGTTGCGTTTCCGATTCCCTGGAAATGGCGCGATTCGGCAATCAGCATACGGCGCAGACCGTATTGGTCGCCGGCGTGAAATTCATGGGCGAGACGGCAAAAATCCTTAACCCAGAAAAGCGCGTGCTGATGCCGACTCTGGAGGCGACTTGTTCGCTGGACCTAGGCTGCCCGGTGGAAGAGTTCTCGGCGTTCTGTGATCAGCATCCGCAGCGTACTGTGGTGGTGTATGCCAATACGTCGGCAGCGGTTAAGGCGCGTGCCGATTGGGTGGTTACATCCAGTTGCGCAGTGGAAATTGTCGAGCACTTGATGGATAACGGTGAAAGCATCATCTGGGCACCGGATCAGCACCTGGGTCGTTATATCCAGAATAAAACCGGTGCAGATATGCTGCTGTGGGATGGTGCCTGCATCGTCCATGAGGAGTTCAAGTCCAAGCAGTTGCAAGACATGATGGCGCTTTATCCGGACGCCGCTGTCCTGGTGCACCCTGAGTCGCCAACAGCGGTGATCGAGTTGGCCGATGCGGTGGGCTCTACCAGCCAACTGATCGCTGCCGCGCAGTCGCTGCCAAACAAGACGTTTATCGTCGCCACCGATGCCGGCATTTTCTACAAGATGCAGCAGCTGTGTCCGGATAAAGAATTTGTCGCCGCACCTACCGCTGGTAACGGCGCGGCCTGCCGCAGCTGCGCACATTGCCCATGGATGGCGATGAATACGCTGCAGCGCACCCTAGAGTGCTTGCGTGAGGGGAGTAACGAGATCTTCGTCGACCCAGCGTTGATTCCCAAGGCGATCAAGCCGCTTAAACGTATGCTGGACTTCACTCAGGCGGCGCGGTTAAAGCTAAGTGGTAACGCATAAATTCGCAGCATAAAAAGCCCGGCGTCTGCCGGGCTTTTTATGCTTTGCCGTCTATGGCAGCTATCTTGCTGAACGTTGCTGCCGGGGGATTTAAAATTTTCCCCGGGTTCAGCGCAGCATCTGTTCTACGATGCGCTGCTCTTCGATCAGCTCGCGCTGTCTGGCGTCAATTCGCGACGCTAGCTGGAAGTTATTGCTGGCGCGGCGCTTGGCAAAGTCGAGCTGTTCGAGGGCTTGCTTATAGTCCCCTACTAGGGCGAAGAACTCTCCACGCGCCTGGTGCAGGCCGATGGTGTCGCCGATAAGACCGCGAACCTCCGCCACCTGATACCAGATGTCAGGGTCTTTGTTACGGGCCTTCAGTAGATCGTCCAGTGCTCGTTCGGCTTCCTGGCTACGTCCCTGCTTCATGAGCACATCAATGTGTGCCTGACTCACCGGATAGTTGTCCGGGTACAGGCCGAGTAAGCGGGTGACGCGCTTCTGTGCGTCATCCAGGCGGCTGGAGGCCAGGTCCAGTTCTATTTGTGCCAAGTTGTAGCTCACATCGTTAGGAGAGCTTACCAGTAGAGGTTGCAGGGCTTCGCGTGCATCCTCGTACTGGCCGCTTTTGATCAGTGCGATGCCCAAGCCGTAGCGTGCAGCTTCCATCTTGGGGTTTTCTCTGAGCATGTTGCGAAAACGCTTGGCGGCTATACCTGGGGTTTCTTCATAGATCAGCTGTACCCGGGCACGCATTAACTGGTAACGCACGCTGTCAGTAATGCCTTGCTTGCCTGTGTATTGCTCGGCGCGGTTGCGCGTGTCGGCGATGCGTGACTCTGATACCGGGTGGGTTAGAAGGAACTCTGGAGGCTTGCGGTCGTAGCGATACTGGCGCATCAGGCGCTCGAACATGCTGGGCATGGCGCGCGGGTCGAAGCCAGCCTTTTCCAGGTTGACTAGGCCGATGCGGTCGGCTTCTTGCTCGTTTTGCCGTGAGAAGCGCCGTTGTTCTTGCAGTGCGGCGGCCTGTGTTGAGGCAATTGCTGCGATACCCAGGTCGCCAGCACCTGCAGCTGCAGCAACGATGCCAGCTAGCATGCCCGCCATAACGGGTATCTGCATACGCTGTTGGGCTTCTAGGCCTCGGGCGAAGTGGCGTTGCGACAAGTGGGCCAATTCGTGGGCCATGACCGAGGCGTACTCGGCTTCTGTCTGTGCATATAGAAACAGGCCGCCGTTGACCCCGACAATCCCGCCGGGCGCTGCAAAGGCGTTGATCTGCGGGCTATCGAGCAGGACGAATTCCAGTCGACGGTCTTGCACCTGGCTGGTTTCGCTCAGACGGTACACGCTGGTTTCGACGAAGTCCTTGAGTTGTGGGTCGTCGAGCTGGCTGACTTGACCACGAACCAGGCTCAACCAAGCGCGGCCCAGCTGGTGTTCTTGTTGCGGCGATACGATGGCGGAACTGGCATCGCCAAGGGACGGCAGGTCACTGGCCATGCCGGGAGCTGCCAATAGGCAGGTGAGCGTCAACAGGGTAGGGCGCAGAAGGCTCATGCACAAAGCTCTTGTCGTACAAAGGGGCTACTGTAGCTGCCCGGTAGCGGTGCTGGCCAGAGGTGTGCGGCCTTCGTTATCCTTGCGGCCCTCTTGGAGTAGATAAATGACTGATATGCAATGGCGCGCTGAGGACTTCGACGCGCAACTGGATGCTTGCGGCCTCAGCTGCCCGCTGCCTTTGCTCAAGGCCAAACTGGAGCTGAATCGCCTGGCTCAGGGGGCTGTACTCAAGGTTGAGGCTACCGATGCCGGCTCGCAGCGGGATTTCCGTGCCTTCGCCAGTCTGGCGGGGCATAGTCTGCTGCGTGAAGAGGTGGCAGGTGGCGTGTACCACTATTGGCTGCGTAAGGCTTAGTGGTTGGCGTAGGGGCTAGTGTGGCCAAGTTCGCGGCCTATAGCGCTGATACTGCGTGCCGCTTTTGTCAGAGCCCATGATGAATCATCAAGGCGGCGTATCTCGGAGCAGCAGGCCATCCGTACGTGAGTTAATCAGCCGTCATGCAGGCCGCTCGCGCTATATGCACAGATTGTAAGGCAGCATAAATGCTGTGTTGCTCAAGTAGGAGTCACGATGTTCAAGGTGTTACAGAATTGGTTACATCGCTATTTCTCGGATGAACAGGCGGTGGTGTTGGCATTGCTGCTGGTGGTGAGTTTCGCCGCTGTTTTGACGTTGGGCGGTATGTTGGCGCCGGTGCTCACTGGTTTGGTGCTAGCGTTTTTAATGCAGGGGTTGGTCAATGCTTTTGAGCGTATACGTTTGCCGCACACGCTGGCGGTGTGGCTGGTCTTTACCCTGTTTATGAGCATGCTGGGTTTGTTCCTGCTGGTACTGATGCCGCTGCTCTGGCAACAACTCAGCACCTTGTTCAAGGAGCTGCCGCGCATGTTGGGTGAGTGGCAGTCACTGTTTCTGTTGCTGCCGGAGCGTTATCCAACGTTGATCAGTGATGTGCAGGTGTTGCAGTGGATCGAGGGTGTGCGTGGCGAGGTCGGTAATTTTGGTCAGTGGGCTCTGTCTTTTTCTCTGTCCAGCTTGCCGATGCTGGTAAGCATCATGATCTATCTGGTGTTGGTACCGATTCTGGTGTTTTTCTTTCTTAAAGATAGAGAGCTGATCGGCCGCTGGTTTCGTGGCTACCTGCCGAGCGAGCGAGCGCTGATTACCCAAGTGGCGCAGGAGATGAATCAGCAAATTGCCAACTACATTCGCGGCAAAGTGATCGAAATCATCATCTGCGGCGTGGTCACCTACATAGCTTTTGCCTACCTTGGTCTCAACTATGCGGCCCTCTTAGCGTTGCTGGTTGGGCTTTCAGTGGTGGTGCCGTATATCGGCGCGGTGGTGGTAACGGTGCCGGTGGCGCTGATTGGTTTGTTCCAGTGGGGCTTTGGTGACCAGTTCATCTACCTGATGGTGGTCTACGGGATTATTCAGGCGCTGGATGGCAACGTACTGGTGCCGCTGTTGTTTTCTGAGGCGGTCAATTTGCATCCGGTAGCGATAATCTGTGCGGTATTGCTGTTTGGTGGGATGTGGGGCTTTTGGGGGGTGTTTTTCGCTATCCCGTTGGCCACTTTGTTCAAAGCTGTGATCGATGCCTGGCCGCGCAGCGAACCGCTCGCGGTGTAGTTGCAAGCATGTGTTAGGGGCTCTATAGACTGGGCTGTTAACAAGTGCATAAACAACAAAAAGCCCCGCGTAATTGCGGGGCTTTTTGTTGTTGGTGTGCTTAAAGGTCGAAGTCGTATTCGGACAGCTGCTTGTGCAAGCGTCGTTCATCAAGGAAATTGTCGATGATCCGGCGTTTGGTCAGGTTGGTTTTGGCTACCTCAACAGGCGCTTCGGCTTCATCAGCATCATCGGCTACGAAATCTTCGTCGAGCTCAAGATCTTCTTTATCAGTGCTCATTTGTCTCACTCCAGGCTACAGGGGCCATTTGCGCACCTTATAGCGGCAAAAGCGGAGCGGGTAAAAAAGATTTTTTCAATCAGCTCATTGAGTGGCTGAATAGCGGCTCAATCGTCAGAGGTTTTTTGCTTGTATTCGCACAGGTCTTCGATGCGGCAGCTGCCGCAACGGGGCTTACGCGCCTGGCAAACATAGCGACCGTGCAGGATCAGCCAGTGGTGTGAATCAAGCAGGAATTCTTTCGGCACAAACTTCATCAGTTTGTTTTCCACTTCCACGACATTCTTGCCGGGAGCGATGCCGGTGCGGTTGCTGACGCGGAAAATATGCGTGTCCACTGCCATTGCCAGTTGCCGAAACGCTGTGTTGAGCACCACGTTGGCGGTTTTGCGGCCTACGCCCGGCAAGGCTTCAAGCTCTTCGCGGGTTTCTGGCACTTGGCTGTTGTGGCGTTCGATCAGCAGGCGGCAGGTTTCTATGACGTTCTTGGCTTTGCTGTTGTAAAGGCCAATGGTCTTGATGTATTCGCTCAAACCTTCGACGCCCAAGGCGTAGATGGCTTCCGGGGTGTTGGCTACCGGGTAGAGTTTGGCGGTGGCCTTGTTGACGCTGACGTCAGTGGCTTGGGCCGAGAGCGTGACGGCAATCAGCAGCTCGAATGGAGTGCTGTAGGCCAGCTCGGTCTTCGGTTCCGGGTTGTCTTCGTGCAGCCGGCGGAAGATCTCGTAGCGCTTGGCGGCGTTCACTCGATCACTCCGGTCACCCGCACACGGCGGCTTTGTGCAGGCACTTCGACCTGTTGCGCTTTGGCCCGTTCGGCCAGCACTTCGTCTACACGGTTTTTGCAGGCAATCAGCAGACCTAGGACGATAAAGGCACCGGGCGGCAAGATGGCCAGGAGGAAGCCTTTGTAATCGTGGATCAGGGTGAGTTGCCAGCTAGCCGCGCTGGGGCCAAACAGCAGGTGCATATTGGCAAACACTGCGCCGGTGCCAAGCAGCTCGCGCAGGGCGCCGATCATCACCAGTACCACGCCGAAGCCCAGCCCCATCATCAGGCCGTCGTAGGCGGCGCGGGCGGGGTCGTGCTTGGCAGCAAAACCGTCAGCCCGACCGAGAATTACGCAATTGGTGGTGATAAGCGGGATAAAGATGCCGAGTATCTGGTACAGCTCATAGGTAAAGGCCTGCATCAGCAGTTCGATGCAGGTGGTCAGCGCGGCAATGATCATCACAAAGGCCGGCAGGCGCACGGCGGTGTTGACCACGCCGCGTACCAATGAAACCGCTGTACCGGAACAAATCAGCACCACGGCGCTGGCCAGTGACAAACCAAGAGCATTGACCGCCGAGTTGCTTACGCCCAGCAGCGGGCAGAGGCCGAGCAGTTGCACCAGGGCCGGGTTGTTTTTCCACAGGCCGTTAAGCGTGATTTCGCGGTAGCTGGGACTAGCCATTGGACTTCACCTGGGCTGCTGCGAACAGCTGTTCTTGATTGGCATCGAAATACTGCAAAGCCTTGTGCACAGCCTTGACCACCGCGCGCGGGGTGATGGTGGCGCCGGCAAACTGATCAAATTCGCCACGATCTTTCTTCACTGCCCAGCCATCTTCGCTGGGGTTGCTCAGCGACTTGCCGTCGAAGTTGCGAATCCAGGCACTCTTGGCCAGCTCGATCTTGTCGCCCAGGCCTGGGGTTTCCCGATGACCGAGGACGCGCACACCGGCCAGGCGACCATCAGCCTGGATACCGATCAGCAAATGGATCGCACCGCTGTATCCGTCTGGCGCGGTGGCACGCAGGATCACGGCGCTGGGTTTACCGTCTTTCAGGGCGATATAGGCGGTCTGTGGCGATTTGCTGCCGAGCAGCGGGTCGTGCAGCTGGAGGCTGTTGTCGAGCAGGTGGTTGTCGTAGCTGCTCTGCGGCAGGATCTCGCTCAGAGCGCGTACTTGGGCTTCGCGCTCGGCATTGGCTATGCGCCCGGCAGTGGCTTGGTGCAGTGCGGCAACCAGGCCTACGGTGGCGATGGCGAACAGCCCAAGTACCAGGCTGTTTTTCAGCATCGAGCGGCTAATTTCAGGCAGGGCCACGGTCACTCTCCCAACTTGAAGCCGCGAGTCGGCTTGCGGTGGCCGTAGGTGCGCGGCCGCGTGTAATAGTCGATGGTGGGCGCGGCCAGGTTCATCAGCAGTACGGCGAACGCGACGCCGTCCGGGTAGCCGCCCCAGGCGCGAATCACATAGACCAAAACGCCGACGCCTATGCCGAAAATCAAACGGCCAAGGTTGCTGGTCGCGCCGCTGACCGGGTCAGTGACGATAAAGAAGGCACCCAGCATGGTCGCGCCAGTGAGCATATGAAACAGCGGCGAGCCGTGAGAGTCCGAGCCCGAACCGTTCCAGAACAGCAAGCTCATTACGCCCAGGGCAGCGAGCATGCCGACGGGGGCGTGCCAGGTGAACAGGCGTTTGTGCAGCAGATACAAACCGCCCGCCAGAAAGGCTAGGTTGACTGCTTCACTGGCTGCGCCGCCAAGGCGGCCGAACGCCGGGTTTTGCGCCCAGAGCTCGTCAATGGTCAGGCTTTTGTTGATTTTCAGCACATCCAGGGCGGTGGCTTGAGCCCAGCCGTCGGGCAGGTTGACGATGCCGAAGATCTGCTGCAAGCCGTCGAGCAGGCCCACGGTGTGCGGGGCAGGCCAACTGGTCATCTCCACGGGAAAGGAGATCAGTACCACAACATAGCCGAGCATGGCCGGGTTGAAGGGGTTCTGCCCAAGCCCGCCATACAGTTGCTTGCCGAGCACCACGGCAAAGCCGGTTGCCACCAGGGTTAGCCACCAGGGCGAGTAGGGCGGCAGCGCCAGGGCGAGCAGTACAGCCGTGACCACTACGCTGTAGTCCTTGAGGAAAAACACGACTGGACGTTTGCGCAGGGCCAGGATCGCCGCCTCAAAACCCAATGCGCAGGCGCTGATCCATAGCAGATTGATCAGCGTGCCAGCTCCAAATAGCCAGGTCAGGGCGAGAATGCCCGGCACGGTGGCTAGCAACACCTGCTGCATCACCTGCTGGGTGCGATTGCTGCCCTTGGCGTGGGGCGAGGTTATGCGGGGCAGGGCCATTGGCGCTCCGGTTGCTGCTGGGGTTGGCTGCGCAGGGTGGCCATTAGCTATCTGCGTGCTTGTGTAATTGGCTTTCGGCATCTGCCAGGCGTTGGCGGGCGGCGGCAAGTTGATCCGCTGCGCTGCTCTCGTCGCGCTCCAGTTTGCGCAGATCGGCCCGGGCAAAGGCCACTTCGGTCTTTAACGCGCGAGTGGTTTCGTCGATCGGCTGCTTGTCTGTGCGTACCAGCACGGGTGCGGGCTTGCCGGATGCTTCCTCGGCCTGGTGCAGCGCCTGCTCGGCGGCCGCCAATGCTTCGCGCAGGCTGCTAAGCGTGGCTTCATCGCTGTCGGCCTTCTCGGCCTTTTTCAGCTCGGCGCGTTTCATCGCCAGTTCGATCTTGGCTTTTTTTAGCTGATCGGGGGCGTCTGCATCAGGTGCTTTCGCGGGAGCGGCTGGAGCCTGGGCTTCCAGACTGGCCAGCAGTTTTTCGGCGGCGTCCAGCTGGCTGCGCAGTTGCTGCAGTTCGCTCTGCTGCTCGTCGCTAGGTGCTTCGATTTTCTCCAGCTTGCGTACCTGAGCGCGCAACATGGCGGCGTCGATCTTGGCCTTTTTCAGTGTGCCATCGTCGGCTGCTGGTTTGGCGGTGGGGGCTGGTGCTTGAGCGTCCAGACTGGCCAGGAGTTTCTCGGCCGCCTCAAGCTGGCTGCGCAGTTGCTGCAGTTCGCTTTGCTGCTCATCGCTAGGTGCTTCGAGTTTCTCCAGCTTGCGTACCTGAGCACGCAGCATGGCGGCATCGATCTTGGCTTTTTTCAGCGCAGCATCGTCGGCTGCTGGGGCCGCGACAGGGTCTGGCGGGTTAGCGGCCATGGCACTCTCTAGCGCCTGTTGAGCGGCTGCTGCGGCGCTGCGCAGTTCGTCGACCTGTGCTTGCAGCTCCGCTGTGGCGTGTGCGGCTAGCTGTTTTTCAGCTTTTTTCAGCGCCACCTGAGCCATGCTGGCTTCGATCTTGAGCTTCTTCTGTTCATCGCTCAGCCCAGCAGGTTTGCCGGCTGGTGCATCGCTGCCGCTAGCTGGAGTGGCTTGGGCTTGGGCTTGGGCTTGGGCGGCCTTGGCTTGTGCTGCTTTGGCGGCGCGGGCCTGGCGGTCGGCTTCCTTTTGTTCTTCGGCGCGGCGCAGGCGTTCCTGGCGCAGCTCGAAGCGCTGTTTCGACTGCTCGGCCTTGAGCTGCTTCTGCTCCAGGTCGCGAATCTCGCCCTTGGCGGCGCGGTAGTACTGCACCAGGGGAATGCTCGACGGGCAGACGTAGGCGCAGGCGCCGCATTCGATGCAGTCGAAGAGGTTGTGCGCCTTGAGCTGTTCATGCTCCTGACCGATGGCGAAGAAGTGCAGCTGCTGTGGCAACAGGCTGGCCGGGCAGGCTTCAGCGCATTCGCCGCAGCGGATGCAGGGCATGGCCGGCGGTGGCGGTGGCAGCTCGGCGCTAGTCGAGGCCAGCAGGCAGTTGGTGGTCTTGATCACGGGCACAGCGAAGTCGGGCAGGGTAAAGCCCATCATCGGGCCACCCATGATCAGTCGGTTCAGCTTGTTGCGGTCGAGGCCGGCAAACTCCAGCAGTTCACCTACCGGTGTGCCGAGCAGCACCTCGACGTTCATCGGTTGGGTCAAGGCTTCACCGGTGAGGGTGGTGATGCGCGAGATCAGCGGTTTGCCGTGGATCACCGCGTCATGGATGGCCACGCAGGTGCCGACGTTCTGGCAGAGCATGCCAATATCAGCCGGCAGGCCACCGCTAGGTACTTCTACGCCGGTGAGGATTTGGATCAGCTGCTTTTCACCGCCAGATGGGTATTTGGTCGGGAACACTTTCAACTGATAGCTACGCTCGGCTAGCGCCTCGCGAACGGCGGCGATGGCTTCGGGCTTGTTGTCTTCGATGCCGATCAGCACCTGATCTGGATGGATCAGCTGCACCAGAATGTCGATCCCGGAGACCAACTCGTTGGCGCGCTCGCGCATCAGCATGTCATCAGCGGTGATGTAGGGCTCGCACTCGGTACCGTTGATGATCAGCGTGTGGATTTTCTGCGTGGGCCGCGCATTCAGTTTGACCGCCGTGGGAAAGCCCGCCCCACCGAGGCCGCTGATCCCTGCCTGGCGAATCAGCTCAATCAGGGCGCTGTGTTCCAGATGGCGATAATCAGTCTGTGGGGTCAGATCGATCCATTCATCCAGCCCGTCACTGTCGAGAACAACGGCCGGGGCGAGCATGCCGGAGACATGCGGGTAGGGCTGCGGGCCGATAAAGCTAATGGTGCCAGAGGTCGGCGCATGCACTGGCACGCTGACAAAACCATTGGCGGCGGCGATCAGCTGGCCTTTCAGCACGCGCTCACCGACGGCGACAACCGGTTCGGCTGGTGCACCGATATGCTGGTTAAGCGGCAGTGTCAGGCGCTTGGGCAGCGGAGCCGACTGGATCGGCGTGCGGTTGGACAGCTCCTTGCGCTCGGCCGGGTGAATGCCGCCGGGGATATCCCAGATCAGTGTTTCAGCCTTGTGCAGTGCGCTCATGCTGCGTGTTCCCGGTCACTGGCAATCAGTTGGCCGGGGGCCAGGGGTTTTTCCCATTTCCAGCTTTGTACGCTGCTGCCAACTTCGAGCATGTCGATGCAATCCACTGGGCAGGGCTCTACGCATAGGTCACAGCCGGTGCACTCGCTGGCGATCACTGTATGCATCTGCTTGGCCGCGCCGACGATGGCGTCCACTGGGCAGGCCTGGATGCACTTGGTGCAGCCGATGCACTCGGCTTCGCGGATGTAGGCGACCATCTGCGGCTTTTCGCCTTCCACGGCGTCCAGCGGTTCGGCTTCAACGTCGAGTAGGTCCGCCAACGCTTGGATGGTTGATTCGCCGCCAGGTGGGCATTTGTTGATCTTGTCGCCGCCGGCAATCGCCTCGGCGTAGGGTTTACAGCCCGGATAGCCGCACTGGCCGCACTGGGTTTGCGGTAGCAGGGCGTTGATCTGTTCGGCAATCGGGTTGCCTTCAACCTTGAAGCGCACGGCCGCAAAACCAAGGATGGCGCCGGCCACCAGGCACAGTGCGAGCAGTGCGAGAACGGCGATCAGCACCACACTCATAGCTTGATCAGCCCGGTAAAGCCCATAAACGCCAGGGACATCAACCCCGCGGTGATCATGCCGATGGCCGCGCCCTGGAAGGATTTGGGTACGTCGGCAATGGCAATACGCTCACGCATGGCGGCGAACAACACCAGCACCAGAGAGAAGCCTAAGCCTGCGGCAAAGCCGTTGGCGGTGGCGGTGATAAAGGTGAACTCGGCCTTGTTGGCATTGAGCAGGGCTACGCCTAGGACGATGCAATTGGTGGTGATCAGCGGTAGGAAGATGCCCAGCACGCGGTACAGAAGTGGACTGGTCTTGTTCACCACCATCTCGGTGAACTGCACCACCACTGCAATCACCAGGATAAAACTGATGGTGCGCAGGTATTCGATATCCAGCGGCTTGAGCACGTACTGCTGCACCAGATAGCTGCACATGGCGGCCAAGGTCAGTACGAAGGTGGTGGCCAGGGACAGGCCGATGGCGGTCTCGATTTTCTTCGAGACGCCCATAAACGGGCACAGGCCGAGAAACTGGACCAACACGAAGTTGTTGACCAGGATGGCGCTGACCATGATCAAGGCAAGTTCGGTCATTGCAGGTTCCATTGATGGACGGGCAAAGGCCGCAGGAAAAGGGTGGCTATTATCGGTAAGCCGACCCAGCCATACAAGCTGGATCAGCTTTGCTGCGGTACTGCCATAACCCTAGCGCAGTGAAAAACTAATGGCTGCGCTGTTGGGTCGCAGGGTTATTTAACCCGCTGACCCGGTTTGGCACCGCTGTCTGGGCTGAGCAGGTAGATTTCTTCACCGCCAGGGCCGGCAGCCAGCACCATGCCTTCGCTGACGCCGAACTTCATCTTGCGTGCGGCCAGGTTGGCGACGTAGAGGGTCAGGCGACCTTCCAGTTTGCTTGGGTCTGGGTAGGCGCTCTTGATGCCGCTGAACACATTGCGCTTGGCGTCGCCGATATCCAGGGTCAGGCGCAGCAGTTTGTCGGCACCTTCGACGAACTCGCATTTTTCGATCAGGGCAATACGCAGGTCGACGGCGGCAAAGGCATCAAAGGCGATCTCGGCAGCCAGTGGTTCTTTCGTCAACTCGCCGTTGCCGGCGGCAGACGGAGCGGCTTCGCTGGCTGCCAAGTCTTCTTTAGAGGCTTCGATCATGGCGTCGACTTTCGTTGGTTCGATACGGGTTAGCAGGGCGCTGAATGGGTTGAGCTGATGATCGGCAAGCAAGTAGCGGTGGTCGTCCCAGGTCAGTGGCGCGACATTGAGGAAGGCTTCGGCGTCTTTGGCCAGTTGCGGCAGCACCGGCTTCAAGAAAATCACCAACTGGCGGAACAGGTTCACGCCCAGGGCGCAGATGGCCTGCACCTCGGCTTCCTTACCTTCCTGCTTATTCAGCGCCCAAGGGGCTTTGTCGGCAATCCAGGCATTGGCGCGGTCGGCCAGGGCCATGATTTCGCGCATGGCACGGGCGAAATCACGTGCTTCATAGGCTTCAGCAATAGAAGGCGTGGCCGCCGTAAAGGCATCGGTCAGCTCGGGGGCAATGTTGCCCGCCAAGAGCAGACCATTGTTGCCTTTGTGGATAAAGCCGGCGCAGCGGCTGGCGATGTTGACCACTTTGCCAACCAGATCGGAATTGACCTTCTGGACAAAGTCTTCGAGGTTGAGGTCGAGGTCATCCACGCCACGGCCCAGCTTGGCCGCATAGTAGTAGCGCAGGTACTCGGGGTTCAGGTGGTCCAGGTAGGTGCGGGCCTTGATAAAGGTGCCGCGTGACTTGGACATCTTCTGCCCGTTGACAGTCAGGTAGCCGTGCACGGCGACTGCGGTTGGTTTGCGGTAGCCGGCACCTTCGAGCATGGCTGGCCAGAACAGGGTGTGGAAATTGACGATGTCTTTGCCGATAAAGTGATACAGCTCGGCGCTGGAGTTCTTGCCCCAGAATTCGTCGAAGTCTAATTCTGGGCTGCGTGCGCAGAGATTCTTGAAGCTGGCCATGTAGCCGATAGGCGCATCCAGCCAGACGTAGAAATACTTGCCTGGCTCGTCGGGAATCTCGAAGCCGAAGTAGGGCGCATCGCGAGAAATGTCCCACTCTTGCAGCCCGGAATCCAGCCACTCGGCGATCTTGTTGGCGACCGCATCCTGCAATGCGCCACTGCGGGTCCAACTTTTCAGCATGGCCTCGAAGTCTGGCAGCTTGAAGAAGAAGTGCTTGGAGTCGCGCAGAACCGGCACCGCGCCGGAGATGGCCGAACGCGGATTCTTCAGCTCGGTTGGCTCGTAGGTGGCACCGCATTTCTCACAGTTGTCGCCGTACTGATCTTCGGTCGCGCATTTCGGGCAGGTGCCCTTGATGAAACGGTCGGCGAGGAACATGCCCTTTTCAGGGTCGAAGTACTGCGTGACCGAGCGCGTGGCGATATGCCCGGCATCGCGCAGCTTCAGGTAGATGGCCGCCGACAGTTCGCGGTTCTCGTCCGAGTGGGTCGAGTGATAGTTGTCAAAGTTGACCCCGAAGTCGGCAAAGTCGGCGGTGTGCTCGGCCTGTACATTGGCGATCAGTTGTTCAGGGGTGATGCCTTCCTTCTCGGCACGCAACATGATCGCCGAACCGTGCGCGTCGTCGGCGCAGACATAGATGGCCTGGTTGCCACGCAACTTCTGAAAGCGCACCCACATGTCGGTCTGGATGTACTCGAGCATATGGCCAAGGTGAATCGAACCGTTGGCATAGGGCAGGGCGCTGGTAACAAGAATTTTGCGGGCTTGGCTCATGGGAATCGGCTGCACTGGTAACTCAGGGAAGCCGGCAACTATATAGGTGCGGCGGATATTTTTCATCCTTGCGCGGCTAATGCCGTGCGCTAAGGCGCTGCGGATTGAGCCTGGCCGGCTTGATCACGTGCCGGTGCGCACCTATGTCGGCTGCCTGGGGTAATATGCCCGCCTGCTTTACTCAGCCTTTCGGAGCCGTCCATGAGTGTCGTTACCCGCGCAGCGGTCGAAGCCGCTTTGTCCCAATACACCGACCCGCATTTGAATCAGGACCCGGTTAGCGCCGGTTGCTTGCGTGAGGTGGATATTCAGGGTGGTCAGGTCAAGGTGCGCCTACAGTTGGGCTACGCCGCTGGGCTGTTCAAGAGCGGCTGGGCGCAGATGCTGCAGATGGCCCTGGAAAACCTCGACGGCGTTGAGCATGCGCAGGTGCAGGTCGACTGCGTGATCGAAGCGCACAAGGCGCAGGACCAAGTGCCGGCGCTGGCCAATGTGAAGAACGTAATTGCTGTGGCGTCCGGTAAGGGCGGCGTGGGCAAGTCCACTACTGCGGCCAACCTGGCGCTGGCGCTGGCTCGCGAAGGGGCCAAGGTCGGCATTCTCGATGCGGATATCTACGGCCCTAGTCAAGGCATCATGTTCGGTATCCCAGAAGGCACGCGGCCACAGGTTAAGGATCAGAAGTGGTTTGTACCGCTCAAGGCCCATGGCGTGGAAGTAATGTCCATGGCCTTTCTCACTGATGAGAACACCCCGGTGGTCTGGCGCGGGCCGATGGTTTCTGGCGCGCTGCTGCAATTGATCACGCAGACTGCCTGGGATGACCTGGATTACCTAGTGGTCGATATGCCACCAGGCACCGGTGATATTCAGCTGACCTTGGCGCAGAAAGTGCCGGTGGCCGGTGCGGTGATCGTCACCACTCCGCAGGACTTGGCTCTGCTGGATGCCAAGAAGGGCGTGGAGATGTTCCGCAAGGTGAACATTCCGGTGCTCGGCGTGGTGGAAAACATGGCGGTGCATATCTGCTCTAACTGCGGGCATGCCGAACATCTGTTTGGTGAAGGCGGCGGCGAGAAGCTAGCGGCGCAGTTCGGCGTTGATCTACTGGCCTCCTTGCCGCTGTCGATGGCTATTCGCATGCAGTCCGATGGCGGCAAGCCAACCACTATTGCCGATCCGGAAAGCCAGATTGCGATGATCTACCAGGAAACCGCGCGTAACGTCGGCGCACGCATTGCCCAAGGTGGCGCGCAACAGGCGATGCCGAACATTATGGTCAGCGACGACTGAGACTACAGCTGCCTGGAGCCCTGGTTTTGCCGCCACTGCTGAGGGCTGATGGCAAACCAGCGGCGGAAGGCGCGGGAAAACGCGCTGATTTCCGAATAGCCGAGCTGCAGGGCCAGTTCGGAAATCGCCAGGTCAGCGCGCTGCAAGTAGTGCGTGGCCAGCTCGCGGCGTATCTGGTCGAGCAGGTTGCTGAAGCTGGTGCCCTGATCTGCCAGACGCCTCTGTAGCGTCCAGGCGGGCAGGCGCAACTGCTCGGCAATGCCCTCCAGGCTGATGTCATCTTCTCCCAGTCGCTGGCGTAGCAAATGCTTCACGTCATCGAGCAGGGATTTCTGGGCATCTAACGGGCGGCTCAGCTTCGGCATGGCTTCGAGCATCAGCGTCAGCAATTTTGGATCGCGCCCTGGCATGGGTTTGTCCAGCAACCGACGCGGAAATACTAGGGCGTTGCGCGGCTGGTTGAACAGCACCGGGGCGTCGAAGGTTTTGCAGTGCTCATGCCACGCCTGAGGCTGGGCATGCTCGAAGAGCACCTGTTCGGGTGCCCAATGTGGGCCGAGGGCTTGGCGCATCAGGTTGTTGAACATGCCTAGAGACAGTTCGGCATCCTGGCGCTTATGGGCAACGCTGCCGTGCTGCACCTGATAGTCCAACCGGCAGTAGTCGCCCATCTCGATCAGATGCAGAAGGCTGCCTTGCTGGTGATAGGGGAACATGCGTACCACGTTGCGCAGCGCTTGCCCCAGATTGGCCGAGCACAGGCCGACGTAGCCGAGCATGCCGAGAGAGTCTGGTTTGAATTGCTGGCCGAAGCGCAGGCCGAAATTATCGTTGCCGGTTTGCCGCGCCGCGACTTCAAACACCGTGCAGTACTGGTTGAGGTCGAGTTGCAGGGTGGGCGTGTTCAACTGTTCAGGGTCGATACCGCTATGGCCGAGGATGCGCTCGGCGTCACCGCCTTCCTGCAGGATAAAATCGATTAGGCCGCTGGCGGCGCTGGCAAGTACACCGGCAGTGCTGGGTGCTGGGCTATTCACGCGGCGCTCCTGAGTCATTGACTCGGAATGGGCTGCAACTCTTGTACCAGGCGTTTTTTCATACGTTCCGGCTTGCTAGAGCGGCGCGCTGTATAGCGACTTGCCCAACTATGAGCGGATTCGTTAGGGCATGCACTGAAGCGGCGCGTCAGGCTCAGGCGCTCAGGTGGCTGCCCACGCCGCGATCCTGCAAGTAGCTGCGGCACAGTTGCAGGGTCCAGCTGACCCAGGTGCTGCCCAGCCCTTCCACTGTTGGCGTGCCGCGATGGCTGCCGGTCCAGGCAAGTAGTTGCAGGCGGCGCTGGATGATCAGGGTCGGCAGTATCTGTAGGTCAGCCTGGTCGGGTTGGGCAATGCGCCCATAGCCCTGTAACCAGCTATCAATCCACTGCGGGGCATCGGTGTGGTGTTCGTGGAAGCTTAGGGCGGCCGCCAGATCATGCATGTACCAGCCAAAGCCGCAGTCATCGAAGTCGATCACTCGCGTTTGTTGATCATCCACCAGCAAGTTGGCCAGGCGCAGGTCGGCGTGGATTAAACCGAAGCGCTGTGGCCCCTTGCCATAAGCCTGCATGCGCTGCTGAACCTGGACGAGGGTTGTGCTGATCAGCTCGCAGCCAGGTCCGTCCAGGTAAGGCGCGTCTTGCCAGCGCCCCCAGTGGCCATTGGCCCCAAGCATGCTCTGGTGATCCCAGGTCAGGCGCTGGAAACCCGTAGGGCGCTGCCAGTTTCGTGCATGCCGGTGCAGGCGCGCATTGATTGCGCCGAGGCGCTGGAAAGCCCCGTCCAGCGCTTGCTGCGGGTCGGGTTCGCTGCCGTCAATCCACTCGAACAGCACCGCCCAGCGGCGTTCTGCCGGGTTAGCGCCAGCCTGCTGAATGTATTCGCCATTCACTCCGGCAATCGCCACTGGCACTTGCAGGCCGTCTGCCTGTAAGGCGCTGAGCCAGGCCAGTTCGCTGGCGATAGCGCTGTGCTCGTGATAGTTCGGTCGGTGCAGGCGCAGTACATAACGCTGCCCGGCCGGCGTGGTGAGCGCATAGGTCGCGTTCTCCGACAGGCACAGCAGTGTTAACTGCCCGTTGTAGGCGCTGGGGTAGCCCGCGATGGCAAGGCTGGCTAGGGCGTGCAGGCGTTCGAGTTCGAGGCGCTGATTGTGTCCGGTGTACATGGCGGCTCCGGGTACGGACAAAGGATGTGTCGATCATGCCCCTGGCCAGCATGCGCGGCTTGACCGCAGGCCGCGATGATTTGACGTCGCAGCACAGTGACGCTGCGGACTGGCGTGGATTTGATTCTGGGCGAGACAAGTTGTTGTCTACGGTCAACTGCCTGGATCACTGCCGGCAGCATCATCGCGTCATTCATTCAGCGGAGAGAACGCGATGCTTACCTCGCTCAGCGGCAAAAGTGTTCTGGTCACCGGGGCCAGCAGCGGTATCGGTTTGGGAATCGCCAGGGTGTTTGCCCGGCAGGGCGCGCGCGTTGCCATTAGCGCCCGCCATGCCGGCAAGTTGGAGGAAGTTGCGGCTGGATTGCGCGGCGAAGGTTTGCAGGTGCAGGCCTTCGCTGCCGATGTGGCGGATAGCGCGTCGGTCAAAGCGATGGTCGCAGAGGTTGTTGAGGCGCAGGGCGGTATCGATGTGTTGTGCAGCAATGCCGGGATTTTCCCTTCAGGCACTCTGGATGAGTTGACTGCCGAAGACTGGGATCATGTACTCGGCATCAACGCCAAGGGCAGCTTTCTTTGTGTTCAGGCCTGTTTGCCGTTTCTGCGCAAGGCCGAGTACGGGCGGGTCATCCTGACCTCCTCGATCACGGGCCCGGTGACCGGTTTTCCCGGTTGGGCGCACTACGGCGCGAGCAAGGCGGCGCAGCTCGGCTTTATGCGTACGGCGGCGATCGAACTGGCCCGCGACAACATCACGATTAATGCCGTATTACCGGGCAATATCCTCACTGAAGGTTTGCTTGATATGGGCCAGGCGTATGTCGACAGCATGGCGTCGTCGGTACCCTTGAAGCGCCTCGGCAATGTTGAGGATATTGCCTATGCGGCGTTGTTCTTCGCCTCCAAGGAGGCCGGCTATCTGACCGGGCAAAGCCTGATCATCGATGGCGGGCAGATTCTCCCTGAATCGCTGGCGGCGTTAGCCTGATGCTTAAGGTCAATGCCTTTGAGGCCCATCAAGCTGAGCATTTGCCGGCGCAGCAGCAGGCACTGATCGCCCGCCGCCAGCGTCTCCTTGGGCCTGCATACCAGTTGTTCTACGACCAGCCGCTGCATTTGGTTCGCGGTGAGGGCGTGTGGTTGTATGACGCTGCCGGCTGCCGTTACCTGGATATGTACAACAACGTGGCTTCGGTGGGGCATTGTCATCCCCATGTGGTCGCCGCGCTGGCACGCCAGGCCGGGCAACTGAATACACACACGCGCTATCTGCATGAGCAGGTGCTGGATTATGCCGAGCGTTTGCTGGCGAGCATGCCGTCGGCGCTGGGTAACCTGATGTTTACCTGCACGGGCAGTGAGGCGAATGACCTGGCTCTGCGCGTTGCCCGCGATTTTACCGGTGGCAGTGGCGTTATCGTCACTCGCTATGCCTATCACGGCATCACGGCGTCGATTGCCGAGTTGTCGCCGTCGATGGGTGAGTATGTGGCCGTGTCGAATACGGCGCGTTTGGTCGAGCCGCCATACTCATGTCCACAGCAACCCGAGCAGGTCGCCAAGCAATTCGCCGAGCAGGTGCGTGGGGCGCTGGCGGATATGCGCATGCATGGCATTCGGCCGGCGGCGTTGCTGGTGGATACCTTGTTTACCAGCGATGGGGTATTTGCCGATCCTCCTGGGTTTCTCGCCGAGGCGGTGGCATTGGTGCGCGAGGCGGGTGGGCTGTTTATCGCCGATGAAGTGCAGGCTGGTTTTGCCCGCAGTGGTAGCCATATGTGGGGGTTTCAGCGTCATGGCCTGGTGCCGGATCTGGTCAGCATGGGCAAGCCGATGGGCAATGGTCATCCCTTGGCGGGGTTGGCGGTGCAACCGCAGATTCTCGAACGTTTCGGCCGCAATGCCAGTTACTTCAACACCTTTGGCGGCAATCCGGTGTCGGCAGCGGTAGGTATGGCTGTGCTGGATGTGATTGAAGGCGAATCTCTGCAAGCCAATGCTTTGCGCGTCGGCCGGTTGTTGATGGAGGGCTTGCTGGCACTGTCAGCGCGTTACGCAATGCTGGGCGAGGTGCGCGGTGCCGGGTTGTTTCTCGGCGTAGATATCGTTGATGCGCAGGGCGAGGCCGATGGGCCAGCGGCACGGCGGCTGGTTAATCTATTACGTGAGCAGGGGGTGTTGATTGGTGCTGCTGGTATTCACTCGAATATCCTGAAGATTCGCCCACCGTTGTGTTTCGCCGAGGAGCATGCGCAGTTGTTTTTGCACACGCTGGCAGGTGTGCTCGACAAATTTCAGGCATAAAAAAACCCCGCCGAGGCGGGGTTCTTTCTAGCAGTTAAAGCAGGTTATACAACCTGAACTTCTTCTGCTTGCATGCCTTTCTGACCACGAGTGGCCACGAAAGTCACTTGCTGGCCTTCTTTCAGGCTCTTGAAGCCATCGCTTTGGATAGCTTTGAAGTGTACGAACAGATCGTCACCGGATTGTGGAGTGATGAAGCCGTAGCCTTTTTCATCGTTGAACCACTTAACGGTGCCAGATTGACGATTGGACATATGAATGTCTCCTAACAAAAGTAATAACAGCCCTGGAAAAGCCCAGGCCGGGACTGAGTGCAACGAGTACTAGGAGTCGGACGATGTTTGATCGAAATCTAGGCATCAAGTAGCGATTCGCGGTGACACATGCAGCACAGTGGGCTCACCATACCCGCTTTTCGCGCTAAGCGCGAATCCTCTGTGCATCTTTTTGTTATTTACCGATCTACAGAATTCATATCTTCCATGGGCACACTCTGGCTCATCAATCTTTGAACCCTGCCGTCAGCCCCGGTAAGATGCGTGCACTTTTCATCTCTCGCCTAGTACAGGACACCCGCCATGAGCATCAAATCGGATAAGTGGATTCGCCGCATGGCTCAAGAGCACGGCATGATCGAGCCTTTCGTTGAACGCCAGGTGCGCAATGAGGGCGCTGAGCGGCTGATCTCCTATGGGGTTTCCAGTTACGGTTATGACGTGCGCTGCGCCGATGAATTCAAGGTGTTCACCAATATCAATTCGGCCACCGTCGACCCAAAGAACTTTGATGAGAAAAGCTTTGTCGATGTGAAGAGTGATGTCTGCATCATTCCGCCGAACTCGTTCGCTCTGGCGCGCACTGTGGAGTTCTTCCGTATTCCACGTGATGTGCTGACTATCTGCTTGGGCAAGAGCACGTACGCGCGCTGCGGCATCATCGTCAACGTGACCCCGTTAGAGCCCGAGTGGGAAGGCCACGTGACCCTGGAGTTCTCCAACACCACCACCTTGCCAGCGAAGATTTACGCCAATGAGGGCGTCGCGCAGATGTTGTTCCTGCAATCTGATGAGGCCTGTGAAGTGTCTTACAAAGATCGCGGCGGCAAATATCAGGGGCAGTTGGGCGTTACCTTGCCAAGGGCCTAATAAATAGGCGAAGCAATAAAAAGCCGGGCGGCGATGCCCGGCTTTTTATTGCCTGCGGTTTTTACGGTACGCCCCTGGCAGCGCAAAAGCTTTCAGCGATTCTTACGGTACCAACGGCAGCTCGCGCTTGTGGCGAGTGTTGTCGTAGGCACGCACGATGACCGCGTAGGCTTCCTCGCGTACCGCTTGGCCGTGCAGGAACGCGTCGATTTCCGCATAGCTAACGCCGTGGGCTTCCTCGTCGGGTTTGCCGGGGCGTAGTTCTTCCAGGTCGGCGGTTGGCACCTTGAATACCAGGTTTTCCGGCGCACCTAGGTGCTTGGCAATGGCACGTACTTGGCCTTTGACCAGGCCAGAGAGGGGAGCGAGATCGCAGGCGCCATCGCCAAATTTGGTGAAAAAACCCATCACCGCTTCAGCTGCATGGTCTGTACCAATCACCAGGCCGTTGTTGGCGTTGGCAATCGCGAATTGAGCAACCATACGGATGCGTGCCTTGACATTACCGACTACAAAGTCGCGACGCGCATCGCTGAGTTTTTGTAGATGGGCAACCTGCTCACCTAGTCCTTGCACGCTATCAGCGATATTCACCGTGTCTTCTTCGTCGGCACGGATAAATTGCAGTGACGCCTGAGCGTCATGTTCGTCGTGCTGAGTACCGTGGGGCAGGCGTACAGCGATAAAGCGATAATCCGTATCGCCGGTTTCAGTGCGTAACTCTTCAACTGACAGCTGTGCTAAGCGGCCAGCGGTCAGTGAGTCGACACCGCCACTGATGCCCAGGACCAATACCTTGAGGCCGGAGTTCTTCAGGCAGTTCTTAATAAATGCTTTACGTCGGTCGATCTGTGCGATCAGTGCCGCGTCGTCAGCGAAGGGCGGTACCACATCGAGAGCGGCGGCAATTTCGGCTTGGCGGTTGCTCATTTCAAAGTCCTCACGGGGAGCAGAACACATGGCTTATGCAGGTCGCGTGGCAGAAATGCCCGGCTTTATGGCATCAAGCGTTATGACAAGGGCAAAGCTTACGTTGAACTGGCTGTGAAGTGCACGCTAGGAGTCTGTCGGGCTTGACCGTTCGTAGCGAGGGAAAGTCCGGATCAAGTCAGTTTTGTTGGTCTTTCGAGGCGAATAGCGAGCTATTTAACGAGAACGAGCAGCAAAAATGGCCGAGTCCGGCTTTTGCACAGTAGAACAGTGTTAAGCCCGACAGGCTCCTAGAGGTTCACACAGGCGCTATGAATGTGCCTGGTGACTAAATCGCAGGTAAAAGAAAGGGCGCTATAAGCGCCCTAAAACGATGATCTGTGGAGTAAGTCCATTTACTCAGAGCGGCATCCAATGAATTGGTTCAGTGGATGCCGACGAACGGTAATCTGTTGGTGCCGCGCTTCAGTTCGCGGGCATCAGCAGTAAGCGCTTGTTGCCATACACCTTGTCGAGGTTCTGGGACTGGAATGGGAAGCTCATATAGCTGCCCTTGAGCCAGGCGTCGATGCCGTCGGCATAGTGCTTGCTGGCTGGGTTGCCGGATTGGCCGGAGCTGTTGAGGCCGATTAGCGGTTCCTCGCGGCCAAAGTCAACGACGATGCGCATGGCTGGGATCAGCCAGGTATCAAAGTTTTCGCCCCAGTTGTAAGCCGCCACATTCAGTGTGCTGTGATCGCCGCCAGCCGGGTAGGGGCCGCGGTCCAAGTAACCCTTGATGGCATTGATACTGCTGCGCTGGCTGGCGCTCATGTACTGCGCCAGCTGGGTGGTCTCGGTGGTCCAGTTGTAGGTGTGTAGCTTGCCCCACTGCCAGGCACTGCGTTCACTGCCCAGCTTGCTTTCCAGCAAGGTGATGGCGCCTGCCAGGCTACGCGCCAGAATGGTCGGCTTGTCTTCCTGTTGTGTCGTGCGGATATCGTTCCAGAACGGGCTGTCTTCACGGCCAAGCAAGTGGTCAGCCTGGGCGGAGTAGGAGCTGTTGGCCGTTTCGACCAGAGCCTTCCACGCCGGATTGCTTTCTGGGCCCAGCTCGTCAAGAAAGGTCTCCCGCGCACTTTGGTAAAGGAAGGCGCTGTACAGCGCGGCGTCCGCTGAGTTGGCAGCCATCTTGCCGTCGAACTTCATCAGCCGGCTGTAGGCCTCGTGCGCCTTGTTGCGTTCGGCTATCGGCAGGGCAGCAATTGCCGCTTTCAGGCTTTCGGCCATGCCTGGCGTGCTAAACATGTTCTGCAGTTTGGCGACGAAGGGCGAGGTCTGGTCGTATTGCATGGCGATCATGCTTTGGGTGTCATGTCGCCCGGTTGCTGCCAGTTCGGCAATGCGTTCGGCGCGTTCCGGGTAATACCAGGAATTGGATAGTTGCATGCCATAGCCGCGCGGTACCGTACGGTGGTTGGCGGTGCCTAGCCAGCCTTGTGGCGGGTCTTGGTCGTAGGGGTGGAGCATTGGATCAGCGAAGCCGTCCCACTCGTACTGGCTATCCCAGCCGGGGGAGGGCATCAGCCCCAGGCCCGCGCGACGATTGGGGAAGCGTCCCGTCACTTGCCAGCCGATATGCTGAGCGTCGGCAAATACGATGTTCAGCGGCATGGCGCG
This sequence comes from Pseudomonas sp., assembly GCF_046581935.1. GTDB lineage: Bacteria > Pseudomonadota > Gammaproteobacteria > Pseudomonadales > Pseudomonadaceae > Aquipseudomonas. The sequence continues at coordinate 502,325 of NZ_JAYGFK010000014.1, forward strand.
TATTTCGCGGGTAGCTTCAAAGGCTTGCTCGACTGACTGCGCGCGCGACAGATCGAAGAAGGCATCCAGGGTTTTGTCTGCTTCGAGTTGAGTGGTTTTCAGCGCCAGGCCATAGCGGCTGGACAGCTGCATGGGTTGCAGCGCGTGCTTGCGTTCTCCCAGTACCGAATTTAGCAGTGGGCCGTGGCGGGTTTCGAAGATGGTTTCGCGAATCGGCCGCTGGCCCTTGATGAAGAAGGTCTCCTGGCGCTCCTGGGCGAGCAGCCATTTGCCGTCGGCCAGGTACTGCAAGTGACCATTTTGTTGTTTGACCTGTTCGAGGAATAGGTCCTGGTTATCCCCCATTACCATGGTCATGCCCCAGCCCAGCTTGCCGTTGAAACCGGCCACCACGGCCGGTACACCTGCAATCGACACGCCGGCGGCCTGGTATTTCGGTGAGCGGATCTGTACGAAGTTCCATACCGACGGCATCGATAGCGGTAAGTGCGTGTCGTTGGCCAGCAGGCTCTTGCCGCTGCGGGTGCGTTGAGGCGCGAAGGCCCAGTTGTTGGAGGCTGCCACGCCAAGCATATGTGCATCAGCAAATTGACTAACGGCCGAGCTGACAGCACTCAGGTCTGCCAGTTGACCATTGAGATCAAGTCCTTTGAGTTTGGCGGCTTCTTCAAACGGCAGCGGTTCGTCGGGATAGGTTGGCAGCAGCCAGGCCAGTTGCTCGCTGCCGACTTTTTGCGCCAGTACCAGCGAGGCAAGTTCTTCCTGCAGGTTCACTGACAGGCCGAAGTTCAGCAAGCAGAACACCAGTACGGAGTCTTCGGCTTTCCAGTAGGCCGGCTGATAGCCGGACTCTGCAAGATCCATCGGCAGCTTGTCGCGGTAGCGGAACAAATATGCGTTGACGCCGCGGGCATAGACGTCGAAGAAGCGCTTAATGCGTGGTGAGGCGTTGCTGTACAGCACCTCTGCGCTCTTTTTCAGGTTGACCGCACGCATGAACCGGTCCATCTCCAGCACGCCAGGACCGGCCATCTCGGCCAGTCGGCCTTCTGCCATCAGGCGTAACCCCATCATCTGACTGAGGCGATCGCTGGCATGGACATAGCCCAGGGCGAAAAGCGCATCGTGGAAGGTGGTGGTTTCGATCAGCGGCATGCCCAGCGGGTTGCGGCGAATCACCACGCTCTGCGCCAGGCCCTTGATCCGCACGATGCCCTGGTCTGGGGCCACACTGTTGCTGTAGCGGCTATTCAGTAATGATTGACAGCCACTGAGCGCGACCACCGCCGTGAGTACGGCTGCGAGGCTGAGGTGGGCCATGGGGCGTAATGCGCGCGCTAGCATGCAGCAGACTCCTTGCGGGTAAGTGGTGCTCAAATGGGCTGTGTTCTGGGAAACGTGCGGTGTGGGTAGACGTATTACGTTAGATAGTGGCTATGCACCTGACAAGAAGCTTGGCCCTTGGATTCAGGCGCTTTGGCGCAATGGTGGCAGCGCTTCGTCGAGCAGCCAGCGCGCGGTCGCTCGTGCGGCTGCTTTGTGTTGTAGCTCAAGTTCGCTAAAGCGCTGCTCATGTTGCCGGCGCACGCTTTTTTCCAGCGCCTTCCAGTCGGCGTGGGTCGGCACATCTGCCGTCGCTGCAAAAAGCTGGTGAAAGACTGCGCAGCGCGGGTGCTGGCTTAGGGCGCTGTCACAGTTGTCCAGCAGCACTTTGATCCGAATAGCGCCTTCGATCAGCGGTAACTGGCCGTCGAGCAGGCTGTTGGCGAGGATGTGCAGGTCGCCAGCAAGGCGTACGCGTTGCGCATTGAGTGCTTCGGTCTGGGCTTTTTCCTTGGCCCAGACTCGCCGCCACAGATGCACCGCATAAATGCCAAGGGCCAGTACCAGTAAGCCGCTGGCAAGCAGTAAGAGCAAGCTGAGAGTGCTCATAGCTAGTTTATGCGCCGTGGCATTTCTTGAACTTTTTCTGGCTGCCACAAGGGCAGGGGTCATTACGGCCGACGTCTTTTAGGGCGTTACGCACAGGCTCTTGGTGGTCATGATTGCAATGTGGGCCATGCACGTGACCATGATTATGGTCGTGGTCGTGGTCGTGGTCGTGGTCGTGGTTGCAGTCAGGGCCGTGCACGTGTTCTTGCTGGGTCATGCGTTGTTACTCCGGGATGTGATCGCCGGGAATTATCTCGCCATTGCGCGACATGTGCACGCTCTGTCCGAACAACCAGCCGGTTTTTACCGCACCTTGCAGGCTGTAGGGGATGGGTTGGTCGGGTTTTTCCAAGGCTTTGACTATCTGGCGAAGGTGGCGCCAGAGGTTGGTGCGCACCGGGATGGAGAAGTTGTGGTGGCCATGAGCGGGCACTGTGAAGGAGACACTCGACTCCCCCTCGGCCAACTTGACCTGATTCAAATGCACAACGTAATCAAGCCCGCGTACCGGCAGGCTGAAATTATTGGGGTTATCGATGCGAAAGCGCAGCGTGAAATGCTGCTCCAACAATTTGGCCTTAACTACGTCGACTTTAACGAGGCGTACTTCCGGTGACTTGAGATCGCCATGAGAGGAACAACCGCTAAGGCCCGACAGGAGGCCAAAAAACATCAATAGGCTGAGAATTCTTATCGTTTGCGCCTGAGAAAACATTGCATACTCCGAATGACGCATCAGTGTAACAAGCAAGTGCTTGGCTGCCACCTGTTGTGACGGTAAAAAAACCTGCGCCATACTGAGCAACGATTAGGACAGGAGTATGACCATGGCTCGTTACGAAATTGCCTTCAGTGCGCAGTTGGCCCCGGGTGCCCAGCTGGAGTTGGTGAAAACCAACCTGGGTAAGTTGTTTCAGGCTGATGAGCAGCGTTTGGCGCTGTTGTTCTCGGGCCGACGTATCGTGATCAAAAGCAATCTGGATGCAGCTGGAGCGGAGAAGTACCGCTCGACCCTGGAACGAGCTGGGGCTGTGGTCGACGTGGTCGACATGGACGAACAGATTGAAGAAATCGAATTGACCTCTGTGCCAACAGCGGCGACTCCACCAGCTGCTGTGCCGGCTGCTGCGCGATCTTCTACCAGCAATAGTGTGGCGGGGCGCTTACACATAACCCCTCGTGATGAATATATGGCGGCTTTTGCGGATGTCGATGCGCCAGACTTTGGCATTGCACCTCTGGGCGATGATTTACAAGATGACAAAGCTGATGCTCCGGTTCCCACGCTGGATTTGTCGCAATTTAGCTTGGCACCCGTAGGCAGTGACATGGGCGAGCTTAAAAAAGCCCCTGCAGGTCCAGCACCAGACATCTCTCATCTGAAACTGCAGGAGTAGTCAGTACATACAAAGGGCTACTGGTGTAGCGCTGGTAGGCGCTGGTTAGAAATAGCTGGAACAGCACTTCTTGAATTTCAACCCGCTGGCACATGGGCAGGCGTCATTACGGCTCGTTTTCAATTCCACCGTCGGGTCGATGAAGTACCAGTTGCCGTCATGGCTGACAAATGCTGAGCGTTCGCGGTGACTCTGCTCGCCACTGCCGTCGCGCCAATAAGCTGTAAAGGTGACATAGGCGTGTTGTGGATCACCGCTCACTTCTTCTGTCGCTTCTACTGCCAGCCCGAGCCAGGTGCTGTTTTGGCTCCAGCTTTGGATGGCCTGCTGATCTAGCCCGCTCTGTTGCGCCGGGAGTGTGCTGCGTACCAGATAGTCAATCAGTCCGAGCGCATAGGCGCTGTAGCGCGAACGCATCAAGGCTTCGGCATTGGGGGCTGGCGTGTCGGCATGGTAAAGACCACAACACTGCGTCAGTAATTGTTGGCTGCCGCATGGGCAGAGTGCGCTGCTCATGGACTTACCACCAATACTTCCCAAAGTTTTCTGGGTTGGCCCAAAATTTTGCGTTCAACCAGTCGGGGACCTGCTTGTAGTCGAGCAGATCATAAGTGAAGAGGCTAAGTGTCTGTTCTGCGCGCTGGAAGCGCTCGCTGGCTTGTAAGGCCAGGGCAAAAAAGTCGGTTTCTTGCCAATCGCAGGCTTGCAGATCGGCGAGTACCGCGATGCGGCTGGCATTCAGGTTGCGAATACCGCCAAGCAACTGTAGGCCTATACGTTTATCAATATGCTCAAGGCAGTCGACTACTAACGCCAAGTCAAAGCGTTGTGCGGCCAACTCGGCAGGCAGTGCGCCGGCATTTGTATGAGCGATCTGGCAGTTTGGGTGAGCTGCGATGAAGGCATCGATGGCGGGCAGCTCACGGCTGCCGATGACTAACAGGCGTTCAGGGCTATAGCGGTCAAGAAGGGCAGCAAGGGCTTGCTGGGGTGTTCGGGATGACAGGGTTGCAGGCATGAAAAGTCCTCGTGCAGGTGCAGAAAGACTAACGTGCAACCTTCGTGCGGCATAGTGCGGATTGTGCTACCTATGTCTTTGCATATTCTCTGGCATATTTTGTTGCAGGCGTCTTTACTTGACCAGTATCGGTTTTTGGCCGATTTACCAATAGGAGACTTATATATGAGCATCACCAGGAAAGTATTACCCCTGATTGTCGCGAGTAGCTTTTTGAGTGGTTGCGCCGGGCTGCAAAAAACGGATTGGCCAACTTGCGCCGCAATTGGCGGTGTCGGCGGTGCTGCTCTGGGTGCAATTGAAAGCTCCAGCTGGGCCGGTGGCGGCGCTGTAGCCGGCGCGGGTCTGGCTGCTGCGTATTGCTGGGTGCATGGTGCCGGCGAAGAGCAGCTTGTTATGGTTGAAGAGGTTGTCGAAGAAGTGCCTATGGCCGAACCGGCTGAGGCTGTGCGTGTTGAGTTGGATGTTAAGTTCGACTTCGACAAAGCCATGGTCAAGCCAGAAAGCTACGGCGACATCAAAAACCTGGCTGACTTCCTGACCCAGTATCCACAAACCACCACCGTGGTTGAGGGTCATACTGACTCGGTAGGTAGCGATGCCTACAACCAGAAACTGTCCGAGCGTCGTGCTAATGCTGTGCGTGAGGTCCTAGTCAAGCAGTATGGCGTGGGTGCTGATCGCGTGAATGCTGTTGGTTATGGCGAAACTCGTCCTGTAGCAGACAATGCTAGCGCTGATGGCCGTGCTGTTAACCGTCGCGTAGAAGCTGAAGTAGAAGCGCGTCCTTGATCGCCTGAGTCCAGGCTTTCTGATGAATACAAGCCGGCCTGTCCAGGCCGGCTTGTACCGTCCGTAGTGTAGGCATTTGCTTCTGCGTAACCGGGTCGCCGGTGCTACAGAGGGTTGCTGCCACAAGTGTTATATCCATCCAGCGTAATTCTTCTTTCATATCCCAGTGCGTTTTGGTTGTGCTACAGCTTTCCGTAGCGGGAGAGATGCGCCACTCAATTAATAGGCTGGCTTATGTCGTCTAGCCGCACTCTCGCAAAGCGGTTAATGTGCGACAAAATAAAAACGACTTGGGGCGGGTATGAAGATATTTTTAACGCTGGGTAAAGCTCTCACAGCATTGTTCTGGGGTGTCGTGCTGGCGAATCTTTTACAACCCTTCGCGCAACCTTTCACCCTGCTGTTGAATGCGGCCGGCGCTTTTATTTTGCTGGCCCATGCTCTGGAGCTGTGGCTGTTCGAAAAGCGAATTGCCGCTAGCTCAAAGCCGGCTCTGGTGCGCGTGCAGGTCATGTTGTTCGGGGTTTTTCAGTTATTGGGCTTGTCGGGCGAGGCCACAGAGCAAGCTGTAGAGCAGCCTCAGGAAGAACTGCAATTGGAGGCTGGAAATGCGTAATTGGCTCGTGCTTGCTGCGCTCTTCAGTCCGTTGGTAATGGCTGGGACTGTCATAGAGGTTGAATCCAACTCGTTTATGCGGCTTCCCAGTAATACCAGTGTGTTGCAGTTGGACCGCCTGGAGATTGCTGACTACGGCACGCTATTGATTCCGGCGGGCTTGACTGAGCTGCGTGTGGCGCAACTGCGTCTGGGGCGCGATGCGCGTCTGGCAATTGCTCCGAGTGAGCAGGAATTACGCCTGGAGGTGGCTGCGGCTGAAATTGCCAGTGGCGCACAGATCAGTGCCCGTGGCGCTCAGGGGCGCAGTGAAAAGCCGGCGCTGCCAGGACGCAACCTCAGCTTGCGGCTACAGGCTGCCAATGTTGAAGGGCTACTCGTCGATGCTCGTGGCGGTGAAGGTGCTCCCGGTTATGCTGGGTTGGCTGGCGCGAATGGCAAGCCGGGCGGCTGTACGTGGGGCGAGGCTAGTCGCGGCCATGATGGCCTGGATGGCGGTGATGGCCAGCAAGGTGCAGCCGGAGGGCAGGTCCGTCTTGAGGTGCCGCAGAATTTCCCGCTTGAACTGTTGCAAGTGCGCCTTGATGGCGGCTCGGGTGGTTCTTCGGGTACGCCGGGGGCGGGTGGTCAAGGCGGTGTCAGTAAAGGTTGCTGGCTCTACAGCACCGCTGGTGCGAACGACGGCAAACCCGGTCAGGCTGGGCGTGCGGGTCAGGCTGGGCCGACTGGCGCTTTAAATGTCGTGCGATTCTAGCTCTGGCGAGATGCTTTGCCGCTGCCAAAGGCAGTGGCAAAGTACAACTGATTAGAAGCTTGGTCGTGCAGCGGCAATGCTGACCAGTAGCAAACCAATAATCAGATTAAAGCCGACCAAGCGGCGAATGTGGCCCAGTACAGCACCGCCAGCGCTCCAGTCTTCAGCTGCAACTGCACGGCGCAGTTCTGGTAGCTGCAAGGCCTGAATACGCAGAAACAACGCCAGCATGGCGATATATAGCCCCATCATGACGTGCACATAACGCGGTGCGCTGTCGAAACCGCTGAAACGCAAGTGCAGCATGCCCACGCCGGTAACAGGTAGCACAAGCACTGTCGCCCAAACCCAGTAGAAAAAACGCGTAAACACTTCCAGCCAGAGTTTCAGGCGTACCGGTGCTTCCAGTGCGGCAACAGCGGCTGGCCGCAGTACCATCCACGCGAAGAACATGCCGCCCACCCAGATCAGTGCGGCGAGCAGGTGCAGGCTGTAGACGAAGGCGTAAGGGGTCATGCAGGCACTCCTGATGGTTAAAAACTGATTGGCGATCTATTGCGCGCCGGTCGCGCTGCGTTAGAAACAGGCTCTAAGCGGTTCAGCGCAGGATCAATTAGCGCGCTATGATAGCCGCCGATTACAAACACTGAAAATTTATCCAGCCTTTTCGCCAAGACCTCATGCTCAGTACCGAACTCAAGTCCCAGATCCAGGGCGCCTATTCCCGTTTCCTCGAAGCCAAGTCGCTCAAGCCGCGCTATGGACAGCGCCTGATGATTGCCGAAATCGCCAAAGTGCTGGGGTCTATCCAAACTGATGACGAAGGTCGGCGAGTGGGTGATCCGGCCGTGGTGGCGGTTGAGGCTGGCACCGGTACGGGCAAGACCGTGGCCTACAGCATGGCGGCGATTCCTACGGCCAAAGCCGCCGGCAAGCGTTTGGTAATTGCTACGGCCACAGTGGCGCTGCAAGAGCAGATCGTGCACAAGGATCTGCCGGACCTGATGCGTAACAGTGGCCTGAACTTCAGTTTTGCCCTGGCTAAGGGGCGCGGCCGTTATATGTGTTTGTCCAAGCTGGATATTCTGCTGCAGGAAGGCCAGGCACAGAGCGCCACCGCCCAGTTGTTCGAGGAGGAAGGCTTCAAGATTGATGTCGATGAGCAGAGTCAGAAGCTCTTCACGGCGATGATCGAAAAACTAGCGGGCAATAAATGGGATGGCGACCGCGACAGTTGGCCGGAAGAGCTAGAAGACGCGCGCTGGTCGCAGCTGACCACCGATCATAGCCAGTGCACCAGCCGCCATTGTCCAAACTTTCAGCAGTGCGCTTTCTACAAGGCGCGTGAGGGCATGGGCAAGGTTGATGTCATCGTCACCAACCATGACATGGTTCTCGCCGACCTGGCATTGGGTGGCGGGGCAGTGCTGCCCGACCCGCGCGATACCCTTTATGTGTTCGACGAAGGCCATCACTTGCCGGACAAGGCCATCGGTCATTTTGCCCATTTCACCCGTTTGCGCTCGACCGCCGACTGGTTGGAGCAGACGGCTAAGAATCTGACCAAACTGCTGGCCCAGCATCCGCTGCCCGGCGATCTTGGCCGCTTGATCGAGCAAGTGCCGGAGCTGGCGCGGGAAATCAAAACCCAGCAGCAGTTCATGTTCGCCGCCTGCGAGCAGGTGGCCGAGTTCAAGCCCGGCGAAGATATGGAAGGCCGTGAGCGGCCGCGTCATCGCTTTGTCGGCGGCCTGGTGCCACCACACCTGATCGAGTTGGGTGTGGAGTTGAAGAAGGGCTTCTCCAAGCTCACTGAGCTTTTCACCGGAGTGGCCGAACAACTCAAAGAAGCCATGGATGGTGAGGCCACTGTTGGCATCGCCAGCCACCAGGCCGAGGAGTGGTACCCGTTGTTCGGCAGTCTGCTGGCCCGGGCGCAGGGTAACTGGGAACTGTGGCTGGCCTTTACCGCTGAAGATCCAGAGGAAAGCCCACCGATGGCGCGTTGGCTGACCCTGGCGGACAGTGGTGCGCTGTTCGATATCGAGGTTAATGCTAGCCCGATCCTGGCGGCTGAAACCCTGCGGCGCAACCTATGGAATGTCGCCTATGGTGCGCTGGTGACCTCGGCGACCCTGACCGCGCTGGGCACCTTTGACCGTTACCGCATGCGTGCGGGTTTGCCAAAAGTGGCCGTCACCGCGGTGGTGCCGAGCCCCTTTCATCATGCGGACGCCGGCGTGCTGCGGGTGCCCAATCTGAATGCTGATCCGCGTGATGCGGTGGTGCACACCGCCGCGATTATTCGCGAGTTACCGGGGCTGGTTGAAGGATCACGGGGGACTCTGGTGCTGTTCTCATCGCGCAAGCAGATGCAGGATGTGTTCGACGGTCTGGAGCGTGACTGGCGTAAGCGGGTATTTATCCAGGGCAACCTGTCGAAACAGGAAACCTTGAACAAGCACAAGGCGCGAGTCGACTCCGGCGAGGAAAGTGTGCTGTTCGGTTTGGCCAGTTTTGCCGAAGGTGTCGACCTGCCGGGCGCTTATTGCGAGCACGTGGTTATCGCCAAGATTCCCTTTGCGGTGCCGGATGACCCGGTCGAAGCCGCGCTGGCTGAGTGGATTGAGGCGCGCGGTGGTAACCCGTTTATGGAAATTGCCGTGCCCGATGCATCGTTGCGCCTGGTTCAGGCCTGTGGGCGCTTACTGCGCACTGAGGCCGATCGCGGCATCATTACGCTGCTCGACAGGCGGGTGGTTACCCAGCGTTATGGCAAGTCGATTCTTAACGCTTTGCCGCCGTTTCGTCGAGAAATCAGCTAAGCGCATGAACCTGTTGCGCTGGATGGCGTCTGAACGCCGCGCCACAATAAGCTTGCTGTACAACTGAGTTGGGTTGCCGCTGCGGGCTCTTTACCTGTAGTGGTCTTCATCATGTGGTAAGTCGAGGAGTTATGTTTGTGAAGGTTAAGCGCAGGCTGCAGGCGAGCGTTCTAGTGTCAGCGTTAATGGTTTGCTGCGGTGCGGCCTTGGCAGCGGAGCGTCAGGAGTTGTTCAACTTTGTCCGGCCGATTGATGCTGTGCAAGTTGCAACTCAGGATGCCGAGCTGCCCAGCCGCATCGGTGAACCAACTCCGCAAGGTGAGGTGCTGCGTCGGGTAACGTTCCGTCCGAGTGAGCAACCGAGCGTGCGCCTGACGCCACAAACGGGCAGTTGGAATTGGTCGCAGCAAACGCTGGTCAGCCTGCGCGTGCAGAACGCCATGGACTGGGCATTGACCTTGGATGTGTTGGTTGAGAGCAGTGATGGCCAGAAGCTGAACGCGCGCATCGCCTTACCTGCCGGCCCGGCGCAAACTTTGTTGATTCCCCTGCAGGCTACCTCGCCGCGCGATCATGGGATGCGGGCCGGGGTGCCGATGCCCTGGACGCACGATGGTCAGCGCCTGTTATTGGCCGATACGGTCAGTGGCGCGTTGGACCTGAGTAAAGTCAGTGCGGTAACCCTGTCCATCCCGCAGCCGCAAGCCGCGCAAGATATTCTGATCAGCCAGTTTAGTGTGAGCAACGAGCAGCTCTCGGCGGCGGCCTATGCCGCTATCGTCGACAGCTACGGCCAGTTCACTCGGGCGGATTGGCCGGGCAAGGTTAAGAACGATGAACAGTTGCAGCAGGCCGCTGGCCAGGAACAGAAACAGTTGCAGAGCTGGCTGGCTGAGCGCCCAGCACAGGACAAATTTGGCGGTTGGACGGGTGGCCAGCCATTTGAGGCCAGTGGTTTCTTCCGTACTGAAAAACGCGATGGTCGCTGGTATTTGGTGACGCCAGAGGGCAATCCGTTTTACTCGTTGGGCGTTAATGCGGTAACCACTGAGCAGAGCGCTACCTATGTTGAGGGGCGCGAGGCGATGTTTACTGGCTTGCCGAAATCAGGTGAAGCGCTGGCTAACTACTTCGGTACGTCCGATAGCCGCAGTGATACCGGGGCCAACCAGGGCCGGGTATTTGCCAGCGGTCGCTGGTTCGATTTCTACAAGGCCAACCTGCAGCGCAGCTATGGCCAATTTGACCCTGTCGCCTGGCGCGCACATAGCCAGGACCGCTTGCAGGCTTGGGGCTTCAATACCCTGGGAGGTTGGAGTGACGCGGGTTTTGCCGGCGATGAGCGCATGCCGTTCACGCTTTCGCTGTCGATCCGTGGTGACTACTCGACCATTAGCACTGGCGTCGATTGGTGGGGGCAAATGCCTGATCCGTTCGATCCGCGCTTTGCCATGGCGACTGAGCGTGCCGTGGCGATTGCTGCCCGCGATTACCGCGATAACCCCTGGCTGCTTGGCTACTTCGCCGACAATGAACTGGCCTGGGCTGGCCCAGCGGGTGATCCCAATGGGCGTTATGCCCTGGCTTACGCGACGTTACGCCTGAGTACCGATGTGCCGGCCAAACGCGCCTTTCTCAAGCAGCTGCGGGATAAGTACCGTAATCAAAGCGGCCTTTCGCGCGCTTGGGGGATTGAGCTACAGGCCTGGGAGTTGATGGAAGACCCCGGTTTTCAAGCGCCGCTGCCAAGTGCCGAGTTCCCTGCTATTGAGCAAGACATGCAGGCGTTTCTGCGCCTGTATGCCGACACCTACTACAAGACCATTTCCGACTCGCTCGATTGGCATGCGCCCAACCACTTGCTACTGGGTGGCCGCTTTGCCAGCAGCATTCCCGAGGCGGTGGATGCCTGCGCGCGTTTCTGCGATGTGCTGAGTTTCAATTTCTACACCCGCGAGCCTCAACAGGGCTATGACTTTGCCGCGTTGCGGCAATTGGACAAGCCGCTGATGGTCACCGAGTTCCACTTCGGTTCGCGTGATCGCGGGCCTTTCTGGGGCGGGGTTGCTGAGGTTTACAAGGAAGAGGAACGTGCGCCGGCTTATGCGCACTTCCTGAGTAAGGCTTTGGAGGAGCCGCAGATCGTTGGCGTGCACTGGTTTCAGTATCTCGATCAACCGGTCACCGGACGTTTACTGGATGGCGAGAATGGTCACCTCGGTTTAGTGGGAATCACCGACCGGCCTTGGGATGGTTTCGTCAAAGGCGTGAGAAAGGCCAACCAGAATGTGCCGAACATACTGCTCAAGCCTTTGCCGCAAATGCGTTCGGAAAAACCGTAAGGCGCTATTCGCGGGTTTGATAATGCACTTGCCCATCTTCTGCAGGGTTCATCGCAGAGGCTGGAGCTGAAACAATCCGCGAGCATTTGGCTGAGTTTGAGAGGGGGCAGGATGGTACAGGTACAGGGTTATTTCGATCTCAAGTTTGAGGCGCTGAAAGACGGCTTCGCCGCGTTGTTTGATGACCCGCAGGAGCGCGGCATGGCGCTCTGTGTGCAAGTGGGCGGCGAAACCGTGGTGGATCTGTGGGCCGGTGTGGCTGATAAAGAGGGCCGGCAGGCCTGGCACAGCGACACCATCCTCAACCTGTTTTCCTGCACCAAAACCTTTACCGCCGTCACTGCTTTGCAATTGGTGGCTGAGGGCAAGCTTGAACTGGATGCTCCGGTCGCCCGTTACTGGCCCGAATTTGCTGCCGCTGGCAAAGAGAAAATCACCCTGCGCCATCTGCTTAGCCATCAAGCCGGCCTGCCGGCCTTGCGCGCTTTGCTACCAGCCGAGGCGCTGTATGACTGGCAAACCATGACCACGGCGCTGGCGGCAGAGCAACCCTGGTGGGCTTTGGGCGAGGGGCATGGCTATGCGCCGATCACCTACGGCTGGCTGGTGGGCGAGGTGTTACGGCGCATCGAGGGGCGTGGGCCGGGCGAGTCAATCGTTGCGCGTACGGCCACGCCGCTGGGTTTGGACTTTCACTTGGGGCTGGCGGATGAGGAGTTTGATCGCGTGGCGAGCATCTCCCGTGGCAAGGGCAACATGGGTGATGCGGCGGCCCAGCGCCTGCTGAAAACCATGATGAGCGAGCCCATGGCCATGAGTACGCGGGCCTTTACCAACCCGCCCTCAATCATGACCAGTACCAACAAGCCCGAGTGGCGGCGTATGCAACAGCCGGCAGCGAACGGTCATGGCAATGCTCGTAGTCTGGCTGGTTTTTACAGTGGCCTGCTGGATGGGCGCTTGCTGGAAAGCGAGCTGCTCGACGAACTGACCCGCGAACATGCTGTGGGTGAAGATAAAACCTTGCTGACCCGCACCCGCTTCGGCCTGGGCTGCATGCTTGACCAGTCTGAGGTTGCCAACGCCACCTATGGCCTGGGCCCGCGTGCCTTCGGCCACCCTGGTGCCGGTGGCTCTATTGGCTTTGCCGACCCGGAGCGTGATGTGGCTTTCGGCTTTGTCACCAATAACTTAGGACCGTTCGTCTTGATGGACCCTCGTGCGCAAAAACTTGCGCGTCTATTGGCTGATTGTTTATAGCCCGCTCAGCTAAACTGCTGCGCAAATTGCCATGGCCTGCTGTCTGCGTTGGTCATGGCTGACTTTTTCGCTTATCACGATGTGGATCCCCAATGCTCTCCAACAAAACTTTCGCCATTGCCCTGTGTGTGCTGATCAGTGGTTGCAGTGTTTTCGAAAAACCTGCGCCGAAAGTCGTCGCCATGCCGCCACCTGCAGTCACTCAAGCCTGGCTGGACGTTTACGAGCCGAAGGTGCGTGAAGCGATTAAGGGCAGCCCGTTCGAGTTTGAGCGCCGTGAAAACCTGCTGGTAGTTACCGCGCCGGTGCAGGGCTCGTTCAACCCGGATCGTCCGCAAATGATGTTGCCGGTTACCTTGGGCCCGCTGAGTCGGATGGCCAAACTGCTGGAGAGCGATGAAAGCATTGGCGTGTTGATTCTCGGCCACGCCGACAGCAGTGGTGATGTGAATGCCAACCGTGATCTGAGCCAGCAGCGCGCCCGTGCGTTTACCTCAATCTTCCGCCTTAGCGGCCTTAAGCAGAATCGCTTGATGGTCAAAGGTCTGGGTTCCGACATGCCGCGTGCAGCCAACGACAGCCAGGAAGGTCGTGCGCTGAATCGCCGGGTGGAAATCATGCTGACTTCCAAAGACACCCTCAATGCATTGATTGCCAAATACAGCCAGCCAGCGACCGCCACTGCCGTAGCGGCAACACCGGCGATTGTCGGCAAAGACGCTAAGGTCGTTGCCAAGGCTGAAAAACCAGCGAAGAGCCAGTAACTCGCTGTTCTGCTTGTTGCTGCAGATCAAGCCAAATTAAGGGCTCGCGGGTAAGCTTGTGGCCTATTGCCGTTTGCTGTGACCTGCAGCGAAACGGCAGCAGACCTTCGCCGTATTTGTTCGAGAGGAATTGCCCGTGACTCAAACCCTGGCTGATATGCGCCGTGACTACACCCGTGATGGCCTGAGTGAAGCGCAAGCACCGCTTGAGCCATTTGCGCTGTTCGAGCAGTGGTTTGCAGAGGCAGTGAAAACCGAGCAATTACCGGTTGAGCCCAATGCCATGACCCTGGCAACCGTCGATGCTGAAGGTCGCCCGCATTGCCGGGTTTTGCTGCTCAAGGGGTTAGATAGCCGCGGCTTTACCTTCTTCAGTAATTACGACAGCGCCAAGGGCGAGCATTTGTCGGCCAATCCCTTTGCCGCTATGACGTTCTTCTGGCCTAGCCTGGAACGTCAAGTGCGTATCGAAGGGCGCGTTGAGCGGGTTACACCCGCCGAGTGTGATGCGTATTTTCAAGTGCGTCCGCTGGGCAGTCGTCTGGGTGCCTGGGCTTCACCGCAGAGTCAGGTGATTGCCGATCGGGCTGAGCTGGAAGGTCTGCTGGCCGAGACCGAGCAGCGCTTTCTTGATCGTGCGCCGCATTGCCCACCGCACTGGGGCGGCTATCGCTTGCTACCTGAACGCATCGAGTTTTGGCAGGGGCGCGCGAGCCGCCTGCATGACCGGCTCAACTACCGCCTTGAGGCCGATTGCTGGGCGCGTGAGCGCCTGGCACCCTGAAAGCCTGCCTTGACGCTCGATGCGCTCAGGCCCGCAAGTTTTGCCCTATCGCGCAGGATGACGATCCATGCTTGAGCTCGATTCCGCATTGGCGCAGCACATGGTTGATCGCGCTATGGCGATTTTGCCCTACAACATCAACGTCATGGACGCCCAAGGCATGATCATCGGCAGCGGTGATCCGGCGCGCCTGCATACTCGCCATGAAGGCGCGCAGCTGGTGTTGGCCAATCGCCGTGTGGTGGAAATCGACGAGCAGGCCGCTGCGTGCTTGCGCGGCGTGCGTCCTGGGGTAAACCTGCCGTTGCTGCATGCCGACCAACTGATTGGCGTGCTTGGCATCACCGGCACACCAGAAACGGTCCGGCCCTACGCCGAGTTAGTGCGTATGGCTGCCGAAATGTTGGTCGAGCAGCGCCAACTTCAGGCCGAGCGGCATTGGCAGCGGCATCAACTTGAAGCGTGGCTACGCCAGCTGTTTGACCCAGCCCAGCCTCTTGGCAGCCTGTCGGCAGAGGCTGAGCGCATTGGTTTGAAGTTGGTTTGGCCGTGCCAGTTGTGTCTGGTTGAGCTGGCCGAGGAGGGCGACCCTCTGCCACGCCAGGATAAGCTGCTTGCCGCGCTGTCGCACAAGACCGACTACCTCAGTGCGCCGCTTGGCTCGCGCGAACTATTCTGGTGTCGCTCGCTGGGTACACGTGATGATGACGCCTGGTTGAAGCATGCCGATGAGCGCGATTGGGCAGTCAAACGCCTGGTGCTTAGCGATCCTCTGCATGATTTGCACGAATTACAGCAGGCTTGCAGTGCGCTGCGTGATTTGCAGGCCTACGCCCGTGCGCAGTTGCCGAGCGTGCGGGTGTTGCGTTTGGAGGCGCTGCGCCTGCAAACGCTGCTCTATGCCCAGCGCCACAGCTGGTTATTGCAGGGCTGGCTGACCCCGCTCAAACGCATGGTTGCGCAAGACGCTAATGGCACGCTGCGTCAGACTCTGGAGGCCTGGTGCGCCCATGACGGGCAGATTCAGGTGTGCGCCGAGGCCTTGGGCATTCATCGCAATACTCTGCGTTATCGTCTGGAGCGGATCGCCGAGCTCAGTGGGGTGGAGGTGATGCGCCTGGACCAGCGCTTGCTGCTATCTCTGGGGTTGGGGTTGCTGGACTAAGCGCTTTACTGGGCGAACGCACAGTAACAAGCGTTTTGGCTGCGTATTTTTTGTGCGGACGTATCAGGCGTTTACAGTCCGTGCAGAGTAACAATGCTTCGCCCTCGGGCACCCACACCCATAACAACAATGAGGAGACCTTGGCATGGTCCTGGTCCTAATTCTGGTGGCGTTGATTGCATTCATCGTCCTCTCCACCACGCGCTTGAAACTGCACCCATTTTTAGCCCTGCTCGGTGCTGCACTGCTTGCCGGGTTCGCCTACCAAGTACCCACCGGCGAGATCGTCAAAACCATTACCAGCGGCTTTGGCGGCATTCTCGGTTATATCGGCATCGTCATCGCCCTTGGCACTATCATCGGGGTGATTCTGGAGCGTAGCGGCGCGGCCATTACCATGGCCGAAACCGTGATTCGCCTGCTTGGCGAGCGCTTTCCCACGCTGACCATGTCGATCATCGGTTACCTGGTATCGATTCCGGTGTTCTGCGACTCCGGCTTTGTGATCCTCAATTCATTGAAAAACGCCTTAGCGGCGCGCATGAAAGTGTCGGCAATTGCCATGAGCGTGGCCTTGGCTACCGGCCTGTATGCCAGTCACACCTTTGTACCGCCGACCCCAGGGCCAATTGCCGCCGCTGGTAACCTCGGTCTGGAATCTAGCTTGGGGCTGGTGATTGCCGTCGGCTTGCTGGTTTCCTTGGTCACCGCTCTGGCGGGTATGTTCTGGGCTAACCGGTTTATCGGCAAGGACATCGCCCTTGAAGACGATGGCTTGCCCTTACCAGCCGAGCAGGATTTTGCCGAGCTCAGGTCGCGTTACGGCACGCTGCCCACCCCGTTCCAGGCATTTGCGCCGATTTTCGTGCCGATTCTGCTGATCTGCATGGGCTCGGTCGCGGCCTTCCCGAGTAAGCCGCTGGGCGAGGGCGTGGTATTCGGCGTGCTGAACTTCCTCGGTCAGCCAGTCATTGCCCTGTTGGTGGGGCTGGCCCTGGCGTGCACATTGCTGCGCGGCAACGGTAAGCGTCAGCAACTGCATGACCGCGTGGCCGAGGGTATTCTCGCCGCCGCACCGATCCTGCTGATTACCGGTGCTGGTGGCGCGTTTGGTGCTGTGCTGAAAATCACGCCGCTCGGTGCCTACCTGGGTACTACGCTGTCTTCCCTGGGTATCGGCCTGTTCATGCCATTCATTGTGGCGGCTGCGCTGAAGAGCGCCCAGGGCTCAACCACTGTGGCGCTGGTCACTACCTCGGCGCTGGTTGCGCCATTGCTGGCGCAGCTTGGTCTGGACAGTGAAATGGGCCGTGTACTGACGGTGATGGCCATCGGTGCTGGCGCGATGACGGTTTCGCATGCCAACGACAGCTTCTTCTGGGTCGTCACGCAGTTCAGCCGCATGACTGTTGCCACGGCGTACCGTGCGCAAACCGTTGCTACGCTGATCCAGGGGCTGGTCGGTATTCTCACCGTCTGGTTGCTGAGCCTGGTGCTGCTGTAATCCCTCCTATACGGGCGCGTGGGCTTCTGATCGCCGCGCCTGGTCTATGTTCGCCGCACTGCCTGGATGGGTAGTGCGGGCGCGACGTCGCTGTCTTCGAGGTCTGATTGATGAAAATCGTAATTGCCCCCGACTCCTTCAAAGAAAGTCTCAGCGCGCCTCAGGTGGCCGATGCGATTGCTGCCGGCTGGGCATCCGTCTATCCGCAGGCTGAGTTATGCCTACGGCCGATGGCCGATGGTGGCGAGGGCACGGTGGATGCAGTGCTTGCGGCCACCGGTGGCGAGCGCCGCGAGCTTGAGGTGAGTGGCCCATTGGGGACTCCCGTACTGGCCCATTGGGGTTGGTTGGAGAGTGGTACTGCAGTCATCGAAATGGCTGCAGCCAGCGGTTTGCATTGGGTGCCACGCACCCAGCGCAATGCCATGACCAGCAGCAGTCGCGGTACCGGTGAGCTGATTCTGGCTGCGTTGGATGCCGGCGCGAAGCGCATTATCTTGGGCCTGGGTGGCAGCGCTACCAACGATGGCGGAGTCGGGTTGCTAGCGGCATTAGGCGTGCGCTTCCTTGATGACGCCGGATATGACTTGCCACCGGGCGGTGCCGCGTTGGCGCAGCTGGAACAGATCAACTTGACCGGTCTCGATTCGCGCTTGCTCAACGTGCAGGTCGATGTGGCTGCTGATGTCGATAACCCACTGTGTGGGGCGAAGGGTGCTTCAGCCATTTTCGGGCCGCAAAAGGGTGCCACTCCTACGCAGGTCGAGCAGCTTGATGCTGCGTTGGCGCGCCTGGCACATGTCGTCGCGGGGACTCTGGGTGAAGACTTCAGTCAGTTTCCTGGGGTTGGCGCTGCTGGTGGCCTTGGGTTCGCGGTTAAGGCTTTTTTACGCGCCCGCTTTCGGCCAGGAATCGAATTGGTGGCCGAGTTGTCACATTTGGCAGAGGCTCTGCAGGGAGCCGATCTGGTGATTACCGGTGAGGGTCGTCTGGATGCGCAGAGCCTGCACGGCAAAACGCCAGTAGGCGTGGCCCGCCAGGCGCAGGCTGCTGGAGTGCCGGTGGTGGCGTTGGCTGGTAGTCTTGGCGAGGGCTATGAACAGCTCTATGCGGCAGGAATTGACGCGGCGTTCAGCTTGACTCCCGGCCCTGTAAGCTTGGAGCAGGCCTGCGCCGATGCCGCTGTTCAGTTGCAGGCTCGTACCAGTGATATTGCGCGCTTATGGCGGTTGGCACAGGCTGTTCAGCGTTGATGCGGCAAGTAAATCTAAGATCATTTGCTTACAGCCGTGACAGTCTCGGGCTGGGCACTGTCTAATACGGCAAACCACCTGGAGGATTGCTCAAAATGCGTAAACCTACACTGCTCGTTATTACGTTTACTGCCCTGGCACTGACCTTGGGCGGTTGCGCCTCGAGCTTGACCGGCGACACTTACTCGCGGGATGAGGCGCGTACCGTACAAACCGTGCGCATGGGTACTATTGAAGCGCTGCGCCCGGTGAAGATCGAAGGCACGAAAACCCCGATTGGTGCAGGTGCCGGTGCGGTAATTGGCGGCGTGGCGGGTAGTGGTGTTGGCGGTGGTCGTGGTAGCGCCGTGGCGGCAGTGATCGGCGCGGTGGCCGGCGGCCTGCTGGGTGCGATGACCGAAGAAGGTCTTACCCGTACCCAAGGCGTAGAAATCACCGTGCGTGAAGATGACGGCAGCATGCGTGCTTATGTGCAGGCGGTTGAAGAGAACCAAATCTTCCGTGTCGGTGAGCGGGTACGCATCATGAGCGTAAATGGCACCAGCCGCGTTACTCACTAAGTCATCATCGAACCGGATCAGTTCTGGCTGATCCGGTTTTTTATTGCCTGTTTTCTGTCGAGGCAGTGTTATTCGGGCTCAGCGCTAAGTCATTGAGATTTTAGTAATAATTCTATCCATGACGTCTAGGCGATAGTTATGGATAATCGCGCACGCTTTTCTATCAGCGGGCTTTCATAACCTTGCAGTGCAATACTTCTGCGTTGTCCGCCTTGCAGGGAAACCCTGTTGTTTGTGGCCTGTAAGCAGGTTTGAGAGTTAGCTGGGCATGTGTGTACGCATGGCTTGTATTAAGGGGTTTTTACTATGACGCTTGCGCTGATCATCGCCTTGCCGTTTCTCGGCATGTTTCTGCCTCTGCTGGCCGAGCGCCTCGGCCGTTCAGCCTGCGCTGCGGCCACTGCGCTTGCACCGCTGGCGGCCTTGGTACTGTTGCTGTCGCAGCAATCTACTGTGTTTGCTGGCGACCTGATCAGGGTCAAGCTGGAGTGGCTGCCATCTCTGGGGCTGAATCTCAGCCTGCGTCTTGATGGCCTGGGTTTCCTGTTTGCCCTGTTGATTCTCGGCATCGGCCTGCTGGTAATCCTCTACGCGCGCTACTACCTGGCGAAGAAGGAGCCAATGGGGCGTTTCTTCGCTTTCCTGTTGCTGTTTATGGGCGCAATGCTCGGCGTGGTGCTCTCGGAAAACCTGCTGCTAATGCTGATGTTCTGGGAGCTGACCAGCCTCTCGTCGTTCCTGCTCATCGGTTTCTGGGGCGCGCGTTCGGATGCACGCAAAGGCGCGCGCATGGCCTTGGCCATCACTGGTGGTGGTGGCTTGGCGCTGTTTGCCGGGATTCTGCTGATCGGCCATATCGCCGGCAGCTTCGAGTTGTCCCAGGTGTTGGCGGCCGGTTACGCCATCCGTGCTCATGCGTTGTACCCGCTGGCGTTGATTCTGGTGCTGTTGGGCGTGTTCACCAAGTCGGCGCAATTTCCGTTTCATTTCTGGCTGCCCCATGCGATGGCCGCACCTACGCCGGTTTCCGCCTATTTGCACTCGGCAACCATGGTTAAGGCTGGGGTGTTTCTGCTGGCGCGTCTATATCCGGCGTTGGCGGGTTCGGAATGGTGGTTTTATCTGGTCAGTATTACCGGTCTGGTGACCTTGCTGATTGGCGCGGGGATGGCACTGTTTCAGCATGATCTCAAGGGGCTTTTGGCCTATTCGACGATCAGTCATTTGGGCCTGATTACCTTGCTGTTCGGTCTGGACACGCGCCTGGCAGCGGTTGCGGCGGTGTTCCACATCATCAATCACGCCACCTTCAAGGCTTCGCTGTTTATGGCGGCGGGGATCATCGACCACGAGACGGGTAGCCGCGATATGCGGCGGATCAATGGCATGTGGAAGTACATGCCGCATACCGCGATATTGGCCATGGTCGCGGCCTCGGCGATGGCCGGCGTGCCGTTGCTCAATGGCTTCCTCAGTAAAGAGATGTTCTTCAGCGAAACCCTCAACCAGCATCTGTTGGGCAGTTTCAACTGGGTAATTCCGGCAGCCGCCACCCTGGCTGGGGTGTTCGCAGTGGCTTATTCGCTGCGGTTTATCCACGACGTATTCTTCAATGGCGAGCCGATCAATCTGCCGCATTTCCCGCCGCATGAGCCGCCGCGCTATATGAAGGTGCCGGTAGAAATCCTGGTCTTCCTTTGCCTGCTGGTGGGGATTGTGCCGGCCTACACGATCGCTCCTTTGCTCACTGTGGCTGCTTCAGCAACCCTTGGCGGCAACGTGCCGACTTATAGCCTAGCGATTTGGCATGGTTTCAACCTGCCGCTGTTGATGAGTTTTATCGCCTTGTTCGGCGGCATTCTTGTGTACGTCTTCCGTCAGCCGCTGTTCCGCTGGTACGCCGGGTTGCCGAGCGTGGATGCCAAATTGATTTTTGAGAGCGGCGTGGTGCTGATGATCAAGGCATGTACCGCACTGACTCGGCGGCTGGAGAATGCTTCGCTGCAGCGGTACTTGGCGCTGTTGCTTGCTGCAGCGTTAATCGTGGTAACCCAAGGCTTGAGCTCACTGCCACAGATTAGCGGGTCGGTAGCCTTGACCGAAATCGACGGCATGACCGTCTTGGGGCTGGGCATCATGGCGCTGGCAGCATTGGTTACGGTGATTTTCCATCGCCAGCGCCTGGTTTCGTTGCTGATGCTCAGTGTGGTCGGGTTGATGGTGGCGTTGGCCTTTGCCCGCTATTCAGCGCCGGACCTGGCTTTGACCCAGCTGTCGGTTGAGGTGGTGACCATCATTCTGCTGATGCTTGCGCTGTTCTTCCTGCCGGCGCAGACCCGCATGGAGTCGAGCAGCCTGCGTGGCTTGCGCGATTTCACCCTGGCTGTGGGCACTGGGGTGATGGTGGCGATGCTGGTGTTTGCTGTGCTGACGCGACCGTATGACAGCATTTCGGCGTTCTTCCTAGAGAACAGCGTGACGGGTGGCGGTGGCACCAATGTGGTCAACGTGATTCTGGTCGACTTCCGTGGCTTCGATACCATGGGCGAGGTCACCGTACTGGCGATTGCGGCGGTTGGCATTTTTGCCCTGCTCGATGGTTTGCGCCTATTCCAACCGGCAGTCGATGCGCAGGGGCGTAACTGGGCACGTGATCGTCATCCACTGATCCTTGCCACCCTGTCGCGGGTGCTGCTGCCGATGGCGCTGCTGGTCTCGGTGTTTATCTTCCTGCGCGGGCACAACTTGCCCGGTGGCGGCTTTATTGCTGGGCTGGTGACGGCCGTGGCGTTGATCCTGCAGTACGTTGCCAGCGGGGTGCAGTGGACGCAGTCGCGGCTACCGCTGAATTACCAAGGCATGGCTGGCCTCGGCGTGTTGATTGCCGGCCTCACCGGTTTGGGCAGCTGGCTGTTTGACCGGCCATTCCTTACCTCGGCTTTCGGTCATTTCAATATCCCGCTGATCGGTGAAATTGAACTGGCTACCGCGATGTTGTTTGACCTCGGTGTTTACCTGACGGTAGTTGGCGCGACGCTGCTGATTCTTGCCAATCTGGGCAAGTTGACCCAGGAAAAAGCTGTACAGGAGGTGCTCTAGATGGAAGCCATATTCGCTGCGACCCTGGGCGTGTTGACGGCCAGCGGCGTGTACCTGCTGCTGCGCGCGCGGACCTTTCCTGTGGTGTTGGGGCTAACGCTGATTTCTTACGCGGTCAATTTGTTCCTGTTTGCCATGGGCCGCTTGCAGAGTGGGGTGGTTACGGTGATCGGCAAGGGCGGCGCCTACGCTGACCCGCTGCCGCAAGCGCTGGTGCTGACCGCCATTGTGATTGGCTTTGCCATGACCGCATTCGTCGTGGTGCTGGCGCTGCGCAGCGTCGGCGAAACCCGGACAGACCATGTTGACGGCCAGGAGCCTGCACGATGAATCACGGCTTGATCCTGCCCATTCTGCTGCCAATGTTTGCCGGCAGCCTGTTGCTGCTGGGCGCGGGCCTGAGCCAGCGCGTCAAACGTTGCATATCGCTGGCGGCAACCCTGCTGTTGCTGCCGTTGAGCTTTTATCTGCTGTGGTTGGCCGATCAGGGTGTGTTGCAGGTCTACGCCGCCGGTAACTGGGCGGCACCGTTCGGTATCGTGCTGTTGCTTGATCGCTTGAGCGCCTTGTTATTGGTGGTGACGGCGGTGCTTGGCAGCTTTGCCTTACTCTATGCGGTACGCGGCGATGATGAGCGCGGGCAGAGCTTCCATGCGCTGTTCCAGTTTCAGTTGATGGGCATCAACGGCGCCTTTCTCACGGGCGACTTGTTCAACCTGTTTGTGTTCTTTGAAATCCTGCTGATCGCCTCCTACGCGCTGCTGGTGCATGGCGGCGGGGTAGAGCGGGTGCGTGCTGGCTTGCATTACGTGGTGCTGAACCTAGTGGGTTCGGCCTTCTTCCTGCTCGCTGTCGGCGTGTTGTATGGCATCACTGGTACTCTGAACATGGCCGATATGGCCATTCGGGTTGCCGCCGCCGGGCCAGATGATGCCGGGTTGTTGGGCGCTGCCGGCTTGCTGCTATTGGTGGTGTTCGGCCTCAAGGCGGCGTTTTTGCCGTTGTACTTCTGGCTGCCCAAGGCCTACGCCTCGGCCACTGCACCGGTCGCTGCGTTGTTTGCGGTGATGACCAAGGTCGGCCTGTATTCGATCATCCGTGTGTACACGCTGATCTTCGGTGACGATGCCGGCAGCTTGGCCAATATGGCCAACGACTGGCTCTGGCCGATTGCCCTGCTAACCCTGGCATTGGGCGTGATCGGCGCGCTGGCGGCAGTCAGCCTGCAAGGCTTGTTGGCGTATTTGGTGGTGGTATCGGTTGGCACCTTGCTCGCCGGTATTGCCATTGGCACTGAACAGGCATTGGCAGGCGCTTTGTTTTACCTGGTGCACAGTACTTGGGTTGCCGGCGGCTTATTCCTCTTGGCTGACTTGATTACCCGTCAGCGCGGCGAAAAACAGGGCCTGTTGGTGCAAGGGCCGGCGTTGCAGAACCCGCATCTGCTGGGCAGCTTGTTCTTTTTTGGGGCGATTGCGGTAGCTGGTTTACCGCCGCTCTCCGGGTTTATCGGCAAGCTGTTGCTGCTGCGCTCGCTGGAGCCTGGCTTGCAGGCGTTGCTGCTGTGGCCGGTGGTGCTTGGTGGCGGCCTGCTGACCTTGATTGCCTTGAGCCGCGCCGGCAGTACGCTGTTCTGGCACGTGGGCCTGAGCCAGTTGGATAGCGCCGAGCTGGACTATGGGCGGCTGCTGGCCTGCATGGGGTTGCTGTTGCTCAGCCTGCTGTTGGTGGTTGGCGCTGCGCCGCTGCTGAGTTATGTCGAGGCTACGGCCAGCCAGTTACATGATCTGGGGTTGTACCGGCAAATCATCGAATCGGGAGCTGCACGATGAAAGCACGTCGCTGGTTACCGCATCCGCTGCTCAGTCTGTGTCTGCTGATGGTCTGGCTGCTGCTGGTGAATGACCTGAGCCTGGGCCATTGGTTACTCGGCGCGGTACTGGGTTGGGCAATTCCATTGCTGACCCAGGTGTTCTGGATCAACCCGCCACGGGTGCATAAGCCGCTCAAGCTGTGCCTGTTTCTGCTGCGCATCCTTGGCGATATCGTCATGGCTAACCTGCAGGTGGCCAAGCTGATCCTCGGCCCGACCAGCAAGCTGCGCCCAGCCTTTGTGGAGATTCCTCTGGTGCTAGAAGACGAGCTTGCTCTGACCATGCTCACCAGCATCATCTCGCTGACGCCGGGTACGGTTTCCGCTGATTTGAGTGATGACCGCAAAACGCTGCTGGTGCATGGTTTGGATGTGGCCGATGCCAAGGCGCTAGTGGCGGAAATTAAACAGCGTTACGAAGCACCCTTGCTGGAGGTATTCACATGCTCGCCTACGTGATTCCACTGTGCCTGGTGATTATCGGCCTGGCGCTGATGCTGACCATGGCCCGACTGATCATTGGCCCGGATCTGCCCGACCGCATCCTGGCCTTGGACACTCTGTATATCAACGCGATTGCCATGCTCGTGCTGTTTGGTGTGTGGCTGGGTTCTGATCTGTATTTCGAAGCGGCCCTGCTGATTGCGGTGATGGGCTTTATCGGCACGGTGGCGGTGGCCAAGTATTTGCTACGCGGCGACATTATTGAATAGGCACGCGTTTACGAGCTGCTGCGCGCGGGCCCTGTTGCGCTAGGAGCAGGCTTAGGCTGCTTATTTACAGCGCGTAAACTGCCCAGCCTCGCCTGTTATTGCCCTGCATGGCGCTAGCTCGCGAGATGGTAAAAACGTTCTTCGGAGACTGCTCAATGGATACCCTGATCGAAGGCTTGGTCGCTTTGTTCTTGCTGCTTGGCAGCCTATTCGCCTTGGTCGGCGCGATTGGTCTGTATCGCCTGCCGGATTTCTTTATGCGCCTGCATGGCCCGACCAAAGCCAGCACCTTGGGTGTGGGCGGTATGGTGATTGCCTCGTTGATCTACTTCAACTTTCATGGCGAAGGTTTCAGCTTTCATGAGCTGCTAATTGCCCTGTTTCTGTTTATCACCGCGCCCGTTAGCGCCCATATGCTGGCCAAGGCTGCTCAGCAGCAAAAGTTGCCTATCAGCGAACAAACCCGCGGTAAGCCCTGGGAGCAATGATTTTTAGTGTTAGGCGGGAGGTTACAGTCCATAAACAGCTCTCAATTGTGCGATTTCTTTTGAAAATGGATCGGTATCTGGCACTGTAAGAGTCAGAGTGATAGTTACAATTGTGCCTTCCTCGTATGAGTCAGCTTCCTGTATGTGTCTCTCGATTGTTGAGTAAAGTTTTTCTGAGAACTCTTCTATCTCTTGAATAGCATTGGAAGAAAAATCTGATGCCAGTTTAATTAATTTTTCAAATTCGTCACTGTAAGATGCTCTGAGAAATTGCAGCTTCCAATCGAGTAGTTGTTCATATCCATCGCCAACTCTTTTGGCCAAATGAGCAATTCGTTTAATATCACCGGGCTCTCCGGGCTCACCTACTGCTTTTATAAAACCAGTATTTAAGGCTCTAGATAATTGTTCAATGGTGTTTGCTATCCACGCAAAGCGTGAGGATACCCAAGTGGTAATGCTCTCAACTTCTTCTAGAATTGTAGGGTCGCCGAAGCTAATTCCCAATTCTGTATCAAGGCGTTTGCTATTGTGTGATGCTATTTCATCCGACAGTATCTGTGCA
The DNA here is from genome assembly GCF_046581935.1 of Pseudomonas sp. GTDB lineage: Bacteria > Pseudomonadota > Gammaproteobacteria > Pseudomonadales > Pseudomonadaceae > Aquipseudomonas. The sequence continues at coordinate 528,029 of NZ_JAYGFK010000014.1, forward strand.
AAAAGTAACCACTCCCACCCTTTGGGCTTTTCTACAGCCAGACGAAAAGCCTTAGGCCTTAAACTGGCTACCAACGGATCACTTTCATGCGCTTTTGCTCTCAAATTCAAGCAGTCAGAAAACAAGTAGCTAAGTTGCTTTCTTAAGGTACTAATAATACTTTGTGCATTTGAAAATGGGAAAACCCAAATATCACCAGACTCCCTAAGTTCTGCAATGAATTTGAAAAGAGATGGGTTGTCAACTACCGAGCTATAGTCTGCATTTGGGTTTGCTTTCCAAATTGGCAGTAGTGTCAATATATCTTCTTTAACAAACACATATTTTGGTATTCCCTTGGCCTTGGCTTCTAAAAACTCAAGGTTGGTAATAGACTTACCTGAGTCAACTATTGATCCGTACCGTCCTCCAACAATCAATACGAAAATGTCAGTGCGGTTTTTTACTGCCTCTAAACAGTTATTTAGAGTGTTTTGATTGGGGTTTACTGGGAAGGAGTCGAACTCTGAAAGAATCGGCTCAAACCCGATAGACTCAGTAAAATCTCTTAGGTCGGCTCGTACTTGGCTGAGATCGTAGCAAGTGGAGCTAACAAATAAAGCTGTCTTGCTTCCTTTTGGCACTTGTTGTTCTCCTTGAAATTCCGACTATATCGGACGGTTGACTTCTTAAAATGCTTTTAGGTGAAAGTTACCGTTTTGCTAAGATGATGTCCACCAACAGCTTTTTCCCCGAATCGGTCAAGTTTAGCTACTCATATCAATCTAGTAATGGTGTGTGATTTAGCTTGAGCCGTACTGGATAGGTCTTCAAAATGCTTTGTGGAATTACCGCTAAGGATGCTCTGAAGTAGCCCTATATTTCCGGCCGACTTCAGCCCTTGCTGATTTTTAAAACGGCAACTGACCAAAAAACGATCAGTATCTCGCATATTTCAGTGTTTTTAGCCGCTGCGAACGCTTCGCAGCGGCTATTCCCCACATTACAGACGAACCTCTCCTGCATTCGTCAGTAAATATCGGCGTGCCATCCACAGGTTCGACAGGGCAAACAGCGTCACCAACTGTGCAGTATTTTTAGCCAAGCCACGGAAGCGTGTTTTCACATAACCGAACTGGCGCTTGATCACCCGG
>NZ_JAYGFK010000004.1:0-175431 GCF_046581935.1 Pseudomonas sp.
ATGACGTGATCGTGTGCCTTGGCGACCTTCAGATTACCAGAGGCCTTGCGCAAACGTTGAAACAAGGCAGTCAGAACCCCAAAAGCCATACTGTTTAACCAGCGCGCTTGCCCAAGATCCAAAACCACCTTCACCGCTTCACTTTCACCAATAAGACCCGTGATATAATCGGCCAACTCAGACATCTCGGGATCAGAAATCTGACCACTGAGTGTTAAAATACGGATGTCACCCTCAAAAGATTCTTCAAATGCCATCTTTCTTCCTTTCGTGTTCTTGCAAGCGATCACCCGACACCCCATTGCCCAATTCAACCATCAGGCGATCAACCTCCCCTTTTAGGTTTTCCCAGTGATCATCCACATTTTCCCAGATTCCGTTTTCACCCATCTCTTCAAGCACAGCCGCTGCTACACGTGTTTGATGCGCAAAGAACAAATCTGCATTCTCTCGTAACTCACGTGCCCCCGACCGCAGCCTTTCTGCGTCAGTACAAGCGACCGCTATATCAATTCGCGCCATCATACCGTCTTTGCTGCGAATAAACATCTCAGCCAGAGTATGTAAAATCGTGGCATCCCCATCTACGCGCTGAAGCGACTTTGCCCAATTGAGCGCCCCGGGGGTTGCCACAGGTGCATTTTCTACAATATCAAAAAAGGATTGAGAACGTAGCGGTTTTGCAACATACCCATCCATTCCGGCAGCAAGACATCGTTCTCGAACTCCTTTCATAACATCGGCAGTCATTGCGATAATAGGAATATGTTCACCTGTTTGCTGCTCTTGTTTGCGAATTATGGCAGTCGTCTCGAATCCATCCATTTCGGGCATCTGAATAGGCGTGCGAATTTCATGGCTCATATTGGCCAGGAATGATGATTTGGCCGCGCTGGCGGCATCGGCCTGCTCTTTGGCATCCAGCAAGCGTGCTTGCAGTTCACGTTGGGCGGTAATGTCGCGATTGATGCCCGTAACCCGCAGGACCGCGCCTTTATCGTCGAGCTCAACCTGGGCCCCCGCTTGGACAATGCGCACTTGGCCATCAGGGCGCACAACACGGAAGACCGGGTCATAAATTGCGCCGGAATCCACCGCCTGTTGCAGCATGTTGGCGGCCATCGCTACATCATCTGGATGGACACGTGAATACCAGTGCTCATAGCACAAGCCGTTATCACGCAGGCTCAGCGGCTGGTCGTACAGCTCGAACATACGGTCGTTCCAGCTCAGGGTGTCGTCGGCTACGGTCCAGGACCAGATCCCCAGCTCGGCGACATCCGCCGCCATCAGCAATTGATCACGCGCTGCGGCAACGGCCGCCGCGGCCGCTTTTTGCGCAGTTAAATCAACTGCCATACCGAGGTAGCCGTTGACCTCACCCTGCTCATCGCGCATCGCTGTGACCGCCAGTGATACGGGGATATGGGAGCCATCGCGGCGTAGGTAAGTCCACTCGCGGGTTTCGGCACCCTCCAGTTCAGTTTGGTGGACAAATACCCGGAACCCTTCAATTGCCTGGCCATACTGCGCCGTTAACTCAAGTGAGCGTGCCGCCACTTCTTCCTGTAGATGGAAGATGGCTGGGCTGCGTTGATCGATTAACTCCGCAGCCGTATAGCCCAGCAGGCGCTCGGCACCAGTATTGAATAAGCGGATGATGCCATCGCAGTCAGTGGCGATGATGGCCACCTCGGAAGCCGAGCGCAGCACGTTGCCGAGTAGCACGTTGAGCTGGCGCAGCTCGGATGTGCGCTGGATAACCTGAGCTTCCAGGTTGCTGTTTAGCTCATGAATCTTCGCATTCGTGGCCACTTGCTCAGATATATCGCGAACCGTTTTTGACGCCCCAATCACTAGCCCCTCAGGGTTGCGAATAGGCGATACGGTCACCGATACGGGAATCAGCTCGCCATTTTTATGTTGGCGCTGAGTATCAAAGGCAGATATAGGTTGCCCTGCTCTGATATTGGCGAGAATTTCAGCTTCTTCCGCCCGAAGTTGCTCGGGCACTATCAGCTCATTAATACGCTGCCCCAATGCCTCTTTGGCACTGAAGCCGAACAACCTTTCGGCACCATGATTCCAACTCGTTACCGTGCCATTAAGGTCTTTGCCGATAATGCCGTCCGCCGAGCTTTCAACAATCGCCGCCAGTTTGGCCTGCTCTGCGATGATTTGCCGTTGACGGGTGCGGCTGACACTCAGCACGCCAACCAAGCTTGCCAGCAGCACCGAGAGCAGCCCGCCGACGCTCAACACCAGTAACGGCGAAAGCTGGTTTAGTTGTTCGATGAATAGCGGGTGTGCGCCGAACTGAATTTCCCAGCGGCGGCCATATACATCGCGCTGGACGGTGTGGGAAAGGACAATTTCCTGAGAGCGCTCATCCGCGTCGTTATAAAACACGACACTTTGTGCGGGGTCGGTAACGTCCCGTAACTCAAGGCTGACTGCCTGCTCCGGTGGTCGTATGCCTTTGAGTACTTCATCGGTAATGAGCGGTGCATAACTCCAGCCGAACGCTTGCGCTTCACGCGCCTCTGTTGTGTCGGGAGTAACCCCGCCACGGTAGATCGGCATAAGAATAAGAAAGGACTGCAGTGGCTTGCCAATGCTCTGTACCAACGTAATGGGCCCTGTAATGCGTACTTCACCGCTGCGCATGGCGGACAGTGCGGCTTGCCGCCGGTTGGTTTCAGAGGCGATGTCCAGGCCAACGGCTACCTTATTACGTTCGAGATTACTGATGTACTGGATGACATAGCGTTCACCGTCATGGGGGCTTAGTTGACGGATGGTAAAGTCTGGCCAGCCATCGGCCCGTGCTTGAGCTACAAATGCGGCCTCATCGGCTGGAGCCACACGGCGAATAAAGCCAAAGCCGCGTGCCCCAGGGAACTCGATATCAACAGCACGCGTGCCGCTGTAGAGATCAAAAGCCTTACGGGTGATGCCATCGTAGCCCATGGTTTGAATCGAGCCCCGGGCACCGCGCAAGCCATATTGGTAGAGCTTTATGCGATTGGCTACCGCGTCTGCGGTTCTCTGCGCTTCAGCCATTACCGCCGCATCAGCTTTCTCTAGGTTGAAGCGTGAAACGCCAACGTAGGCTGCGGCACTAAGTGTCAGGCCTATTAGCAAGCTGATGATGGCCCGTCGATTGGCGACAAACACGGTGAGTTTTTTGCTTATTGGCATGGCATTCCAACCGAAAATACAGCCGATTTGTGCCGGTAGCGTTCACCCGCAGCACTTGCGTTTATCGGCTAGGGAATAAAAACCAGGTCATCGCTAGCTATGTATAACGTTATGGGATGCAGACGCTAATTGCGCTACTACCAAGGTGTATCAACTGTGCATGGTGCGAGCATTAAGGAATTCACAAAACTGCATAAATGGTACAGGGCGAGAGTACAGGTAGCCCTGCATGATCTGGCAGCCTGCAGCTTGCAAAGCGTCGGCCTGCCCCTGGGTTTCTACGCCCTCGGCGACTAACTCCAAATCGAGCGCCTGGGCCAGTTTGATAATGGCCTCAATAATGGCGGCATCGCTTTTGTCGACCAACATGTCACGGACAAAACTTTGGTCAATCTTCAATACATCGACTGGGAAGCGTTTTAGATAAGCCAGGCTGCAATAGCCCGTGCCAAAGTCATCAATCGCAATGCGTACCCCTTGTTCTCGGAGTGAGGTCAGTACCTGCTGAGTGGTATTTACGTCCTTGGCCAACACCCCCTCGGTAATTTCCAGCTCTAAGAACTCAGGCTTTAGCTTTGACTCAAACAAGATGTCTTGCACCATCTGCAAAAACGACTCTTCAAGAAATTGCACCGCTGAAATATTCACACTGACAACAACCTGCCTGCCCTGCTCAATAAGCTTCTGAGCATCGTGGCAAGCCTGTCGTAGTACGTATTTACCAATCGGGATGATCAGCCCGGTTTCCTCGGCCAGCGGAATAAAGGCCGTTGGCGAAATCAAACTGTCATCTTTATTTCGCCAGCGAATAAGCGCCTCCATGCCGATTACGGCGGCATCGCCGACCGCCACCTTGGCTTGGTAGAACACCTCAAATACGCCGAACTCCAGCGCACTGCGCATATGCTGCTCAAGCAAATGCCGGCCGCGGGTACTGCTTTCAATATCGGCAGAGAAAAAACGAAAGCGGTTACGGCCGTCGAGTTTGGCTTGGTACATGGCCGCATCGGCATGACGGTACAGCGCTTCGGCATTTTCGCTGTCGTCAGGGAACACGCTAATGCCAATGCTCGCGCTAAGGTTGTAGCGATGGTCGTTAAGCACGAATGGCGTTGCAATTGTGCTCTGCAGTCGCTTGGCAAAATCGCCTACGACATCGACTCCATTCACTTCTGGTAAGAGGATGATGAACTCATCGCCGCCTTGGCGGCTAACGGTATCCAGCGCCCTGGCGGCTAACGACAAACGTGCAGCGGTCTCTATAAGCAAGGCGTCGCCGATTGAATGGCTCAATGAATCATTAATATTTTTAAAGTTATCCAGGTCCAGTAACAGCATGGCTACCCGAGCCTTGCTGCGATGCGCTTTCTGTAAGGCTTGCTCGATACGGTCTTGCAGCAGTATGCGATTTGGCAGCCCCGTTAGCGCATCGTGGTTGGCGAGTTGTTTTGCTTCATTGCGCAAGGCCAGGTGCGCTTTGATATGCGCCCGGGCCACGGGGAGGTCGAGTGGTTTACGGATGAAGCCAATGCCGCCGTATTCAAGTGCACGCAGCTCGTTGCTCGCCTGAGCGTGAGAGGTCACGAAGATGACGGCGGCGTCGCACAATTTGGGGTCAGCTTTCAGCTCTTGGCATACCGCGAAACCGCTCATGCCGTTCATTTCGATATCGAGCAGCACAAGATCAGGGTTGCATTGCCTGGCCAGCGCCAGCGCTGAAGGGCCGTCGCTGGCTATGTACACATCACCTAGGTCGCGCACCGCTTCGCTTAGAACCAGAGCGTCAGTGGCTTGGTCTTCGACGATCAAGATGACCGAGTCCAAGTTAATTCCTTTACTGCGCATGTGCGGCTCCGAATAGTCCCTTTGCACCTTCTGTGCAGTGAGACTAGCTCAGTCTTGGTCAGTATGTGGCCGAGGGAATCACCGAAAACTCTGCTAATACCAGCTAGGAGAAGGCCGATCACTCGGGCCTGGCATAAGGGACGTTGAGTAGGGTTTTGCGTGCGCAGGTATCAAGGGCTAGGTCATCACTAATTTATTTTTCCAGGCCCAAGCGCTTGGCCAGGCGGATCAGGTTAGCGCGGTCGATACCCAATTCGCGGGCGGTGGCGGCCCATTTGTGCTGGTGGCGGCTGAGGGCTTGGCTAATCAGCTGCTTCTGGTAGGCGTCGAGCGCTTCGCGCAGCGGCAGCTCGCTGTGTGGCTCTGTTGTACTCAGGGCGGTAGACCGGGCGGTTTCTGGGTTGCCTGGTAAATCTAGATGGGGGCTGTCGATGCTGAGGATACGCGGCCGTTCGCTGCTGCCGGCTAGGGCCTTGAGGGCGGCGCGGCCGATTAGGTGTTCGAGTTCGCGCACGTTGCCCGGCCAGGAATACCCCAGCAGGCTGGCCTGGGCTTCGGCAGTCAAACGCAGGCTGCGTAGGCCCAGGCGCGCACGGTTTTCTTCGAGGAAGTAGCCCGCCAGCAATAAGACATCGCGGCCGCGTTCACGCAGCGCCGGGACTTGCAGCGGGTAGACGCTGAGGCGGTGATAGAGGTCGGCGCGAAAACGTCCGGCGCGCACTTCGTCGGCCAGGTCGCGGTTGCTGGCGGCCAGTACGCGTACGTTGACCCGTTGTTCGTGGTCGGCACCGACCCGTTGCAGCTGGCCGCTTTGCAGCACGCGCAGCAGTTTGGCTTGGGCGGCCAGGGGTAATTCGCCGATTTCATCGAGAAACAGGCTGCCGCCGTCGGCCAGTTCGAACTTGCCGCGTCGTTCGTTGTGCGCGCCGGTGAAGGCACCGCGTACATGGCCGAACAGTTCACTTTCCACCAGGTTATCCGGCAGCGCTGCGCAGTTGAGGCTGATCAGCGGTTTTGCAGCCCGTGGCGATGCGCCATGCAGGGCTTCGGCGACCAGCTCTTTGCCGACCCCGGTTTCGCCACTGATCAGCACGCTCAGCTCGCTGTTGCCGACCAGGGCAATTTCCGCCTGCAAACGTTTGTGCACGGCGCTCTGGCCGATCAGCTCACGTGGGCGTTGTTGGCCGGCGGCTTGTTTGTAGGCTTCAGCTAGTTGGTGCTGATCCTCGGCGCGTTGCAGCAGCGTGTTGATCCGCTCATTGGCCATTACGGTGGCGGCGGCCAGGCTGGCAAAGGCCTGCAAGTTGTCTAGGTCGACGCGGCCAAAGCTGGCCGGTTCGAGTGAGTCGAGGGTTAGCAACCCCCAGGGTTGGTCCTGCACATACAGCGGGCAACCGAGGCAATCATGCACGGGTAGGTGGCCACGATGGCCGTCGAGCAGGCCGTCATAGGGGTCGGGAAGTTCGCAGTCGGTGGCGAAGCGGGTTGGTCCGCGTTGCGCCATTAAGGCTTGCAGGCGCGGGTGTTCGCTGAGCTTGAAGCGGCGGCCGAGGGTGTCGGTGCTAAGGCCTTCGACGGCCAGTGGAATCAGCACTTCGCCATCGAGCTTGAGCAGTGCCACGGCGTCGCACGGTAGTAGTTGCCGTAGCGCTTGTAGCAGACGGCGATAGCGCTCGGCTTCCGGCAGTTCGCGGGACAGGTCGGCGACCAATGGGATCAGGGCGGTGAGCAGTGGGTTTGCTGTCATAAGGACACGTTAGCTGTCATTAAGACTCAAAATACTCGCTGTCATAAAGACACAAGTATTTTTAAGTATATGATTTATATGGATAAAATAATTGGCATGCTTCCTGTAATAGTCAGGGTGATATGAACCGAACCGCTGCGCAAGTGCAGCGTGTCGCCCACACGAGGAAGCCCGCATGTTGACCCCCGCACAAACCGACCTGATCAAAGCCACCGTGCCGTTGCTGGAAAGCGGCGGTGAAGCCCTGACTCGGCACTTTTATCAGCAGATGCTCAACGACTACCCCGAGGTGCGCGCGTTGTTTAATCAGGCGCACCAGGCCAGCGGCGGCCAACAGCGTGCGCTGGCCAATGCGGTGCTGATGTATGCCCGGCATATCGACAAGCTGGACGCACTGGGGCCGTTGGTTGGGCAGATCGTCAACAAGCATGTGTCGTTGCAAATTCTGCCCGAGCATTACCCGATTGTCGGCAGCTGCCTGCTGCGGGCGATCCGTGAGGTGCTCGGCACCGAGATTGCCACTGATGCGGTTATCGCGGCATGGGCCGTGGCCTATGGTCAGCTCGCTGACATCCTGATGGGTGCTGAGGAGGCAGCCTATGCCGCTAACGCCAATGCCGAGGGCGGCTGGCGCGGGGCACGGCGTTTCCGCTTGAGCCGCAAGGTGCAGGAGAGCGAAGAGATCGTTTCGCTGTACTTGGCTCCGGCTGATGGTGGCGCGCTGGTGGATTTCCAACCGGGCCAGTACATCGGTTTGCGCCTGCTGCTGGACTCGGGCGAGCAGCGCCGCAACTACTCGCTGTCGGCCTTAAGTAATGGCCGCGAGTACCGTATCAGCGTCAAACGTGAGGTGGGTGGCAAGGTGTCCAATTACCTGCACGACCAGCTGCAGGTCGGCGATAGCCTGGAACTGTTTGCCCCTGCGGGGGATTTCATCCTGCGCGAGTCACCCAAGCCGCTGGTGCTGATTACCGCCGGAGTCGGTATCACCCCGGCACTGAGCATGCTGGAGGCGGCCCGCGACAGTGGCCGCGACATTCACTTTATCCACTGCGCGCGGCATGCCGGTGTGCATGCTTTTCGCGATTGGGTTGAGACGCAGCGCGGTGCGTGTCCGCAGTTACGCCATTACGTCTGCTACAGCGAGCCGCGCGAGGGGGATGCGGGGGATGCCGAAGGCTTTCTAAGCCTTGAGCAACTGGACGCTTGGCTGCCCGAGCAGCGTGATCTGGATGCCTACTTCCTTGGTCCCAAACCGTTTATGGCGCAAATCAAACAGCACCTGCAACGCCTGGGCGTGCCGCCGACACAGAGTCACTACGAGTTCTTTGGCCCGGCCAGCGCGCTGGATAGTTAAAACCAGGGTTTAGCCGCCTCTACAGCACCCCTGCTGTACGCAAAGCGTTGATCTGCTCTGTGCTCAGACCAAGGTGGCGGCTCAGCACCTGCTCGGTGTGTTCGCCAAGTAGTGGTGGCGCGTTGCGGTATTGCACTGGTGTGGCGGACAGGCGCAGCGGGCTGGCGACTTGTGGCGTGGTGCTGCCCAGACTATTCGGTAGGTCCAGGCGCAGCCCGCGCGCTTGTACCTGAGGGTCGGCGAACACTTGGGCCAGGTCGTTGATCGGTCCGCACGGCACGCCAGCCGCTTCCAGCAGCGCCACCCATTCGGCGGTGGTTTTGAATACTGTGGCTTGACGCAGCAGTGGGATCAGCTCGGCACGGTGGGCAACGCGGGCCTTGTTAGTGATAAAGCGCGGGTCGTCGGCCAGCGCGGTGAGGCCGGCAACCTCGCACAGCTTGCGGAATTGCCCATCGTTGCCCACGGCGATGATGAAGTTGCCGTCGGCTGAGGGGAAATCCTGATAAGGCACGATATTCGGGTGAGCGTTGCCCAGGCGCTTGGGCGAAATACCGGTGTTGAGGTAATTCATTGCCTGGTTGGCCAGGCAGGCCACCTGCACATCAAGCAGCGCTACATCGATATGTTGGCCGAGGCCGGATTGCTCGCGCTGATTCAGCGCCGCCAGTACACCGACGGTGGCGTACAGGCCGGTGAGAATATCGGTGAGGGCCACGCCGACCTTCATGGGGCCAGCACCCTCCTCGCCATCAGGCTTGCCGGTCAGGCTCATCAGCCCGCCGAGGCCCTGGATCATAAAGTCATAACCGGCGCGCTTGGCGTAGGGGCCACTTTGCCCAAAGCCGGTGATGGAACAGTAGATCAGCCGTGGGTTGATGGCTTTCAGCGCTTCATAGTCGAGGCCATAAGCCGCCAGGCCGCCGACCTTGAAGTTCTCCAGCAGTACGTCGCAGTGCTGCACCAGCTCGCGTACCAGCCGTTGGCCTTCGGCCTGGGTGAAGTCCAACGTGACCGATTGCTTATTGCGGTTTGCGCTTTGAAAGTACGCCGCTTCGCGGGAATCATTGCCCTCGGCATCTTTCACATAGGGCGGGCCCCAGTGGCGGGTGTCATCGCCAGTACCGGGGCGCTCGACCTTGATCACCTCGGCACCGAGGTCGCCGAAAATCTGCCCAGCCCAAGGCCCAGCGAGCACGCGGGACAGGTCGAGAACGCGGATATGCGAGAGTGCGCCGGGCATGGGAAGGCCTCACAGGAGAGAAACGTAGGATGGGTTAGCCGCAAGGCGGCGTAACCCATCGGGCGATGTGATGGGTATCGCTATGCTCAGGCTGCGCGCCCCGACCCATCCTACGTGGAGGGTTTAGAAAAACGCCTGAATGCCGGTTTGTGCACGGCCAAGAATCAACGCGTGCACGTCGTGGGTGCCTTCGTAGGTATTGACCACTTCCAGGTTGACCAGATGGCGGGCCACGCCGAACTCGTCGCTGATACCGTTGCCGCCGAGCATGTCGCGGGCCAGGCGGGCGATGTCCAGGGATTTGCCGCAGCTGTTGCGCTTCATGATCGAGGTGATTTCCACCGCCGCGGTGCCTTCATCCTTCATCCGGCCGAGGCGCAGGCAGCCTTGCAGGGCCAGGGTGATTTCGGTTTGCATGTCGGCGAGCTTCTTCTGGATCAACTGGTTGGCGGCCAGTGGGCGGCCGAATTGTTTGCGATCCAGGGTGTATTGACGGGCCGTGTGCCAGCAGTCTTCGGCAGCGCCCAGTGCGCCCCAACTGATGCCGTAACGGGCAGAGTTGAGGCAGGTGAAGGGACCTTTCAGGCCGCGCACGTCAGGGAAGGCGTTCTCTTCCGGGCAGAACACGTTGTCCATGACGATTTCGCCGGTGATCGAGGCGCGCAGGCCGACCTTGCCGTGAATGGCCGGGGCGCTCAGGCCCTGCCAGCCTTTTTCCAGCACGAAGCCGCGGATCTCGCCGGCGTCATCTTTAGCCCAAACCACGAACACGTCGGCAATCGGGCTGTTGGTGATCCACATTTTCGCGCCGGTCAGGCGATAGCCGCCGTCGACCTTCTTGGCGCGGGTAATCATGCTGCCTGGGTCGGAGCCGTGGTCCGGTTCAGTGAGGCCGAAGCAGCCGATGTATTCGCCACTGGCCAGTTTGGGCAGGTATTTCTGCTTGGTGGCTTCGTTGCCGAATTCATAGATCGGCACCATCACCAGCGAGGACTGCACGCTCATCATCGAGCGGTAGCCGGAGTCGATACGCTCGACTTCACGAGCGATCAGGCCGTAGCACACGTAGTTCAGACCGCTGCCGCCGTACTGCTCGGGAATAGTTGCGCCGAGCAGGCCGGTTTCGCCCATTTCGCGGAAAATTTTTGGGTCAGTTTGTTCGTGGCGGAAGGCTTCGATCACCCGTGGTTTCAGCTTGTCGGCGGCGAACTGCTGGGCGCTGTCGCGGACCATGCGCTCTTCTTCGCTGAGCTGTTGATCCAGCAGCAGCGGGTCGATCCAGTTAAAGCTTGCCTTAGCCATCGCGAAAACCTCGAATTTGCACAGTGATAGGGCGGGCAGTTATGCAGCCATGCCGCGCCCGCAGGTCAGTGGGATTGATCCTAGGCGGCTTGTGCTGGGCAGGCAAACGAGTAATCTGCACCCTGTTGTGCGAATTACTCACTTCGAAATAGGGTTATTTGCCGCTTAATGCCAAATAAAGTGAGGCTGACGCACATATGCGCCGCAAGATTCCCAGCACGGCCGCCCTTATCGCTTTCGAGTCTGCGGCACGGCATCAGAGTTTCACCAAGGCGGCAGATGAGCTTAGCCTGACCCAGGGCGCGGTGTGCCGGCAGATCGCCGGGTTGGAAGCCTTCCTTAATATCGAGCTGTTTCGCCGCTCGCGCCGGGGCGTGAAGCTCACCGAAGCGGGCCAGTCTTATGCGCGCCGGGTGGCCGGCCAGTTGGATGCAGTGGAACGCGACACCTTGGCGGTAATGGGCCAGCAAGGGGCGATGAGCATTGAGCTGGCGGTGGTGCCTACGTTCGGTACGCAGTGGTTACTGCCGCGCCTGAAGGATTTCCAGCGGTTGCACCCGGAGATCACCGTTAACCTGACGAACCGCACGCGGCCCTTTCTGTTTGCCGATACCGAGTTCGACGCGGCGGTGTATTTCGGCGATGGCGACTGGTCCGGTACGCGCGCGCACTTGCTGATGGGGGAAAACTCCATGCCGGTATGCAGCCCGGCGTTGCTTGATGGTCAGGCGCAGCTCAGCGCCGAGCAGATTGCCAACCTGCCGTTACTGCAACAAACCACGCGGCCCTACGCCTGGCGGCAGTGGTTTAACGCGCAGGGGCTGAATACCCCGCGAGATATGACCGGGCCGCGTTATGAGCTTTTTTCCATGTTGGCGCAGGCGGCTATTCATGAGATGGGCGTCGCCCTGATACCGCCCTTCCTGATTCGTCGTGAGCTGGATGAGGGACGGCTGGTGGTCGCGCTCAACCATCCGCTGCCTGACAACGCGCGTGCTTATTACCTGATCGTGCCGGAGCGCAAAGTGGAATCGGCGGCACTCACGGCGTTTCGCGACTGGTTGGTGAGTGAGGCGGCGCACTACCAGCAGCCGTGAGCGTCGGCACAACCGTGCGGTTGTTTGAGTGGCCGGCAGCGCTGGCTGCTCAGCTGGAACGACTGAATATCGAGTTGCAGCAAAACGCTGGAGGTTTTGCTGCACACGAATATGCGCCAAAGCCCATGTCCTCTGTGCTGTAGCTAGGTAGTGAGCTAATCACCAGACTACAAGATTTTTGACGTCAAAAGCTTTGTAAGGCCTATTCCTGCTGGTATGAAGGCTATTTTTTACAAGGCGTTCGTTACCTTCGACACATTAGCTAATTCGATCAGCGGTCATCCATCTTACGTATGTCAAAAGTCCTCTGAAACCTGCGTGGATAGAGGGTAAGGCCAGAATTAACGCGGCCTGTAGACAGTATGAAAAGTAGTCATGGCCCTATAACTTGTAGTAATGCAATTTTCTTACTCCATAACTTCTTGAATGGTCTGCCGTTCGCCTGCAAAATGCCGCGCCCGCCACTTTGGCGCGGGTTTGTGCTGATCCTCCCTAATGCCCGCGTGCCATCCGCAGTGCGCCGGTTCACCAAAAAGATCACGCAGGAGAATTGAAGTGCACATCGGTGTTCCTCTCGAAACCCATGCTGGTGAGACGCGCGTTGCCGCAACTCCCGAAACCATCAAGAAGCTGATCGGCCAAGGCCATCAGGTGACTGTACAGACCGGTGCTGGCGTGAGCGCGAGCATTCCGGACAGCGCCTATGAAGCTGCTGGCGCGGCTATTGGTAGCGACTCCGCTGCCTTTGCTGCCGATCTGGTGCTGAAAGTGGCCGCTCCGACCGACGCTGAACTGGCGCACATGAAAGCCGGCGCTGTGTTGGTGGGCATGCTCAACCCGTTCAGCAACGAGACCATCGCGCGCATCAATGCTCGCGGCGTCACGGCCTTCTCCCTGGAAGCTGCCCCGCGTACCTCCCGCGCGCAGAGCCTGGACGTGCTGTCGTCGCAAGCCAACATTGCCGGCTATAAGGCGGTACTGCTGGCGGCGCATCACTACCCGCGCTTTATGCCGATGCTGATGACCGCTGCCGGTACCGTTAAGGCCGCGCGCATCCTGATTCTTGGTGCCGGTGTTGCTGGCTTGCAGGCTATCGCCACGGCCAAGCGCTTGGGTGCGGTGATCGAGGCCTCGGACGTGCGTCCGGCGGTTAAAGAGCAGATCGAGTCGCTCGGTGCCAAGTTCGTCGATGTGCCGTTCGAGACCGATGAAGAGCGCGAATGCGCGCAAGGCGTCGGTGGCTACGCGCGGCCGATGCCGGCGTCGTGGATGGAGCGTCAGGCCAAGGCGGTGCACGAGCGCGCCAAGCAGGCTGACATCGTCATCACCACTGCGCTGATCCCAGGCCGTAAGGCACCGACCCTGCTGCATGCCGCTACCGTGGCGGAAATGAAGCCTGGTTCGGTGATCATCGATCTCGCTGCAGCGCAAGGCGGCAACTGCCCGCTGACCGTTGCCGAGCAGGTGGTGGTTGAGCACGGCGTGACCATCGTCGGCCACAGCAACCTTGCTGCCCTGGTACCGGCCGATGCCTCGGCACTGTATGCACGCAACCTGCTGGACTTCCTCAAGCTGGTTATCGACGGCGAAGGCAAGTTCCACCTCAACCTTGAAGACGACATCGTCGCCGCGTGCCTGATGTGCCGTGACGGCAACGTCGTGCGCACTAACGGCTAAGGGGAGCACTGCTCATGGATATGATTTCTGACGGCATCTACAACCTGATCATCTTTGTACTGGCCATCTACGTGGGTTATCACGTGGTATGGAACGTAACGCCTGCCCTGCACACCCCGCTGATGGCGGTGACCAACGCGATTTCCGCAATCGTGATCGTCGGCGCCATGCTGGCTGCTGCACTCACCGTAACCCCGCTGGGTAAAACCATGGGCACCCTGGCCGTGGCGTTGGCGGCGGTTAACGTGTTTGGTGGCTTTTTGGTCACCCGGCGCATGCTGGAAATGTTCAAGAAGAAAGCGCCTAAGGCTGCTGCTGGGGAGAAGCACTGATGAGTATGAATCTGATCACTGTGCTCTACCTCGTCGCCTCGATCTGCTTTATCCAGGCGCTTAAAGGCCTGTCGCACCCGACCACATCGCGTCGCGGCAACCTGTTTGGCATGCTCGGTATGGGTTTGGCGGTGCTGACCACCGTTGGCCTGATCTACAAGCTTGGCGCTGAATTGGCCACCCAAGGCATTGGTTACGTAATTGTCGGCCTGTTGGTCGGTGGTACGGCCGGCTCGATCATGGCCAAGCGTGTGGAAATGACCAAGATGCCGGAGCTGGTCGCCTTCATGCACAGCATGATTGGCCTGGCTGCGGTGTTTATCGCCATTG
Source organism: Pseudomonas sp. (assembly GCF_046581935.1). Taxonomy (GTDB): domain Bacteria; phylum Pseudomonadota; class Gammaproteobacteria; order Pseudomonadales; family Pseudomonadaceae; genus Aquipseudomonas. The sequence goes on from NZ_JAYGFK010000004.1 coordinate 14,132, forward strand.
CCGCCGTGGTTGAGCCGCAGTCGCTGGGTATTGTCGCAACGCTGGGCGACGCGATTCCGTCGGGTAATCGTCTGGAGTTGTTCCTCGGGGCGGCCATCGGTGCCATCACCTTCTCTGGTTCGGTGATCGCCTTCGGCAAACTCTCGGGCAAGTACAAGTTCCGCCTGTTCCAGGGCGCACCGGTACAGTTCAAAGGCCAGCACCTGTTCAACCTGCTGGTTGGCCTGGCCATCGTCGGCCTCGGCCTGGTGTTTGTTTTCACCGGCAACCTGCAAGCTTTCGCCGTGATGCTGGCGCTCGCCTTCGTCATCGGTGTGCTGATCATCATCCCGATTGGCGGTGCGGACATGCCAGTGGTGGTGTCGATGCTCAACAGCTACTCGGGCTGGGCAGCGGCCGGTATTGGTTTCTCGCTGAACAACTCGATGTTGATCATTGCAGGCTCCTTGGTAGGTTCGAGTGGCGCGATCCTCTCGTACATCATGTGCAAGGCGATGAACCGTTCGTTCTTCAACGTGATCCTCGGTGGTTTCGGTGGTGCTCCGGCAGAAGCCGGCCCGGCGGGTGCCAAAGAAGCGCGTCCGGTTAAATCCGGTTCGAGCGACGACGCGGCCTTCCTGCTGACCAACGCCGACACTGTGATCATCGTGCCGGGCTACGGCCTGGCTGTGGCCCGTGCCCAGCACGCGCTGATGGAGTTGGCCGAGAAGTTGACCCATCGCGGCGTCACCGTGAAGTACGCCATCCACCCGGTTGCCGGGCGTATGCCGGGCCACATGAACGTACTGCTGGCCGAGGCTGAAGTGCCTTACGAGCAAGTGTTCGAGATGGACGACATCAACTCCGAGTTCGGCCAGGCCGACGTGGTGCTGGTGCTCGGCGCCAACGATGTGGTCAACCCAGCGGCGAAAAACGACCCGACGTCGCCGATCGCCGGTATGCCGATCCTTGAGGCTTACAAAGCCAAGACTGTGATCGTCAACAAGCGCTCGATGGCCAGCGGCTACGCCGGTCTGGACAACGAACTGTTCTATTTGGACAAGACCATGATGGTCTTCGGCGACGCCAAGAAAGTCATCGAAGATATGGTGAAGGCAGTCGAGTAACGGCCGCGCTCTAGCTGAACGTTTAGCGATGCTTAATGCCGCTCACTGCACCCAGTGAGCGGCATTTTTTATGGCGCTGGTTAAATGCACGTGCATTTAGTCGGGCAGGGTTGTAATCGCATGAGTGTGTTGCCATTGTGGCGCAGTGCCATTAGCCACTGACAATGTGGCTGAAACTGAAGCGGGGCGGGCTGTAGAGGCGTCTGATTCAACATAATGAAAATGGCCTGCGCACAACGGTGAGTGCAGCAGCCAGGAGTACGCATGCTAATGGACCAACGCGCGGGAGAGTCCATCGCTATCACCGCAAAAAACCTGAGCTCAATAGTGGTCGAAGCTGCTTGTGTTCAGGCGGCCCAGCAGCCGTGGATCGCCATGGAGTGTTATCAGCTCGGGCGGGGGCGGCAGCTGACGCAGATGGACAGCCTGGATCTTGGTAGCCAGCAGGTCGTTCGCGAGTCGCAGATGGTGGCGGTACAAAAGCTTGGCGTTACACCGCAGAACCTCTGCACCCTCTCATATTGCACGTCTGATCCAAGTTTCCGTTTCTCCGAGCTAGGGGCGAATGCGGCCAATACCGTGTTCTTTATGCCCGAACATACCGAGTTCGACATTTTCGTGCCGGCGGGCGTGCAAACGGCGTATGTCAGCCTTAATCAGGATGAGTTTCTAAGTGGCGCGCGTACGCTCAATCCCGCGCAATGGGAACGCACACCAGAACAGTTGCAACACATTCAGACAGGTCAACAGGCGACGTTGCAGGCGACTATTAGCCAATGGTTCAGCACCCTCAGCGCGTCTCATACATCTGTGGATACGGATCTGATGAATCGCCTGTTGTTGCAAAGCATTCTGCAGGTGGCGGCAGGTACAAATGCAGATATCGCAACACCGTCGGCCCTGGAGCGATCGCGCGCGCTGCATATTTGCCGCATCGCCCGCTGCTTTGTGGAAGAGAGCCTCGCAGCCGATGTTGTCCCCAGCATCGTCGATGTCTGCACGGCGGCCGGTGTGTCTGAGCGCGCGCTGCAATACGCCTTTCGCACCTATGTTGATATGCCGCCCATCGCCTACCTTCGCCGGTGTCGCCTGAACCGTGTGCGGGCAACGCTGCGCACCTCAGATCCGCAAACCACCACCGTTACGCAAATCGCCATGCGCTTTGGCTTTTTGCACCTTGGGCGTTTTGCTCAGGATTATCGGCAACTGTTCGACGAATCCCCCTCTGTCACGCTTGCTTGCTGATCCATCTGCATAGCCCCGTTGGTGCAGCTGCAACAACCAACCGTAATAAGGCTTTACCTCAACACGTTTGCGGAAATCGGATAGCCGTAGTCCCTGCCGGCCAATAGGCTCGGCGAATTTCGGTTAAAAGGTTCCGCCATGAATCGCATCTACTGCTCCATATTCAATGCCGCTCTGGGCGCATGGGTGGCTGTGCCCGAAACAGCAAAAGCCCGTGGCAAAAATAAGGCGAGTGCCCGCACCACACACCGCTCAAAACACGTGCCTTTGTTTGGGTGCACGGTGTTTGTTGCGGGTATGACGCTGTCAGGCATGGCGAGTGCGCAGACCTGGACCGGGGCGACCGATACCGATTGGAATACCGCAAGCAACTGGACTGGCGGCACGCCGGCAGCAGCAGATGCGGCAGACATAAACAGCCCAGCAGGCAACCAGCCAACCCTTGGCAGCGTTACGCCGGCCCTGACAGCAACCAACGTTTCCGCCGGGACGCTGACGATTTCGGCCGGTGGCGAGCTTGTTTCAACCGATGTAAATATTTCCGGGTCGGGTGCGATAGAAAACGCCGGGGATATTACCGGCGCTGTTTCCGTCACTGATACTGGCATCCTGACGAACAATGGCGGCTCACTTAACGGCAGCCTTTCGCTGAATGACTCCGGCAGTTTCCGCACGACGAGCAGCGGAACAATCGGCGCGCTGAATATAGGTGCCGGCGCGACGGCAACGATTTCTGCAGCAACAGGCACCACATTGACGCAAACAGGTGCGTTTGTCGCTTTGACACCCTCCGGCTCGCTTACCTTTGGCTCTGCCACAGACACCGGTCGCGTTGTTATGACAGCCAATGGCGGTATGTACTGGGGCGACTTTTCTGTCAATGTTGCCGGCGGCACCCTGGCCGCTGCCGGGTCTCAGTTTGCTAGTGTTCTGCCGTATATTTCCAGCACCTCTGTTGCTGCGGGCGCGACTTTGGATATTGGCAGTATCGACACCACGGTTCAGCGGCTTGGGGGAGCGGGAACAGTCACCAACAGTAGCGCAACCGACCGCGTGCTAACGCTGAAGAATACTTCCACGTTTGCCGGCGCAATCAGTGACGGTGCAACCAACAACCTATCGCTGGTGCGTATCGGAACAGGGACGACCACGCTGACTGGCGCAAGCGGCTATACCGGGAGCACTACCGTTGCGGAAGGAACCCTGGCGCTTGGCACCGGGTCGTCGCTTGCCTCAACTTCAGTCACGATTGATGCGGGCGCTGAGCTTTCGACAAATGGTGAGCATCTGGCGGATGGAGCAACGCTAAGCAATAACGGTCAGTTCACTGTTACCGGGGCGGAAACCATTGGGGAAATAAACGGAACTGGTGCCGTTACCTTGACTGACCCCGGAGTTTTGACCATTGCGGGGGCTGCCACGGCTACCATTTCGAACACTTTCAATGGAACGGGCGGCTTAACCTTCAATAATGCCAGCGGTGCTCATACCCTGAGCGGCGCCAATACCCATACCGGCGCAACAACACTGGAAGCGGGCGGGCTGACGCTTGCCGGCGGCGCGGCCATTGCCGACACCGGCGCTGTGGTGGTCAACGGCGGCACCCTGACGCTGTCGGACAGCGAAACCATCGGCGCGCTTTCAGGCAGCGGTGGCGCGATCCAGTTGGGCAACAATACCCTGACGGTGAATGCCACCAGTGGCAGTGCCGACTATGCGGGGGCGATCAGTGGCAGCGGCGAGCTCAGCAAAACCGGCGCGGGCACCTTGGCGCTGTCGGGTACGAACACCTATACCGGGGATACGACCCTCACGGCCGGTACAGTTGTCATCAACAATGCTGGCGCTCTGGGTGCGGACAGTGGGCGGGTCCGACTGGATGGGGGGACGTTGTTAGCCACGGAAACCCTGACGCTGGGCAAGGCAAACTTGAGTACTCAGAGCGGCACCACTAGCACGATTGCCGCCGCAAACGGGAAAACGTTGACCCTTACGGGCAACGTTAACCCAATAGGTAGCAACTCGGTTCTGAACTTTGGCGCGGCAGGGCAAGAAGGGATCGTAGTTGCCTCGAATTTGTCCAGCGCAATTGCTTCCGCGAGGGTAAACGTGGCAGGTGGAACGCTCAGGTTGGGGGCGGGCGAGTTTATCAACAGTGGACTTGGTTTCATTGCTGGGACCAGTGTCGCTGGGGCCGCGACGCTGGATATGGCTGGACTGCTTGTCAGAATCAACAACCTGTCTGGAACCGGTACGGTGAACTCCAGCGCCGGGAGCGCAACCTTGCAAACGCTGGGCACCTCCAACTTTGGCGGCACTCTCGCGGATGGCGCGGGCACCTCAAACCTGGATGTTTCTTCTGGCGTACTGACACTAAGCGGAGGCAATACGTACACCGGCACAACACTGTTGTCTGGAGGCAACCTGACGCTTACGGGTGCGGGCGCACTGGCCTCCACTGATGTGACCATCAACGCCGGGCGAACGTTGACCACGCAAGGTGGCGCGGCTACCGGTTTGGCCGCCGCTACGGCCTTGACTAACAATGGTGTATTTGCCCTGACCGGGGATGAAGAGATCGGCAGCATCGCCGGATCGGGTGCAGTTAATCTGGGCGCACACACCCTAACGACTGGCGGGCTAAATAGCGCCACAGCGCTTTCTGGTGTGGTGAGCGGAACGGGTGGCCTGATCAAGTCCGGTACCGGTCAACTAACCCTTTCCGGCGCAAACACTTATGTGGGTCAAACGGCAGTGACCGCTGGCACGCTAGACGTGACTGGCAGCATCGCCTCTACCAGCGTTGTTGTTGAAGACAGCGCAAGCCTGATCGCCGATGGCGCGTCGCTGAGCGATGCGGCGGGTGTGACGCTCAATGGCACCGGCAACCTGACTGTCAACAGCGCCACCGAGACCATCGGGTCGCTTTCGGCGGCGACGGGATCCACGATTGTACTGAATGCAGGGCTCACGGTCGGTGATACTGCCGATACAACAGTTGCTGGGGCCATTTCCGGTATTGGCGCACTGACCAAGGCCGGGGCCGGCACCTTGCTGCTCTCTGGCGGCAATACCTACAGCGGCGGCACCACGGTCTCCGCAGGAACACTGCGGGGCAGTACCGCGTCCCTGCAGGGCAACATCCTTAATAACGCCCTGCTCGACTTTGATCAGGCAGCGGACGGTGTTTATGCCGGCGTGATGTCCGGCACCGGCAGCCTGGTCAAATCCGGTGCTGGTGCGTTGACGCTTTCAGGCGTAAGTAGCTACAGCGGGGCCACGACGGTTGCGGACGGTTTGCTGACGGTCAATGGTTCGATTGCTAATTCCGCCACCACGATCAATACAGGCGGTGCGCTGGGAGGCAGCGGCACCTTTGGCAGTATTTCGCTCAACGGCGGCAGCCTAGCCCCCGGCAACTCCATCGGCACCATGAATGTCGCCGGCAACGTGGATTTCTCTGGGGGCGGTCTGTATCAGGTGGAGGTCGATGCCGCTGGCAACTCCGACCTGATCAGCGCCACCGGCAGCGCAACACTGACCAATGGTACGGTGTTGGTGCTACCCGAGGCCGGTGACTACCTGTTTAGCACCGACTACACCATCCTCACCGCAGCAGGCGGGTTGGGCGGCACCACCTTCAATAGCGTCAGCTCGGACTTGGCCTTTCTCACGCCGACTCTGACTTACGACGCCAATAATGTCTTCCTCAACTTGCGCCGTAATTCGTCTGACTATGCCTCTGTCACGGGCACACCCAATCAACTGGCCGTCGGCACGGCGCTCGATACGCTGGTCGGCCGCGGTGCATCGGGGCTCGATGCGCTCCTCAATAACCTCAATGTGCTGACCGTCGAGGGCGCGAAGCAGGCCTATGACGCGCTCAGCGGCGTGCAGCATACCTACAGCAACCAGATTGCCCTGCAGTCACTGAATCAGTTCAAGGGCCTGCTGTTTGACCGCCTGCAAGGCAACAACCAGTTCCTCGCGAGCAGCGGCCAGTTGATGCTGGCTTATAACGACAGCGGCACCATGACCGATGTCGGTTCGCAGCTACTCGGTAGCCAACCTGCTGCCGAGCGCGGCTGGTGGCTGCGCGGCACCGGCAGCTACGGTGAAATCGACGACACGTCGAACGCCAGCGGCGCGCATTACAACGCCAGCGGTACGGCCACCGGCATCGATTTCAACCTGGATGACGCACTGACCCTGGGTGCCGCTTTCGGCTACAGCCGCACCGATACCGCCGTCGCAGATGGCAGCATCGAAGTCGATAGCTATCAGGCCGCTCTCTACGGCCGGTGGTTGTTGGCGGATAACTACTATGCCAGTGGCATCGCAGGCTTTGGTTACCACGATATTGATGCCAATCGCCGCGTCACTGTCGGCCCCTCCAGCAACAAGGCCGAAGCCGACTACGACGCCTGGACGGGCAATATCGCCCTCGAAGCCGGGCGTAAGTTTGCCCTCAGCAGCCGCACCGCCATCACGCCGCTGGTGGGGCTTGAATACGCCCATATCAAGCGCTCCGGTTTTACCGAGAAGGGGGCAGGTGCTGCCAACTTGGATGTCAGTCGTGATCAGCAGGATTCACTGCGCTCGGCCTTTGGCGCTCGCCTCGAACACAGCTGGACGACCGGCAATGGCAGCCGCATCCAGCCCACGGTCGAACTCGCCTGGGTTCATGAGTTTATGGATAACGAGGCCGCGCTACGCGCCGGTTTTACCCCAGCGCCAAACACCAGTTTCAGTGTCAGCGGGCCGGAGCTGGATCGCGACCGCGCCCGGCTTGGCCTGGGTCTCAACATGCAGGTCAGTGAAACGGCCTCGCTGAACCTGGGTTATCAGGGGGAGTTCGCTGCTTCCGACCAACGTCACGACATCTCAGCCACCTTCAAGATGATGTGGTGATGTTACTCCTCGGTTGCGTGCTCATGGCAACGATTGGCAATTGCTGGTATGCCAATAATCGAGGTCTAAAAGCCAAGACCGTGATCGTCAACAAGCGTTCGATGGCCAGTGGCTACGCCGGCCTGGACAACGAACTGTTCTACCTGGACAAGACCATGATGGTCTTCGGCGACGCGAAAAAGGTCATCGAAGATATGGTCAAAGCGGTCGATTAAAGCTCGTTGCGGCGTTATAGAAAAAGCCCAGCTCAGTCGCTGGGCTTTTTTCTGTCTGCTCGTTCAGGAAAGTGATTTTTTCAGGCAAAAAACTGAAAAACAGGTCAGCTGTCACATAAGTGCAATTTGGAACTGTACCTATATAGATGCACTGCTTTCATGTGGTTTTTGCAGTCTATTTACCTTTTAAAGTTATATTTTCAGTACAAATAACTTATGGCAGGTACAGTTGAAGTTAAAAAAGTCAAAACAGTTACAAAGCAAACTATCTATTTGTGCTGCAATTGCATTCAGCTGTGGCTACAGCAAACAGTGGGCAGTGGCGATAATTCTCCCATCGCAACACACACCACTTAAGCCGCCACAAGCGGAAGGATGATCACCATGGAACGTACCCTCAGTTCCGACCTGTTTTTCGATCACAGCCAAACTACCGGCTCCAGCGCTATGCCGCTGCGTATGTTGTCTACCGTTCTGCAATGGCAGCGCCGCGTTATTAGCCGCCGCCAGCTGGCTCGTCTGGACTCCCGTCTGCTCGCAGATGCCGGTATCAGCGAAGCTCAGCGTCAGGCCGAGTTGAACAAGCCTTTCTGGCGTTAAGCGTTACTGCATACCGTTTTTGCTTCACCTCCTAAGGTTTTTTGAAAGCTCCAGCGCCTCGTGTGCTGGGGCTTTCTTTTTATGCGCTGGTTTTTGCAAGCGGCGCTCTGGTAGCGCTCACCCATAACAGTCTGTTTGGCAGTGGAGCGGTACAGTTTAAATATATTTGAAACTGGACCAGGACAATTGCCCGGTACTGTCTCTGCCTGCAGAGTCTGTTGGGGTTCAACATAGATTGCCTTCTCCTGTCTTTGACAAGGTATCGCGCTATGGAACGCACGCTTAAGCCCCAATCGACCAAAAAAGCTTCAGTACCTTCTCCGCTATGGTTGAGATTTTATGCCGCGCTGAGGCTATGGCGGCGTAATGTGCGCACGCGTCAGCAACTGGCGCGCCTTGATAGCCGCCAGTTGGCGGATGCCGGTATCAGCGAGGCGCAGCGCCAAGTTGAGTTAGACACGCCCTTCTGGCGCTAAGTACGCTGGGCACCAACGCGTAATGTGCGGGTCTACACTTCAGCTCAGACTGTTTGCTGGGCCTTTATTAGGAGTTTGCATATGACCGCGATACGTACTCTCAGCTTGGCAACATTATTGGTTTTGGCCGGCACCGCCAGTGCCACCAGTTTTGTAGTCACCACCGATGCCGTGGTGAGGTCGCTGGCTGCTTCATCGGATGCCACCTCGGACGCCTCTTCGTCTCTGCGCGATGACAAAATCGTGCTGGCCGCCCGGGATGATGCTGCCTCCTTTGTCGCCAGCCAGGGCGTCATTCGCGGTGTGCGGCTGGAGGCTGCCCTGCAGCATTTGCGTCAGCAAAGCCCCGCTCTGCAGGGCGATGACATGCAGTTAGCTTCGGCCATTCTCAGCTTGTAGGCGCTGGCGGGCTGCGGTTGAATGGTTGCCGCGCAACTACGCGCAAGAATACTTGTCCAAGCCGCTTGCTTGATTGAGTAGAAAGCTAATTTTTGGAGATGTGTATGCGCTTTGTTTTGCTTAGTGCCGTAACTGCAATTGCCCTGATCAGTGCAACTGCCCAGGCGCAAACCTTGGTGGCTACCAGCAATATCATTGTGCGGGCGCTTGATCGCACGCTTGATTTCACCTCGGACACCACAACCTCGGTGCGTGATTCGAAGGTCGTCCTGGCTGCCCGTGACGACGCTGCCAGTTTTGTTGCCAGCGAGGGCAAGATCCGTGGCGCTCAGCTTGAGGCCGCTATCACCAGCATCCGTAGCCAAGTGCCTGAGGCGCAGGGCGCGTCTGACCAGGTGTTGGCCGAAGCCATTCTGGCGCTGTGAGTGGGGCGCGTGTCTGGCTGCTGGTGCTGGCATTACTGGCCAGTGCTTGTAGCCAGGCCGAGTTGCGCATGCAGCTGCACGACGCTGAACTCAGTCCTGGCGAACGTGTGGCTAGCCAGCAACTGTTGCAGGAGGCCTTAGATACCTTACCGCCGCGTTTCAAGCAGCAGCTTGATCGCCGCGTTGACGTGCGCTGGCGCGATCTGCCTGAGCAGGTCTATGGCCGTGCCGGGCGCTTTAGTGGCATCGAGCTCAATGCGGCGTTGCTCCCGACATTAAGCGACGGCAGCAGCGCCACCACGCAGACCAACCGCCCACATGGTAACGTCCGCCGCGAACTGCTGGCGACCGTGCTACATGAACTTACCCACTTGTATGACCGCGCCCAGCTTTGGTCGCCGGCGCAAAAGCAACTGCAGCACCAGTGTCGTCAGCGTGAGCAGAGCCTGGGCGTAGTCGGCTTACCCGATAATTGCCGTGGCCAAACGGCGCGACGCTTTACCCTGAGTGACGATCCGCTACTGCTCGACCTGGCCGGCTGGCCGCAACAAGTCGGCCGGCGCGGCGCGCGTGAGCAGGAAAACCACCAGGTTGCGCGCAGCCCGGACAGCTACGAGCTGAGCAATCCGCGCGAGTTTCTCGCGGTGAATATGGAGTACTTCCTTCTCGACCCGAGCTATGCCTGCCGGCGACCGTCTCTGGCGCGCTACCTGAGCGCACATTTCGCTTGGTCGCCGGCTCAGCAACAGTCCTGCAGCGACAGCCTGGCTTACCTGAATGCCGGGCGTGATTTCAGCCGCCAGCCACTCGGCCATATCGATCCAGAACGCGTTTATCAAGTGGATTACTTGCTGGCCGAGGCCAACGATGCCCTGGCCAGTCGCTGGGGGCACAGCATGTTGCGCTTGGTGATCTGTGCGCCTGGACGGCCGCGCGGGCCGGATTGCCGGCTCGATTTGCAGGAGCACCTAGTGCTGTCCTACCGCGCGTTTGTCGGCGATGTGCAGCTGTCCAGCTGGGATGGCCTGACCGGCGCGTACCCCTCGCGGTTGTTCGTTTTACCGTTGGAGCAGGTGATTGAGGAATACACCAAGGTTGAACTGCGCAGCCTGGCCTCGGTGCCACTCAAGCTGGACCGTGCTCAGTTGGAACAACTGGTTACCCGCGCCGTTGAGCAGCACTGGAGTTATGACGGTGACTACTGGTTTCTTTCCAATAACTGCGCGGTAGAAACCCTCAAGTTGCTGCGTAGCGGCAGCCAGAACCCGCGCCTGCAGACCCTCGACAGCATTATGCCCAACGGTTTGCTGGATACCCTTGTAGGCCGTGGGTTGGCCGACCGCAGCGTGCTGGCCAATGATGTCGAGGCGTTGCGCTTGGGTTATCGCTTTGACTCCTTTCGTGATCGCTATCAGGCGATGTTCAGCGTGCTGACGGCGCATTTGCCAATTGAACAAACGCAGGTCGGCGACTGGCTGGCGCTGCCAGCGGCACAGCGTCAGCCCTGGTTTGCCCAGGCTGATCTGCGTACCAGCGCCGCCTTGTTGCTGCTTGAGCAAGCCGCGCTGCGTCGGCAACTGCTGCTGGCTCAGGATGAGCTGAAGCGGCACTACTTGAGTGGTCGTGACGGCGTTGATCCAACGCTGAACAAGGCAGGCGGTGCGCTGCAAAAAATTCTGGCCAACAGTGGCTTTCTTAGTCGGCCGGCCGAGTTGCTCAATCGCGGTTATGGCTTGCCGCAACGTAGCGAGTGGCAGCGATTGGAAAGCGAAAGCCAGGCCCGTCAGCAGCAATTGCGTCAGCTCAGTGACAACCTTGATCAGGAGGTTCGGACCTTGCTGGAGCCTGCGCGGCTGGCCGAGCTGCAAGCGGCCGAAGACAATCTGGCGCTGCTTGGCGAGCACCTGCGCACGCTGCACAAAGCCGCTGGCGGTTTGCAGTTGCCTTAGGGTAATTGTCGTCTCAGAGGTTTTCTTGATCTTCCTCGGGTAGCTGCGGGTCAAGGCGCAACCAGGGTAGGCGGCTCTGCACCCAGATATGCCGGTCTGCTGCTGCCTGCTCCGGGTGGTCGAGCGTGGCAATGGTGACGTCCAGGCTCTCTGGGCTGAGCGTGGTGAGCAGCGCCAGGTGTGCGCCGCAGGTCGAACAAAAATAGCGCGTGCAGGTAGTCGATGAGGCATAAGCCTGCGGCGTGCCGGCGAGCCATTGAAAACTCGCCAACGGCACGGTGATCCAGGTGGTGACAATACCGCCGGTGCTGCGTCGGCAGATCGAACAATGACAGTGAGCGATGTCCTGCAGGGGCGCGGCAAACTGATAGCGCAAAGCCCCGCATTGGCAACCGCCTTGATGGATGTTGGGCATTGGTTGTTCTCATTCTCTGGCTAGGTAAAGCAGCCTAGTCGCAACATCATCCTTGCGTCACCCCATGTGGCTGCTCAAGATGTCGGCTTGCGTGTGGCTGGAGGTTGCCGTGCAGGAGTTGTTGTTGGCCTTGTGGCCACTGTTTGCGTTGATCGTGGCTGGTTACTACCTGCGTCGTTGGGCGTTTCCCAGTGAGGCATTCTGGCCCGGAGCCGAGCGGCTGAATTACTACATGCTGTTCCCGGCGCTGCTGTTCAGTAGCCTGGCCAAGGCGCCATTGAATAATCCGGCATTGCCACGTCTGGCGTTGGCGGTGCTTTTGGCGTTGGGCATCGCCTGGCTGGCGCTACTGCTGGTACGCCGCCTGCGCGGTTGGCCGGCAGGGCGTTTCGGGGCATTTACTCAAGGGATTCTGCGCTTCAACACTTACCTCGGATTGGCCGCTGTTGGCAGTTTGTTTGGTCAGCCGGGGCTAACCCTGGCGGCGCTAATGCTGGCGTTGATGGTGCCGACGGTGAATGTGCTATCGGTCTGGTCGCTGACGGCCGAGCGCGGTGTGAGTGCACGCAGCCTGTTACTGCCAATCCTGAAGAATCCGCTGATTCTCGCCTGCCTTGGCGGTGCCTTGGTCAACTTCAGTGGCCTGGGTTTGCCGGGTGGTTCGGATCGCCTGCTCGGTTTGTTAGCTGCCGCCAGTCTGCCGCTTGGCCTGCTGTGTGTTGGTGCCGCCTTGAAACCCGACCAGCTGAGTGGCGAGGTGCCGGCGCTGTTCGGTAATAGCCTGCTGCGCCTGTTGGCGATGCCGCTATTGGCTTGGGTGGTTGCTTATGGTCTGGCGTTGCCGGTGATGGAAAGCACCGTGCTGGTGTTGTTCTTTGCCCTGCCAACGGCCCCGACGGCGTATGTGTTGACCCGGCAACTGGGCGGCGACAGCCACTTGATGGCCGGCATTATTACCCTGCAAACCCTGCTGGCAGCGGCCAGTTTGCCGCTGTTGTTGTTGCTAGTGGCAGGCTGATTTTTTTGTGCGGCTAGAGGTCGGGCCGATGACTGGGTTTGGCGATGGAGATAATTTACTGTATTTATATACAGTAAATTATGGAGCCAGCTCATGTCCGTTTCTCTGCCGCCGCGTGGTCGTGGTACTGCCAGTAACCCGCACAATCGCTTTGCCCCGCAGCAGATCATCGCCAGCGATGACGGCTGGTTTCAGGAAGTACCGCCCAGCCGGGCGACTGAAGTGCGCAACGAAACGGCGAAGAGCATCATCACCCGCAACCAGTCGCCGGACCTACCCTTTGACCGCTCGCTGAATCCCTATCGTGGTTGTGAGCATGGCTGTATTTACTGCTATGCCAGGCCCAGTCACGCGTATTGGGACCTGTCACCAGGACTGGATTTTGAAACCAAACTGATCGCCAAGACCAACGCCGTCGCCCTGCTCGAGCAGCAATTGAGCAAGCCCGGTTATGTCTGCGCGCCGATTAATCTGGGCTCCAACACCGATCCCTATCAGCCAATCGAGCGCCAGCACCTGCTGACACGCAACAGCCTCAAGGTGCTGCTCGACTATCGCCATCCGGTGACCATCGTCACCAAAGGTTCGTTGATTCTGCGCGACCTCGATCTGCTCAGTGAGCTGGCGCAGCAGCGGCTGGTGGCGGTGATGATCAGCCTGACGACGCTGGATGATGAACTCAAACGCATCATGGAACCGCGTGCTGCAGCCCCGGCCGCGCGGTTACGGGCGATTCGCGTATTGCGTGATAACCGTATTCCGGTTGGCGTGCTGTGCTCGCCGATGATCCCGATGATCAATGACATGGAGCTTGAGCATTTGCTGAGCGCTGCTAAAGAGGCTGGCGCGCAGAGCGCCAGCTACATGTTGCTGCGCTTGCCGCGTGAGGTCGCACCGTTGTTTGAGGAGTGGTTGCAGGCGCATTACCCGCAACGTGCCGAGCATGTGCTCAGCCTGATCCGTCAGAGTCGCGGTGGGGCGTTGTATGACAGCAGTTTCGGTAAACGCTTTAGCGGTGAGGGTGCGTTTGCCGAGCTATTGGCACAACGCTTTGCCTTGGCCAGCAAACGCCTTGGGCTGAATCGGCGTGAGAGATTCAACCTCGACTGCACGCGCTTTTGTCCGCCGGGCGGACAACTGGCGCTGCTCTGAAACGCTGCGTTCGTCAGCTTGCCGTGGTTTGGCTGGGGCCTAAGCAAGGCTGGCAGTTGCCGTCCTAGCCTGTGCGGGTGACACTTGGTATGTGACTCGCTAGCAACCTTGGCTGTCGCCTTAGCAGCGTTTTTTCAGGTACACAGAGGTCGCAAACATGCCATACAAGCATCAGTTGATCCCGTTGCAGGGCCGTACAGGCAGTGAGAGTGCTGAAGAGGCACTGCAGAGCATCGTGGATGGCTTCAATCGTTTTCGCAGCGAGATCTTCCCGCAACAGGAAGAGCTATTCAAAAAACTCGCCACTGCGCAGAACCCGCGCGCAATGTTCATTACTTGCGCTGATTCGCGAGTGGTGCCTGAGCTGATCACACAAAGCTCGCCGGGCGACCTGTTCGTTAACCGCAATGTCGGTAACGTGGTGCCGGCCTACGGGCAGATGATGGGCGGGGTTTCCACCGCCATCGAGTATGCGGTGCTGGCGTTAGGCGTGCAGCACATCATCGTCTGCGGCCACTCCGACTGTGGTGCGATGAAGGCAGTGCTGGCCCCGGAGACCCTGGACAGCATGCCGACGGTGAAGGCCTGGCTGCGCCACAGCGAAGTGGCGCTCAGGGTGGTGGAGGCGAACTGCGGCTGTGAAGGCAATGACAGGCTCGCCGTTCTCACCGAGGAGAACGTGGTCGCTCAGCTCAATCACCTGTGCACCCACCCGTCGGTGGCAGCACGGGTGGCCAGCGGCCAGCTGTTTATCCACGGCTGGGTGTATGACATTGAAACCAGCGAGATCAAGGCTTACGACGCGGAGAAGGGCGAATTCCGTCTGATTGGCGATGGTCCGCTGCCGATGGCCACGCCGCGCGCGCGCTATCTACCGAACAGCTAGTCGGCAAACGGGCGCGAGGTTTAAGACCGGCTAACCCGTCGCGCGGGTTTCATCCAGCTGCAGCTCAACCCCGAGCTGCCGCGATAAGCACGGCCAGCGCTGCCAGGCCGCATCAGTTTGCGGGCTGTGCAGTTGCTCACGGTAAGCCTGTACGGAGTCTTGGGCAAAGCTGGCATCGTCGAGCATGCCCTCGACGGCGTGGTGTACGGCTTCATCCAACTGATTGGCAAAGGGCTCACCGATCAGTTGATGGGCAATCAGGTTGGCCACCGTGGTATCCAGCGGAATCAGCGGTGCGCCAAGGTGGGCGATGTAGCAGTCATTCACCTCTTCCACCAGACGATGGGCCAGATAGGCTTCATCAAGCAAACCCTCAAGCCCCTCATGGCCGGCCATCAGCGCTGGCGGTTGCAGAAAGAACTGCTCGGCAACTTTGAGCACCGGTTTGATCTGCGCCTCGATCCCCGCCTCTTGAGCAACCTGATGAGCAGCTTGCAGCAACTCGGGTACTTGCTCGATATACGCGCTGACAAAGCGTTGCAGCACCCCATCGGTATCGCTTGTGGGTAGGCGAATGGATGGGTGCAGTTGCCCTACGTGTTTTTGCATCTGGGCAGCCAAGTGGCCGGTGCTGGTTTCGTGTTGTTGCGCACGCTGAATCAGCTTGTGCAAAGCGGCGATGTTCATGACAGCTCCTGAGGTAAGGACATGGACGAGAACCTTAGCTGGCTCAGCGTATCTGCTAAGACCCGATTGTCATAATTCTTAAATAATTATGCGATTCGGCTATATCGAGCGTGCTCAATTTTTCTCTATCCCAAGGCTGGCGCGGTCTTTAGCGCCTACCTCGCAGCGTTTTGCTCATTTCGACTTGCGCGTTGCCAGGTGCAAGTCCGTGTCTATACTCGAACTCGAAAGGCAGTACCTGATAACTCCGAGTCAGCTGTGGCATGGACAGTCCTCACCGGCATTTTCACCGTGAAGATGTGTGATGGCTAACCACTGACCGATTCGGCGGGATAACAAGAACAATTAAGGGGAACCCGCAATGATGCGACATCCACGAGTTTGGATGGGCCTCCTGTTGTGGTTGGTATTCAGCTCGGCGCACGCCAGCTGGGGCGTCAATATGACGCCGGGTGCCACCGAGGTCAGCCGCTCAGTATTCGACCTGCACATGACCATCTTCTGGATCTGCGTCGTCATCGGCGTGATCGTATTCGGCGTGATGTTCTGGTCGATGCTGGTCCATCGCCGCTCTACAGGCCAGGAGCCGGCGCACTTCCATGAAAGCACCACGGTCGAGATTCTCTGGACGGTCGTGCCTCTCATCATCCTGGTGGTAATGGCCGTACCGGCCACCAAGACCTTGATCGATATTTACGACTCCAGCGAGTCTGAATTGGATATCCAGGTCACCGGCTACCAGTGGAAATGGCACTACAAATACTTGGGCCAAGACGTCGAGTTCTTCAGCAACTTGGCTACGCCTAAGGACCAGATCAACAACAAGGCTACCAAGGGCGAGCATTACCTACTGGAGGTCGATGAACCTTTGGTGGTGCCAGTCGGTACCAAGGTGCGCTTCCTGATCACTTCCGCCGACGTGATCCACTCCTGGTGGGTGCCGGCGCTGGCGGTGAAGAAAGACGCTATCCCCGGCTTTGTTAACGAGTCCTGGACGCGCATTGATGAGCCCGGCCTCTACCGTGGTCAATGCACCGAGTTGTGTGGCAAGGATCATGGCTTTATGCCGATTGTTGTCGAGGTTAAGTCGAAAGACGACTTCAACGCCTGGTTAGCCGAGCGCAAGCAACTGGCGGCTGCCGAGAAGGAGCTGACCAGTAAAGAGTGGACGATGGATGAACTGATGGCGCGCGGCGAGAAGTCATACCTGACCAACTGTGCGTCTTGCCATCAGCCTACCGGTGAGGGTTTGCCGCCGATGTTCCCTGCGCTCAAGGGCTCGAAGGTTGCCACCGGGCCGGCTGCCGGTCATATCGGCACCGTGGTCAACGGTAAGCCAGGTACGGCTATGGCAGCGTTCGGTAAGCAGCTTTCGGAAGTTGATATTGCCGCGATCATCACCTACGAGCGCAATGCCTGGGGCAATGCGGTAGGCGACATGGTCACGCCGAAAGACATCCTCACGTTCAAACAGGCTCAGGAGTAAGGACATGAGTGCAGTGATCGATCCGGGCCATGCTGGCCACGGTCATGCCGGGCATGACCATCCCCATGGGCCTGCCAAAGGCCTGATGCGTTGGGTGTTGACCACCAACCATAAAGACATCGGCACCATGTACCTGTGGTTCAGCTTCGCCATGTTCCTGCTTGGCGGCAGCATGGCGATGGTAATTCGGGCCGAGTTGTTCCAGCCGGGTCTGCAGATTGTGCAGCCGGAGTTCTTCAACCAGATGACCACCATGCATGGTCTGATCATGGTCTTCGGTGCGGTGATGCCGGCGTTTGTCGGCCTGGCCAACTGGATGATTCCGTTGATGATCGGCGCACCAGACATGGCCCTGCCGCGCATGAACAACTTCAGCTTTTGGCTGCTGCCAGCGGCCTTCAGCATGTTGGTCAGCACCTTATTTATGGAAGGCGGCGGACCCAATTTTGGCTGGACCTTCTATGCGCCGTTATCGACGACCTACGCACCGGAGTCGGTGACCTTCTTTATCTTTGCGGTGCACTTGATGGGCTTCAGTTCGATCATGGGCGCGATCAACGTGATTGCCACCATCCTCAACCTGCGTGCCCCCGGCATGACCTTGATGAAGATGCCGTTGTTCGTGTGGACCTGGCTGATTACGGCGTTCTTGCTGATCGCCGTGATGCCGGTGCTGGCGGGTGTGGTGACCATGATGCTGATGGACATCCATTTCGGCACCAGCTTCTTTAGCGCGGCCGGTGGCGGTGACCCGGTGTTGTTCCAGCATGTGTTCTGGTTCTTCGGTCATCCCGAGGTGTACATCATGATCTTGCCGGCGTTCGGCGCGGTCAGCTCAATCATTCCGGCCTTCGCCCGTAAGCCGTTGTTCGGCTACACCTCGATGGTGTATGCCACCGCCTCGATTGCCTTCCTGTCGTTTATCGTCTGGGCGCACCACATGTTCACCGTAGGGATTCCGCTGACAGGTGAGCTGTTCTTTATGTACGCCACCATGCTGATCGCTGTGCCAACGGGCGTGAAGGTATTCAACTGGGCCAGCACCATGTGGCGCGGTTCTATGACTTTCGAGACGCCGATGCTGTTCTCGGTGGCCTTCGTCATCCTGTTCACCATTGGCGGCTTTTCCGGCCTGATGCTGGCCATCGCCCCGGCGGACTTCCAGTACCACGACACCTACTTCGTGGTTGCGCACTTCCACTATGTACTGGTGCCGGGTGCGATCTTCGGCATCTTCGCCTCGGCCTATTACTGGCTACCGAAGTGGACCGGGCACATGTACGACGAAACCCTCGGCAAGCTGCACTTCTGGATGAGCTTCGTCGGCATGAACATGGCCTTCTTCCCCATGCACTTTGTCGGGTTGGCCGGTATGCCAAGGCGGATTCCTGACTACAACATGATGTTCGCCAACTTCAACATGGTCTCGAGCATTGGTGCCTTTACGTTCGGGGCCACCCAGTTGCTGTTCCTGTTTATCGTCATCAAGTGCATCCGTGGCGGCAAACCGGCTCCGGCCAAGCCTTGGGACGGTGCCGAAGGGCTGGAGTGGACTGTGCCGTCGCCGGCGCCGTATCACACCTTCCAGACCCCACCGGAAGTGAAGTGATATGAGCGAAACCCTGGGCACTCGCCGCCTGGTCATCCGCCTTTGCTTGGTGGTGGTCGGCATGTTCGGTTTTGGTTTCGCCCTAGTGCCGATTTACGACGTGATGTGCCAAGCCTTTGGTATTAACGGTAAGACCGCAGGGGCGTATGAGGGCAGCCAGGCGGTGGATGAGCAGCGTCAGGTGCGTGTGCAGTTTTTGGCCACCAATGCTGCCGATATGGTTTGGGAGTTTCGCCCAGTAGCGGATGAGGTAACGGTGCATCCTGGGAACAGTACGCAAATGCTGTTTATTGCCCAAAACCCCACGGACAAACCGATGACCGCTCAGGCGATCCCCAGCGTGGCACCGTCCAAAGCGGCTGCTTTTTTCCACAAGACTGAATGTTTCTGCTTCACCCAACAGGTACTGCAACCCGGTGAACGCATTGAAATGCCGGTGCGCTTTATCGTCGATAGAGACTTACCGGCAGATGTTCGCCACTTGACCCTGGCCTACACCTTGTTTGATGTCACCGCGCAAAAGCCGCCGGTGGCGCAGGCGACCCTTACCCGGGTGGCTCCATAAGGAGAACAATAATGTCGAGTCACGAAACGCACGAAAACTATTACGTTCCGGCCCAGAGCAAGTGGCCGATTATTGCCACCTTGGGCATGTTGTTTTCGGTCTACGGGGTTGGCACCTGGTTTAACGACATGAAGGCTGATCGCGCCGACTCCCACGGCCCGCTGATCTTCTTTGTTGGTGGCCTGTTCCTCGCTTACATGCTGTTTGGCTGGTTCGGCAATGTGATCAAGGAAAGTCGCTCCGGTATGTACAGCCCGCAGATGGACCGCTCGTTCCGCTGGGGTATGAGCTGGTTTATTTTCTCCGAGGTGATGTTCTTCGCGGCGTTCTTCGGCGTGCTGTTCTACGTGCGCACCTGGGCGGGTCCCTGGCTCGGTGGTGAGGGTGACAAAGGGGTGAGCAATATGCTCTGGCCAGGCTTCGAGTTCAGCTGGCCGCTGCTCAATACGCCGGACCCAAAACTCTATCCGGCACCGAGTGGCACCATCAGTGCTTGGGGTCTGCCGCTGATCAATACCATCCTGCTGGTGAGTTCCAGCTTCACTCTAACGCTGGCGCACCATGCACTGCGTAAGAACCACCGCAAACCGCTAACCCTGTGGTTGGCGCTGACGGTACTTCTCGGCATCAGCTTTTTGGTGTTGCAGGTTGAGGAATATATCCATGCCTACACCGAATTGGGGCTGACGCTTGGTTCGGGCATCTACGGTGCGACCTTCTTTATGCTCACCGGCTTTCACGGTGCCCACGTCACCTTGGGCGCGCTGATGCTGAGCATCATGCTGATTCGCATCATTCGCGGCCACTTTAGCCCTGATAAACACTTCGGTTTCGAGGCGGCTGCCTGGTATTGGCATTTCGTCGATGTGGTGTGGATTGGCTTGTTTGTTTTTGTCTACGTGCTGTGACCCGGCTACCAAGTGGTGTGGGACACCAACTGGCCGCTGTAGAAGCCCCAGGTAATAAGGGCAATGGTCAGGGCCGTGAGGGTTACGCGCACCGTTAGCGCGTTGACCACCCGGGAGGTTCGTCCCTCATCTTTGACCAGAAAAAACAGGCCACTGAACAAGCTCACCAGAGTAGCCAGTAGCAACAGGACGATCGCGGCCTTGAGCATGCGTAACTCCTATAAGAAATGTCGGGGGACGGGAAATGCGGTCCAGCTGCAGTATAGCTAGCATGCAACAGGTTCTAGGGGTGGCCGTATGAGTCGCTTCCGACCTGGCCTGCTGCCCAGTTTGCTGGTGCTGCTGCTATTGCCTTGTTTGCTTGCCCTAGGCTTCTGGCAACTGGCGCGCGCTGAGGAGAAGCGTGAGCTGCTGGCCGCTCACCAGGCGCAGCAACTGGCAGCGCCGATCAGCATTAATGAGCTTGAACGGCACGCCAACCCGGCTTACACGCGCGTGCAGTTGCAGGGGTTCTTCGACGTGCAGCACACCGTGTTATTGGATAACCGTACCCGTGACGGCAAGGTTGGCGTCGAGGTGTTGCAACCTTTCTATGACCAAGCCAGCGGTCTTTGGCTACTGCTCAACCGTGGCTGGCTGCCTTGGCCAGACCGGCGCATTGCCCCCGTATTTGCTACCCCGGATACCCCGCTGCGCCTGCAGGCCACGGTGTATGTACCGTTGGGGGAGGCCTTTCAACTCCAGGGTGCTGAGCCCGCCAATGCTTGGCCACGGCTGATCAGCGAGGTCAAACCGGAGACTTTGTGGCAACAACTGGGACGCGGTGGCTTTCGCTATGAGATCCGCCTCGACCCTGGTCCTGCATCCTTTCAGAGCGACTGGCCAGTTGTGGCCATGAGCCCGGACAAACATATGGGTTACGCCGTGCAGTGGTTTGCCATGGCGGCAGCCTTGCTTGGCTTGTTTATTTATTTGGGTCTATCTAACGCGCGGGAGATTCACCATGAACCCAGCCATCGCCCTGCCTGAAGTGCCGTCCAGCCAGCGTTTTCGTGGGCGTTTGCAGTTAATCCTCATCCTGACTGTGGTGATCGGCCCGATGATTCTCGCCAGCGCTATGTACCAGTGGCGTTTCTGGGTGCCGGAAACCCGCAGTTACCACGGCGAGTTGATCGGCACCGGGCAGACCCGCGCGGAGCTTGGTGTGGTCGGCGCAGCGGAGCCGCTCTGGCAATTACTGGTGACCGTGCCGGATGTGTGCGATGCCGCCTGCAAGGAGCTGGTGTTTCTCGCCCGCCAAGTGCACATCGGCCTGAACCGTGATGTGGGCCGCGCGTCTCATGGCCTGGCCGCTGCCCAGCCGCTTGCCGCCGACTATGACGCACAACTGCGTCGTGAGTATCCACAGCTGGGCCGCTATCAACTTGAGTTACAGGCCTACGACAAGATGGCCGGCAAGGGTGAGGGCGCGCGGCTCTGGATAGTCGACCCGCACGGCAACCTGGTGCTGCGCTATGACGCCAGCAGCAAGGGTAAGGCGATTCTCGACGATCTGCGGCACCTCCTGAAAATCTCGCAAATTGGCTAATGCTGCCTGCGGCTAAGGAGGAAGGATGAGCAAGCCTGGTTATCGTTTGGCCCTGTTCGCTACTGCCCTTGCATTTGTGGTGGTGTTGCTCGGTGCCTATACCCGCCTGACACACGCCGGGTTGGGCTGCCCGGACTGGCCCGGTTGCTACGGATTTATCGGCGTGCCGATGAGCGAGCACAAGCAAACCCTCGCCGAAGTGCGTTTCCCTGAAGCGCCGGTTGAGGTCGCCAAGGGCTGGTACGAGATGATTCACCGCTATTTCGCCGGCAGCCTGGGGTTGGTGATTCTTGCCCTGGCCGTTCAGGCGCTGCGCCGGCGTAACCAGCCGGGCCAGCCGCTGAAATTACCGCTGTTATTGCTTGGCATGGTGATCCTACAAGCGGCCTTTGGCATGTGGACGGTGACGCTAAAACTCTGGCCGCAAGTGGTTACGGCGCACTTGTTGGGTGGATTCGCCACCCTGAGTTTGTTGTTCTTGCTGGCGCAGCGGTTATCCGCCAAGGCAACGGTTTTACCCAGCTTGCCTGCCCGGCTGCGTAGTTTGGCGGCGCTGGGGTTGTTGTTGGTGATTGGCCAGATAGCCCTCGGCGGCTGGGTCAGCAGCAACTACGCGGCGGTGGCCTGTGTCGATCTGCCGACCTGCCATGGTCAATGGTGGCCGGCGATGGACTTTGCGAACGGTTTTCACCTCACTCAACACATCGGCCCTAATTACCTCGGCGGCCAGCTCGACAGCGATGCGCGCACCGCCATTCATATGACCCATCGTCTCGGCGCGCTGCTGGTGACGCTGGTGCTGCTGGTTCTGGCCTGGCAGCTCAAACGTAATGGCCTGGCCAGGCTCGCCGGCCTATTAGTGCTGGCGTTGGCTGTGCAAGTCAGCCTGGGCGTCAGCAATGTGCTTTTGCACCTGCCGGTATTGGTCGCCGTGGCACACAACCTCGGCGGTGCGGCTCTGCTGCTGACGCTGGTGCTGGTCAATTATCGGGTGCGCAGCGCCGTATGGCTGGCATCGCCAGCGGCAGATACCGGTGCAGGTTTTGCCGCGTTGCCAAGCAAATAACAACAATCGAGGAGAGACCGTATGGCTACTCTAGCGCGCGAACATCAAGCCCACGCCAGCTGGCGCGATTACCTGGAGCTGACCAAGCCGCGAGTGGTGGTGCTGATGCTGATCACCTCGCTGGTCGGGATGTTCCTCGCCACCCGTGCAGGCGTGGCCTGGCAGGTGCTGATCTTTGGCAATCTGGGGATTGGCTTATGCGCCGGTTCCGCCGCGGCGGTTAATCATGTGGTCGATCGGCGGATTGACTCGATCATGGCACGCACCCTCAAGCGCCCGGTCACTGCGGGGCGTATCTCGCCCAGCGCGGCGTTGGCTTTTGCCTTGCTGTTGGCAGTGGCCGGGATGACCTTGCTGCTGACCTTCACTAATGAGCTGGCGGCCTGGCTGACGCTGGCGTCGTTGCTCGGTTATGCGGTGCTCTACACCGGCTTTCTTAAGCGTGCCACGCCACAGAACATTGTTATTGGTGGTTTGGCTGGCGCTGCGCCGCCGCTGCTCGGTTGGGTGGCAGTTACCGGGCATATCAGCGCGGAGCCGTTGCTGCTGGTGCTGATCATCTTCGCCTGGACGCCACCGCACTTCTGGGCCTTGGCCATCCACCGCAAAGAGGAGTACGCCAAGGCCGACATCCCCATGCTGCCGGTAACCCATGGCGAGCATTACACCAAGGTGCACATTCTGCTCTACACCTTGATGATGTTTGCCGTAACCCTGCTGCCCTATGTCATTCACATGAGTGGGTTGCTGTACCTAGTGTGTGCAGTGGTATCGGGTGGGCGCTTTCTGCACTGGGCGGTGGTGCTGTACCGTGACAGCAAACCGCATGCGGCGATCAATACGTTCAAATACAGCATCTGGTATCTTTTCGCGCTGTTTATCACCCTGTTGGTAGACCACTATCTGCTGCTCAATATTTGAGGCCCCATGACCCGCACCCAAACCACCGTCTTTGTTCTCGTAGCGATTGTTGCCTTGGTATTGGGCTTGACCGTCAACAAGGTGCTGACCAGCAAAGGTCAGGGTGACCCAGCAGCGCTGCTGGATGCTGGCATCGTGCTGCTGCCGCAAAGTCGCACGTTGCCGGCGCTGAGCCTAACTAATCAGGATGGCCAGAGCGTCTCGGTCGATCAACTCAAGGGCCAATGGAGCCTGCTGTTCTTCGGTTACACCTTCTGCCCGGATATCTGCCCGGCCACCCTTGCCCAGTTGCGCCAACTGCAAGGCCAGCTACCGCCAGAGACCTTGAGCAAACTGCGGGTTGTGCTGGTCACGGTTGACCCCAACCGCGACACACCGGAACAGTTGAAGAAGTACCTGAACTATTTCGACGCTGGCTTTATCGGCTGGACCGGTGAGCAGGCGACCATCCAGAAGCTGGCCAATGCCGTCAGCATCCCGTTTATCCCGGCCGATACCAGCAAGGAGAACTACACCGTCGACCACAGCGGCAACCTGGTGCTGATCGGGCCGGACGGCACACAGCGTGGCTTTATCCGCGCACCGATCAATACCACCAAGCTGGCCGCGCAACTGCCCAGCCTGTTTGAACGCCCCTAGCCCGCCTGCTCAGCCACTATTTGGCAAATAGCTGGCCGATATCTTTGAACGCCTTGAACTCCAGGGCGTTGCCGCAGGGGTCGAGCAGGAACAGGGTGGCCTGCTCGCCTACCTGGCCGGCGAAGCGCACGTAGGGTTCGATCACGAACGCCGTGCCCTTGGCCTGTAGCCGTGCCGCCAGTGTTTGCCAATCATCCCAGCCCAGCACCACACCAAAATGCGGCACCGGCACGTCGTGGCCGTCTACTGGGTTGCTGTGCGCGGCTTCCTGGTAGGCCATTTTCGGGGCTTCGTGGATCACCAGTTGGTGGCCGAAAAAGTCGAAGTCGACCCAGTGCGCACTGCTGCGGCCCTCGGCACAGCCGAACACCTCACCATAGAAATGCCGCGCAGCAGCCAAGTCGTATACGGGAATAGCCAGGTGGAACGGTGCGAGTGCCATGCGAAGGCTCCTTGTGATCATTGTCTGTGGATTCTTAGCAACAGCAGCTTTGATTAAAAGCGCATATTCTTGCGATCGAGCACGAATAAAAATGATCAGTCGAGGCATCAATGTTGCGCGAATTGAGAACCTTTGTGGCGGTAGCGCGGCATGGCACCTTCTCGGCGGCGGGTCAGCAAGTCGGCCTGACGCAATCCGCCGTGAGCGCGCAAATGCGTGTGTTGGAGCAGGGCCTGGGTATGCGTCTGTTCGACCGCAGCGGCCGCGCCGCTGTGCTCAATGCCGCAGGCCGGCATGCCTTGCCGCTAGCTGAGCAAATGCTTGGGCTGTATGCGCAGATGGCTTTGCCTACGCCTTTGGCCGATTGGCAGGGCGAGTTGAAGGTGGGTGCCATCGCCAGTGTGCAGACCGGTCTGCTACCTGAGGCGCTACCGGCATTTCGTCAGGCCGCGCCGCGCGTCGAGTTGAAACTGGTGCCGGGCGTGTCGCTGCAACTGCTGAGCCAGGTGGATGCCGGCGAGCTGGATTTGGCGCTGCTGATCAAGCCGCCGTTCGAGCTACCCAAGGAGTTGCTGCAGATTAGCCTGGCGCGTGAACCTTTTGTACTGATCACGCCGCTGACGGTGCCTGGCGATGACCCTTTGCCAATCCTCGCTGAGCAACCCTTTGTGCGTTACGACCGCAGCTCCTTTGGCGGTCGCCAGGTTAGTCAGTTTCTTCGCGAGCAGCGTCTGCATGTGCATGAGGCGCTGGAGCTGGACGAGCTGGATGCCATCGTGCGCATGGTCGAGTGCGGCCTCGGCGTAGCGTTGATCCCTCGCGCTGGGTTGTGGCTGCAACGATCCAGCCAACTTCGGGTGATCGGACTGGGCGCGCTGACCTTCCACCGCGAACTGGTGGCGCTGCTGCGTCGGGCCCAGCAGCAGCCAGCGTTGGAATGCTTGCTGGATTGCCTAAGGTCGCCGCGCTAAGCAGTGCTTACGGGCGGATGAACTGCTCCGATATGCCCTGTCCTTAATCATGTAATTGTTACGATATAACATTTGATGTAGGGTGCGCGGCTGACTCTCATACCTAGGGTCTGGCCATTGCGTTTATTACCAGGAGCAAAAATGAAGCCCCATGCTGTCTCTCTTGCCGTCTTGGCGTGCACTGTTTCAAGTAGCGGTTTCGCCGAGCAGTCTGGCGACTCCACTGTCACCCTGGGCAGCGCCTATATCGTGTCCAAGTCGAGCGGCGCGCTGCCGGTGGAAAATGTGCTGACCTCGGTCGACATCATGGGCAGCGACAAGATCGAGGATAAGACCGTGTCGAACAGCTGGGAGCTGCTGGGGCAGATGCCTGGTATCCAGCTGACCGAAACGCGCATGGGCGCCGAGTCCGGCAAGGTGACCTTCCGGGCCTTCAACGGCGAGGGCTATATCAACGGCATCAAGATGCTGATCGATGGCGTGCCGAGCAACGTCAACAGCGGTAACCAGCGTTTTATCGACATGATCTTCCCGCTGGATATGGAGTACATCGAGGTGGTGCGCGGCACCAACGACCCGCGTTACGGCCTGCACAACATTGGCGGCAACATCAACTTCGTGACGCGCCAGGGCGGCAACTACAAAGATGCCCGACTGACCTACGGCAGCTACAACACCCGCGAGTTCCAGCTTGCCGTGGGCCATGAAGAAGGCAACTTCGCGCAGAACTACTTCTTCGCCAAGCAGGATTCCGACGGCTTTCGCGACCACAGCGAGTCGGACAAATATTCCCTGGGCGGCAAGTGGTTCGTCACCGACGATGACCAGACGATGAAGCTCGGCCTGGTCGCCCGCCTCTACCATCATGAAGCTGAGGAACCGGGTTTTCAGACGGCTCGGGAGCTGGCCGCAAGCCGCACACAGTCGGCGGAAAAGAACGCCAACGACGGCGATGATCGCGACATGAAGCACCTCAGCGCCCATGCCGATTTCCAGCTCAGCGATGACCTGAGCCTGAGCAACAAGCTGTACTTCAACAGCTACGACGACGACCGTACCGTGACCTTCACCGACTATGAGGTCGGCAACGCGCCGCGCCAGCGTCGCGAGTGGAACGAGCGGCAAACCGGCGTGCTGAGCAACCTGACCTGGCGTGCTCACGAGATGCTGACCCTCGATGGCGGCGTCAACTATGAGCAGCAGGACAACGAGTACCGCCGCACCCGCTACAACTTCGGCATCCCCACCGACTTCGATGCAACACCGGCGCGCACGCAGAACGACGACAGCTACACGCTGTACAACACCGGTGCTTATGCTCAGGCGATCATCCAGCCCATCGAGCAGTTGAAGATTATCCCGGCGTACCGGGTCGATAAGTTCTCCGGCAATACCGAACTGATGACGGGCGAGAAAGCCGAACTGCAGGACTACGGCTGGATTGAGCAACCCAAACTCAGCGTGGTCTACAGCCTCACCCCGGACATCAACGTTTACGCCAACTGGGGCCGTACGTTCCAGATTCTCACCGGTTCCACAGCGCCGGCCTACCTGACGGCTGGGCAGGCGTCGTACAAGCCGTCGATCAACACCGGTAAGGAGGTGGGCGTAAAGTTCAAACCCTTCGTCGGCTCCGAGGCGCGCATCGCCGTGTGGCAGCAGGACGCCACTGATGAAGTGGCCAACATGCCTAGTACTGGCACCACTGTTGGCCTGGGTAAAACCAAGCGGCGCGGCGTCGACATGCAGCTCAGCGCGCAATTGAACGATCAGTGGTCGGTGTGGGGTTCGCACGCCATTCAGGAAGCCAAGGTGGTCAGTGCCTTCACCGCCGGTGGTCAATCGCTAGCCGGCAAAGAGGTGTTCTCCACCCCGCGTTACATCAGCAACCTCGGGGCTGACTACCAGTTCAACGA
The DNA here is from genome assembly GCF_046581935.1 of Pseudomonas sp. GTDB lineage: Bacteria > Pseudomonadota > Gammaproteobacteria > Pseudomonadales > Pseudomonadaceae > Aquipseudomonas. The sequence goes on from NZ_JAYGFK010000004.1 coordinate 41,727, forward strand.
CCGCTGGCGCTTTGGCCTGCAGGCACGCGCCCAGGGCGACTACTACATTGATGAGTTGAACGAGCAAGGCAAGTACGGCGGCTTCGCGGTGCTGGATGCCAACGTGCGTTATCAGGTGTCCGCCACGACCAGCGTCGACCTGCAACTGAAGAACTTAACGGACTACGACTATGAGTACGTCTGGTACGACAACTTCTTCTGGGGCGGTGACGACCAGCCGATGTTCTCGGCGGCGCCAGGGCGTTCCGGCTTTATATCGCTGAATGTGAAACTCTAACGACGCTCCACCGCTCTACGGGGCGGTGTCGTCGAAGGCTTGGCGGTCGTCTTTGTGGCCGCTAGGGCCTGTTGACGTTTCGTTCGCAGCAACGCGGCTCGCGACGAAACGTCAACAGATCCTATGGTGTGGCGCTCGGTGTACACCCGGCCTCAATTCAGTCACTTTGTCGATGGAACGCCTGTGAGATTTCTGCTGTTACTGCTGCTGGCGACCACGCTGGCCGCCTGTTCACCCAACCAGGACCCGCATCAGCTGTCGATCAGCGGGCCCTTTGAATTCACCAGCCAGGACCCGTCGCGCGACGGTTATCTTTACACCCGCTTGCAGGTGGCTGAAACCCTGCTCGAGGTGGACGCCCAGGGTCAGTTGTTGCCCGGCCTGGCGACGGCCTGGTCGCAGTCGGACGACGGCCGCGTATGGCGCTTCATCCTGCGCGAGGGCGTGCGCTTTCATGATGGTACAGCGTTGAATGCTGCTGCTGTTGTGCAGGCGCTGCAAGTGGCGCAAAGCAAACCGGGAGTGCTCGCCGCTGCACCGGTCGAGGCCTTCGAGGCCGAGGATGAGCGAACTCTACGGGTGCGCCTGAGTCGCCCCTACAACCCGCTTGGCGCGGTGCTGGCGCATTACACCACGGCCATTCTTTCGCCGGGTTCTTACGATGCTGAGGGGCTGGTCAGTCGCTTGCAGGGGACCGGTCCGTATCAGGTTGAGCGCTTCGACCCACCGCACCGCCTGGGCGTGGTGCGCTTCGCCGGTTACTGGGGCGCGCCGGCGACCATCGAGCGCGCCGTCTACCTTACCGGTCACCGCGCCGAAAGCCGCGCGTTGCAGGTGATGGCCGGGCAAACCGATATCGTCTACACCCTCGATCCTGCCAGCCTCGACCTGCTGCGCCGGCGTGACGATGTGCGAGTGCACTCGCACACCATTCCACGGACCATCCAGCTCAAGCTCAACCTGGCCGATCCGTTGCTGGCCGAGCGCGATACGCGGCTGGCCCTGAGCCTGGCGATCGACCGCAGTGGCTTGACCAACGGGGTGCTGCGCGTGCCGGATGGCGAAGCCAACCAACTGGTGCCGCCTTCGCTGGGCGACTGGCACCTGAGTGGCTTGCCGGTGGCCCAGCGCGACCTGCCTCGCGCCCGGGCGCTGCTCGCCGGTCAAGGCTGGCAGGCAGGTGCCGATGGCCTGTTGCAGCGCAACGGCGAGCCGTTTCGCCTGCGCCTGATGACTTATGCCGACCGCCCCGAACTGTTCCAGCTAGCCACCGCAATCCAGGCGCAGTGGCGCGAGCTGGGCGTCGACTTGCAGGTGTCGGTGGTCAACTCCAGTGATATCCCCGCCGGGCACCACAACGGCACCCTGCAGGTGGCGCTGATCGCCCGTAACTACGGCAATATCGCCGATCCGCTGGGCCTGCTGCTGGCTGACTACGGCGACGGCGGCAGCGGTGACTGGGGTGCCATGGGCTGGCACAACGACGAATTGCCGGCGTTGCTGCTGGCGCAACAGGGCGAGCGCGATGCCGCCCATTACCACGCGCGGGCGCAGCGCGTGGCGCAGATCCTGGTCGATCAGTTGCCGCTGATCCCGGTGCTCTATTACACCCAGCAGACCGCCGTATCCGCCCGCGTGCAAGGGTTCAGCTTCGACCCCTACGAGCGTAACTACCGCATTGCCGAGATGAGTTTTTCGCCATGTTGCAATTGATCCTGCGCCGCCTGCTGCAGGCTGCTTTCGTCACCTGGAGCGTGGGCACCCTGAGTTTTGTGCTGATGCGCCTGCTGCCCGGTGACATGGAGTTTCGTATCGCCGCCGGCCGCTATGGCTATGACCACGTCGACCTAGCCGCCGCCGAGGCGGTGCGTGCCGAACTGGGTCTAGACCGTCCCGGCTGGGCGCTGTACCTGCACTGGCTGGGCGATCTGCTGCGCTTCAACCTGGGGGATTCGCTGGTCAGCGGCTTACCGGTGAGCCACGAGATCGCCCACCTGCTTGGCCATACCCTGTTGCTGGCCGGTGCGGCGATGCTGATTGCCTTGCTGATCGCCGCCCCGGTTGGTGTGTGGGCGGCGCTGCGCGCCGGTGGCTGGTTCGACCGCCTGAGCCTGCTGGTCTCGGCTCTGCTGCGTGCCCAGCCGGTGTTCGTCATCGGTCTGGGCCTGTTGCTGGTGTTCGCCTTGGAGTGGCGCATGTTGCCGGTGGCTGGCTTCGACGGCCCGCGCTACCTGATCTTGCCGGCGCTGACCCTGGCCCTGGCGATGGCGGCGGTGTCCAGCCGGGTGGTGCGCCACAGCGCCGCCGAGGTGCTGCGTTCGGCCTACTTCAACTTTGCCCGGGTCAAGGGCCTGAGCTTGCGCCAGGCTCTGCAGCGGCATGGCGCGCGCAATGCTGCATTGCCGGTGGTGGTGTTCCTTGGCATCCAGCTGGCCAGCGTGATCGAGGGGGTGGTGATGATTGAGTCGCTGTTTTCTTGGCCGGGTGTGGGCCATGGCTTGGCCCATGCCGTGTTCAACCGTGATGTGCCGATGATCCAGGGTGCCGCGATGGCCCTGGGGCTGCTGTTTGTGGCCCTTAACCTGCTGGTCGACCTGGCCTGTCACCTGATCGATCCCCGCCAGCGGAGCGCCCACTAATGCTGCGTCTGTTTGCTTCCTTGCCCACCAGCCAGCGCGTTGGTGCCGCGCTGCTCGCCCTGCTGGTGCTGTTCGCCGTGCTCGAAGGCCTGCTCGGGCGCACCGACCCTGCCCTGCAGAACCTGGCCCAGCGCTTTGCCATGCCGAGCCTGGCCGAACCCCTGGGCACCGACCCGTTCGGCCGCAGCATGCTCGCGCGCATGGGTGCCGCCTTGCGCCTGTCGTTGAGCCTGAGTCTGGTCTGCGTGTTGACCTCGGCGCTGATTGGCGTGAGCCTCGGCATCGCCGCCGGCTGGCGTCAGGGCTGGGTCGACCGGGTGCTGTCGTTCGTCCTCAATGTGGTGCTGGCCCTGCCCGGCCTGGTGCTGATTTTACTCGTCGCAGGCCTCGCGCCCGGCTCGCTGCTGGCGCTGTATGTGGCCATCTCGCTGGTGCTGTGGGTGGAGTATTTCCGCGTGGTACGGGCGATCACCCGGCAGGCGGTGGCCTCGCAGCCGATGCAGGCTTCGCGCATGCTCGGTTTCAGCTGGCGCTACTGTTTGCGCCGGCATGTCTGGCCGGCTCTGGTCGGACCGGTGGCGACGCTGGCGGCTTTTGGTGCCGCCGGGTCGATCATGGCCCTGGCGGCGCTCGGTTTTGTCGCCGTCGGCCTGCGTCCGCCGACCGCCGAGCTGGGCCTGATGATGGTCGAGCTGTTCCCCTATTACAGCGACGCCCCCTGGGTGCTCGCGCAGCCTGTGCTGGCGGTGTTTCTGCTGGTGCTGGGCCTCAACTTGCTGGCGGGTAAACGCGCATGACCATTCTGTTGCGCCTCGAAGCGCTGAGTGTCCAGGCCCACGGCAAGATCCTGTTGGAACCGCTGAGCCTGAGCCTCGCTGCTGGCGAGTGCTTGACCATCCTTGGTGAGACCGGTGCCGGCAAGAGCCTGCTGATGCACGCCATCATGGGCACCCTACCGCCACCGCTGACGGCCAGCGGGCGCATTTTGCTCGGTGATCTCGATCTCGCCAGCCTCGCCAAAACCGCTCGCGAGCAGCTCTGGGGGCAGCAACTGGCGATGCTGCCCCAGGAGCCTTGGCATTCCCTTGATCCGCTGATGCCGGCGCTGCAACAGGTGGCCGAGGTGCATGAGTGCGTCCACGGCCAGGCCCCCGAGTCGGCCCGGCACACCGCTGCTCAGGCGCTGACAGCAGTTGGCCTGGAGGCGTCCGCCGCGCGTTTGCCCAGTCAGCTATCCGGAGGCATGGCGCAGCGCCTGGCGTTCTGCGCTGCCACTGCCGCCGGCGCGCCTATCCTGCTTGCCGATGAGCCGACCAAGGGCCTGGATGCCAGCCGCCGCGATCAGGTCGCCACGCTGTTGCGTCAGCATGCGCAGCAGGGCGCGCTGCTGACCATCACCCACGATGTGGAAGTGGCGCGGAAACTGGGCGGTACACTGCTGGTGATGCGCGCCGGGCAACTGTTGGAATCTGGTGATGCACAGGCGATTCTGGATGCGCCGCAGCATGACTACACCCGCGCGCTGATTGCCGCCGATCCACGTCACTGGCCCACACCGCTGGTGGCCGCCGTGACGGGCGCGCAAGCCAGTGAGTCGGTGCTGGAGGCGCGCGGTCTGCGCCTTAAACGCGGCGGTCGGCAGCTGTTCGAGGGCCTGGACCTGCGCATCGAACCGGGGGAAATTCTCGGCATCGCCGGTGACAGTGGCTGCGGCAAGAGCAGCCTGGGTGATCTGCTGCTCGGCCTGCTGCCGGCCGATGCCGGCGTGGTGACGCGGCGTCCGGGCGTGGCTGCGCACCGCTACCTCAAGCTTTATCAGGACCCGCCGGCAGCCTTCGCCGCCGGGGTGCCGTTGCGTCGGCTATTCGATGATGTGCTGCGCCTGCACCGCCTTGATCCAGCCAAGTTGCGGCCGCTGCTCGAGCGCCTGCGCCTGCGTCCCGAGTTGCTGGTGCGGCCGGCGACCGAGGTTTCCGGCGGCGAATTGCAGCGTCTGGCGATTGCCCGTGCGCTGTTGCTCGATCCCGTGTTGCTGTTTGCTGACGAGCCGGTGTCGCGGCTCGACCCGATCACCGCGCGCGATGTGACCGAACTGCTGGTACAGAGTGCCCGTGAGCGTGGCTGTGCTCTGCTGCTGGTCAGCCACGACGCCGAGGCATTGGCACGGGCGTGTGACCGGCATATTCGCTTGGGTTAAGTCCGCTTGGGCTAAGCGCCATAAACGCAGAACCCCGCCAAAGGGCGGGGTTCGTTACAGCGCGTGCGGCTAGGTAGAAAGTTAGAACGCCGGTACTACCGCGCCCTTGTACTTCTCAAGGATGAAGGCTTTGACTTCCGGGGTGTGCAGCGCCTTGGCCAGTTTCTGCATGGCGTCGCTGTCCTTGTTGTCGGTGCGGGCCACGAGGATGTTGACGTACGGCGAGTCGCTGCCTTCGATGATCAGGGCATCCTTGGTTGGGTTGAGCTTGGCTTCCAACGCGTAGTTGGTGTTGATCAGCGCCAGGTCAACCTGAGTCAGTACGCGCGGCAGGGTGGCGGCTTCCAGTTCACGCACTTTGATGGCTTTCGGGTTCTCGACGATGTCTTTCGGCGTGGCAAGAATGCCGGCTTCCGGCTTGAGGGTGATCAGCCCTGCTTTCTGCAGCAGCAGCAGTGCACGGCCGCCGTTGGTGGCGTCGTTGGGGATGACTACGTTGGCACCTTGCGGCAGATCGGCCAGGCTCTTGTGCTCGGTCGAGTACGCGCCGAAGGGTTCGACGTGTACGCCAGCCACACTGACCAGGTTAGTGCCACGGCTCTTGTTGAACTCATCGAGGTACGGCTGGTGCTGGAAGAAGTTGGCATCCAGGCGCTTCTCAGCAACCTGCGCGTTGGGTTGCACGTAGTCAGTGAACACCTTGATGTTCAGCTCAACGCCTTCTTTCGCCAGGGCCGGCTTAATGAATTCGAGGATTTCCGCGTGCGGTACGGCGGTGGCGGCAACGCTCAGGCTTTCGGCCTGGACGGCATTGGAGAGTGTTGCCAGGGCAGCGAGGGTAACGAGCAGTTTTTTCATCATGAAGCTCCTTGTGGGATGTCTGCGAAGTCCGGCGATAACCAGTGGTTCGCGGTCTTGTGCACTGTTAACAGCGCTTTATTTTCTAGAAAAATGCCCCACCAGCTTGTCGCCGACGGTTTGTAGAATCTGTACCAGTACCAGCAGCAGGATCACCGTCACGGCCATCACGTCTGGCTGATAACGCTGGTAGCCATAACGCACCGCCAGGTCGCCCAAGCCGCCGCCGCCGATCAGGCCGCTCATGGCGGTATACGACACCAGGGTAATCGCGGTGACGGTGGTGGCGGCGATAATCCCGGGCAGTGCTTCGGGCAATAACGCGTTGACTACGATCTGCCGGGTGGTGGCACCCATGGCCTGAGTGGCTTCGATAATCCCGCGATCAACTTCCCGCAGTGCGGTTTCCACCAAACGGGCAAAGAACGGCGTGGCTCCGACTACCAGCGGCGGGATGGCTCCGGCGACGCCCAGCGAGGTGCCGGTGACGATCACTGTGAAGGGGATCATCACAATCAGCAGGATCACGAACGGCACCGAGCGTAGGATATTCACCAGCAGCGACAGCACGCCATACAGGGCTTTTTGCTCGAACATTTGCCGTGGACTGGTGAGAAACAGCAACACCCCCAGCGGCAGGCCGAGCAGAATGGTGAACAGCATGGAGCCGCCGAGCATGCTCAGGGTATCCAGGCTGGCGTAGCCGATTTCTGCCCAATCAACATTGGGCAATAGGCGGGTCAGTAGTGCTTCCATTAGCGCAGCACCTCCAGATACACGTCAGCGCTCGCGAAGCGCGCCAGCGCGGCGTCCAGATCGCCGCCGGTCAGGGCCAGGGTCAATTGGCCGTAAGGGGTGTTTTTGATGCGGTCAATGCGCCCGGCGAGGATGCTGTAATCCACCCCGGTTTCGCGCGCCACGCTGCCCAGCAGCGGCGCATAGGTGGCTTCGCCCTGAAAAGTCAGGCGCAAAATGCGCCCTGGAACGTGGGCAAAATCATCGTGTTGTGCGTGTTCGTCGACCTGCTCGGCTTCCTGGACGAAGCGCTTGGTGGTGGCATGCTGCGGGTGGAGGAACACCTTGGTGACCGGCCCCGACTCAACGATAACCCCGGCGTCCATCACCGCCACGCGGTCGCAGACCCGGCGGATCACGTCCATTTCATGGGTGATCAGCACAATGGTCAGGTTTAGCTCGCGGTTGATCTCGGCCAGCAGTTGCAGCACTGACGCCGTGGTCTGCGGATCGAGTGCGCTGGTGGCCTCGTCGCACAGCAGAATTTTCGGTTCGGTGGCCAAGGCGCGGGCAATGCCGACCCGCTGTTTCTGCCCGCCGGAGAGCTGTGCTGGGTATTTGTTGGTGTGATCCTGCAGGCCAACGCGGGCCAGCAATTCGCTGACGCGCGCCTCGATGGCACTGCGCGGCAGCTCGCCCGCCAGCTTCAATGGCAGCGCGACGTTGTCGGCGACAGTTTTCGAGGACAGCAGATTGAAGTGCTGGAAGATCATCCCGACGCGCTGGCGGAAGCGCCGCAGGCCCGCCGCGTCGAGCGCGGTAACGTCTTCGCCGTCGATCTCGATACGTCCACCGCTGGGTTCTTCCAGGCGATTGATCAGGCGCAGCAGGGTGCTTTTACCGGCCCCGGAGTGGCCGATGATGCCAAACACTTCGCCACGGGCGATGTGCAGGTCGCTCGGCTGCAAAGCGGAGATGTCCTGACCACTGACGCGGTACGCCTTGTGGACCTGATGAAAATTGATCACGCGTTAAACCTTTTGGGTTTCAGAGTGGCCGGGTAGGCCTAAACGGCTGGCTAGTCTACCCGGCACTGTTTAGGCCGCAAAAATCTTTGTAGGCCTATGGTTATAGCTAAATCGCATTAAATGCTGGATTGCTCTGGGCAGTGTAGCCAGTGCTAATGCATGCGACCGGGCAAGCCCGGTCGTGGTCCCGTCAGTGCACGATTAGCGCTGTGGGCTAAGCACCAGCCGTGGCACCTGCGCAGGTTTGATGACCTGGCTCATGGTTGGGCTGAAACCCGGCTCCAGGCGCTTGATGCGTGCATTAAGTAATGAGGCGACCCAGAGGAAGTCCTTGGCTTGACGCACTTCGATACGCACCGCGCAACGGAAGGTCACGATATCCGCCGCTACGCCGTCGAGCAGGCTGCGCAGGCGTTCGTTGTCCTGGTTATCCAGCATCGGCAGGTTGATCACGCTGCTGGCTGCGCTCGGGTCGATTAGCTTGGCTTGGGGCTTGGCGGGCGCAGGGGCGGGCTCGCTGGCTGGCGGCAGTTGGGCCGCCTGAGTCGCTGCTGCTTGCCGCTCGGCGGCCAAACGCAGTTGCCGTGCTTGTTCCTGGCGTATGGCTTCGCTGCGCGCTGCCACTTGTTCGCTGGCGCGGCGTTGTTGTTCGGCGCTGGCCAGCTCTACTTCGCGGGCCTGGGCGATGGCGCCGTCCAGGCCGGTGCTCAGCGCGGGTGCCTGCGGCATCAGGTTGCGGGCGCGGCTAAGGGCCTTGGTGGCGTTATCCAGGTCTCCGGCTTGGAGGAATTTTTGCCCCTGTAGCAGGTGCGCTTCAGCAAGCTGACGCTGGTATTGCTCCAGGCGCGTGTCGCCAGTTGCGCGTTGCTGCAGGTCGCTAAGCTGGCTTTCAGCGATGCTCAGGTCACCGCTGCTAAGGCTCTGGTCAAGCTGGCGAAAGGCACTGACCAGATCGTCCACCGGCAGATTGGCCGGTTGCGGCGTGCTCTGGCAGCCGGCCAGTAGAACCAGTGCCAAGGTAAGGCCACGAAAAACGAACGATTTCATTACTGCGCGTCTCAAGTTGTGCAAAAAACGCGCAATTCTACACTGCGGCCGGTGGCATCACCAACAGTTCAGAGCCTGCTCAAAGCCATGCGAGCTAGAGCCCTGCAAGGAAAAAACATGAGAGGAAGCGAAGTGTACGAGTTGTACATGAGCATTCCGAGCCTGTTTTTAACGCAGCAGGGCCGACGCGCAGCCGGCTTGGGGCGGCTCTCAGGCTGTGCGCCGTGGTAGGGCAAACGAAAGCAAAAACAAGCCAGCGGCCGTCACCACAATCGATGGTCCGGCTGGCGTGTCCTTAAACCACGACAGGCTAAGGCCACCGCAAACCGCGACTATCCCTAACAGGCTGGCACCGAAGGCCATTTGTTCCGGGGTGCGCGCGTGGCGTTGTGCGGCGGCGGCGGGAATGATCAGCAATGAGGTGATCAGCAGCACGCCGACAATCTTCATCGCCACGGCGATGACCACGGCGATCAGCAGCATCAGGCTCAGGCGAATTGCCGCCACCGGCAGGCCTTCGACCTTGGCCAGCTCCTCGTGCACGGTAATCGCCAGCAGTGGTCGCCAGAGCAGCGCCAGCAGCACCAGCACCAGTGCGCTGCCGCCGATGATCCAGGCCAGGTCCGTTGGGCCAACAGCCAAAAGGTCGCCGAACAGGTAGCCCATCAGGTCGATGCGCACATCGTGCATAAAGCTCAGCACCACCAGACCCAAGGACAGCGTGCTATGCGCCAGAATCCCGAGCAGGGTATCCGAGGCCAGCGGTTGGCGGCTTTGCAGGGTGACCAAGAGAGTCGCGAGGAGTACGCAGCCGACGGTTACTGCCAGGGTTGGGCTGACATCCAGCATCAGGCCGAGCGCCACACCGAGTAACGCGGCGTGGGACAAGGTGTCGCCAAAATAGGCCATGCGCCGCCAGACCACAAAAGAGCCCAGCGGGCCTGCAACCAGCGCCAGGGCTAAGCCGGCGAGCAGGGCGTTGAGTAGAAAATCAGCCATGCTTGCAGTCATCTCCGTGGATATGCGGTTTTACCGGGCCTTTGATGCTCAGCCCAGATGGGTGTTCGTTGACCACGGCACCGTGCAGGTCGTGCTCATGGTCGTGATGGTGGGTGTAGATCGCCAGGCTCTGGGCATCCTGGCCGAACAGCTCGACGAAGGCTGGGTCGAAGCTGACCTGCTCCGGGTGGCCGGAGCAGCAAACGTGACGGTTTAGGCAGACCACCTGGTCGGTGGTGCTCATCACCAGATGCAGGTCGTGCGAGACCATTAATACGCCGCAACCGTAGCGGTCGCGCAGCTGGGTGATCAGCCGGTACAACTCGGCCTGGCCGGCAACATCGACGCCTTGCACGGGCTCATCCAGAACCAGCAGCTGCGGTTCGCGCAGCAGCGCACGGGCCAGCAGCACGCGCTGCAGCTCACCGCCGGAGATGCTTTGCAGCGGGCTGTCGATCACCTGACCGGCACCGACCTCAGCCAGCGCAGCTTGTGCGCGGGGGCGGTCAACGCCGGGCACCAGGCGTAAAAAGCGCAGCACTGAGAGCGGCAAGGTGGCATCCACATGCAGCTTCTGCGGCATATAGCCGATGCGCAGCTTGGGCTTGCGCCAGACGCTGCCGCTGTCTGGTTTGAGCAGGCCGAGCACGGCGCGTACCAGGGTGGTTTTGCCGGCGCCGTTGGGGCCGATCAGGGTGACGATCTCGCCGGGTTTTACGCTGAGCTGCACATTCTGCAACACGCTCTGCCCGGCAAAGGTTACGCCAATGCCTTCGAGGCGAATCAAGGCATCGCTCATGACTGCTCCTGGCAGCCGGCGCATAAGCCGACAACTTCCACCGTTTGGCTTTCCACGGTGAAACCGACGCCTGCTGCCGCATTGACGATGGCATTGCTGATGGCTGCTTGCTCCAGCTCAATGGCCGCGCTGCAGCCACGGCAGATGAGGAACTGACCCTGGTGGGCATGCTCCGGATGGCTGCAGCCGACAAAGGCGTTGAGTGAGGCGATGCGGTGCACCAGGCCGTTTTCCAGGAGGAAATCCAGCGCGCGATAGACCGTTGGCGGCGCGGCGCGGCGGCCGTCTGCTTCGCTCAATACGCCAAGGATGTCATAGGCACCCAGCGGTTTATGGCTCTGCCAAACCAACTCCAACACCCGTTTGCGTAGCACGGTTAAGCGCAAACCCTGGCGCGTGCAGATGCTTTCTGCCTCAGCCAGGGCATGGCTGACGCAATGAGAGTGGTCGTGTGGGCGTGAAGCCAAGGGTGCTTGAGTCATGGGCAACGACGAATATGGTGAGAGACGTTATTATATTACCCGTTCCTTCCCGCTTGAGTGCTCCCCGTGTTACGTCTTTTTCCTGCTTTGGTTCTGTTGTTGATCAGTTTTTCCATTAGTTTCGTGGCCAATGCGGAGGTGCGCGTGCTGACTAGCATCAAGCCTCTGCAGCTGATTGCCTCTGCCGTGCAGGAGGGTGTTGGTCAGCCTGATGTGTTGCTGCCGCCGGGCGCATCGCCGCATCACTATGCGCTGCGTCCCTCCGATGTACGCCGTGTGCGCGATGCTGATCTGCTGTACTGGATCGGCCCTGACTTGGAAAGCTTCCTGCCGCGAGTACTGGCCGGCCGAGATAGACCGAGCGTGGTTGTGCAGGATATCCCAGGCTTGTACCTGCGCCATTTTGGCAGCAGCGATGCAGCGGAGGACGAGCACCAGGATGAGCACGCCGCTCACCCGCAGGCGGCCGACGAGCATGACCATGATCATCGTCCCGGTAGCCTGGATGCGCACCTCTGGTTGCAGCCCGCCAACGCCCGAGTTATCGCCGCTAAAATCGCCGCCGACCTGACGCTAGCCGATCCTGCCAATGCCGCACGTTATCAGGCCAATGCCGATGCCTTCAGCAAGCGCCTGGACGCATTGGATCAGCGCTTGAAAACCCGCTTGAGTGGTCTGGCCGGCAAACCCTACTTCGTTTTCCACGAGGCCTATGACTACTTCGAGGCCGCCTACGGCCTCAAGCACGCTGGCGTGTTCAGTGTACTCGGTGAAGTTCAGCCGGGTGCGCAGCACGTCGCCGCTATGCGTGAACGTCTGCAACAAGCCGGTCCGAGTTGTGTCTTCAACGAACCGCCGTTTCGCCCGCGCCTGGCGCAAACCCTGACCGCGGGCCTGCCAGTGACCTTGGCCGAACTGGATGCCATGGGCGGCGCTTTGCCAGTCGATGCAGGCGGTTATGAAGCCCTGCTGAACAATTTGGCAGGCGAGTTGGCAGGGTGTTTGGAGGGGTTGTAACTGTCGCTTGAGTGTCGCGACGCCCTGGGCTAGAAAGCCTCGCTTTGCTTAGCGAGGCTTGCATAGTTAGAAGGCAAACGGCAGCGCCAGATCTACCTGCTGACGCTGCGCTAGGCGACGCTGGAATTCATCGGGGTCATGAATCAGTACTTCCTGCCCGGCGAAGGACTCGGCGGCAATCAGGCGTGACAACCAAAAGCGTACACAGGCGACGCGCAGCATGGCCGGCCACAACTCGGCTTCTGCCGCGGTAAATGGCCGTAAGCCGGCATAGGCGCCGAGCAACGCTTGCGCGCGCTTGCTGTCGAGGCTGCCGTCCTCATGTGAGCACCAATCATTCAGGGCAATCGCCAGGTCGTAGAGCATCGGTCCCGAGCAGGCGTTGTAGAAGTCGATGACGCCGGCCAGGTGATTGCCGTCGAACAATACGTTGTCGCGGAACATATCGGCATGCAGGTTGGCCTGCGGTAAGGCGAGAATACGTGGCTTGAGCTCGTGGATTTCCGCGAGCGCATCACGCAGCAGGGGCAACTGCTCATCCGGCAGCTGCAGCGCCAGGCTTGGTCCTTCGCTGAGCATCCAGTCCAGCCCGCGATCGCTCTTGCGCGGCAGTGGTTGTGCGCGTGTCGCCAAGTGAATGCGCGCCAGCAGTGCGCCAACCTCTTGGCAATGGTGTGGGCTGGCGGTTTTTACGTGTTTACCGGCCAGGCGTGGCTGCAGCAGCGCCGGCTTTTCTGCCAAGCTGCGCAACGCATCGCCGCTCGCAGTGCGCAGGGCATACGGCACAGGCAGTCCGGCGTCATGCAGCACGTCGAGCAGCTCAATAAAGAACGGCAGGTCGGCACTTGGCCCGCGCTCAATCAGGGTCAGAACGAATTCGCCCTGCTCCAGGCTGACGAAGAAATTGCTGTTCTCGCTGCCCGCAGCAATGCCCTGGAAGTCGCGTAAGCGACCCAGGCCATAGGGGGCAAGAAACGCCTCGAGCTCATGGCGCTCAAGTGGGGTAAACACCGACATTGCAGAACTGCCTTATTACCAGCTGAAAATTTCCCAGGCCGGAATCAACATATCCGGACTGTCCGAGCGGATGAAGTTGCCATCGGTGCCATCAGACCGTACTAAAAAATATGGCTTGCCGCCTTTTGGGGTGACCTTGACCGCATAAAGAAAGCCATTTACCCGGTATTCGTGGATGGTGCGGTCGCCGTCCTGGCGGATGGTCACATCTGGGTCTGCCGAGACCGGGTCTTCAGCATGAGCAGTCAGAGTGGTGAATGCCAGCAGGCTGGCCAGTAACAGGCGATTGAGTACGCGCATGGTAACCTTGTCCTTTTGATTTCAATGGTGCGGCCATTCTAACGCCGCCCCCGCCGAAAAGGTTGATCCTGCTCATGAGTCAAACTCCCTTAGTCCTGGTCGACGGTTCTTCTTATCTTTACCGTGCCTTTCATGCCTTACCGCCGCTGACCACTTCCAAGGGCCTGCCTACCGGCGCGGTCAAGGGCGTGTTGAACATGCTCAAAAGTCTGCGTAAGCAGTACCCGAAAAGCCCGTTTGCTGTGGTGTTCGACGCCAAGGGCGGGACCTTTCGCGATGAAATGTTTGCCGACTACAAGGCCAATCGCCCGTCAATGCCGGACGATCTGCGTGTGCAGGTTGAGCCACTGCATGCCAGTGTTAAAGCCATGGGTTACCCGCTGCTGTGCGTTGAAGGCGTCGAGGCCGATGATGTGATCGGCACCCTGGCCCGTCAATGCGCGGCCGAGGGGCGCGATGTGGTGATCTCCACCGGCGATAAGGACATGGCTCAGCTGGTTTGTCCGCACGTTACGCTGGTCAACACCATGACCGGTAGCGTCTACGACATCGATGGCGTGAAAGCGAAATTCGGTGTCGGTCCTGAGCTGATCATCGACTACCTGGCGCTGATGGGCGACAAGGTTGACAACATTCCCGGCGTACCGGGCGTGGGTGAAAAGACCGCGCTGGGTTTGTTGGTCGGTGTCGGTGGCGGTCTCGATGTGCTCTACGCCAACCTCGACAAGGTGCCGGAACTGCCGATTCGTGGGGCCAAGAACTTGCCGGCCAAGCTCACTGAACACCGTGATATGGCTTACCTGTCCTACGCCTTGGCGACCATCAAACTGGATGTGCCGCTGAATATCGCTATTGAGTCGCTGCACCCGGGGCCGATGGATGTCCCTGCACTGGTCGAGCTTTACGCCGAACTGGAATTCAAAACCTGGCGCGATGAACTGCTGCGCAGCAATCCGGCTCCGGCTGCCAAGGCCCCGGTAGCTGCAGCGGATGATCTGTTCGCCCTGGCGCCTAGCGCCACTGCCGCCACCCCGACCACTCTGGTTGCTGAAGCATCGACTGCCGAGGCGGTGGTTGCCGAGTTGCCCGCAGCGAAAGCCCAGGGCGATTACCAATGCATCCTGGAGCAGGCGCAGTTCGACGTCTGGCTGGAGAAGCTGCGCAATGCCGAGCTGATTGCCTTCGATACCGAGACTACCGGCCTCGATGCGCAAAAGGCGCAGTTGGTCGGCCTGTCGTTTGCGGTCAAGGCTGGCGAGGCGGCCTATATCCCGGTTGCGCATTCTTATATGGGCGTGCCGGCGCAGTTGGATCGCGATGCCGTACTCAGGGCGCTCAAACCGATTCTGGAAGACCCAAGCAAGGCCAAGGTTGGGCAGCACGCCAAGTACGACATCAATATCCTCGCCAATGCCAGTACGCCGATTCAGGTGCAGGGCGTGAAGTTCGACACCATGCTCGAATCCTACGTACTGGATTCCACGGCCACCCGTCACGACATGGACAGCCTGGCGCTTAAGTACCTGGATCACAGCACCATTCGTTTCGAGGACATTGCCGGCAAGGGCGCGAAACAGCTGACCTTCGATCAGATCGATCTGCTTCAGGCTGCGCCCTATGCCGCCGAAGATGCCGACGTAACCCTGCGTCTGCATCAGCACCTGTGGAGCAAGCTGGAAGCCGAGCCGAGCCTGGCCAAGGTGCTGAGCGAAATTGAAATGCCGCTAGTGCCGGTGCTGGCGCGAATCGAGCGGCAAGGTGCACTGGTCGATGCCAACCTGCTCGGCCTGCAAAGCAACGAGCTGGGTGAGAAATTGGTCGCGCTGGAGAGACAGGCCTTCGAAATCGCCGGGGAGGAGTTCAATCTGGCGTCGCCCAAGCAGCTCGGGGTGATTCTCTACGAGAAGCTCGGCCTGCCGGTCATCAGCAAAACCGCCAAAGGCCAGGCTTCGACTGCCGAGGCGGTGTTGGCTGAGTTAGCCGAACAGGACTTTGAACTACCCAAGGTGCTGATGCAGTACCGCTCCCTGAGCAAGCTGAAAAGCACTTATACCGACCGTCTACCGGAGCAGATCAACCCGCGCACCGGGCGTATCCACACCAGTTATCACCAGGCGGTGGCTGCGACCGGTCGTTTGTCGTCGACTGATCCAAATCTGCAGAACATCCCGATCCGCACGGCTGAAGGTCGGCGTATTCGCCAGGCATTTGTTGCGCCCAAAGGCTACAAGCTACTGGCGGCGGATTACTCGCAAATTGAGCTGCGCATTATGGCGCACCTGGCCAAGGATGAAAGCCTGCTGGATGCCTTCCGCCACGGTCGTGATGTGCACAAGGCCACTGCTGCCGAGGTGTTCGGCGTCGCTTTGGAGGAGGTAACCAGCGATCAGCGCCGCAGCGCCAAGGCGATCAACTTCGGTTTGATCTACGGCATGAGCTTTTTCGGTCTGGCCAAACAGATCGGTTGCGACCGCAAGCAGGCGCAGGCGTATATCGATGTGTACTTCGCCCGTTATCCGGGCGTGCTGGCTTACATGGAGCGCACGCGCGAGCAGGCTTCGGAGCAGGGCTATGTGGAAACCCTGTTCGGCCGCCGCTTGTACCTGCCGGATATTCACGCGAAGAACCCGGCGCTGCGCAAAGGGGCCGAGCGCACGGCGATCAACGCGCCGATGCAAGGCAGCGCAGCGGACATTATCAAGCGTGCGATGGTGACGGTGGACAACTGGCTGAGCGAATCCGGCTTGGATGCCAAAGTCATCCTGCAGGTACACGATGAATTGGTGCTGGAGGTGCGTGAGGATCTGGTCGAGCAGGTGCGTGAGCAGATCAAGCCGCTGATGGGCAATGCCGCAGCCCTGGATGTACCGCTGTTGGTGGAAGTGGGAGTGGGCGATAACTGGGACGAGGCGCATTGATGGATTGCCCACAGCCGGGGCAAAGTGCCTTGGCTGTAGGTGTTGTGGTTCCAGGGTATTAAAAATTAATCCGCTATAACTAATTAATTTTTACGCTGGCCTGAACTTTATTCTGGGTCGGCCACTCAGAGTATATGAATGGCCTAGACAGCCATTCGATGCTCCTTGTTGTGTTAAGTGTTGGCAGATTCTGGACCCCCGCCCTAGCGGTTCAGATGTTGAACCCCGAACTTCCCTCCCCCATAGAAGTCCGGGGTTTTTTTTGCCTGTAATAAAGTCGCTCGTATGGATCAGGCTTCAGTGTCCTGATCATCCTCAAGGGCAAACTCCCCCAGCTGCATCCACTTGGCCAACACGGCTTGGGCGTCTTCGATACCAATACGCTTGGGCGCTGAGAACAGTTGGATGCTGACGCGATCACCCCAGCCCTTGTGAATTTCCTGTTGCACCTTGAGCAGGGTGTTCTTCGCTGCACCGAAAGCCAGTTTGTCGGCTTTGGTCAGGAGAATGTGCATGGGCATTTCGCTGGCGACTGACCAATCCAGCATGAGGATATCGAACTCGGTCAGCGGCTTGCGAATATCCATCATCAACATCAGACCGCGCAGGCATTCGCGGCTGCCGAGGTAGGCTTCCAAATGCTTCTGCCAGTGCAGTTTCAGCGGGATTGGCACCTTGGCATAGCCGTAACCTGGCAGGTCGACCAGGCGGCGCTCTTCATCCAGCTTGAAGAAGTTGAGCAGCTGAGTGCGGCCTGGGGTTTTCGAGGTGCGTGCCAGACTGGCGTGGGTCAGGGTGTTCAGCGCGCTGGATTTACCGGCGTTGGAGCGCCCGGCAAAGGCTACTTCATGACCGAAATCTTCCGGGCACTGGTCAACTTTGGCTGCGCTAATAAGGAAAGTAGCCTGTTGGCACAGGCCGATAATAGGGTTCTTGGCTTGCATCTGAGTATCCGTGAGGGCGAGCGTAGGGTGGCGTTACAGGCGCGATGCCCTTGCGACATTTGCGCGCAGCCTGCCTGTCTGTGCGAAGCGCGGCAAGCTGCGTCGTTTCCGTTTCAATGACGCCAGTATATAATGGCGCAGATTTTGTGTGCGCTTTCTCCCTGTAGTTGGATAAGTGTCCACGGGAACGATTTAGATCATCTGCCCATAGAAAGCAGTACGTTCCCCTCCCTGATGAGGTTGATCTGATGAAAAACGTGCTGATTGCAGCCAGTGTATTGATGTTTTCGTTCAGTGCGTATGCTGCACAGGATCCAGAAGCCGTGTTTGCGCGTGCGTGTGGGATTTGTCATAACGGACAGCTCCCAACCGCGCCGAAACGTGGCGACAAGGCCGCCTGGGAACCCCGTCTGGCCAAGGGTACTGATGCTCTGGTACAGAGTGTCACCAATGGTCTGAACGCCATGCCGCCCCGCGGGCTGTGCATGGACTGCACGGCCGAGGATTACCAAGGCGTCATCAAGTTGATGACTGAGTAACCCCGGCCTATAAACTCTTTCTCTTAGTCGCAAATTGGATTAGCTGATGAACAAAGTACTCGTGAGTCTGCTGTTGACCCTGGGCATCACCGGCCTGGCACAGGCCGCAGGCAATGCCGAAGCTGGTCAGGGTAAGGTGGTTGTGTGTGGTGCGTGCCATGGTGCCGATGGCAACAGTGCTGCGCCGAACTTCCCGAAACTGGCTGGTCAAGGCGAGCGATACCTGCTCAAGCAGCTGCATGACATCAAGTCCGGTGGGCGTGTTGTCGTGGAAATGACCGGTTTGCTGGATAACATGACGGAAGAAGACTTGGCAGATATTGCTGCCTACTTCTCAAGCCAGCAAATGAGCGTAGGTGCTGCTGATCCTAAGCTGGTTAAGCGTGGTGGCGAGCTGTTCCGTGGTGGCAAGCTGACTGAGGGTATGCCTGCATGTACGGGTTGCCATACTCCAAGCGGCGCTGGTCTGGCGGCGGCGGGCTTCCCTAAGTTGGGTGGTCAGCACGCAACCTATATTGCTAAGCAACTGACTGATTTCCGTGAAGGCAACCGCACCAATGACGGCGACAGCATGATCATGCGCTCCATCGCCGCCAAGCTGAGCAACAAAGATATCGAAGCAGTTGCCAGCTTTATCCAGGGTCTGCACTGATCTGCGCGCAAGGCGACATGCAGTAATGAAAAAGGGTGGCTTAGGCCGCCCTTTTTCGTTTGTTGCATCGCTACGTCTCAGCAACAACCCCTACAATGAGCGGAACCCAAGTTTGCCTCGCAGGTCGAACCTTGGTTCGCCAGCACGCACCGTCTATAGCCAAGGAGTAACGCATGCGTAATCTGATTCTCAGTACCACACTCGTCGTCGCTAGCCTGTTTGGCCTGAGCGCTCATGCCGAGCCAATTGAAGCGGGTAAGCAGTATGTTGAGCTGAGCAATCCTGTCGCAGTTTCCAAGCCGGGCAAGATCGAAGTGGTCGAGCTGTTCTGGTATGGCTGCCCGCATTGCTACAAGTTCGAGTCCACCATCAATCCGTGGATCGCTAGCTTGCCGGAGGATGTCAACTTCGTACGTATCCCGGCCATGTTTGGCGGCATTTGGAACGTGCACGGGCAGATGTTCATCACGCTCGAAGCGATGAATGTTGAGCACAAGGTACATGGCGCGGTATTCGACGCTATCCACTTGCAGGGCAAGAAACTCGCTACGCCTGAAGAAATGGCCGACTTTCTGGCCACTGAAGGTGTCGATAAGGATGCCTTCCTCAAGACCTACAATTCCTTTGGCGTGAAGAGCCAGTTGGAAAAGGCCAAGAAACTGGCCATGGCCTATCAGATCACGGGTGTGCCGGTGATGATCGTCAATGGTAAGTACCGTTTCGATATCGGCAGCTCGGGTGGTCCGGAGCAGGCTCTGCAAGTGGCCGATTTCCTGATCGCCAAAGAACGCGCCGCGCAGTAATCGGCGGACGCGGCGCGCGCGTAAGTGCTTAGGCGCTGGCCGGCTAAGCGAACGATTGGCCTGTGTGATCCACAGGTCAATCCAGGTTGTGTGCCCGTGGATGACTGGCCGCAGAGTGATAGCCTGCGCCTGCTCAGCTTCAATATTCAGGTGGGCATCAGCACTCAGCGCTATCACCACTACCTGACGCGTAGCTGGCAGCACCTGCTGCCACATGCCGGGCGTAGCGTTAATCTGCAACGGATTGGCGATTTGCTCGGCGACTTTGACGTGGTGGCATTGCAGGAGGTCGATGGCGGTAGCCTGCGCTCTGGCTATGTGAATCAAGTTGAGCACCTGGCTCGCCTCGGCGCGTTCCCCTACTGGTATCAGCAACTCAACCGTAACCTTGGGCGCTTTGCGCAGCACAGCAATGGCGTGTTGAGTCGGTTGCGTCCCAGTCTGCTTGAAGACCATCCGCTGCCCGGTCCGCCGGGGCGTGGCGCGATGCTGATGCGGCTTGGCGAAGGACCTGACGCGATTGCCGTGGTGATGATGCACCTGTCTCTTGGTGCGCGAACCCGCACGCGGCAGTTGGCGTATATCCGCGAAATGCTCGGCGACTATCGGCACCGAGTGCTGATGGGTGATATGAATACCCATGCCAATGATCTATTGGAACATTCGCCCTTGCGTGACCTTGGCTTGTGGGCACCGCAGGTCGCTGCGACTTTCCCAAGCTGGCAACCGCAGCGCTGCCTTGACCACATTTTGCTTAGTCCGGAGTTGACCTTGGAACGCTGTGAGGTGCTGCCATTGCCGATCTCCGATCACTTACCGGTGGCGGTGCAAATTCGCTTGCCTACTTCACTCTGTGGGCCGGCACCGCCTATGCTGGTTGACTAGTAAGGCCAGCTAGCGTTTTTTCGCACCCTGTTGGTCTGCGATAAAACGGCAACAGACCATTGAACGTGGACGGTGATAATGAGCAACGATGCCCAGCGCTGGAAAAGCAAGTATCTGGAAAGCCTGGAGCAGCAAGAGCAGCTTGAGCGCCGCTGGGATGCCCGCCTGGATTTGCTGCGGCGTGGGTTGGTGCGCAGCTCATTAGCCGCCGAGGGTAGCGACAAGTCGGTCGACCAATGCATGCAAGAGTTACGGGAAACCCTGCGCCGCGACGATATCGACGTAGGCCTGGCTGCGCTGATTCCTCGTCTGGAAAAGGCCGTACTGGATTCTGAAAAGCGTCGACAAGACCGCATTGACCAGAACGTTTCCGGGGTCACCAGTCTGACCACTCAACTGCTTGCCCTAGAGCCGCCCCGTGAAGTGCGTAATGCACTCAAGCAATTTGCTAAACGCATAGAAGAACGTGCCAGCCAGCCCCGTGAATTGCCTGCGCTGCTCGGTGAGCTGAGCCGTTTACAGCAGCAGGCGTTGGCAGTCTTTGATGGCGAAGCCGCAACAGCCCGTCCTGGTTTGTTGCAACGCCTGTTTGGCAGCAAAGAAGTCGAACTTGCAGCGCCTGTTGGCGATCAGCCGGCTGCAGCGCCTATTCCTGTTCCGCTAGCGCCGGTGACCGAGCAGCCCGCCACAGCTGTAGCTGCAGCCACAACCGAAGCCACAGTCGAAACCGTGACGGCTCCCAGCCTACCGTCGCAACCCGGCAACTCGGCCCCCGCAGCGGTTGCTGCTGCGTTGCTCGATACGCCGCTAGCGGCAGATAGTGTGGCGTCAGAGCCTGCGCCGCCTGCTGTTAGCGCTCCAGTTGATGCAGTCTCCACCGCGCTGGCATCGCGCGACCCGGCCTACGCTCTGCCGGAAATTCCTGAGCCCGGTTACAGCGCTGTTGCCCCGCATATCGGCGAAAGCCTGATGAGCCTGCTTGACGAACTGGAGCTGCCTACGCGCCATCAACCGCAAGGCGAGGCCTTGCGCCAACGGGTATTGGGCGGGCTGAACTGGTATGAGTTGGTGGCTGTGCTAGATGATCTGGCGGTACTGGTTTTAGCCGTTACAGACAGCGGTCAGCGCGAGTTTGCCAGCTACCTGACGCAGCTCAATGAGCGTTTGGCGGCGTTTCTTGGCACCCTCGCAGAAGCCCATGAGGGATACAGCGAATCGGTGGAGAGTGCGCGCACTTTTAACCAGGAACTGCGTGAACAAGTAACTGGTTTACAGGCCAGTGTGCAAGATGCGGCCGATCTACATAGCCTCAAGCAGTCACTGGAGGCACGCCTGGATGGCTTGCTCAACACCGTCAGCGAACATCAGAAGCACCGCGATGGCCGCGAGGAGGAGGTGGCGCAGCGCCTGCAAAGTCTGACCGAGAAAGTTGCCGATATGGAGCGTGAGGCCCAGGGTTTCCGTGATCACCTAGAAGAGCAGCGACAGAAGGCGATGATTGATCCGCTTACCGGGCTGGCGAACCGCGCCGGTTGGGGTGAGCGCTTGGAGTTGGAGATGGCGCGCTGGAAGCGCTACGGCGGCGAGCTGGTGTTGGCGGTGCTGGACATTGACCACTTCAAGCGAATCAACGACAGCTACGGGCACCTGGCGGGTGACAAGGTGCTGAAGATCATTGCCGGGGAACTGGCCAAGCGCCTGCGTAAAACAGACTTTATGGCGCGCTTTGGTGGCGAGGAGTTTGTCCTGCTAATCCCTTCGACGCCGCTAGAGGGTGGTCAGCAGCTGTTGCAGACACTGCTCGACGGCGTCGCAGAGTGCCCATTTCACTTCCGTGGCGAACGGGTGACCATCACCCTGTCCGCTGGCCTGACCGCGTTTGCCAGTGGCGAAAGCAGTGAAAAGGTCTTCGAGCGCGCCGACCAGGCGTTGTATCGCGCCAAGAGCGGCGGCCGCAACCGAGTCGAGCTGGGCTGACGTCCGGCTCAGGCCACCGCATGCAGGTAGGGCTTCCAGCTTTCGGGAATCGTATCCAGCTGCGGATAACCCAGGTTGTGTAAGTGCCCACTCGCGAGCAGAAAAGGTGTGTGCCGCAGGCTCTGTGGCACATCACGCAACTCCGGTAACCAGAGGCTGACGTAGTGTGCTTCCGGGTCATATTGGCGGGCTTGGCGCAGGGCATTGAATACGCGACTTTGCCGTGGGTCGTTGCCTACGCCAGCCAGGTACGCCCAGTTGCCCCAGTTGCTGGCGGGGTCGTAGTCGAGCAGGTGCTCCTCGAACCAGGCCGCGCCGTGGCGCCAGTCCTGCTGTAGGTCATTGATCAGATAACTGGCGACCACTTGGCGGCCGCGATTGGACATAAAGCCAGTTGCCGCGAGTTCACGCATATTGGCATCCACCAATGGCATGCCTGTGCGCCCGCGTGACCAGTCTTGAAAGCGCTGATCCAGCTGTTGTGGCGCATGCTCGGTGGCTTTCAGCCCGCCGGCCTTGAATGGCGCGCTACCGTGACGCCGCAGCGTCCAGCGGAAGAAATCGCGCCAAAGCATCTCGATCCACAGCCAATGAGTTGAATCATTGCGCTTGTACTGCGCCTCATGCCGGCGCAACTCGGCAATTACCCGGCGCGCGGAGAGGCTGCCATTGGCCAGCCAGGGCGAGAACTTCGAAGAGTACTCGCTACCGATCATGCCGTTGCGGGTGTCTTTATATTGCCGCACACCTTGGGTGTTCCACAGGTAGTCGCGCAGCCGGCCCAGTGCTGCTGGTTCGCCGCCGGAGAAGGGGAAGGCGCTAGATGGCACGCTGAGCGGGTCGCCCAGGCCAAGCTGGGATAGCGTCGGCAGCGGTTGCATCAGTGCCAGCGCGCCATCGGGCAGTAGGGGGAGGCGCTGCGGTGCATGACGCGGCTGGAACACCTGCAAACGTTCTTCGACCAGGCTGCGGAAATGGCTAAACACCGGTGGTAACTGATCAAGGGTGAAGGGGAGTTCTTCGCTGTGCAGGAGGTCGTTGGCAGGAAATTGTTGCAGAGCAATCGAGCCGAGTTGTTGAGCTACCCGGTTCACCTGTGCCCGTTCATCAGGGGCGATTTCTTCCAGGGTCAGCACCTGGTCAAGGTCGAACTGCGCCACCAGTTGCGCGATGGCCTGCTCGGCTGTGCCGATGATTACCAGTAGGTGAGAGCCGCGCTGGTGCAGTTCGCTTTCCAGCGCTACCAGGCTTTCCAGAAGAAAGCGCGCACGGTGTACGCCCATGCGGCGCGTGCCAAATTCATTAAGTTGGAGTTGCGCCGGGTCCAGCACATAGATCGGCAGCAGGCACTCGGCGGCAAGCCCTGCTTGCAGTGCCGGATGATCATCAAGACGTAAATCCTGCTTAAACCACAGAAGCGCGCGCATTGTGCTGATCTCCAAATCAAGACAGAGCCTGTACAAGAGTAAAAAGTTTGTACAGGCGTTAGTCTAGCAACCCTGTCGTAGCCTGTTAGAGCAATAGATCAGCGTGTTTGTTCTGCCGGATCAAAGGCGTTTCTACCTTGATAAGCACTAAACTCTGCCGGTCTGTTTAGGAGTAGTTATGGAAATTTTCGGCATCGCCGCGTTGATCTTTCTGGTCACCGACCCTTTTGGCAATATCGCGATCTTTATTGCCGCGCTAAAAAATGTACCGGCCGAGCGGCGCTTGCGGGTAGCGGCTCGCGAGCTGCTATTTGCCCTGGCATTGTTACTGCTGTTCCTCACGTTTGGCGACAAAGTACTTAGCTCTCTTGGGCTGTCGCGTGAGGCAACGGCGATTGCTGGCGGTATCATCCTGTTCGTGATCGCCATGCGCTTAATTTTCCCTGGCCCGCAAGGCGTGCTGGGTGATGTGCCGGATGGCGAACCGATGCTGGTGCCACTGGCAACGCCCGCAGTGGCTGGGCCCTCTGCCCTGGCAGTGTTGATGACCCTGCGTAATACCCATGAAGGGCCGCTCTGGGAGCTCTACGCGGCTTTGCTGCTGGCCTGGGCGGCGACCGCATTCATTTTGTTGCAGGCTTCGTGGCTGCAGCGTTTTCTCGGACCTCGCGGGTTGACCGCAGTGGAGCGACTGATGGGCATGCTGTTGATCATGCTCAGCGTCGACATGCTGCTGGATAACCTGCAAAGCGTGTTGCATATCACCCCATGAGAGTTTTTTTCTTAAATACGCTGTTCCTGTTGTTGGCCGGTTGTAGCCATGGTCTGCGCATTGATAACAGTCACACCGCCACTGGCCAGAACAGCCGCGTGCAATACATCGTGTTGCATTACACCTCGACTGACTTCGCGCGCTCGATGCATTTGCTCACCGAGACCGACGTAAGTAGCCATTACCTGATCGGCGAGGCACCGCCGACCATCTACCGCTTGGTCGATGAGAATCGTCGTGCTTGGCACGCGGGCGATAGCCAGTGGCAGGGGCGCACCTGGCTCAATGCCTCGACAATCGGCATCGAGCTGGTCAACCAAGGGTTTTATGACACCCCGAAAGGCCGCTATTGGCAGCCGTTTGCACCGGCGCAAATCGATGCGCTGATCGTGTTGCTCAAAGACATTATGCAGCGCCACCACTTACCACCGGGCAGCATCCTGGCGCACAGCGACATTGCCCCGCAGCGCAAGGTCGATCCAGGCCCGTTGTTTCCCTGGAAGCGCCTTGCCGATGCAGGGCTAATGCCGTGGCCCGATGCTGATGCGGTGGCGCGTCAGCAGGTGCTATTCGGCGCCAGTCTGCCGAGTGTGCAGTGGTTTCAGCAGCAGTTAGCGCGGCAGGGTTATGCCGTGCCGACACATGGCGAACTGGACCAGGCCACGCGCAACGTGATCGCCGCCTTCCAGATGAAGTACCGCCCGGCCCGTTATGACGGTGAGCCGGATGCAGAAACGGCGGCGCTATTGTTGGTGTTGGCCGCAATGGCTGGGCAGCAGCCCTGAGCCCATGCTCGCGGCGTTGCTGACTAACCACGTTTGTTGTGGACAGCCAGCTGCATCACGCTGGCTGTATGGCTTACACCGGTAACGCGACGTAAAACTGCGCACCCTGACCTGCGCGTGATTGCACGCTGATCTGCCCGCCATGCAGCTGGACGATTTCCTTGCACAGGGCCAGGCCGAGGCCTGCCCCGCCTTTTTTCCGGCTGACCTGTACAAAGGGCTCGAAGATCCGCGCCTGTTGGCGATAAGGGATTCCCTCGCCGTTATCCGCCACGCTCAGCACCACCCGGTCGTCCTGCTGGCGCGCCTGTAAGCGCACCTGCCCACCGGGGTGACTATGGCGCAGGGCGTTGCCGATCAGGTTGTCGAGCACCCGTTCGATTTGCAGCGGGTCGATCTGCACGTCTGGCAGCTCGCTGTGCACCTCGCAGGTGAGGTTGATCTGCAGCTCTTGCGCTTGTGCGTTAAAGCGCTGCTGGGTCTGCATTAGCAAGGGCTTTAAGGCGCAGGAGGACAGCTCGAGGGTTTGTAGGCCATTTTGATAGCGCGAGAAATTCAGCAGGTCGTTGATCAGCCGCAGCAGGCGGTGCATTTCCTCATCCACGGTATTCAGTAAGTCACCTTCGCGTGACTCTGCTGCGAATTGCAGGCGCTCCTGCAGCAGAGAAAACGCCATCAACATGCCGGTAACCGGGGTGCGTAGCTCGTGCGAGGCGCGTAGTACAAACTCGCTGCGCACGCGCTCAAAGGCGCGCTGTTCGGTGACATCACGCAGCACCATCACCGCGCACATGGCGCGACCTTCGCTGTGGCTAACACCGGACAAACTGTAGGCCAGCAGGCGCTGTTCACCATCGATCTGCACCTGTACGTCGTCCAGAGTTTCGTCCAGGTTCTCGCCCTGCAATACCCGTTGCAGTTGCTCATCCAGGTCGGCACGCTGCAAGGCTACCGCCAGCGTCTGTCCCAGTTGCTCGTTGCCCCAGCCCAGCTGGCGTTGCGCCACCGGATTGATGTGCTCGACCCGCCCAGCGCAATCGAAGATCAGCAGGCCGTGATCAATGCTGTCGAGTACCGCCTGCAGACGCTGCTGCTCGGCTTGTAGCGCCTCTACATCACTGTTTTTGAATTCGCGCAGGGCTTCGGCCATCAAGCCAAAGCGTTGGCTCAGGGCGGACATTTCCGCGACCGGGGTTAACGGCAGGGTGACTTGAAAGTCGCCTTGGCCGATCTGATCCGCAGCCCTTGCCAGCGCTTCAATCGGCCGACCGAAGCGCTGCGCGATGCTGTGCGCGGTGACAAAACCTATCACCAGCACCGCCAGGCCAATCAGCCCGAGTAGGCCGGCGATCAACCAGGCGCGTTCCCTGGCTCGTGTTTCTTCTTGCTCAACCGCGTTGACGTAACGTACCTGCACCGCGTTGATGCGGTCACGCAGGGCTTCTATGGCGTGACCGAAGCTGTCATTGCTGAGCAGTTCACGGCGTATTGTCAGCGGTTTGGCCAGCAGGTCGTCGAACGTGCTGTAGGCGCGCTCGACCTCGGTAATCGCCTGGCGGTCACTGCTATCTGTGGCACTTTCGGCGGCGCGCTGCAGCCAGACTTTGAACTGCTGATCAGAGGCTTTTAGGGCCTCGCGGTCGAGGTCTTCGGCGAGCAACAGAATCACCTGCTTGCCCAGCTCCTGGCGCAGGCCGAGGCTGGCATCGATGATCTGCAGGTTGCGGGTCATGGCCTGGCTCTGTACCTGGGTCAGCTGCAACACGCTGAAAATTCCCAGTAACAGCCCGACCAGGGCCACGGTGAGTAACGCACTGCTGCTGAGGAACAGCCGGCTACGTAGCTTCACAGGCTGAGCTGCTTGCGCTTGCGGTACAGCGTGGAGGCATCGATGCCGAGGGTTTTCGCGGCTTGGTCGAGGCTCTCGCTATTGGCCATTACGGCGCTGATATGGGCTTTCTCCAAAGCTTCCAAACTCAGCTGGTCGCCGACCTGCGGTGCGCTAGGCGTGACCTGCGCGGAGAGCCCTAGATGGCTGACCTGCACCAGTTCTTCGCCGCAGATGATGCTCGCCCGTTCGATCACGTTGCGCAGCTCGCGGATATTGCCTGGCCAGGCGTAGCCGAGTAGCGCTTCACGCGCCTCTTCGCTGAACTGCCGCGCCGGGCGGGCGTATTCGACGACGAAGCGCGCGAGAAAGCGCTCGGCCAGATCGAGGATGTCCTCGCGGCGCTCGCGTAGCGGCGGCAGGGTCAGGGTGATGACGTTGAGGCGATACAGCAGGTCTTCGCGGAAGCGGCCTTGTTGAACCATCTCGTCGAGGTCCAGGTTGGTCGCGGCGAGAATGCGCACATCGGCCTGACGGGTCACCGGATCGCCGATGCGCTCGTACTGTTTATCCTGAATAAAACGCAGCAGTTTGGGCTGCAGGGCCAGTGGGAAATCGCCAATTTCATCGAGAAACAGGCTGCCGCCATCGGCTTGGTTAACTCGCCCCAAGGTGCTTTCGCTGGCACCGGTAAAGGCCCCACGGTTGTGGCCGAACAGCTCGCTTTCCATCAGCTCGGCGCTCAACGATGGGCAGTTAATGGTTATGCAGGATTTCTTCGCGCGCTTGCTCCAGCGGTGAATAGCCTGCGCCAGTTCGCCCTTGCCGGTACCCGACTCACCGAGAATGAGGATGTTGGCGTCGGTATCGGCCACCTGTTTGGCGGTTTGTAGCACCGCCATCAGCGCCGGGCTTTGCGAATCGAGGCCGTCGCCGGGTTTGCGCACATAACCTTCTAGGCGCTCCAGGCGCTCGGCCATTTGCCGCGCCTCAAGCTGCTTGGCCGCGGCCAGGCGCAGCTGCTCGGGGCTGCACGGCTTGACCAGATAATCCGCCGCGCCAGCCTGGATGGCATCCACGGCGGTATCCACCGCCGAGTGTGCAGTGACGATCACCACGCGCATCCAGGGGGCTTGCAGGCGCATTTGTGCCAACACATCCAGGCCATCATCAGCACCTAGGCGCAAGTCGAGAAAGCACAGGTCGAAGACCTGGCGCAGCAACAGGGCATCGGCCTGGGCCGCGCTATTGGCAGTACTGACCTGGTAGCCCTGATCCTCTAGGCAATAACGGAAGGTGCGCAGAATCGCGGGCTCGTCATCAACCAGCAAAATACGTCCCAGGCTGTTTTCCTCTGTGCTTGCGTACATGTTCATCTCCTTGAGCAGTTCCGCGATCAGTCGCGCAGATCGTTAGTCCGCAGTCTGTCGTGCAAGTTGCACGGTGGTTCTGCCGTGATCATGCAAGCTGCATGTGTGCGGTGTTTGGGTAATTGTTTTAAGTCTTTGATAATTATAGATTTTTAATAGTTTAAAAAGCTGGCATGGCACTTGCGATATACCTGTATCGGTGGCGACAAACGGCTACCTGATCGTTATCCATTGGAGGAACTGCCATGCATAAATTTAAAACGCTGACCCTGGCTATCGCGACCGCCGGCTTAATCGGCCTGGCTCCTTTCTCAGCTTATGCGGCTGAAGGCGCTACCAGCAGTGCATTGAGCGAGGCGCGCCAAGAGGGCTCGATCTGGACTGCATTTGCGCTTAACCGTCATCTCAATCCGTTCACCATTGATGTGGATGTAGAGAACGGTAAAGCCAAGCTGACCGGTAAGGTGGAAACCGATGTCGACCGCGATTTGGCGGAACAGATCGCCCTGGGTATTGAGGGTGTTAAAGAGGTCGACAACCAGCTTACCCTCGACCCTGGTTTTCAGCCAAAAGCCAGCAGCGAGCCAAGCCTGTCGCAGCGCTTTGACGATGCCAGCCTCGTGGCCACGGTGAAATCCAAGTTGTTGTGGAACAGCAATACCGAAGGCTTGGACATCAAGGTTAGCGCCGAAAATGGCAAGGTCAGCCTGACCGGTAGCGCACAGAGCGCCGAGGCCAAAGAGCTAGCCGGTCGCCTGGCCGCCAATACCGAAGGCGTGCGTGAGGTGAGCAACCTGATCAGCGTCAGCGCTGTCGATAGCACGGCCGCCAAGGCGCAGAACGCTGCCGACAAGGCCGGTGCGGCAATCAGTGATGCGTGGATCACCAGCAAGGTGAAATCCAGCTTCATCTACAGCCGTAACATCGACGGCCTGAATATTTCAGTCGACACCCAGAAGGGCATGGTCACTCTCAGCGGTAGCGTTTTGAGCAACGCCGAGAAGCAATTGGCCGTTGAAACCGCACGCAATATCCGTGGTGTGCGCGGTGTCGATGCGGACGCCCTACGCGTCGCCAGTTAATTCATCCGGGCGGCGGCCATGCCGGTCGCTGCCTGTTGTCGGGAGCCTTCCGACGATCTGCCGAGCGAGCGCCCGTGTTTAACGCAGTAGGGACGACTCGCCGCCGATTGTAGGCAGGTTCTGAGGCTGCCTTAGCAGCCGCTACAACCAAGGAGAACCACCATGACTGACACCACCAAGCAACTAAACGAACTGATCGAAATCACCCGTGATGGCCAACGTTTCTACCAGCACGCCCACGATGAAGTGAAGGATGTGCGCTTGCAGGTGCTGTTCCGCGACATGTCGCAGAGCAAGACGGAGTTGATCCGTGCGCTGTCGGTGAAAGTGGCGGCTAATCAGGAAATCCCTGCAAGCGGTGGCACCTTCGTCGGTAAGTTGCGCCAGGTCTATGCCGACACCAAGGCCAACCTCGCCAGCGACACCGAAGCGACCTATGTGGCGCAGCTGGAAGAGGCCGAAGACCGCATCCTGCATGCCTTTGAGGATGCTCTGGACGCGTCCGAGCCGAGTGTGCAGGCCCTGCTCGCGGTAGAAATGCCGAAAGTGCGTGCCAACCATGACCGCATGCGCAGCCTGAAGCAGTCCATGCAATAAGCCTTGCCTGGTGCGGCCTCGGCCGCACCAGGTTTTATCGCGCCAACGCGCACCCTGAGTAGATAAGGAGAGTCGTTATGTTGAGTTGGGCCATTACCTTTTTGATCATCGCTATCATCGCTGCAGTCTTGGGCTTTGGTGGTATCGCTGGCACGGCAACGGGTATTGCGAAGATTCTTTTCGTGGTGTTCCTGGTGATGTTTGTTGTGTCCTTCATCATGGGCCGTCGCCCGCGTGGATAGCCGGTGGTTAACCACCACCTGCTTTGGCAATACAGCGATAGAACGGCCTAAAAATGCTCATTTACCTCAGTAAATTATGCTTTTAGGCCGTTTTTCCTTGGTTTGCCTGCCGCGATTATCTTCTCTCAGCGACCTGCTAAAGGAGCGACCATGACCATTAAGACGCTGCTTGCCGCCCTGTTACTGGGCGCTAGTGCAACGGCTTTGGCTGCGGATACCGATGGCCAATTCCGCCTCAATGAACTGCTGTCCAGTGACCCGGCCTACCAGCACAGCTGGCAGGAATTGGTGGAAGACGAAAGCCGTCTGCCAGAGTGGGTAATCAACCTCAACGGCATTGCCAGCCAGATGCAAGGCCTGGATGACGACGGCGACAAATACCTGGTCGGCCAGCTTTGCGAGGAGCAGAACTGTTTCAATCAGCGCCTCTACGTCGCCTTCAGCTGGGACAAGGAGGACGCTTATGCCCTCTACGTGCAGTTACCGGATGGCCTGCCGACGGACAAAGCACCCAGTCAGCATGCCACTCTGCGCTGGCTCGGCGACCCTGACGAAGGCACTCGCAAACTGCTCGAAGAGCAGCTGAAAAGCGATCCCAACTGGTACTAGTGCTTGCGGGCTCGCCGTTCAAGTGAGCCTATCTTGCTAACCCCCCGCCCCAGCGTTATTAAGCCGCGCTATCATCGCGCCCATTGATTAGGGGGAGTGACAGCATGCTCAACGGCTTGTGGCTGGGGTTTTTCGTGGTGGCAGCGGTTGCCGGTCTGTCGCGCTGGTTGCTTGGTGATGACCCGGCGGTGTTCGCCGCCATGGTTGAAAGCCTGTTCGCCATGGCCAAGCTGTCGGTCGAAGTCATGGTGCTACTGTTCGGCACCCTGACGCTCTGGCTCGGCTTGCTGCGCATTGCCGAGAAGGCCGGTTTGGTGGATGCCCTGGCCCGCCTGCTCGGCCCATTATTTGCGCGACTGATGCCCGAAGTGCCGCGTGGCCACCCGGCCCTCGGCCTGATCACCATGAACTTTGCTGCCAATGGCTTGGGCCTGGACAACGCTGCCACGCCAATTGGCCTGAAGGCTATGCGTGCCCTGCAGACGCTCAACCCCAGCAGCACCACGGCGAGTAACGCGCAAATTCTGTTTCTGGTGCTCAATGCGTCATCGCTGACCCTACTGCCGGTGACCATTTTTATGTACCGCGCCCAGCAAGGCGCGCCCGACCCGACGCTGGTATTTCTGCCAATCCTGCTGGCCACCAGTGCTTCGACCCTAGTGGGCTTGCTGTCGGTGGCGCTGATGCAGCGCCTGCGCCTGTGGGACCCGGTGGTGCTGGCGTATCTGGTACCCGGCGCGTTGGCGCTGGGTGGGTTTATGACGCTGCTGGCCGGGATGTCGGCCACGGCGCTGGCGGCGCTGTCAGCGCTGGCAGGCAACCTCACGCTGTTCGGCATCATCCTGCTGTTTCTGCTGATGGGTGCGTGGAAGAAAGTGCCGGTGTACGAGGCGTTCATCGAAGGCGCGAAGGAAGGCTTCGACGTGGCCAAGAGTCTGCTGCCTTATCTGGTGGCCATGCTCTGTGCGATTGGCGTGCTGCGTGCCTCTGGCGCGCTGGAGTTTGGCCTCGACGGTATTCGTTGGCTGGTCGAGTCAATCGGCTGGGATACGCGTTTTGTTGAAGCGCTGCCCACGGCGATGGTCAAACCCTTCTCCGGCAGTGCGGCGCGCGCCATGCTGATCGAAACCATGCAGACCCAGGGCGTCGACAGTTTCCCCGCGCTGATCGCCGCCACCGTGCAGGGCAGCACGGAAACCACTTTTTATGTACTGGCCGTGTACTTCGGTGCAGTCGGCATTCAGCGCGTGCGGCATGCCGTGGGTTGTGCGCTGTTGGCCGAATTCGCCGGCGTGGTGGCAGCCATATCGGTGTGCTACTGGTTCTTTGGTTAAAACCAGAATGCCCGTAGCCTGGATGCAATCCGGGAGTGCTTTCAGCTGCACCAATGTTCCCCGGATTGCATCCGGGCTACGACGCGGGTTCTTCGGCTAAGCGCCGCTGCCGGCTATTCAGTGACCTTAAAGCGCAGTACACCGATCATCTGCCCGGCCTCGGTCAGTACCTGCACCTGCCAGTTGCCCACGGCGTCGGCCGGGAAGTTCTGTTTGTGGGTCCAGGCGCGATAGCCTTCTTTGCGCCCGCCGTGGATGTCCAGAGCGATGCGCTCGACTTCACCGCCATCGCGCCGCCAGACATGATAAATCCGCTCGTTAAGCCCGCGCGGCGCACTGATCGCGGTGTAGGCGAACAGGCCCTGGCTGCGCAGTTGCGCCACGCTCAACTGTTTGACGCTCTCGCCGGGGGCGCGATTCTGGTCATCGAATTGCTCCGTCACCGCTACCTCGGTCAGCCACAGTGTGGCGGGCGGCACCCAGATACGTGCCAGCCAACCCACACCACCCAAGGCCAGGCTCAGGCCAATCAGCAGTAAGCCACGCCACCAGCGCCGTACGGTGATGAGCGAAAACAGTGAGGGAAACGACAGCACGACCGCTGCCGCCAGTGCCAACTGATAACTTTGCGGCGTGGTCAGCTTGAAGATGATCGGCAGCGCCGTGAGCAGCACGGCGAACAGGGTCAGGGTGTGATACGCAAGAAACAGCCAGCGTTTGGGCGCCAGCCACTTGTAGTACAGCGGGTCGGTGATCGACACCAATGCCGCAGCAGCCAGCAGGCCGCTAAACAACAGCTGCCCGCTGTTCCAGGTGGTGGTAATGAAGAAAAACGGCAGAACGAAGAACAGGCTTTCCTGGTGGATCATCTGCGTGGCATAGCGCAACAGCGGCGGCGGTAGCTCGAAGCCGAAGCGTTGTGCGATGCGCTCACGCAGGACGTTTTCCAGAATCAGCCACAACCAACTAACCAGCATTACCAGGGCCAGCACCTGCGCCAGTTCAGCCTGGCGCTTGACCAGCAGAAAGCTCGCTAGCCCGGAAAAGAAGCCGAAGACGGCGACGATGCCCGGATGGCGTTGCACCAAGGCAATGAGGTTGAGGGTCAGTTGTTTCAGCGCAAGCATGAAGTGAACTCGATTATTGCGACCAGACGGCCAGGCGATTACCGCTGGGATCGCGAAACTCGAAGCGTCGCCCACCGGGGAAGCTGAAAATGGCCTGGGTAATTTGCCCACCGGCAGCGGCCACCTGGTCGCACACGCTCTCCAGGTCGCTGGCATAAATCACCACCAGCGCACCGTCACTGACGGTCGCCTCTGTGGTGAAACCACCCGTCATGCGTCCATCGGTAAAGCTGCTGTAGTGCGGGCCGTAGTCGGTAAATGTCCAGGCGAACACCTGCTGGTAGAACTGCTTGAGTTGCGGCAGGTCGACGGCGGCAAATTCGATGTAGTCGATGCGCAGGTTCTGTTCTGCTTGGCTCATCTCGGCATACCCCAGGGTGAGTAATTGGGCGCAGAGCATAGCGCGCTGACTGGGCCTGGGAGCAACCATTACCTGTGTTCTGCGCCTAACCGAGGGCCCTGCTTCGGCAAACGTAGCACGCGATAAACCGCATCAGAGCCCGCAGGTGTTGGCCAATAAACACTTGGTTACCAGCGTTTGTGGCTATTACATCGTGCAACCTGCGGCGGAGCGGTTAGACTCTGGTTCTTCCGAACGCACTCAAAAGGTGCGGTCGGTTCAAAAAATAAACAGAAAAGGAGAACTCCCATGAAAGGTAAATCCCTGGCATGGGTTCTGTCGGCTGCACTTGCAGGTATTACCCTGAGCAGCGCCGTACAGGCCGAAGAGCAATTCGTGACCATTGGTACCGGTGGTCAAACCGGTGTTTATTACGTGGCCGGTCAGTCCATCTGCCGTTTCCTCAATCGCGGTGCTGCTGAGCACGGCATCAAGTGCAACGCCCCAGCCAGTGGCGGTGGTGTGGCCAACGTCAACGGTATCCGCAGTGGCGAATTCAACTTCGGCATCATGCAGTCGGATCACCAGTACAAAGCGATGAAAGGCGTTGCACCGTTCGAGAAAGAAGGCGCGATGGATGACCTGCGCGCGGTGTTCTCGCTGCAGAGCGAAGTGTTCACTATCCTCGCCCGCCGTGACGCCAATATCGCCAGCTTCGATGACCTCAAAGGCAAGCGCGTCAACATCGGCAACCCAGGTTCCGGTCAGCGTGACACCCTGGAAGAGATCATGAAGGTCAAAGGCTGGGATCACTCTGCGTTCTCCCTGGCCGCTGAGTTGAAGCCAGCTGAGCAAGCCTCGGCGTTGGGCGACAACAATATCGATGCGATGACCTACTTCGTTGGCCACCCAAATGGCGCGATTCAGGAAGCGACCACCACCACTGACGCCGTACTGGTGCCTGTGACCGGCGCAGACATCGACAAGCTGCTGGCTGAGAAGAGCTACTACACCAAGGCTGAAATCCCGGGTGGCATGTACAAAGGTAACGACGCGCCAACCCCGTCGATCGGCGGCAAGGCTGTGCTCTCCACCTCGGCCAAGGTCAGTCCAGAAGTGGTTTACCAACTGGTTAAGTCGGTATTCGACAACCTTGATCGCTTCAAGCGTCTGCACCCTGCATTTGCCGACCTGAAAGAAGCCGACATGATCAAAGTTGGCCTGAGCGCTCCACTGCACGAAGGTGCGGTGCGTTATTACAAAGAGCGTGGTTGGCTGTAAACCTGATTCCGATCTGTTGTGTGCAAGCGCTGTTGAGTTAGCAACAGCGTCTAGCGCGGGATCGTAAACAGGTTTAAGACGGCTCAACGCCTGGAAACAGGCTAGTGTCTCTAGATAAGCAAACCCGCTGCTGCAAGGCTGCGGGTTTTGCCGTTTTCCGTACTCTCGAATGCAGGTTCGACCCATGCATGACAAGCAACTGTCCACCGAAGAACTGATCGCCCAGGATGTCGGTGCGCGTACCCCATTGGGGGCCATGGCCCAGGTCATCACCGGCCTGGCTCTGCTCTGGTCGCTGTTTCAATTGTGGATCGCCTCGCCACTGCCGTTCGTCTTTGGCATCGGTGTATTCAACGACACCGAAACCCGTTCTATCCACCTGGCGTTTGCCTTGCTGCTGGCCTTCCTCGCCTACCCGGCGTTCAAGAAGTCGCCGCGCGACCGAGTGCCGCTGTTGGATATCGCCTTGGGTCTGGTCGCTGCTGCCAGCGCCGCCTACCTGTTTATTTTCTACCAGCAGTTAGCCTTGCGCCCCGGTAGCCTGACCACTGCGGACATGCTCACCGCCTGTATTGGCATCCCGCTGTTACTGGAAGCCACGCGCCGGGTGCTCGGCCCGCCATTGGCGATTATTGCGCTGGTTTTCCTTATCTACAGCCTGGCCGGGCCTTATATGCCCGGATTGTTGGCGCACCGTGGGGTTAGCTTCAATGCGCTGGCCAACCACCAGTGGATCACCACCGAAGGGGTGTTCGGCATTGCCCTTGGCGTGTCCACCAGCTTCGTGTTCCTCTTCGTGCTATTCGGCGCCTTGCTCGAGCGCGCCGGTGCCGGTCATTACTTTATTCAGCTGGCCTTCAGCTTGCTTGGTCACTATCGCGGCGGCCCGGCCAAGGCAGCCGTGGTGGCGTCCGGCCTGACCGGGCTGATTTCCGGCTCGTCGATTGCCAACGTGGTCACCACCGGCACCTTCACCATCCCGATGATGAAGCGCACAGGCTTCTCGGCCGAGAAGGCTGGCGCAGTGGAAGTGGCTTCTTCAGTCAACGGTCAGATCATGCCGCCGGTGATGGGCGCGGCGGCCTTTCTGATGGTCGAGTACATCGGTATGCCCTATGTCGAGATCATCAAGCATGCTTTTCTGCCTGCGGCGATTTCCTACATCGCCCTGCTGTATATCGTGCATCTGGAGTCGCTCAAGCTTGGCCTGCAGCCGGTCGGTGGTCATCAGCCCAAGCCTTGGTTGCGTCGCCTGACCGGTTTTGCCTTCGGTGCCGCTTTGATCAGCGGGCTGTCGCTGGCGGTGTATTACGGCCTCGGTTGGCTCAAGCCGGCGTTGGGTGATTACGCTTTGCCGGGCATCGGTGCCCTGCTGGCACTGGTTTATCTTGGTCTGCTGAAAATTGCTGCCAGCGTGCCGGTATTGCCCGCCGAAGACCCGGACGCGCCGCTCGATAAACTGCCGCAAACCCGCGCCGTGCTGCTGTCTGGGTTGCATTTCTTGCTGCCGGTGGTGGTGCTGGTCTGGTGCCTGATGATCGAGCGCTTGTCCCCTGGTCTGTCGGCCTTCTGGGGTAGCGTGATGCTGGTGATCATCCTACTCACGCAGCGCCCGCTGCTGACCTGGCTGCGTACCGATGGCACGCATGCCCACGGCTCGTTTATGGATGGCGTGATCGACCTGCGTGAAGGCCTGATTGCCGGTGCGCGCAACATGATCGGCATTGGCATTGCCACGGCAGCCGCCGGGGTGATTGTCGGTGCGGTGTCGCAAACCGGGGTTGGCTTGGTATTGGCCGACTTGGTCGAGCTGTTGTCGATGGGCAACCTGCTACTGATGCTGGTGCTCACGGCGATCTTCAGCCTGGTACTCGGCATGGGCTTGCCGACCACCGCGAACTACATCGTGGTGTCCAGCCTGCTGGTGCCGGTGATCGTCACCCTCGGCCAGCAGAACGGCTTGATCGTGCCGCTGATTGCCGTGCATTTGTTCGTCTTTTACTTCGGCATCATGGCTGACGTCACGCCGCCGGTGGGGCTGGCTTCGTTCGCCGCAGCGGCGGTGTCCAAGGGCGACCCGATCAAGACCGGCATCGCCGCGTTCTACTACAGCCTGCGCACGGCGATCTTGCCGTTCCTGTTTATCTTCAACACGGATCTGTTGTTGATCGACGTGGACTTCTGGCATGGCGTGCTGATCTTCGTCATCGCCACCGTGGCCATGCTGATCTTCGCCGCCGGCAGTCAGGGCTTCTTCCTGGTACGCAGCCGATGGTACGAGAACGTCATCCTGTTGTTGGTTGCCTTCACCTTGTTCCGCCCAGGGTTTTGGATGGACATGGCGCATGACCCCTACCGCGACATCCCACCGGCGCAGCTTGCACAAGCCTTGGGCGATGTTGAGGCCGGTAGCCAGTTGCGCTTGCGCATCAAGGGTGAAGATGCGGTCGGTGATGCGCGCGAGTTCAGCCTGCTGCTGCCCGTGCCGGAAGGGGCTAGCGGCGACGAGCGCCTGCAGAAGCTTGGCTTGCTGACCTACGAGGACGGCGACAAGGTGCTGGTCGACAGCGTGACCTTTGGCAGCCCCGCCGCTGAAGCGGGCCTGGAATTTGATCAGCAAATCCTCAAGGTCCGCGCGCCCACCCAGCGGATGACCAAAGAGCTGATGTGGATTCCCGGCTTCCTGCTGTTCGGCCTGGTGGTCTGGCTGCAGCGCCGCCGTCGTGCCCGCGAGGCCTAAGCCGTTAATGCGGGCTGCGCAGTTTATTGCGCGGCCCGTACATCAAATTGCCCGAGTGGCATGGCGCACGCGCACTTTCCCCCGCATAAATATAAGTAGTTGTTCTACAAGTATTTATTGGCTTTTGTTGGTCTAGGCCGTGTATCGCTCTTCATAGCAGATACGTCGATTTCATGCTGGCAGATGAACAGATTTTGACTGTTTCATCGGCTTTCGCAGGGTGGCCGGCTGCGTGCCAGAGAGGGTAACGCACTCACCGATTCGCTTATGTCAGCGTCATGCAATAGCCGTTGCAGCTCATCAGCCGCACAAGGCCGGTTGAGCCAATAGCCTTGGGCTAATTGGCAGCCTTGGCTGCGCAGGAAATCCAGGTGTTCGGCGTGTTCTACGCCTTCGGCCACGACCTCCAGGCCGAGGCTATGGTCCAGGCCGATGATGGCGCGGCTGGTGGTTTGTAGTTCGGCATCCTGCGGGATGCCGGCGATAAAACTCTTATCGACCTTGAGGATGTGCAAGGGCAGGCGCTTGAGGTGGCCGAGGGACGAATAACCGGTGCCGAAATCATCCAGCGCCAGGCGCACACCCAGGCTGGCCAGGGCGCGTAGGGTGATCAGGGTTGTGGTGGTGTCTTCCAGCAGTTGGCTTTCGGTGATTTCCAGGACCAGGCTGGAGGGTGCCAGGCCTGTTTCGTCAAGGATGTTTGTTAGCCGGCTGACAAAATCGCCCTGGCGTAACTGGCGACTGGCCAGGTTTACG
The DNA here is from genome assembly GCF_046581935.1 of Pseudomonas sp. Classification (GTDB taxonomy): domain Bacteria; phylum Pseudomonadota; class Gammaproteobacteria; order Pseudomonadales; family Pseudomonadaceae; genus Aquipseudomonas. Next base: position 80,130 of record NZ_JAYGFK010000004.1, read on the forward strand.
GCGCAATACAGGTGGCTGTGCCCGGTTTGCTGCCAGGCGCGAACTTGGCGGCAGGCTTGGCGCAACACCCAGTCACCCACGGCGAGAATATCGCCGGAGTCCTCCAGTGAGTTAATAAATTCCAACGGCCCGATCAGGGTTGTGCCGCGCTGCCAGCGCAGCAGTGCTTCGACGCCGACTATGCATGTGCTGCTCGTCTCGATGCGATGGATTGGCTGGTAATGCAGAACAAACTCGTCGCGCCCAAGTGCCTGGGCGAGGGCGTTTTCCAGCTCTAGTTGGTGGCGTGTGCTGGCTTGCAGGTTGGCGCTGAAGCGCGCGAATTGGGCCTTGCCGGCCTGTTTGGCTTGATACAGCGCAAGGTCGGCGGCCTGCAGGGCATCCTCGGAGGCATCACTGGCACGCAGAGCGGTGATGCCAATGCTGGCGCTGACCACTAACACCTGGCCATCCAGGTGCAGTGGCAGGTGCAGGCCTTCGAGCATGCGTTGCGCGACCTGTTCGGCGTCGTCGGCGCAGGCCAGGTCCGTCAGCAGAACGACAAATTCGTCGCCACCAATACGACACAGGTAGTCGCCAGGGCGCAGGCAGTGGCTCAGGCGGCGGCTTATTTCGATCAACACCTGATCACCGCAGGCGTGGCCAAAGGTGTCGTTGATTAGCTTGAAACGGTCTAGGTCGATAAACAGCAGCGCTGCTTCCCGTGCGCCGTTTTTACCCAGTTGCTGCAGGGTTTGCCGTAACACTTCATCCAGGCGCATGCGGTTGCCCAGGCCGGTCAGTGGGTCATGGCGGGCGGCATGCCGTAGCTGTTGTTCAACGGCTTTGCGCACGCTGACGTCACTTTGCGAGCCGGCGATGCGCTGCTGCCCGTCGACATCGGTTTGCAACACGCCACGTACCAGCACCCAGAGGTAGTCGCCGCTGTTACGTCGGATGCGGTATTCGTGGTGTAGCAATGCACTGGCGCCGCTTAGATGGGCTTCAATCGCCTGGCGCAGCCCTGGCAGATCGTCAGGATGCACGCGGTTGAACCAACTGGCGCTACCTTCGCCCAGGCTGTCGCGGTCGAGGTCGAGCATGCCGGCCCAACGCGCCGAGACGTACAGGTGGTCGTGTTCCAGATGCCAGTCCCAGATGCCATCGTTGGCTCCGCGCAAGGCTCTGGCAAACCGCGCCTCGCTCTCTTCCAGGGCTTTGCGTTGCGCGGCGGTGTAGGTGTCGATGGCCAGGGTCATGTCGAAGAACACGACCTTGAGCAGGCTGGCGAACAGCGCCTGATTCGGGTGTGCGTCAAACAGCTTGGCGAGAATTTCGTCGAGATACAGCCGGTAGCCGGCCAGATACCACTTGAGCTCAATTCCAGCCAGTTGATGAACCAGGCCGATGCGCAGACGACTGGCCACGTAATCGCCGTCATATGGGCCATGCCACAGGCGTTGGTAGTACTCAAGTTGGCTGCGTTTGAGACGCTGTAGGGTGTTGGTGTTGCTAATGAGGCTGGCCGGCCCGTTAAAGCCTTCCAGGTGTTGATAGAGGCGTTCGGTGAAGGCTTGCTGGACGCCATCCATGGCGCCGGCGGTGGCGTTCAGACGTGCGGCGTCCGCTTCTTGCCAGTCGAGTAGGCGGCAACGTTCGTCTACCTCCTCATGGTTAAGGCCAATGCGCTGCATGAGTTCGTCGAGTGCGGTAATCGGCCCCATTTAAACTTCCTGTTATTTTCGCGGGCATAAAAAAAGCGCCAGCACAGCGTGTTCTGAGTGAACACGCTGTGCTGGCGCTTCGTCTTGCAGGCCCTGAGTCCTGCCCGGCAAAGCCGGTTCCCGCTGTGGCGGAACCTACTGGGGCGATATTTTTACGCTATTGCTCATAGGCTGACAAATCCTTGAGCAGCTGCTCCAGGCGCATGCGTAGGTCTGCCAGCTCACGGGATTTAAAGGCGTGGCGGGTACGCTCCAGCGTGGCGACCGCATCGAGTAAGGCGTGCCGCACTAGTCCTTGAGGCTCCAGCCATACTGGTTTGAGGCAGCCACAGAGGGGCGCGTGGTAACAAATTGCAGGGCTACAAACGACTTCCCCGGCTATCGCCTGGCTGGCCAGCCATTGGCTCAGTAAGTGGCCTAGCGCCGGGTCGGCACAGATGATCTGCGGGATAGTTTCAGGTTTTGCCATAGTGGTGGCACTTTAACGTCAGCCACTGACAGCGTATTGATCGAAGTCAAGCGTCGCCGCAAAGCACCAGGCCTGATGCGCGGTTGCCGACGCTGCAACCTGAGCGTTGAGCAGGCGGTGCGGTGTGTTGGTCGCATCCGTCAGGTCGCGGAATATGATCGGCGTCTCGCTTTACGCGGTATATATCACCGACAATACCGCGCCGCCTCTCGGCCCTCCATTGCCTCACTCCTCAAGGATGATGATCATGAAATTGCATTTCTCTCTTTCCGCCCTCGCATTTGCCACCCTGCTGTCCGGCTGCCAGAACATGAGCCCTGACGCCATGCTCAGCACTGGCTTGCAAGCTATGCAGGCCGCCACGCTCAGCGATGCAGAAGTGAAAACCATGGCCGACGAAGCCTGCGTGCAGATGGACGCCCAGTCGCCCATCGCGCCGGCCGGTAACAAGTACAGCAAACGCCTGGAAACCATCGCCAGCAACCTCGGCAGCCAGGTCAACGGTACGCCGGTCACCTACAAGGTTTACCTGACCGACGACGTTAACGCCTGGGCCATGGCCAACGGTTGCGTGCGCGTGTACAGCGGCCTGATGGACCTGATGACTGACAACGAAGTGGAAGGCGTGCTGGGCCACGAGATGGGCCATGTTGCCCTCGGCCACACCAAGAAAGCCATGCAGGCGGCGTACGCCACTTCGGTAGCCCGTGGCGCGATTGCTTCCTCGGGCAACAGCGCTGCCGTGGCACTGTCCAGCTCGCAGCTGGGTGATTTGGGTGAGGCGCTGATCAATGCGCAGTTCTCTCAATCTCAGGAAAGTGCTGCCGACGACTTCTCCTTTGATTTGCTGAAGAAGCGCAACATTCCGCTGCAAGGTCTGGCCAGCGCCTTCGACAAGCTTGCCCAGCAGGGCGGCGGCGAAAGCAGCATGTTCGACTCCCACCCAGGTTCGGCTGACCGCGCTAAACATATCCGCCAGCGTATAGCTGCCGAGAAGTGATCGACGATGGGGCCGCAGCAGCGGCCCCATCTGTTTTAGGCGTAATTCCCTCCAAGTTCTCCTCTAGTCCCGCAGACTAATTATCCGCCGCGTCCTGACTATGCAGCGCCCCTGTCTCACTACTTTCCAGCACCGCGTAAGCACTTGAGCAGAACAGCGAGTTGAGGCGCTTCATATCGGCGATCAGCTCCATGTGCAGGCCGCTGGTTTCGATGCTTTGCACCACTTGGTGATGCAAACGGCCGACATGTGCATGAGCCAAGCGGCGCTCCTGGGCGCGAAAGCGGCGTTTCTCGCGCAGCAGCTGGCGGGCGCTTTCCTTATCGCCGGAAAGAAATACCGAAAGCCCCAAGCGCAGGTTGGCCGTTAGCTGTTGATGTAGGCTGGCCAGTTCCTCCAGGCCGTTGTCGGAGAAGGAGTGGCGCTGGGCGGTCTTCTGATCCTGCACCTTGCCGAGCATGCGCTCGATAATGTCACCGGCCTGTTCCAGGTTGACTGCCAGCTCAATGATCTCTGCCCAACGGCGGTTGTCGTGCTCGCTCAACGCCTCGCGCTGCACCTGAGCGAGATAGAGCTTCACTGCGCTGTAGAGTGCATCGACGTCGTCATCCAGGCGGCGTAGCTCTTTGCTCAGGGCGATTTGTCCACCTTGCAGCACTTCCAGCAGGTGGCTGAGCATGGTCTCGATCAGGTCACCGATGCGCAGGGTTTCGCGCACTGCATTGGCCAGCGCCAGGCTCGGTGTAGACAGCGCCGTGGGGTCGAGGTGGCGCGGGCGGGCCACGCCGTTTTCCTCGACGCGATCCGGCAGCAGCCAGTTACAGAAGCGCGCCATCAACCCGACGGTGGGCAGCATCAGCAGGCAACGCAGGCTGTTGTAGAGCACGTGAAAGCCGATGACCAGTTCTTCGGGGCGCCAGTTCAGGCTGTCCAGCCAATTGGCCAGCGGGGTGAGAAAGGGCATCACCAGTAACAGGCCAATCAGCTTGTACAGCAGGCTGCCGAGGGCCACGCGCCGCCCCGCTGGGGTTTGCAGGCTGCTGGTGAGGAAGGCCAGGATGCCGCTGCCGATGTTTGCGCCGATCACCAGGCCGATGGCCACTGGCAGGCTGATCAGCCCGGCACCGGTGAGCATGGCCGTGAGCAGCACGGCTGCCAGGCTGGAATAGGAGATCAGGGCAAACAGTGCACCCACCAGGGCATCCAGCATCAGGTCGCCAGTCAGCGAGGCGAACAGCACGCGGATGCCTTGTTCCTGAGTGATCGGCGTGGCGGCCGCGACGATCAGCTCCAGCGCTAGCAGCATCAAGCCCAAGCCAATACCAACGCGACCGAGCTGGCCGGCACGGGTCTGTTTGCGCGAAAGAAAGAAAATCACCCCGAGAAAGATCAGCAGCGGGCTCAGCCAACTCAGATCAAAGGTCAGCACCCGCGCCATCAATGCGGTGCCGACATCCGCACCAAGCATGATCGCCAGTGCCGGCGTCAGCGCCATCAGGCCTTGAGCAACGAAGGAGGTGACCAACAGCGCGGTGGCGTTGCTGCTCTGCACCAATGCGGTTACGCCGATGCCGGCGGCAAACGCCATGGGTCGCTTGCTGATGTTGTTACTGAGCACCTTGCGCAGGTGTGAACCGTACACGCGCAGAATGCCGGTGCGGACGATATGGGTGCCCCAGATCAGCAGGGCAATGGCGGATAGCAGGTTGAGCAGGGTTAGCATCGCGCATCTCCCTGACGCGGGTCGCCCCAAAGAGGGCAACAATAGGGGACGACGCCTAGGGCTCGACGATGAATCCGGAGATTAGGTGTCGCGGCTAAGTGAATGGCCTGGTTAGCTATTTTTTTACCAAGCCTACCTTTAGCTTTAGCCGTCAAATGGCATTGGCGCCAGTCGTGCGAACACGGTTAAGTGCTCTGGCAGGTGTCAGATGCAGCGCTATTCGGCCAGTTCCGCGCGCCGGCGACACAGGCTGTCGCAACATGCCGTCAGGCTGATCGAACTGGTAACCTAAGCCGATTGAACGGATGCGACCCTGCCCATGCTCACGCTCTACCATGCCCCCGATTTAGAAACCCTTGGCGAGCTGGCCACAACTTTGTTGGCCACGCCGATGCGCGACGCGTTTGCCCCCGCGCTGGTGGTGGTGCCGAGCCAGGGTATGGGCCGCTGGCTGACGCTGGAGCTGGCGCGTAAGCAAGGCATCGCCATGCAGCTTGAGGTGCAACTGCCGGCCAAGTTTGTTTGGGATATGTCGCGTCTGTGTCTGGGCCAACTGCCGGAGCAATCGGCCTTCAGCCCCAGCAGTTTGAGCTGGCGTTTGTATGACTGGCTGTGCGAACCCGAGCAACTGGCGCAAGCACCGCGTTTGGCGCACTACCTGGATGGCGGCGATGAACGCAGAAGGCTGTCACTTGCCGTCAAGATCGCCGACGTATTCGACCAATACCTGCTGTATCGCGACGACTGGCTGGCCGCCTGGGAGCGCAACGAGCTGCTTGATCTTGGCCCGGACGAAGCCTGGCAAGCGCTGCTCTGGCGCGAGCTGACCAAAGACGGCCACCCGCACCGCGCGCGCCTGCTCGAGGACTTGCTGGCCCGGCTTTACGACGCCACCCCGATCACCGGCCTGCCCGAGCGCGTGCTGGTGTTCGGTATCAGCAGTTTGCCGCCGCACCATATGCGCGTGCTGGAAGGTTTGGCGCGGCACACTGAAGTGGTGATCTTCGCCCTCAATCCCTGCCGCGAGGCCTGGGGAGAAATTCGCGATATCCGTGAGCTGGCCAGGCAACCGCAAAGCGCAGCGGTTAACCAAGAGCTGAGCCCGGATGACTGGTATCTGGATGTTGGCCATCCGTTATTGGCCAGCCTGGGCAAGCAGGGCCGCGACTTTTTCGACAGCCTGTTTAGCCTGGCCTCCAGCGAAGGCAGCCAGGAAGTTGGCCTGTATTCCGAGGACGCCGACTTAATTGATGGCAGCCTGCTGCACGCGCTGCAGAACGACATTCTGCGTCTGCGCACTCGCACGGCGAATGAACGCTTGGTGCTGCGCGACGACGACCGTTCGCTGGAGCTGCACATCGCTCACTCGCCGCTGCGCGAAGTGGAAATTCTGCATGACCAACTGCTCGCCCGCTTTGCTGCCGAACCCGAACTGACCCCCGATCAAGTGGTGGTGCTGACCCCGGATATCGAGCGTTATGCGCCCTATATCGAAGCCGTGTTTGCCCCGCGTGAAGGCGTGCCGCGCGTGCCGTTCAGCCTGGCCGACCGCAGCCTGCGCGCGGAAATCCCGCTGATTGAAGCCTTCCTCAGCCTGCTGGCCCTGCCGGACAGTCGCTTTACCGCCGAAGAGGTGCTCACCCTGCTTGAGCAGCCCGCCGTCGCCCGCCGTGCCGGGATCGAAGCCGAAGACCTCAGCCTGCTGCGCGACTGGTTGCGTGAGGCCGGTATCCGCTGGGGCCGCGATGACGCGCACCGCGAGCAGTTGGGCTTGCCGGCCGATGCCGCGTTTACCTGGCGACAAGGGCTGGATCGCCTGCTGCTGGGCTTTGCCGCACCGCCGCAGCTCGCCGGGTTGGCGGCGCCCTTGCTCGGCAGCAGCTGGCCGCTGGATGCGCTGGAAGGCGCTCGCGCGCAATTGCTCGGGCGCTTGGCTGGGTTTGTCGAGCGCTTGGCCGCGCTGGCGCAGAGCCTGCAACGGCCACGCGCCTTGGGCGAGTGGGCCGAGTCGCTGCAAGTGCTGATCGACCAACTGTTTGATGAGCGTGAAGCCGGCGACACCTTGTTGCTGTTGTCTAAAGCCTGCGCCGCCTTGCAGGAGCAGGCCACGGCTTCCGGCGTCGAGCGGCCGATTGAGCTGGCGTTGATTCGTCAGCAACTGACCGCGGCATTGGAGCAGGGCAGCGCCGCCTCGGGCTTTCTTACCGGCGCGGTGACCTTCTGCACGATGGTGCCGATGCGCAGCCTGCCGTTCCGCTTGGTCTGCCTGCTTGGCCTGGATGACGGCGCGCTACCACGCCGTACGCCCGCTGCTGGTTTCGACATGATTGGGCAGAAACCGCGGCGTGGCGACCGTGCGCGGCGTCTGGATGACCGTTATCTGCTGCTGGAAACCCTGCTCTCGGCCCGTGGCGGCCTGTACCTCAGCTATGTCGGCCGCGACCCGCGCAGCAATGCCGAGTTGCCGCCCTCGGTGCTGGTCAGCGAGTTGCTCGATGTGGTCGACCTTACCGCCGTCGCTGCCAGCGGCCCGGCCAGCGCCCGCATCACCCATCAGCATCCGCTACAGCCTTTCGCCCCTGGCAACTTTGCCGGCGACCGTCATGCCGGTTTTGCCGCGCCCTGGTTCCACGCGGCGCAACGTCTGAGTCAGGCGGTGGAAAGTGCCGCGCCGTTTGCCAGTGTATTGGCCCCCCCCGATCAAGATGGGCTGGGCGGTGCGGCGCTGAGCATCGAGCCGAGCCAACTGATCCATTGCTTCAAACATCCGGCGCGCTACCTGTTGGAGCAGCGCCTCGGCCTGCGCCTGGCGCAGACAGAAGAAACCCTGGCCGGTGATGAGCCGTTCAGCGTCGAGTGGACCAGCCAACATGGCTTGCGCCAGTTGGCCTTGCAGGCCGTCGAGCGAGGCTGGAGTGAGCGCGAGGAGCGTGCCGTGGCGGCGGCATCCGGCTGGCTGCCGGTGGGCGAGCTGGGCCAGGCGCACTGGGGGCAGATTCGTGGGCCGATCCGCGCCTTTGCGCCAACCCTGTTCGACGAGCGCCCGGAGGATGCCGCGCAACCGCTGCTGGTGGATATCGAACTGGCCGGCGTGCGCATTCATGGCTGGCTGGATGGGGTGACCAGTGAGGGCTTATTCGATTACCGCCTGCGCGACCTCGGCGCTTGGGAGCTGGCCCCGTTCTGGCTGCGCCACCTGTTGCTCAATTGTGCCGCGACGCCGGGCATCAGCCGCGAGAGCCGTCTGCTGTCGCCAAAACGCGAATGGCGGCTGGGGCCGCTGGCCGCTCCTCTGCAACTGCTGGAGCCCTGGCTCGAAGCCTACAAAAGTGCGCTGTGCGAACCGCTGCCGCTGTTAGCCAAGTGCAGCTATGGCTTCGCCAGTAAATGGCGCAAACCCGGGCGCAAAGAGCCGATTGACGCCGCCCGCAGCGAGGCGAGGGTGATGTGGCAAGGCAACGACTACATGACCGGCGAAGGCCAAGACCCCTGGAATGCCCTGGCCTTCCGCGACCGCGAGCCGCTGGATGAGCGCTTCGAGGTGCTCGCCGAACAGCTCTACGGCCCGGCGCTGGACGCCCTGCAAGGCAGTGACGAGGACGAGGCATGAGTGGCGCAGCGTTAAACCTATTGCACGACAGCTTCAGCGGCCGCTCGCTGATCGAGGCCAGCGCCGGCACCGGCAAGACCTGGACCCTGACCGCGCTGTACGCCCGCCTGTTGCTGGAAAAGCAGCTCAGCGTCAGCCAGATTCTGGTGGTGACCTTTACCACCGCCGCCACCGCCGAGCTGCGCGAGCGTATTCGCAAGCGCCTGGCCGAACTGCTGGCGGTGTATGACAACGGCCCTGGCGATGACGCGCTGCTTAACGCGCTGCATGCGCAATACCCGGACGCTGTCAGCCATCGTCGGCTGCTGCTGGCCGTGCACGGTTTTGATGAGGCGGCTATTTTCACCATCCACGGTTTTTGCCAGCGCGCCTTGCAGGATGCCGCGTTCGAGGCCGGTGGCGACTTCGACAACGAACTGACCCACGACGACCGCGAGATCATCGACGCGCTGCTCGCTGATCTGTGGCGGCATGAGCTGGCGGTGGCCGAGCCAGAATGGGCGGCGTTTCTGGTGCAGCAAAAGATCACCCCGCAAAGCCTGCGTCAGCGCCTGCGCAATCACCTGGGCAAGCCCTACCTGCGCATCGAGCCGCAGCCAGGCACGCACAGCGACATGGCCGCCCTGCGCGCGGCCTGGCAACAGGCGCAGCGTCTCTGGCAGGGCGAAAGTGCGGCTTGGCTGGAGCAGCTACAAGCCTTTGATGGCTTCAAGAGCAATATGTGCAACCCGGCCAAGTTGGGCGTTTGGCAGGCCGAGCTGGACGGCTATTTCAGCGACGCCGCCGCGCTGTTCAGCAAAACCGAAGCACACCGCCGCCTGGCCCGTGAAGGGCTGAACAAGGCCAGCAAGAAGGGCTGCGAAGCGCCGGCTAATCCGTTGGCTGCTGCGCTGCAGGAGCTGTGTGATGCCCTCGATACGGCGCAACCAGAAGCCGAACAACGGCTGATCGACCTGCAGGTGCGTTTGATCCATCAGCTCAACGAACAACTGCCGGCGCGCAAGGCAGCACAACGCTTGTTGGCCTTCGACGACCTGCTCAACAAACTGCAACAAGCGCTACAGGGCGGGGGCGGTGAGCACTTGGCGAGCACCCTGCGCACGCAATACCCAGTAGCGCTGATCGACGAATTTCAGGACACCGACCCGGTGCAGTACCGGGTGTTTCATCGCATATATTCTGAGCCTGGCGTAGCGAGCGACTTGCTGACAAGGAAGGCTCCGAGCGAAGGGCGAGACAGTACTGGCTGTACGGCAAGCCCTGAGCGAGGAACTGACGCTGTCAGCGAGACGCGCAGTAGCCAGGCTGGTGATCTGTGTTTTGTTGGCGACCCGAAGCAGGCCATTTATGCCTTTCGCGGTGCTGATCTGGCGACCTACCTGCAAGCGCGCAGCGAGGCTGCGCGGCAATACAGCCTTACGACTAACCACCGCTCCACGCCGGAGCTGATTGCCTCACTTAATCAACTGTTCGACCGGCCCATGCCGTTCGCCGAGCCCGGTCTGGATTATCAGCAGGTCGGGGCCAGCGACAAGGCGCGGGCGCAGTTGGTGTTGCCGGCGGTTGAGGGCGAACAGGACGCGCCGCTGGCGCTGGTCTGGTTGGATGACGAGCACTTGGGCAAGGGCCAGGCCGGCGCGCTGGTCGCCACCGATACGGCACGGCGTATCGCTGCTGTGTTGGCCGCTAGCAGCCAGGGCGAGGCGTACTTTGCCCAAGGCGACACGCGCACGCCGATCAAAGGTGGCGATATTGCCGTGCTGGTCGCCAGCCACCGTCAGGCCGGCGAAGTGGCCGCAGAGCTGGCTGCCCGTGGCGTGCCTAGCGTGCGGCGCGGTAAAGAGAACGTCTGGCACAGCGAAGAGGCGGATGAACTCAGCGCCGTGCTGGCCGCCTACGCCGAACCTGGCCGTGAAGGCGCGTTGCGCTATGCCCTGGCCAGCCGTTTGCTCGGTCGCAGCGCCGCCGATCTGGCCGCCTGCACCGAGGATGCCCAGGCCTGGGACGCCGAGCGCGAAGCGGCCGAGCGCTATCACCAACTGTGGCAGCAGCAAGGCTTTATGCGCGCCTTCCGCGCCTGGCTGGATGAGCAGAAAGTCGCCCAGCGGCTGCTGGCGCTGGGCGACGGTGAGCGCCGCTTGACCAACCTGCTGCACCTGGCCGAGTTGCTACAAACCGAAAGCCTGCAACGCCCGGGGCTGGAGCAATTACTGACGTGGTTCAATGCCCAGCGCAGCGCCGAAGCCCATGGCGAGGACGCTCTGCTGCGTCTGGAAAGCGATGCTGATCGGGTGCAGATCGTCACCATCCACACCTCCAAGGGTTTGGAATATCCGTTGGTGTTCTGCCCTTACCTGTGGGACGGCGCGTTACTGCGTCAGCATGAAGACATCAGTTGCCACGCCGACGACGGCACGCCGCTGCTCGACCTCGGCAGCGAACAACTCGATGTGCACCGTGAGCGCGCCCGCCATGAGCGCTTCGCCGAGAAATTACGCCTGACCTACGTGGCCCTGACCCGCGCCCGTGACCGTCTGTGGCTGCACTGGGGGCCGGTGGACTGCAAGCCGAGAAAGGACGGCACCCTCGGCGACAGTGGCCTGCACAGCAGCGCCCTGGCCTGGTTGCTGCACGGTCGGCAATTACCGGGTGAGGATGCCTTGGCCGAGCTAGCCGGGCATTTGCAAACCCTCTCACCACAAGGCCTGCGCGCGGAGATCGAGCAACTGACCGCCAGCAGCCACGGCCATATAAGCCTGCAGCCGCTGCGTCACGTCGAAGCCAGTGCTGCCGGTGAACAGCGCGCGCCGGCTCCGCAGCAGCTCTCGACCTTGCAACGCAGCCTGCACAGCGCCTGGCGCGTCGGCAGCTTCTCCGGTTTGGCCGCCGGTATGCACATGGAAGCGCCGGACCGCGATGGCTTGGTGATGCCCGATGCCAGCGAACCGGGTACGGGCTTTTTCGCCTTCCCCCGTGGCGCGCGCGCCGGCACCTGCCTGCACGCCATTCTCGAAGATTGGGCGCGTGGTAAAGCCCCGCTGGCAGAGTTGATTGAGCCGGGGTTGAGCGGCCATGGCATCAGCAATGAGTGGAATGCGGTGGCGCTGGAGCAACTGCAACAGGTGGTCGACTGCGATCTCGATGGCCAAGGCCTGACCCTGAGCGGGCTAAACCCTGTGCGCCGCCTGCCCGAGCTGGGCTTTACCTTCCCGGTCGCCGGGCTTGATATGCAGCGCCTGCGGGCGATCCTCAGCGATCCCGCCCACGGCCTGCCGACGCCGATGCGTGATGCGGCGGCGCGTTTGGAGTTCGACAGCCTCAAGGGCTTTCTTAAAGGTTTTATCGACCTGACTTTCGAGCACAACGGGCGCTGGTACATCGCCGACTACAAATCCAACTGGCTCGGTCCGGACGCCAGCTACTACGGCGGCGAACGCCTGCTGCAAGCTCTGGCCGCCGAGCATTACTACCTGCAATACCTGATCTACCTGGTGGCGCTACGACGTTTCCTGCGTCAGCGCCTGGACGACTTCCACAGCGATCAGCTGGGCGGGGCCTACTACCTGTTTCTGCGCGGCATGCCGAGCGCCGGGGTGTACTTCTCGCGCCCGGCGGATGGCTTGCTGGATGCGTTGGATAGCTTGTTCGCGGAGGGTAAATGATGGTTGCTGTGGCCTTTGTAGGATGGGTCGGGCCACGCTGGTTGAGCCCGCGATACCCATCACTTTTCAGGCAGCACCTTTTTGGGTATCGCTTTGCTCAACCCAACCTACGGGGGGGGCAATATGAACCTCGCTGACTTGCCCCTTGGCCCGCTGGAACGCGCGCTGGTCGACAGCCTGCAGCGTCTCGATACGCAGGCGTCGCCGGTGGTGTTGGCTTCGGCGGCGCTGCTTTGCATGGCCTTGGACAAGGGCGATGTGTGCCTGCCCCTGGCGCGACTGGCAGGGCAGCGACCTTGGCCTGAGCATGCCTTCAATCTACCGAAACTGGCGGACTGGCAGGCGCAGTTGCAAGCCTCAACGCTGGTCGGCGGCGATGGTGATTTCACCCCGCTGATTATTGAGCATGGCCGTCTCTATCTGGCGCGCTATCAGGCCTATGAGCGGCATCTGGCCACGCAACTGCTGCACCGCGCTGCCGATCTGCCTGAGGTAGACGAAGCCCAGTTGAGTGAAAGCCTCGGCCGCTTATTTGCTTTCAATCAGCAACAGCCCGACTGGCAACGCTTGGCCGCCGCGCAAGCGGTGCGGCGTAAGCTGGCGGTGATCTCTGGCGGCCCCGGCACTGGCAAAACCACCACCGTGGTGCGCCTGCTCGCTGCCCTTCTTGAACAGCCCGGCTGTGAGCATCTGGCCATCGGCCTGGCCGCGCCCACGGGCAAAGCTGCTGCGCGCATGGCCGAAGCCATTCGCAATGCCAAGGCCCAGCTGCCGGTTAGCGAGGCGATCAAAGCTGCGCTGCCAGATGAAGCGCGCACCCTGCACCGCTTGCTCGGCAGCCGTGGCGACAGCCCGCAGGTGCGGCATCACGCGGCCAACCCGCTGGCGCTGGATGTGCTGGTGGTGGACGAAGCCTCGATGGTCGATCTGGCGCTGATGGCCAAGCTGCTTGATGCACTGCCGCCGACGGCGCGGCTGATTCTGCTGGGCGACAAAGACCAACTGTGCGCCGTGGAAGCTGGCGCGGTGTTCGCCGAATTGTGCGAGGGGCGCGGCTTCGATGCCCAGGCCGCCGCCGACTTGCAACGCATCACCGGCCAGCCCGTGTCGGTTTCTGAGCCTGCCTCAAAGCTGGGCGACGCTGTGGTGCTGCTCACCCATAGCCACCGCTTTGCCGGCGATAGCGGCATCGGTGAACTGGCGCGGCGGATCAACGGCGGCGATGTCAGCGGTACGCTCAATTTGCTCAAGGAGGGTCGCAGCGATCTGGCCTGGAACGCCGAGCCAACGCCAGTGGACTTGCTCGATCGTCTCGATCAGGGTTACGGCCCTTATATGGCAGCGGCGAAAAGCGCAGATGCCGCTGCTGCGTTCGCCGCTTTCAACAGCTTTCGCACCCTGACGGCCCAGCGCGAAGGCGCGTGGGGCGTGGCCGGCATCAACGAAGCACTGGAAGCACGGATCAAGCGGCGTAGCCAAGTGGCCAGCCGCGAGCGCTGGTACGTCGGCCGACCGGTGATGGTGCGACAGAACGACTACGCCCTCGGCCTGTTCAACGGCGATATCGGCATTTGCCTGCACACTGAGTATGGTCTGCGGGTGTTCTTCGAGGGTGAGGACGGCTACCGGCCCTTCGCCCCGGCGCGCCTGCCCAGCCACGACAGCGCCTTCGCCATGACCGTGCACAAAAGCCAGGGCTCGGAATTTGCCGAAGTGCTGCTGGTGCTGCCCGAACAGCCCAGCCCGTTGCTGACCCGCAGCCTGTTTTACACCGGTATTACCCGGGCCAAGCAGAAGGTGGAAATCTGGGGCTTGCCAGCCCGCCTGGCTGAAGCTGTGGCCACCCGCGCCGAACGCGCGGCGGGGTTGGCGCAGCGACTGGCGATGATGGCAACGCCAGGGCCGGCCTTATCACCAGAGCGCCCGGGCAAGAGCGGCGATGAGCAACTCTCGCTGTTCTAGGTGCTGCCGAAGAGCGTGTACCTGTCCATCTGGGCCGTACTAAGTAGCCACTACCACTCTGCCAGTGGTAGCGGCTACTTAGTACCGGACACGGATTGACCTGTGTAATAGGTCTGCTAGTGCTACTTAGCGCTGTATAAGCGCAGATAGAGAAGGTCTGTGCTAGTTGCGCGTCAGGCCAACGCATTGGAGCGGCTTCGCATAATTGCGCGACGAGGTTGCATCCACCCGCCACCTCGCCAAGAATGCGGCAAGCTTGGCCGGCCATGCCGCCGTAACCGATGGATTGCTTGCAGACCGTAAGGAGACACCATGTTTTATCGCCTGACCAATATCTTCAAAGGCATCCTCTCGCTGTTTATCAAGGATCTGGAGCGGCAAAATCCGGAAGCCTTGCTGGAGTTAGAGCAGGAAAACCTGCGCAAGCAGATCGCTAACTTCAACCAAGGCCTGGCCGCCCACGCTGGCCTCGCCGAGCGCTTGATGAGTCAGGTGCGCAAGCAGGAGACCGAAGAGCGTGAGTTGCATGCGCGCACCACCGCGCACTTGCGGGCCGGCAACAAGTCGGCTGCCGCGCAGAATGCCCTGCGTTTGCAGAACCTAGCCCGCGAGCTGGAAGAGAACCGCCGCCAACTGGCCCAGGCTGAAGACACCTACCAGAACCTGACCAAGGCCCGTGAAGTGGCAGTGGCCGCCGCGCGCAGCAAAATCGAGGCGCTTAAAGGCGCGATCAACGATATGCGCATGAAAACCGCCATGGCCGAGATGAACGAGATGGCTGCAGGCATGGTGAGCACTATCGGCGGCTCGGGCGATACCCTTAATCGTCTGCACGAGATGGTCGAGGAAGAACGCACCAAGGCTGCCGGTCGCGCACGTATGGCCCGTGATGCCATGGACATGAGTGAGGTCAACCTCAAGGAAGCCGAGATGGATGCCCTAGCCGACCAGGCCCTGGCTGATTTCGCTGCCAAGGAAGGCCTCAGCCTGCCGGGGCAGGAGACCAGCGAAGCACCAGCGGCCAATCGCAGCATGGGTGGCAACCCGCAGTCGGAAAGCCAGTAACTCATGCCGGGTGAAGCGCCAGTGCCGAGCTGGGTCGAAGAATTGCGTCTGGCCTATGAAAGCGGTGCCCATGGCCAGTTTGTGCTGTATGGAAATGTCGCCGACCGTTTTCCCCTGGACGGCCGCCTAGTCAGCCTGACCCGCTATCTAGATGCCAAGCTGTTGGGTAACTTTGATTTAGTGTTCGTCTACGACCCGGGCAACGGCCTGAACCTGTTGCGTGGTGGCGAGCGTTTTGCTCAGTGGCCAGCGGCCGAGCAGGTCAAGCCTTGGCCGCAGGAGCCGCGCGCGGCGATTGAGCTAATCAGCCGCTACCTGCGTTACCGCGCCAACCTTACGGCTCTTGGTCGTGGTGATAATGAGCACGTGGCGGTGATCCTGCGCGGTGCCGATCTGGTGCTGCCGGCCGCTCGTCAGGGCGATTTCGCCACGGCCAGCCTGGCCAGCTTGGTGCGTGACTGGGCGGCTGAACCGCCGTTCGCCGATATGGCTTTCGCCAGCCTGCTGCTCACCGACAACCTCAATGACCTACATTCGCTGGTGGCCAATAACCCGCGTATCGACCGGGTGCAAGTACCGCTGCCGGATGCCGCGAGCCTCGGCCAGTGCCTAGCGCAACTGCGTACCGATCATCCTACTGCCTTCGCCGCAGACGACAACGGCTCTGTGCAGGCCTTGGCGGGCGTCAGTCTCAGTGCTCTGGCCAGCCTGGTCAAACGCCGCGCCCATGAAGGCAAGGTGCTCGGCACTCAGGACTGGATCGCTGCGAAAAAAGAGATGGTGGAAAACGACAGCGCCGGCCTGGTGGAATTCATCGAGTCTAAACGTACCCTCGACGACTACCACGCCCAGGAGGCGCTAAAAGTCTGGCTTCGTCAGGACATGGCGCTGTGGCAGGCCGCCGACCTGCGCGCGCTGCCCAAGGGCTATATCTTTTGTGGCCCGGTGGGCACTGGCAAAACCTATCTGGTGGAGTGCCTGGCGGGTGAAGCTGGGGTGCCGGTGGTCAAACTGAAGAACTTCCGTGATCGCTGGGTCGGCTCTAGCGAAGGTAATTTAGAGAAAATCTTTCGGCTGATTCGCGGCCTCGGTCGCTGCATCGTGTTTATCGACGAAGCCGACCAAACGCTTGGCAAGCGTGACGGCGGTAGTGGCGACGGCGGCCTGTCCGGGCGTCTCTACTCAATGATTGCCCAGGAAATGGGCGACGCCGACAACCGTGGCAAGGTGATCTGGATTCTTGCCTCTTCGCGCCCCGACCTGATCGAAGTCGACCTCAAGCGTCCTGGGCGGGTCGATGTGAAGATTCCACTGCTGCCAACCACCACGGTCGAAGAAAGCGCGGCGTTGCTCAAGGCCCTGCTTAAACGCTTCGAACTCAAGTTGGAAATCACAGCGCTGGTGGAATTGTCGCTGCCCTTGCTACTGACCCCTGGCGCTGCGGAAGCGCTGGCGGTCAAGGTCTACCGCCAGGTGCGTACCGCACAGATGGAGCCCTTGGCGGCACTCAAACATTGCTTGCAGGGTTATCAGCCGCCGGTTGCCGAGCAGGTGCTGCGGATGCAGATGAGCATCGCCATCCGCGAAGCCACCGATATGGCCTTCGTCCCTGAACCGCTGCGCCACCTAGCGGCGGAGGTTGTCAGCTTATGAGTGCCGGGCGCTATCTGTGGGCCGCCGCCAACGCCCGTCCGCTGGGTATGCCGATTGCACCGAACTGGTTCGCACTGGCGGCTGTCAGCCTGCTCGGTGCCTTCGTCAGTCCAGGCTTTTGGGTGCTCGGGGTCGGCCTGGAACTGGGTTATTTGCTGTTGTTGTCGCGCAATGTCCGCTTTCGCCGCGCCGTGGATGCTCAGCAACCGCGTGCAGTCGACCCCGCCGGGCTGCGTTATGAAAACACCTTGGGACTGCTTGATGCGACCCAGCGCCAGCGCCAGCAGCGGGTCGAGGCCCGCGCCCGCGAGGTGTTGCAGCTGCTTGCCCGTTCGCCACTGATGGCCTCGCATGCCAGCAGCCTGGAGCAACTGGTGTGGCTCAACCTGCGCCTGCTGGTGGCGGGTCAGGCACTGAGCGTGGTGGCTGACACGGCCGCCAAGGAGAGCGCTGAGCTGCAGCAGCAGGAGGACCAGATCGACCTACGCCTGGCTGGTAACGCGCTGGACGATGAGCTGCGGCGTAGCCTGGAGCAACAGAAGCAGGTGATCGACGCCCGCCAGGCGGCGCATACAGAAGGCCTGCGCCGCAGCGAACATGTGAATGCCGAGTTGCAGCGTATCGAACAGCAGATCGCCTTGATCCGCGAACAGACCCTGCTGGCCACCGACGAAGAGCAAATCGGCATCGCCTTGAATGCCTTGACCACTTCGTTCAACGAGGCCAGTCATTGGCTTAACAGCCAGCGCGACCTTCTCGGCGTACTCGAACTTAACGAACAACAGACCCTGCCGCGCTATGTGTTGCAGGGCCAGGGCGAGCAACCGGCGCAAGCCGAATCAGTTAAACATTGATGGCCGGGGCGTACCGGCTATGACAGGGAGACACGTCATGTATTTATCCACACCTCGGCAGCGCCAGCGCGGCAACGCCGCCGGTAAGTTGCTGACCATCGTGCTGGTGCTCGGCCTGCTCGGTCTGGGCGGCTGGCTGGTCAGCCAGGATATGCTCGACAAGAGCAGTGCCCCGTTGCTCGGCGGTCTGCCCGCCAGCCTTGGGGTGAGCAACACGCCAACCCCGAGTGAACCGGTGGCGGGCACGCCGACCCTGCAGTCGGCTGCGCCCTATGAGATGAAGAACAACATCATCGACATCGACATGAGTGAGTACGCCGGCTATGGCGGGCTGATCGTCGCCAACGGTGGTCTGGAGCCCAATCCGGAATCCTTCTTCGCCAAGCAATACGGTTTTCAGGTGCGCCTGAGCAAGGGCGAGAGCGAGGAATGGTCGGCGCTGAACAACGGCCAACTGGCCGCCGTGGCGACCACCGCCGACGTGCTGGCGGTACTCGGTCGCCAGTTTGAGGTCACGGTGCCGGCGCAAATCGGCTTCTCCCGTGGGGCCGACCAAGTGGTGGTGGACAGTGGCATCGCCAGCGTCAATCAGCTCAAGGGCAAGGTGCTCGGTGCTACCCAGTTCAATGAGAGCGAGTTCTTTATCCGCTATCTGGCGTCCGAAGCCGGTGTGCCGGTTAAAGTGCTGCGCGACTTGGATTCCCGCCCTGCGCCTAACGAGCTGGGCTTGGTGTTCTACGAGGATGCCTTTATCGCGTGCGATGCCTACGCCGCTGAATTGACCGGCAAGCAGCGGCTGAATGGCTGCGTCGGCTGGTCGCCGCGTACCGATGAGGTGGTCGCTGAGTCTGCTGGTGCAGCGAAGATGCTGGTGTCTAACCGCAACCTGTTGGTGGTGGCCGATATCCTGGTGGTCAACAAAGGCTTTGCCAGCGCCCACCCGGAAATAGTTAAGGGCCTGGTGCATGGCTTGCTGGAAGGTAACCGGCAACTGCGCGACGACCCGCAGGCGCATGCCGAACTGGTCGGCAAGGCTTTCGGCTGGACCCGCGAGGAAACCCTCGACGAGTTGAGCAAAGTGCACCTAAGCAACCTGCCGGAGAACCTGGCGTTCTTCGACGGTAGCATCGACTCGGCTGGCTCCTTCCAGGGCATCTTCCAGTCCTCGGTATTGGCCTACGGTTCGCTGATCCGCAATCCGTCCGATCCGGCGCGCTTTGCTGATCTGCAGTACCTCAAAGCGTTGGATGCAGGCGGCCTGTTCAAGGGCCAGAGCATTGCCATCGCACCGATCCGCACCAGCGGTAAGGTGGCCCTGGAGGGCGACGCGCTGTTGAGCAAGGATATCCGCTTCTTCTTCGAAGCCAACTCGGCTGAGTTGGACAAACAGGCCAAGGACAATCAGGACTACCTGGACACCATCAAGAAATTCCTCCAGGTCAGCCCAGGTTCCATCGTTCTGCTGCGTGGCCACGTGGATAATGCCATGGTCGCCGACTTTGAACGCCAAGGCGGCCCGGCGCTGGTTAAACGCATGGCCTTGAAGGCTATGGAGCTATCGCGCGAACGCACCCTGGCCGTCAAGGAAGCCCTGTTGGCTCGCCACCCAGGTATCTCTGAGGCGCGTATCGAGCTGGTCGGCCGTGGCTGGGAAGAGCCCTTGGGCCAGGACAGCGAGCAGAACCGCCGCGTCGAGGTGCAATGGTTTACCCTCGAATAAAGTTATGGCAGACAAGTCGTGGCCTAAGCTTCAACCATAGCCTCTGGATATTGGTCTGATGTTGCAGCGCTTGGTGGTCTACCTGTTATTGAGTTTGTGCTGCTGTGCTCAGGCCGAAAACCTGCGTCTGGTCACCGGAGATGGCTATGCGCCCTTTACCGGCAGAGAGTTGCCGGCTGGCGGCCTGCTCACTCAGGTTGTGCATGCCGCGCTGCTGCGGGGCGGTGTCGATAGCTCGCTGGAGTGGCAGCCGTGGAATCGCGGCTACCTGAAGACCTTGCGCGGTGAGTACGACGCGACTTTTCCCTATGTGCGCACGCTTGAGCGAGAGCAGGATTACCTCTACTCCGCGCCATTGCTGGTGCTTGAAGACCATATCTTCAGCCGTGCGGATGACCCTATCGAGCAGGCGACTGCGCAGACCATGCAGGGGCGTCGGGCGTGTATACCGCTGGGCTGGCAGCCGCCGTCAGTCATCCAAGCGTTGCTGGACCAGAACGTCATGAGCCGACACTCGCCAATAGGCCTCAAAGAGTGCGCGCTGCTGGTGGTGATTGGCCGTGATGACTTCTTTGTTGCTGATCGACGCTTGGGTGAAACGGCGTTGCAGCTGTTGGATGGCCGGCAGCAGCAGGTGAGTCGTTCCCATAAGATGATCAGTAGCAGCTCTTTGCACCTTATCGTGCCGCGCAATAACCCGCGCGCAGCCGAGATCATCGATCTATTCAACCAGGGGCTGGCCAAGCTTAGGCTCAGCGGTGGCTACCAGCAGGTGCTTGAAGGCTATATGCAGGCACGAGGGCTCACGGCTAGTGAGTAGTAGGCCGGCGGACTTGCTGCTCTGCGTAAGCACAGGCCATCGGCAACGCCAGCTCCAGCAAACCAGTCTGGGTTAACTCACGGGCGCGCCAGTGCAGGAAAAAGTCTGTCGGAAAGAACCCATCGCTTTGCGCCATAACACCGGCCATGACCCGTGCCAGCGGTTGCCATGCGGCGGTACAGGCGTGCAGCAATGGCTTATCTACCAACCCATATTCGCAGTGCTGAAAGCTACCGGCATACCAGGTGCGAATGGCGGCGTTGTGGTGTTTGGCATGCTGCCATTGCTCGGCCAGCAAGGCACGTCTGTTGGCATCCAGCCGTTGCCGCTGCTGATACAGCGCCGGCAGTTCTTCTGGACGACGTAACGACACCGCGCGGCGCGGCGGTAACTGCGGATTGCCGCACGCTACCTGCCACAATTCGACAGCCGAGCCCGCCAGCGCATGGGCGAGGCGTGCCAGCAGCAATTGCTCGGAGCAGCTATCCCCATGCCAGACGGTAACCGCCCGCTCGCCAGTTGCCAGCCCGGCCAGCCAACGCGCGTCCTCACTCAAGCCTGCGGTGAAATCCGGCACGGGTTGCTCTGACTGCGGCCAAACGCCTTGCCAGTAAGCGCTACGAATGCTGCAAGGTGGCGTGTCGACGTCTTCTAGCGTGCCGACGGCAAGGTCGTCACGCATTACCCGCAGGGATTCTTCCGCTACCTCGCTTCCGAGGGCAAAGCGCACGCCTTCGGCCGCTGCATCACCACAGACTAGATGCCACATACGCCCTCCTTGGCTGCGTGCTTACTCGCTCGGCTTCTTCAACTTCGGATTAGGGAAGAACTGCACCGCCTGTACCTTGGGATCGGCGGCTTTGGGTTTTAGTGCGCTGATATTGACCCGCGTGGGCAACTCTTTGGGCACCGAGTTGCCGCGTTCATCCAGGGTGTCGGCGTAGCCGCAGGCCACGCACTCGCGGTTCGGCACGCCATCGACATTCCACATCTGGATCTTGTCCATTTCGCTACACGCCGGGCACACCGCGCCGGCGATAAAGCGTTTTGCGCTGATATTCACCGGTGCGTCGCTCATGCCGCCTCCTGGCTCAGGCCAAGGTGGCGCAGCAGGGCGTCGATACGTGGCTCACGGCCACGGAAGTCGACAAACAGCACCATCGGCGCTTGTGAGCCGCCGCGCGCCAGAATTGCCTCGCGGAAGGCTTGGCCGGTGGCGCTGTTGAACACGCCGTCTTCCTCGAATTTGGAGAAGGCATCGGCACTGAGCACTTCCGCCCATTTGTAGCTGTAGTAACCCGCCGCATAACCACCGGCGAAGATGTGCGCGAAGCTGTTGGGGAAGCGGTTGTAGGCCGGCGGACGCAGCACCGACACCTCGCTACGGATGCCTTCGAGTACGTCGAGCACGCTGCGGCCGTCGCCGTGGGTGGCGTGCAGCTCGAAGTCGAACAGGCTGAACTCGATCTGCCGCACCATCATCAAGCCGGATTGGAAGTTCTTCGCCGCCAGCATCTTGTCCAGCAGGTCCTGTGGCAGTGGCTCGCCGCTTTCATAATGGCCGGAGATCAGCGCCAGGCCGTCAGGCTCCCAGCACCAGTTCTCCATAAATTGGCTTGGCAGTTCGACAGCATCCCAGGCCACGCCGTTGATGCCCGATGCGCCGGCATGCTCAACGCGGGTCAGCAGGTGATGCAGGCCGTGGCCGAATTCGTGGAACAGGGTGGTGACTTCATCGTGGGTCAGCAGCGCCGGCTTGCCGCCGACTGCCGGGGTGAAGTTGCACACCAGGTTGGCCACTGGGCTGATCAGTTTGCCTGCGGCGTCGCGGCGTTTGTCACGGGCACCGTCCATCCACGCGCCGCCACGTTTGTTGGCGCGGGCATAGAGGTCGAAGAAGAAGCGCCCGACATGCGCGCCGTTCTCGGTGATTTCAAACAGGCGCACGTCCGGGTGCCAGGCGTCGAAGCCGGAGAGTTCTTTGATCTGGATGCCGTAGAGTTTTTCGACGATGGCAAACAGGCCGCTGAGCACTTTGTCGATGGGGAAGTAGGCGCGCAGGATCTCCTGGGAAATGCTGTAGCGCTGCTCGCGCAGCTTCTCGCTGTAGTAGCCGACATCCCAGCTTTGCAGGTCGTTGCAGCCTTGTTCGGCGGCAAAGGCTTGCAGCTCTTTCAGGTCTTGCTCGGCAAATGGCTTGCCGCGTGTGCCGAGGTCGCGCAGGAAGCTCAGCACTTGCTCGGTGGTCTCGGCCATTTTGCTGGCCAGGCTCAGTTCTGCGTAATTGGCAAAGCCCAGCAGCTTGGCCAGTTCCTGACGCAGCGCGAGGATTTCCAGCATCACCGGGCCGTTGTCGTTCTGTCCGGCATTTGGCCCTTGATCGGAGGCGCGGGTGCAGTAAGCGGCGTACACCTCTTCACGCAGGGCGCGGTCGTCGGCGTAGGTCATTACCGCGAAGTAGCTGGGGAATTCCAGGGTGATCAGCCAGCCGTCGAGCTTTTTCGCGGCAGCGGCTTGCTGCATTTGCGCCTTGGCTGAGTCGGTCAGGCCTGCCAGCGCGGCTTCGTCAGTGACGTGCTTGCTCCAGGCCTGAGTGGCATCGAGCAGTTGGTTGGAGAATTTGCTGCCCAGCTCGGAGAGCTTCATCTGAATTTCGCCGTAGCGCTTTTGTTGCTCGGCAGGCAGGTCGATACCGGACAGACGGAAATCGCGCAGGGTGTGTTCCAGGATGGTCTTCTGCGCCACGTCAAAACCAGCGGCTGCCGGGCTGCTGGCGAGTTTTTCATAGGCTTGGAACAGCGGCTGGTTCTGGCCGATCTCGGTCCAATACTCGGACAGTTTCGGCAGGCAGGCCTCGTAGGCCGTGCGCAGTTCGGCGCTGTTGCACACCGCATTCAAGTGGCTGACCGGGCTCCAGGCTTGGCCCAGGCGCGCGCCCAACTCATCCAGCGTCAACACCAAACCATCCCAGCTCGGGGTGCCAGACTGTTGCGCCAGCAGCTCGGCCATGGCTGCACGGCTATCGGCCAGGATGCTGTCCACAGCGGGCTCGACATGCTCTGGGCGAATGGCGGAGTAGGACGGTAGATCAAAGGCTTGCAGCAGCGGATTGTTGGCAGTCACGACAGGTCACCTGTAACGGAATGGGTTTGCAGCTGTGACCCCGGCGGGCGCAAAAGGCTCCCAGGGTAGGCTTGAGTGGGCAGTGGCTATTGGTAAAACAGCGCGCATACCCTGAACATGGGTGCCATCTTAATTACAATCAAGGCCTGACGCAGCTTAAGAGGTTTCTATCGTGGCGATTCGTACTTACCAGCAATTCACTCCACAGCTTGGCGAGCGGGTGTTTGTCGACGCGTCTGCCGTGGTCTTGGGCGATGTAGAGCTGGGTGCCGACAGCTCGGTTTGGCCGCTAACGGTGATCCGTGGCGACATGCACCAGATCCGTATCGGCCAGCGCAGCAGCATTCAGGACGGCAGCGTGCTGCATATCACCCACGCCGGGCCGTTCAACCCTGAAGGCTACCCGCTGATCATCGGCGACGACGTGACCATCGGCCATAAAGTGATCTTGCACGGCTGCACCCTGGGTAGCCGTATTTTGGTTGGCATGGGCAGCATCGTCATGGACGGTGCCGTGGTCGAAGACGACGTGATCATTGGCGCTGGCAGCCTAGTGCCGCCGGGCAAAGTGCTGCAAAGCGGTTACCTGTACGTCGGCAGCCCGGTGAAGCAAGCGCGAGCGCTGACGGACAAAGAGCGCAACTTCTTCACCTACACCGCTGCCAACTACGTGCGCCTTAAAAACCAACACCTCGCCGAGGGCTACGGCCAATAAGCGGCGGCTAGCGTCTGCCCGCTACGGGCGAAGAGTCGTGCGCGGCGATTCACGGTAATTGCGACCATGCGTGGTTATTCTTGCGCGCCAATGGACTGCCCATCACTGAAAAGGACTGCGCATGAGCACCACTAACCCCTTTCTCGCGCCGCAGGCTGCCGCCCCCACGCCTGTCGACGAATCACCCACTTTGCCCCTGGCCCTCACGGGTACTGCACTGCTGATCGCGCTGATTGCATTGCTCTATGAGCAGATCATGCAGTGGTTCTGGCAGCCGATGGACCTTTCCATATGGCTTAGCGTTCTGTCTCAATCGCTGGGCTGGTGGGGCGCTCATCTGCTTACGGTTGCTGTCTTCACGTTCTGTTTCAGCCATACCTACTTAGAGCGTTATGCCCTGCGCGCGTATCGCCAGCAGCATCTGCTGATCGGCTACGGCGTATTCAGCCTGGTCATGTACCTGGTGATGGGGTTGGTCTTCAGTCAGGTGCTGTTCTGGGCCTACGAGACCTCTGGCTTATTTGAATATGGCCAGGTTCTTGGCTCGTTGTTTATGCGGTTAGTTGGCTTGGTGCAATTCGGCGTGGAAATTGTGTTGCCGCTATGGCTGTGCCTGCACCTGCTCAGGTCATCCGCGTCAGGTGAGGCCAGTGTTAGCGTGTTCAGCGCAACGACCATAGCGCTGTGCTTTGCGCTGATAACGGCGGCACTGAATATTCACTTGAGCACCTTGGTTGTGCAGCTCGTTGGCCATTTCACCTCGTTGCCTAGCAGCAGCGGTTGGGAGATTTTGCTGATACTGATCAACAGCATGCTCGTCGCTTTACTGGCCTTCGTTGCCGCCTGGCGGGCTCTACCGACAAAGGTACGGGGGTTCAGGGGGGATCGTCTGCTACTGGCCAGTGTTATTACGCTGCTGCTCTGGCTCGTTACCACTGCACTTTCTGCGTTGTTGCTGGTGGTGTTGTTAATATCCGGTTCGATCAAGGGGGAGCTGGTTATGCTGGCGCTGTTCGGCCTGGTGCAGTTGGCATTGCTCTGGCCATTCAGCCAGCTTGGCCTGCGCTGGGGCTATCGCGCGCAGCCGGCCTAATAGCGCCCGCACCAGTGAAAATGCCCGCCGAGTGCGGGCATTTTGTTGCCTCTTTAGCTGCCTGTGCGGCAGTGAAGATGTCTTCGCCGTTTACGGTGAGCTTGTAGTATTTCTGAGCTGCCTATGCGGCAGTGAAGAGAAGGCTCGTTAAATAGCTCAAGCGTTTCAGTGAGCGCCTAACAGCATCCTCACTTATCGTGCCGTCTTGGCTCTTCCAGTCGAATGAGGTGAACATGCCAACAGCCATATTCAGCAGATCGAGAGCCTGTTTCTGCATCTCGGGGCTGCCTTTGTTAGCCTCAATAACCCGATGAGCTTGAAAGGCGCACGACTTCAGCAGGTCGCCCGGATTGTTTGCTGGGTCATCTCCTTGTAACCACTCCCACGGATCGTATTCTGGCCTTTCCATAGGCACCTCACTCTTGGGTTTATTCATGCCGTCTTGAACTCCACCACGTTGCCCTGTGCGAGCGTGTCTAGGTGATCGGCATACCACTGCATCATGGTGCGGCGCTGCTCGATGTAAGTGGCTTTGTTGTAGACGCCGGACACACCATCTTCGAAATGGGATAGCTGAGCCTCGACGTGATCCTTGGCAAAGCCATTTTCACGCAGGATGGTGGACGCGATATGACGGAAGCCGTGGCCAGTTTGCCGGCCGGCGTAACCCATGCGGCGCAGGGCCATATTAAAGGCCATATTGCTGCGTGGTTGGGAGCGATCGTTACGACCAGGGAACAGCAGAGGATAAACCCCGGTCATCTTGTGCAGCTGCTCCAGAGCATCAAGCGCCTGGCGAGAGAGCGGCACGGTGTGGGGGCGGCGCTTCTTCATCCGTTCTGCAGGTATCTGCCACAGCCCGGCCTTGCGGTCGAACTCATCCCAGCGTGCCTCGCGTAGCTCACTGGGTCGCACGCCGGTAAGCATCAACAAGCGCAGACCAAGGCGCACATCATGGGCGTGAGGGTAAGCAGCGATGGCACGCAGCAGTGCAGGCAGCTCCGTGACTGTGACGTGAGCGTAGTTCTCGGCAGGCTTGGATTGCAGGAAGCGGTTAAGCCCTTCCAGGGGGTTATGCACTGCACGGCCAGTGACGCGGGCCAGGTCGTAGATCTCTTTGCAAGATCGGCGCACCCGGCTCATCTGCTCGATGATATCCAACTGCTCCATGCCCCGCAGAAACTCCATCCACTCAATCGGCAGGATGCTGGCATACAAGCGCTTGCCGAATACCGGCAGCACATGCAGCTCTAAGGCGCCGATGGTGCGCGTGGCTGTACTGGGTGCCCAGCCTGGTCGGCGTATTTCGATCCACTCTCGCGCCAGGGCCTCAAAGGTGCTGTTGGCCGCCGCCAGCTCGGAAGCCTTGCGCGCATGTTTGGCAGTCAGAGGATTAACACCATCCGCAGCGTCGGCCCGCAGTTCGGCAGCCTTCTGCCTTGCGCCGGCACCGCTCACCTCGGGGTAACTGCCGAGGCCAAGCCATGACCACTTGCCGTCCGGCTTCTTGTAACGCAGCTCCCAGAACTTACCGCCATTGGGCTTCACCCGGAAGTACAGACTCTGGCCGTCATGCTCCCTGTAGGCCGCGCTTTCTGGCTCCAGGCCAGCGAGGGCGGTATCTGCCAGTGGACGGCGCTTGATCTCGCTGCGCTTCATTCCTGTATGCCTCCGGTTCGAATTTCAAGCCAGCATACAAGCTGGCATACACGAACGGAAAGGCTATATGGGAATAAGAGGGCGCATATAGAAACAAAAAACCCGCACTAGGCGGGCTTTTCATGGTGTTTCCGGTTCATGTGGGAACATGTGGAAACTAGTATATGGCGCACCAGGCGGGATTCGAACCCACGACCCCTGCCTTCGGAGGGCAGTACTCTATCCAGCTGAGCTACTGGTGCAGCGCGGGCGCAATCATACGCATCTCGCTAGCTGGCGTCCATGCTGCTGCTTTTTGTTCACGATTCTGCACAGAAGCTACAACTCAGCTTCTATCTTTCCAATTCAGAAGAATTAAACACAATACCCGTTAATTTTTCCGAACAGACTCTTGCCCTTTACCCCTCTTGACCCTAGGATTCGTTTGAGATTTCAAACGCTATTGCTGGAATGGCCTGAGCTGCATGTTACCGCTCGCCAAACACGGCCTAGCCCCACCGATTAAGCCCGGATGCGCTGCCATGTGGCGCTTTCAACTACCCGTACCGATGCCAGGGTGTCGGAATTTAGGAGACTGCAATGCAACTGAAAGACACCCAGCTGTTCCGCCAGCAGGCTTATATCGACGGTACCTGGCTCGATGCCGACAGCGGCCAGACCATCAAGGTCAATAACCCGGCCACCGGCGAAATCATCGGTACAGTGCCGAAGATGGGCGCAGCAGAAACCCGTCGCGCCATCGAAGCAGCTGACCGTGCC
The DNA here is from genome assembly GCF_046581935.1 of Pseudomonas sp. Taxonomy (GTDB): domain Bacteria; phylum Pseudomonadota; class Gammaproteobacteria; order Pseudomonadales; family Pseudomonadaceae; genus Aquipseudomonas. The sequence goes on from NZ_JAYGFK010000004.1 coordinate 107,720, forward strand.
TTGCCGGCCTGGCGTGCACTGACCGCCAAGGAACGCTCGAACAAACTGCGCCGCTGGTTTGAACTGCTGATCGAAAATCAGGACGACCTCGGCCGCCTGATGACCCTGGAGCAAGGCAAGCCGCTGGCCGAAGCCAAAGGCGAAATCGCTTACGCCGCGTCGTTCATCGAGTGGTTTGCCGAAGAAGCCAAGCGTATCTATGGTGACGTGATTCCGGGTCACCAGCCTGACAAGCGCCTGATCGTGATCAAGCAGCCAATCGGCGTGACCGCAGCCATTACCCCGTGGAACTTCCCGGCTGCGATGATTACCCGTAAAGCCGGCCCGGCCCTGGCCGCCGGTTGCACCATGGTGATCAAGCCGGCTTCGCAAACCCCATTCTCCGCCCTGGCCCTGGTTGCTCTGGCTGAGCGCGCCGGCATTCCGAAAGGCGTTTTGAGCGTAGTAACTGGCAGCGCTGGCGACATCGGTGGCGAGCTGACCAGCAACCCGATCGTGCGCAAGCTGTCGTTCACTGGCTCCACCGAAATCGGTCGCCAGCTGATGGCCGAATGCGCCAAGGACATCAAGAAAGTGTCCCTGGAGCTGGGCGGCAACGCGCCGTTCATCGTGTTCGACGACGCGGACCTGGATAAGGCCGTCGAAGGCGCGATCATCTCCAAGTACCGCAACAACGGCCAGACCTGCGTGTGCGCCAACCGCCTGTACATTCAGGATTCGGTCTATGACGCGTTCGCCGAGAAGCTGAAAGTCGCGGTGGCCAAGTTGAAGATCGGCAACGGTCTGGAAGACGGCACCACCACTGGCCCGCTGATCGATGAAAAAGCCGTGGCCAAGGTCAAGGAACACATCGCCGATGCCCTGAGCAAAGGCGCAACGCTGCTGGCTGGCGGCAAGTCGATGGAAGGCAACTTCTTCGAACCGACCATCCTCACCAACGTGCCGAACAACGCAGCCGTAGCCAAGGAAGAAACCTTCGGTCCGCTGGCACCGCTGTTCCGCTTCAAGGACGAGGCTGACGTGATCGCCATGTCCAACGACACCGAGTTCGGCTTGGCCTCGTATTTCTATGCAAGCGACCTGGGCCGCGTGTTCCGCGTAGCAGAAGCACTGGAATACGGCATGGTCGGCGTCAACACCGGATTAATCTCCAATGAAGTCGCGCCGTTCGGCGGCATTAAAGCCTCGGGCCTCGGCCGCGAAGGCTCGAAGTACGGCATTGAGGATTACCTGGAAATCAAATACCTCTGCCTGGGCATCTAAACCCCGGCGAAGTAACTCCGCAGAGGTGCACGAGAGCGCTGCACCTTCTGCATTTATATGGACAGACCCTGTGGCCGGGTGTGCTGCGGCAGTCGATCATCGAATACTGCCAAGCCATTGCGGTAACACATCCTTGAACCACGCCGCGACTAAACGGCGAATGAGGACACCATGAGCAAGACCAACGAATCTTTGATGCAACGCCGTATGGCCGCCGTTCCACGCGGTGTCGGCCAAATCCACCCGATCTTCGCTGAGCGCGCGGAAAACGCCAGCGTATGGGACGTCGAAGGCCGCGAATATATCGACTTCGCCGGTGGTATCGCCGTACTCAACACCGGCCACCTGCACCCCAAAGTGGTGGCAGCCGTGCAGGAACAGCTGACCAAGCTGTCGCACACCTGCTTCCAGGTGCTGGCTTATGAGCCCTATGTCGAGCTGTGTGAAGAAATCGCCAAGCGCGTACCGGGCGACTTCGCCAAGAAAACCCTGCTGGTGACCTCCGGCTCGGAAGCGGTAGAAAACGCCGTGAAGATCGCCCGTGCCGCCACTGGCCGCGCCGGCGTAATCGCCTTCACCGGTGCCTACCACGGCCGCACCATGATGACCCTGAGCCTGACCGGTAAAGTCGCGCCGTACTCTGCCGGCATGGGCCTGATGCCTGCTGGTGTGTACCGCGCCCAATCGCCGTGCGAGCTACACGGGGTTAGCGAAGACGAGTCCATCGCCAGCATCGAACGTGTGTTCAAGAACGACGCACAACCGCAAGACATCGCGGCAATCATCATCGAGCCGGTGCAGGGCGAGGGCGGGTTCTACACCAACTCCCCAGCATTTATGCAGCGCCTGCGCGCCCTGTGCGATGAGCACGGCATTCTGTTGATCGCTGACGAAGTACAAACCGGCGCTGGCCGTACCGGCACCTTCTTTGCCACTGAGCAACTGGGCGTGATTCCAGACCTGACCACCTTCGCCAAATCGGTAGGCGGTGGCTTCCCGATCTCGGGCGTGTGCGGTAAAGCCGAGATCATGGACGTGATCGCCCCTGGCGGCCTCGGCGGCACCTATGCGGGCAGCCCGATTGCCTGCGCAGCGGCTTTGGCCGTGCTGAAGGTATTCGACGAAGAAAACCTGCTGGAGCGTTCACAAGCGCTGGGTGAGAAAGTTAAAACTGGTCTGCGCGCGATCCAAGCCAAGCACAAGGTGATTGGCGACGTGCGTGGTTTGGGCTCGATGATTGCCATTGAACTGTTCGAGGGCGACGAGAAGCGCACCCCGGCAGCCGCACTGGTCAGCATGATCGTCGCACGTGCGCGCGAGAAGGGCTTGATCCTGCTGTCGTGCGGCACTTACTACAACGTCATTCGCTTCCTGATGCCAGTGACCATTCCCGATGCACAGCTGGAGAAAGGTCTCGCGATCCTCGCCGAGTGCTTCGACGAACTGGCCTGATACTCAGCCCGTGAATGCAAAAAACCCGCCTCGGCGGGTTTTTTGTTTGCTGCAATCTGCTCTGCGCAATAGCCCGATTAGGCATGGAACGCTGGCGCAGTGCCGCCACCCGCATTGTTGGTTGCCCTGCGCATCACCTTGCAGGACAAACCAAGCACTCTAAACAGCTTATTTGGCTAAGGCAGGGATCTCAGTCTGCTGGAGCGCATCCCTGGGTTGTAGACGTGTAAACCTCGTCCTGAGCTGCATCACTCAACTGCGTGAGCGGCTGTGGATGGCCAATGCAGTAACCCTGGGCATAGTCGAGCCCCAGCTGGCGCACGCAATCGAGGGTCGCCTGAGTTTCGACGAACTCGGCCACAGTACTGAGGCCCAACTGGCTGGCAATCTGCTGCATCGAGCCGACCATGGCCTGGTTGATCGGATCGGCCTCAATGCCGCGGATAAAGCTGCCATCGATCTTCACGATATCCAGCGGCAAATGACGCAGATAAGCGTATGAGGCGAAGCCGCTGCCAAAGTCATCCAGTGCCACTTTCAGCCCCAGGCTACGCATCTGCTTGATCCAATGCGCAGAGACACCCAACTCACCGAGGGCAACCATCTCGGTCACCTCGATGCATACCTTGTGCGCCGGTAGGTTATGTCGCAGTAGTTCGCTGTGGAGCATTTCATGGAAGTGCGCGTTAAGCAGCGAGCTGGCAGTCAGGTTGACGTTAACCTGGGCCAGTTGCTGCATATGCCGTGGGTTGTCCGCCAGCCACTGCAGCAAATGTGTCACCACCCAGCGGTCGATGGCCCCGAGAAAACCATAGCGCTCTGCCGCGCCGAGAAATTGTCCGGGGCTGATCAACTCGCCGTTTTGTGGATCGCGATAGCGCAGCAGCACTTCATAACGCAGGCCATCGCTATTGCCCTGCAACGCCATCACCGGCTGGTAGAACAACTCAAAGTGACCGAGCTCAATGGCCTCGCGCAGGCGGGTAATCCATTGCAGCTGGCGCTGGTGCTCAAGCAACACACCATCGTCTGGATTAAATTGCTGCACCCGATTGCGCCCCAGGTGCTTGGCCAACTGGCTGGCACTGTCGGCCCAATTCAGCGCAGTCTCCCAGTCGCTGACCGTGCTATCCAACTCCAGCAGGCCGATGCTGACCTGCACGCGGAATGGCCGCCCCTGCCAACTGAAGACAAATTGCTCAACGCAGTTACGCAAGGTTTCCGCATGTGCCTGCGCCTTTGTATTACTGGCCCCGCGCAGTAACACCGCGAATTCGTCACCACCGATACGTGCCAGTTCGGCCTGCGCTGGCAAGTGATGCAGCAGGCAACTGGACAGCTGGCGCAGCAATTGATCGCCCGCCGAATGCCCGCACAGATCGTTAACCTGCTTGAACTGATCGAGATCCATGCTCAGCAGGTGGCTGAAGCGTTGCGTGCCCTGACTCTTGAGACTCTCGCGCAGCAAGCGCTCCAGTTCTCGCCGATTGAGTAAACCGGTCAATGAATCATGGGCGGCCAAGTAATGCAGACGCTCTTCCAGAGCGCGGCGCTCACTCAGGTCGACCACGATGCCTTCGATGCAGTCCTGGCTAGGGCGCAAATGCAGGGACAGATAAACCCAGTGGCGCTGCCCATTGAGCCCCAGCACCTGGCACTCTTGGCTGCTCGCAGGCTGTTCACGGTGCAAAGCAGCCACTAGATCAGCCCATTGTTCTGCGCCTAATAGCTGTTGCATGGACAGCCCCGCGACAGCTTGTCCAAGCCCCAACAATTTGGCAAAACTCGGGTTGGCTTCAATCAATTCGCCACTGCGGGTGCAGCGGAAAATCCCCTCACCGCTGCTGCTGAACAACGCCTGGTACTGCTGCAAGTTACCCCGCGCCTGAGCCTTGCTTTGCAACAGCGCACGACGGACCTGCTCCAGTTGCTTATCGAGCAAACCACCAAATAACAGCACGCTGAGCACAGGCAGGAAGGCATGTAGGTAGTTGGAGCCCGGCAGCAGCGGAATTAGCCCCGAGCGACTAAGCGGCACGAGTAACATCAACAGGATAGCGCCGCTCCAGCACAGCAAATAACCGATGGCATAAGGCCGTCGTTGGCGTACGGCAAGCACCAACAACAACAGCTGAAACACGCCGGTCAGCAGAATCAGAACATTCAATGCCTGATAAGCGCGGTAGTTGCCATAACTGCCAATCGTCCAGGCAGATACCAGCAAGATCAGCACAAACAGGCCACTACGCAGCAACCTGAGTCGTCCCAGCCGTACCCGCAACGCACTGGCAAGGAACAAACTGCTGCAAATCAACAGCCCAGGGTTAGACAGGTTGGACAGTTGGTTCTCCAGCCAGATCCACTGCGGCCCCAGCAATCCGATCACACCGTGCAGGCTGGCGTTGTACAACGCGACACTGATCAGGGTCAGGCAAAACCACAGCAATTGCGGCTCACGCAACGTGCTGAAGCGAATCAGGAAAAACACCGTAAACACCAGCAAAGCGCCCAATAGCAGGCCGCTTTGCAGCCAGTGCTGGGCCAGCAACGTACTGCTTTGCGCCGTCCCGACCAGTAGCAACGGCAGGCTCACCGAGGAGCCACTTTGCACCCGCACCAATACACTGTGCGGGCCAACGGCCAAACGCGGCAAACTGAGCATGATGTGCGGCGAAGGCTCGCCTCGCTGGAGAAAATTACGGTGATCACCGCTGTAAAGTGGCGTGAGCAAGCGGCCGTTTTCATACACCCAGACTTCGATATCGTCGAGCGAAGGTCGATCAATAATCAGGCTAATGCGCTCTGTTGAGGGCACCGCCACTTGGAACGCCACCCACCACGCACTGGCCGAATAGCCCATATATGGCGTACCGAGCACCAACTGCCCCTGCAGCTCAATCCGCGGCAGCACGTCATCCACCGTCAACTTACCGCTAGGGTCTTCCAATAGCCGGCTGGCAGGTATCTCAACAGGCTGCCGCAGCTGCTCGCTGCTCAGCACCAGCAACGGCAGGTCCGCAAATACCGGGCCGCTGCCCAGGAGAAAACCCAGCAGCAGCGCCCACAAAGGAAGGTTAAACAAACGGGACATCCTGGCGCCTCAATAAACTGCGAGGTGCGCCAAGGCTCGAATGAACACAGCCCGCCAGCGAGGACGAGTTGACGCCAAAAGATTCTAGCTGAGAACCGGCGATTTGATTGCGCTGACCGTCTCACTCAGCGCTAGTAATAAGCCGGTGAATCGGCTCCTTTAGCGCAGCAACAAGGTCCGGGCCAGAATCAAAGTACCAACACCCCAAGTGGCGTTGAGCAGAAAGCCGATCAGGAAGCGGCCAGGCAACTGCCGCAGATCAAAGCCCAGGCCCTTGAGCGGAAAAACCACCAGTAGTGCGACAGTGGTGAGGGCGATACCGCCGAACAGCAGTGCCTTCAGCCAAGGTTGTGGCTTGTGCGCATCCCAGCGCAGCACCAGCAGCATCACCACGGCCCAAACCCCACCCCAGAAAGATGCCGAGAGCAGTGCCGGCACGCCTAACGGCGCGGTCGGGCTCAGGTTAAACGGCGCGAACGGCACCACCGCCATGGCATGCAGCAAGCCCAGTATGGGTTGATGGAAAAACGGCACAGCCAAGAATCCCGCCACAAAGAACAAGCTCAAACGTAACATCGATAGATCTCCCGCTTTCTGGCGTTGGCTGATACTGCCTGACGCTTGTGAGGTTCGTAAAACTGATTGAACAATATTCTTCGTGCTGCGCCGTAACAAAAACCTCCGGGCACTCTCTATAGTGGCTACACAGAGGCTGACAAGATTCAGCCCGCCGCGCCCACACGGCGCGTCAGCATGAGGAGTTAGCCGTGCACGCTATGTTGCCATTGCTCGACCAACTGGCTTTTCCGGCAATCCGCCGGGGCCAGTTGGAAGCGCTGCAGATCAACTTGACCTACCGCTGCAACCAACGTTGCCTGCATTGCCACGTGAATGCCGGGCCGACGCGCACCGAGGCGATGACCGACGAAAGCCTGGCCCTGCTGCATCAGGTAATCGATGCACACCCGGTGCAAACCTTGGACCTCACCGGCGGCGCGCCGGAAATGCACCCACGTTTTCGCGAAATTGTTGTCCATGCGCGCCGTGAAGGCCTGCGGGTGATTGATCGCTGCAACCTGACCATTCTCAGCGAGCCCGGCTATGAAGACTTGGCCCAGTTCCTCGCCGAGCAAGGCGTTGAAGTCAGCGCCTCGTTGCCCTGCTACTCACGGGATAACGTCGACAAACAACGCGGCGATGGCGTGTTCGCGGCCAGCATCAACGGCCTGCAACAACTCAACGCGCTCGGCTATGGCCAACCCGGCAGCGGTCTGATTCTCAACCTGGTGTACAACCCGCAGGGTGCGAGCCTGCCGCCTCCTCAGCAAGGCCTTGAGGCCGACTATAAGCGGCACCTGGCCGAAGACTTTGGCATCGTCTTCAACCACCTACTGACCATCACCAATCAGCCGATTGCGCGCTTTGGCAGCACCTTGGTCAGCAAGGGCCAGTTCAACAACTACATGCAATTGCTGCGCGACAGTTACCGCCCGGAAAATCTCGACGCGCTGATGTGCCGCTCGCTGGTCAGCATTGACTGGCAGGGCTACCTGTACGACTGCGACTTCAACCAAATGCTCGACCTGCCACTGCCCTTGCAAGGTCAGTTGATTGGCCGCCAGCGCGCGCACTTGCGCGACCTGCTCAGCGCCACACTCGACGGCAACCCGATTGTTACCCGCGACCACTGCTACGCCTGCACGGCCGGGCAGGGTTCCAGCTGTGGCGGCGCATTAAATGAATAAGCGTGGAGTAGACATATGAGCAGCACGGTCGGGCTGTTTTTCTGGGGATTCCTGCTGGTGTATGGCGTGCTGATGGTGGCGCTGTCACCGCGCGCGGTGACCCTCGGTGGCTTCTTCAACGGTGAAGACAATCAAGGCCGCAGTGCTGCGCCCTGGTTGCTGACCTCAAGCATTTTTATCAGCTGGATCTTCGCCAAGTCGGTGACCAATGCCGCCAATCTGGGGGCCAGTTACGGCCTGATCGGTGGCCTGGCCTACGCCATGTATTGGCTGTCGATTCCGCTGACCGGCTTCGTCATCTACCGCCTGCGCCGGCGTTATGCAGCCACGGGGCTGGTGAGCTTCCTCAGCAGCCATTACGGCCGTGGCGCAGCGCTGGCGTTTTCTGCGGCCATCCTGATCCGCCTGTTCAACGAGGTGTGGAGCAACACCGCCGTGGTTGGCGGTTATTACGGCGACGCCGGCAGCATCGAGTTTATCGGCGCAGCCTTGCTGTTTACTGCCGTGACGTTGGCCTACAGCCTGCGCGGCGGCTTACGTAGCTCGATCCTCACCGACGCGGCGCAGGCGGCGATCTTTATCGTCGCGCTGATCTGGGTACTGGGTCTGGTATTACCACAGCACTCACCTAGCGAACTGGCCAGCACCAGCCACTGGGCGCTGAACGCCGGGGTCGACTTACTGTTGGTCGCCGGCTTGCAGGCCTTTAGCTATGGCTTTCATGACCCGGTACTGACTGATCGCGGTTTTATCAGCGAAGAGAAAACCATGCGTCGCTCATTCGTGATTGCCGGCGTGCTGGGCTTTATCGCCATCCTCGCGTTCAGCCTGATCGGCGTACATGCGCAGCTTACTGGTTTAGCGGCTTCAGATAACGTACCCGCCACCCTGGCCAAGACCATGGGTATCGGCGCGTTGCTGGTGATGACCGTGGTGATGGTCTCTGCCGCCGGCTCAACCCTGGACTCAACCTTCTCCAGCCTGGCCAAGCTGGCCGGCCGTGAGCTGCCCAAGTTGGCGGGCCGCGATCTGGGCCAAAAAGCCATCGGCGTCGGCATGGCGGTGATGGTGCTGTTCGCTCTGCTCGGCAATCTGCCGATGATCGCCGGCACCGACATCCTCAAGGCCACCACCATCAGCGGCACCATGGTTATCGGCCTGGCGCCGGTGTTTATCCTGCACGGCCTGACCACGCCAACCCGCCTGGGCTTTCACCTGAGTTTCTGGACCGGTCTGGGTCTCGGCCTGGCCCTGACCCTCGGCTGGATTCCGCCGAGCTGGGCCATCGGTGACGGTAAATATGCGCTGCTGCTCGGCACCAACCTGTATGGCCTGGGCCTGTGTGTGCTGGGCTACCTGATTCCCGGCTGGTTGCGCACCGGTCAACGAGGCGCGGCCTGATGCGCGCCGGCCGCGATTGCCCGCTGGACTATCGCCTGGCACCAGAGGCCTTTAGCGGCGAGCCGCTGTTCGACTGCGATGTGCTCTATGTAGTCGGCGGTCTTTATGGCAACCGTCAGGCGCTCGCGGCACTGCAACGACGATTGGCTGCCGAACCCAATGCCCGAGTGGTGTTCAACGGCGATGCGCACTGGTTTGATCGTGACGGCGAAATCTTCCAGCACATCGAAGAAGGGCTGAACCCGCACCTGGCCTTGCGCGGCAATGTCGAAACCGAGCTGGGCCGCGCTGATGACAGCGGTGCTGGCTGTGGTTGCGCCTATCCGTTGAGCGTGGATGACGGCGTGGTCGAACGCTCCAATGCCATTCAACAAACCCTCAAGCAAACTGTGCAGGGCTTACCCGGTATGGCCGAGCGCCTGGTCGCACGCCCGAGTACGGCACTGGTCAGCATCGGCGGGCAACGTGTGGCCATCAGCCATGGCGATGAACAGTCCCTGGCCGGCTGGAATTGCTCGCGCGAGTTGCTGAGTGAACCGGCACGCCAACAACAGCTGGATAGCTGGTTCGCCACTCACAACGTGCAAGTTCTGGCCACCAGCCATAGCTGCGCCGCCGTCGCGCTGAACCTTAAGCATGGCGCGCTGGTCAATAACGGCGCGGCCGGCATGCCCAATTTCGCCGGCGGCCGCTATGGTTTGCTCAGCCGTATCGCCACCACTGCGCACCCGGCGGCGCTGTATCGCTGCCAGCGCGACGGATTGTTTATCGAGGCCCTGCCGCTGAACTACGACCACGCTGCCTTTCTCGCCGACTTTGACCGCCAATGGCCCGCCCACAGCCCGGCGGCGCTGTCCTATCGCACACGCATTCTCGGCACTGTGGCGGATCAACCGTCGCAAGCCCTGCTGGCCGGCTTCAGCCTGTGCCAGAGCCTCTGCGCCCTGGAGGCGCTGACTGATGAATAGCCGCAAAATCGCCCTAATGGGCCTGATCCTCGCACTGCTCGGCAGCTTCTTTGTCTTCGACATTGGCCAGTACCTCAACCTGGAGGCGCTTAAAGCGCAGCAAGTTGCCCTCAACGCCCAGGTCGCCGAGCAGCCCTGGCTGGCGGCGGGGGTGTTCTTTCTCGCCTATGTCGCGGTCACGGCGCTCTCCCTACCCGGTGCGGCACTGATGACCTTGCTTGGCGGCGCGCTGTTTGGATTGATTGAAGGCTTCGTGCTGATTTCCTTTGCCTCCACTTTGGGCGCAAGCCTGGCCATGCTCAGCAGCCGTTTTCTGCTGCGTGACTGGGTGCAGAGCCGCTTCGGCCAGCGCCTGGCGAGCATCGATGCCGGGGTCGAACGTGAAGGCGCGTTCTACCTGTTCGCCCTGCGTCTGGTGCCGCTGTTTCCGTTCTTCCTGATCAACCTGGCCATGGGCCTGACCCGCCTGCCGCTGCGCACCTACTGGTGGGTCAGCCAGCTGGGCATGCTGCCGGGCACCCTGGTGTACGTGAATGCCGGGCGTGAACTGGGCCAGCTCGACTCCCTGGCTGGCATCCTCTCGCCGGGGCTGCTCGGCGCGTTCGTGCTGCTTGGGGTGTTCCCACTGATCGCGCGCAAGCTGCTCGGGCTGATCCAGGCGCGGCGGGTGTATGCCGGCTGGCACAAACCGAAAACCTTCGACCGCAACTTGGTGGTGATCGGCGCAGGTGCCGGTGGCCTGGTCAGCGCCTATATCGCTGCAGCGGTGAAGGCCAAGGTCAGCCTGATCGAAAAACACCAGATGGGAGGCGACTGCCTGAATACCGGCTGCGTGCCGTCCAAGGCGCTGTTGCGCTCGGCCAAGCTGGCTAACGAACTTAAGAAGGGTGAAGCCCTGGGCTTTACCGGCGTACAGGGCCAGGTGGATTTCCCAGCAGTGATGCAGCGCATCCAGCGGGTGATCGCCGACATCGAGCCGCACGATTCGGTCGAGCGCTACAGCGGCCTGGGCGTCGAGGTGATTGAGGGTGAGGCGAAAATCCTTTCGCCCTGGACCGTCGAAGTTAATGGCCAAACCCTGAGCAGCCGCAACCTGATCATCGCTGCCGGCGCGCGGCCGTTTGTGCCGGATATTCCCGGCCTTGAGCAGGTGCGTGCCTATACCTCCGACAGCATCTGGACTCTGCGCCAGCAGCCACGCTGGCTGCTGGTTCTGGGTGGCGGGCCGATTGGCTGCGAACTGGCGCAGGCCTTCCAGCGCCTCGGCAGCCAGGTGATTCAGGTCGAGCGCGGCGGCCGCCTGCTGCCCCGTGAAGATGCCAACGCCAGCGAAGCGGTGATGAGCAGCCTGCGCGCCGATGGCGTCGACCTGCGCCTGCGCCATCAGGCCGAGCGCTTTGAAGTGGTCGACGGCGAAACCCGCATGATCGCGCGCAACCTGGACAGCGGCGAAGCGGTAACTATCGCCTTCGACTGTCTGCTGCTGGCCCTCGGTCGGCAAGCCAATGTCAGCGGTTATGGTGCCGAGGAACTGGGCCTGACCCTGCGCGACAATGGCACCCTGGAAACCGATGAATACCTGGCCACGCGCTTCCCCAATATTTTTGCGGTAGGCGATGTCACCGGGCCTTACCAATTCACTCACGTAGCGGCGCATCAAGCCTGGTACGCGGCGGTCAACGCGCTGTTCTCCGGCTTCAAGCGCTTTAAGGTCGATTACCGGGTTATTCCACACTGCACCTTCACCGACCCAGAGGTAGCCCGTGTTGGTCTCAGTGAGGGTGAAGCCAAGGGGCAAAACGTCGCCTATGAAGTGACCCGCTACGGCATCGACGACCTCGACCGCGCCATTGCCGACGAAGCAGCCCATGGCTATGTACAAGTGCTCACCGTGCCAGGCAAAGACCGCATTCTCGGCGTAACCATAGTCGGTGAACACGCCGGTGAGCTGCTCAGCGAATACGTGCTGGCAATGAAACACGGCCTGGGCCTGAACAAGATTCTCGGCACCATCCACAGCTACCCGACCATGAGTGAAGCGAACAAGTACGCCGCCGGTGAATGGAAACGCGCCCACGCCCCACAAGGGTTGCTGCGGCTGGTCGAGCGCTTTCACGCCTGGCGGCGCAGCTGATGCGCGGTTTACTACTAGGCCTGCTGCTCATCACGCCACTGACCCAGGCGGAGAACCTGCTGACGCCCTGGACAGCAGGCCCGCCCGCCGCACAATGGTCAGCGCCGTGGAAGCTCGCGGACATTCCCAAGCTCAAGCCGTCGCAGCGCACGCTGGTCGAGCAGGACGGTAAGCAGGCGCTGCGCATCCAGGCCGATGCGGCTGCCGGCGGGCTGTTGCATCCGCTCGATCTACCCGGCGATCAACCCTGGCAACTGAGTTGGCAATGGCGCACCGAACAGCGCCTGGATAAAGCCCGTTTCGCCACCCGCGAAGGTGATGACTACGCCGCACGGGTGTATGTGCTGCTGGATTACCCGCTGAACTCGCTGAGTTTTGTCACCCGGCAAAAGCTACGGCTGGCGCGGACCTTTTTCGACCCCGACCTGCCCGCCGCAACCCTGAGCTACGTTTGGGATAACCACGAAGCCCCTGGCACTCATGCCCGTAGTGCCTATACCGAAACGGTTGAGATGATGGTGCTGCGCGGCCCCGAAGCAGCGCTGGGCGAGTGGCTAAGCGAAAGCCGCGACCTGAATGCCGATGCCATCGCCGCCTTTGGCAGCGCACCACGCAAGATCCTCGGCGTGGTGTTTGCCGCCGACAGCGACAACACCGGCGAGTCGGCCACCAGCTACTTCGCCGCGCCGCAATTGCAGCGCGGCAAGCCCTGACGCCTTAGGCAGTTTGCGTCTGCTGCACCGCCTGCTTGTCGGCCTGGCGCGTCCAGCGATTAGCACGGGCAAAGGTGCCGAAATCGTTAAAGCGCACACCATGCTCGCGCATCACCTTGTGCGCGAACGGCACGCTGAGCTGGCGGATGTAGAAAGGCTCCTTGACCGCAAAATGGTGAATCGCATGGCTGCTACCGAAGTTAAAGCAGAAGGCTTGCAGCGGCCATAACCACCAAGGATTGAGCACCTGGGTTTGCTGGATCACGTTGCCCGGCTCGACATCGCCGTAGTAGTGCATGTTCGAGCTAACAAAATGCAGGCAGAAGGTGCGCAACACGTTAGGGCCAACCAGCACCACCACGGCGATATTGACCACGCTCATCACACTTAGCGTGGTCGCTGACCAGGCTACCGGCACACCGAGTAGAGCACTAATGCCGCTGATGGCATGAAAGCCGAGAAACACATACCAGGTACCCCAGTTGAGCAGCGCCAACGGCGCGTAGACGCGCAGGGTGCGCCAAAGGATCGCGCGTTTGTGCGTCCAGGTTGCCGCCCGCAGCATACGAATCACGGAGGCCATAACGTTGTCGCCGACCATCAGCAAGCGGGCGATGCCCCAAGGCTCGCCATTGGTAATAGCGCGTTCCTCCAAGTCCTGCTCGCTGCCGGACACCTTGTGATGATTGAGGTGCAGGTGGCGGCGAATCCACGGATTGATGGTGCTCGGCCGCGCCAGCCAGACCAGCGCCAGCATCAGGTTGTGCGGCACCCGCTGCTTGCGGAAATACATCGAGTGGATCAGGTCGTGTTCCAGCTCGTGGGTCAGCGAGGCAAAGAAGGCATTCAGCAGCAAGCAGCCCCACCAAGCCAGATAACCGGTGAGATACAGCGCCGCCGAACCGATCATCCCGGCCAGGGCAAAGGCCAGAATACCGGCACCGAGGGCGTCCTGATGCTTCAGAATGGGGAAGCGCTGACGCAGTTCAACGCCGTGCGCTAACACCTGCTCGCGAATAAGCGCTGATCGCTGTTGGTCATTAAGCGCAGCAGCACTTGCAGGGGAATGGGACATGGCTACATCCTCTTGTTGATGTGACGGCCACTGTGCCGCGAAGCCCGGGCGAGTGCCTGACCCTGAACGCCAACCTGTTGACCGGACCCGCCAATCTGCATGACTGCCGAACCCACAACCCTGGCCAGCTGGACCCGCGCCCTGCGTAAGCAGCTCGATGCGCTGGGCCTCGACAGTGCCGCGTTGTGCCAAGCGGCCGGGCTCGACCCGAGCCTGCTCGACGATCCCAATGCTCGTTGCTCGCTGTCCATCACCACGCGTTTGTGGCAACTGGCGGTGGCGGCCAGCAGCGATCCGGCGCTGGGCCTGAAGACGTCACAGTTCGTCAGCCCTACCACCTTTCACGCCCTCGGTTACGCCCTGGTCGCCAGCAGTAGCCTGAAGGAAATGTTTGAGCGCATCGTGCGTTACCACCACGTGGTCAGCGATGCCCTGGAGCTGGAGTTACGCGAAACCGAGGACGGCTACGAATTCCGCTTTCGCGTACCGCCCGGTAGCCTGCCACCCGCAGCCGAAGCGCTGGATGCCTTTGCGGCGATTTATGTGCGCAGCTGCCGCAACCGCCTGGGCCGCGACTTTGCCCCGCTGGCCGTGCATCTGCAGCGTGCCGAGCCGCTTGATGCCCAGCCCTGGCATGCGGTGTTCCGTGCGCCCCTGCAGTTTGCCGCCGCCGACAACTTGCTACGGTTTAGCCGCGCGACCTTTGAGCAACGCCTGGACGATGGCAACCCGGAGTTGGCCGAACACAACGAGGCCGTACTCAAACGCACCCTCGAACAACTGCATAACGCCACCTGGACGCGTAAGGTGCGCGACTGCCTGCAAATGCAGTTACCGGACGGCGAACCGTCCGCCGAGCGTATCGCCCAGGCTCTGCACTTGAGCCTGCGCAGCCTGCAGCGGCACCTGGCCGACGAGGGCAACAACTACGAAAGCCTGCTGGCAGACACCCGGCACAACCTGGCGCTGCAGCACATGCACGACCCGCGCTGTTCGATCAGTGAGATCGCCTACCTGCTCGGCTTTGCCGATACCAGCAGCTTCAGCCGCGCGTTCAAACGCTGGACCGGACAAGCGCCCAGCCATTACCGCGAAAGCCTGAAAGCAACGCGAACAGGCGATGCCTAACCCTGATTAAGCTGGGTTTTAAGCAACTCGCGAAAGGTCTGAATAAGCGGCTCCTTGGAGCGCCCGCGACGCAGAATCAGCGAGAACGGGGCCTGATAACCAAAGGTGGCCGGGAGCAATACCCGCAGCCGCTTTTGATCGGCCCACGGCTGCGCATAGTGCTCTGGCAGGTAACCGATATAGGCACCGGATAGCACCAAAATCAGCTGCGCCTCCATCGACTCCACCGTCGCGGCGCTGTGTTTGAAACCATGCCGGGCCAGCTCGGCCTGGCTCCAATAGCCACGGCCGACCATGCGCTGCTGGGCGATCACTTCCTGCGGCACACGCCGCTCACTAAATAGCGAGTGCCGCTCGCTGCAATACAGCCAGTGCTGCTCGCGGTACAGCGGCTGGTAAACCAAGCCATTCATCCGTGTGGAAAATGCACCGATGGCCAGATCCAGACGGTTATCCAGCACCGCCAGTTGCAACTCATAAGGGCTGGCCACCGACAGGTGCAGGTGCACGCCCGGATGCTCCTGGCTGTAAGCGCCAATCACCTCCGCCAGCGGCAAGGCCGGATCGCTCACCGTAGAATCCAAGACGCCAAGGTTAAGCGTGCCGCGCAGCTCGCCCTTGAGCGCCGCCGAATAACGCTCAAAGTCATCCAGCTCACCCAGTAGGCGCAAGGTTTCCTGATGGAACAACTCGCCTTTGCTGGTCAGGCTAAAACCACCACGCCCCCGATGACACAGGCTCAGGCCTAACTGCGCTTCGAGTTGGCTCATGTAGGTGCTGATCGCCGAGGTCGACAGGTTGAGGTCCTGCTGCGCTGCGGCAAAACCCTGGTGACGCACCACCGAGGCGAAGATGCGCAGCAGTTTTAAATCAGGCAGGGACAGGCTCATCAGGGCTCCGGGCAGCGGTGAATAGTACGGCGAGGTAACCAGGTGCATCTGCCTGGCTGCGGCAACGAAGTTTAGCGAGGTGCGCGGCACTGCGCACAAGAGCTGGCGCTGAAAGTTCAGGAAACTCTGAACTAAGTATTTGGCCTACGCCGATTGATCCAACGTGCGAGTGCAGCCAACAATCCAACCCATAATAACCAGACACCGGCCTTGCCGGCTGTCATCGAACGACATGTAAACGTTCCCTTATTCATCTGCCGCAGACCTTATCCTCAACAGGAACGGCCATGCGACTCGAACTCTTTCGTAGCCTGTGGGGCTATCACGGAACCTGGCAACAAGCGCTCGACGAGCTGCTTAGCGCCGGTTTTGATGGTCTTGAGGCACGCGTACCGGAAACCGCAGCCCAGCGGCTAATCAATGCCCGTCTACTGCGCGAGCAACACGTCCCTTACATCGCCACGCTGTTCACCTCCACCCCGGTTCTGCCCTTACAGAGCGCCGGAATCGACGAACACCTGCAGGACCTGGCCCACAAACTTGACTGGGCGGCAGAGCTGGCGCCGCGCCGGGTCAATATTCTCGCGGGCAATGACCGCTGGCCGATGGCTGAACAGGTCGAATTCTTCGGCCGCGCCCTGGAACTAGGCAAAGCCAGCGGCCTGCAGTGCTGCTTTGAGATCCATCGTGGCCGCTCACTGTACAGCCCCTGGGTCACCCTGGAGCTGATTCGTCACCTGCCTGAACTGCGCTTCACCAGTGATATCAGCCACTGGGTGGTGACCTGCGAACGCCTGCTCGATGACCCGGCCGACGACCTGAGTAGCTTTATTGAGCGGGTCGAGCATATCCAGGCCCGCGTCGGCTACGACCAAGGCCCACAGGTGCCGCATCCCGGCGCAGCGGAATACGCCGAGCATTTGGCGTTTCACCAACGCCACTGGGAAAGCATCTGGCACAGCCAGGAGCGTCGTGGCCACACCAGCACCAGCATGACCCCCGAGTTCGGCCCAGATGGCTATCTGCATCACCTGCCCTTTACCAACATGCCGGTGGCCGACCTGTGGCAACTGAACCAGTGGATGGCCGCCTGCGAGCGCCAGCACTTCCATCGTTTTTCCAGCCGCTGAGAGCGTCGATGAATACAACCAGCAAACACTTCACGGCAATTCCCGTGGTCGACATCGCCGGCCTGTTCAGCGTCGACCCGGCAGAGCGCCAGGCCGTGGCTGAGCAACTGGGCCGCGCGGCACGCGAGGTAGGCTTTCTCTATATCAGCGGCCACGGCATCGAGCAGGCACTAATCGACGGCCTGCATAACGCAGCCGAAGCCTATTTCGCTCAGCCGCTGAACGCCAAGATGGACCATTACATTGGCACCTCGGCAAGCCACAAGGGTTTCGTGCCCGAGGGTGAAGAGCGCTACAGCGAGGGCAAGCCGGATCACAAGGAAGCCTTCGACATCGGTTTTGAAGTACCCGCGAATAACCCGCTGGTACTGGCCGGTACGCCACTACTTGGGCCGAATAACTGGCCGCCACTGGCGGGCTTCAAAGAGGCCGTACAGGCCTACTATGCAAGCGTTTTCCAGCTTGGCCGCACGCTGTTCCGTGGCTTCGCCCTGGCGCTTGGCGTGCCCGAGAATACGTTCGACGACATGGCTAATTTCCCACCGTCGAAACTGCGTCTGATCCATTACCCCTTCGATGGCGCAGCCCAGGACGCGCCTGGCATCGGCGCCCACACCGACTACGAGTGCTTCACCATTCTGCTCGCCGACCGGCCGGGGCTGGAGGTGATGAACGACCTCGGCCAGTGGATCGATGCGCCACCGCGCGAAGGCAGCTTCGTCGTCAACATCGGCGACATGCTCGAAGTGATGAGCGCCGGCAGTTTTGTCGCCACGGCGCACCGGGTGCGCAAGGTCAGCGCCGAGCGCTATTCCTTCCCATTCTTCTATGCCTGCGACTACCACACGCAGATCCGCCCACTGCCGCAGTTCGAGGCAGCCGGCCAGGCTTACGAGGCCATCAGCATCGGCGAGCACATGTGGAGCCAAGCGCTGCAGACCTACCAGTACCTGAAAAAGCGCGTCGAGGACGGCCAGTTGCAGTTGTCCGACCGCGCCCGCCGGCCTTCCAGCTTCGGCCACCTGAAAAACCAAGCCAACACGCTTTGACCTTCGACTGCCAACACAAAACCTGACCCGGAGATAACCACAATGGCAATTCGTACCCCGCTGCACCGTACCGCCCTAGCCGCCTGCACCCTGGCGGGCCTGCTGCAACTCGGCACCGCTGTGGCCGCCGACGCCCCGAAAACCCTCGCCAGCGGCGAGCTGAAAGTGGGCATGGAGATTTCCTACCCGCCCTTTGAATACTACGAAGGCGAGAAGGTGATGGGCTTCGACCCGGAGGTATCTACCGCCCTGGCCAAGCAACTGGGGCTGACCGCCAGCTTCAGCGACACGCGCTTCCCCAACCTGATTCTGGGTCTGGACGCTAACCGCTTCGACACCATCATTTCCGGCATGTACATCCTGCCCGAGCGCTTGGAGAAAGCCGACGCCATCCCCTACGCCAAAACGGGCGCAGCGATCATGGTGCGTGCCGATGCTGAGAAAAAACCAGCCACGCCTGAGGAGCTGTGCGGCTTGACCGTTGGCCTGCAGCAAGGCACCTCGTGGATTCCGGCGCTGGAAAAAGTCTCCGAGGGTTACTGCAAAGAGCACGGCGCTGGTGCCATCACCATCAACCAATACCCGACCACCGCCGAGACCTCCCAGGCCCTGCTTTCGGGCCACATCCAGGCCCACCTGGAAATCGACGCCGCCTCGCTGCTGATTGTTGAGAAAGCGCGCGGACGCATTGCCATCAGCTCCAAGGGCTCGATCTATCCGCAAGTTCTGGGCATCTACGTGAAGAAGGGCAATAGCCAATTGCTTGATGCCCTGAAGGCCGCACTGGAGCAATTCAAGGCCAGTGGCGAATACGCCAAGCTGCTGAAGAAATACAACTTAGAAGAAGCCTAAGCCCACGTGGGAGGCACTTTAGTGGCGAACCGTAGCGGCTACGACTGCATGGATGCAGTTGATAGCGCGGCAGGATGCCCGCGCCGAAAGCCCCTCCAACGACCGCTGCTGTGTCATGCCCTATCACCCCGCAAGCCAGCTTTTACCTTGGCTAACCGCCTATCTGGCTTGCGTCACAGGTGCCCTATATGTCGTTCGAGTGGAACTACTTTTTCTCCCTGTTTTCTCTGCCAGCCTTCTGGTCAGCCTGCTGGACGGTGGTCAAGCTCAGCACCCTGGCCTGGTTGATCGGCTTGCTGCTCGGCTTCGGCCTGGCCAGCGCCAAGCAGGCGACTAATCGCTGGGTCAGCACGCCTGCCGCTGTCTACGTCTGGTTCTTTCGCAGCGTGCCGCTGTTGGTACTGCTGATCTTTGTCTACAACCTGCCGCAACTGCTGCCCGCCAGTGGCGCGCTGCTGTCCAATCCGTTCTTCGCCGGCCTGCTCGCCCTGGTGCTGACCGAGGCGGCCTACATGGCGGAAATCCACCGAGGCGGCCTGCTTTCGGTGGCCAAAGGGCAGCGTGAAGCCGCGCGTGCGCTGGGCATAAGCACGCTGGGAACACAACGGTTGATCGTGGTGCCGCAGGCGTTTCGCATCGCCCTGCCAACCCTGACCAACGAGTACGTGACCATCGTCAAGCTGACGTCACTGGTTTCGGTGATCTCGCTCAGCGAGCTGCTACTGGTTGGCCAGCGCCTTTATGCACAAAACTTCCTGGTGCTGGAAACCCTCGGGGCGGTGGCGGTGTACTACGTGCTGATCGTCAGCCTGTTCGGCTGGGGCTTGCAGTACCTCGAACGCTCCCTGGACCTGAGCCGGCGCAAACCCAACGCCCTCAATGATGACCTGCTCGCCAGCCTGCGTAGCCAGCTGCCCAGCGCCCAGACCGCGCCCAGCTACACCAGCCGCCCTGGCACCCCGGATGCCTTGCGCCTGCGCTCTATCCATAAAGCCTATGGCAGCCATGAGGTGCTCAAGGGCGTCGACCTGGCCGTACGCCCCGGCGAGGTGATCTCCATCATCGGCCCATCCGGCTCCGGCAAGACCTCGCTGATCCGCACCGTCAATGGCCTGGAGCGGATCGACCAGGGCGAGATTGTGCTGTTCGGCGAAACCTTCATCCAGGCCGGCGACCACCCCGACAACCGCCGCCAGCGCCAAGGCGTGCGGCGCATCGGCATGGTGTTCCAGAGCTTCAACCTGTTTCCGCACCGCACCATTGTCGATAACGTGCTGCTCGCCCCGCGCTATCACCGCCTGGCCGACGCCGCGACCCTGCGCAATGAAGCGTTGGCCCTACTCGACAAGGTCGGCCTGCTGGCCCATGCCGACAAGTACCCGCACCAATTATCCGGCGGCCAGCAGCAACGCGTGGCCATCGCCCGTGCGCTGGCGATGAAGCCGGACATCATGTTGTTCGACGAACCCACCTCGGCCCTCGACCCGGAGCTGGTCGGCGACGTGCTTGCGGTGATCCGCGACCTGGCTCGCGAAGGCATGACCATGCTGATCGTCACCCATGAGATGGACTTCGCCTTGTCGATTTCCGACCGCGTGCTGTTTATGGAGGACGGTCACGTCCAGCTCGACGCCTCGCCCGAGGATATCCGCAGCGGCGACCACCAACGCGTGCGCCGGTTTATCGGCCTGGAGAGCGCATGAACAACATCGCCACCCTGCGCCGCGACCTCGCGGCGGCTTATCGCCTGGCCGCGCTGTTCGGCTGGGACGACACCCTTTACACCCACTTCTCCGTGCGCCTGCCGGGTGACGGCGCACCGCGTTTTCTGATCAACCCGTTCGGCCTGTTCTTCGAGGAGATCCGCGCCAGCGACCTGATCGTGGTGGACATGCACGGGCAGGTGGTCGAGGGCCACGCCGACTACAACGTCGCCGGGTTCACCGTCCACAGCGCGGTACACATGGCCCGCGAGGACGCCCACTGCGTAATCCACACCCACACCCTGGCCGGCATGGCGGTGGCCGCGCAGGACGCGGGGCTGCTGCAACTCAACCAGATCAGCACCGAATTTCACGACCGGCTTGGCTACCACGCTTACGAAGGCGTGGCGTTGGACCTGGACGAACGCGCGCGTATCCAAGCCTCACTAGGTGACAACATCGCCCTGCTGCTGCGCCACCACGGCCTGCTCAGCGTCGGTGCCAGCGTCGCCGATGCCTTCTATGTCATGTACTACCTGAACCGCGCCTGCGAGATCCAGCTCGCCGCCACCGGCGGTGGCCAGGCCTGCAGCGAAATTCCCGCGCACCTGTCTCGGCATGCCTGCGAGCAGTTACAGGGCAGCGAATGGCAACGCCAGCTGCTGTGGCAGGCCTGGCTGCGCAAACTGGATCGCCTGGACCCAACGTACCGTGACTGAAATACCCGTAGCACGGGGCCTAGACCTTAAGTTCAGGCAATCCTGAACTAAGTTTTTGCCCCTGCCGATTTTTCCCAATCCCCGCGTGGCCAAGAATCTGGTCACAACCACAACGAGCCTGAGGCCCTGTCATGGACAAGATTCTGCACCAACCCCTGGGCGGCAACGAGATGCCGCGCTTTGGCGGCATCGCCACCATGATGCGCCTGCCGCATATCCAGAAGCCCGAAGAGAAACGTGAGCTGGACGTCGGCTTCGTCGGCGTGCCGCTGGATATCGGCACCTCGCTGCGCTCCGGCACCCGCTTCGGCCCTCGCGAGATCCGTGCCCAGTCGGTGATGATCCGCCCTTACAACATGGCCACCGGTGCCGCGCCGTTTGACTCGCTGAATATCGCCGACATCGGTGACGTGCCGATCAACACCTTCAACATGGCCGAGGCCATCCGCATCATCGAGGAGGCCTACGACGAGATTCTCGACCTGGGCATCATCCCCTTGACCCTGGGCGGTGATCACACCATCACCCTGCCGATTCTGCGGGCCATCAAGAAGAAGCACGGCAAAGTCGGGCTGGTGCATATCGACGCCCACGCCGACGTCAACGACCATATGTTCGGCGAGAAGATTGCCCACGGCACCACCTTCCGCCGCGCCGTCGAGGAAGACCTGCTCGATTGCGACCGCGTGGTGCAAATCGGCCTGCGCGCCCAGGGCTACACCGCCGAGGACTTCAACTGGAGCCGCAAGCAGGGCTTTCGCGTGGTTCAGGCAGAAGAGTGCTGGCACAAATCCCTGGCTCCGCTGATGGAAGAAGTGCGCGCCAAGGTCGGCGGCGGTCCGGTGTACCTGAGTTTCGATATCGACGGTATCGACCCGGCCTGGGCACCTGGCACCGGCACCCCGGAAATTGGCGGCCTGACCACCATCCAGGCGATAGAGATCATTCGTGGTTGCCAGGGCCTGCAACTGATTGGCGGCGACCTGGTAGAGGTCTCGCCACCCTACGACACCACCGGCAATACCTCCTTGCTGGGCGCCAACCTGCTCTACGAAATGCTCTGCGTACTGCCGGGTGTTCAGCAGCGCTGATGGCGCCCTGAATTGTCGGCTGAATAGTTTTTAGGTGATAGGCGCAGGCGTGAGCCGCGCCTGCACAACGGCAGAGGATTAGATGACATGACCACCTGCGGCGAATTTCTCGTCAAACAGCTCGAAGCCTGGGGCGTCGATAAGGTGTTCGGCATTCCCGGCGTACATACCGTCGAGCTCTATCGCGGCTTGCCCACCAGCGGCATTCGCCACATCACCCCGCGCCACGAACAGGGTGCAGGGTTTATGGCCGACGGTTATGCCCGCGTCAGCGGTAAACCTGGAGTGTGCTTTATCATCACCGGCCCTGGCATGACCAATATCCTCACGGCGATGGGCCAGGCTTACGCCGACTCGATCCCGATGCTGGTGATCTCCAGCGTCAACGAACGCGAGCGCCTAGGCCTGGGCAAAGGCTATCTGCACGAACTGCCGAACCAGCGCGCGATGACCGCTGGTGTCAGCGCCTTCAGCCACACCCTGATGAGCGTCGAAGAGCTGCCTGCAGTTCTGGCCCGTGCCTTCGCCGTATTCGAAGGTGAGCGCCCGCGCCCGGTGCATATCGAGCTGCCGCTGGACATCATCACTGCCGACGCCAGCCATATGTGCGTACAGGTAAAACCGAACATTCAGCGTCCCGCCCCCAATCGCACGCTGATCCGCGAAGCCGCGACCCTGCTGAAAAACGCCAATCGGCCGCTACTGTTACTCGGCGGTGGCTGCGTCACCGCACAGGCAGAAGCGCGCGCCTTGGCCGCCGCGCTGGATACGCCCACCGCGCTGACCATCAATGCCAAAGGGCTGCTGCCGCCTGAACACCCGCTGCTGCTGGGCAGTAACCAGTCGCTGGTGCCCGTACGCCAACTAGCGCTGGAAGCCGACGTAGTATTGGCGATCGGTACTGAGCTGGGCGAAACCGACTACGACGTGGTGTTCGACGGCAATTTCAAGCTGGGCGGTGCACTGATCCGCATTGATATCGACGCCCAACAGTTGCAACGCAATTTCGCTCCAACCCTGGCCATTCAGGGCGATGCGCGCCTGGCGATGCGCATGCTGCTGGCCGAATTCAACCCCGCCGAGCTGCGCGAGAACAGCCCCGGTGCTTTACGTACCGCTGCGGTGCAGGCGCAGCTAAGCGAAGACTTCAGCGGTTGGGCACATTACCGCCAGCTGTTCGACACCATCCTTGAGGTATTGCCCGAGGCCCGCTTTGTCGGCGACTCAACCCAAACCGTTTACAGCGGCAACCACCTGGTTGAGCTGGACGGCGCACGGCGCTGGTTCAACGCGTCCACTGGCTACGGCACCCTCGGCTACGGCCTGCCGGCAGCCATCGGCGCCAAGCTGGCTGAGCCGACGAGACCGGTGATCAGCCTGATGGGCGATGGCGGTATGCAGTTCACCCTGCCGGAACTCGCCAGCGCCGTGGAAGCCGGGGTCGGCATCATCGTGCTGCTGTGGAACAACGCTGGCTACGGCGAGATCAAGCGCTATATGCAGCGCCGTGATATCGAGCCCATTGCCGTTGATATCTACACCCCGGACCTGCTGGCCATCGCTCGTGGCTTTGGCTGCGCCGCCGAACGCGCCCGCGATCACGCCCACCTGAGCGAACTGTTGCGCGGCGCGCCGAGCGACCGTCCGCTGATTATCGAAGTGCTGGAGCAAGCGCCGTTCCATCCCTGAACGGGCTGGAAAAACACTCATCACCCCAACAGAGGCCGTCATGCTCACTAACGCTAGCCCAGTCGTACCTACACCCGCGCCATGCGACGACCAGCAAGAGGTATTGCAGGCCGCCGCCGCGCTGGTCACCGCCTTTGCCAGCAACGACAGCGCGGCGTATTTCGCGGCGTTCAGCGAGGACGCCAGCTTTGTCTTCCATAGCTGCGCCACGGTCTTGCCTGACCTCGACGCCTATCGCCGGCTCTGGGCCACTTGGCAGGCCGAAGGCTTTGTCGTGTTGGCCTGCAGCTCCAGCAAGCCGCTGCTGAGCCTGCAGGGCGACTGCGCAATTTTTATTCATGAAGTCAGCACCCACCTGCGTATCGCCGGCAGCGAACTGCACAGCCAGGAGCGCGAAACCATTGTCTTTCGCCGGCAGCCCGACAGCCGTCGCTGGCTGGCCTGCCACGAACACCTATCGCTGATGCCCACTGGCTAAGACCGACGCGCACAGCCTGAAACACTTGCCGTAACTGCCACGCAGCCACTTAACCAATAAGCACAACAATCAGGGGAGTAACCCGCGTGTTCAAGAACCTAATCCGCTACTTCGGTCAGGACGGCCTTGCGCCCACTGACCAAGCCCATCGCAGCCTCGGCCTGAGCGGCACCACCGCGCTCTGGCTGGGTGCCAACGTGGTCGTCACCACCATCCTCACCGGCATGCTGCTGGTGCCCGACCTGCCGTTTATGCAGGCCATGTTGATCGTCCTGCTCGGCTCGGCCATCGGCATTCTGCCGTTGGTTCTGGTGGGGCTTATGGGCCAGCGCACCGGCCTGACTACCATGGTCCTGGCGCGCGGCAGCTATGGCCCGCAGGGCGCGAAACTACCCTCGCTGGTCAATCTGCTGACCCTGCTGGCCTGGAGCTGGATTCAGGCGCTGCTGGCTGGCATGAGCCTGAACTTTGCCATCGAGCACATCACCGGCTATTCCAACCTGCCGCTGTTCACCATCCTCTGCGAAGCGCTGGTGCTGATGATCGCTTTGCGCGGCCATCTGGGCATCGAGCGGGTCGAACGTTGGGCCGCCATTGGCATGTTGCTGCTGGCCGGCGCGGTGTTCTATGTAATGGGGCAGAAGTTCGAGTTCAGCAGCCTGTTGAGCATGCCGGTGGAGCCACGTAACGGCATCACCCCTGGCGTCGCCTTCGACATCGTTATCGCCACCGCGTTTTCCTGGATTCCCCTGGCCGCCGACTACAATCGCAACTGCCGCACTCAGGGCGTAGCCGCCGTCGGTACCTGGGTCGGTTATGTCGCTGCAACCCTGTTGGCTATGGGCCTGGGTGCCACGGTGTCAGGCTTCTCGGTACTCGGTGGCATGGAGCAAACCTACGACCCGGCCGTGCTGCTGGCCGGTTTCGGCTTCGGCTTGCCGGCGGCGATCGTGGTGTTCCTCTCGGTGATGACCACCAACGTGATGTGCGTGTACAGCGCCTCGCTGTCGTACCTCAACATCAGCCCCAAGACTGCATTCTGGAAGCCGGCACTGGTGATTGGTGTGCTGTCGATTCTGGGTTCACAGATCCCCGGCATCCTCGATAACTTCCAGAACTTCCTGCTGGTCATCGGCAGCGTATTTATCCCAGCCTTCGCCGTGCTGATCGCTGATTACTACTTGATCCACAAAGGCCAGTACAACGTCGCCGACCTGATGAGCGAAGACGGTGGCCGCTATCGCTATATCAGCGGCTGCAATCCCGCTGCTTTTGCTGCCTATGGCGTGGGTGCTGTGCTGGCCTATTACTGGGGCTGGGTCGCGCCACTGGACTTCGGTGCCTCGCTGCCGGTGTTTCTGATCACCGCCGCCAGCTATGCCATCCTGCGTCGCTGGGTATTGGTGCCTAAGGCGCAGCTGGCCTAGGTTGAAAAAGCGTGGCGGGGTTGACCCGCCACAGTGTTGAGGGCCAGGTATGAAAATCGTTACACGCGACCAATGGTTTGAGGTCCGCCGCCTGGATGATGGCGTACAGCTGATTCACGAGCCCTATGTGCGGCCCTTTTACCGCTGCAATATGTGGCATATCCAAGGCCGCGAGCGCGATGTACTGATCGACTCCGGCTCCGGCCTGGTCAGCCTGCGCGAGCAGTTGCCCTGGCTCACTGAGAAGCCCTTGCTGGCGGTCGCCAGCCATTGCCACTTCGACCATATCGCCGGCCACCATGAATTTCCCGAGCGCCTGGTACACCCAGCCGAAGCCGATATTCTCGCCAAACCGGACGGTGCCAACACCCTGGCGACGGATTTTGTCGGCGACGAGATGTTCGAGGCGCACCCGGACTGCCCACTGTGCTACGCCGAGTATCGCGTGCGGGCGGCCCCGGCCAGCCGCCTGATTGAGGAAGGCGATGTATTGGACCTGGGCAACCGGGTGCTGCAGGTGTTGCACACACCGGGCCACTCACCGGGCGGCATCAGCCTGTGGGAGGCGCAAACGCAGACGCTCTTTTCCGGTGACATACTCTACGACGGTCCGCTGATCGAAGACGCCTACCACTCCAATCTGGACGACTACGCCCGCAGCCTGGCACGTCTGCGCGAGTTGCCGGTGCGCGCTGTGCATGGCGGTCACTTTGCCAGTTTTTCCGGCGAGCGCATGCGGCAACTGATTGATACCTGGTTTGCTGCCCACCCGAGCCTGGCCTAGCCCTGCGTTTTTAGGCGATGCATGACCGCACAACTGTTTATTGATGGTGCCTAGCCGCGCGCCAGCAGCGTCACCTGCCTAACCGTGTTCAACCCCAGTCACGACGTGAGAGATCCGACCAACCCGGCAACCGCATAAAAAACCGCCACGCCGGGCGACAGCCGCGCCCCGAAGTCTTTACCATACGGGCACTGTTGCAGCGCAATCCATGGAAGCCTGGCGTGACTCATCACTATGACCTGCTATTGATCGGTGCCGGCCACGCCCACCTCGGGGTGCTGCGGCGCTGGGCATTGGTCGAACGGCCGCCGGGGCGTATTGCCCTGCTCAGTGCCGGTCCGGTGGCCTGGTATTCCGGCATGCTGCCGGGGCTGTTGGCCGGACGGCACCAGGCAGACGATTGCCAGATCGAATTGCAGACATTGTGCCGCGCAGCCAAAGTCGAACTGATCATCAGCCCGGTAGAGAGCCTGTCCGCCGCCCAGCAGCAAGTGCAGCTGATTGATGGCCGCACTTTCAATGCCAGCTGGTTGTCGCTGAATGTCGGTGCTCAGATCAGCGTGCCGCAACAGCAGGGTGACGCCATGCAGGTACTGGCCGTTAAACCCTTCGCCGAGTTTCTCGATGGCTGGCAGCAGTGGCAAAACACGCCGCAGCCCATGGCGATTCTCGGTGGCGGCGCGGCCGGGGTCGAACTGGCGCTAGCCCTAACGGGGAAAGTCCCGCAACTGACCCTATTTAGCGCCGGCCATCTGCTCGATGGGCTGTCTGCTGGCTTGCGCTTACGTGCCCTTGGTCATTTACGCCGGCGTGGTGTGTGGGTACGCGAAGACTGCCCAATCAGCCGTATTGCGGACGACTGCCTGATCAGTGGTGACGAACCAGTCTGGCGCGGACAGCGCCTGTTACTGGCCAGCGGTGCCAAGGCGTTTGCCTGGCCAGCGCACGGCGGTTTGGGCTGCGATGAACAGGGCTTTGTATTAATTGCGCCAACACTGCAGAGCTACACCCACCCAACTATTTTTGCCGTGGGCGACTGTGCCAGCTTGCCCGGTGCCCGCCGCAGTGGCGTCTATGCGGTGCGCCAAGGTTCGGTGCTGGCAGCCAACCTAAGTGCTGTGCTGCGCGGGTTACCGCTCAAGCGCTACCGGCCACAACGACAGAGCCTGGCCCTGCTCGCCACCGGCGACGGCGGAGCCTTGCTGGACTGGCACGGACACAGCGCTGGCGGCCAGTTTTACGGACGCTGGAAAGACTTTCTCGATAGAGGCTTTATCCAGCGCCATCGCCTGTAACGGCCATTTAGTCCATGGTTGTACTGTGACCAGCAGGCTTAAACAGACGCTTTGGGATGATCTCACCTGCGACCAAAGTGCCATGGTCTACAGTAGCCATGAGTGCTCGAATCAATCCCTCAGGTAAGGTTGGCTACAGGGAGCGACACTCGCTATGGTCTACAGATCCGCCGCTAGCAGCCGATGGCCTAAGCAGACAGATACAACTGCACGCACGTACGCTCCAGCAGGCATGGCCCGAGCACTTTCTGGCGGTGCGCTACAGGCAGTTTCTGGTGAGAGTCCGAGCAGAATAAAAATAATGAGGTTTTTCATGCGTTCTGCATTTATTTCCTACCCCAAGGCATGCCTATTACATGCCAGCGGGCTGGCTGGGTTGATGCTGGCCTATCAGCAGCTGCAGATGCCCTGGTTTATCAGCATTCCGTCGTTCCTCCTACTGGCCTTGTGGCCTTGGCTGGGGCCTTGGCAACGCCAGCATGAAGAAGCCTCCGTGCATACCGAGGCCGCAAGCGCATCATTCAACGGCCTCAGCCAAAATTTATCGCGACAAACCTGCCACAACGCCTTGGCTGCCGCTGAGGTGGCCCATGCAGCCGGGCAACTGGCGGGCAGGCTGCAATCGCAGTTGGCCGCCACCGAGCAGATCGACCAAGCGGCCGAGGCCATCACCCATACCGAGCAGGACAACGCCCAGCGCGCTGAGCAAACCCTCTTGGCCGCGCAAAACGTGCGGCAGAACAGCAACAGCGGCCAGCAAGAACTGCGTGAAGCCATCGAGGCCATGCAGCACCTAAGCGCACAGACGGCCACCAGCCGCGAGCTGATTGATGGCCTGAGCAGCCGTACGGAGCAGATCGAAAAAGTTACTCAGGTGATCCAGTCGATTGCCAGCCAAACCAACCTGCTGGCCCTTAATGCCGCCATTGAAGCAGCCCGCGCCGGTGAGCTCGGCCGGGGCTTTGCTGTGGTCGCCGATGAGGTGCGCAACCTGGCCGGGCGCACCAGCAGCGCCACCGAGGAAGTCGGGCAGATCGTCAGCGATATCCGCCAACAGAGCACCGCAGTGGTCAGCCATATGCAACAACAGGCCGAGCAGCTGACGAAGGCGGCGGCGCAGGTCGAGCACACCGGCGAGCAATTGCAGGGCATCGCCAGTTTGGCCGAAGAGGTCGAAAGCCAGGTCGGGCAGATCGACAGCGGTACTCGGCAAAACCACGAGCGCCTGGCCGAACTGTCAGTAGCGGTTGGTCAGCTGCGCAGTGATGTCGGCGACAGCGAAGGCCAGACCCGCCAGCTCAGCAGTGCGGCCGAACGCTTGGTCGGCCAGGCGGAGAGCATCAGCGAACAACTCGCTGAAGTTGGCCTGGACGACTATCACCAGCGCATCTATAACCTCGCGCGCGACGCTGCCGGGCAAATTAGCGCACAGTTCGAAAACGACCTGAAGGCTGGCCGAATCAACGCTAGCGACCTGTTCGACCGCCACTACCAGCCGATTGCCGGCAGCTTCCCGGCCAAGTACCAAACCCGTTTCGACAGTTATGCCGATCAGGTTCTACCGAGCATTCAGGAACCACTGCTAAGCCAGCATGAGGGCATGGTGTTCGCCATCGCCTGCACCGCAGAAGGCTATGTGCCGACCCACAACAATGCCTTCAATCATCCGCCTACCGGTGACCGCGCCGTGGACACCCTCAAGAGCCGCAGCAAGCGCCTGTTCAACGACCGCACCGGCATCCGTTGTGGCAGCCATAAGAAGGCCCTGTTGCTGCAAACCTATATGCGTGACACCGGCGAGCTGATGCACGACCTGTCGGTGCCAATCATGGTTCAGGGCCGCCATTGGGGTGGTTTGCGTCTGGGCTACAAGCCAGAGCCCTAAACGTCTCATCCAAGGCACAGGCAAGGCTTGTACACGCGTTGCCGTGCCCAACCGACCCTACTCTGGCACTGACGGAGTGCGCGGACGGGATAACCAGAAATATCTTTTGAATTATCGGACCGTGCTGAAGCTCTTAAGCTGTACGCCATTTATGGGCCATCCGCCCTCAAGGAGCACGCGATGAAGATTCTGCTGGTACTGACCTCTCACGACCAACTGGGCGACACCGGGCTCAAGACCGGTTTCTGGCTGGAAGAATTCGCCTCGCCCTATTACGTATTCAAAGATGCCGGTGCACAACTGACCCTGGCCTCGCCCAAGGGCGGCCAGCCACCGCTCGACCCGAAAAGCGACGCCGACGACGCGCAAACACCCGCCACCGAGCGCTTCAAGGCAGACACGGCAGCGCAGCAGGCGCTGGCCAACACCCTGCCCTTAAGCCAGGTAAAGGCCGAGGATTTCGACGCGGTGTTCTACCCAGGTGGCCATGGCCCGCTATGGGATTTGGCTGAGGACCGTACCTCCATTGCCCTGATCGAACACTTCCAGGCGCAAAACAAGCCAGTGGCGGCGGTGTGCCACGCGCCAGGGGTGCTGCGCCATGTGAAAGCAGCCAACGGCAAACCGCTGGTTAGCGGCAAAAAAGTTACCGGGTTTAGCAACAGCGAAGAAGCTGCAGTGCAGCTCACCGAAGTGGTGCCCTTCCTGGTGCAAGACATGCTCATCGCCAACGGTGGCCATTACAGCAGCAGCAACGACTGGCACAGCCACGTAGCGGTCGACGGCCTGCTGATCACCGGGCAGAATCCGGGCTCCTCGGATGCCACCGCCGAAGCGCTAATCAAGCTGCTAAAAAGCCACTAAGCGCTAATCTGGCTGGCATACACGCTTTAACTCGGCTATCACCGAACCCACGTAAGTTAAACGCCAGCCAGAGATCACTGCGAACATGCAACTCAACGCCGACTTCCGCCAACGCGCACTGGTCCGCCCGAACGATAGCCCTTGGGTCGCATCGCCTATGCTCGGCGTGGAGCGGCGCATGCTCGACCGGGTCGGAGAGGAAGTGGCGCGGGCGACCTCCATCGTGCGCTATGCCGCTGGTTCTCACTTCAGCGCGCATCAGCACCCGGGTGGCGAGGAATTTCTGGTGCTGGAAGGAGTGTTCTCCGACGAGCGTAGCGATTACCCGGCCGGCACCTATGTGCGTAACCCGATTGGCAGCCAACACGCGCCGTTCAGCCGCGATGGCTGCACGATCTTCGTAAAACTCATGCAGTTTGCTGCAGCAGATGATCAGCACGTCGTCGTCGACAGCAACCGCGCCGAGTGGCGACAAGGCTTGGTTGCGGGTCTGCAGGTGTTGCCGCTGCATCAGCATGGCACCGAGCATGTGGCGCTGGTCCGTTGGGCGCCGGGTACCTATTTCAACGCGCACCGGCATTGGGGTGGCGAAGAGATTCTGGTGCTCGAAGGCACCTTTCAAGATGAGCTCGGTGACTACCCCGCCGGCAGCTGGCTACGCAGCCCGCACCTGTCGCAGCACACCCCGTTCAGTGAACAGGGCTGCCTGATCTGGGTAAAAACCGGGCACCTGGCAAATTAGGGTCTGTTACCGTTTCATCGCGAGCCGCGTGGCCGCGACTGAAACGGCAACAGACCCTATCCAAGGCTGGCCATCAAGCGTTTGTAGAGTCGCGTACGCCGCGCGGTTTTCAGTTGCTCCACTATTAAAGCGCGCAACGGTGAGACCTGGGCATTGGTGCGTTTACCTCGGCTGAGCTGGCGCAGTTGGAACTTCACAGCAGCCATATACGCCAACGAAGCAAACACCTTGCTCTTCCAGCGAATCGGCGGCAGTTCAGCGCGGGCCTCGCGTTGCCCTGCCTGCCACTGCTTGGGCAATGCCGGCTCAATGGCTAACGCCGTGCCGATACCGGCCATGGCGACGCCGCTGGCCAAGACCTGCTCAACCACCGGCAAACGGCGAATACCGCCCGTGACCATGATCGGCATCTTCGCCACGGCAGCTATCTCGCCGGCAAACTCCAGAAAGTACGCCTCACGTGCCAACGTCCGGCCATCACGCGAATCACCCTGCATAGCCGGTGCTTCGTAGCTGCCACCGGACAACTCAACCATGTCCACTGCCAGCTCATTGAGTAGTTGCACCACCTGCTTGGCATCAGCCTCTGCAAAGCCGCCACGCTGGAAGTCCGCCGAGTTGAGTTTGACCGCAACGCTGAAGCCCGGCGTAACGCTCGCGCGCACAGCCTTGAGCACCTCCAGCAATAACCGCGCGCGGTTTTCCAGTGAGCCACCCCAACTGTCCGTACGCTTATTGCTCAACGGCGAAAGAAACTGGCTGAGCAAATAACCGTGCGCCGCGTGAATCTGCACACCATTAAAGCCGGCTTGCTCGGCCAACTGCGCACTGCGCGCGAAGCGCTGGATCAACGCATGAATTTGCGCCTCATCGAGCGCCTTGGGCAGCGGGAACATCTTCGACAGGCCACCTAATTCCAGCGCAACCGCAGAGGGCGCGACAGTCTGTTGGCCGAGGTTGGCCTGCATTTGCCGCCCCGGGTGATTGAGCTGCATCCAGATCTGCGCACCTCTGCTTCGGCCGATGCGCGCCCACTCGCGGAATTTATCCAGCTGCCGCTCATCCTCCAGCACCACGCCACCAGGCCCCGTCATGGCATGACGGTCGACCATCACATTGCCCGTCAGCAGCAAACCTGTACCGCCTTCAGCCCAGGCCTGATAAAGCCGCAGCAGCTCAGCAGACGGCCCTAGGCTCGCGTCGGCCATGTTTTCTTCCATCGCCGCCTTAGCAATACGATTAGGGATAACGCTGCCGTTGGGCAATTGCAGGGCTTCGAACGCGCTCATGGAGAACTCCGGGATGGTCAATGCCGCAAGCCTAAGGTTAAAGTCGGCTTTAAGGTCAAGACCCGGAATGAAGAACATGAAGATTGGTGAACTGGCTACACGCACTGGACTCGCCGCCTCGCGCATCCGTTTCTACGAAGCCAGCGGGCTGATCAATGCCCAGCGCCAGGCCAACGGTTATCGCCACTATCCAGAGCAAGCGGTGCAGATTCTGGGCATCATCAGCTGCGCCCAGCAGGCCGGGTTCAGCCTGGACGAGATCCGCCGCCTGCTGCCGCAAGCGGACTCACAGGGCTTGGCTCATGATGAACTAGTGATCAGCTTGCGGCGCAAGATCGGCGAAATTGAGCTTATGCAGCAGCGCCTGGCACAGAACAAGGCACAGTTGCTGACCATCATCGCCACCATCGAAAGCAAGCCAGAGGGCATGGCCTGCGCCAAACACGCTGAGCGCGTGCTGGCTAATATGCTCGACGCTCAACCCCAGCAATAGGTCGCACACTACCGCCTCTGCCGAGACAACAGTTACCGGATGGGGAAATGCTGTGGCTTACCCTGTGCCTTAGCTTTTCAGCTGGCTGGCGAACTGCCCGACGGCATCGACCACCCGCTGCGCGCCATCCTGAATTTCGACGATGACCGAGCCAGCCTCATTGGCCAGGCTCAAGCCTTGCTCAGCCTGCACGCGGCTACTGGCCATACTTTCTACAGCAGCCTGGGCCAGAGCCTGGTTCTTTTGCACCACTTCGACAATTTCTTTTGCTGCCTGGCTGGTGCGGGCGGCCAGGCTACGGACCTCGTCGGCTACCACAGCAAAACCACGGCCTTGCTCACCGGCGCGGGCGGCTTCAATGGCCGCATTGAGGGCCAGCAGGTTGGTTTGGTCAGCAATGCCGCTAATGGTTTTGATGATTGTACTGATCAGCTGCGACTGCTTATCCAACGCCTCGATGCCTTCCGACGCTTCCTGCACCTGATGGGTAATCCTGCGCATCACCTCTACCGTCTGGCTAACCACTGCGGTGCCTTTCTGCGCCGTCGCGTCGGTTTGTTGTGAGGTGCTGTAGGCAATCGTTGCAGCCTCGGCGACAGCCTCTTCCTGCTTCACCTGATCGGTGATTGGCGTGGCGAATTTGACCACTTTGTACAAGTTGCCATACGCATCGTAGACAGGATTATAAGAGGCCTCCAACCAGACCGCGCGACCGGCGCTGTCGAGACGCTTGAAGCGATCAGCAATGTACTCGCCGCGATTAAGCTTGGCCCAGAAATCACGATACGCCGGGGAGTTGTACTCTTCCGGCTCACAGAAGGTGCGGTGATGCTTACCTTTGATCTGTTCCAGACGATAACCCATGGTGTCGAGAAAGCGCTGATTGGCCGTCAACACCTCACCCTGAAGATCGAACTCGATAACCGCAGTCGAACGGATTAGGGCGTTGATCAACCCCTCATGCTCTTTAGACGTTTCAATGGTACGGGTCAGATTGGAGGAGTTAACGGTAAATCCCAGAAGTTGCTTTCGGCTGTTATACAACGGCTGCCAGATAGAGCGCAGCCAGGCTGCTTTGCCATTAGCGCTAAGTAACCGAAACGCCCCTGTTAAGTGCTTGCCCTGCTCCAGAGCCTGTATCAGCAACGCGTAATTGGGCTCCTTTCTAAACGAATCAGGGAGCAGACTTCTAACATCACGGCCAATCAGGTCTTCGCGGCGGTAGCCCATTTCACTAAGAAAGTTTTCGTTCACGTCAGTAATCTGACCTTTGGGGTCGAGGTCCAACACCAACATTTCTTCGCAGAGCGACTCTTTGATCTGCCGAGTACGTGCGTACACTTCACGCAACGCTTCCAGTTCTTGTTTCAGCTGTTTACCAAACATGTGACCACCATGAGGGTGCAGTTTCTTGTTCTTGCATCTTCGGCTGATCGGCGACTTTCTAAATGACCAGCAGAAAAAATAGCAAGGCGTTACGTCCTGTAGCGTGCGGAGCAACTGCTGCGGTTCAAGATGGGACGTGTACAACTGCGTCACTCCTCTGCGCGGCTGCCTTGAAGTAAAGCCGCAGAACGGCACAAAAACGAACACTAAGGCATTAATTTATTAACCAGACGTGTCACGCACGCAGCGAAACAAGCTCGGTTTGCAAACCTCACAGCCCTCTTATTGAACCTACGAACGTTCTACATGCCTGCGGTTTAGCGTGACGGCACACAATGTTTAGTCACCGCGAACATAAACGTGCCTGAAATATGATTTAACCGGAGCTCTTCAGCGTGCGAGTCTCCTGCCTCATGAGCTACTCACTTCTCTATCCGGCCCTGTTGCTGCGCACAGGCACCCGCTATTCACAGCGCGCCTTCTGGGCGCTCTGGCACTGCCGGCACGCGCGGCCGCCAGACTCTGCCTGAGCCGAACCAGACCATGCCGCCTAACCGGCGCGCCAAAAAGCCTCGGTGCTTAACCAGGCTGCCTTGGGCCAGTGTGCCCAATATCGAACAAGGAACACCGCAATGAATGCCGCCAGCCAAGCCGTGACGCCTGTTGCCGAACGCTGCCCGTCCTATTACAGCGCCACCCTCAATGAAGAAACCCACTACCCGACCTTACAAGGTGAGGTCAGCGTCGATGTGGTGATCATCGGTGGCGGTTTTACCGGCGTAGCGTCCGCCGTGGAGCTGGCCGAACGCGGCTTGAAAGTGGCGATTGTCGAGGCCAACAAGATTGGCTGGGGCGCCACCGGGCGCAACGGTGGCCAGGTCACCGGCAGCCTGTCGGGCGATGCGGCGATGACCAAGCAGATGCGCAACACCCTCGGCGAGGAAGTCGAAGACTTTATCTGGCACCTGCGCTGGCGCGGCCACGAGATCATTAAAAAGCGCGTGGCCAAGTACGACATTCAGTGCGACCTCAAGCACGGCCACCTGCACGCGGCGATGAAGCCGGTGCACATGCACGAACTGGAAGCCACCTACGCTGAAGCTGTGCGCCGCGGCATGGCCGACGATGTCACCCTGCTTGACCGCGCCGGCGTGCGCAGCCACTTGGCCAGCGACCTGTACAACGGCGCGTTGAAGAACACCCGCAATATGCACCTGCACCCACTAAATCTGTGTATCGGTGAAGCCAAAGCCGCCGCCAGCCTGGGCGCGCTGATCTTCGAGCACTCCGAGGTGCTGGAGATTGTTCACGGTGCCAAACCGGCAGTGGTAACTGCTAGCGGCCGGATCAATGCCAAACAGGTGCTGTTGGCCGGCGACGTTTACCACAAGCTAGAGCCGAAAAAGCTCAAGGGCATGATCTTCCCGGCCATGGGCGGCATCGTCACCACCGCGCCGCTGGGTGAATTAGCGAAGCAAATCAACCCGCAAGACCTGGCCGTGTACGACTGCCGCTTTGTCCTCGATTACTACCGCATGACCGCTGACGGTCGCCTGCTGTTTGGCGGCGGCTGCAATTACTCGGGTCGCGACTCTCGCGATATCGCCGCCGAGCTGCGCCCCGGTATCGAACAGACCTTTCCGCAGCTCAAGGGCGTCGATATCGACTTCCAGTGGAGCTGTGCCATGGGCATCGTGATAAACCGTATCCCGCAGTTGGGCAAGCTCTCGGACAACGTCTGGTACTGCCAGGGCTACTCCGGCCATGGCATCGCCACCACCCACATCATGGGTGAGATCATGGCCAACGCCTTGACCGGCACCATGGGCCATTACGACACCTTCGCCGCCTGCAAGCACATCAAGGTGCCGCTGGGTGATGTGTTCGGCAACCCGATGCTGGCCGCCGGTATGTGGTACTACCAGATGCTGGAAAAGCTGCGTTAAACCATCATTTTTCGCGGCTAAAGCCCCCCACGGATCCTCAGCGTTCCTGTGGGAGGGGCTTTAGCCGCGAAACAGCCGGGCACGGATTATTGAGAGGCTTTGCGTAACTGCAGCAGGTCGAGAATCTCAATCTCGCCGTAGGTCAGGCGCAAAATGCCCTGGCCTTCGAGCTCCTTGAGAATCTGGTTGGTGGTTTGCCGGGAGATCGCCAACATCAGCGCCAGCTGTTCCTGCGGCAGATGAATGACCCGACGCGGTTCACCTTCGCCGTAGTTCTCGGCAATCAACAGGAGCCGCCGAGCTAAGCGCGGGGCGGCGGGCAGCAGGCTCATTTCTTCCAGGGCGTTAAACGCCAGGCGCAGCTTCTGGCTCATCAGCAGGGCGAAGTCGCGCCAGTGCTGTGGTTGTTGTTCGAGCAGCGCCAGCAAGCGCGCTTGCGGCACCAGCAGCAGCGTCGTAGGCCCTTCGGCAAAGGCATCGTGGGTACGCGGCTGGCCGTCGAACAGGGAGATTTCGCCAAACCAATAGGGCGGTTCAACCAGGGTCAGCAGCGCTTCCTTGCCGGCCGCATTGACCGCACCAATGCGCATGCCACCCTCAACCACGGCATATAGGCCGCAGGGTTTATCACCACGGCGAAACAGCACCTGGCCCGCAGTTAGCTGCTGCACCTGGGCACTCGCCAATAGCGCCGCCTGCAGCTCAGCAGGCAGGGCGTTAAACCAGTTGCCCTCGCGTAAACGCGCCTGATAACAACTGGCATCACTCATGGGTCGCTCCTGGTTTGTCGGCTAGCTGACAGTGCCGCGCGCGTAACCGGGTTCATGCTGAGCACCTGTCTGCGTGAGGAAAACAATAATGAAAACCCTGGTCGACCATCTGGCTCAATACGCGGCGTATCACCGCGACCAACGCAATATTCTCAGCCACTTTATCGGTATTCCACTGATCGTTCTGGCCGTTGCGGTGCTGCTCTCGCGCCCCGGCGTTGAGGTTCTCGGTCTATGGCTTTCGCCAGCCCTGCTGGTGGCGTTGGCAGCCGGGGCATTCTACCTGCGCCTAGACCGGCGTTTCGGCCTGCTTATGGCACTGCTGCTGGCACTCAGTTTGTGGGCCGCTGCTGGGCTAGCCGTGCAATCAACAGCAGTCTGGCTAAGCAGTGGCCTCGGCCTGTTCGTGATCGGCTGGATCATCCAGTTTGTCGGCCATTACTACGAAGGGCGCAAACCGGCGTTTGTCGACGACATCATGGGGCTGCTGGTTGGCCCGCTGTTTGTCGCCGCCGAAGCAGCCTTCCTGCTGGGCCTGCGTAAAGAAGTGGAACAGGCCATCGTCGAGCGCGCCGGGCCAACCTGTATTCGCGAGAAAAAGGCCACCGCCTAAGGTGGCCAAGCCTTGGTAGCCCGGATGTAATCCGGGGCGGTTTGCAGCACAGCCAAACCTCGCAGCCGGTATATGCGCAGCAGATCGTAAGCAGACTTAGTACATCGCCATCCATTGATTGGTAAATGCGCGCGTTTGGCGATACACGGTGAGCGGCGCAAAGGGTCGGCCTGAGGCACTTTGCAAGGCGCTGCTCTGGCTGTTGAGGTCGACCAGCGCGGCCTTGAGGTAGTCCCAGCGGGTTTTCAGCTTGCCAATCTGCGGGTTGGTTTTACCGTCCAGCGCGGCCAGGTGCTGATCAACCGAGGGCACAATCTTGCGTTCGTCCTGGCCGAGGTAGTTATCGGGCTGCTCGCGGGCGATTTCAAAATTGCCGAAGTAGGCACGGCTGAGGTACTGCACCGCGAGGTATTCGAGCTTGGCGGCCAACTCGCTGTCACCTGGGCTGGCGAGTGGGCGAGTATGTTCCAGCACACCGAGCAGCGCTTTGCTGAGCTCTTCGGGGTAGCGCCAGGGCATGTCATCCTCATTCGGGCCAAAGCCCACGCCACGGCGAATCTGCACCACCAGTTCCTGATGGGCACTACGCAGGCCATCGCTGCTTTGCGGCAAACTCTGCACGGCGGCGGCCAGCGCCTGCAGATCGGCCTCTAGGGCTTCCTGATGTTTCTTTTGGAAACCTTCGCCACGTAACAGCATCAGGCTGCTGGTGACCCGACTGGCCTGCACCTGAACCTGTTCCTGAGAGCTGACAGCCTGGGCCGAGGTTAACGGCGCCAAGCCGAGCAACAGGCCAACAACCACAAGCAATAGCGGACGAGATAGCGCTGTAGAACGCATACGAGGGTGTGCTCCTTATTATTTTTGTGAGCAATGCTGAACCGAGTCAGCTTAGACAAACGCGCGCCACAGGGTACTGCAGCGAATACGGGATAAAAGCAGCCGAAAGAGTGATTCCGTCAGAAAGATAGCGCGATTATGCAGAACTTGGCAGGCATCCGTGTCGACAGCCAAAAGCCGCTGAGTCAGGCAATGCTCAGCAGCGACACCGACTTGACCTGCGCCCACAGTGACTGGTCGCGCTGAATGTTCAGGCGGTCGAAGGAATAACGCGTGATGCGCGCAATCAGTTGCTCACCAGCCACTTGGATGCGCACCAATACGTGGGCTTGTTCAGCCACCTCGATCCAGTCGATTACCCGGGCCGGCAACAGGTTGAGCACGCTGCTGTCCTCGGCCCGCTGCAGGCTCAGGCTGACATCCCGCGCCTTGATCTTAATCCGCACCGACTGGCCCAGCGGCAACGGTCCGTGCGGCAACTGCAGGCTGATGGCACTGCCAGGCAGCTGCACCGCAAGCAGCCCGTAAGCGTGGTCATGGGCCAAGACCTGTGCATCGATAACGGCCTCGGCATCATCCTCGAAAACAAAAGGCAGGTCGGCGCGCAGCAAGGTTTCCTTGAGCGGGCCGCTGGCGCTGACCTTGCCGTCCTCCAGCAGCACCAGATGATCGGCCAAACGCGCCACTTCGTCCGGGGAATGGCTGACGTAGACAATTGGAATTTCCAGCTCAGCATGCAGCCTCTCTAGGTAGGGCAGCACTTCCTTCTTACGCTTGAGGTCGAGCGAGGCCAACGGCTCATCCAGCAGCAGCAAACGCGGGCTGGTCAGCAGCGCCCGGGCGATGCCGACCCGCTGTTGCTCACCACCGGACAGTTTGCCCGGCAAACGCTGCAGCAAATGGCCAATACCCAGCAGCTCCACCGCCTGCTCCAGGGCAATCCGTCGCTGCGCGGTGGGAATGCGTTTCAGGCCAAACTGCAAGTTGCCCAGCACTGACAGGTGGGCAAACAGGTTGGCATCCTGAAACACGTACCCCACGGCACGCTTATGCGCCGGCACGAAGATGCCCTGGGCGCTGTCCTGCCACAACTCGCCATTAACCTGCAGGTAGCCCTCAGCGGGCTGATCCAAGCCAGCGAAACAACGCAAGCAACTGGTCTTACCCGAGCCGGAGTGACCAAACAGGGCGCTGACCCCGCGACCAGGCAGATGCACGTCGACATCCAGGGTGAAGCCAGCATGCTCAACCTTGAACCGCGCCTGAATTTCCCCCAGCCCCGC
Source organism: Pseudomonas sp. (assembly GCF_046581935.1). GTDB lineage: Bacteria > Pseudomonadota > Gammaproteobacteria > Pseudomonadales > Pseudomonadaceae > Aquipseudomonas. The sequence continues at coordinate 147,908 of NZ_JAYGFK010000004.1, forward strand.
GACTGTACGAATAACCGAGTTACCAGGCGAAAACGGCCAGATCATTGCCACACCCGCTGGCGACTACGCCCGGAGTAGAGAGCCAGCAGCACGATAAAGGAAAACAGCAACATACCGCCTGCCAGCCAATGGGCCTGCGCGTACTCCATGCTTTCTACATGGTTGTAGATCTGTACGGAGGCCACCTGCGTCTTGCCGGGGATATTGCCGCCGATCATCAGCACCACGCCGAACTCGCCCACGGTATGGGCAAAGCCAAGAATCGCGGCAGTGACAAAACCTGGTTTGGCCAACGGCAGTACCACACTGAAAAACCCATCCCACGGCCCGGCGCGCAGGGTTGCGGCGGCCTCCAGCGGTGCCCGGCCAATCGCCTCAAAGGCGTTCTGCAACGGTTGCACAACAAAGGGCAGAGAATAGAACACCGAACCGATCACCAGCCCGGCGAAGCTAAAGGTCAGAGCGCCCAGGCCGAGGCTTTGGGTCAGTTGGCCAATAACGCCATGCGGACCCATGCTGAGCAGCAGGTAGAAACCGATCACCGTTGGCGGCAGCACCAGCGGCAGGGCGACGATGGCACCAATCGGCTGCTGCCAGCGCGAGCCGGTGCGCGCCAACCACCAGGCAATCGGCGTACCGATCAGTAGCAGCAATACCGTGCTCAGCGCGGCCAGCTCAAGCGTCAGCAGTACCGCCGCGAAATCAGCATTAGTCAGTGGCATCGCAACTACTTACCTGTTCAGAGCTGGTAACCATAGGACCTGATGATCTCAGCGGCCTTGGCACCTTTGAGGTAGTCAACCAAGGCTTGGCTGGCCGGGTTCTGCTCGCCTTGCTTGAGGATTAGCGCATCCTGCTTGATCGGCGTATGCATCTGCGCCGGTACCCTCCACGCCGAACCGCTGCTGAGCTGGCCATCCTTGTACACCTGCGACAGCGCGACAAAGCCCAGCTCAGCGTTACCAGTCGCCACGAACTGATACGCCTGGGTGATGTTCTGCCCCTCAACCAGCTTGTCCTGCACCGCCGTGCTCAGGCCCAGTTTCGCCAACACTTCGCTGGCAGCCAGGCCGTACGGCGCAGCCTTCGGATTGGCCAGCGCTAGGTGCTGGTACTGATTGGCCTTGAGCACCGCATCGCTGCCATCGAGGTAACCCGGTTTGGCCGACCACAGCACCAGGCTGCCAAGCGCATAAGTAAAGCGCGAACCACGAACGCCAAGACCTTCGCTCTCCAGCTTGGCCGGCGTGCTCGCATCGGCACTCAGGAATACCTCAAACGGTGCACCATTGCGGATCTGCGCATACAACTGACCAGTGGCACCGAAGGCGGCGAGCACGGTGTGGCCGGTATCCTTCTCAAACTCGACGGCAATCGCTTGCATAGGCGCAGTGAAGTTAGCGGCAACCGCGACCTGCACCTGATCAGCCATGGCGTTACTACTGCATGCCACGGCGGCAAATAGCGTGAGCAGTGCTTGGGAAAGACCGAACTTCATCAAAAACTCCTGATTGTCTGTGGCGCTGGCGCAAGTAGAGCAGCCATCGTTATATACAGCAAGATATAACGATAATGCGATACGCCCCGCTACGACTCAAACACAAGCAAGGTCGGCAATTGCACGAAGCAGCGAGGCTTTTAACGTCTGGCTTTAAGCCGGGCCACAACAGGCTACCGCCATGGTTTGTGCAGCGCCGGCATCACTCATCCCGCCGCCAAACACTGGCTAACCAGGGCTGCTGAGCGCGGGGCAAACCGGCTGGACGGTAGTAATGCTGCAGCTCACTAAAGCCGGCAGCGCGGAGCAGAGCGCGCCAGTTGTCGAGGTCGTAGTACGCCGCGTAGCGATCCCCATTCCAGCCTTCCTGGTTATCGCCCCGTGGGTTGGAGCTAAACAGCACACCGCCCGGCTTCAGCGTGGCATGCAGTTGCGCCAGCACCCGGGGCAACTCCTGACTCGGGATATGAAACAGCACGGCATTGGCGAACACCCCGTCGAAGCGCTCAGGCGGCAGATCGAGGGCTAGAAAGTCCTGTTGCCAGGCTTCACAGCCGCTGTCCGCGCGGGCCATTTCGACAAAGCGCGAGCAACCGTCCAAACCAACAGCGCTATGACCCATGGCGCTAAACGTGCGCAGATCGCGTCCCGGCCCGCAGCCGAAATCGAGAATCTGGTAGGGCGCAGAGGCTTGAATAGCAGCGAGCAGGGCAACGATGTTTTGGCTGACGTCATGATCGCGAGTGCCGGCGCGGAAGTCTTCGGCACAGTCCTGATAATGGCTCACGGTCAGCGCGCTAATTTGCGCCAACTGATCCGCACTCAGGCGCATGCGCTTAACCCTCGGCTAACAAGCGACGCAACTCGGCCAACACCGGACCGCTGGCTGGACGCACATCGCGCCACAGAGCAAAAGCTTCAGCCGCCTGCTCAACCAGCATGCCCAGGCCATCCAGGGCGCGGGCCGCACCCTGTTCGACCGCCCAACGGTTGAAGGCCGTCAGATCTTTGCCGTACATCATGTCGTAGCACTGGGTATGCCCTGGGTGAATCAGGCTCGGGGCAAGCGGCGGGACATCACCAGCCATGCTGGCCGACGTGCCGTTGATAATCAGGTCCACCGGCGCGTCGATCCAGTCATAGCCGCTGGCGACCACTGGGCCTAAGTCAGCGAATTCGCGGGCCAGTTGCTCGGCTTTTTCTACCGTACGGTTGGCGATCACCAGCGCCGCCGGGTGCTCGGCCAGCAGCGGCTCAAGCACCCCGCGCACCGCACCGCCAGCCCCAAGCAGAAGGATGCGCTGGCCCTTGAGCGTGACCCCGGCATTGACGGTCAGATCACGCACCAGGCCGGCACCGTCGGTGTTGTCACCGAGCAAGCGGCCATCGGCGAGTTTCTTCAGGGTATTCACCGCACCAGCACGGCGAGCACGGGCACTGAGCTGATCAGCCAGAGCGAATGCCTGCTCTTTGAACGGCACGGTGACATTAGCGCCCAGCCCCGTCGCAAAAAAACTGCGGGCACAGCCCGGGAAGTCCTCAAGCGGAGCGAGCAAGGCCTCATAACTCAGATACTCGCCCGTTTGCTCAGCAAACAGGCGATGGATCAGCGGCGACTTGCTGTGGCCGATGGGGTTGCCGAATACACCGTAGCGGTCCATGGAGAGTCCTTATGTAGCAACAGAGCGCGCTCGTAGGTTGGGTTAGCGGCGCACTCGCTCATCAGAAAAATACAACGGTATAAGCCGCCGCGTAACCCAACAAGGCGTCAGCAGGTACTACGCAATGATGGGTTACGCCGCCTACACACCGCGTTCAACTTCGAGCACGGCGCGGACGGCTAACCCATCCTACGGTGCTGCCGGCAGCCAATCGCGGTCAGTCAGGAAGTACTCGGTCAAGCGCTCTTCCTCGCTACCGGGCTCGGGCTTCCAGTCGTAGCCCCAGCGCACATGCGGCGGCAGCGACATAAGGATCGACTCGGTGCGGCCGCCAGACTGCAGACCAAACAGCGTGCCACGGTCGAACACCAGGTTGAACTCGACGTAGCGACCACGGCGGAAGGCCTGGAATTCACGCTCGCGCTCGCCATACGGGGTCAGCTTGCGGCGCTGCACGATGGGCAGATAGGCCTCGATATAGGCATCGCCGATGGCACGCATAAAGGCAAAGCTGGTGTCGAAGTCCCACTGGTTCAGGTCATCGAAGAACAGCCCGCCAATGCCACGCGGCTCACCCCGGTGTTTGAGGTGGAAGTAGCGGTCACACCAAGCCTTGAACTTTGGATAGACCTCGGCACCGAACGGCGCACAGGCGTCACGGGCGACCTGGTGCCAGTGTCGGCAGTCTTCTTCATTGCCGTAGTAAGGCGTCAGGTCGAAGCCACCACCGAACCACCAAACCGGCTCTTCGCCCTCCTTCTCGGCGCTGAAGAACCGCACGTTGGCGTGCGAGGTCGGCACGTAGGGGTTTTCCGGGTGGATCACCAGCGACACGCCGAGGGCTTCAAAACCGCGCCCGGCCAATTCTGGACGATGGGCACTGGCCGAAGGCGGCAGGCTGTCACCGAACACATGGGAGAAGTTCACCCCGCCCTTTTCGATCAGCGCACCATTCTCCATAACCCGCGTACGACCGCCGCCGCCGGCAGGACGTTGCCAGGCATCTTCGAAGAACTCAGCACCAGCGTCTTCGGCTTGCAGGGCATTACAGATACGGTCTTGTAGATCCAGCAGGTAGGCTTTGACGGCCTCAGTACGGTCACTCACGGCGGCACCTTGAAAGCAGTTAAGGCCACTCAGCAGCACAGGCGCTGAGCAGCAAAATCGGCGGCAAGCATAGCATCTGCCAGTACCACGTCGCAGTTGACGCCAGTCAATGGAGGCGGTTGGATAGCGACACTCTTGCGCCTGCACGTGCATGATCCAGCAATTCAATCGTTGAGGAATCCGATAATGCCCATGCGTATCCAGTTCAACCGCCACGGCGGCCCCGAAGTTCTCGACTACCTCGACTATCAACCAAGCGCGCCTGGCCCGCATGAAGTGCGGGTGCAAAACCAGGCAATTGGCCTGAATTTTATCGACACCTATTTCCGCAGCGGTTTGTATGCGCCGCCAGCCCTACCTTCCGGCTTGGGCACTGAAGGCGCGGGGATTGTCGAGGCAGTGGGTGCTGCGGTGAGCAGCTTTCAGGTTGGCGACCGCGTGGCCTATGCCACCGGGCCGCTGGGCGCGTACAGCGAATTGCATGTGCTACCGGCTGAGAAGCTGGTGAAGCTGCCGGATGCGATCAGCTTCGAGCAGGCCGCCGCGGTGATGCTCAAAGGCCTGACGGTGCAATACCTGCTGCGCCAGACCTTCCCCCTGCAAGGCGGCGAAATCATTCTGTTCCATGCCGCCGCCGGTGGCGTTGGCTCGCTGGCATGCCAATGGGCCAAGGCACTAGGCGTCAAGTTGATCGGCACCGTTAGCTCGGCTGAAAAAGCCGCGCGGGCCAAAGAGCAGGGTGCTTGGGCGACCATCGACTACAGCCATGAGAACGTCGCCGAGCGCGTACTGGAGCTGACTGACGGCAAGAAGTGTCCGGTGGTCTACGACGGCGTCGGCAAGGACACCTGGGAAACATCGCTGGATTGTGTGGCACCGCGCGGCTTGCTGGTCAGCTTCGGCAACGCTTCCGGTGCGGTTAGCGGGGTCAATCTGGGCATTCTCGCGCAGAAGGGTTCGTTGTTCGTCACGCGCCCGACCCTGGCGGGATACGCCGATACACCGGCACACTTGCAAAGCATGGCTGACGAATTGTTCAGCATGATCAGCAGCGGGCAACTGCAGGTTGAGATCAGTAACCGCTATGCACTCAAAGATGCTGCGCTAGCGCAAACAGCCCTGAGCGCGAGGCAAACCACTGGCTCGACCATTCTGCTGCCATAAAAACCCGTAGGGTGGGTTAGGCACGCCAAGCGGTTTCACAGGCACAGTCCAATGCCTGCCGCGCGGTAACCCACCATGGCCATCCGTGGTGCCGGAATGGTGGGTTACGCGGCGCTAACACCGCACAGATTATCGATTTCGTGGCAATGCGCCGCTAACCCACCCTACGTAAGCGGAAACCCTCAGGACGGCCTGACCACATCACCACTGACCAGGTCACGAATCAGGCTGGGGTTTTTGCGCCCACCCAAGGTGCCACCTAGCACGTGGTCCAACTGACCGGGAAAATACTGTTCGATGCGCAAACGGCTGCGTGCCGAAGGCCGGCCTGCCGGATTGGCCGACGTCGAGACCAGCGGGCCGGTCAACCGGCAAAGTGCCCGCACCTGTGGATGATCGCTGACGCGTAGGGCCACGCTGCTGTGCTGCCCACTGATCCACTCCGGTAAGCGGTTTTGATGCGGCACCAGCCAGGTGTTCGGTCCCGGCCAGCTTCCACTCAGGCGCGCCAACCAAATTTCCGGCAAGTCTTCGAGCAGAAAATCAAACTGCTCGATATCGCCAGCCACCAGAATCAGGCCTTTGTGCACGGGGCGGTCCTTCAGCGCCAATAAACGCTCGACCGCTTCGTCATTCCACGGGTCACAGCCCAAGCCCCATACGGCTTCAGTCGGATAGGCAATCACCCCACCATTACGCACCACCAGTGCGGCTTGCTGTATCTGCCAGTTGCTGACCATTTACTGCTCTCCGCTAAACACTTGACGGGCAGTGTATCCAAGCCAAGACCCCGTTCAAGGTGCAAGGCCCACCCAGCGGCCATTTTCACAGGCCACACGACCTTCCAGCTCCAGCTCGGTCAGCGCGGCCAAAACCTCGACCAATGGCCAACCACTGGCCGCTACTAGCGCCTCGCTGCTGTGCGGCGCAGCATGCAACAGCGCCAGCAGTGGATGGCTAACCGGCTCTGCTTTGCGTGTTGCAGCACTGGGCGACTGCACCTGCCAGCCGCGCAAGGCTTGCAGAATGTCCTCAATACTTTCCACCAGCGTCGCCCCTTCGCGGATCAACTGGTGGCAACCACGCGCGCCGGGATGGTGAATTGAGCCCGGGATCGCATACACCTCACGGCCCTGTTCGGCGGCCAGGCGCGCAGTGATCAGCGAGCCGCTAGACGGGCTGGCCTCAACCACCAATACCCCTACAGAAAGGCCACTGATGATGCGGTTGCGCCGCGGAAAATTACCCGCCTGCGGTGGGCAGTCCAGCGGCAACTCGGAGACTAACGCACCACCCTGCTCGACAATCGCCGCTGCCAAGGCTTTGTGTCGCGCCGGGTACAAACACTGCAAGCCAGTACCGAGCACCGCGACCGTCTTACCATTGGCATCCAGCGCGCCCTGATGGGCAGCACCATCAATCCCCAGCGCCAAGCCACTGGTAATCACAAAGCCGCCACCGGCCAGGCTGCGGGCAAAACTCTGTGCGGTATCCAGCCCCGGCCGTGATGCACGCCGACTACCAACCATCGCCAATTGCGGCTGCTCCAGCAGCGTCGAATCACCGGCAATAAACAGTAACGGCGGTGCATCCACCAACTCGGCCAGCAACCCGGGATAAATGCTGGCATCCCACATCAGCAGGTGATGCCTATCCGCCTCTAGCCAGGCCAGGCTCTGCGCCGCTCGCTCGCGCACCTCGGCACTGCGCCGCGCGTCACTGCACGCCTGTGGCAACCCCAAAGAGCGCCAGGCACTGGCCGGGGCACTGAGCGCAGCGGAGGCACTGTCGAAGGCTTGGAGTAATTTGCGAAAGCGTCTAGGCCCAAGCTCTGGCAAGCAGTGCAGGCGCAAACGGGCTTCTAACTCAGACGGGGAAACAGCAGAAGGTTGCGACATGCGGATCATCCTTGATCAGTCGCGCCGCATGGGCGGCAGAGCGGCGGCCGGGGATGGCGCGCCATGAAAAGCCCCGCATTCGCGGGGCTCTCGGTGTTAAGGGTTACGTACTTTATCCATCACTGCCAGGGAGCGAGAAGCCCCCAGGACCAAGCCATAGCTCAGCTTGTCGTAGGTACGGAACACCATTAGCAGGCCAGAGCGCTCATCCGGAATCTTCACCGACTCGCCCGTTACCCGGTCACGTACGGTTTCACCGGTCTTGTAGATCGCCAGCACGTTGCCTTCGCTCAGACCATCACGTGCGCCCTTGTTGATGGTCACCACATCGAACTGACCAATCTGGGTCACGCCGCGGGGTACATCAATGATCACACCATTGATCTCAGCGCTCGGCTCACCCGGCATAAAGGTCGAGTTGATGGCCCGCTCTTCAGTCGGAAACAGACGGTCGCCGAGGCGTACTTCCTGAGTCGAACGGGTGAGGGTCATGGTGGCAATATCACCTTCCTCAGCAACGATTTCACCGGAACCGATGTCATCGGCGTTGATCCCAAGGAACTCCTTGGTGTCAGGGTCGGTATAGGTCTTGCCCTGACGGAAGATGCCGTAGATCGGCGCAGCTTGAACAAAACTGCCACGGGCATACACACGATCACCCGCACCACTGACTACACGCTCCGCGTTGCCAGCAACGATATAAGGGGCAGCCTGGAATTGTTCAGGCGTATCCACGATGCGGTTGCTTAACAAGAAGCTGTTGATCGCCTCCAGCGGAATCGCCGGAATAGCTTCGGCCATCGGCGTGCTACGCACCTGCGGCGACAGCTTGATAGTGCCGCGCGACTCTCCACGGTTGAGCATCAGGCGTGGCTGGCCATCGATATATACCAGGCTGAGCTGGTCGCCCGGATAGATCAGATGAGGGTTTTCCACCTGTGGATTGGCGTGCCAGATCTCAGGCCACTTCCACGGCTGGCTAAGAAACTTTCCGGAAATATCCCAGAGGGTGTCACCCTTAACGACGGTGTAACGGTCTGGGTGACCGTCCTTGAGTTGCACTTCGGCCTGGGCCAAGCCGCTTGCGGCAAGCAGCAGCAGGGCGAGTAGTGATTTCCTCATGCGGTGAATCCCTTTATTATGTGCCTTCACGTAGAGCGCCCTAGCGCCGCGACGAAACCCAGTCGTACTGCGGCGTGAAGCCGTTTTTCAATGCTGCTCATCATCTTAGCAGCGGATTTTGACTTTATTCCACAAGTGCATCACAAACGCATATGGCGATCCTGAATATCCTCGAATTTCCCGATCCGCGCCTGCGTACCATCGCTAAACCGGTGGACGTAGTCGACGACGCCTTGCGTCAACTGATCGATGACATGTTTGAAACCATGTACGACGCACCCGGCATTGGCCTCGCGGCGACGCAAGTCAACGTGCACAAGCGCCTGGTGGTGATGGACCTATCCGAGGACAAGTCCGAACCACGGGTATTTATCAACCCCGAGTTTGAACCGCTGACCGAGGAAGTGGATCAGTACCAGGAAGGCTGCTTGTCGGTGCCGGGCTTCTACGAAAACGTCGACCGCCCGCAGAAGGTCAAGATCAAGGCCTTGGACCGCGATGGCCAACCCTATGAACTGATCGCCGAAGGCCTGCTGGCCGTGTGTATTCAGCACGAGTGCGACCACCTCAACGGCAAGCTGTTTGTCGATTACCTGTCTAATCTCAAACGCGACCGCATCAAGAAGAAGCTGGAAAAGCAACATCGCCAGCAGGCTTGAGCCACATCTATAAAGGCTTGCTGCGGCAAGCCTTTTTCTTTCTAGCAGTGAGAACCCATGTCTGAGTCTTTGCGTATTGTCTTTGCCGGCACCCCCGAGTTCGCCGCCGAGCACCTCAAAGCCCTGCTCGACACGCCCCACCAGATTGTTGCCGTGTACAGCCAGCCAGATCGCCCGGCTGGCCGAGGGCAAAAGCTCACGCCAAGCCCGGTCAAGCAGCTCGCCCTGCAACACACAATTCCGGTGTATCAGCCGCAGACCCTGCGCGACCCCGATGCACAGGCCGAACTGGCAGCACTGCAACCCGACCTGATGGTGGTGGTGGCTTACGGCCTGATTCTGCCGCAGGTGGTTCTGGATACGCCGCGCCTGGGCTGCATCAACAGTCACGCTTCGCTACTGCCACGCTGGCGCGGTGCCGCGCCGATTCAGCGCGCGATCGAAGCCGGCGATGCCGAGTCCGGCGTCACCGTGATGCAGATGGAAGCCGGCCTGGATACCGGGCCGATGCTGCTGAAAGTCTGCACGCCGATCTCTGCGTCCGACACAGGCGGCAGCCTGCACGACCGTCTGGCCAGCCTCGGCCCGCAGGCAGTCATTGCAGCCATTAGCGGCCTGGCTGCTGGCACGCTGCTTGGCGAGGTGCAGGACGACAGCCTGGCGACCTACGCACACAAGCTCAACAAGGATGAAGCGCGGCTTGACTGGAACCGCCCAGCCATCGAGCTGGAGCGTCTGGTACGCGCCTTTCACCCCTGGCCGATCTGTCACAGCACGCTGAATGGCGAAGCACTCAAAGTACACGCAGCCGAGATCGGTGAAGGCAGCGGGGCAGCAGGCAGCATTCTCGCCGCCGACAAATCCGGCCTGACCGTGGCCTGCGGCAGCGGCGCATTGCGCCTGACCCGCCTGCAATTGCCCGGTGGCAAGGCGCTGAACTTCAGCGACTTGTACAACAGCCGCCGCGAGCAGTTCGCCCCAGGCCTGGTGCTCGGTCAATGAACCCACGTCTGGCTGCTGCCCGCGCCCTGGCCGTGGTGCTCAATGGCAAAGCCTCGCTGGGCAGTAGCCTGCCGCCGCTACTGGATAAGGTTGAGCAACGCGACCGTGGCCTGGCCCAGGACCTGGCCTTCGGCACCGCCCGCTGGCAGCCACGCCTGGCGCTGATTGCCGACAAGCTGCTGCAAAAATCCTTCAAGGCCGCCGACCGTGACGTTGAAGCCTTGCTGCTGATCGGCCTCTATCAGCTGTTCTACACCCGTATCCCGGCGCATGCCGCCATCGGTGAAACAGTGGCCTGCGTCGACAAGCTGAAGAAGCCGTCGCTCAAAGGCCTGCTGAATGCCGTGCTGCGCAATGCCCAGCGCGACGGCGAGAGCATTATCGCCAGCCTGGATCGCGACCCGGTGCTGCATACCGCCCACCCGCGCTGGCTGCAGAAAGCCCTGAAGGCGCAATGGCCGGAGCAGTGGGAAGCCATCTGCGCGGCCAATAACGCCCATCCACCGCTGATTCTGCGGGTCAATCGTCGCCTCGGTACACGGGACGACTATCTGGCCGAGCTGCGCCGGGTCGGCTTTGAAGCCGAGCCCTGCACCTATAGCCGCGATGGCATCCGTTTGCTGCAAGCCTGTGACGTGACCACCCTGCCGGGCTTTGCTGAAGGTCGCCTCAGCGTGCAGGACGAAGCCGCGCAACTGGCCGCCGAACTGCTTGACCTCGCACCCGGCCAACGCGTGCTGGACGCCTGCGCCGCGCCCGGCGGCAAGACCTGCCACCTGCTGGAGGCGCAACCCGCGCTGGCCGGGGTAGTGGCGGTGGACCTGGAAGAAAAGCGCCTGGTACGCGTGCGTGAAAACCTAAAACGCCTGGGCCTGCACGCTGAATTAATCGCCGCCGATGGTCGCGATCTGGCGGCCTGGTGGGACGGCAAGCCGTTCCAACGCATCCTGCTCGACGCACCTTGCTCAGCCACTGGGGTGATTCGTCGTCACCCGGATATCAAACTCACCCGCCAGCCTGAAGACATTCCGGCGCTGGCGCAGTTGCAAGGCGAGTTGCTGGATAGCCTGTGGCAAACCCTGGAGGTCGGCGGCATTCTGCTCTACGCCACCTGCTCGGTGATGCCCGCGGAAAACAGCGAGAACATCGCGGCGTTTCTGGCGCGTACCCCAGGTGCCCGTGAATTGGATATTGCCGGCACGTTCGGTAGCAAAACGCCGCACGGTCGCCAGTTATTCCCGCAAGTAGACGGCCACGACGGCTTTTACTATGCCAAGCTGATGAAAATCGCTGCCGCCCCGCGCGGCTGAGGAACAGACTGCATGAAGATCATCATTCTCGGTGCAGGCCAAGTCGGCGGCACCCTGGCCGAACACCTGGCCAGTGAAGCCAACGACATCACCGTGGTCGACACTGACGGCGAGCGCTTGCGTGACCTCGGCGACCGTCTGGATATCCGCACCGTACAGGGTCGCGGCTCGTTCCCGACGGTGCTGCGCCAGGCCGGCGCGGATGATGCCGATATGCTGGTGGCGGTGACCAACAGCGATGAAATCAACATGATCGCCTGCCAGGTGGCCTACAGCCTGTTTCACACCCCGACCAAGATTGCCCGGGTGCGCGAAGCGGCCTACCTGACCCGCAGCGGCCTGTTCAGCAACGAGTCGATTCCGGTCGACGTACTGATCAGCCCCGAGCAGGTGGTGACCAACTACATCAAACGTCTGATCGAATACCCTGGCGCGCTGCAGGTGATCGACTTCGCCGACGGCAAGGCCCAACTGGTGGCGGTCAAGGCCTACTACGGCGGGCCGCTAGTCGGCCAACAACTGCGCCAGCTGCGCGAACACATGCCGAATGTCGACACCCGCGTGGCGGCGATTTTCCGCCGTAACCGGGCGATCATGCCGCAAGGCGACACCGTGATCGAAGCTGATGACGAAGTGTTCTTTATCGCCGCCAAAGCGCATATCCGCGCAGTGATGAGCGAAATGCGCCGCATGGAAGTCAGCTACAAAAAGGTGGTAATCGCTGGCGGCGGGCATATTGGCGAACGCCTGGCCGAAGCCATCGAGAGCCGCTATCAGGTGAAGATCATCGAGATGAACCCGGCCCGTTGCCGGTATCTCTCGGAAACCCTCGACAGCACCATCGTGCTGCAGGGCAGCGCCTCGGACCGCGACCTGCTGGTGGAAGAAAACATCAGCGACGCCGACATCTTCCTAGCCCTGACCAACGACGACGAGGCCAACATCATGTCGTCCTTGCTGGCCAAGCGCCTCGGCGCGCGCAAGGTGATGACCATCATCAACAACCCGGCCTACGTTGATTTGGTTCAGGGCGGCGAAATCGACATTGCCATCAGCCCGCAGATGGCCACCATCGGCACCCTGCTGACCCACGTGCGCCGTGGCGACATTGAGAGCGTGCACAGCCTGCGCCGTGGTGCTGCCGAAGCCATTGAGATGATCGCCCACGGCGATGCCAAGTCGAGCAAGGTGGTCGGCCGCGCCATCGCCGATATCGCCCTGCCGCCCGGCACCACGATTGGCGCGATGATCCGCAAGGAAGAAGTGTTGATCGCCCACGACAATACGGTGATCGAGTCGGGCGACCACGTGATCCTGTTCCTGGTCGACAAAAAGTACATCCGCGATGCCGAGCGCTTGTTCCAGGTCGGCCTGACCTTCTTCTAGGAGTCGCAATGAGCACTGAAGCGCTGGAGAAGATGCTGGCCAAGGGCATCGATAACGCCTTACTGCGCTTCGGCCTAGGCAAAGGCCATCTGGATGCAGGCAACGCCGCTCTGGCAAGCGAGCACCTGCAACGCTGTGTGGCCTTCGACCCCAGCTACTCCGCCGCCTGGAAGCTGCTGGGCAAGGCCCTGCAAGCCGACGGCGACACTACGGGCGCAGGCCAAGCCTGGCAGCAAGGCATCAGCGCGGCACAGGCCAAGGGCGACAAGCAGGCAGAAAAGGAAATGAGTGTGTTCCTGCGCAAGCTGGAGAAGAGCGCGGCCCGCTGAGGCCGCTCTGCTCCAAGTTAGGCTACACGCTTAGTTAATGCTGTAACCACGCCCGCTAAGACAAGCACCAAGGGCACGCCGGTAATAACCGCTAGTGCTCTCCGCGGGTGCACTGGTCGCACTGGCTGGATCGAAGCCACTCTGACTAACCGCCCACGTATGGCATTCGTAGCGGTCGCGGGCCTGCAAATCGGCGTCCTGACCCCGTGCCGGATAAGCAATGACGGTGTAGTTAGCGGCCGGAGCATTGTTCGCTACTGGCGGCGCATCGACCACCACGTACTGTTTACGGTCGGCGTTCCACATGTAATAGGAACCTGCCGCAACGAAATACAAAGCACTGCCTATCCACAGTTCGCGCGCAAAGTCTGGCAAGCCGTGCCCATGACGCGGGCCTGGACCACCCCAGCCAAATCCCGGACCACCAGGCTGCGGGCCATGTCCAGGGCCAGGCCCACCCGGGCCGGCAAAGGCATTGACGGAAAGGGTCGCCAACAGCAAAGCAGCGATGGCACTACGCGCGAGGGATGATTTCATCATGGGCTCCGAAGAATGCAGCGCCCGCAGGGTTTACGGGCAGGGCACATTATCGGCAAGCCTGTGCAAGCGCAGGTCAGCGCAGTGTAAAGACCATGTAAAGCTAACCTGCCACAGCACCTGGGCAGGCTTATGTGCAACGAGCAAGACGCCTACAGAAACAACTTCCTGTAGGCGTCTTGCTACGACGATGTGCTTGGCTCAGCGTGACCGCCGTTACAGCACTTCGCTGGCCACTGCATCCACCGCCGACTTGGCGATACCCACCAGCAAATCCGCTTCAGCCTTAGTCAGCACCAGCGGCGGGGCGAAGCCGAGGATGTCACCTTGCGGCATGGCGCGGGCAATCATGCCGCGCTCCAGGCAAGCGGCCGAGACCCGTGGGCCAACCTTCAGCGCGGCATCGAACGGCGTGCGCGCTTCTTTGTCCGCCATAAACTCCAGCGCGGCGAGCATGCCGACACCGCGTACTTCGCCAACCAACGGGTGGCCTTCGAAGGTTTGGCGCAATTGCTGGTTGAGATAAGCACCCACCTCGGCGGCGTTGGCGGTGAGGTTTTCCCGCTCCAGAATGTCCAGGTTGGCCAGTGCAGCAGCGGCGCAGATCGGGTGACCGGAATAGGTCCAGCCGTGGCCCATGGCACCGTCGCGGGTGGAGGCTTCGTCGATCACGTTCCACACCTTTTCACCGACGATCACCGCTGACAACGGCGCATAAGCGCTGGTCAGGCCTTTGGCCGTGGTGATCAGGTCTGGCTGCATGCCGAACAACTGGCTGCCCATCGGCGTACCCAGACGACCGAAGGCACACACCACTTCGTCAGCGATCAGCAGGATGTCGTACTTGGCCAGCACGGCCTGGATCGCGGCCCAGTAACCTTCAGGCGGGACGATGATGCCGCCGGTGCCCATCACCGGCTCGCCGATAAAGGCCGCCACGGTGTCCGGGCCTTCAGCCAGGATCATGCGTTCTAGGTCCTCGGCGCAATAACGCACGAACGCCGCCTCATCCATACCCGCCGGAGCCTTGTAAAAATGCGGGCACGTGGCGTGTTTGATGTCGGCATGCGGTAGGTCGAAATGCTGGTGGAAGCTGGCCAAGCCGGTCAGGCTGCCGGTCATGATGCCCGAGCCATGGTAGCCGCGCTGACGCGAGATGATCTTCTTCTTCAGCGGCCGACCGAGCACGTTGTTGTAGTAACGCACCAGCTTGATCTGGGTTTCGTTGGCGTCCGAGCCGGACATGCCGTAGTAAACCTTTTTCATGCCCTGCGGTGCCCACTCGATAATGCGCCGGGACAACTCAATGATCGCCTCGGTCGAATGGCCAACGTAGGTGTGGTAGTAGGCCAACTCTTTGGCCTGCTTGTAGATCGCCTCGGCGACCTCGGTGCGGCCGTAGCCGATGTTCACGCAGTACAGGCCGGCAAAGGCGTCGATCAGCTCGCGGTCTTGGTGATCCTTGATGCGGATGCCCGAAGCGCTCTTGATGATGCGTCCCTGGAGCGCGCCGCTGGCGTGGTCATGGGCGTGGGTGGACGGGTGCATAAAGTGGGCACGGTCCTGCTCGAACAACTCGTCGTAATGGCTCATGGAAATCCTCCGGATTGGCTCAGTAACGCTGGCCCTGGTGATGAATGCAGAAGTACTTGGTTTCGACGAAAGGCTCAAAGCCCTCCGCGCCGCCCTCACGGCCGAGGCCGGAGGATTTTTTGCCACCGAAAGGGATCGGGTGGCCGGTGAATTTGGTTCCATTGACCGCGACCATGGCGTGGTCGAGACGGCGGATCAGTGGGTGAACAACGTCCAGCCGATTGGAGCAAATGTAAGCTGCCAGGCCGTACTCGGTGTCGTTGGCCATGGCCACGGCCTCATCCAGCGTGTCGAAGGGCAGCACGCCGGCAATTGGCGCAAAGTTTTCTTCCTGGTAGATACGCATGGCCGGGGTGACATCAGCCAGCAGCGTCGGCTGCCAAAACCAGCCGCCCAGCGCATGCGGCTCGCCACCCGCCAGCAGGCGCGCGCCTTGCTCCAGGGCATCGGCCACCCGCGCCGCCGTTACATCAAACGCCGCCTGGTGCATCAGCGGGCCAATTGCATGCCGGTCATCCAGGCCCGGGCCGACGCTCAGGCCGCGCACCGCCTTGGCAAAACGCTGCAAAAACTCCTCATAAACCGGGCGCTGCACGAGGATGCGGTTGGCCGCGCAGCAGTCCTGGCCGGAGGTCTGAAACTTGGCGTCCAGCGCCACCTGCACGGCGTGGCCAATGTCGGCATCGGCGCAAACAATCAACGGCGCATTGCCGCCCAGTTCCAGCGCGACCTTTTTCACGTCCTGCGCCGCAGCATGCAGCACCAACTTGCCGACGCGGGTTGAGCCGGTAAAGCTCACCGCCCGCACGCGAACGTCCTTAACCAGGGTTTCCATGGCCATTTGCGGCTCGCCCAACACCACGTTGAACACCCCGGCGGGGAAGCCCGCTTCCTCGGCCAATTGCGCCAGGGCGAAGGCAGAATAGGGCGTTTCATGCGCCGGTTTAACCACCACCGTGCAGCCAGCAGCCAGGGCGGCGGCGGCCTTGCGGGTGATCATCGCCGAGGGGAAATTCCACGGCGTGAGCAGGGCACAGACACCCACCGGCTCCTTCAGCGTGCCGAGCTGGGCACCGGCAATGTGGCTGGGGATAGTCTGGCCATACAAGCGCCGCGCTTCTTCGGCATACCAAGGGATAAAGCTCGCCGCGTAACGGATTTCGCCACGGGCCTCGGCCAGGGGTTTGCCTTGTTCTTCACTGAGGATGCGCGCCAAGTCTTCCTGATGCTGCAGGATCAACTCGGCCCAGCGCCGCAGAATAGCCGCGCGGTAGTCCAGGCTCTGCTCACGCCACACCACAAAGGCGCGCTGGGCAGCGTCTACCGCGGCAACGATCTGCTCCCGCTGGAGCATCGGCACATGGCCGATCACACGCTGGTCGGCGGGGTTCTGCACGGCAACGCTGGCGCCGTTGCTGCTGTGCAGCCAATGCCCGTCGACATAGCAGAGCGATTTAAACAAAAGAGGATGGTCGAGGGGCATGGCAATGTCTCCGGGCCGGTGGGCATGGGACACAGCTTAGGGGCAGGCGGCTTGGCGTTTTTTCCAAGCCAGCAGGGCGTCACCGCAGTTTTTTCTGAAAACGGCGGGCGGGCAGGGTGTTTTTCGTGTCAGTGCGGTGGAATGCACCCGGCGCGCTGGCAATGATGTCGATCGACTTCCAAGCCATGCCGTACGCCAGTTTGCTGGCCATGCTGTAACGGCATTGCAAATGCTGGGGGTCATTGAGCGCGGCTTAAGCGGCGCTCAACACGCTCCCTGTGCCTCGCCTCGTGCGGGGCTTGTTTGCGTTTTGTTTGGCGATATCCAACCCGTTTTCACTTTTTGCGTTTAGCCTGCGCTAAAGCAGATTGCGCTTTTAACAGGCGCTGAAACGTCGGGCATTCGGCGTGACTGGGTGCCGGGCACTGCGCTGCATGCTTCAACCCGAGACTCACTGCGCGCAGGCGTTTAATGTTCTGCTCGATCTCCTCGGCCTTGTGCATAAGAGCCTGCCGGTCAATGCTTGCCCCGCCATTGGCGGCAAGCATCAGGCGAATTTCTTCAAGCGTGAAGCCGGCAGATTGGCCCAAAGCGATCAACGCCAACTGGTCGAGAATATTTGCCGAAAAGCGCCGCCGCTCGCCCTTTTCGCTAAGGGTCATGACCAAGCCCTTTTCCTCGTAAAAACGCAAAGTCGACGCAGGCAAGCCCGAGCGTTTAACCACATCGCGAATGTCCATAACGACCTCTTGACCTCAAGTTAACTTGAACTTGTAGATTGATGCTCAACAGCAGAGCAATCAACCCATCGAGGTCATCATGCCCCCACTACTCAATAAGCTTTTACTGATTTTCAGCATCGGCGTCGGCGCAACATTAGTCATGGACGCATGGCTAATGTTGCTGCAACGCTTTGGCGTGGCAACACTCAACTTTGCCTACGTCGGGCGCTGGGTGGGACATATTTTTCGCGGCCAGTTTCGCCACAAGGCTATCGCCAAATCTGCGCCTGTGCAGGATGAGCTTGCTCTCGGGTGGCTCATGCACTACGCCACCGGAATCGCCTTTGCTGGCGTACTGATTGGTGTTCAAGGCATGGAGTGGGCGCTGCAGCCGACTTGGCTGCCGGCATTGGCGATGGGTGTGCTAACGGTGCTCATCCCACTGCTGATCATTCAGCCCGCAATGGGATCGGGCATCGCATCATCCAAGACCGCCACCCCCCTGAAAAACTGCCTAAAAAGCCTAGTAACGCACAGTGTTTTCGGGCTTGGCTTATACCTAGCGCTCAAGTTAGCGGCTTGGCTGATTGCTTAAACGCGCAAGAAAACCTGAAGCGCTGTCCGGGATTAGTTGACCACTGCGCTTGAAAACCCTCAGAAGAATGGGGAGCTGTCCCCTATTAGCTCCTCAAGCATCCCGCCCGTGCGCATCAGCAGTTAATTGCGCGGTATCAACCCGCACGAATACCGAATCACCGATGGCAGTGAGCACATCACCTGCGTAGACCTCACAGACAATCCGGCTCTTACGCCCGACTTCGCCTTCAACTTTGGCGCGCAAGGTTAGCGGTACACCCATAGGCGTTGGCTTGATGAACTTGATGCCGAGATTACCGGTGACGCAATCAATGCGCGGCAGGCTACCAACCTCGCGACCCTCGGCGCGGTAGTGATAGGCCATGGCCGTCCAGTTGGAGTGGCAGTCGACCAGCATGGCAATCAACCCGCCGTAGACCAGCTCTGGCCAGCCTGAGTATTTGGCGTCAGGAAGGTGCTCAGCCATGACGTGCACGCCGTCCTCATGCCAGTAACTTTTAATATGCAGGCCATGAGAATTAGAAGGACCGCAGCCGTAGCAAACGCCCTCGGGGGCTGCCGCGTCTTGGAGGGATGCATCATTCATAGCCAAACACCTCTTATTTATTGTTAACAGCGCAGCTCATGTGGCTCACGGTGATCAATCTGCAACCCTGCCGGAAATATGCCAGAGGGGCAATTAGTTAGGCTCGGCCAAGCCAACGTGCCGCGACAGCGATCATCAAACGCAAGCGGTCATGGCCTAGACCGCAGTGATTGGCCAATAATGCGCCGCTGGACTCGCACCCTTCGCATAAGGATCTTCACCGACCATGAATGCTTGCGCCCCATCCCTTGTTCTGTCGATTCAATCGCATGTCGCCCTCGGCCACGTGGGTAACGACGCGGCTGTGTTCCCGCTGCAACGCTTAGGTTTTGAGGTGCTACCGGTGCATACGGTGCAGTTCTCCAACCACACCGGTTACGGTCAGTTTCGTGGCCAGGTATTCGATGCCGAGCACATTCGTGACGTGCTCACCGGGCTGCGTGAGCGAGGCGCGCTGGCGCGGGTATCGGCGGTGTTGTCCGGCTACCTGGGCGATGCGGCGATTGGTGCGGTGATTCTCGAAGCGGTGGACGAGATTCGTCGCGACAACCCAGCCGTGCGCTACCTCTGCGACCCGGTGATGGGCGACGTCGGCCGGGGTGTTTTCGTTAACGCGGCTATTCCGGATTTTCTGCGCAACCTGGCGCTGCCCTGCGCCAACATCATCACGCCCAACCAGTTCGAGTTCGAACTGCTGACCGCCAGCACGCTCAACAGCGTGGCGGACGCCGTACGCACGGCACGCCAACTGCGCGGCCGTGGCCCAGACGTGATTGTGATCACCAGCCTGTCCACACCCGACATCCCCGCCGACCAACTCGGCACCTTGGCCGTCAACGGTGAAGGGGCGTGGTTAGTGAGCACCCCGCGCCTGGCCTTGCATCCGCTGCCCAACGGCATGGGCGACGTGTTTTCCGCGACCCTGCTGGCGCGTTTACTGGCCGGCCATGCCTTGCCGCAAGCGCTGGAACTGGCCACCGCGACGCTTTATGCGCTGGTGCAGAAAACCGCTGAAGGCTCGCGTGACCTGCCCTTAGTGGCCGCCCAGGAGCAGATCATCGAACCACAGCAGCGTTACCCCGCCAGCCCAGTGCAGGGCGCATAACGGCGCGCCAGCTGGGCTTGCTTGCGCGCTTTCCTGCGCTCAAACAGCCGGCACCGCGCGCTGCGGCAACGCCCGCACGATGGCGCCAAGCAGCATGCCGTACAGCGGCACGAACAGAATCAGGCTGATGGCCAGCTTGATCACGTAATCCACCGAGGCGATCTCCACCCAGTTGGCGGCCATAAACGGATCGTCGCTGTGCCAGAAGGCCACCGAGAAGAACAGGAAGGTATCCAGCAGGTTGCCGAAGATGGTCGAGGTCGTCGGCGCGACCCACCACTGGCGCAGCGTGCGCAGGCGGTCGAACACCTGAATATCCAGCCACTGGCCGAAGGCATAAGCCAGAAAGCTGGCAATGGCGATACGGAAGACGAACAGATTGAACTCACCCAGCGTCGCCAGGCCGCCGAAAGCGCCGTCGTGGAATAGCACCGACACCACGTAGGAAGCCGCCAACGCCGGCAGCATAACGCGGGCGATCACCACCCGCGCCGAGTGCTTGCCGAGCAGGCGCACAGTCAGATCGGTGGCGAGAAAGATAAACGGGAAACTGAATGCGCCCCAGGTGGTATGCCAGCCGAACAGGGTGATCGGCAGCTGCACCAGGTAGTTACTGGCGATGATGATAAGCAGGTGAAAGGCGATTAGCCCAGCCAGCACAGAGCGGCTGACCGACGCAGGAATCAAGGTCATGGGTGTGTCCTTTTTGCGTTGAATGGGGTTAGGGAACCCATTGCTGCAGCCGACATGGCCACAAGCGGCGCGCATTCTAGCGCGATCTTGACTCAGGAGATAGGTTTCAGCGGGCGGCACAGACGGCAATCCGCCGTGCGGTTATACCAAGCACTTGGCACACCTAGCCGCCGATTATTTATAGAATCGCGGCTGCCCTGAACGGGCTGTTGAGGAACGCAGGGCGTTTTGCAGCAGTCAGTTAACCGGACAGTTCGTCCGCCGCACAGGCCACAGGGATACCCGCAGCGGATCACGGACTCGAAACCAACGCGCCTGCGCATCCCGATCACGCAGCGCCACTCATGAGCAAAGGTCAATGGATAACCTGTATCAAACCCCCAGCGCGGATCTGCTGGTCAATGATTCCCCCTCCGCCACAACCTTCTTCGTCACCTCGACCAGCAAGCTGTTTCTGCTGTTCTTCCTGACCTTGGGCCTGTACAGCGTTTACTGGTTCTACAAACAGTGGGACACCCAGCGCGCCGCCATGCTGCCAAAGAAGATTTACCCGGCAGCGCGTTCGCTGTTCAACATCTTCTTCGTCCATTCGCTGTGCGCGCGCATCCGCGACCAACTGCAAGCCCAAGGCTTGGACGACTGGAAATACGGCCTGACCGCCTGGATGTATATCGTTATCACTGTGGTTAGTAACGGCCTGGCCAAAGTCGATAGCCAAGAGAGCGCAGTCGTCGAGCTGCTCCTGATAACGGTCGGCGTCATTATCCCCGCCTGGCCCATGGCGGTGATCCAAGCAAAAGCCAACCTGGCCAGCGGCGACCCACAAGGTGCAAACAACAAGCGCATCAGCCTGCACAACGTGCTCTGCATTATTCCAGGGGCGTTGCTCTGGTTGCTGATCCTAGTCGGTCTTTTTCTCTAATCGCCCCCCCATCGCGGGCGGCTCTAACAAGACGTTGCACCGCGAGATAAGCGTCTAGGCGACCCTACTAGGTCGCCTTTTTATTGCCTGCCATTTACCGGCATGCCATCAATTGGCTGCAGGCTGCGCCTTGCCGGCCACAGCATCAGCACGGCCAGGCCAACGAAGGGCAGAACAATCAAGTTGATCGCGCTCCAGCCGAGGCCGCTGATCAACACCCCAGCGCTAAAGGCAGCACCGGCAGCCAGTATGCCGTTGAGCAACTCCATCAACCCCTGCGCCTGGGCACGCTGCGTTTCGCCATGCCCCTCGGCGAGCAGCGTGGTGCCCGCGACCAG
Source organism: Pseudomonas sp. (assembly GCF_046581935.1). Taxonomy (GTDB): domain Bacteria; phylum Pseudomonadota; class Gammaproteobacteria; order Pseudomonadales; family Pseudomonadaceae; genus Aquipseudomonas. Next base: position 169,620 of record NZ_JAYGFK010000004.1, read on the forward strand.
CATCAGGTTCCAACCCAAACCAAGCAACAACGAGCTGAGGAGAAAGTGCAGCTGTTGCAGGCCGCTGAGGGCAATGGTGGCGCTGCCCAGCAGTATCAAGCCGCCAAGCAAGGCCACCCGGCGGCTACCGAGATAATCGACCAGAGGGCCTGCCAAAAAGGCCGGGAGAAACATGCCGAGCATGTGCCACTGGATCACCTGGGCGCTACTTTCCAGGGCAAAGCCGCAGAAGTTCATGGCCAGAGGCGTGGCATTCATCACTAAAACCATCAGGCCATTGCCAATCGCCGTGGTGGCGATAGCGGCGCGCACCACCGGGTTACTCAACAGTTGCCGTAGCGCCGTGAATCCAGCCTTGGGCCTGGGCGGTGCAGCGCCCTCGCGCAGCCGGCTCATCAGCAACAACGCGAGCAGGGCAAAGATAGCAATCAGCAGATAAGCCGCGACAAAGGGCGTGCCCAGTAAGCTGCCGGCCCACTGCAGCGCGCTCGGCACCAGCAAGGCCGCCAATACCCCGCCGCCAATCACATAACCGCTGGCCCGGCCTTTTTCAGTCGCTGCGACGGCTTCCAGGGCGGCAAAGCGGTAGTACACCGCCGACGCCTGATACACGCCGATGGGCAGGGCACCCAAGCAAAACAGCATAAAGTCACCCAGCCAAACGCCCAGCGCGCTCAGCAGGCCGCCCACTACGCCAGCGCCGGCACCGAGCATCAGACCAGGGCGACGACCATGGCGCTGCATAAACCGCGACATCGGCTGCACGCTGAACAGGTTGCCGAGCATCCATAAACATAACGGCAAGGTTGCCAGACTATTCAGTGGGGCCAGTTGCAGCCCCACCAAGGCAGTCAGGGTGATGCCGATCATCGAGCACGACCAGTACAGCGCCTGGCCGGCGAACAACAGGCGAATCGATGGATTGCGTAACAGCACCATAGGGTGACTCCAGCCAATACCCAGGCGTTGACGTTAGTGCGCGGCGCTACAGCCGGCAGGGTTGAATACCCGCGTAGTGGACGCCGGCGCGCCTTCCAGCTTGGCGGCTGGGCGGATAGGCCGACGCACCAGCTCACCGCCACAGTTCGGGCAGTGCCCCTGCAGGTGGCTATCGGCGCAGTGGCTGCAAAACGTGCACTCGAACGAGCAGATCCGCGCGTCCGGCGCATCTGGCGGCAGGTCGCGGTTACAGCATTCGCAGTTGGGGCGTAACTCAAGCATGGTGAATCTCCCGGCCGAAGCGTTCGGCATATTCCAGAGGGCTAACACAAAGGTGCTTATGGAAAACCCGCCGCAGGTTTTCCGGGTGGCCAAAGCCCGTGAGCCTGGCCACCGTACTGATCGAAGCCTGGGCGTCCTGCAACAGCGCGCGGGCAGCCTCAAGGCGAACCCGCTCGACATAGCGCGCCGGGCCGGTGCCCAACTCTTTGGCGAATACTCGGGAAAGCGTGCGCGGCGCCAGCCTGGCTTGTTCGGCCAGCGCCTCCAGCGACAAATCGCCACCCAGATTGCCGGGAATCCAAGCCAACAAATCGGCCAGACGCGGTGTACGGCAGGGCTCTGGTGCGAGCAGCGCACTGAATTGCGCCTGGCCACCAGGGCGACGCAGGAACATCACCAAACGCCGCGCCACAGCCAGCGCCATGCTGCGACCCAGATCGGCTTCCACCAGGGCCAGGGCCAAATCGATGCCGGCTGTCACACCCGCCGAGGTAAACAGATGGGCAGCGCGGCGGTCGTCGGGGTCATAGGTGTGTAAGCAGTCGGCGTCTACCTCAACTTGCTCGTGCTCACGCAACGCCGCCACATCGGCCCAATGCGTGGTCACGCGCTGGCCATCGAGCAAGCCAGTACGGGCAAGAATCAACGCCCCGGAACACACCGAGCCGAGCCGACGAATCTGCGGTTCGGCAGCGCGCAACCAGGCCAGCAGAGCAGGGTTTTCACACTGCACGGTTTCACCCACGCCACCGGGAATCAGCAGCGTGTCCAGCTCACTTGGGTCACAGTCCAGCCAACTGGCATCCGCCAACAGACGCATGCCGGATGAGCTGTTTACCGGGCCAACCTGTTCGCTCAGCAACAGCAAGCGATAAGCATCGCCCAAGCCCTGCCGGTTGCGCTCGGCGTTGGCCGAGGCAAAAACCTGCAATGGGCCGACTACATCCAGGCTCATAAAATCAGGGTAAATAAGGGCGGCGATGCACTTGATGGTGTCCATGGCGATCTCTGCGAGCACGATGGACAGAGTGTGCGCAGGCGCAAGCCTGGCGGCAATGACATTAACCCCACATATCTCGCCACTTTTTGCTGTGGCGGATAAGCCTCGAGGATTTTTGCAGCAAAGGTTCTTGAGGCGAGGAGTGTTTATTTTTAGCTTTGCTGGTAACAGAACAATTCTGTTTACCTATAGGTTAAAAATTGTGGATGTTTAATAACCCTGCTTACTTTAGATATTAAATTTTAGTAATCGTGTAATGCCTTTGAACGTCCTTCGTAACGGACCCCCAACGAGAACCCGCTACTCTTGCTTGGTGTTGTTCAAATGCCGCTTCGCTATCAAATTCTTCATAAACAGCAAATCGCTGAACATCCGTAGCAGACTGCTCTACATGGAAAACCATACAACCCGGCTCATTCCGGGTTAATTCAATATGAGTGGGTAACTCTTCTTTGATCTGCTTCAGGTCGGCTTCTGGTACAACTATAAATCCTTCCAGGATTACTTTCGACACAAGCTTTACCTCAATATTAAAGTAATCAGGCTGATTTAGTTTTATCAGTTTTTGGATATTAATCTGACCCCTTTAGCAGCATTCAGCGGCTTTTCCGCGGCAATGCCTTGTTAACCTCAGGTGAACTCAAGCTATCACCCAGGAGCGGAACAATATCCTCTTCTCTAGCGACGATCTGAAATCTACGAACATATTCCGGAATTCGCCTGTCATCTGGCCAATATTTTTCTGAAACTGAAGAAGCGAAAAGCCCAGCATCTATCTCGCCAATTAAATGACAGATATTTCGGATTGATCTCTTAATTTTTGAGACCTCTTTAAGCAGCTCACTTTCAGAGACCCCTTTTTTAGATTCAAGTCGATCAATTGCTAGAAATACTCGGCGTATTCTGTCTGGGTCACAGTAAATTCTTTTGCTATCTATAATATCTGACTCATTAAGGCCATTTCTAACAATCTCACTAGTAACAATTTCTTTAAGAGACTTGGCATCCTTAATCAAATAGTCAATGCCTGAACGAAAAGAGCCATACTGGCCGACACCTATGTAAATGGCACCAACTATTGCAAGCTTTACTTTAAGACTGCCATCTTCGAGCCTTACTAGCACTTCAGTATCTTGACGGAAAATAATATCAGAGTATTTACGGACAATCTCTTTTAGATATTGCTCTGTTTTTTCGAGGTCAATTTCACTGAAGTCTAGGTCAATATGAAAATCCATTCCGGCAATATATGCCACGATATCTCCTTAAGGGTTAAGGTTTGGTTAAGGGGCGGGCTTTAGCCCGTCCCAGTGAGCGTAGCGAACGATAGAAATCCGTTGTTAGACCTCACAACTTTTCAATTGCCGCTTCTAGAGAGGCCTTTACGCGCTTCTTATTAATCTCAGGGTCTTCGCGCTGAATGAACTCAACAGCCGAAAGGTCGTCACCACGCTTTCTATTTTGGCGGGGCTCAAGTGCCTCGATTAGAATGGCTTCTAGTGCAGGAATCATCTTTGCTGCCTCAAATGTTGCTGGCAGCTCTCCAAGCTGACCAGACTCTGAGACGGGCAGAAGACCAAACCAAGAGAATCGATCCCATCGAGCGGCTAGACGATCCGAGGTATGTTCGTACAGCCTGCGCCCTAATGGGCGATCAGTAGAGCGACCAATATAGATGACCTCTCTGCCGTCATACAGTAGGTAGATACCAAGCTGCTTATTAAAGTCTACTGGTGTGGCTCCTAGCTGTTGCATGCCTAGTAGCTTTGGCGTTGCAACCCATTGAACCGCTTCTCTACGCCAGAACATACCGAAGGAGCTAACAATGTCGTATTGCTCTTCAGTCTCCTCAGACTCTTCGACTGTAGGGGTTAGTTTGACTTTGCTCGGTGAACCTAATGTTGCGGCAGATTTATTTAGTGTAAACGTGCCTTTTGCTACGCGAATGTAGGGGGGACGACTCCCCATCGTGCTTAATGGAAGCGCTTATCTGGGCGATAACTGTTGCTGCTGGCGTAGCCCCTAGACTTGTGCGTAATTTGTCAGCAATGATCTTGTCCGTGATGTCTTTATAGTGCAGCGGAGTTGTTGATACTCCCAACACTTTGTCGATAGCTGCACGCCAAGTAAGTTCTTTTGTCATGTGATAACCGAATATATTTTGGATAGGGGTCTAACAAGGATTAGACGGAGCCCGCACTAATCCATTAATAAATAGACCAATTTTGAGCGGGATATCGACTGCTAGATAATTCAACCCGCCCCTTTAGCAGCGACTTAAAAACTGTCCAGCCACGAAATAGCGGAGCTGAGCGACTTTTTTTGCATACTGATACCAGTCTAGCAATAGTTCAAATGTAACTTCCGTTTTTACATGGAGTCTGTACGCCTTATGTTCATAGCCTAAAGAACGAGACACTGATTCAATATCAGCATGACGGCCACGTTTTGTAAATGTAGGTAAATACTCTTCTTCAACCTCAACATCCGACATATAACAAGGAGCTACAGAAACGTAGACCGTAACTTTAGTTATATTTGCCTCTAATAGCACGAGCTCTCTAGATGACTCGAATGAAAATCCAGATATCTTTTTGACAGATCGAACAAATTTACAAAGTGTTTATTTATCTAAAAGCGCTCTTGCTTCTATTGGGCTCCAGTTCAAATTTACTTCCCCCTATTCACATCACGTTTAAGCTAAGGGGCTTAGCTTTAGCCAGTCCCAGTGAGCAAATCGACCGATTTTAGCGCATTGTTAGCCGACACTAACGCGGTGTTCTTCAATAATTACTTTTAGTTCTGAAACTGAAAGTGGCGGCTCACTGGTATGAAGCATCGCGTGACAGTTTGGGCAAACCGGAACCAAATCTTTGGTTGGTTTTATCTCATAATTTTTACGAATAGTAGCCAGCGGTTTTTTGTGGTGAACATGAATAAATTTCTCACCAATTACTACGTATTGTTCTTTAAAGTTCATGTTGCATACAGAGCAATTGTAGCCATGCCTAGCAAGGCAAGCGGCACGAGCGTTAGGATCACGTTCGTAAGAATTTATAGTAACTTTGCGAACAGCATCTTCGAAATAAGGTAAGTCTTGGTGCAGGGTTTCAGGAAATATAGAATCAATTTGTACACTTTTACGGACAGTGTAATCAGGGAAAGTGCTTAATCGACGCTTGGCTTCACTAAGCTCTGGCTCAGAAAAAAGAGATTGGAATTGTGGCCTGAGTACTAGTGATTCAACGCTAATATCTGAACGACCAGAGTCTATAAGAGCTTGTAGTCCGCTTTGGACTGACTCACTCTTTAAAGGAAGAAGCATGCGATGTGCGGTTTCTAAGCCCCCATGGCGCCGAACTGAACGTAAGAAATAGTTTGCCCAATACCCGACCTCTTTTCCTGCCTGGGTATATACAGTCAACATTGCTTCATGAAAGGTTTCTTCTAGGGAAACTCTGAAAAAGACTTCCTGATTTTGGCAAAATACCCAGACTCCACCCGCTGAGTTTTCCGATGAAGCAGATGACCTTCGCCGACGCCGAGTACGCCGGTAAGCGCAAGCAGACCCGCAAAGAGTTGTTCCTGATC
>NZ_JAYGFK010000022.1:0-84493 GCF_046581935.1 Pseudomonas sp.
CCCATGTGAGAGTAGGTCATCGTCAAGCACCTATACCAAAACCCCCGATCGTGAAAACGGTCGGGGGTTTTACTTTGTGCAGTAAAAATCCACAGTTCGCGCGCTGGCCTTGATAGGCAACTAAACGGCACGTGGCTATGATGCCCGGGCACACTCCCATCAGAGTTATCTACATGGCCGATCCGGCAACCTCTGCTACATTCACCGCGCTTGAGCTTAAGCAGCTGATTGCTTGTCACGAATGTGATCTGTTGCTCCGCAAGCCGCAAGCCTCCGCTGGTGAGCGCGTTGAATGTCCGCGCTGTGGTTATGAGTTGTACACCCACCGTACCCAGGTTGTTAGGCGCAGCATGGCCTTGGTTATCGCAGCGTTACTGTTGTACGTTCCTGCCAATTTCCTACCGATCATGCAGCTTAATCTGCTGGGGCAAGCCTCAGAAGATACTGTTTGGACGGCCGTGCTCGGCCTCTATAACAGCGGCATGCAGAGTGTTGCTGTGGTGGTTTTCCTTTGCAGCATGGCGGTGCCGCTGCTCAAGTTGCTTTGCCAGTTCGCCGTGCTGTTGAGCATCCGGCTTGATATAGGTCGCAGCTATGGCCTTCTGCTGTACCGCATTTATCACCATATGCGCGAGTGGGGCATGCTTGAGGTTTATCTGATGGGCATCCTGGTGGCGATTGTGAAACTGGTCGATCTGGCTGAGTTGAGCATTGGTCTTGGACTGATGTGCTTTATTGCGCTGCTGCTGGTTCAGGTCTGGCTGGAGGTAACGATGTCACCTCATCAGATATGGGAGGCCCTGTCGGGAGAGGATGAGCATGCGTGCAATTGATGCCGGACTGCTGGTTTGCCATGAGTGCCATCATCTCAACCCCCTACAGAGTGAGGTGGAAAAGCAGTTTTGTAGCCGTTGTGGCGGGCGTATCCATGGGCGCCGGACAAATAGTCTGGTGCGTACCTGGGCGTTACTACTAACAGCCGCTGTGCTGTATATCCCTGCCAATCTGCTGTCGATCATGACGGTCAATTCTCTGGGGCAGGGGCAGTCGGACACCATCATGTCGGGTGTTATCGAACTGGTTAACCACGGCATGCTGCCTATCGCGGCGGTGGTCTTTATTGCCAGTATTCTGGTACCGACCTTCAAGCTGATTGGTATCGCCTTATTATTGTATTCGGTGCAGCGGCATCAACCGATGTCGGCACGCCAGCGGATATTGATGTACCGCTTTATCGAATGGATCGGGCGTTGGTCGATGTTGGACATCTTCGTCATTGCGATACTGGTGGCGGTGGTTAACTTCGGCAGCCTTGCCAGTATTGAGCCGGGTTATGGAGCCATGGCTTTTGCCAGCGTGGTGGTGCTGACCATGCTGGCCGCTTTAACCTTTGACCCCCGCTTGATATGGGACAACACGAACTCGGATGACGACCATGAATGATTTGCCGTTGGCCAAGGCGCGTCCTGCGTCGAACTGGTCGGCTATTTGGGTATTACCGCTGATTGCTCTGTTGATCGGTGGCTGGCTGGGGTGGCGGGCCTACAGTGAGGCAGGGGTCGAAATTCAGGTGTTATTCGCCACTGGCGAAGGCCTGCAGGCTGGCAAAACCGAGGTGATCTACAAAGGCATGTCTGTGGGCAAGGTCAAGGCCTTGGAGCTAGACGATAGTGGGGATCAGAGAGGTGTGCTCGCGACTCTGGAAATGGACAAGCGAGCTGAAGATCATTTGTTGAGCAACACCCGTTTCTGGTTGGTCAAACCCAGCGTTTCGCTCGCAGGGATTACCGGTCTGGAGACTCTGGTATCGGGTAACTATATTGCGGTCAGCCCGGGTGACGGCGAGTCTACGCGCAAGTTCGCCGCGCTCGATGAGCCGCCGCCATTGTCTGATACTGCGCCAGGCCTGCACCTGACGCTCAAGGCTGAACGGCTTGGTTCACTTAATCGTGATAGTCCAGTGTTCTACAAACAGATTCAGGTTGGCCGAGTAAAAAGTTATGCGCTGCTCGAAGAGCAAAATCAGGTAGAGATCAAGGTATTTATCCAGCCGGAGTTTGCCTCTCTGGTGCGCAAGCACACGCGATTCTGGAATGCCAGTGGGGTGTCTATTGATGCCGGGCTTTCAGGTGTGAAAGTACGTACTGAGTCGTTGGCGAGCATCCTTGCGGGCGGTATTGCGTTCGCCACGCCGGAGCACCGCAAGGACAGTCCACCGACTGACCCGTCGCTGCCGTTCCGTTTATATGAGGACTTCGATACGGCTCAGGCGGGTATCCGGGTCAACCTTACCCTGCGCGATTTCGATGGTCTGGAGCCTGGGCGTACGCCGGTGATGTACAAGGGCATCCAGGTTGGCCATATGAAAACCTTCAAGATTGACGATGATCTCAGCAGTGCACGGGTCGAGCTGATGCTGGACCCCCGTACTGAGGATTATCTGGTCGAAGGTGCGGATTTTTGGGTGGTCAAACCGTCGATTTCCCTAGCGGGTATTACGGGTCTGGAAGCCTTGGTCAAGGGTAACTATATCGCCATGCGGCCTGGCGAGAAGGGCAACGCTCCGCTGCGTGAATTTGTTGCCAGGGCCAAGGCTCCGCCGCTTGATCTGGCCGCACCAGGTCTGCACATGGTGCTGTACAGCGATGTCCGCGGCTCATTGGAGGTAGGCAGTCCGATATTGTTTAAGCAGCTCAAAGTCGGTTCTGTACAAAGCTATCAGCTGTCACGGGATAACAAGCAGGTGGCGTTTGGCGTGCACATCGAGCCTGAATACGCCCATCTGGTTAACACCAGCACACGATTCTGGAATGCCAGTGGCATCACCTTGAAAGGTGGGCTGTCGGGCGTTGAGGTTAAGAGTGAGTCGTTACAAACCCTTTTGGCTGGCGGTATCGCATTTGAAACACCTAATCCGCAAGCTGCAAAGAGCGACAAGCGGGTACAGCGTTTCAACCTGTACAGCAGTCAGGAAAGCGCTCTTGAAAAGGGCGTAGCGCTGACCATACGAGTTCCCCGTGGTGATGGCCTGAACCCCGGTACGGCCATTCGCTACAAGGGGCTCGATGTTGGCAAGGTTGAGCGCATTGAGCTGACCGATGATCTGCAGGCGGTGATCCTCTATGCCCGGGTTACCCAGGCAACGCAGCAGATCGCGCGCGCAGGCACGCAGTTTTGGGTGGTCAAGCCTGAGGTTAGCCTGACCCGTGCTGCCAATCTGGAGACGCTGGTCAGCGGTCAGTACCTAGAGGTGCGCCCGGCCAATAAGCCAGGCGCTGCACAGGTGAAGTTTGTCGCGCTGAATTCGCCGCCGACAGAGAATGCCCGTGAAAATGGTTTGCGCCTGGTATTGAGTGCTGCACGGCGTGGTTCGATCAAGCCCGGTGTGGTTGTCAGCTACCGCGAGGTGCCGGTGGGCAAGGTCACTGATTTTGAACTTGGGCCGACCTCCGACCGCGTGCTGATCCATATTTTGATCGAGCCGCGTTATGCGCCGCTGGTCCGCAGCGGTAGCCGCTTCTGGAATGCCAGTGGCATTGGTGTGGATGCTGGCTTGTTCAGCGGCGTAAAAGTGCGCACCGAGTCGCTGGAGGCTTTGCTGGAGGGTGGGATCGCCTTTGCCTCACCGGATAACCCGCAGATGGGCGGCCCGGCGCAGCCAGGGCAGACCTTTGCCTTGCACGATGAGGTGAAGGAAGAGTGGTTACGCTGGGCGCCGAAGATTGCGCTAGAGAAATAACCGACAAGGGCCGCAATTGCGGCTCTTGTGGTTTGCGGTGTCCTGCTTGGCATCCTCTTGGTGGGTTACGCGGCGCGGCAAGATCTTCGTCGTTTGCCTAAGTGCGCATAGCGCCGCTAACCCACCCTACGCCTTAGACTGGCTCGGTTGCTGCAGTTGTGGTTTCAGCCTTGCTCTTGGTGCTGTCGCGGCGCTGAATATATTTCCAATCCGCTTCGTCGATATAGATGCCATTTGGTCCGCTGCCGCCTTCCAGGTCGATGGCCACGTGGGCGGAGACCTGCGGCTTAACGGACGCCAGGATCGGCACGAAGCCCAACTGCAGGCTGGTTTCGATCAACGCCTGCTGGTTCTTCTCGTCGATATCCGCTGCCTCGTCCAGGTAGTAGGGCAAACGCACCTTGCCGGCCTGGTCGCGGTCCATCAGGTGCAGCAACAGGTACATGTTGGTCAGCGCCTTGATGGTCATGGTGGTGCCGTTGGAGGCCGCGCCATCGATGTCGGTGTGAATAACCGGTTGGCCGTGCACCTTGGTGATCTCGAAGGCCAGTTCGAACAGGTCCTTCAAACCGAGTTGGTTATGGTTGGCGGCCACCAGGCGGGCCAGGTATTCCTTGGCTTCTTCGTTCTTGCTGTCCTGATCGCTGCTTTGCTGCAGGTCGAATACTGAGAGCGTTTCGCCTTCTTCGTACTGACCGGCGCTGTGGATGATCTGGTCGATATGCTTGAGCGCGTCCTTGTTCGGCGCGAGGACGATGCGGAAGCTCTCCAGGTTGGAAACCTGGCGCTTGTTGATCTCGCGGTTGAACAGCGCCAACTGGTGTTCCAGGTTGTCGTAGTCGCTGCGGATGTTGCGCAGGGTACGGGCGATGTCGGTAACCGCGGCGCGGCGCGCTTTAGCCAAGGTGATGGCTTCGTCCTGGCGGTGGGCGTAGGCGTTGACCAGCAGATGCAGGCGGCGCTCGACATCGTCTTCGCTGTCGAACTTGGCCACGCCTTTCAGGCGCACTTGCGCGTACAGCGCCTCGATCTGCCCGTCAACACGCTGCAGGCCTTGCCAGGCGTCTTGGTAGTCATTGAGCAGCGGCAGCAAGTTGTCCAGGCTGTCGTCCACTGGGTCGGTAAAGGGGGTGCCGAAGGGCAGGTCGGCCGGCAGCAGTTGGCGGCGGCGTAGGGCGTCTTCCAGGGTGCGTTCCTTGGCTTCCAGGTCGGCGAGTTGGCGGCCGACCAGTTGCAGCTTGGCGGAGAGCTGCTGCACGCGCTCGGTAAAGGCATCCGAGGCGCGCTTGAGTTCGTCCTGGGCGGCTTCCAACTGGGCCAGCTGCTCAAGCTTCTGCGGCTCTTCAACGGCCAGGGTCTGGCTTTTGCGGAAGTCTTCCAGGGCTTTCTGCGCATCCAGCACAGCTTGGTAAAACTGCTCGGCCTGGGCCTTGCTGGCGGCGCGGTCGGCGGCGACAGCCTGCTGGGTTTTCAGCTGTTTGTATTCGCGGTCGAGGCGATCTTTCTGGTCGCGTAGGGCGGCGCGGTCGGCCAGTGCTTGCAAGGCCGGTGGCTCGATATGCGACAGATCGATGGACAGACCCGGCACTTCGAAGTGCTCGCCTTTAAAACCATCGAGAATGGCTTCTAGGGATTTCACCCAGGCGTCGCCTTCGGCAACCTGAATACCGTTCTCGCCTAATGGCAGGCTGAACAACTGGCCATTGAACAGGCGCATCAAGCGATCAACGTCCTGTTGGCTGAATTCTTCACGCAGGCGTGAATAGCTGTTGTTGTCGGCGTGTTCGAGCTGCTGCTTGACCGATTTCAGGCGTTTTTCCAGATCACGCAGGCGCTCGTCCAGATCTTCGGCGGAGAACTGCCGCGACTGCGCCAGGGCGCCGGCGAGTTCGTCGTGGGCATCTTTGGCTACCAACAGCTGCTCTTCCAGCACTTTGGCGTCGTTGACCAGGGCGAAGCGGTTCTTCAGTACCGACAGCTCGCCAAGCCAGCGTTGGATTTCGCTGATTTCGCGCTCCATGCGCATCAGCTCTTGGGTGCCGCCACGTTGTTCCTGCTGCAGGCCGTCTTGTTCGCCACGGTAGTGTTCGGCCTGGATTACAAGTTCTTCGCGGCGGGCTCCGGCGTAGTCCTGCCAGGTGCCGAGCAGCGAGTCGAGCAGTGGTGAGATGCGGTGCAGTTTGCCGCGCAGCAGTTCGCGTTGATTGACGCCGGCAGCCAGGGCTTCGATCAGCGGGCCGGCAGTGACCAGCGCTTGGTAGTCCTGCTCCATGCGGCGTACATCGCGGAAGGCTTCTTCGGTGGCGGCGATGTAGTCGACGCTGCCCGAGCGCAAGCTGTGCTCGAACGCATCAAGGAACAGCTGCTTGAGCTTGGCGGCGGTGATCTCGCGCATATGCAGCAGGTTGATAAACAGTGCGCGGAAGGTCTTCAGGCTCTGTTCGCTGGTGGAGCGCAGAGGGATCAGGGTCAGATCCAGCGGAATCGAGGTATGCCCGCCGACCAGAAGGCGGCGTAGTTCTTCGGGTTTCAGCTCATAGGCCTTGATGCCTTCGCGCTCAAGGTTATTGAATAGCTCGCGCTGGCGTAGGCAGGTGCCGTTTTTCTGGTAGTGCTCTAGATCCAGCGTGCCCTGATAGGCGAAGAACTGGTGACCGAAACCGCCACCTGGGCCGCGTCCGGCTACACCGATTACGTGCGGACCGTGGGGCAGGGCGACTTCGACAAGGATGTAGCTGGTGTCGCTGGCGAAGTAGAACTTGCGCGACTGCTCCAGGCTGTATTTGCCGAAGCTCATGTCCGACATGCGCGCCAGAATCGGAAATTGCAGGGCGTTGATCGAGGCGGATTTACCCAGGTTGTTGGCACCGTAAACCGATAACGGGTGTTCCAGCGGGAACAGACCAAGGCTGTAGCCGGCGGTATTCAGTAGGGCGAAGCGGCGGATGCCGTAGCGTTCCTGGCTCATGCGCGGGTCTCCTGGGCGTCACGTTCTTCGGCCATGGCGCGGTCTTGCTGCACACTCAGGCACACATCAAGGAAGCGGTGCATGGGCGCGAGGAAGCGGTAGATGCCGTTGTCTTCGCTGGCAAAACCGAGCTGGGTCAGGCGGCGCATGATTTTTTCTTCCAGCTCCTCAACGCTGGTGACTTCAGCCTGGAGGAACAGGTCGCGGTACTTGTCGAGCAAGGCTGGCAGTTCATCACGGCCGAGGCTACCGCCGTCGAGTACGGCCAGCGGGTCGCGGCCTTGGTCGGCCAGGTGTTCCACCAGAATGAAGGTGAACAGCGCCAGACGCTGGGCGGTCTTGTTGACCTGTGCCCCCATTTGCTCGGGAACGAAATAGTAGAAACCCCGGCTGTCGCAGGTCAGCTCATAGCCGAGGGCTTTGAACAGGCTGCGGTACTGATCCTGCTGGCTGGCCAGTTGGGTATACAGCTCCGGGTTGCTACGGCTGATGTGGTAGCCCTTGAACAGCTCGCGGAAAATCGGCGCGAGCTGGGTGAGTTCTTTCAGGTCGATATTCATACGGTGGTAGTCCCGGCCGGCTTGATCAGGGCAAAGGAGCTCAGGCTGACCTGATGCTCGCGGGTGAGGTAGTCGCGGCGCTCAAGGCGCTCGCGCTGGAAGCGGCCGTCGCGCGATAAGCGCGAGAACCAGTAGAGCAATTCGTCGGTCGCGCCTTCGGGCTCCTGCTCCAGCAGCCAGACCATCAGGTCCGGCAACGGTAGGGCCTGTTCGCAGCGCTCGATCATCTCGCGTGCGGTACGCGGTGCGCGCGGGGCTTCGCCCTTGCGGCTGCTGTGCGCTTTAGGGAACTGCGCCGGTTTGGGTTCGAAACGGGCCAGGGCATACACATAGGCCTCGACCTGCGAGGCGGTGCCGAGAAACGTGCTTTGCGGACGACTGAACAGCGGCAGCGAGGCCTGCGGCACGGCGTCCAGCCCCTTTTTGCGGATCGCCGCCAGAGCCAGGGCTGCGCCACGGGTCACGGCGTTATGCCGGCGGGCTTCTTCACGCAGCGGCAACAGCAGCTCGCGGGCGCGGCGCAGGGTCAGCTGGGCGGTGGTCTGCATTTCCAGGATGCGCGCATGGGTGCGCAGCAGCAGGTCGTCGTCCACCAGTTGGCCGAGGCGCTGCTGTTCGCCGAGCAGGCGCAACAGCACGTGCTCGACGCGGTACACGCCTTGTTCAAAGGCGCCGTCAGCGGCGACCAGTTGGATCATCGGTTCGACGTATTCATCCCAAGTCGCCAGCACTTCGGCATAACGCTGACGCAGGGGAATCTGCCGGTCGCTGGTCTTGGCGCGTTCGGCCACGGCGACCAGCGCCTGCTCGTCATTGGCCAGCTTCTTCAAGACATCGCGCACGCGCATATCGAGCAAACGCAGCTGCCGCGCGAGATCGGCGGCGTCGCGTACCTCGAAAGCGTCCTTGATATAGCCGGCCAGGCGCTCCAGGTGGCGCAAGTAAGCTTCGATCTCCAGGCACAGGCCCAGGCGATGTTCGCGGCGCAGGTAAGCGAGGAAGTCGTGGATCTGCGCGTTTAGCTCGAAGCGGTTGGGGCTTTTGGCCACCGGCACCAGGATATCCAGGCGGATCCATTGGTCGAGCAGGGCGGTGACATCGGTTGGCGTGCCATCGGGCAACTGCGCGGTGAGCTGATTACGCAGCTCTACCAGGCTCAGGGTGCCGGCATCGAAGCGTTCGCACAGCGGCTCAAGCAACGTCCAGTGTTCAGCAAGGGCGCGCAGTACGCGCTTGGGGTCAATCATCGGGGCATCCGCTCTGCGAGCTGTTCGCAAAAAAACGCCGATTGTACTGCATGGCGCGGCCAAGACCTGAGTGTCAGTCATCGTCTATAGGGCTTGCTTGGGCCGGTGTAACCGCCGATGGGGCGTTGGGTAACAGTATGGCGGCAGCCCGCGCCTAACCGAGTGAAGGGTTTCGGATTTTTCTCGACTATGGGTTGGCACGTTTAGGCGGTTGTTTTTTTATAGTGCTAATCAAGGCGTGGAGTCCGCAGTACTCCGCCATTCAAATAAGAACGACAGGGAATCAGCCATGCGTCCGCCTCTTGGTTTTGTCCGAACTACGCTTGCCTTGCTCTGCGCTGGATTAATCAGCACTGCTGCTCATGCCAAGATGGTCGAGTTGGCGGATACCGAGTTGTCGGAAGTCACCGGCCAGGCCTTTATCAACCTGACGACTGATAGCAACGCCGGTATCGATTACACCCGAGTCAATTTCGGTGTGAATGTCGACACCCAGTTGAATATGAAGAAGTTGCAGCTTGGCCAATACAACGATTCGGTGACTCGCCCAGGCGAGGCGTCGGGTTCTTCTGACATCCTGATCAATAATTTCGCATTGGGTACGGTAAACGCCGACGACACTATTAACCCGTTCAAAGTCGCCAACCCTTATCTGGAGCTGGCTTATTCGGGCAATAAGGTGGTGGGGGTGCGCATTGGTTTTGGTGAAGCCAAAGGCACCCTGTCCGGGGATATTCAGAGCCTGACGGGCAATATCCCGGTGCATATCAAGGGCACTGCCGATGCGGTGTATAACAGCGCCAATGGTTTGCAGCGGACAGCACTGTTTTTGGGCGGTATTTACCGTACCAGCGTGCTGGAGGCGGATGCTCAGTTGGTGGCATCTGACGGCACCGCAGACCCCATTCGTGCCGGTATGTCGGGGATCAAAAATGGCGACGGCCTAGAGTGCACCAGTGGCTGCTTGCCGGGGATATCCGATGCGGCGCTGGCAATCATCAAGTCTAATGGCTGTGCCCTTCTCGGCATCCAGACGTGTTTCTCGTTGTCGCAATTCCAGTCGCTGCCCGTGGGCAATATGGCGGTCAATGATTCCGCTGCTACCTCCGCCATTGAGGGGGCTGCCAAAGGCTTCTTTATTTCCATGCAAACCCAGGATGTTGCCTGGCGTGACATGGATAGCAATGCATTGATCAATACCTTGAAAGGGGCCTTTATGAATTTGCCCAAGTACCGTGATGCCAACGGCAACATGGTGGCCCCGATCAATATCGACTTCGAACAGGCGTTTAATGGTATCCCGCGCCAGGACACCTGTCTGGGCACAGCCACTTCGGGGTGCTGATCATGCGAGCGCTAAATGCGGTTGTTGCGTTGATGCTGTTGTCGGGCGTGGCCCAGGCAGAGATGCAGGCGTTGGATGACCAGGAGCTGTCTGCCGTCCAGGGTGCTGGGTTGGGTTTGGTCTTGGACGGGATCCTGCTGGATGCGAGCGGTGCGGTGATCACCATCAATGACATCAATAACGGTTCGGGGCAGAACGTGCCGATTGCCGTGAAGGAGTTTTATCTAGGGGCTGCTGGCAGTAATAAAGGGGCGAACCTTAATCCGGTAAATATTGGTCGGCTAGAGCATCCGTTTGAAGTCAATTTGGCCAAAGGCGAGAGCCTGCGCACGCTGCGTGATGATGGGCAGTGGGTGCAGACCACGCCGAGCAATGTCAGTGTGCTGGAGTTCAAATTTCCCGAGCGGTTGACCGGTGCTGCTGGGCAGGCTTGTATCAGCGGTTATGCCGCTGCCGGGAGTAACTGCTCCAGCCGCGCCTCCGAGCGCGTCGACATGGGTATTCGCTTCGACTTCCAGGTCGCTGCCGGGCGTACCGACATCATCAACCTCGACATCAGTGAGCTGGTTATGGATGGCAGTTACCTGCGGCTATGGGGTGATGATCCCCGGGGGCAACTGGTAGGCGAGGCGCGGGTGAATATTTTTGCCAAGAGTCTGCAATTGATGTCCTGCGCGGCCGGGACGGCCAACTGCAGCAGTGAGCAAGAACAGCTCGCGCGTACTCTGACGCTCGGGAATGCCTACGCCAGTATTTCCCTCGGTTATGGCAAAAGCCAACCGCTGCTGTTCAATGTCAGCAGCAACGGTCAGTTTGTCCTGGAGCTGCCTAACCCGGTAACCCGCGCGGCCAACGGCAGTGCACGCTCGGCGGCAGAGCGCAATACGATTGCCAGCGACTTCTATGCCAATGCCCCGCGTACCAATATCGTGATCGATAACCTCAAGTCAGGTAACGGCAGCTTTGCCAGTGGCGGTTATAACTTTGGCTATAACGCCATTCAGGGGCTCAGCATCAACTACCTGAAGGTGACCAGCCATGATCTGTAAAGCCGGATTGATCATCGGTGCGTTACTGGCCTTGCCGGCCTATGCCGAGATGCAGGCGCTCGACGATGCCACGTTAAGCACGCTGAACGGCCAGGGCGGGGTTTATCTGTCGGGCGAGCTCAGCATCAACAAGGATGGCGGCGTGCTGTGGAACACACCAGCCAGCAATAACCCCAGTACCTGGACGGCGGGCCAGCGCAGTTGCGCCACCGCGGGCGCCAGTACGCCAGAAAACTGTGGCATGCGTATCGCGATTCGCGCCGAGGCTGCTGGCGGTTGGTATGTGCTGGACAACCTCAAGGGTGTGTTCAGCTTTGAAGGGCTGACGCTGCGTACCCGCACCATCAACAGCGGCTTCAATGGTGACGGGACGGCCTTTAATCAGGACGTTCTGGAGTTCGGTTTACCCAATGAGGTGAAGTTCAAAGATGGCAGCTTTGCCTTTGGCGTTGCCAACCAGGGCGGCTGGCAGAACAAGTCGTTGAGTGCAGCGAATGGCGGCAACCCGTCTTACCAGCAGACCAATATATTCTCGGCAAAGATCGATGGATCGATCCGTATGCAGGGCAACTTACTGGTCTTTCCGACGAACTGAGGAGCTGAGCCATGCATCGTCATATGCTGTTGTTGCTCGCGCTGCTGAGTCCCCTGGGGCAAGCCATGCAGGTGCTGGATGATCAGGCGTTGTCGGCGGTTAGCGGGCGCGATGGCATTAGCTTGCAAACCACGGGTGGCGGCTGGTCGGCAGGTAGCATCGATTACCGTCAGGATGACCAGACCCTCAGCCTGAAAGGCGTCAGCAGCACGCCACAAACGGCCGGCAGCAGCTCGACCACCACGCTTGATGTGGTTGGCAATCAGCTACAGATCGAGCACAGCGGCCGCGCGCAGGTGCTGAGCGTCGACAGTATTGAACTGGCTGGCAGCAGCAATAGCTTCGGTTCGTTTCGCGCCTTCTTCACCTTGGGTGCCAGCCTTAAACTGAGTGGCGGCGGGGCCAGTGGTGTCAGTGGTTTTAGCGTGGATGACAGCCAGCTATCGCTGAGTGCAGCGACCTTTTATTACCGCGATAACGGCTTTGATCTGATCGTCAAAGGCCTGTCGTTCGATACCTACCTGAACAACGCTTATATCGACATCGTCAGTGGTGGTAACGGCCAGGAGGTCAAACTGGATCTGGGCTCGTCGCGCTTTGTCGGCTCGATTGACGCTATTGGTCTTGATCTGGCCCATGGCGACCCGACACCGGGCGTGGCAGTTACCCCAGACAGCCCCGACTTGCGTGATGTTGATGCACAGCGCAGTTTTGGCAAGCTGAATATGGACCTGCGTTTGGGCGGCAGTATCAGCATTGCCGGTGGCGGTGCCAGCGGTGAGGGGTTGCGGATCAAGCCCAACATCACCATCACCAATAGCTTGTTTCAGTATCAGGACGAAGGTGTGCTGCGCGCGGAAAACTTTGCCGGCAGCCTGATCAGTAATTCGGGCCTGACCCTTGACCTGGAGCATGACTCTCTTGGCAGCTACGCCAAGGTGGCCTTTCAAGACCTCAAGTTCAACGCCACCCTGGGTGGTTTGATCATGGGTAACCCGAGCAATCAAAAACTCGGTGCTCTGGCCGTAGATTTGAATTTCGTCGATCAGGGTTCGTGGCAAAACTGGTTGAAACTACGTCCGGGTGGCGATCCCAACTCCGGGCAGAAGGGCATCAGCGGCGAGCTTAGTTGGAATATGGTCGACAGCTCGCTGGCCCTGACCGATAACGGCAATAGCCTGTGGTTCAGCGGTTTGCGTACGCACGGCACTGGCCAGTTCAGTTTCGACTTGACCAAGAGTTGCGCGGCCGGCGTCAGCAACGGTTGCTATGCCGGAACCAATAGCGACATGAACAGTGGTGGCTATAACGGTCACTTTGATGGCCTTCGCCTGGGCCTGAAGAATGTTGTTGGCAGCTACAGTTTTGACGGTCTGCGCGTTGGCACGGCTGATGCGCCGCTGCAAGGTGGCACCGAGTTGTTAGTGCTGATGGAAATCTTCCCGGCTTATGACTTCACCCTTAATGGCCAGATCACCTTGCGTCCCGGTGGCGCAGTGGGGGACGGCCTGCGTTACAACGCCGACTTCTACATCAGCGAGGCCAATGCGGCGATTACCGTGGATGAAAACGGCAGGGGGCTGTGGCTATCGGGCAGCAGCTATGACATGCACTACCGCGATGGCTCGCTGGATATCAGCAACAACGGTATTGAACTGCGTAAAGGCACGTACTGGTCGAAGCTGGATGTTTCGGATGTGCGCTGGGGTGATCGGCTCACCGGTAGCAGTATTGGCCGGCTGGTGCTCAAGCGTTATGAGCAGGGTTCGACACTGGCGCTCAGCTCCGGTGGTGCCGGTGCGCTGTGCGTGGGCGGCAGTGGCAGCACATCCGGTGCTTGTGCGAGCAATGGTGGGCGCTGGGAGGATCGCGGTAATGAAGGGCTTTCGGTCAAGCTGAAGAATGTCTTCGTACATGATGAAAGCGGCAACCCGGCCCATACTGTTTCAACCAACGAGAAGCGTAACCAACTCATCATCGAGACCGAGCGGGTAAACGGCGTAAATGGTACGGGCAGCCAACTGGTGGTGGATAACTTCTCCACCTCTGATGGCGATCCGAATAACCCCAATGCCAACACCTATGGCTTTAACGCCGACCTCAGTCTGGATGTGGCACCCACCAAGGTGTGCACCAAAACAGCATCTGGCTGCACTGCGATCAGTCCCGATCCGCTGGGCTTTGCGGTAAGTGGTCGGGTGCACTTCAAAGAAGTGAATATCGACCGGATTCAACATGTACATCCTGACGGCGGTGCAGTCACCTCTATGTATGGGGTCAAGCTGCAGAACGCCGACATCCGCGCCAACCTGACGGCGACGCCGATCAACTAACCGTCATGCCGTTGTAACGCCTCTGCGCCATTCTGTCGGTGGCCTTGCTGGGCTGCTGGTGAGCTGCTGCCATGTGTTGGAGCCTCACCAGTGGTCACTGAACCGACGAAATATCCCCCTTGCTCTTTCGATATGCGCCGGTTGTCGGCACAATTCGCCTCCACTTTTCGGGGAGGGGTCAGCACAGCTGATTGCCTGCCGGCCGACCTTGTATAGCACTCAGGGCATAGACACGCAGATGATAAAGACGCCGTACTACCTCATCGACAAGCAAAAGCTGCTGGGTAACCTGGAGAAGATCGCCTATGTGCGCGAACACTCCGGAGCCAAGGCACTGCTGGCGCTCAAGTGCTTTGCCACTTGGTCGGTCTTCGACCTTATGCAGCAGTACATGGATGGCACCACCTCCAGCTCGCTGTATGAACTCAAGCTGGGTCGCCAGAAGTTTGCCGGCGAGACCCATGCCTACAGCGTGGCCTGGGCCGACGACGAGATTGAAGAGATGGTCGCCAACTGCGACAAAATCATCTTCAACTCCATCGGCCAGCTTGAGCGCTTTGCCGCTGGCACAGAAGGCACCACTCGCGGCCTGCGGGTTAATCCGCAGGTGAGCAGCTCTGATTATCTGCTGGCCGATCCGGCGCGACCCTTTAGCCGTCTTGGCGAATGGGACCCGGAAAAGATCGCTACGGTGATGGATAAGATCAGCGGCTTTATGTTCCACAACAACTGTGAGAACAACAGCTTTGAGTTGTTTGACCAGATGCTCAGCACCATCGAAGAGCGCTTCGGTCATCTGCTTGAGCAGGTTGAGTGGGTCAGCCTCGGTGGCGGCATTCACTTCACCGGCGACGACTATCCGCTGGATCAATTCTGCGCGCGGCTCAAGGCCTTCTCCGAACGCTTCGGCGTGCAGGTTTATCTGGAACCGGGCGAAGCGGCAATCACCATGAGTTCCTCGCTGGAAGTCACGGTGCTCGACACCCTCTATAACGGCAAAAATTTGGCCGTAGTCGACAGCTCCATCGAAGCGCACATGCTCGATCTGCTGATCTACCGGCTCAACGCCAAGATGGAACCCTGCAGCGGCGAGTACAGCTACATGGTGTGCGGCAAGTCGTGCCTGGCGGGTGACATCTTCGGTGAGTACCAATTCGATCGTCCGCTGGCCATCGGCGATCGTCTGTCGTTTATCGACGCAGCGGGTTACACCATGGTCAAGAAAAACTGGTTCAACGGCCTGAAAATGCCGTCCATTGTGGTGAAGCAGCTCGACGGCAGCGTCGAAGTGGTTCGCGAGTTTGAGTTTAACGACTACCTGTCCAGCCTCTCGTAGGCGGCACAAAGGAGAGATAAAGAAATTGAAGAAGAATGTTCTGATCATTGGTGCAGGAGGTGTCGCCAAGGTGGTGGCCCACAAGTGCGCGCAGCACAACGACGAACTCGGTCGGATTGCTATCGCGTCGCGCAACATCTCCAAATGCCAGGCCATCATCGACAGCGTAAAGGCCAAAGGCAGCTTGAAGCAGCCAGCCGAAATTCAGGCGTATGCCCTCAATGCGCTGGATATTGAAGCAACCAAAGCACTGATCCGCGAAACCGAATCGCAGATCGTCATCAACGTGGGTTCGGCCTTCCTTAATATGTCGGTGCTACGCGCCTGCATAGACACAGGTGTCGCCTACCTTGATACCGCCATTCACGAAGAACCGGGCAAGGTCTGCGAAACGCCACCTTGGTACGGTAACTATGAATGGAAGCACCTGGCTGAATGCCAGGAGAAGGGCGTGACTGCCATCCTTGGTGTCGGCTTCGACCCAGGCGTGGTCAATGCCTATGCTGCCCTGGCGCAGCAGCAGTACTTCGACAGCATCGAGTCGATCGACATCCTCGACGTCAACGCCGGTTCGCACGGCAAGTACTTCGCCACCAATTTCGATCCGGAAATCAATTTCCGTGAATTTACCGGCCAAGTCTGGAGCTGGCAGAACAGTCAGTGGACCAGCAACACAATGTTTGAAGTCAAACGTACTGATGACTTGCCGGTAGTCGGTGAACAGAATCTTTACCTGACCGGGCATGACGAAGTGCATTCCCTGTCCAAGCACCTGAACGTGCCCAACGTGCGTTTCTGGATGAGCTTCGGTGAGCACTACATCAATGTGTTTACCGTGTTGAAAAATCTTGGCCTGCTCTCCGAACAGCCGGTAAAAACCGCTGAAGGCCTGGAAGTGGTGCCGCTGAAAGTGGTCAAGGCCGTGCTGCCGGACCCAGCCTCGCTGGCGCCGGGTTACAGCGGCAAGACCTGCATCGGTGATCTGGTCAAAGGCACTAAGGACGGCAAGCCGGCTGAGGTGTTTATCTACAACGTCGCTGACCACAAAGACGCCTATGTCGAGACCGACAGCCAGGGCATTTCCTACACCGCAGGTGTGCCGCCGGTAGCCGCTGCGCTGCTGGTTGCCCGTGGTGACTGGGACGTGGCGCGCATGGCCAACGTTGAACAGCTGCCGGCCGAGCCGTTCCTCAAGCTGCTCGATGTAATGGGCCTGCCGACTCGAATCAAAGACAAGGACGGTGATCGTCCCTGGGATCAGGCGCTGTAAGCCAGACCCGCTAAACAAAAAGGATCGCCTCGGCGATCTTTTTTGCTTTTTAGCCCCGCAGGTGGGCGAGCTTATATTGCGCTTGGCGATTTAGACGGTCACTACACCGAGCAACACCGCCGAGGCCAGCATCACCAGGCTAATCCCCCAGGCCCAGAGCAGGGTGTAGCGGATGTGCTTGTATAACTCGACGCCGGCCAGGCCGATTGCCAGGTAAACGCTGGGCACCACCGGGCTGATGCCAAAGCCAGTGTTTTCGCCGATCAGCATGGCAGTGGCGACGGCGTCCTGGGTGACCCCTGCCGCCACGGCAACATCGCGGATTACCGGCAGCAGGGCGAAGTAATAGGCGTCAGGCGAGAAGAGCATGCCCAGCGGTACGCCGAATGCACCGATGATCACGTGTAACCAATTGGCAGAGCCTTCGGGCAGCACATTGATCATCCAGTGAGCCATGCCGTTGGACATTCCCGCACCGGCCAGCACGCCGAGTAAAACCCCCGCAGCGAGCATCACCAGTGCCATCTGCATGGCATCGCTGGCATGGCGCAGCACCGCTTTGTTCTGTTCCTCCAAGCTCGGGTAGTTGAGCAGCAAGGCAATGCCCAGGCCGACCATAAAGCAGGCGAACAGAGGGAACACGCCCGTAAACAGGCAGGCCAGAATCGCCAGGGTCAGTGCCAGGTTGGCCCAATAACGCCAGGTGCTCGGCGCAAGCATTTGCGAGCTGTCGACCTGTGGGCTAGGGGCGGCGGTGTCGCTCTCGATGGTTTGGCCAGTGCTGACGCCGCTGCGCTGGGCTTGCAGGCCGAGATAAACGGCCAATGCCAAAACTAACGCCAAGCCGATGGCTTGGATCGGGATCAGGGCGATCCACAGTTGCGCGGCTTCGATGCCGGTAACGGCGGCGGCACGCGCCGTAGTGCCGCCCCAGGGGACCATGCTCATCACCCCGGCGCTTAGCACAACCAGGCACAGCAACATCTCGCGCTTCATGCCCAGGCGCAGGTACAGCGGTAGCAGGGCAGGGATCACCAGTAGAAACGTGGCCGCACCAATACCGTCGAGGTGCGTGACTGCAGTAGCTGCCACGGTGACGATGGCCACCGACAACGGCTTACCCTTGGTGCTTTTGAGTAGAAAGTTAACTAGCGGGTCAAACAGGCCACGCTCGCGCATCACGCCGAAGTAGAGAATGGCGAAGATGAACAGCGTGGCGGTTGGTGCTACCGATTTCAGGCCTTCGGTGATGAATTTGCCAATTTCACCAGGGGCGAAGCCAGCCATGGCGCAGGCGATTACAGGCAGGGTGACGAAGGCCACCAATGGGCTGATGCGGCGCATCAGAATCAGGGTGACGATGGTGAACATCAGGGTGAAGCCAAGGGCGGTGATCATGACGATCTCTCCGGTTTTATTATTGTTGGAGTCGTGGGGCGAAGCGGGGCGTTATGAGGGAGCTGGCAGCCTCAGGTCGAGCAAGACATAGCTGAGGCTCTTGCCGTGGCGGTCGATGCCGGGGCTGGCGTTGACCCCGCCTTCCAGGGCGTTTTCCACCACAAAGTTGAGGCCGCCCAGGTTCGGCAGCTCATAGCGATGCACGGCACCGATGCGGCGATGCGCCAGGCACTGGGCCACGCGTTCGCTGGTCAGCATTTGGGCCAGCCAGTTGTAGTGCTCCGGGGCGTAGGCAAACACCGCGACGCTTAGGGTATTGCCCTTGTCACCCGCACGGGCGTGGGCGTAATCGCACAGCAACACATCCGTCATTAGAACCACTCCACATGTTGTTGTACGGCGCTGCGTTCAATCAGAAAGCTCGCCGTGGCCAAGGACTCGCTCAGGTGCCGGCGTACGCCGCCACCGCCTGCCGGGCCATTGGTGTAGAGCGATTCGGCATCGAGTAGCAGCCTTTCCAGCAGGGTTTTGTCGCGGTCGAGAAAGCTGATGCGCAGGCGCACATCTTGGGGGTCTACCGCCTGGGCCAAGCGTTGCTCCAGCCATTGGCCGTGGGCGTCGTTGAACAGGCTGGCCACGCCGATCAGGTCGATCCACGGCGTCAGTTGCGGAGCCATGCGTGCGCAGCGCTGCAAAAGAATCTCGCGGGCCAGCGCGGCACGTGCCAGGGCGCCGGGCCCGGCATAGGAAATTTCGGCTTCGGCAAACCATTGGCCGCGTAAGCCAATCAGCGCCTTGAGGTGCGTTGGTTGCGGATGGCCGCGCACGCCCTCGACGCGTACCAGATCGACGCCGACCTGCTGAACTCGCGCCTGGCTCAGGTCCAAGGTTACGTCCGGGGTCAGGTAGGCCGCTGGGTCATGCACTTCGTACAACAGCTGTTCCTTGACCGTCTGCTCGGTGACGCAGCCACCGGTGCCCGCGGCCTTACCAATGGTGATGCGGCCATCGGCTTCGATACTGGCGATTGGGCAGCCGACATTGGCCAGGTCCGGTACGTCCTTCAGGCCCGGGTGGGCGAAGTAACCGCCACTGACCTGGGTGCAGCATTCAAGTAAGTGCCCAACTACCGTGGCCAGGGCGATGCGGTCCCAGTCATCGGCTTGCCAACCGAAGGCATGACGCAGCGGGCCGACTGCCAGGCAGGGATCGGCGACACGGCCACAAAGGACAATATCGGCACCTTCATCGAGCGCCTGCACGATGCCGTCGGCGCCGGTGTAAACGTTGACTGATACCACCTCACCGTCGAGCGTGGTCGGCAGCCAGCGCTGCAGGGTTTCGTCGGCACCGAGCAAGTCGTCACCCAGTACACAGGCAATCCGCGCAGAGGCGTGGCGGCTGCCGTGCAATTGCCCGCGCAAACGTCGCGCGGCTGCGCTTGGGTTCGCTGCGCCACCATTGGTGATGATCGGGATGCCGGCATCCAGGCAGGTTTCCAGCACTGGCTCGATAAAATCGAACAGGCGCGTGGCATAGCCGCTGTCGGCGTCTGTCAGGCGGCGCAACTGCGCTTCGGCCAGGGTGCGTTCGGCGAGCAGCTCGAAAAACAAAAAGCGTCGACCGTCGCGGCTAGCCAGGTCGCGGGCTAGGGCCAGGGCGGCATCGGGACGGTCATTGGCAAAACCTGCGCCACAGCCGATATGAACAGTTGTTGTCATTGTTGATCCAGTAATCGGTCAGGATGGCCACAGCCTGCCGGGTCTGGATTTAGTTGTGAATTCGAAATGTGGTATCAATTGATAAACATATTTTATAAAAGCCGATTTTATGGACATCAACTTTCGTCAGCTTCAGGCCTTTGTGCTTATCGCGGAGCACCGCAGTTTCAGCCGCGCTGCCGAGCAGGTGCACCTGTCGCAGCCGGCATTGAGTTACAGCCTGCGCAAGCTGGAAGATGCGCTCGGCTTGTCGCTGTTTGCGCGCAACACCCGTAGCGTGGAGCTGACCGAGGCCGGCCTGCGCTTTCTGGATCAGGCTCGCCGCCTGCTGCGTGATATGGACAATGCGGTGCACGATGCCCATGAGCAGCTGCACCTGCAAAGCGGCTCACTGCGCATTGCTGTGCTGCCCTCGGTGGCGATCAAGCCCTTGCCTGACGTGTTGCGCGAGTACCGCCGGCGCTATCCCGGTATCGAGATCAGCTTGCGTGATGGCCGCGCCGAGGAAGTTCGCCAGTGGGTCAGTACGGCAGAAGTCGATTTCGCCATCACCTCGGAGGCAGATGATCGAGCCGCGCTGGATTTTCAGCCGATCTACGATGACAGCCTGGTACTGCTGGTGCGGGGTATGGCGGCGTTGCGCGCGAGTGGGTTGGTGGACGCCTTGCGAGCCTTGGATTATGTCGCGACCACCCGCGATACCAGCTTGCGCGCCATGGCCGACCAAACGCTGCAGCGCATGGGGCTGCTGCGTGAGCCCGCCTGGGAAGTGGCCTATATGAGCAGCGCAGCAGCACTGGCCCGTGCCGGCTTGGGTTATGCGCTACTTCCCGCCAGCGTGGCTGACACCTTCAATGGCGACGGCAGCTTGTCGGTTCATCTACTGCCGGATGCGCCGCTGCGCAGCATCGGTGTGCTGCAGCGCAAGCCCTGCTACCTGAGTCCACCGGGCCAGGCCTTTGTCGGCCTGCTCAAACAGCATGCCGGGGTGCTCGGCTGATGGCCGGGCGCGCAGATGGGGCTACCCGCAGCAGGCGATTCACGCGACAATCACGGCCCTTGTAAATCGATGTGCCGGATACCTGACGTTTGAATGCTGAGCTACGCCGCCGCGCCTACCTGACAGCCATGCAAGTGGCCAGTTGGCTGCCCCGTGTCGAACTGCCGTTCGCCGCACCCTCGCGGCCCGCGTTATTGCAGGTGTTGGTTGAACCAGAGGTTGAGCCACAGCCGTCTGCACCGCTAACGCGCGAAGCTGTTGCCGAGGTGACGCCGGCTCAGGCTGTGGCGCAGCCCGTGCCCGCTCAGGCCGAGCCGCGTGCTCGGATCGAAGTGCCGCGCCCTGCGCCGCAGGCGCGTACCAGTGCGCCCGAAGCCTCCGCCGTCAAAGACGAGGTTGAACCGGTGAAAGTCGCGGCCGTACCGCCGCCGCGCTTTGCCCTGCAATTGCTGCGCGCGGGTGCTTGTGCGGTATTGGTCGAGTTGCCCACCGGCGAGGCGCTGCAAGGCCGTGATCCTGCCTATTTGCTGCTCAAAGATTTGCTACGCGCCGCTGGCCTGCCGGACAGCCCGCAATTGATTGGTGAGCCGGTGCGCTGGCCGCTGCTGGTGCGCGGGCAGATCGACCAAGGCCCGCAAGCGGCGCTGGAATACGTGCAGAGCTTTGTTGGCGCACGCCTGGAAGATCAAGAGCCTTGCAGTTGCTTGTGGCTGGTCGGCTTACCGGCCATTCGTTTTGCCGCCGAGGCGGATGCCGAAGCTTACAACCGCGAATTGCAAATTGAGGGCCTGGGCGCGGCTTGGGCCTTGCCGGGTCTGGAGCTGCTGATGGATGAGCCTGAGCGCAAGCGTGACCTGTGGCAGGCCATGCGCCGCGTGCGCCAGCGCTGGTTAGCCGCTACGTGAATCGCCTTTGTCCCGGCCTGTGGGCCGCGGTTTCTACCGCTTACCGAGTCAACCTGAATGAGTGAAGCAATCAGTTTCCGCCCCATGACTGCGGCGGATATCGATACGGTGTTGAAGATCGAATACGCCGCCTTTAGCCATCCCTGGACGCGCGGCATCTTCACCGACAGCCTGACTGCCTATAAATGCTGGGTGATGTTCGAGGGTGAGCAGCAGGTCGGGCATGGGGTGATCCAGATCATCTTGGACGAGGCGCACCTGCTCAATATCACCGTCAAGGCGCAAAGCCAGGGCCGAGGCCTTGGCCTGAAGTTGCTTGAGCACCTGATGCAGCAGGCTCAGCTGCAGGGCGCTAAAGACTGCTTCCTGGAAGTGCGGGCCAGTAACCAGGTGGCTTATCGCCTGTATGAGCGCTTTGGCTTCAATGAAGTTGGCCGGCGGCGCGACTATTACCCGGCAGTCGGTGGCCGTGAAGATGCGCTGGTGATGGTCTGCCCGCTGTTCGACTAACGCGCTGTGCGGCAGGTTGCTTGGCGCACGTTTGGGCCTGCTGAAGTTTTCTCGCGCGGCGCGGATTTGCGTTGTGACGGCGGCCCCCCCGTACTTGTCAAAAGCCCCGGGCACTCCTATGGTGCGCATCGACGAATCCGGGAGTGAAACATGAGTGACTTACAGCACCTCTTCGACAACAACGCACGTTGGGCCGAGGCGATCAAAGAGGACGACCCGGAGTTCTTCGCCAAGCTGGCCAAGCAGCAGGTGCCTGAGTATTTGTGGATCGGCTGTTCCGATGCACGCGTACCCGCCAATGAAATTGTCGGCCTGCTGCCGGGCGACTTATTCGTTCACCGCAATGTCGCCAATGTGGTGCTGCATACCGATTTCAATTGCCTGTCGGTGATCCAGTACGCCGTCGACGTGCTCAAGGTCAAACATATCCTGGTCACCGGCCACTACGGCTGCGGTGGTGTGCGGGCATCCATGCAGGACACTCAGTTCGGCCTGATCGACGGCTGGCTGCGCTGCATCCGTGATCTGTTTTACGAGCACCGCGAGCACTTGGCGCAATTACCGAGTGAGGAGGCGCGGGTGGATCGTCTCTGCGAGCTCAACGTCATCCAGCAGGTGGCCAACGTCAGCCATACCACCATCGTGCAGAACGCCTGGCACCGTGGTCAGGAGCTCGCCGTGCATGGCTGCATTTATGGCATCAAGGATGGTCGCTGGAAAAACCTCAATGTCACCGTTAGCGGTATAGAACAGTTACCGCCGCAATACCGCCTGCGCCCGCTTGGGCAGAACTGAGGTATGCGTCACTCTGCCCGTTACGCCGTTGCCGGTTTGCTGTTGGCGGTTCTCTGTTGGTCCGGTAATGCCCTGGTGGCCCGCGCCTTTGCTGGCCAGATCTCGCCGTTTACCCTGTCTTTCTGGCGCTGGACTCTAGCCTTGTCGCTGCTGTTGCCCTTTGTGGCGAAACCGCTGTGGCAGCATCGCCGCGAGTTGCAGGCCGCTGGTTGGCGTTTGCTGGTGCTCGCGGCTGTCGGCATCGCTGGCTATAACAGCATGCTGTACGCCGCAGCACAGACCACTGCGGCGATCAATAT
Source organism: Pseudomonas sp. (assembly GCF_046581935.1). Taxonomy (GTDB): domain Bacteria; phylum Pseudomonadota; class Gammaproteobacteria; order Pseudomonadales; family Pseudomonadaceae; genus Aquipseudomonas. The sequence goes on from NZ_JAYGFK010000022.1 coordinate 23,071, forward strand.
CACCCTGGTAAACACCTGTTTACCGCTGATGACCTTTATTGGTGCCGGCGTACTGCTCGGTGAGTGGCCGCAACGACGTGCCTGGCTCGGCCTGGGCGTGGCGGCCATCGGTCTGCTAGTGCTAATTACCCGAGCCAGCTGGACGACCCTGAGCACGCTGTCGTTCAACCATGGTGACCTGATCATGCTGCTCGCCGTGGCGGATTGGGCGCTGTATTCGCTGCTGCTACGGCGCTGGGCCAGCTACCTGCAAGCCATTCCGCCACTGGCATTGTTGGGCGTGCTGATGTTGCTGGGCGTGCCCTTAATCTTGCCGCTCTATCTGTACGAGCTGAGCCAAGGCGCGCGCTTCGTGCCGACTGCAGCCACCCTTGGTGCCATCGCTTACACCGCAGTATTCGCCTCGCTGCTGGCCTACCTGTGCTGGAACCATGGCGTGCGCGTCGTTGGGGCGGCCAAGGCCGCGCTGAGCAACTACCTGATGCCGGTGTTCACCGCCATCCTCGGCTGGCTCCTGCTGGGCGAAGGGTTGCAACTATTCCACTGGGTCGGAGGCGCACTTATTTTCAGCGGGTTGCTATTGGGCACCAAGCGGCCGGCCAGCTAATTAGCCTGTGCTGCACTGATTTACTGACGCTGCCCTACGTTAAGCGGAACAGCTGCCTGCACATACGCCACCAGCTTTTCCAGGCTGGTCTGCAAGGGTTCGCTGCCGCTGGCGAGGGTTAGTTCTGGCAGGGTAGGGGCTTCGTAGGGCGCGCTGATATCTGAGAGTTCGGCGTTGCGCTAAAGGTCCTGCCGGGGTGTCCAGAATCATTGAGCCACAACAACCTTCTTGCTGTTAGTCGGAAAGCACGACAAAGTTAAGCCTTCTTTGAGCTGCATTTTGGTTGTCTCATGACTGAACGTTCCTCCAGATCGTCCGGGAATCCCTCTATCAATGAGCAATCGGAGGAGAATTTTTCTGATAACGAAGGTTGGATCGCATGGCGAAACTTGACCACTGAAGCCATGGGGCGTTTTCACGAGCAGCTTCTTGCGAACGTTTCCAGGGCCCCGGGTTTGGTGGGCTACGAGGCAGCGAAACGCGCACGGGCAGCTAGTGGGAACTTTGCCTGGTCTTGGGGGGCAGCTGCTGAAATTCAGGAAACTATCAATACGATAAATTCGTGGGGGGGCACCTTCATGACTGGTGCGCTTGGAATGCCGTTGTTGAGTCATTTGAGACGGATGAAGATAAAGGGCAGCTGCTGCACCACTTCGTTAACCCCTTAGCTTTCTTCTGCATGCATCAACCTAGCGCAGTCAGTGATCTCCTGATGCTTCTTACCGAGACACTTTTACATCAGGCGAACTGTCTTGTAGAACCAGGCTACGTTGATCGACTTGATCAGGATGGTTTGAGACCTTGACAAGGGCTTCGACGCTCTGATCGCAGAAAACAGGTCATTCGCCTCGGTCACTGCTGGACACGATTTAATGGGTTTCTGGCTGCGTTGGATGCAATCAATGACTCTGCCTATCGAAAACTTAGTCGCAATTTCCGCGACCTATCTGTTCACTCATTTGCACCTAGGTTCATGGTCGGGCAAATCATGCGCGCATTTCGTTCGATTGAGCCTTGGCAAGAACTCGTGGAGCAACCGGGCGGCGGCTCCTTACTTGTAGATCATCCAACTAAGAAATGCGTCAGCTACACGATGTGTGTGCTGGAACCTTTTCCTCTCCGCGATGCATGCTCAGCCAGCCTTTCTGAGTACCAAAAAGTAGTGACCGCTATGAGTGCATTCTCTGAGCTGCTTGAGGAAATATGCGACAGCATGGATGCGATACCAGATCGCTTATCGGGACAGTCGTAGGCTGGGATAAGGTTGAGACACTTGTGGGACACCCCGAAAACAAAAAAGGGCTTACCTTTCGGTAAACCCTTGTTTTGTTTGGTGGCTACGCAGGGACTTGAACCCCGGACCCCAGCATTATGAATGCTAGGGTGTGCCAATACCCTGGCATTTATGATCTTTGATAAGCCTATACAGAATGAGGCTTTCAGCCTATCCTCGATCTTGCTGGCTATCACCAAATTTGATGATTTTTGATAGCCCGTGCTAGCCCGGTGATAGCCCGTCGCTAGCCCAATCAATCCTCTGCGATCCTGAGGAGCGGGCATGGTAAAGCTGAGATTCACCAAAACGGCACTGATGGCGGTCGCTCTGCCCGAGGCAGGTAAGCGAGTTGCCGTCTATGACACCGACACCCCAAAGCTCGCCATGCGTATTACCGCAGCAGGCAGTCGCACCTTTTACGTTGTGAAGCGTGCCGGCGCCTCTATGGCATGGGTGAAGCTGGGCACCTTCCCTGAGATGACTGTCGAGCAGGCGCGCGGCGAAGCGCAAAAGATCCTTGCCGAGTTCGCCACCGGAGCGAATCCAGCCGCAGCCCGTCGTGCTATTCGAGAGGAACCGACTTTTTCCGAGGTGTTCGAGCAGTTCCTCACCGGCAAGAAAAAGCGCGACGGTACTCCCCTGGCTGAATCTACAAAGCAGGGTTATCGGGTAGTGCTGCGCGACTACCTGGAACCGATCAAATCGAAAAAGCTTTCCCACATCACGCGCGGCGAAGTGAAGGCGATCCACAGCAAAACCACAAAGGTAAGCGCGTCCCAGGCTGACCGCGCCCTTGCCGTTGTTTCCTCGGTCTTTAACTTTGCTGCCGACCTGGAAATCTTCACCGGCACCAGCCCGACCAGTCGCATTCAGAAGAACCCTGCGCCGTCGCGTGACCGCTTTGCCCAAGGAGTTGAGCTGCCATACCTGTTCGCCGCCATTGCCGAGTCGAGCCTGCGCGACTTCTTTATGCTGGCGCTGCTGACCGGCGCACGCCGGGCCAACGTACAGTCGATGGCCTGGCGCGACGTAGATCTAGAGGCCCGTGTCTGGCGTATTGGCATGACCAAGAACGGCACACCGCAGAACGTCACGCTATCGCCTGAGGCCGTGGCCGCACTGGCCGCCCGCAAGCACACGACAGGCACATCACCATTCGTATTCCCCGGCGAGGGTAAGACGGGGCACTTAGTCGAGCCAAAAAAAGCATGGGCTGCCATTCTGCTGCGCGCCAGTCTGCGCCGCCTACTCGATCACTTGGAAAGTTCCGGCAAGCTGACTGCCGAGGAGCGCAAGCAGGCTGGCTATGAGGTGATGACCGCCCCTGCAACCGCAGCAAGGCGCTATCGGGCCATCGCCGCCGCGCTGGGAATTGACCCCGCAACCTACGATATGACCGACCTGCGCATTCACGACTTACGCCGCACCCTTGGCAGTTGGCAGGCCAAGACTGGCGCGTCTATGGCGATCATTGGCAAGAGCCTGAATCACAAGACCCAGCAGGCCACGGCTATCTATGCACGGCTTGACCTCGATCCCGTGCGGCAGTCGGTCAATACGGCAACCCAGGCAATGCTTGAGGCTGCAGGTATCAGGCAGTCTGCGGACGTGGTGCCGATCAATCGCAATCAATAAGACAGCGCAGGCCAGCTGCATACATCGGCTGGGCAAAAAGCAGATTTTCTACTTGCCTGGCTAGCAGATTTGTTCAGTAGTTGGATCGCCTGGAGGGCGAACAATGAGCGAAGACGAAAAGGAAACATCCGAGCTGCGCCTTGGCTTGCAGGCCTGCTTGCAGCCTGGCTTTCACCTAGAGAAACAGTGGAACCCAGGTGTGAGTGTTGCCTCCCCTGAGGAGTTTCACCAATTCACGGCTCAACTCGCTAAGAGTTTACTGGAAACCAATTCTCCTGAGCACATCGCCACCATCGCAGCTCAGCACATAATCCTTTCGGATATGTCGAAATGCGTATTGGATAAGGCTAATGAGGGCTTAGTTAAGGCTCTTACAGAAACTGCTCTGAAGGCAGCACTTCTTGGGGCTTTCGCGCATAGAAAGAAGGCAGCCAAGAAGCGCATGGCTGGAGGGCTCGATGAGCGTAATAATCGGGCTGCGCTCATAGGAAGGGAGATTCAGCGTCATGCCGAGGAGCTTTGGTCCGCCGATACCGATAAGGAGTTCAAGGTTACAGATATGGCACGCTTGGTGAAGGACGCCGTGGAACGAGACTACTCGGAAGGGACACCTGGCCTTGATCGTATCAAGGTGTTGATTAGGCCTTTGGCCCCCCAATATGCGCGTGAAGGAGGTGCGCCCAAAGGCAAGCGCGCGCGCTCAAAACCATAGTGAGCGTAACGAGTATTAAGGTACTCGTTACGGCTGTGAATATTACTAACCCCTGCAATGCCAGATCATGACTCCTCCGAATCACACTCGTTGGAGTTAGACCCATGCCCACCAGCCAATCCACAGAGCTTGTAACGCTCAAAGCCGAGATCGCCGCGCAGATCGCCGCACAGCTCGGTTTTAATCCAAAGACCCCGCCCGTAAACGTAGATGACAAGTCAGCTGCCGCGGTGCTTGGGGTACAGACAAACACATTATCTGTCTGGCGCTCACTAGGTCGCTATAACCTGCCCTACGTCAAAATCGGGCGGTCGGTGAAATATCGAATCAGCGACCTTGCCGAGTTTATTGCAAACCGCACCGCCTGCAACACCGGGGAGGCCAGCTAATGGACGACTTCCAGCTGTTCGACGGTGTTGCATTCAGCTGCCTAGAAAATGAGCCGGCAACGATCCGCACCGGCCCTACGATTTATCTCGACCTACTCCCGCCATGCGCCTGCGGGTCACCCTCCGATGACACCCTGCTGAGCATCGTCTTTGCGTTGCTTGATGGTGGCTTTGCCGGAGTGCGCCAGCTAATTGGGGATGAGCTAAGTACAGCAACAAGCCTTCTGCTCACTGACTCCGACCTTGCGAGTGACAGGTCGATTTGGCTTTGGATTGACCCGGACAGCATTGAGGGTAAAACCATCATTGCCGTGCTGTGCAACATAAGAAGCGGCACATCCAAAACTGCTCAAGAGCTGGCTGACCATGCGATCCGCATTCTTGAATGCGCCTTTACAGAAGCCGGCCGCAAGGAGGAGTTTGGCGCTGCAGTACAGCGAATTTTGAAGAAGCGCCGCCATGAGGGGGCGAAGGAATGAGCATGCGACTTGATACCAATCAACATCAGGCGGCAACTGCGCAGTTTGACTACAGCAAAGTGCCCGAAGCTATGAAGCGCCTGCCGCGCTGGATCGGCTTCACCGACAAAAAGGTGCCGGTCGATCCCCTTACAGGGTTCAGGTTGGACCACACCGACGCCACCCGACATCTGACATTTGAAACGGCACACGCCGGCTATCTGGCCGGCCATTGTTTCGCCTTGGGCTTCTGTATCGTCGAGAGTGACGGTGTCAGCTGCGTTGACTTGGACAAGGTGCGCGGCAACCCTGAGCGCGAGCAGCGTGCAGCAGAGATCCTGCAAAAGATGCCCGGCTGGGTTGAGCGCAGTATGAGCGGCACAGGTCTGCACATCTGGGGTTATGGCGCGGGCAAGTCATTCAAAACAGCAGGCGGCCTAGAGTTCTACACCAACAAGCGCGCCATGCTAATCACCGGCAAGGTAATGCCGCAGTCCTTGGCCGCAGACCTGATCGACTTACACGCCGGCAGTCAGTGGCTTGCTACAACCTTCAATCAAAAAGCCGCGCCAGCGGCTCAACACCCAGCGGCACTGCAGCTAGGCCCGCCGCCATCCCATTTGTATCTTGTCGGTGCAAGAGAGCTAAACACCGAGGCCGCAGGCAATCTAAGCGCCGGTCACGGCGATGAGGCCGAGCGGGTCCGTAGCGCCCTTGCTGTGCTGCCTGCCGATGACTATGACGCATGGTGGCAGACGGGACTGGCCCTCTACCGATCCACGCTTGAGCCTCAACAGGCTTACACAATCTGGCTGGACTGGTCGGCAACCAGCACCGAGAAATTCAGCGAACAGGTTTGTCAGGATAAATGGGCCAGCTTCTCTACCTCGGGCCAACCAGCGTCAGCAATCACACTGGGCACAATCTTTCACCGCGCCAAGCAAGCCGGCTGGGCAGATGCAGCTCATGCCGCTCAACCATGGCGCACTCCGGATACCCTGCTGACTGAGCCACAGCCCGCGCCATATCCAACAGCGAGCTTGCCAACGCTAATGCGCGAGGCCGTCAAAGCCATTGCCCATCATGTTGACGCACCCGAAGCTCTGGCCGCGCAGTGCGTAATAGCGGCAGCGGCATACTTGGCTCAAACGCGAATCAACGCGCCGCACATTCATTACCCCGATGGCATGCCTTGTTCGCTTTATCAGATGGCGCTGGCCGACTCCGGCGACCGCAAGAGCGCTTGCTACCGCCTAGCCTTCAAGCCTCTGATGGAAGCAGAGCGGCAGGAGCGCGACCGGCACGCCGCCATCGAGGCAGAACACAACCTCCGGGCAAGCCTGCTGAAAGGCAAAGCCCTGCAGGATTTTGAGAACAACAACAGGCTGCCAGCCAATCCGCGCACCATGTACACCGATTCGACCTTTGAAAAAATTGCCAAGGACTTTGTAGCAGGTATGCCGGCCGCATCCTGGGCAACCGATGAAGGCGGTAGGGTACTGGGTGGCCACAGTATGCAGGCCGAAACTCGGGCGGCAACCCTAGGCGGACTGGTCAAGCTTTACGACGATGGCACTGTAGAGCGTGACCGGGCTGGCGAGAGTGGCGGCATAGCCTATGACCGCCGTTTCACCATGCACCTGATGGCTCAGGCCGTTACCGTCAGGGACGCGCTAAATGACCCGCTGCTGCAGGGGCAGGGTTTTCTGCCTCGTTTCCTGCTGACCTCGGCACCTTCGCTCGCCGGCACCCGATTCATCACCGCCGAAACACTGCAAAACTCGGCCTATAGGAATTCTGCCATTCAGCGTTACTGGCAGCGCGTGAAGGAGATTGCGGCAACGCCCCGGCACGTTGCTGAGACGGGCGCAGTTCGCCCACCCGTGATTGCCCTGGCGGCGGATGCGCTGCAAGTTTGGATAGATTTTTACAACAGGGTTGAGGCTGAGCAGAGCCGGGGTGGTGATTACGCTGGCCCTATAAAACCCTTTGCCAGCCGTGCCGGCGAAAACGCTCGCAGGGTTGCAGCAGTCTTTACCCTGTTTAATGGCGAGCAGGAGATAACCGGCCCCACCATGACCGCTGCCTGTGAAGTAGTCGAGCACTCGCTTGGCGAGTGGGCGCGCTGGCTGGGCGGCAGTGGTACGGAAACCAGAGACAACAGGGACGCACTCGACTTGCTGGCCTGGCTCAAAGCCAAGGGACTTGATTCAATTCATCGCGACAAGCTGGGCACCAGCGGCCCCGTTCGTGGCAGAGCCAAACAGCGTGACAAGCTGCTCGGCATCCTTCTGGAGGCGGGCTGGATGCGCAGTGCAGACGGTCGGAATTTTGAAGTTAATCCGCAGCCCCTTGCAGATTGTGCAGATTCCGCTGAAAGGCCCATTACACCAGGGGCAAGCAGTGCAGACCCCGTGCAGATCACTGCAGAGAAAGGCTAGCGCATGCAGCCCTTCGCCAAGCCCAGTAAACAATCTGCACGCTTCTGCAATCAGTCTGCAGCCCGAGGCCCAGCAGTTCCGGGGATTTCAGCGGAATCTGCACGGTCTGCAGTAGTCGGCACGCAGTCAACGCTCAGGCCTGGATGTGGCCACAAACTCAAGCGCTACCTGTAACCACCACCTGCAAATAATGATTTTGGAAGGAGCAAAGCCGTGTCTGCATACACCTCAAGACTGCTAAAGCAGATAGCCGCTCAGCGCATGCAGCAAAAGCCAGCGCCCAGCCAGGCAGAGACGTTCAGGGAAAAACACGATGCTTGGTTTGCCAGCCTGCCCCCGGCATCCAAGCACCGGCACTGGTCAATAGAGGAGATAGCCAGTGCGTTGAAGATTGCGCCCCGCGAGTTAAGCCAGACCTTGCTTGATGCTGGTTGGTTGCGAAAGCGAATATGGTTTGAGCGGAGCAAGGGGCAGGGACGGTATTTGCGGGTTTGGATACCTCCGCAAATTCATAAATTATGCGGAGAAGATATGACTCGATAACCCTAGTCAAATGCCCCATATATACTGGTCGGGCCTATCAGTTTTTCATAATTGCCGCTTTGAATGATTTTATCCTTATATAAATTCCCATCAGTAAAGTTATCAAACCACTCAAATTTTGTCCTGCCATCAAGATACTCAATGCGCACATAGTATTCAACGGCGCTGCCGGAGTTAGTGTATCCAGCGCCTATATGATGGCAAGATATAGGTATGCTCCCATTAATTACCTCTCCAGGATGGTTTTCAATAAACTTTTCTAGCCTTCCATCACAGTCAGATATCTCCCTCTCCTTTAATTTTTGGTTGCAGTTAAAATTGCGGATTGCCTGCTGTATGTAACCTAGAAGACCCATAAAAACCTCTTCGCCGAGCATGGAGGCGCTGGCTAAATTAAATTGCATGGCAATCACAAAAAATAATTCCTGCCTTGAGTAAAGTATTAGCTTGGGCAAATTGCTCGCATGCTACATGGACGTTCGCCTCCGGCGAAACTGTCGGCAAGCTAGTGGTTCATCTGCCCAGCCCAAATAGTAGGGCTGGAATGCATGGAGCAAAAATAACGAATAAATAAGCAAGGCCCTTATTTTTTTCTGCCCAGGCGTACATTGGGGAGCGGGATGAGACCACGAGCCATATGGCTAATGGGAATGTGATGAGCGGGCTTAGAAGCCACAAGCTACCGCCTGTACCGCCCGAGGCATCACCTTGAGTAGATTCAGTTATCGTATTCATCGGGTTTGCAGCAAGAATTATTTCGCATTGAACAAAGGCTAATGCTGCAGAGATAACTATTTTGATTTTGGATGTGTCCATGTTTTATGTGGCTCCTTGGTGGTGCCGTTCTAATTTATGGTTTTTAGTTATTGAGTTTATTGCGTATTTGAATGTCTGTGCATTCCTGCTGAGAGGAAGTGTAGCAAGTAGGAGTGACGTAAGTTTTCGGATAAGTATCTTAATAACTATGGTTGAATTTGGGAGAGGGTTTTTATGGGTTATTTAAGATTTCTGCTGCAGACTTAACCCTTTCTGTCCTATTTGCCAATTTTGAAAATCTAAGTCAGCCTTGCCAACGCCAGCTTTTCTCAGCCATTTGGCACACGAGTCAATCGAGCGCCATTGGCGCACATCACCGCGCCCAGTCATTAAGACCTTAGCCGTGCCCGTCGTTTTCGCCTCAACGTGAAACAGGCTGCCCTGTGCCGTGATAAAGATGGACTTGACCGCCCCGGCCTCCAGCAGCAACTTTAACTCGCGCTCATTCATCATCTCTATCCTCTTGGGGGAAAAGCTCCGCCTGGTCAGGTATCGACACCCCAATGCGCTCGCAATGCTGACGAATCAGCACCTCTACCAGATTGGCAATACTTCGATGCTCTTGGGCTGCCGCGATCCGCGCAGCCTCTTTCAATACCGGATCAATGCGCAGATTCAGTGTTGCCGTTTTCATTGAAGGCCTCGCTACACGATGTAATCACAATGTAACGCAGTTTGCGTTATCGGCAAGTGATTTCCCCGAAGTGATCTCGTAAGCCGACAAGCGGACAGATTGATACAGCCGAAAAATTTTCTTGGTGAATTGTGCGAGCAAGGGATAAGGGATACCCCTAAATTGCAATGGCCCCCCAGCGCCCTGCAGGGCCGGGTAATGATTCTTTGAGGCTAAGGCTGAGCCGTATAGGCCTTGATGAATTAGCGCGAGATTTGGCTGCTTAGCGTTGAGATGGCGCGTGATGCGCCGGGAGGAGGGGTGCAGATATTCGGCTAGATTTCTCGCCAGTGCTAGCCCGGTGATAGCCCGCTAAAACAAAAAAGGGCTTAGCTTTCGCTAAACCCTTGTTTTGTTTGGTGGCTACGCAGGGACTTGAACCCCGGACCCCAGCATTATGAATGCTATGCTCTAACCAGCTGAGCTACGTAGCCGAGTGGCGCGCATTATTCGCGTCTTGGGGGTTAGTGTCAACCCTTTCGAGCGAAAATTTCTGCGCGCGATCAAGCGCTTACACGTTAAAGCGGAAATGCATGACGTCGCCGTCTTTAACGATGTATTCCTTACCTTCCAGACGCCATTTGCCGGCTTCTTTGGCACCGGCTTCGCCTTTGTATTGGATGAAGTCGTTGTAGGCGATGACTTCGGCGCGGATAAAGCCTTTCTCGAAGTCGGTGTGAATCACGGCGGCAGCTTGCGGAGCTGTTGCGCCGACTTTGACGGTCCAGGCGCGCACTTCCTTCACGCCGGCGGTGAAGTAGGTTTGCAGGTTGAGCAGTTCGTAGCCTGCGCGGATTACGCGGTTCAGGCCGGGTTCTTCGAGGCCCAGGGCTTCGAGGAACATGTCTTTTTCTTCGCCGTCATCGAGTTCGGCGATTTCTGCTTCGATCTTGTTGCACACCGGTACGACGGGGGCGCCTTCGGCGTCGGCGATAGCTTGCACCACGTCGAGCAGGGGGTTGTTCTCAAAGCCGTCTTCGGCAACGTTGGCGATGTACATCACCGGCTTGCTGGTTAGCAGGTGAAAGCCGCGGATTATTTGTTTCTCGTCGTCACCCAGGGTCTTCATCAGGGTGCGTGCTGGCTTGCCTTCGCTGAAGTGGGGGATGAGTTTTTCCAGCAGGGCTTTTTGCGCGACAGCATCTTTGTCGCCACCTTTGGCATTGCGGGTGGTTTTCTGCAGTTGCTTCTCGCAGCTGTCGAGGTCGGCGAAGATCAGTTCGAGGTCGATGATCTCGATGTCGCGCTTGGGGTCGACGCTGTTGGCAACGTGGATCACGTTGTCGTCTTTGAAGCAGCGCACCACGTGGGCAATAGCGTCGGTCTCGCGGATGTTGGCGAGGAACTTGTTGCCCAGGCCTTCGCCTTTCGACGCGCCTTCTACCAGGCCGGCGATGTCGACGAATTCCATGGTGGTCGGCAGCACGCGCTCGGGCTTGACGATCTCGGCCAGTGCCTCAAGGCGCGCGTCGGGCATCGGTACGATGCCGCTGTTGGGCTCGATGGTGCAGAACGGGAAGTTCTCGGCCGCAATCCCGGATTTGGTGAGGGCGTTGAACAGGGTGGACTTGCCGACGTTGGGCAGGCCGACGATGCCGCAGTTGAATCCCATGGTGTGTCCCTCGCGCGAATGGCGGTAAAGAGTTAGGAGGAGGCTTTCTGGCTGTGCAGCTTGTGCATGGCTTTGCTCCAGTCGCCTGCGAGTATTTCTGGCAGGGTGCCTAGGGCAAAATCAATGCTGGTATCCAGCAGTTCCTGTTCGCTGCGTGGTGCGCGGCCGAGGACGAAGTTGGAGACCATGCTGCTGTGCCCGGGATGGCCAATGCCAAGCCGCAGGCGGTAAAAATTATTTTGGTTGCCGAGCTGGGCGATGATGTCGCGCAGCCCGTTATGCCCGCCGTGCCCGCCACCCAGTTTGAGTTTGGCGACGCCTGGTGGCATGTCGAGTTCGTCGTGAGCCACCAGAATGGCTTCCGGCGCAATGCGGAAGAAATTCGCCAGTGCCGCTACGGCTTGGCCGCTGCGGTTCATAAAGGTGGTGGGGATCAGTAGGCGAACATCGCGGCCTTGATGGCTGAATTTGCCAGTCAGGCCAAAATACTTTTTGTCGACGCTTAGGTTGATACGCTGGCTGTCAGCCAGGCGCTCAACGAAAAGGGCCCCTGCATTATGCCGGGTCTGGTCGTATTCAGGGCCGGGGTTACCCAGGCCAACGATCAGTTGTACGGCAGTCATGTCAGGAGCCCTTTTGTGGAAATAGCTCGGCAGAGTCGCATGCCGAGCTGGTTTCCGATACTGCGAGATTTACTCGGCAGCGTCTTCGTCTTTAGCAACGCGGGAGGCGTGGATGTTAGCCACTGCCAGGTCGTTACCGTGAGCCAGTGCAACCAGCTCAACGCCTTTCGGTAGTTTCAGGTCGGCCAAGTGAACGATCTGACCAACTTCAACGGCAGCCATGTCGACTTCGATGAATTCTGGCAGGTCTTTCGGCAGGCAGGTTACTTCTACTTCAGCGATAACGTGGGAAACTTCGCCGCCTTGCTGCTTCACGCCAACCGAAGTTTCTTGGTTGATGAAGTGCAATGGAACGATAGCAGTCAGTTTCTGGCCGGCGACAACGCGAACGAAGTCAGCGTGCATTACGTAGCCTTTGGCTGGGTGACGCTGCAGGGCTTTGATCAGGACGCTTTCGTTGCTGCCAGCTACGTTCAGGTTCAGAACGTGGCTGTAAGCGGCTTCGTTTTCCAGCAGTTTGGCCAGTTCTTTGGCCAGCAGGCTGATCGATTGTGGGGCTTTTTCGCCACCGTAAATTACGGCAGGAACCATGGCAACGTTACGACGCAGGCGGCGGCTCGCACCTTTCCCCAGGTCGGAACGCACTTCGGCATTCAGGGCAAATTCAACAGTCATTTCACTTCTCCAAAATAACCAAACCGTCCGTTACGCTTGCGACCAGCGACGGGACGGTTGGTTGAAAGGCCGTGCCATTAGGGCAGGGCGTTTGCGTCAGGGCGTGTTCTGAATTAACGGAACATCGCGCTGATCGATTCTTCATTGCTGATGCGGCGTACCGCTTCAGCGACTACCGGAGCAATATCCAGTTGGCGAATACGCGAGCAAGATTGCGCGGCAGCAGACAGCGGGATGGTGTTAGTTACCACCAGCTCGTCGAGTACGGATTTTTCGATGTTTTCGATGGCGCGACCCGAAAGGACAGGGTGCGTGCAGTAGGCAATAACCTTGGCTGCGCCATGTTCTTTCAGGGCTTTTGCCGCGTGGCACAGTGTGCCGGCGGTATCCACCATGTCATCGACCAGGATGCAGGTACGGCCTTCAACATCGCCGATGATGTGCATCACTTCGGAGTGGTTGGCTTTCTCGCGGCGCTTGTCGATGATCGCCAGGTCAACGCCCAGAGATTTGGCAACAGCGCGTGCACGCACTACGCCGCCGATGTCTGGGGAGACGATCATTAGGTTTTCAAAGCGCTGATCTTCAATATCGTCCACCAATACTGGTGAGCCGTAGATGTTATCTACCGGGATATCGAAGAAGCCCTGGATCTGATCCGCGTGCAGGTCGACGGTGAGAACACGGTCGATACCTACTACGGTGAGCATGTCGGCCACTACCTTGGCGCTAATTGCCACGCGAGCGGAACGCGGACGGCGATCCTGGCGGGCATAGCCGAAGTAGGGGATAACAGCAGTAATTCGGGTGGCTGAGGAGCGGCGGAAGGCATCAGCCATCACGACCAGTTCCATCAGGTTGTCATTGGTTGGCGCGCACGTCGGTTGAATCAGGAAGACGTCTTTACCGCGGACGTTTTCGTTGATTTCAATCATGATCTCGCCGTCGGAAAACTTACCGACAGAAGCATCACCGAGGGGAATGTGCAGCTGACGTACGATACGTCGCGCCAGATCGGGGTTAGCGTTCCCCGTAAAGACCATCATCTTGGACACGCGCAGTACCTGCCGGCTGAGGGTATACCTGGATGAGTACAGAAAATGGCAGGGGCGGCTGGATTCGAACCAACGCATGCCAGGATCAAAACCTGGTGCCTTACCGCTTGGCGACGCCCCTGTATCTTGTGTAACTGAGTGCTTTAAGTTGTGTATCCGCTCCAGGACGGAAATGGCAGGGGCGGCTGGATTCGAACCAACGCATGCCAGGATCAAAACCTGGTGCCTTACCGCTTGGCGACGCCCCTACATACAACCCGTAGCTTTTTACAACTAACCAACTTGAATCACTTCTTGGTCAATTTTTCCAGCTTGCGGTGCAACATCGAGATGTTACGGCCTTGGGCAGTAAAACTTGGCAAAGTGGCTGGAAGTTGGCGGGCGACTTTATCAGCATCGTCCTGGTTTGGGAAGCTCCCAAACACACAAGCTCCAGTGCCGGTTAATCGAGTTGGAACAAATTTGTTCAACAAGATCAAAGCGTTACGAACTTCTGGGTAACGCTTCTGAACTACCGGCTGGCAGTCGTTACGACCACCCCCCTCAAGAAGGCTGCGAACTTTAATGGGCGGCGTATCCCGTGTCAACTCGGGGTCAGAGAAAATTTCCGCAGTACTGACAAGCACTTGCGGAATTGCGACGAGAAACCAGGGTTCGTTCAGGGTCACCGGCTGCAGCTTTTCGCCTACACCTTCGGCAAAAGCCGCGTGGCCGCGCACGAATACCGGGACATCTGCGCCGAGCTGCAGACCTAGATCGGCGAGTTGGTCTTCGCTGCAGTCAAGCTGCCATAAGTGCTTGAGGCCGAGCAGGGTGGTTGCTGCGTCTGAGCTGCCGCCGCCAATGCCGCCGCCCATGGGCAGGCGTTTGTCGAGCCAGATGTCAGCGCCCAGCGGGCAGTTGGTTTGCTGTTGCAGTAGGCGCGCGGCCCGCACGATCAGGTTGCTGTCATGCGGTACGCCGTCGATAGGCGTATGTAGCTGGATCACACCATCTTGGCGCAAGGCAAAGCCCAGCTCATCGGCAAAATCGAGAAACTGAAACAGGGTTTGCAGTTCGTGGTAGCCGTCGGCGCGGCGACCGAGAATGTGCAACATTAGGTTGAGCTTGGCCGGTGCCGGCAGAATCAATTCGGCAGCGGCGGGAATTGCCGGGCTGCTCATTGACCGAGCTGGCGCGGTTGCCAGTCCTTGATCACCAGGGTGACTTGCAGATCAAAGCCGCTCAGCTTGATCCGTTCTGGCAGCCAGAAGCCATTCTGTTCGGTGTAGCTGAGGTACTCGACATTCCAGCCGTCCTGGCTCAGTTGGGCCAGATGGCTTTGGTTGTCGAGATTCAGGCGGCTTTTGCTGTCAGGGGCGGGCAGGCCGCGAATCCACCACAGTAGATGTGAAACCGGCAGGTTCAGGCCTAGTTGCGCTTGCAGCAGTTGTTCCGGTGATGCGGCTCGATAACGGCCCTGGTTGGCCACTTCCAGAAGGACATCGCCAGGACGGCCGGTCAGTCGGGCGGCACCGCGACCTAGCGGGCCGGACAAGCGAATGTCGTAGTAGTCCTGGCGCTGCAGCCAAAACAGGGTGCCGCTGCCTGAGTCTTTGGCGGCGCGAATACCCACTTTGCCATTGATCTGCCAGGCATCCAGGCTGCTGATTTGCTGTTTATGCGCCTGCCAGCTTTGCGCGTTGCCCTGGCCTTCGAGGGCTTCGCGGGAGGTCAGGCCGGCGCAGCCGGCGAGTAAGGTGATCAGGCTGAAAACTATCAGGTGGCGCGCAAGCATCAAAGCGTCTCTGCTCCGGTCAGGCGCAGCAAGGTGCTGCGCAGAATTTCACTGTCAGGCTGCTGTTTCAGGGCTTCGCGCCAGAGATCGAGCGCTTCCTTCTGTTTGCCTTGTGCCCACAACACTTCGCCCAGGTGGGCGGCCACTTCGTGGTCGGGGAATTCCTTCATGGCCTTGCGTAGCAGGCGTTCGGCTTCATCCAGGTTGCCCATGCGGTAATTGACCCAGCCGAGGCTGTCGAGAATGGCTGGGTCTTGCGGTGTGAGCTGGTGTGCCTGTTCGATCAGTTGTTTGGCCTCGGCGTAGCGCGTGGTGCGGTCTGCCAGGGTGTAGCCCAAGGCGTTTAGGGCCATGGCGTTGTCAGGTTCGCGTTCCAGGATAAAGCGCAGGTCTGCCTCAAGTCGGGCTAGGTCCCCGCGTTTTTCCGCCAGCATGGCGCGGGTGTAGAGCAGGTTGAGGTCTTCCGGGAACTGCTCCAATGCTTGTTGAATAACCTGCCAGGCGCGCTCGGTGTTGTGCAGCTTGGACCAGGCTTCCGCCTCGATCAGGTACAGCTGGATGGCGTAGTCGGGTTGGTTTTCGCGGGCCTGGTGCAGGCGTTCGGCGGCGTCATCTGCGCGCTGTTGTTTGAATAGCAGTTCCGTCTGACGGGCTTGGGCGGACAAGTAATCATTGCCGGGGCCGACTAGCGCGTATTCGATCAGGGCGCTGGGTGTGTCGCCGAGCTCTTCATAGGCGCGGGCCAGGTTGTAGTGCGCTGCATCGCTATGACTGCCGCGCTCAATCAGTTCTTCGAGGTAGACAATTGCTTCCTTCCAGGCCTGGGCTTCCAGGCAGACCAGCGCTAGGGAGAAGCGCAGGTCGTCGTCGTTAGGGTTTTGCTGCAGCAGCGAGGCAAACTCGCCCTTGGCATCGTCCAGGCGATTCTCGGCAACCAGCAGGCGGGCGTAGGTCAGGCGCAGGCGCTTGTCGTCCGGGTACTGGTTGATGGCTTTTTCCAGCAGAGGCAGGGCGTCGTCGTTGCGCTCCAGGCTTTGCAGCAGGCGTGCGTGCAGCAGAATCGAGGCAATCGGGCGGTTCTTGCTGGGTTGCTGCTCAAGAATCGCCAGTGCTTCCTCGGGGCGACCATCCTGTTGCAGTAACAGGGCTTTGCCGAATTGCAGTTGGTTGTTGTCCGGGTATTTCGCTTGCAGGCGATCAAAACTCTGCAGCAGCCCGGCGCGGGTGTCTGGGTCTGTTTCAGCAGCGGAGAGGGCGAGGAAGTCGAAATGCGTGTCGCCTTGGCGCTGCAGCACTTTTTCCATAAACGTCATGGATTCGTCGTAGCGGCCGGCGCGAGCCAGTTGCACGGCTGCAGCACGCAACGCGTCGATATTCTCAGGCGCGGTCTTGGCCCACAGCAGGCTGGTTTCCAGGGCTGGTTGCTCTGCGCCTAGGTATTCGGCTATGCGAAAACCGCGCTCGGCGACGCCAGCGTCCTGAGTGCTCTTGGCCTGCTGCACATAGTTGTCCAAGGCAATGTCGAAGCGATTGCGTTGGCCGGCTAGCTCTGCGGTCAGCAGCGATAGCAGGGTTTCTTCGCTGAACGAGCGATAAACCTGCGGCTGCGCGGGCGGCGCGACGACAGCTGGGTCTTCCACGGGTGGTGTGCCATCCGGGGCGGAGGGTGCAAACGTCTGGCAACCGCTTAAAAATGCAGCGGCAGTCAGCAAAGCTAAGGATCTATTCATAGGAAGAGTATGTGGCCAACCTGCGGGTTTGGGCATCATGACACAAGCGCCGAGGCAAGCCCATGGGCGGCCATGATCCTGAGTGAGTCGGATAAACCTGGCTATTAGGACAATAGGTCGCGGTAGTTGTTCTCGCTTTGCTGAAGTAGGACAATTGCCGGCTTCCACTCCCTGTCAGCGATCTTGCATGGCCTTTATTGCCCTCGGTATCAACCATAAGACCGCCTCGGTGGATGTCCGCGAACGCGTGGCTTTCACTCCCGAGCAGTTGGTTGAGGCTTTGCAGCAGCTTTGTCAGCGTACTAGCAGCCGTGAAGCAGCGATTCTTTCGACCTGCAATCGCAGCGAGCTGTACCTGGAACAGGACGAGCTGAGCGCCGACGAAGTCTTGGCTTGGCTGGCTAATTATCATCATTTGAGCCTCGAAGAGTTGCGTGCTTGCGCCTATATCCACGCCGATGACGAAGCCGTACGGCATATGATGCGTGTGGCCTCGGGGCTGGATTCCATGGTCCTTGGCGAGCCACAGATTCTCGGCCAGATGAAGTCGGCGTTTGCCGTGGCCCGTGAGGCCGGCACCCTCGGGCCGCTGCTTGGGCGCTTGTTTCAGGCGACTTTCAGTACCGCTAAGACCGTACGCACCGATACCGCCATTGGCGAGAACCCGGTCTCAGTCGCTTTTGCGGCGGTTAGCCTGGCCAAACAGATCTTTACTGATTTGCACCGCAGTCAAGCACTGCTAATCGGTGCGGGCGAGACCATCAGCCTGGTCGCCCGGCATCTGCACGATCAGGGCATCAAACGTATTGTGGTGGCCAACCGCACCCTGGAGCGCGCCAGCAATCTGGCCGAGCAGTTCGGTGCGCATGCGGTGTTGCTCTCGGAAATCCCTGACGAACTGGTTAACAGTGACATCGTCATCAGCTCTACTGCCAGCCAGCTGCCGATTCTCGGCAAAGGTGCCGTGGAGCGTGCGCTGAAGCAGCGTAAGCATAAGCCGATCTTTATGGTCGACATTGCCGTGCCGCGCGACATCGAGCCGGAAGTTGGCGATCTGGATGACGTCTACCTGTACACCGTTGATGACCTGCATGAGGTGATTGCGGAAAACCTCAAGAGCCGCCAAGGCGCGGCCGAAGCGGCTGAGGAGCTGGTCAGCGTTGGCGCTCAGGATTTTATGCAGCGCCTGCGCGAGCTGGCGGCGGTGGATGTGCTCAAGGCCTATCGGCAACAGGCTGAACGCTTGCGTGACGAAGAGCTGAGCAAGGCCTTGCGCCAACTCGGCAATGGCGCATCGGCCGAGGATGTACTGGCGCAATTGGCCCGTGGCCTGACCAACAAATTGCTGCATGCGCCCAGTGTGCAGCTGAAAAAATTCTCTGCTGACGGCCGCGTTGACGCGCTGGGTGTTGCTCAAGAACTGTTTGCCCTCGACGAGGGCGTGCCGCCTGCTTCTACCCATAGCAGCTCGGCTAATAAATAAAGGTCTGCAATGAAAGCGTCACTGATCAATAAACTCGACCTGTTGCAGGATCGTTTCGAAGAGCTGACAGCGTTGCTTGGCGATGGCGAAGTGATCAGCAACCAGACGCAGTTCCGCGCTTACTCCAAGGAATACGCCGAGATTGAGCCGGTTTACCAGGCCTTTAGCTCTTTCCGTAAGGTGCAAGGCGATCTTGAAGGCGCACAGGCGCTGCTCAAGGACAGCGACCCGGACATGCGTGAAATGGCCGAAGAAGAAGTCGCCGAGGCCAAACAACAACTGATTGAGCTGGAAGCCGCGCTGCAACGCATGCTGCTGCCCAAAGACCCGAATGACGGGCGCAACGTATTCCTTGAGGTACGTGCCGGCACCGGTGGCGACGAGGCGGCGATTTTCTCTGGCGACTTGTTCCGTATGTACTCGCGTTATGCCGAGAAGCAGGGCTGGCGGGTTGAGGTTTTGTCGGCGAGTGAAGGCGAGCACGGCGGTTATAAAGAAGTGATTGCCCGGGTTGAGGGCGATAACGTTTACGGCAAACTCAAATTCGAGTCCGGCGCGCACCGTGTACAGCGCGTGCCGGAAACTGAGTCGCAAGGCCGGATTCATACGTCTGCCTGCACCGTGGCGGTGTTGCCCGAGCCGGACGAGCAGATGGCCATCGATATCAACCCGGCCGACTTGCGTGTGGATACCTACCGCTCCTCGGGCGCGGGTGGCCAGCACGTTAACACCACCGATTCGGCGATCCGCATCACCCACATTCCCACCGGCACTGTGGTGGAATGCCAGGAAGAGCGTTCGCAGCATAAGAACCGCGCCAAGGCTATGGCCTGGTTGGCAGCTAAGTTGAAGGACCAGCAGGAAGCTGCCGCGCACAAGGAAATTTCCGATTCGCGCAAATTGCTGGTCGGCTCCGGCGACCGCTCCGAGCGCATTCGCACGTACAACTTCCCGCAAGGGCGAGTCACCGATCACCGCATCAACCTGACCCTGTATTCGCTCAACGAGGTGATTGCTGGCGGTGTTGAGGCGATCATCGAGCCATTGCTGGTTGAATACCAGGCTGACCAGTTGGCGGCGCTGGGCGACTGATTCGCGCTTCCGCGTAGCCCGGATGTAACCCGGGAGCGCCTGTTGAAGCCTGTCCCGGAGTGCATCCGGGCTACGGAATAAATGCCATGGCCACCATCGAATCCCTGCTTAACCAAGCCGCCTTACCCGACTCACCAACCCCGCGCTTGGACGCTGAGCTATTGCTCGCCCATGTGCTGGGCAAGTCGCGCAGTTACCTGCACACCTGGCCCGAGCGTGAGCTTGATGCGGCACAGCTTGAGCGTTATCAGGCGGCGCTGGCGCGGCGTCAGGCTGGCGAGCCGGTGGCGTATATCCTCGGTCAGCAGGGCTTCTGGAGCCTGGAGCTTGAGGTCGCTGAACACACCCTGATTCCGCGCCCGGACACTGAGTTGCTGGTGGAAACCGCCCTTACATTGCTGCCGGCCACACCTGCGGGTTTATTAGACCTTGGCACTGGCACGGGGGCGATTGCCCTGGCCTTGGCGAGCGAGCGCCCGGCCTGGCGGGTCACGGGCGTCGATCGTATCCCTGACGCGGTGGCTTTGGCTGAACGCAACCGTGAGCGGCTGCAGCTGGCGAATGCCAACTTTGTCGAGAGCCATTGGTTTAGCGCGCTGGCGGGCCAGCACTTCCAACTGATTGTCAGCAATCCGCCGTATATCGCCGCCGATGATCGCCATTTGGCCGAAGGCGATGTGCGCTTCGAACCGAGCAGTGCACTGGTGGCGGGTGCGGATGGCCTGGACGATATTCGCCTGATCATTGAGCAGGCTCCGGGCTATCTTGAAACGGCCGGCTGGTTGCTCTTGGAGCACGGCTTCGATCAGGCTGCAGCAGTGCGTGAGTTGCTCCGCGTTCGCGGTTTTAGCGCGGTGGAGAGCCGGCGTGACCTGGGCGGCCATGAGCGGATTAGTCTGGGCCGCTTCGATAATGAGTGATGCCATGAACCCGGAAGACATGCTGAATGATGAGGAGCTGCTGCGTTACAGCCGGCAGATCCTCTTGCCCCAGATCGATATCGACGGTCAGTTGCGCCTCAAGCACAGCCGCGCGCTAATCATTGGCCTGGGCGGGCTGGGCTCGCCGGTGGCGCTGTATCTGGCTGCAGCAGGCGTTGGCGAGTTGCATTTGGCAGATTTTGATACGGTCGACCTGACCAATCTGCAGCGGCAGATCATTCATGACACCGCCAGTATTGGCCACAGCAAGGTCGATTCGGCGAGCCAGCGTCTGCTGGCAATTAATCCGCAGTTGCGCTTGCAGGCGCATCGCCAAGGGCTGGACAGTGACTCGCTGGCTGCCGCTGTAGCGGCGGTCGATGTGGTGCTGGATTGTTCGGATAACTTCAGCACCCGCGAAGCGGTCAATGCCGCCTGCGTGGCGGCCAAGGTGCCGCTGGTCAGCGGTGCGGCCATTCGCTTGGAGGGGCAGCTGGCGGTGTTCGATCCGCAGCGTGATGACAGCCCCTGTTACCACTGCATTTACGGGCATGGCAGTGAAGCCGAGTTGACCTGCAGCGAAGCCGGTGTGGTTGGCCCGCTGGTGGGTTTGGTCGGTAGTTTGCAGGCGCTGGAGGCCTTGAAGTTGCTGGCGCAATTTGGCGAGCCGCTGGTCGGGCGTTTGCTGCTTATTGATGCCCTCGGTAGCCGCTTCCGTGAGCTGCGGGTCAAGCGCGATCCGGGTTGCAGCGTGTGTGGCAGCCATGCCCAGTAAGCCATTAAGGAACGCGCCGATTGGCGTATTCGATTCCGGCGTCGGTGGCTTGTCGGTGCTGCGTGAGATTCGCAGTTTATTGCCCAACGAATCGTTGCTGTATATCGCCGACAGCGGCCATGTGCCCTATGGCGAAAAGAGCCCTGAGTTTATCCGCGAGCGTTGCCGGGCGCTGGCTGAGTTCCTCCTTGCGCAAGGCGCGAAGGCGCTGGTGCTGGCCTGTAATACCGCTACGGTAGCCGGAGTTGCCGAGTTGCGTGAGTTTTACCCGCAGCTGCCGTTGGTGGGCATGGAGCCTGCGGTTAAGCCGGCAGCTGCCGCTACCCAGAGCGGCGTGGTCGGCGTGCTGGCCACCACCGGTACGTTGAAAAGCGCCAAATTCGCCGCCTTGCTCGACCGCTTTGCCAGCGATGTGCGGGTGATTACCCAGCCTTGTCCGGGGCTGGTCGAGCGCATCGAAGCGGGCGAGTTGGAGAGCGCCGCCACTCGCGAGCTGTTGCAGGGCTATGTCGCGCCGCTATTGGCTGAGGGCTGCGATACGCTGATTCTCGGCTGTACCCATTACCCTTTTCTCAAACCGCTGCTGCGCACCATGGTGCCCGACTCGGTCAGCCTGATCGACACCGGCGCAGCCGTGGCGCGCCAGGTGCAACGGTTACTTGCAGAGCGTGATCTGCTGGCAACTGGGCCGGCGCAGCCTGCGCAGTTTTGGTCCAGCGCCGAACCACAGGCCATGCAGCACGTGCTACCCCAGCTTTGGGGTGAGGCTGTACAGGTCTGCGCATTGCCGTAGTGGGTTTAGCCATGACCTATCACCCTGCATTGCTGCATGAGGTTCTAGCGAGGCGGCGTTAAAAAACGCCAGTGATCTGCAGTTGTATCTCAGCTAGAAGGCACGCTTAGCGGTAGATACTGGCCATGAATTGGCGCTCATCCAGGCATTCGGGCGATGCAGTTTCGAATTCGCGGCAGATCAGCGGGCGCACTTCGTAGATGGTGCAGCGCATGCTGTTGCGGTCCAGTGCTGCGCACCAGCCATCGTCCAGGCGCAGCATCACTTCGCCGCCCCAGTCATCGGTATCGATAAAGCGTTTAGGCACGCCGGTATCGGTGATCAGCATGACTTCCAGTTGGCAGCAGCAGGCCGCACAGTTGCTGCAGCTGACGGCTGGTTCGCTTGGAAGTTGGGTGTGCGGGATCTGTTGGCTCATGCCGCGCAGTGTACGCCATCGGCGTTATGGCGAAGCCTGCAGCCGACGTAGGACGGGTGATTTTTTATCCATCCAGCGAAGCCTGCGCGCGCTGTAGCCCGGATAAAATCCGGGAATGCAGTCTATAGCCACCATCGCTGCCCCGGATTGCATCCGGGCTACAAGAAACTTACCAACCTAAGCCGACTGGCGAGTACGCAGGCTTTGTTCGTATTGGCTGCGATAGAGTTTGGCGAAGCCGTGCAGCACGGGCATCACTACGGCCCAGATTGCGCCGATCAGTAGCAGGGTCTGCCAGGTGCCATAAGGCAGGCCGACGCCGGCTATTTGTGCGCCGCCGTAATAGGACAGTGGTGCGCCGATGGTCCCTAGCAGGCTGCCGTGCCACCAGGGTTGTGCCGTCCAGGCCAGGCAATGATTGAGGGTTGTTGCCAGGAGCAGCCACAGGCAGGCCAGCCACAGCGGAATCAAGGTACGTGGCTCGCCGAAATCAAACACTCCGAGGTTAAGCAGAAAGCTGTCCAGCGCGCTGCCGGCGATAAACACGCTGACCAGCAACTTGCCCTCGGCTGCCCAACTGCTGGTCCACAACAGATGCACCGCCAACACACCGGCAACAATCAGCAGCCACAGGCTGTCGCCGCCGAATATGCAGGCGAACCAGCCGAGCTGAAACAGTAGGGTGTTGGCGATCAATTTAGGCATCAATATTCCCTAATAACGGAGCCGGACGTGCTGCTGGTTTGGCCAGCAGCAGTTGCGCGGTGCCGATGGTGCGCTCGATAAAGCCGCCCTCGCAATAGCACAGGTAGAACTCCCACAGGCGGAAGAAGTAGTCGTCGTAGCCCTGCTGCTCCAGCTTGTGCCGTGCCTGGCGCAGGTTGTCGTGCCAGATGCGTAGGGTACGGGCGTAGTGCAGGCCGAAGTCTTCCAGGTGATGCAGGTTCATGTCGGTTTTGCTGGTGACGATTTCCAGCATCTTGTTGACTGATGGCAGCGCGCCGCCGGGGAAGATATAGCGCTGGATAAAGTCCACAGCGCTTTTTGCCTGCTCATAGCGCTGGTCACGAATGGTGATGGCTTGCAGCAGCATCAGCCCGTCGGGTTTCAGCAGGTTGGCGCATTGCTCGAAGTAGGTGGGCAGGAAGCGGTGGCCCACGGCTTCGATCATCTCGATCGAGACCAGCTTGTCGTACTGCCCGCTGAGGTCGCGGTAATCCTCTAGCAGCAGGGTGATTTGTCCTTGCAGGCCGCGCGCCTGGATGCGTTGTTCGGTGTAGGCGAACTGCTCGCGGGACAGTGTGGTGGTGGTGACTTTGCAGCCATAGTGAGTCGCCGCATAGATCGCCATGCTGCCCCAGCCGGTACCGATTTCCAGCAGGTGGTCGCTGGGTTTCAGGGCGAGCTTTTGGCAAATGCGCTCAAGTTTGTTCAGCTGCGCCTGCTCCAGGCTGTCGTCGGCGCTGCGGAACATGGCGGCTGAGTACATCATGCTGGGGTCGAGGAACTGCTCGAACAGGTCGTTGCCCAGATCGTAGTGTGCCGAGATGTTCTTGCGCGAGCCCTTACGCGTGTTGCGGTTGAGCCAGTGCAGGCCTTGGATCAACGGGCGGCCTAGCTGGGCCAGGCCGCTTTCCATGGCGTCGAGGACGTCGAGGTTGCTGACGAATACACGGATTACCGCTGTCAGGTCTGGGGTGGTCCAGTAACCGTGGATATAAGCCTCGCCTGAGCCGATCGAGCCGTTGCCCGCCACCAAACCCCAGACCGCGCCATCCAATACCTGAATTTCGGCGCAGAGGCTGGAGTGAACGTCGCCGAACTGCATGCGTTCTTCACCTTCGACGATCACCAGTTGCCCATGGCGCAGTTGCTTTAGCTGGCGCATAACCGCTCGGCGTAACAGGCTGGCACCGATGCCACTGCCGGCGCGAACGCTGTCCTTGGCTGAAACAAGGTTAGGAGTCTTCATGGGGCGCTTCCTTTGATGCGGGACGGGCAACGCGGAAATCACCTTCAGCGGCCCGATGGGTGAATAGGGGGATACGTTTGAGCAGTAAGCGCAGGGCTTGCCAGTAGATGGCTGCGACGGTTTTGCCGGTCATCCAGGGGAACTGCAGCAGGTAGCGATGCAGGCTGGCGCGGGTTAGTTCTGTGCGCTGCAGGCTGAGGCTGGCGTCGAAGACTTTCTCATCCGCCTGCCAGTCGGCCATATGAATACCCAGGCGCTCGCTAGCCGGGCTGAAGCTCATGCGGTATTCCAGGTCACGCGGCAGAAACGGCGATACGTGAAACGCTTTGGTGACGGCCACGTGCTGATGGCCTGTGCCTGCAGCCGGTATTACATAGTGGTAGCGCTCACGGAACGGCGTGTTACTCACTTCGCAGAGAATCGCCGCCAGGCTGCCATCGGCCTCATGGCAGTAGAAAAAACTAGCCGGGTTGAACGCCAGCCCCCAACTGCGCGCCTGGGTCAGCAGGCAGATGTGGCCCAATGGCGTGCGCCCTAGTGCCTCGCTGACACGTTGGCGCACCGCGTCAATCAAACGCATGCCGGCACTGGTGAACTGCGGCAGGTAATCGGTTTCGCGAAAGGCGAACGGCGCAAAGCGCCCACGGCCGGCCAGCGGTGACAGGGCGAGCACCTGTTCTTGCTCGCTCAGGTCCAGGTACAGCAAGCCCATGCGGTAGCGAAAGTTGTGCTGGCGCGGGGTAAAGCGTCGGTGCTGCACCCAGCCGCTATACAGGGCACTGTTCATCACAGTGATTCGCCAAATTCACGGGCCACGCGCAGCGCACTGACCACGCCATCTTCATGAAAACCGTTGGCCCAGTAAGCGCCGCAGAAGTAGCTGTGATTGGCACCGAGCAGCTCTTGCCAGCGCGCTTGCGCCGCCATGCCGGCCAAGCTGTATTGCGGATGGGCATAGGTATAGCGCGCGAGAATCTTGCTCGGGTCGATAAAGGCGGTCTGGTTCAGGCTGACGCAGAAGGTGGTGTCGCTCTGGATGCCCTGCAGAATATTCATGTCATAGGTCACCGCCGCTGATTGGCCAACCGGGCCCCCCAAGCGGTAGTTCCAGCTGGCCCAGGCCAGTGGCCGTTTTGGCAGCAGGCGGGTATCGCTGTGCAGCACTACGTCGTTGTCGGCATAGGGCAGCGCGCCGAGGATTTCTTGCTCGACATGCGTCGGTTCGGCCAGTAGCGCCAGAGCCTGGTCGCTGTGACAGGCGAACACCACTTTGTCGAAGCGCTCAGTTCCCTGGGCGCTGTGCAGGGTGACGCCATTGCTATCACGCTCGACTCGGCTGACCGGGCAGTTGAGGCGGATATGTTGCTTGAACGATTGCGTCAGTGGCGCGATGTAGCTGCTGGAGCCGCCCTCAACCACGCACCACTGCGGACGATCACTGACTGACAGCAGGCCGTGATTTTTGAAGAAGCGCACGAAGAACTGCAGCGGGAAGCCGAGCATATCGTTGAGCGACATCGACCAGATCGCTGCGCCCATGGGCACGATGTAATGCTCAATAAAGCGTTTGCTGTAGCCCTTGGCCTTGAGGTAATCGCCCAGGGTCAGGTCGCTGGCGATGCGTTGCTGGTTCAAATCGTCCAGCGCTTCGCGGTTAAACCGCAGGATATCGCGCACCATGCCCCAGAACTTCGGTGATACCAGGTTGCTGCGCTGGGCGAACAGGCTGTTGAGGTTATGCCCGTTGTATTCCACGCCGCTGATCGGGTCACACACCGAGAAGCTCATCTCGGTGTCCTTGAAGCCCACGCCCAGTTGGCTGAGCAGGCGGATAAAATTCGGGTAGGTCCAGTTGTTGAACACAATAAAACCGGTGTCCACCGCATGGTGCTGGCCATCGACCTGTACATCCACGGTATGGGTGTGCCCGCCAATCCAGTCGCCGGCCTCGAATACAGTGATGTCATGCTGGCGGTTAAGCAGGTAGGCGCTGGTTAAACCGGCGATACCGCTGCCGATAATGGCAATTTTCATAGGCTGTCCTTGGTCTTGGCTTCAGTGCGGGCCATGCGCGCGCCGAGGGCTACCTGCCAGCGTTTGGGCAGGCAGCCAAGCAATTTGAGAATGGCGATAAAGGGGCCGGGAAAGGCGATTTCAAAAGGCTGGGCTGCCAGGCGCTCGGCGATATAGCGGGCGGCTTTATCCACCGGCCAGCGCATGGGCATGGGGAAGTCGTTTTTCTGCGTCAGTGGCGTGTCGACAAAACCGGGGCTGACCAGGGTGACGGCAATATTCTCGGCGCGCAGGTCGATGCGCAGCGCTTCCATCAAGTAGCGTATGGCGGCCTTGGAGGCACCGTAGGCCTCGGCGCGCGGCAGCGGCATAAAGGTTACCGAGCTGCCTACGCCGACCAGATGCGGGCGATGGCCCAAGCGCAGCAAGGGCAGGGCGGCTTCGATGCAGTAGCTTGTAGAGAGCACGTTGGCGCGTATCACCCGCTCGACCATCGCCGCTTCAAAGGCTTTGACCTCGACATATTCGCAGGTGCCGGCATTGAGGATGGCGCAATCCAGGGCGCCCCAGACCTGCGCAATGTGCTCGCCGATGGCCTGTACTTGCGTCGCATCGCTGAGATCACCGGCGACCACCAATACCTGCTGCGGATAGCGTTTGGCCAGGTCCTGCAAGGCCTCAAGGGTGCGCGCACTGATTGCCAGGCGATGACCTTGTTGCAGCAGTTGTTCGGCCAGTGCAGCGCCGATACCGCTACTGGCTCCAGTGAGCCAGATCCGTCGTGCGTTCGCGTTCATGCCAATCTCCGTTTTAGCCAGCGAATTACCGATCCGAGCACGGGCAGGTGCTCATAGAGCAGGCTGCCAGCGTCGAAGTAGTCACGGTGACGATAGACCTTGCTGTGCCATAGCAGGTGCGAGCAGCCCTCCACGCGGATCAATTGACCTTTAGCCAGGCGTGGGTGGCGGTAGCTCATGGTCCAGCGCAGGTAGCCTTCACCCTCGCGCACTTGGTCAAAACCATAGAAGTCGAAGCGCAGTTCGCTGACGTTGGCGTACATCTCGGCGAAGTAGCGCTGCATATTGGCCAGCCCGCGTACTTCATGCAGTGGGTCGCAAAACAGCGCGTCGTCGCTGTAGAGCTGGCCCAGGCGGTCGAGGTTATTTTTATTCAGCCCGGCAAAGTCCTGGGCGAATTGACGCAGGAAGTCGCTCATAGCGCCTCCGTACCCGCAAAGTGCGGCAGGCTCTTGAACGCGGCCAGTGCACGTGTGCGGCTCTTGCTCAGGTCGACAATCGGCGTGGCGTAGTCGGCAATGCCGAACAAGCCGCCCATGGCCGCCGGGTTATGAATATTGGTTTTGTTCAGGCCCACCAGCTCCGGCAGCCACTGGCGGATAAAGCGGCCGTCCGGGTCGAACTTCTGCGACTGGCTAAGCGGGTTGAAAATACGGAAGTAGGGCGCTGAGTCGGTGCCGGTGGATGAGCTCCATTGCCAGCCACCATTATTCGCCGCCAAATCACCGTCGATCAGGTGACGCATAAAAAAGCGCTCGCCTTCACGCCAGTCGATCAGCAGGTTCTTGGTCAGAAACATCGCCACGATCATCCGTAGACGGTTGTGCATCCAGCCGGTGGCCAGCAGTTGGCGCATCGCCGCATCAATAATCGGAAAGCCCGTACGGCCTTCTTGCCAGGCTTTCAGTTCCAGTGGCGCGTTACGCCAGGCCAGCGCCTCGGTTTCCGGGCGGAAGGCGCGGTGCATAGACACGCGCGGGTAGCCGACCAGAATGTGCTTGTAGAACTCGCGCCAAAGCAGCTCGTTAATCCAGGTCACCACGCCGACATTGCCGCTGTCGAATTCGCCCTGATTGGCGGCCAGCGCGGCATGCAAGCATTGGCGTGGCGAGATAACACCGGCAGCCAGGTAGGCCGAGAGCTGGCTGGTGCCGGGCTTGGCCGGAAGGTCGCGGGCCGTTTGGTAGAAGTCGATCTGCTCTGCGGCGAAGTCATCCATGCGCCGCTGCGCCTCGGCTTCACCGGCCGGCCAGAGCTGTCGCAGAGTTTCACTGGGTGTAGAAAAGCCAGCGATCTGCTCGGGAACGACATCGCCAGTGATCGCCAGCGATGCCTGCGTCTTGGGTGTGGCGACCCGCGCCGGCAGGGCCGTGTGCAGGCGCTGATAGCAGACCTTACGGAATTGGCTGTAGACCTGGAAGTACGTGCCGGATTTGGTCAGCACGCTGCCGGGTTTGAAGAACAGCTGGTCCAGATGGCTATTGAAATTGCCCCCTATTCCATCCAGCGCATTGGCCACGGCCTGGTCGCGACGGCTTTCGTGCACGCCGTACTCTTCGTTGACCTGCACGGCGCTGATTTGCAGTTGTTGACACAGCTCCGCGATGACCTGCGGTGCGGCGCTCCAGTCGTCAGCCTCACGTAGCAACAGCGGTACATTTAGCTTGCCCAGTTCGGTGGCCAGCTCCTTGAGGTTACGCAGCCAGAAATCGACTTTGCTCGGCGCATCGTCATGCATCAGCCACTGCCCGGGGCTGATCAGATACAGCGCCACAGTCGGGCCGCTGGCCATGGCGGCGGCCAGGGCACTGTTGTCTTGTACCCGCAGGTCGGTGCGGAACCACATCAATTGCAGCATGTTGAATCCTGTCAGCTGTGCAGCAGATCGAGTTCGTTGAGGCTGTGCAGTGCCGCCAATGGGTCGGCGGCCAGGCTCAATTCGGCGTTCTGGACGGTTATGCCGGCTAATTCGTCGGCGTGGATCTGCACCACTTGCCCGACCAGCAGGCATGGGCAGTCATAACCACCGAGCAGGCGCTGCAGGTGGCTGCTGTTAAGAGCTTGGCTGGAATACAGCAGCACCGCGCGTGGCTGAATGTGCTCAACCGCCAGAGCCAGTTCGGGCGGCGGTAGCGGCCAGTCGAATACGTCGACGGCAATCCCGGCGCTGCTCGCCAGCCAGGCGGTCAGCCACAAGCCGGGGGCCATGGGCAGGTCGGACGCGTTGATCAGGAGCAGCGGCGCGCCGCTGGCCTGACGGTTGTTGTGATACAGGCGGGCACCGAGCTTGCTGCGCAGCCAGGAGTAGAAGAACACTCGCTCAGCTTGCGCACCGAACTGATTGCGCCAGCGCAACTCAAGCTCTTCGAGCAGCGGCAGCAGCAGTTGCTGGCATAGGGTATGCGGCGGGTAGAGCGCCAATTCACTGTTGAAACAATCGTCGAGGCGACGCTCGTTAAGGTTGCAGATGGCTTCCTGTAATTGCTGGCGCTTGGCCTCCCATTGCGAGCTGGCTTCAGCCGGTGCGGGCTGGTTGCTGCGCAGCAAGCCTTTTACCTGGCTGACGGATACGCCGCGATTGAGCCAGGTGAGAATGGCCTGGATGCGCGCCACATGGTCATCCGAGTACAGCCTATGACCCTTGGGCGTACGGTGCGGCACGATCAAACCATAGCGCCGCTCCCACGCGCGCAGGGTAACCGCGTTGACCCCGGTGATCCTTGCCACATCACGGATCGGCATAAAGCCTTGGGAGATGGCCGCCTGGTAATCGTCGGCGGCAGCGCCCTCGCTGATCGGTTGCGGGCTCATAGGGCGTTACGCAGGCTGAGGCTTTCCGGGTGCGGCTGCAGGTACACCTGTTGCGCGATGTAGCTGTCTGGATGGCGGCGGAAGTGGTGCTTGAGCAGGGTCATGGGCACCACCAGCGGCACCACGCCGTGGCGGTATTGGCCGATCAGTTGCTGCATTTCCTGTTTGTCTTCGCTGCTTAGCGATTGCTTGAGGTAGCCGCTGATGTGCTGCAACACGTTGCTGTGGGTGCGGCGGGTGGCGCAGCTTTTCAGCGCGCTCATCAGCTCGCTGAAATAGCGTGGGGCCAGCTCATTCAGGTCATGTTGGCCGAGGTCACCGAGCATGCGCCCGAGCAGCTTGTACTGCAGAGGGTTGGTGGCCATCAGCAGGTATTTGTAGCGCGAGTGGAAGTCGATCAGGCGCTTGCGGCTCAAGCCCTCGCGCAGTAGCTGTTGCCACTCGGAGTAGGCGAATACACGGGTGATGAAGTTCTCGCGCAGGACCGGGTCATTCAGGCGGCCATCTTCTTCCACCGGCAGATTGGGGTGCTTGGCGCAGAAGGCTTCGGCAAAGATGCCGCGCCCTGGTTCGCTGGGCCGGCCGTTGTCTTGATAGACCTTGACCCGGTGCAGGCCGCAGGACGGTGACTGCTGCATAAAAATGTAGCCGCAAATATCCGTTAGCTCGGCGGCCATGCGCTCGCCATAAGCTGTTAGTGGTGCGGTGACATCCTGTTCACGGTTGACTGCGCCGACAGCGCGCGGCGCGTGCGGGTCGCCGACTAGGCGAATGGGCTCTCGCGGGATGCTCATGCCGATGCCCACTTCCGGGCAAACGGGGGCGAAGTCGAAATACTCGGTAAGGGTGCGGCTGCACAGGCGGGATTCCTTGTGGCCGCCGTTGTAGCGTACCTCGGAACCCAGCAGGCAGGCGCTGATGCCCAGTTTAGGTTTGCCAGTGGTGGTTTGTGTTGGGCTCATGGGCAACCTCTGATGACGACTTGTACAGATCCGTATGGATGTACAACTTGAGTTCATCATAGGTTTGTAATTGTACAAGTCAATATATTTGTACAACTACTGTATGGCTTTGTGTATGAGGCTGTTACTTCCAGCCCATACGCCATTGCTCGGGGTTTTCCAGTACGCGCCAGTCCAGACGCTGGCAGCGTTGGTTGAGCACGGCTTGCAGTTCGATCTGCAGCACCGTGCCTTCTTCGTCGCAAAACAATTCAGTCACCAGAAAGTGCTTCTCGCGGTTCTGCGGCTGTGTGGCGGTCCATTTCGACAGCAGCAGCTTGCGCGGATTAAGCCGATGTTTGCCCGGCTTGGCATGTGCTTGAGCGTTCATTGCAGGTGTTCGAGCAGGCGTCGCGCGGCTTCCTGGCCACTCAGCCAGGCGCCTTCTACACGGCCAGACAGGCACCAGTCGCCGCAGGCATAAATGCCTAAATCGGCATCGGCCAGCACACCCCATTGATGCGCGCTAGCGGGGCGGGCATACAGCCAGCGGTGCGCCAGGTTGAACGCCGGGGCAGGCACGGCGC
This sequence comes from Pseudomonas sp., assembly GCF_046581935.1. GTDB lineage: Bacteria > Pseudomonadota > Gammaproteobacteria > Pseudomonadales > Pseudomonadaceae > Aquipseudomonas. The sequence goes on from NZ_JAYGFK010000022.1 coordinate 54,695, forward strand.
AGCCAATCAGCTCGGCAAAGGCGCCTAGCAGGTGCTCGATGACCTGTTCTTTGGGCATATCCAGATGCTGCTTGGTCCACTGGCTGGTGGCGTGCAGCACCCAGGTGTCGAGTTGCGTGTCGCGCGCTGGCTTGCTGCGATTACGGGCCAGCCAGTCGAGTGGGCTGTCCTGTACAAAGCAGCCTTCAACTCTGGTTTCCAGCGGTGTGGGGAATGCCAGTGCGACCGCCCAAGTCGGGTCCATGGCCACGCTGGCGGCTGCCCCAGCCAGTTTCGGCACGCTGGACAGCAAAGCTGTGGCCTGCGGCGCTGGTGTAGCGACGATCACGTGGCTGAATGGGCCGTGGCTGTTGCCTTCGGCATCCTGCAGATGCCAGTGCTGCTCGCCGCGAAACACTTCGGTGATGCGGCAAGAGAAGTTCACCGGCAGCGCGCCGAGCATGGCGCGGGTAATGGCACTCATGCGCGGGCTGCCGACCCAGCGAGTCTGCTCATCGGGCGAGGCGCTGAGCAAACCGTTGCGCGCGTTATAGAGGCTGGGGGTCCATTCGGCGACCCAGCCACGGGCTCGCCACTGCTGCACCACTTCGACAAAACGGCGGTCGCGGGCGGTGAAGTACTGCGCGCCTAAATCCAGTGCGCCGGCATCACTGCGTTTGCTGGCCATACGACCGCCACTGCCGCGGCTTTTATCGAACAGGTGGACCGGGTGCCCGGCGGCATCCAGCGTCTGCGCGGCAGAGAGGCCGGCGATGCCGGTGCCAATGATGGCTATGGGGTGAAGAGTGGTCATGATTTACCTCGTTTTCTCAGCGTCAGGCTACGCTTTAGACAAAAGCTATACAATATTGAATTTTTGTATAGGATGTGTCGTTGTCGATACTGCCTACTCACAGTTAAGACAACCTACGGCCGGATTGAAGCCATAAATGGCATAAATCAGTCGGCTGCTGCGTACCATGCAACAGTCATGCGAGGGCAATCTGATGCACATACTTCTGACTGGCGGCACCGGCTTGATTGGGCGTGCGCTGTGCCGGTATTGGCTGCAACAGGGTCACCAACTGACCGTATGGAGCCGCCGCCCTGAACAGGTTGCTGCGCTGTGTGGCGAAGCGGTGCGTGGTATTGCTCGGCTTGAAGAGTTGGCCGAGGAGCCGCTGGATGCGCTGGTTAACCTGGCCGGTGCGCCGATTGCCGACCGGCACTGGACGCGCAAACGCAAAGCGCTGTTATGGGCCAGCCGAATTACCCTTACCGAACAGTTGCTGACATGGCTAGAGAGCCGTGAACAGAAGCCTGCCGTGTTGCTGTCCGGTTCGGCGGTGGGCTGGTACGGCGATGGCGGCGAGCGTGAATTGTTGGAGGATTCACCGCCGGTCAGCGAGGATTTCGCCGCCCAGCTCTGTGGTGCCTGGGAGGAAACGGCGCTGTGTGCCGAAGCGCTGGGCATTCGCGTGGTGCTGCTGCGCACCGGGCTGGTGCTGGCACCTGACGGCGGCTTTCTCAAGCGCCTGTTATTACCGTTCAAACTTGGTCTGGGTGGCCCGCTCGGCAATGGCCGGCAATGGATGCCGTGGATTCACATTGCCGATCAAATCGCTTTGATTGATTTTCTCCTGCAGCAGCAGGATGCTCGCGGTCCTTATAATGCCTGTGCGCCGACCCCTGAGCGTAACCGCGCCTTTAGTCAGGCGTTGGGCCGCGAGTTGCACCGGCCGGCGTTTATGCGCGCCCCCGCGTTTGTTCTGCGCCTGGCGCTGGGCGAGTTAGCGGTGCTGTTACTCGGTGGGCAGCGCGCCTTGCCGGCGCGTTTGCAGGCGGCAGGCTTCAGTTTTCGTTTCACTCATTTGGATGTGGCCCTGGCGGATTTGCTGGGCACGCCTGACTAGGATTACGCATGACCGATCACGCCTTGTTACTGGTAAATCTGGGCTCGCCGGCCTCCACTTCCGTGGCGAATGTGCGCAGCTATCTCAACCAGTTCCTTATGGACCCTTATGTCATCGATGTGCCATGGCCGCTGCGCCGACTGATCGTTTCGCTGATTCTGATCAAGCGTCCGGCAGCATCGGCACATGCCTATGCCTCGATCTGGTGGGATGAGGGCTCGCCGTTGGTGGTGCTGAGCAAGCGCTTGCAAGAGTCGATGAAGGCGTCCTGGAAGCACGGCCCGGTGGAGCTGGCCATGCGTTATGGCGAGCCATCACTGCAAACCGTGCTGACCCGTCTGGCCGCGCAGGGGATCAAGCAGGTGACCCTGGCACCGCTATATCCGCAGTTTGCCGACAGCACCACCACCACGGTGATCGAGGAGGCCAAGCGGGTGGTGCGTGAGCACAAGCTGCCAATCCGCTTCTCCATCCTGCCGCCGTTCTATGCGCAGCCGGAATATGTCGAGGCACTGGTCGACAGCGCCAAGCCGTATTTAGAGCAGGATTTCGACCACCTGCTACTGAGCTTTCACGGCCTGCCAGAGCGTCACCTGCACAAGCTCGACCCCACAGGCCATTGCCTGAAAGGCGCGGATTGCTGCCGCACGGCCTCGCCAGAGGTGTTGGCCAACTGTTATCGCGCACAATGCCTGCGCAGTGCCGAGCTGTTCGCCCAAGGTATGGGGCTCAAACCTGAGCAATGGTCGGTGTCGTTTCAGTCGCGCCTGGGCCGCGCCAAGTGGATTGAACCCTACACCGAGGCGCGTCTTGAAGAGCTGGCAGCCAAGGGCGTGAAGAAGCTGTTAGTCATGTGCCCGGCCTTTGTCGCCGACTGCATCGAGACGCTGGAAGAAATTGGCGACCGTGGCCGCGAGCAGTTTGTCGAAGCTGGCGGTGAGAGTCTGCAGCTAGTGCCGTGCCTGAATGATCATCCAAGCTGGGTGGCGGCGTTGACTGTCCTCAGTGAGCGTGCGCCGCTGATGCTTTAGCCGAATAGTGCGCTGCTGTCATTCGCTCGAAAGGATGGTGCGCATTCGTCAAACTGATAACACCTACGGGCGATACTCATTGTTCTGTATATCGGCCTAAGCTGGCAGCTCTTTCAACCGTCGTGCACCGCACTCCCGGTGCCGAGGAGACTGCCAGTGCCCAACAACAATAACGGCTATCCCTCTTCCGCCCGCGCCTGGGCTACTGTCGCCATCTTGATGGTGGCTTACATACTGTCGTTTATCGACCGGCAGATTCTCAATCTGCTGGTGGGGCCGATCCGCCGTGACCTGATGATCAGCGATACGCAGATGAGCCTGTTGATGGGTTTGTCGTTTGCCATGTTCTACACCGTCTGCGGGATTCCGCTGGGGCGTTTGGCGGATACCAAGAGCCGGCGTGGGCTGATCGCCATCGGCGTACTGTTTTGGAGTGCGGCGACAGCGGCCTGCGGTATGGCCAAGTTGTACTGGCAATTCCTGCTGTGCCGTATTGGCGTGGGTGTGGGGGAAGCGGCGTTGTCGCCAGCGGCTTATTCGCTGATTGCCGACAGCTTTCCGGCCGAGCGTCGCGCCACGGCGATCAGTGTGTATTCCATGGGTGTGTATCTCGGCTCTGGTCTGGCCTTTTTGCTCGGCGGCCTGGTGATTAAGTTCGCCTCGGCGCAGGGTGATGTAGTGCTGCCGGTGCTCGGTGAAGTACGTCCCTGGCAGCTGATCTTTCTCGCACTTGGCGCTGCTGGGGTGTTGTTCACCTTACTCATGCTGGCCGTCAAAGAGCCTGCGCGACGTGGCGTTGGTGCTGGGGTGGCCGTGCCGCTGGCCGAGGTTGGGCGCTATATCCGCGCCAACCGGCGCACCGTGCTGTGTCATAACTTTGGTTTTGCCGGGCTGGCGTTCGCGGGTTATGGCAGTGCGGCGTGGGTGCCGACCTTCTTTATTCGCACTTACGGCTGGGATGCTGGGCATGTCGGCGTGGTTTACGGCAGCATCGTTGCGGTATTTGGTTGCCTGGGTATCGTCTTTGGTGGCCGTTTGGCGGACTGGATGGCCAAGCGCGGCAGCAGTGATGCCAATATGCGCGTCGGCTTGTATGCCGCTATTGGCGCTGCGCCTTGTGTGTTGGCATTCCCGCTGATGGACAGCGCGCTGTTGGCGGCGGTGTTAATGGCGCCAACAGTGTTCTTCCTGAGCATGCCGTTCGGCGTGGCCCCGGCCGCCATTCAGGAGATCATGCCCAACTCAATGCGTGGCCAGGCCTCGGCGATCTATCTGTTTGTCATCACCCTGATCGGCCTGGGCATTGGCCCAACGGCGGTGGCCTTGGTGACTGACTACGTATTTGCCGATGACAATGCGCTGCGTTATTCGCTGCTGATTGTTACGGCGCTGGCAGTGTTCAGCTCGATTGTGCTGCTGAGCATGGGGCTGAAGCCGTACCGCGAGAGTGTGCTGCGGTTGCAGGGGTGGGCGGCTAACGCTGTCTAAGAATGTCAGCGAGATAAAAAAGCCCCGCAGTGCGGGGCTTTTTCGTGGGCGCTATTTACAGGTCTGGCTCTTCCAGCACGGTTTTGCTGCGCCAGCCTTGGCCGCCGGGTAGCAGCATATTGAGCAGCAGGGCGGCGATGGCGCACAGCGAAATGCCGGAGAGGGCGAAGTCACTGTTACCAATCACCATACCGCCGATGCCGAACACCAAAGTGACCGAGACGATGATCAGGTTGCGCGCCTCGGACAGGTCAACCTGATGGCGAATCAGGGTATTCAAACCGACCACCGCGATAGAGCCGAACAGTAGGCAAAGAATGCCGCCCATGACCGGCACGGGGATGCTCTGAAGCGCGGTGCCGAACTTACCGACAAAGGCCAGGCCGATGGCAAAGCAGGCTGCCCAGGTCATGACCTTCGGGTTGTAGTTCTTGGTCAGCATGACTGCGCCAGTGACTTCCGCGTAGGTGGTGTTGGGTGGGCCGCCGAACATCCCCGCCACCGAGGTGGCGATGCCGTCGCCGAGCAGGGTGCGATGCAGGCCGGGTTTCTTGATAAAGTTTTTCCCGGTAACGCTGCCGATTGCCACTACGCCGCCGATATGTTCGATGGCTGGAGCCAGGGCGACCGGGACGATGTACAGAATCGCGCCCCAGTGCAGTTCCGGGGTGACAAATGCTGGAATCGCCAGCCAGGGCGCGGCGGCGATGTGGCTGGTGTCGATTACCCCGCAGAACGCGGCGACAATGCAGCCAACGCTGATCCCCGCGAGGATTGGCACCAAACGCAGCAGTCCACGACCCATGGCAGCGACCAATACCGTGGTGAGCAGGGCCGACATGGAAATAAGCATGGCGGTTTGGTACGGCACCAACTGCGCGCTACCGTCGCCAGCCTTGCCCATGGCCATGTTCACCGCTACGGGCGAAAGCGCCAGGCCGATGGAGATGATCACCGGGGCGATGACCACGGGAGGCAGCAGACGGTCGATAAAGCCCGCGCCTTTGACCCTTACCACCATGCTGAGCAGGATGTAGACCAAACCTGAGGCGACGATGCCACCGAGTACGGCAGGCAGACCGAACTCGCCTTTGGCAGCAAGAATTGGCGCGATAAAGGCAAAGCTGGAGGCGAGGAACACCGGCACCTGACGGCCCGTCACCAGTTGGAACAGCAGGGTGCCGATGCCGGCGGTAAACAGTGCAACGTTAGGGTCCATGCCGGTGATCAGCGGCATTAGCACCAGGGCACCAAAGGCCACGAACAACATCTGCGCGCCTGAGATGCCCTGACGCCAGAGTGGATCGTTGAATTCGTCGGTCATGTGGGTCTGTTCCTGTTTCATTAGTGAGCCGCGTTGCCGCGAGAAATGGCCCCCGGTTAGGCGCAGGACGCGGGTAATGGCGCGCCCTTGCTAAGTCCTGCAACAACAGCGGGGACCATTTCTCGCGCAACCTGCAGGGCCGTGCCTGTTTTAGTGCGATGCTACGTTTCTCAACACTCATTTGGAGCACCAAACTTCGTGTCTCGCGCCTTGCCTCGCACTAAAACAGGCTTCGGCGCGGCCACGAATGAAGCGGGAGCAGACCCTAGGCGTCCTTCTGCTTGGTGCCGAAGATTTTGTCGCCGGCATCACCGAGGCCAGGAATGATGTAGCCATGCTCGTTCAGGCATTGGTCGATGGACGCGGTATAAATCATCACGTCGGGGTGCGCATCGTGGACTGCCTTAATGCCTTCCGGCGCGGCGACCAGCACCATCGCGCGGATTTCCTTGCAGCCGGCTTTTTTCAGCAGGTCGATGGTGGCGACCATCGAGCCGCCAGTGGCAAGCATCGGGTCGATGATCATCGCCAGGCGCTCGTCGATTTCCGGCACCAGTTTTTCCAGGTAGGTGTGCGCTTGCAGGGTTTCTTCATTGCGCGCCACGCCAACGGCGCTGACCTTGGCCCCGGGGATCAGGCTGAGCACGCCTTCGAGCATGCCGATGCCCGCACGCAGGATCGGTACCACGGTGATTTTCTTGCCGGAGATTTTTTCCACCTGCACGGTGCCGCACCAGCCTTCGATCTCGTAGTTCTCCAGGGGCAGGTCTTTGGTCGCCTCATAGGTCAGCAGCGAACCCACTTCCTGAGCCAGCTCGCGAAAGTTTTTCGTGCTGATATCGGCGCGGCGCATCAGGCCGAGTTTGTGGCGGATCAGCGGGTGGCGGATCTCGAGGATGGGCATGGGCGGGGTCTCCGGCAGGACGGGCGAAAAATTCGCGTTAGATTAAATCATTGGCCATGCCAAGTGCTGGGCCAAGATGGCTTAAATTCGCTAAAAAGCGCTAGTGTGGCGACCATTTCCAGCAATTGCCGCTGTTGGTCTGTATGGGCTTGCTCTACGGGATGCAGATGCGTACCTTTGCCGGCTTTTATTTTGACGCATCGATCAGCTTTTTGGTCTAAAGCGTCCCGCTCCCAAGAGGAAACAACATGTCCGTCGATCTCGCGCATATCCGCCAAGTCATGGCCGAAGCAGATTGCCTGTACAGCAATGCCGAAGTTGAAGCGGCCATTGATCAGGTAGCCGCCAAGATCAACGGCGAGCTAGCCGAGAGCAATCCGGTGGTGTTCTGTGTGATGAATGGCGGCTTGATCTTCTCTGGCAAGTTGCTGCCCAAGCTCAACTTTCCGCTGGAACTGTCCTACCTGCATGCCACCCGTTATCGCAATCAAACCAGCGGCGGCGAGCTATTCTGGAAGGCTAAACCGGAAATTTCCTTTATCGACCGCGATGTGCTGATCATCGACGACATTCTCGATGAAGGTCACACCCTCGGCGCGATCATCGACTTCTGCCATCACGCCGGTGCCCGCGCGGTGCACACTGCCGTGCTGATCGACAAGGATCATGACCGCAAGGCGCGGCCGGATCTGAAAGCCAATTACGTTGGTCTGCCGTGCATCGACCGCTACATCTTCGGTTATGGCATGGACTACAAGGGCTACTGGCGCAACGCGCCGGGCATCTATGCAGTTAAAGGCCTGTAAGCAGGTAGCCCGGATGTAATCCGGGGGCAGGTTATGCGCCTGCATTCCCCGGATCACCGCCAGTTACATGGCCGCTGTTTGCTCTTCGGCCTTTGGCGCAAGCCAGCGCAGGGCCTTTTCTCTGGCTTGTTCCAGGTCGCGTACATAGGCCAGTTGCCCCTCTACGCGGACAATTCCGGCGCGGCGCAATTGCAGGCGTACTTGTGGCGTCAGGCCGCACAGCACTAGGCCGACATGTTGCTCGCGGTAATCGCGCAGTACGTTGCCCAGCGCGGCAATGGCAGTCATGTCCAGCAGCGGCACCGCGCTGATATCGACGATTACCACCTTTACCCCAGGGGTAAAGCGGCGCAGCACACTCAGGGCTTTTTCCGCCGCGCCAAAGAACAGCGGCCCACGAATGGCATAGGCCAGCACGTGTTCGGGCAGGTCATTGAGTGCCCGATGAAAGTGCTTGGGCAGGGATTCGGTGTCGGTCAGGTCGCTCATGCGCTTGATAAACAAACCGGCGGCCAGCAACAGGCCGACCGCGACAGCCAGCACCATGTCGAACAGCACGGTGAGAATCAGGCAGGTCAGCAGTACCAGCACATCACCGCGCGGTGCGATGCGTAAGGTGTGGCTTACATGGCGGGGCTCGCTCATGTTCCACGCCACCATCAGCAGCAAGGCCGCCAATGCCGCCATCGGCAGATAACTGAACAGCGGTGCAAGAAACAGAATGGCAATCAGCACCACACCGGCATGGATAATCGCCGCCATCGGCGAGTAGGCTCCGGCGCGCACGTTGGCGGCGCTGCGAGCAATCGCGGCAGTGGCGGTGATGCCGCCAAACAGTGGCGCAACCAGGTTGCCGATGCCCTGGCCGATCAGCTCGCCATTGGGATCATGCTTGCTGCCGGTCATGCCGTCCGCGACCACCGCACACAACAACGACTCGATAGCCCCCAGCATGGCGATAGCAAAGGCCGGGGCGAGCAGTTTGCGGAAAAGCTCAAAGTTCACATGCAGCGGCTGGCCGTCTGCGCCCGGCAACTGCCAGGGCCAGATAAACGTGGGCAGAAATGGCGGAATCCCGGGATGTTCAATGCCGTTCAGGCTGTAGCTGAAGCGCTCACCCAGGGTTGCCACGGGAATCTGCAGGCGCTCTAACAGCAAGCCGAGCAGCGCACCGATGGCCAGCGCCACCAAATGCCCGGGGACTTTCGGCACCCAGCGCGGCCAGACCAGCAGCACCGCCAGGCACACCAGGGCCACCACACTGTCGCCCAGTTGTAGGCTGGGCATGGCGTGCAGCAGGCCATTGAGTTGCTCGATGTAGTTGTGCGGCGTTCTGCTCAGGTGCAGGCCGAATAGATCCTTGATCTGTAGGGTGGCGATCACAATGCCAATGCCGGCGGTAAAGCCCAGCGTCACCGGGTAGGGGATAAATTCGATCAGCCGGCCGGCGCGCATCAGCCCGAGGGTAATCAAAATCACCCCTGCCATCAGGGTGCACAGCAATAAACCGCCGAGGCCGAACTGCTGGGTGACCGGCAGCAGAATCACCACAAAGGCGGCGGTCGGCCCAGAAACGTTGAAGCGCGAACCGCCAAACAGGGCAATCAGCGTACCTGCCACCAACACCGTATACAGGCCATGTTGCGGCGCGACTCCCGCAGCAATAGCCAAGGCCATGGCCAGCGGAATGGCGATGACGCCAACCGTCAGGCCGGCGCTCAGGTCACTGCGTAGGTTCTTCCAGCCGTAGCCGGCACGCAGCGTTTGACGCCAGGCGGAGAACAGCGGCGGTAAGTGCAGTGACATGGTGACTCCTAGGGTGCGGAACTGCTTTTGTTGGATTGATCGCGCAGCAAAGAACCGAGGGCGCATTATAGGGCCGCGTGCCGTCTACTGTGTTGACCTGCGTCGAGCCGTTCCGGCGCAGCGCTAAACCCCTTGTTATGCCTGCATCCGTTGAGCCGCTGACCGCCCCGGAGGTACACTGCCGGCCCCGTGTGGCCTGGTTAGCTGGAGTGAATGATGCGTAAAGACAAGAAACAGGTGATTGGCGAAGAGATTGGTGACGAGCCGATCAAGCTGTTCCTCGGCGTAGAACCGGCCGATGCCACGCCACCGTCGCTGCACAAACTGGTCAAGGCTTACCGTGGTCTGCGTATCGATGATTTCGAGCGCTTTGTCGGCTTCTTTGTTGCCGCCGGCTATGACCTGAATGCCCAAGATGCCCAAGGCAATGACTTTGTTGCACTGATCCAGGATCAGCGTTTTGCTGAACCCTATATCGACGTGATCAAAGCCGCTCGCGGCTGAAACGTGCCTTTCGCCAGGCCGTTTTATCTGGCCTGGCTCCGCGTTTTGCTCCGTGCAGAGCGCTGCGCTTCATTCTCTTGTTGCACCACAGCTAGCGCGGGCAAGCCCGCTCCTACACAAGCAAAGCCAGCCCTCCCTGGATCTGTGCTCATGCCAGATCCGTAGCCCGGATGTAATCCGGGGCGTTTTGCGCAAATGAGCATTTCCCGGATTTCATCCAGGCTACGGACTCAATCGTTTCTAAAACTCGCTCTGCTTCTTGCTGATAATCACGTAAATCAATAGTGCTGGGCGGAGCGAGACGACCGGTCATATTCTTGTCGACATGAACTCCAGTATCCGACTCGACAAGCGTGACTTGATCCTCGCCAAAGGTGCCGAGGTGATGACCCGGCGTGGTTATCACGGTGCCGGCGTGCAGGAAATCGTTCAGGCGGCCGGGGTGCCAAAAGGCTCCTTTTACCACTACTTCGCCAGCAAAGAAGACTTCGCCCTGCAAGCCTTGCAGCAGGTCTACCAGCCGCGCCTGGCGCGCTATGCCGAAGCCCTGAGTAATCCGGCGCTAAGTCCACGTGAACGCATCCTCGGTTATTACGCGGAACTGGTGGAGCACTTCGCCCGGCAGGAGCGCCTGGAATACCACTGCTTTATTGGCAGCCTGAGTTTCGAGATGGCCGAGCTGTCGCCAACGCTGGGTGCGCAGGTTGATGCGATTTTGCAGCAGTCCGCCGACACCTTGCAGCGCTGCCTGGAGCAGGCGCAGGCCGCCGGTGAGCTGGCCGCCGATGAGGACTGCCGCAACCTGGCGAGCTTTATCGCCAACGCCTGGCAAGGCGCGCTGACTCGCCTCAAGGTGGCTAACAACACCCAGGCGCTAAGCGACTTTATCCAGCGCTTGCAGCTGTTGCTGCGGGCCTGATTTTTTAAAACTACTTCAACAAGACGACCGGTCACCTGGCCGGGTAGAGGAATGATGATGACCGATTCCGTTAAAGCACTGTTCCAGCCGTTTACTCTGGGCAACCTGGAGCTGCCAACCCGTGTGGTAATGGCGCCGATGACGCGTTCTTTTTCGCCGGGCGGTGTGCCTAACAGCAAGGTTATCGAGTACTACCGTCGTCGCGCGGCGGCCGGTGTAGGCCTGATCGTCACCGAAGGCACCACGGTCGGCCACAAAGCGGCCAACGGTTACCCGAACGTGCCGCGCTTCTACGGCGAAGACGCCCTGGCCGGCTGGCAGAAAGTGGTCGAAGCGGTTCACGCCGAAGGCGGCAAGATCGTCCCGCAGCTGTGGCACGTGGGCAATGTGCGCAAGCTGGGCACCGAGCCAGATGCCAGCGTGCCGGGTTACGGCCCGAGCGAGAAAATCAAAGAAGGCAACGTGGTTGTGCACGGCATGACCCAGGACGACATCAATGAGGTGATCGCCGCCTTCGCCCAGGCCGCCAAAGATGCCCAAACCATCGGCATGGACGGCGTGGAAATTCACGGTGCCCACGGCTATCTGGTCGACCAGTTCTTCTGGGAAGGCAGCAACCAGCGCACCGATGGTTACGGTGGCGATCTGGCCCAGCGCTCTCGCTTTGCCATTGAACTGGTCCAGGCCGTGCGTGCTGCTGTAGGTCCGGACTTCCCGATCATCTTCCGCTTCTCGCAGTGGAAGCAGCAGGATTACAGCGCTCGCCTGGTGGAAACCCCGCAAGCTCTGGAAGCCTTCCTCAAGCCGCTGTCTGACGCCGGCGTGGATATCTTCCACTGCTCGACCCGGCGCTTCTGGGAGCCTGAGTTTGAAGGCTCGGATCTCAACCTGGCGGGCTGGACGCGCAAGCTGACCGGCAAGCCGACCATCACCGTTGGCAGCGTTGGTCTGGATGGCGAGTTCCTCCAGTTTATGGTCAACACCGACAAAGTGGCCCAGCCAGCCAGCCTGGAAAACCTGCTGGAGCGCCTGAACAAACAGGAGTTCGACCTAGTTGCCGTAGGCCGTGCGCTGCTGGTCGACCCTGATTGGGCGGTGAAGGTGCGTGATGGCCGCGAGCAGGACATTCTGCCGTTTAGTCGTGACGCGCTGACCAGCTTGGTCTGATGCTCTCTTTTTGTGTGCGTCGCAAAACGGCGCAACACTCCTCAAGCCCCGGCACATCGGGGCTTTTTTTCGTCTATTGAGTGGAACTTTTGCGCAATTGGGGGCTCTTCGCGGCAAAGCCATTTGGCTTGATTCAAGGCGGATTATTGGCTTGCGCTGCCTGCGCGTGAATCCTTATAGTCCCCCGGCATTTTAGCGCCCGGCTTGCGTCAGCAGCGGCAGCAAGCAGGGCCTGTTACCGCAATGGTGAGAGGCCATGATCGAAATAAAAAAACTAACCAAGTGTTTTGCGCAGCATACAGCCGTGGATGACCTGTCCTTCAGCGTCCAGCCCGGCGAAGTCCTCGGTTTTCTCGGCCCCAACGGCGCCGGCAAATCCACCACCATGAAGATGCTCACCGGCTTTCTCGCGCCGACCTCCGGCAGTGCCAGCATCCTCGGTTTCGATATCCAGAAAGACACCCTCAAAGCGCAGCAGCAGATCGGTTATCTGCCTGAAGGCGCGCCGTGCTACGGCGATATGACGGTGCGTAGCTTCCTCGAATTTATTGCCGAGGTGCGCGGCTTTAAGGGTGCCGCGAAGCGTGAGCGGGTGGCCAAGGCAGTGGCCCAGGTCGAGCTTGAAGCGGTGCTGGAGCAGAGCATCGAAACCCTGTCCAAGGGCTTCAAACGTCGCGTCGGTCTGGCTCAGGCGATTCTGCATGACCCCAAGGTGCTGATCCTCGATGAGCCCACCGATGGCCTCGACCCGAATCAGAAGCATCAGGTGCGCAAGCTGATTCAGAGCTTGGCCCACGACAAAATCGTGATTATTTCCACCCACATCCTCGAAGAAGTTTCCGCCGTGTGCACCCGCGCGGTGGTGATCGCCCATGGCAAGTTGCTGGCCGATGGCACGCCGCTGGAGCTGGAAAGCCGCTCGCGCTACCACCAGGCCGTCACCCTGGTCGCCGAAGAACCACTCGATCAGTCGGCACTGGCAGCACTGCCAGGCGTGGTCGGTGTGGAAGAAAATACCCTTGAGCACAGCCTGAGCATTCTCGCCAAGCCAGGTGAGGTGATCTTCCCGCAGGTTAATGCGCTGATCGCCGAGCGTGGCTGGCAGGTGCGTGAGTTGAATGTCGAACGCGGTCGGCTGGACGAAGTGTTCCGCAGCCTGACCCGTGGGGAGGTGGTATGAGTCAGCTATCGGTGATTTTCAAGCGCGAGCTGGCGAGCTACTTCGCCACGCCGCTGGCCTATGTGTTTATCCTGATTTTCCTGGTGCTGTCCGGGGTATTTACTTTTTACCTCGGTGGCTTCTTCGAGAGCGGTCAGGCCAACTTATCGCCGTTCTTCAACTTCCATCCCTGGCTCTACCTGTTTCTGGTGCCGGCGATTGCCATGCGCCTGTGGGCCGAGGAGCGCAAGAGCGGCACCATCGAGCTGTTGATGACCCTGCCAATTACCCGTTTCGACGCGGTTACCGGCAAGTTCCTCGCCGCCTGGGTTTTTGCCGGTTTGGCGCTGCTGCTGACCTTCCCGATGATCATCACCGTCAACTACCTCGGCGAGCCGGATAACGGCGCGATCATCACCGGCTATATCGGCAGTTGGCTGCTGGCCGGGGCTTATCTGGCGATTGGCTCGTGTATGTCGGCCCTGGCGAAGAATCAGGTGATCGCCTTCATTCTGTCGGTCAGCGTGTGCTTCCTGTTTATCGTCAGCGGCTTCCCCATGGTGCTCGACGGGTTTAGCGCCTGGGCACCGCAATGGCTGATCGACGCCGTGGCTTCCCTGAGCTTCCTGACCCGTTTCGATGCGATCAGCAAGGGCGTGATTGATATTCGCGACCTGCTGTATTTCCTCACCCTGATTGCTGCCTGGTTGGCGGCGACTGCGGTGGTTATCGACTTGAAGAAAGCGGATTGAGGACACCCATGAAAAAGCTGATGGTTTCCAGCGCCGGGCTTGTACTCATTGCCCTGGCGTTTCTCGCGTTTAACCTGTTCTCCAGTTTTAGCCTTAGTGGCCTGCGTCTGGATTTGACTGAGCAGAAGCTCTACACCCTCTCAAACGGTACTGAGCAGATCCTTGCTGAGCTGGACGAGCCGGTGGAGCTGAACTTCTTCTACTCCGACACCGCCACCAAGGACCTGCCGGCCCTGCGTACCTACGCCAAGCGAGTTGAGGAAATGCTTAAGGCCTACCAGCAAAAAGCCGGCGGCAAGATAAAGCTGAATATCATCGACCCTGAACCGTTCTCCGAGGATGAAGATAAAGCCGCCGAGTTTGGCTTGCAGGGCATTCCGCTGCAGCAGGGCGGTGATTCGATCTACTTCGGCCTGGCCGGCAAGAATGCCGAAGGCCTGACGCAAGTGATCCCGTTCTTCGCCCTGGATCAGGAAGAGTTCCTTGAGTACGAGCTCAGCCGCCTGGTGCAAACCCTGGCCAAGCCAGAGCGGCCGGTAGTCGGCGTGCTGTCTGGCTTGCAGGTCAACGGCGGCTTCGATATGGCCGCGCGTCAACCAACGCCTGCGTGGATGCTGATCGAGGAAATCCGCCAGCTGTTTCAGATCGAAAGCCTTAAACGTGACGTTGATTTGATCCCGGAAAAAGTCTCGGTGCTGCTGCTGATCCACCCCAAGCAGCTGCCTCAGCAAACCCTGTATGCGATTGACCAGTTCGTCCTGCGCGGCGGCAAACTGCTGACCTTTGTTGACCCGTTCAGCGAGGCCGATACCCAGGCTGAAATGCCCGGCGAGATGGTTGTCGACAAATCCTCTGACCTGCCCGAGTTGTTCAAGGCCTGGGGCCTGCGCATGCTGCCGGATCAGGTGCTGGGCGATGGCTCCTACGCCATGTCGGTCAGCATGGGCCAGAGCCAACGTCCGGTGCGTCACGCCGCTTGGTTGAACCTGCCGAAGAACGCCTTGGACAAGGGCGACATCAGCACTGCCTCGCTGGAGTCCATCACCGTGGCTACCGCCGGCATCCTGGAGCCGCTGGAAGGGGCGAAAACCCAGTTCACTCCGCTGATGCGCAGCTCGCAGTACGCCATGCCGTTTGATGCCAAACGCTTCGGCATGCTGAGCAACCCGGAAGAGCTGATCCGTGAACTGAAACCCACCGGCGAGCGCTACACCCTGGCAGCGCGGGTCAGTGGTCCGGCACAATCGGCATTCCCGGACGGCATCGAAGGTCACAAGGATGGCCTCAAACAGGCCGACAACATCAACGTGATCGTGGTCGCCGACACCGACATGCTTAGCGACCGCATGTGGGTGCAGGTGCAGGACTTCTTCGGTCAGCGCATCCCGCAGCCATGGGCTGACAACGCCGCGTTTGCGATTAACGCGCTGGATAACCTGGCCGGTTCCGAAGCGTTGATCAGCGTGCGCTCGCGTGGCCGCTTCACCCGGCCGTTCGAGGTGGTGGATGCGATTCAGCGCGACGCCGAGGTCAAGTTCCGCGAGAAGGAGCAAGCCCTGCAGGCGCAACTGGCCGATACCGAGCAGAAGCTGGCGGCGCTGCAACAGCATGACGACCCGAGCAAAATCACCGAGCTGACGCCCGAGCAGCAGGCCGCCGTGCAGCAGTTTGTGCAGCAGAAGCTGGCAATCCGCAAGGAACTGCGCGACGTGCGCTATCAGCTCAATGCCGATATCGAGTCGCTGGGCCGCACGCTGAAGTTCCTCAACATCGCCCTGGTGCCGCTGCTGCTGACTCTGGCAGTGCTGGCGCTGTGGTTGTGGCGTCGGCGCAAGCACGGTTAATCCCGTTAGTACCTGCAAAGGGCCGCGCAATGCGGCCCTTTGTTTTTATCGACACCTAGCTAGGCGGGCAGGTGAGTGATGCTCTTGTAGGAGCGGGCTTGCCCGCGATCAAGTCTATAAAGCATCGGGTCCAAGGCCGCTCCTACAGATATGTCAGCGCCCCGTGCATGTGCGCCAAGCTGATCGCCGTGAACGGCCTGGGCGGTTGTTACGCTGCCTGCTTAGTCGATGTGGTCGAGATTGACGGGCTCCCCCGGCTTGGCATGCAGCTGCTGGCGAATATCGGCGAACACTTTGTCGTATTCGTCGTGGCCACGCATGATTGGGCTGGCATTGGGTGGCAGGCCGTGCTTAGCGGCGACTCGGGTGGCAGCGCTGGCGAAGTTGAAGGCAACATCGCGATGCAGCTCGAATTCCTCGTCGAAATGCCGTCCCTGCACCTCACCGACTAGGCGCATATGCAGCATTGGGCCCTCTTGCGGTTCTTGGCGCACTGCGTAGTAGAAGTCGATGGAAAAGGGTGGAGCCAGCCGCAGGCCTTCAGAGATGTCTAGGTTGCTGCGGTGTAGATGACCAGGTGTGAACATGCTGAGCGCTCCATTAGGGCGCGCAGGGCCGAAGCCCTGCTTCGGGTCAGTAGAATCGGATGCCGTCGCTTGCCAGGCTGATGCGGGTGCCGGAGGTGCCCTGGACGATGGCTTCGATATTTTCTAGCGAGCCGATCACCGCAGTGCCGCCGGTGTTACGGACGAACTCGCAAGCGGCTTGTACTTTGGGTCCCATTGAGCCAGTCGCGAAGCCGAGCTTGTCTATCTCGTCCGGGTGCGCTTCGGCGATGGATGTCTGCGTCGGCTTACCCCAGTCGACATAGGCGGCGTCGACGTCGGTGGCGATCACCAGTAGGTCGCTATTGAGCTGTTCGGCGAGTAGGGCCGAACACAGGTCCTTGTCGATCACCGCCTCGACGCCGCGCAGCTGGTTGCCGTCGTACATGGTGGGAATCCCGCCGCCGCCGGCGCAGATCACCACACTGCCTTTTTCCAGCAGCCATTTGATCGGGCGGATTTCGAAGATGCGCTGTGGCCTTGGGCTGGCCACTACGCGGCGAAATTTGTCGCCGTCGGGGGCGATGCTCCAGCCCTTTTCGGCGGCCAGGCGCTCGGCCTCGTTCTTGCTGTAGACCGGGCCGATGGGTTTGCTCGGTTTCTTGAAGGCCGGGTCGCCGCTATCCACTTCCACCTGGGTGAGGATGGTGGCGAAGGGCACCTCGAACGGCAGCAGATTGCCCAGCTCCTGTTCGATCATGTAGCCGATCATGCCTTCGGTTTCGGCACCGAGCACGTCCAGCGGGTAGGGATTGGCAGCATCGTAGGCGTTGCCCTGCAGGGCCAGCAGGCCGACCTGCGGGCCGTTGCCGTGAGCGATCACCAGCTCGTTGCCGGGTGCCACCTTGGCGATCTGCTGGCAGGCGATACGCACGTTGTCACGTTGATTTTGTGCAGTCATGGCTTCGCCACGACGAAGCAGGGCGTTGCCGCCCAGGGCGATGACGAGTCGCATGGTGTTCTCCTTGTTCGTGTTCGTAGCCCCTCTCCCGCAAGCGGAAGAGGGGAGGCAAGCGTGCAGCGTTAGATGTCAGCCAGGGTCGCGACCAATATCGCCTTGATGGTGTGCATACGGTTTTCCGCCTGCTCGAAGGCGATGTTATAGGGCGACTCGAAGACGTCTTCGGTGACTTCGATGCCGTTGGCCAGGTGCGGGTATTTTTCCGCGATCTGCTTGCCGACCTTGGTTTCGCTGTTGTGGAAGGCCGGCAGGCAGTGCATGAACTTGGCGCGCGGGTTGCCGGTGGCCTTCATGATGTCCATGTTGACCTGATAGGGCAGCAACTCCTCGATGCGCTCACCCCAGGCTTCCACCGGCTCGCCCATGGATACCCAGACGTCGGTGTGGACGAAGTCGACGCCCTTGACTGCCTCTTTCGGATCTTCGCTGAGTAGGAGGCGTGCGCCGCTATCCTCGGCACACTGCTGGCACGCGGCGATATGTTCGGCGCTCGGCCACAGCGCCTTGGGAGCGGCGATGCGCACGTCCATGCCGAGCTTGGCGCCAATCAGCAGCAGCGAGTTGCCCATGTTGTTGCGGGCGTCGCCCAGGTAGGCGTAGCTGATGTCGTGCAGCGGCTTGTCGCTGTGCTCGCGCATGGTCAGCACGTCGGCGAGCATCTGCGTCGGGTGATATTCGTCGGTCAGACCATTGAATACCGGCACGCCGGCATAGGTGGCCAGCTCCTCGACGATCTCCTGTTTGAAGCCACGGTACTCGATGGCGTCGTACATGCGCCCGAGCACGCGGGCGGTGTCCTTCATCGACTCCTTGTGGCCGATTTGCGAGGAGTTGGGGTCGATGTAGGTGACGTTGGCACCCTGGTCATAGGCGGCGACCTCGAAGGCGCAGCGGGTGCGGGTGGAGGTCTTCTCGAAGATCAGCGCGATGTTCTTGCGCTTGAGGTGCTGCTGCTCGGTGCCGGTGTACTTGGCGCGCTTGAGGTCGCGCGACAGGTCGAGCAGGTAGCGCAGCTCGCGGGTGCTGTGGTGCATCAGGCTCAGCAGGTGGCGGTTGTGCATGTTGAGCGCCATGGTTCTCTCCTCGTGGGCAGGCGAAGCGCCCCGGTAGCGGGTGGCTGTCGGGGCAGGCTGGATTGGATCAGTAGTCGATGGGGTCGCGGATAATCGGGCAGGTCATGCAGTGGCCGCCGCCACGGCCGCGTCCCAGTTCGCTGGCGCTGATGGTGATGACCTCGACGCCGGCCTTGCGCAGCAGGGTGTTGGTGTAGGTGTTGCGGTCGTAGCCGATGACCACGCCGGGTTCCAGGCAGACCACGTTGTTGCCGTCGTCCCACTGCTCGCGCTCGGCCTCGTAGGCATCGCCGCCGGTTTCCACCACGCGCAGCTTCTTCAGGTTGAGGGATTCGGCGACCACCTCGATGAAGGGCTTTTCCTCGCGGCGCACATCGATACCGCCAGGGCGGCTCTCGTCCGGGCGCAGAGTGAAGGGCACGATGCTGTTGGCCACTTCCGGGAAGATGGTCACCAGGTCGCGGTCGCAGAAGCTGAACACCGTGTCCAGGTGCATGGCTGAGCGGGAGCGGCCCAAACCGGCGACCACCACCTTGTCTGCCGCGCCCTTGGCGAACAGCGCTCGCGCCACCTGGCCGATGGCTTGGTGCGAGCTGCGTTCACCCATGCCAATCAGCACGGTGCCATTGCCGATGGGCATCACGTCGCCGCCTTCCAGGGTGGCCGAGCCGTGATCCTGGTCCGGGTCGCCATACCAGATCTCGAACTGCTCACCGGCGAAGTCCGGATGGTGCTTGTAGATGGCGCTGGCCAGCAGGGTTTCCTGGCGGCGTGCCGGCCAGTACATGGGGTTCAAGGTGACGCCGCCGTAGATCCAGCAGGTGGTGTCGCGGGTGAACTGGGTGTTGGGCAGCGGCGGGAAGATGAAACTGGATTCGCCGAGGTAGGCGTTGAACATCTTCACCACGTCGGAATCCTTGTGTTTGGCCAGGTCTGCGCCGGACACGCCGCCGATCAGGAATTCGGCGATTCTGCGTGGCTCCAGTCCTTCGATAAACGAGCGTATCTCGTCCTGCAGGCCGAGGCCGACGCTGTTGGGGTTTATCTTGCGGTCGAGAATCCACTTGAGAGCTTGCGGGTTGCGCACCGTTTCTTCGAGCAGGTTGTGCATCTCCACCACCTCGATGCCGCGCTCGCGCATCTTGGTCATGAAGTCGAAGTGGTCGCGCTTGGCCTGGGACACCCAGATCACATCGTCGAACAACAGTTCGTCGCAGTTGGCCGGGGTCAGGCGCAGGTGGGCGAGGCCTGGCGAGCAGACCATCACCTTATGCAGTTTGCCGGCTTCGGAATGAACGCCGAGGGCTTTCTTGGACATGTCGAACTCCTTCTCGCTAGAGGCTCAGGAAGCCGTCATACAGCCCGTAGGCGGCAATAGCGGCACCGATCAGCACGGCGACGAAAATGATCTTCTCGACGCCTGTGAAAATGGGCTGTCCCAGTTCGCGCTTGGCCTTGGCGAAGAGGAGCGCGCCAGGGGCATAGAGCAGCGCGGACAACAGCAGGTATTGCACGCCAGCGGCATACACCAGCCACACCGCGTACAGGGTGGATATGCCTGCGATCAGCAGATCCTTGTTGCGCTCGCCAGCGGCGTTCTCATAGGTTTCGCCGCGTACCGCCAGCAGTACCGCGTAGGCGCTGGACCAGAAGTACGGCACCAGGATCATCGAGGTGGCCAGGTACAGCAGGCTGAGATAGGTGGAGGCGTTGAACAGGGTGATGATCAGGAACAACTGGATCAACCCGTTGGACAGCCACAGCGCGTTGGCCGGAACGTGATTGGCGTTCTCCTTGCGCAGGAACTCCGGCATGGTGTGGTCGCGGGCGCTGGCGAAGAGAATCTCGCCACACAACAACGTCCACGACAGCAAGGCACCGGCCAGCGAGACGATCAGACCTACGGCGATCAGTTGCGCACCCCAAGGGCCGACCACCTGTTCCAGCACGCTGGCCATGGACGGGTTCTTCAGCCCGGCCAGTTCGGCCTGGGCCAGGATGCCCTGACTGAGCACGTTGACCAGCACCAGCAGCAGGAGCACGCCGACGAAGCCGATTACCGTGGCCTTGCCGACGTCGCTGCGTTTCTCGGCACGCGCGGAGAAGATGCTCGCGCCTTCGATGCCGATGAACACCCAGACGGTGACCAGCATCATGTTGCGCACCTGATCCATCACGCTGCCCAGCTCGGGATTACCAGCGCCCCAGAAGTCGCGGGTGAACACGTCCAGCTTGAACGCTACTGCCGCGATGACAATGAACAACGCCAGCGGCAGCATCTTCGCCACCGTGGTCAGCGTGTTGATGAAGGCCGCCTCCTTGATCCCGCGCAGCACCAGAAAGTGCAGCAGCCAGAGCAGCACTGACGCGCCGATCACTGCCGGCAGGGTGTTGCCCTCGCCGAATAGCGGGAAGAAGTAACCCAGAGTGGAAAACAGCAGCACCATGTAGCTGACGTTGCCGATCCAGGCGCTGATCCAGTAGCCCCAGGCCGAGGAGAAGCCCATGTAGTCGCCGAAACCTGCTTTGGCGTAGGCGTAGACCCCGCCATCGAGTTCGGGTTTGCGGTTGGCCAGGGTCTGGAATACGAAGGCCAGGGTCAGCATGCCCACGCCGGTGATCAGCCAGCCGATCAGGGTGGCACCGGCGCTGGCGCTGGCCGCGATGTTCTGGGGTAGGGAGAAAATCCCGCCGCCGACCATGGAGCCGACTACCAAGGCGACTAATGCGTCTAGGCGCAATTTTTGTGTCGAATCAGGCATTGCACATACCTCCATATCAGGGAATATGAGAGGGATTGAGCGCTCTTGCAGGGCGACCGTCGTGACTTGAGTCAATAGACCGCGATTAATTGCACAAACGCGTTCCGATGCCGGTCAAGTGCAGCCTGGAGAGAGCAATAAGGGCTGCGCGAGCACTCTAAAATGGGGTTCTTGGCAAGGTCGGATTGTTGCAGGCCTAGTCAGCTTTTATGGCAGTGCAAGGGCGGGGCATGAAGGTTTTTCTCCACACGGGAAGATGGCGAAGGCTGATCATTTGTCAGGAACCCTTAGATTCATGGCGTTCCTGACCTCGCCCGGCAAATCTGCGACAATCGCCGGCTTTGAAATTCCCCTCGCGATTGCCCGATGACTGATGCCACGCCTGCTGTTGACCAACTGCTGAAAAACCTCGACCAAACGCTGCTGGGTGACCGTCATCGCCTGCGCCGCCAGTTGCATGAGTTGCGCAAGCAAGCGCCGGTGGATGAGGCCAAGCTGGCGCAGTGGCTGCAGCGCTTCGAGGCGTCGGTGGCCAAGGTTGAGGCGCGCCGCCTGAGCGTGCCGCCGATGCGTTACGACGATGCGCTGCCAATCGCCGCCAAGCGCGACGAAATCAAGGCGGCCATCGCTGCGCATCAGGTGGTGGTGATCGCGGGTGAGACTGGCTCTGGCAAGACCACTCAGCTGCCGAAAATCTGTCTGGAGCTGGGCCGTGGTGTGCATGGTTTGATCGGCCACACCCAGCCGCGTCGTCTAGCAGCACGCAGCGTGGCTACTAGGGTTGCTGAGGAAATTGGCACGTCGCTGGGCGAGTTGGTCGGTTATCAGGTGCGCTTCGAGGACCAAAGCAACGAGCGCAGCCTGATCAAGCTGATGACCGACGGTATCCTGCTGGCCGAAACCCAGCACGACCGCTACCTGGAAAAGTACGACACGATCATCGTCGACGAAGCCCACGAACGCAGCCTGAATATCGACTTTCTGCTGGGCTTTCTGAAAACCCTGCTGGTGCGCCGGCCTGATCTCAAACTGATCATCACCTCGGCGACCATTGACCTGCAGCGCTTCTCCGAGCACTTTGACGGTGCGCCGATTGTCGAAGTGTCCGGCCGTACCTTCCCGGTGGACACCTGGTATCGGCCATTGGCCGCTGAGCAGGACGAGGAGGGCAACCGTGTCGAAGAAGACCTCTCGGTTGATCAGGCGATTCTCGCCACGCTGGATGAAATCAGCGCTTTTGAGAAGGCTGAAGGCAAACGCCCCGGCGACATTCTGGTGTTCCTGCCCGGTGAGCGTGAAATCCGCGACGCCGCCGAGGTGTTGCGCAAAGCCAACCTGCGCATGACCGAAGTGCTGCCGCTGTATGCGCGCCTAACCCCGGCCGAGCAGCAGAAGATTTTCGCGCCGATGGGCGCACGCAAAATCGTCCTGGCCACCAACGTCGCGGAAACCTCGCTGACCGTGCCGGGCATCCGTTATGTGATCGACAGCGGCACGGCACGCATCAGTCGCTACAGCTACCGCGCCAAGGTGCAGCGCTTGCCCATCGAGGCCATCAGCCAGGCCAGCGCCAATCAGCGCAAAGGCCGTTGCGGGCGGGTTGAGCCGGGCATCTGTATTCGCCTGTTCAGTGAAGAGGACTTCATCGGTCGCCCAGCTTTTACCGACCCGGAAATTCTCCGTACCAACCTCGCGGCGGTCATCCTGCAGATGCTACACCTGCGCCTCGGCGAGATTGAGGCGTTCCCCTTTATCGAGCCGCCAGATGGCAAGGCCATCAGCGACGGCTTCAACCTGCTGCAGGAGCTTTCGGCGGTTAATCGCGAAGGCCAACTGACGCCGCTGGGCCGCCAGTTGGCGCGCCTGCCGGTGGACCCGCGTTTGGGCCGCATGGTGCTGGAAGGCGCCAAGCAGGGCAGTCTGGAAGAGATTCTGATCATCGCCAGTGCGCTGTCGGTGCAGGATGTCCGTGAGCGTCCATCCGACCGCCAGCAGGCCGCCGACCAGGCCCATGCGCAGTGGAAGGATGTCGATTCCGACTTCGCCGCGCTGATCAATCTGTGGCGAGGCTTCGAGGAACAGCGCCAAGCGCTGGGCTCAAGCGCGCTGCGCAGCTGGTGCCGGAAGAACTTCCTCAACTATTTACGTCTGCGTGAATGGCGCGACTCCCACCGTCAGTTGGTGCTGATTACCCGTGATTTGCAGTTGTCAGCTAAGCCCAAGGGTGGTGGTTCCGTAGGAGGGGTGGAGCGCAGCGATACCCATGCCGGGCCAGATGATGGGCATCGCTCCGCTCAGCGCCATCCTACGGAGGATCGCCGGAATGCCGGAGCACCGCTCTCAGCGGTGCAGAAGGAAAAAGAGCTGGCTGAGAAAGACCAGGCCGCTCAGCGCGCCAAAGGCTACGCCGCCGTACACAAGGCGATTCTCGCCGGCCTGCTCAGCCAGATCGGCCAGAAGACCGAAGACGGCGACTACCTCGGTGCCCGCCAGCGGCGTTTCTGGGTGCATCCGTCCTCGGTCATCGGCCGGAAGAAGCCGACCTGGCTGATGGCCAGTGAACTGGTGGAAACCACCAAGCTGTTTGCGCGCATGGTGGCGAAGATCGAGCCGGATTGGATTGAGCCGCTGGCCATGCATCTGATCAAGAAAAACCACCTGGAACCGCACTGGGAAAAGAAGCGCGGTCAGGTGGTGGCTTATGAACAGATCAGCCTCTACGGCCTGATCGTGGTCGGTCGGCGTGCCGTGCATTTCGGGCCGATTGAGCCGGTGGTGTCGCGTGAGCTGTTTATCCGCGAAGGGCTGGTCGGCGGTGAGATGCACAGCCGCGCCAAGTGCCTGACCGCCAACCGCCAGTTGCTGGAAAAGCTCGACGAGCTGGAAGCCAAGGCGCGTCGGCGTGACATTCTTGCCGATGAAGAAACCCTGTTTGCCTATTACGAGGCACGCCTGCCGGCGAATATCTACCAGAGCGCCACTTTCGACAGTTGGTACAAAACTGAAAGCGCGAAGAATCCGCAGCTGCTGATCATGCGCGAAGAGGATGTGCTCGCCCGCGACGCCAAAGAGGTCACCTCCGCGCAGTACCCGGATACCTTGCGCCTGGGCGAGTTGACCCTGCCGCTGACCTACCACTTCGAGCCTAATCACCCGCGCGACGGCGTGACCTTGCGCGTGCCTGCACCGCTGCTGCCGCAATTGCCGCCGGAGCGTCTGGAGTGGCTGGTGCCGGGCCTGTTGGAAGCCAAGTGCATGGCCCTGGTACGTGGCCTGCCCAAGGCGCTACGGAAGAACTTTGTACCGGTGCCGGACTTTGTTGGCGCGGCGCTGAGCAAGGTGCAGTTTGCTGAAGGCAGCTTGCCGCTTTCCTTAGGCCGCGAGCTGACGCGCATGACCGGTGCGCGTGTCAGCGACGAGGCGTGGGCCGAGTCCGAGGCGCAGCTGGAAGGTCATCTGCGGATGAATATTGAGGTGGTCGACAATCAGGGCAAACCCCTGGGCGAAGGCCGCGATCTGGCTGAACTGACTGCGCGTTTCAGCGAAGCGACCCAGGCCGGTCTAGCCCTGCCGAAAACCGCCAAGAGCCAACAGCCGGTTGAAGCCAAAGGCTTTAGCGAGGTCGCCGCCAAGACCCAGCAGCAGGTCGCCGGCCTGTCCATGACGGTTTATCCGGCGCTGGTGGAAGAGGCGGGCGTGGTCAAGGAAGGGCGCTTCCCGACTCTGGCCGAAGCCGAGTTTCAGCATCGTCGTGCGCTGCAGCGTTTGCTGCTGCAGCAATTGGCCGAGCCGGCGAAGTTTCTGCGTAACAAATTACCGGGGCTGACCGAACTGGCTTTGCTCCATCGCGAGCTGGGGCGGATTGATGCGCTGGTGGAAGATATTCTTCTCGCCAGCCTCGATAGCTGCATCCTCGAAGGCGGCTCTTCTGGTGAAGCGGGGCCGCTACCGCGTGATGGCGCAGGACTGGCGGCCTTGGCCGAGCGCAAACGAGGCGACTGGACCGAGCATGCCGAACGTCTGGCCAAGTTGACGCTGGAAGTGCTCAAGCTGTGGCACGGCCTGCAGAAACGCTTCAAAGGCAAAATCGACCTAGCTCAGGCCATGGCGCTCAACGATATCAAGCTGCAACTGAGCAACCTGGTGTATCCCGGCTTTGTCCGCGAAACCCCGGCGCAGTGGCTCAAGGAGCTGCCGCGCTACCTCAAAGCCATCGAACAGCGCCTGGACAAAATCGCTAGCCAGGTGCAACGCGACCGCGTGTGGAGCGGCGAGCTGGCCGGTTACTGGGAGCAGTACCAGGCGCGCCTGGGCAAGCACAGCCAGGAAGGCAAGCGCGACCCGCAGCTGGTGCTGTATCGCTGGCTGCTGGAGGAATACCGCGTGTCGCTGTTTGCCCAGCAACTGGGCACCAAGTTACCGGTATCGGATAAGCGTTTGAGTAAGCAGTGGAGCAGCGTCGAAGCGTGAGTGACAAAGCTTGGTCACGGCTTGCTTGAGCCGTGGGCAAGGCTGTTAGACTCACTCGACCTCCCATCGCGCCAGCGTGAGTGATGATTTTGATTGCAGTCGATGCCCTCCGCTCGTCCCTGCTGCTTCACCGCTTATTCTTTGCCTCGCTGCTCCTAACCTGTTTGCCAGGTCTGGCAAGCGCCGCCTGCGAGAAAACCCTGCGCTGGGATGATGATCCACCTTTCAGCATGCAAACCGCTGACGGTGGTGTTGTAGGCATTTCGATTGAGATCAACCGCGCAGTCCTTGACCGTCTTGGTTGTCAGACCAAGTTACGCAAACTGCCCTGGGCGCGAGCGCTGAAGGAGCTGGAGTTGGGCCGGCTGGATATTTTGCCTGGCGCTTTCCGTCGTCCTGAGCGCGAGGTCTATGCGTACTTCTCCGGCCCGGTGCTGCCGCCCTCGCGCAATATCCTCTTTATGCGTTCAGCGGTATTGCCGCAGTGGCCGATCAAGCGCCTGTTGGAGTTGCAGCACACGGCGTTCCGTCTAGGCGCACAGATCAATGTGGCCTATGGCGCGGATTATCAGCAATTGATGAACGACCCTGCATTTGCCGCACGGGTATCGCTGGCGCGGAATCGCGCCAACCTTTGGCACATGGTCCACAAAGGCCGGATTGACGGCGTAATTGCCGATGAAGATAGCGGCCGTTACGAGATACACCAGCTGGGTTTTGATGAGCAGATAAAACCCACAACAGTCGTGGTATCCAGTGATGCGGCGCAAGTGGCGTTCAGTAAACGCACAAGCGATCCGGCCTTTGTGCAGGCGTATGTCAATGTATTGAAAGGGCTGGTCGCGGATGGCAGCTATGAGCAGATTGTGCAGCGCTATGTGATGCCATAGGACGACCGCAGATGACTTACAGGCCGCTACCTCACACTGGTTAGTTAACGGCTAACCCTGCTGGTGTGGCTGCTGGTGCTTCTCTGGGTAGTTTTAGGGTCAACACGATAAGCAATACACCTACGCCGCTAATGGCGGCATATATCCCAGCAAAGCTGCCGCTGTGATTGGCCAATAGCCCTGCGCCGTAGTTACCAAGCATGCCGCCAGAGCCTTGCATCACGTTGCCGACACCGAATATGGACACGGCCATGGCGCTGGATGATGCCAACTTGGAAACGTAAGCGGGAATAAGCCCGAAGATTGGGTAAAAAGCCGTAGAGAAAAGCCCTGCAGCGATTAGCGGCCAATGGCCTGAGGGATGGATCACGAATATCAGTGCGGCCGTCACCACGCAGCCGTATACCAACAACATGGCGGCGCGTAACCCGGTTCGGTCCGAGAGCCAGCCGATTGCCAGCCCCGCGAACATGCCGACGAAACCGATCACGGCCCAGACTTGGGCGCTGAACTGCACGTCAAAACCTAGCTCGGTGCGCAGATACGACGAGAGGTAGGTCTGGAACGGAAAGGTCGCGAAGCCGATCAAGAAGTTCATCGACCAGATCAGCAGCACCCAAGGCTTTATAAGCTCCAGGCGCATGCATGGCACAACCTTCTCGGTCGCCAGGGGCGTTAATGCCACCGGTACGGTTTGGCTGAGCAAACCGCCTTTCTTGAACACCACCAGTACCAACAACGCCATTGCCACGGTAATCAGCCCCCCCCCACCACCAGACGCTGCGCCATTCGCCTTGCGCGGCATACATGGGCACCAACAGGCTGTTGATCGCGACCCCGTAACTGGTCCCGCTGGATACCAGCCCCATAGCCAAACCCCGGTAGCGGTAGGCCACCACTCGGGTGATGACATCGACCATCGGTACAAACACAGTCGCCGCCGTACCGGCCAGCAGGGTCAGCAATACTCCGATAACCAGGATGTTGTTTGTTAACGAAATCAGCAGCAACGCCAGTGCACACACCGCGCCCGAGGCCACAATCATCCAGCCGCCGCCGATCTTGGGTGTCAGCCAGACGGCCAGCAGCGCGCAAAGCAGAAACCCCAATTGCGCCGAGGCCGTGATACTGCCCACGTAAGAAAAGTCGAAACCCAGAGAGGCCTGCATGTCGGGTACGAGCTGGGCGAACAGGTAGATGCCGAAGCCATAGGTCGCGGCTACCAGGCTGGTTAGCAACACTACAATCGCAGCATTCAAACGCATGGTCAGCACCGTATTGGCTGTTGGAATTGACAGCAGTGAGTCAGGGAGCGGGTTGCAAAATATGGCGTGCTTGACGCGCAGGTGCCCTTGACGGCGCGGCACCTGGTGGCGCGGCCATTTCTAAATAAAATATCTGGGTTTTGCCCTTACACGCTTACGGTCAGCGGTGCGCGTGTTTATTGCGCTCCTGTGGACTCACTCTACTGAGCGCGCAATGCGGACGATTGATAAAAGCGTCCTGCATATGCTCGGCAGCGCCATGTTGCATGCCTATTTACGGTACTGAAGACGTGTCATGAGTCGCCGAGCAGTCGCAGGGACTCATTCACTAAAGCCGCCGCTGAACATCTATTTCCAGCTCCGCGCTGCATGTTTTGATGGCTGGTGGGCAGCGAACAGGTTGCGCGGTACGCACGATGGGGCCTTACGATGAGCGCGCTATTAAGTAGGCGGCCAAGGCTGTTGCTGTGAAATTAGGCAATAAGGCAGCGGGCTGGAATCGGCCAGAAGCGGACAGTTCCTACACTGCTCATGGCCTCACATTGGGTCTAGAGAGCTGGGGTCTGTTTACTCTGTAGCCTGCTCTACAGGCCCGCCCCTTACCGATTCAAACCAAAACTCAATGCGCAAGCGTTTCCCGTGATGTCACCTTGACATACCCCAAGATGCGTCTATTACTCATCGCTATAGATTGCCCCCCCAGATCGGCCCGAGATTTCAAGGAAGAAAATCAGGTGAAGACCCTGCACCTAATATTGTTTTCCGCTCTTCTCACCCTGATTGGTGGATGTACAGTCATCAATGTTTACGACAAGGGTGTAAGAGTCAGTCGCCACATTGGACTGCCAATTTATTCTTTAAAGTCAAACAATGGGGCTGTCTATTTTGATATCACTGGCGTTGGGTTGATTACCAGTCCCAGTGGGGCATCGCTCGGATATGTGCAGCAAGTTTATGCCCAAGTCCCCCCCGGCACATGCTCAGTTGTCATTTTCACCAAAAGCCAGACTCAATCAGATGAACTTATAGAGTATTTTACAAAATCTAGAATTGACCCCAATAAAATTTGCCTAACACATAATAGGAACTGAATATGAGAGTCGCTCTATTAGTGTCATTTGTTCTTGTTACTGGATGTGCTCCGCTGCAACAAGCACCGCTGATGTATACATCCAAACAAGTATTGGGAGTTGATATTTCCGCACCCACAACAGAATCAACTGGCGTAACATTAAACTTAGGCTTCAAAAATGTAGACGCCGCCTACGTTCCGATTGCCGTTTCCAGAGAGAAAGATAGTGAAATCAAACTGGTCAGCGCAAGTTACGGAGAAGGTGATAGCGACAAGCTATATACTGACACCCTGCAACAAGAAAGAATAAAAAAATATTCTGACGCTTTAAGGAAGGCTGAAACAGCCCGAGCCCAAGCAACAACAAGCCTAGCCAATCACAATTCCGCACTAGCTTTCAATGCCGCGATAGATGCCAGCAGTGCGGGAGATCCTGTCCCACTAAATCAGATCCTGCTTGACTTGAGTGCAACATCCCCACTTCCAGGAATGTTTAAGTCAAAAATCAATCCCCCCACCAAATTCACCTCCAGTGATTTAAATCTGCTTGATGGTGATGCGAAGAAATTTGAGCAGGCAGCAGGTGATGCTGAAAAAGATTTAAATTCAGCGAAGGAAGAGCTGGCGGAATCACTATACGTCGCCAGAAAGGATGCAATGTCGGTATATGGAAGTTTCGACTCAAACACTCAAACAACTCAAACTGGGGTTAAGCTAGGGAAGATGTTTTCTACAGGTGTAGCTGCGCAGAATTTAACTGAGGGGGCTAGAGCTGCAAGCGCTGCTGATTTAATGAACGGTTGCGCGAAGCTTGCCGAACAGATAAGTGAGGCTGCAACAAAATTAGAATTTATAAAAAACTGCTCAAAAGATGCGTTTGGGAAATAGCCTAGCCCGAAAACTACCCTCATAAGATATTGAAAATATCTTATGAGGGTAAACTGTCTTGCGAATGGCAGCTTCTGGCCGATTCTGTTGAAAAAGTAGCTTCAGCGGCAGCCTGCCGATCAAGTGTGCCTGCTGTCGAAGTGGCTGCAAGCCACTTCAAGTTGCCTTCCGGCGTTTCACTGAGCGTCCCTGCTCAGGTTTGAGGGTTAATTTGAGG
>NZ_JAYGFK010000018.1:0-150501 GCF_046581935.1 Pseudomonas sp.
TCTTCCAGATTGAACGAGTAGAACAGGCGCTGCTGTCCTCCCGGTAACTGTCCCATCATGCTGTTCGCCCCCACGCTCGCTGACAAAGCAATTTTGCCAACGGCATGGGGAGGCCGCTACTTTTTCAACAGAATCGGCCGAAAGCAGCCCATCACAGATGGGCGCCGGCAGGCGCTCCGATACATAGTTCCGTCTAGGTCCGTCGCGCCGGTTGCCGGTATTTTCCAGGCGCCGTGTTGCTCGACAAAATCGCGCTCCGATTCGGCCAAGGGGGCGGATGCCGATGGTGAAAAGGTGCTGGAGTTGAACGGGCTGAGGTTGTCTGTGCGCCTGGAGCAGGGAAAGCTGTCTCTTTTTCGCCGACGCCCAGCGCCAAGACTGAATACAATTTGCACCTGATTACTCCAGGGCCATGAATTATGGCTACATCGAACAAGGACCTCGCCTCTATGGCTTCTCCAGACAAGCAGCAAAAACGTGCCCAGCGTGCCAAAGCCAAGGCCAAGCAAAACCGCATGGGCAAGCCAAAAGCCAATGCCGTACATCCGCTGTTGGCCAATCCACTGATCAATGAGCCGTTTGATGATGTTGAAATCGACCTGAGCACCTTCGATTTCCAAGACATCGAAGAGAACGGCTTTGACCCGGCGCACTTCGATGACCTGTTCCAGGCGATGAAGGTCGGCGAAGGCATCAGCCTGCTGGCGATGTGCCTGGTGTTTCTGCAATACCCGGTGCTGGAGCTGGTGGTTGCAGAGGAGGCGGAAGATGCAGCGACCGACTTTATGATGGGCTTGCTGATTACCTATCGCGGTATCTTCCACGATGAAGACGAAGACACAGCCGTGGAGTGGATCGGCGGCGACGCCTTCCAGCATGCCTACAACGAAGCGTCACTGATCCTGCAGAAGAAGAACGCGCGCGGCACTGCAAACAACCGCGCTTAGCCGCGCGTAAACGCTACGCAAGTAGCGCCTTAGGCAACTCTGTTAGGTCAACCTCGATGCCGGGCGGTGAGTGTGGACAAGTTTCAGGAGATGAAGGTACTGCTGGCCGTTGCTGAGGCGCAAAGCTTTGCCGGGGGCAGCAAACTGGTGGGCATGTCGCCGCCCAGCGTGACTCGGGTGATGGCCGGGTTGGAGAGGCGCCTAGGTACGCTGCTGTTGGCGCGTAGCACGCGCAGCCTGCGCCTGACCGAGGCAGGCCGGCGCTATGTGGAGGACTGCAAGCGCATCCTGCTGGAGCTGGAAGAGGCCGAAGAGCTGGCGACCGGCAGCAGCATTCGGGCGCGGGGTAACCTGACTGTGACGGCGCCGGTTATGTTCGGCGAGCTGTACCTGATTCCGCTGATTACCGAGTACCTGTCGGCGCATCCGCAGGTGGCGATCAACGCGCTGTTGGTGGATCGCCTGGTGAACATGGTGGAGGAGGGTGTGGATGTCGCCATCCGCATCGGTCAGTTGCCGGAAACCGGTCTGCAGGCCATCAAGGTCGGCCACATTCGCCCGGTTATCTGCGCTGCGCCGGCCTTTCTAGAGCGCTTTGGCCGGCCGCAAGAGCCCAAGGAAGTCATGGCCGCGCCCATCGTGATGTCCTCTGCCAGCAGCCTGCTCACCGACTGGCAGTTCAACCTGGGCAGCAGTTCTCTCACCCTGCACCCTAAGCCGCGCCTGCTGGTGAGCTCCAATCAGGCGGCAATCAATGCCGTACGCACGGGCTGGGGGCTGACGCGGGTGCTGTCGTATCAAGTGGCCGAACTGGTCGCGAAGGGCGAGTTGGAGATCATCCTCGATACCTTTGAGGCTGCGGCAATACCGGTGCATGTGCTCTATCAAGGCGGCGGACGGGTACCGGCCAAAGTGCGTACTTTTGTCGACTTTTGTACCAGTCGGTTTCTTCAAGATCCGGCGCTGCAAAAGGTCGGGAGCTCCTAGCGCATGAGTCGCTATCGGCAGATGCAGGTGTTCGAAGCCGTGGTACAAGCCGGCAGCCTGGCAGCGGCCGCGCGTCAGCTTGATCTGTCACCCGCGACCATCATGCGCAGCATTGGCGCACTGGAAGCACGCCTGAATAACACCCTGTTACTGCGCGGGCCGCGTGGTATCGAGCTGAGCCCGGCGGGCGAGCTGTTTGCTGCTAGCTGTCGGCAGATCCTCGAGCAAACCGCGGTTGCCGAACGCTCCGCTGCAGGCTTGCATGCGAGCCCTGCCGGGCAGTTGAGCGTGTCACTGCCGATGCTGATGGAACAGCAGGTATTCACAGCAATCGCCCTCGACTATCTGGCTGCATTTCCCGAGGTGCAGCTGGCCACCCGAGCCAGCGAAGGCGTGCCCAAGCTGCTTGAGGAGAATATTGATGTCGCCCTGGTGGTAGGCCATTTAGCGAATTCTTCTGAGTTCGCCATGCCGGTGGGTTGGGTACGGCCGATTGTCTGTGCCTCTCCCGCTTACCTGGCCCAGTGGGGGCGCCCGCAGGTACCCGATGACCTCAAAACGCACCGTGCGGTGTTGACCACCGCCGACGGCCCGCAAAACGAATGGCGCTTTCGCTGCGAGCGCGCCACGCGCGTGGTTAAACCTGCGCCGGTGTTGACCTGCACCACCCAGCGTGCGGCCATCCATGCTGCGACCCTGGGCTTGGGTCTGATTCGCTGCATGAGTTATGAGGCACATCATGAACTGCAGAGCGGTTTGCTCGAGCCGGTATTGAGTGACTTTGCCAGTCAGGACCTGCCCGCGCAGTTGATCTACCGCGACGGACGTCGGGCCGAGGCGCGGGTACGCACCTTTATCGACTTCGCCACGCCAAGGCTGCGCGCTCACCCCGCATTTCTTGGCTGACAGGGCGCGGCTGCAATGCCCGTGTGACAGTCGCATTATTTTAGAAAACGAAATTATGCATTGCTTTGCATGGTGATTCTGCTTAACCGCAAGCGGGCGCAGCATGGACCCACCAGCGCAAGAGCCGTCGACTTGGTTGACGCCGCGCTGACTTCCCTGACCCCATACGGAGCCGCACCATGTCCCAGCCAGCCATCAAACTCTATCGTCACCCACTTTCCGGCCACGCCCATCGCGTCGAGTTGTTGCTGTCGCTGTTAAAACTGCCCACCGAGCTGGTGTTTGTCGACCTGGCCAACGGGGCGCACAAAAAACCTGAATTCCTCGCCATCAATGCCTTTGGCCAAGTGCCGGTTATTGATGAAAACGGCACTATCCTCAGCGACTCGAATGCCATTCTGGTGTATCTGGCGAAGAAATATGGCAATGGCGCCTGGCTGTCCGATGATCCGCTTGCCGCTGCGCGCATTCAGCGCTGGCTGTCGGTGGCGGCTGGCCAACTGGCTTACGGCCCGGCATCTGCAAGGCTGATCACGGTGTTCGGCGCACCCTTGAATGCCGAGGATGTGATCGCCCGTTCCCACGCCCTGCTCAAGGTGATGGACGGTGAGCTGGCCAGCACGCCTTTCCTGGCAGGTAATACCGCCACCCTCGCCGATGTCGCCAACTACAGCTATATCGCCCATGCGCCGGAAGGCAATGTTTCGCTGCAGGCCTACCCGAACGTGCGCGCCTGGCTGGAGCGGGTCGAAGCCCTGCCAGGTTTTGTGCCCATGCAGCGTACGGCTGCCGGTTTGCAAACTCTCTGAGTCCGCACTGGCTGCCGGGGTTTCCGGTAGCCCTTTCGAGGAGCACATTGCATGAATCATCTGCCCAAACACCGTCACTCGCCCTGGCACACTGGGGAAAAAAGCCTTCAGGAAACCTACGGCGTTTCCGAGCGCATGGAGGTGATCGGGCAGAAGGTCATTCGCGACTACATGCCTGAGCAACATCGCCAGTTTTATCAGCAGTTGCCGTTTATGGTGGTCGGCGCGGTCGATGCACAGCGGCGGCCCTGGGCGACCCTGCTTGAGGGGCCGGAAGGTTTCGTGACCTCGCCCGACCCGCAGCAGTTGCTAGTGGCCGTACAACCCGACGCGCAGGACCCGGCCGCCAGTGGCCTGCAACCCGGCCAGGCCATTGGCCTGCTCGGCATCGAGCTGCATACACGCAGGCGTAATCGCATCAATGGGGTGATCCAACAGGTTTCTGCCGATGGCCTGGCTATTGCGGTTGAGCATTCTTACGGCAACTGCCCCAAGTACATTCAAGCACGCAGTTATACCCGCACATCGAAGCCACTGAAGAACCGCGCCGCGCGCGAGGATTTCACGGAGCTGAATGCCCGCACCACCGAGCTGATCCGCGCGGCGGACACCTTCTTTATCGCCAGCTACTTCGACCATGACGCCAACAGCCGCTCGGTGGATGTATCGCATCGCGGCGGTCGCGCCGGCTTTGTCAAAGTCGAAGGCAACCGGCTGACCATCCCCGATTACGCCGGCAACCTGTTCTTCAATACCTTGGGCAACCTGCAGGCCAATCCTGTCGCCGGCTTGCTGTTTGTTGATTTTGCCAGCGGCGACATGCTGCAACTCACCGGCCGTACCGAGCTGATCCTCGATAGCCCAATGATCCACGCATTTGAAAGTGCCGAGCGTCTCTGGACCTTTGATGTCGAGCAAGTGGTGCTGCGCCCGGCT
Source organism: Pseudomonas sp. (assembly GCF_046581935.1). GTDB lineage: Bacteria > Pseudomonadota > Gammaproteobacteria > Pseudomonadales > Pseudomonadaceae > Aquipseudomonas. Next base: position 4,586 of record NZ_JAYGFK010000018.1, read on the forward strand.
GCCGTATCGCTGCGCTGGGAGTTTCACGACTACGCGCCGACCAGCCTGGCCACCGGCACCTGGGCCGACGCGGACGAGAAGCTGCGGCAGAACGAGCAACGCCGGCAGTGGCAACAATGGCGTGTGACCCAGATACAGCAGGAGAGTAAGGACATCCGCTCGTTTTATATACAGCCGCTGGATAAGGCTGCGGTGGCGTTTACTCCGGGCCAGCATGTGCCGGTTCGCCTGTATATCCCGGGTGCTGACGCGCCGCTGATCCGCACGTACAGCGTTTCCAGCGCGCCAAGCGATGGACACATCCGCATCAGCGTCAAAGCCCAGGGCCCGGCCTCGCATCACCTGCATAAGCATGTGCAGGTGGGCGATGCATTGGAGGTTCGCCCACCCATGGGCAGTTTCACCCTGATCGAGGAAACCGAGCGCCCCGTGGTGTTGATCGCTGCCGGGGTTGGCATTACGCCCTTGCTCTCAATGTTCAGGGAGCTGGCCGCGCAGAATATTCAGCAGCAACGGCAGCGCAATGTGCATCTGTTCCACAGTGCAAGAACCCTGGAGGACTTGCCGTTCCAGGCCGAACTCAAGGCGCTGCAGCAACGTGATGCCGAGCACTTGCATATCCACCGCGCCTTAAGCAGCCCAGGTTCGGACGCCGTGTCTGGCCGCGACTTTGAAATAACCGGCCGCCTCGACTTTGCCCAGGTAAAGGCGCGGCTGCAGCTGGACGACTACGACTTTTACCTGTGCGGCCCCGGCGGTTTTCTGCAGGCCATGTACGACGGATTGCGTGGGCTGAACATTGTCGATGAGCGCATCCACGCCGAGGCATTCGGACCTTCGACACTGCAACGCCTGGCGGTCGAACCGCTTGCCGCACCCATTCAGCTACCCGCCGCCAGCGTGCCGGTGCCGGTCTATTTCTCCTCATCAGCGAAGGAGGCACGCTGGACACCAGGCAGTGGCAGCCTGCTGGAACTGGCAGAAAGCCGTGGCCTCAGCCCCGACTTCAGCTGCCGTGGCGGCTCGTGCGGCACCTGCAAAACGCGCCTGGTCAGCGGCAACGTGCATTACCCCAACCCACCGGCGCAACTGCCAGAGGGTGACAGCGTATTGATCTGCTGCGCCGTACCTGCGCAGCAGGAAGATGGTATCCAACCCCTGGTGCTTGATCTCTAGTGAGGTGCTGCGACATGAACCGCGAAATAGTGGACCGCTACGACTCGCTCGACGCATCGAGTGAAACGCCAGGGCACTGGGAAGTGAATTATTTACTCCCGCAGTTACTGTCTGGTCCTGAGTACCCAGGCCGCGACGTAAATGCTGCGCTGATGCGAGTGTTGAAGCGGCTGTTTGCCGGCTTACGGGCACCCCGCGTCGTTTCACCTGTTACGCCATCCCTCACCCCATACAGGAGCCACCGCCATGTCTACCGCTGAAATCCGCCAACCTATTCCACCCTTTACCCGCGAGTCGGCGCTGTTAAAAGTCCGCCTCGCCGAAGACGGCTGGAACAGCCGCGATGCGGCCAAAGTGGCCTTGGCCTATACCCCCGGATATCAAGTGACGCAACCGCGCCGAATTAATGGCCATAGACAAGGTGTGATCCTGGCTCAGGGTGGCGGCAAAACCCATCTGGCTGTTGGCCGGCACGTGCTCGAACAGCGCGTGCAACTCTCTTTCCAGCCAATGCGGCTCAAGGTAGAGCATGGAATAGGTAAAGCCTTCCTCGGTCGGCGCATGCCCATCGTGGATTTCCCCTGGCTCCAGCATAAATACCTTGCCCGGCGTACTGAGATGGCGAATACGCCGGCAATTGAACTGCTGCACCCCCTGTTCGGTTACCCCTACCAGAAAGCTGTCATGCCAATGCGGATCGTAGGCATGCCCCTGGAAATGGGCGCGAATAGACTCAATCCCGGTATCGGCATCCTGGGACAGCTCAATCCAGTTGCGTGTATCCACGGATGACTCCAGAAGTGGTTGTTCAGCTTAATCTGAGCGGGCGCTCAAATTACTGCGTTTTGCCGAGCGCTGTTTAGAAGATTTGTGCAGTGCTGACCAACTGCTGTGCCGGCTCACGGGGTTGCCAGCCGCCACCGAGGGCCTTGAAGGCCGCGACCGCTGCGCGGGCTGATTCCGTCTGCGCCTGTGCGCGCGTATCGCTGGCGCGCAGCAAGGTTTCATCGGCATTCAAGACTTCGATCAGACTGACAGCCCCCTTCTGATAGGCCATAAACGAAGCATCGCGCGCTTGGCCGAGCGAGTCGACGCCCCTGGCAAGTAGCGTTGCCTGCTGCTCGCGGTTGACCAGTGCCGAGAAGGCGTTTTCTACATCCTCGGTGGCGCGCAGCACGGCCAGTCGATAGGCCGCCAGCATCTCGGCCTCCTGGCCCTTGGCCAGGTCGATCTGCGCGTTGATCCGGCCGAAATCGAACAGACGCCAGCGCAGGCCCAGCACGCCGGCGGTCTGGCTGGCGGCGTTACTGAACAGGTTGCCGCTGGAAACCGAGGTCGCACTGCCAATCAGTCCACTCAGGGAGAGCTTGGGGTAATACTCGGCGATGGCGACGCCGATGCGTGCGTTGGCGGCGGCCAGTTGGCGTTCGGCCGCAATCAGATCGGGGCGGCGTCTGAGCAGGTCACCCGGTGACCCCGTCGCCGCAATCTTCGGCGCAGCCGGTATGGCGGTCGCTTCGGCCAGTTCCGTGCGGTGTGTGCCGGGCGATACGCCGAGCATCACATCCAGTGCGTTCATGGCTGCCGTCAGGGCCGTATCGAGGACGGGGACGGATGCCTGAACCTGGGCGAGTGCCCCTTCAGCCTGATGGACTTGGAGTTCGGCAGCCAGCCCCTTGCTATAAAGAAGATTGACCCTCGAAAGCAGCTCTTGCTGGGTCTGTACCTGCTTGTGGGCAATGTCGAGGCGGGTTTGCAGCCCGCGGATGCTGATGTAAATGTCTGCGGTCTGCGCCGCCACCGCCAATCGTGTGGCGCTCGCCCCGGCGTCACTCGCCTGGTACTCGGCCAGCGCTGCTTCGCGTTCGCGGCGCAGGCCACCGAACAGGTCCAGCTCCCAGCTCGCGCCAAGATTGGCTTCATAGGCATTGCCGTAGCGGTCGAAGGCGGGTGTGGAATTCAGCACTTGTCCCAGCGGCGTTTCAACTGACTGGTAGGTCCTGGCCGCTTGACCGCTGATGTTGCCAGAGGGCAGCAAAGCGGCATTCGCCGCTCCCAGTCCAGCACGCGCCTGAGCGACGCGGGCGGCCGCCTGCGACAGGTCGAGGTTCTGCTCAAGGGCCAGGGTTACGAAGTGCGTCAGCTGCGGGTCGTCGAAACCTGTCCACCATGCGATAAGCTCGGCATTGGCAGTGGCTTGCCGTTTCTCGACTGCCGTTTGCCCCAAGTATCGCTCCGGCAGGGGCGTGTCGGGTCGCGTGTAGTCGGGGCCGACGGCGCAGCCTGCCGAAAGGCTGACGCTGATAAGCAGGGCAAGAACGCGCTTGGTTGGCATGGGCTTATTCCAGAACAGGGTATGATAAACAGACTGTTTGTGACCATAATACATATTGGTCACTAGTTGTCCACTTTAAATATTGGCAGTAGGCATGTACCCATGAGCAAGACAGAGCTTAATTCAGGTTCGGTCCGCGGCCCGGTTGATCACGATGTGCGCGTTCAGATCGTTGCCGCCGCGACCGAGCACTTCAGCCTGTATGGCTACGAGAAGACCACCGTTTCCGATCTCGCCAAGGCCATCGGCTTTTCCAAGGCCTATATCTACAAGTTCTTCGAGTCCAAGCAGGCCATTGGCGAGTCGATCTGCGCCAACTGTCTGAGCCAGATCGAGGCCGATGTCAGGGCGGCTGTCAGTGAGGCCGAACACCCGCCGGAGCAGCTGCGGCGGATGTTCAAGTCGATCGTCGAGGCCAGCCTGCGTCTGTTTTCCCAGGACCGTAAGCTCTACGAGATTGCGACTTCGGCGGCGACCGAGCGCTGGCAGGCGGCGCTTGCTTATGAAGGGCGCATCCGCGAGTTGCTGCAGGACATCCTCCAGGCCGGTCGACAAAGCGGAGACTTTGAGCGCAAGACGCCCCTGGATGAAACCGTGATGGCGATCTATCTGGTTCTTCGGCCCTATATCAACCCACTGCTGCTGCAGCACGGCTTCGACTACATCGACGAGGCACCGGCGCAACTGTCCAGCCTGGTACTGCGCAGTCTGTCGCCGTAACAGCATCATTGTCGTTGTGACTATTGACTAGTTTGGTCACTAGAATCAAAGTGAGAGCCCCGATCATTTCGCGTATGGGACTCTCATGCTCTGGCGTCGCTTTGTTTTACCTACCCTTATCTGCGTATTGCCGTTTGCGTTGGTTGCGTGCGGCGAGAAGACGCAAACCGATCCACGCACCGAAGCGCCGCTGGTGCGTGCCGCTACCGTGCAACAGGCAATCCCCGCCTCGCGTTCCTTCAGCGGAACCGTAACGGCGCGGGTGCAGAGCGACCTGGGCTTTCGTGTCGCCGGCAAGGTGCTGGAACGGCTTGTGGATGCGGGGCAGACCGTCAAGCGCGGTCAGCCACTGATGCGTATTGACCCCGTCGACCTGAAGCTTGCCGCCCATGCACAGCGCGAAGCGGTCGCCGCTGCGCGAGCGCGGGCGCAGCAAACCCGTGATGATGAAGTGCGCTACCGCGACCTACGCGGAACCGGCGCGATATCGGCGTCGGCCTATGATCAGTTCAAGGCTGCGGCGGACTCAGCCAACGCCCAGCTCCGTGCGGCCCAGGCCCAGGCGGAAGTAGCCCTCAATGCGACCCGTTATGCCGAGTTGCGGGCGGATGCCGACGGCATTGTCATGGACACGCTGGTTGAGCCCGGCCAGGTCGTCAGTGCCGGCCAAGTCGTAGTGCGCCTGGCGCATGCCGGCCCCCGTGAAGCGCTTATCCAGTTGCCGGAAACCCTGCGCCCGGCGCTCGGCTCCGCCGCCCAGGCCATGCTTTTCGGCAATGCTGCCGTTAGCGTCCCGGCGACATTGCGGCAACTCTCGGATGTCGCGGATAGCCAGACCCGTACCTTTGAGGCGCGCTATGTGCTGGAAGGGGAGTTGGCCAACGCGCCCTTGGGTACCACGGTCACCGTGCAGATTCCGCACGGGCCTGCCGCAACGGAGCATTCCTCCGTGCAAGAACTCTTGCAGGTGCCGATCGGCGCGCTGTACGACGCGGGCAAGGGCCCCGGTGTGTGGGTTATCCAGGGCGAACCGGCGCAGGTTCACTGGCAATCGGTGGTGGTTCAGCACCTTGATGATGAGCACGCACGCATCACTACCAAGCTCAAGCAAGGCGAGCGGGTCGTCGCGCTCGGCGTGCACCTGCTGCGCGAAGGCCAACAGGTACGGGTGGCCGGTGAGGCCGCCGTCGCGGTGGCCGAGGGAGACCGGCCATGAGCGAAGGGCGTTTCAACCTGTCAGCGCTTGCTGTACGCGAGCGCTCTATCACCCTGTTTCTGGTCTGCCTGATCTCGCTCGCGGGGATTATCGCGTTTCTCAAATTGGGTCGTGCGGAGGACCCCGCGTTCACGGTCAAGGTGATGACCATCGTCACCGCCTGGCCCGGTGCTACCGCCCAGGAAATGCAGGACCAGGTCGCCGAGAAAATCGAAAAGCGTCTGCAGGAACTGCGCTGGTACGACCGTAGCGAGACCTACACCCGACCAGGCCTGGCCTTTACCACCTTGTCGCTGCGCGACAGCACGCCGCCTTCTGAGGTGTCGGAGGAGTTCTACCAGGCCCGCAAGAAGATCAGCGATGAGGCGAAAACGCTGCCCGCCGGGGTGATCGGCCCGCTGGTCAACGACGAATATTCCGACGTCACCTTCGCTCTGTTCGCACTCAAGGCCAAGGGCGAGCCGCAGCGCCGCCTGGTGCGCGACGCCGAGACGTTGCGCCAACGGCTGCTGCACGTGCCGGGGGTGAAGAAGGTCAACATCATCGGTGAGCAGGCCGAGCGCATCTTTGTCGAGTTCTCCCACGAGCGCCTGGCCACCCTGGGCATCGGCCCGCAGGAGGTGTTTGCCGCGCTCAACGGGCAGAACGCGCTGACCCCGGCCGGCTCAGTGGAAACCCGTGGCCCGGACGTGTTCCTGCGCCTGGACGGCGCCTTCGATGAGCTGCAGAAGATTCGCGACACGCCGGTGATCGCCCAGGGCCGAACCCTGAAACTGTCAGATGTCGCCACAGTCAAGCGCGGCTATGAGGACCCGGCGACCTTCCTGATTCGCAACGGTGGCGAGCCGGCCCTGCTGCTCGGCATTGTCATGCGCGAGGGTTGGAACGGGCTCGACCTGGGCAAGGCGCTGAACGGTGAAGTGAGTGCGATCAACGCCGAGCTGCCGCTGGGCATGAGCTTGAGCAAGGTCACGGACCAGGCCGTCAACATCGCCTCGTCGGTTGACGAGTTTATGGTCAAGTTCTTCGTCGCGCTGTTGGTGGTCATGCTGGTGTGCTTCGTCAGCATGGGCTGGCGCGTCGGTGTCGTGGTCGCCGTGGCAGTGCCGCTGACGCTGGCGATGGTCTTCGTGGTGATGGCTGCCAGCGGCAAGAATTTCGACCGCATCACCCTGGGCTCGCTGATTCTGGCATTGGGCCTGCTGGTGGACGACGCCATCATCGCCATCGAGATGATGGTGGTGAAGATGGAGGAGGGCTACGACCGCGTGCAGGCCTCTGCCTATGCCTGGAGCCATACGGCGGCGCCGATGCTCTCCGGTACCCTGGTCACCGCCGTCGGTTTCATGCCCAACGGTTTTGCCCGCTCCACCGCTGGCGAGTACACCAGCAACATGTTCTGGATCGTCGGTATCGCGTTGATCGCTTCCTGGCTGGTCGCGGTAGTCTTCACGCCTTACTTCGGCGTCAAGCTGCTGCCCAGCTTCAAGAAGGTCGAGGGCGGCCATGACGCGATCTACGACACCCCGCGCTACAACCGCTTTCGTCGGCTGCTGGGCCGCGTCATCGCCCGCAAGTGGCTGGTCGCCGGCTCGGTGGTCGGATTGTTCGTCGCGGCCGTGCTCGGCATGGGCTTGGTCAAGAAGCAGTTCTTCCCCATCTCCGACCGCCCCGAGGTGCTGGTCGAGGTGCAGATGCCCTACGGCACCTCCATTACCCAGACCAGCGCCGCCGCGGAAAAAGTCGAGGCCTGGCTGGCTCAGCAGGAAGAAGCCAAGATCGTCACCGCCTACATCGGCCAGGGCGCGCCGCGCTTCTTCATGGCCATGGGGCCGGAGCTGCCTGATCCTTCGTTTGCCAAGATTGTCGTGCGGACCGACAGCCAGGAAGCGCGCGAGGCACTGAAGCACCGGCTACGTCAGGTGATTGCCGAGGGGCTGGCCAGCGAGGCGCAGGTGCGCGTCAGCCAGCTGGTGTTCGGTCCGTATTCGCCGTACCCGGTTGCTTATCGCGTCACCGGCCCGAACCCGGACAGGCTGCGTGAAATCGCCGCCGAGGTGCAGCAGGTGCTGGATGCCAGCCCGCTGATGCGCACGGTCAATAGCGACTGGGGCACCCGCGTGCCTGCGCTGCACTTCAACCTGCAGCAGGATCGTCTGCAGGCGGTGGGGCTTACTTCCAGCGCCGTTGCACAACAGTTGCAGTTCCTGCTCAGCGGCGTACCGATCACCGCCGTGCGCGAAGACATCCGCACGGTGCAGGTGATGGCCCGGGCGGCCGGCGATATCCGTTTCGATCCAACCCGCGTCATGGACTTCACCCTGGCCGGTGCCGATGGCCAGCGTATCCCGTTGTCGCAGGTCGGCACCGTGGAGGTGCGCATGGAAGAGCCGATCATGCGCTGGCGCGACCGTATGCCGACCATCACTGTGCGTGGCGATATCGCCGAAGGTCTGCAACCGCCAGACGTATCGACGGCCATCACCCAGCAGTTGCAAGTGATCATGGAGACGCTACCGAGCGGTTATCGCATCGAGCAGGCGGGCTCCATCGAGGAGTCGGGCAAGGCCATGGTCGCCATGTTGCCGCTGTTCCCGATCATGCTGGCCGTCACGCTGATCATCATCATCCTGCAGGTGCGCTCGATCTCCGCAATGATCATGGTCTTCCTGACCAGCCCGCTGGGGCTGATCGGTGTGGTGCCGACGCTGATCCTGTTCCAGCAGCCGTTCGGCATCAATGCGCTGGTCGGGCTGATCGCGCTGTCCGGCATCCTCATGCGCAACACGCTGATCCTGATCGGGCAGATCCACCACAACGAACAGGCCGGTCTCGATCCGTTCCGCGCCGTGGTCGAGGCCACCGTGCAGCGTGCACGCCCGGTAATCCTCACCGCATTGGCGGCGATTCTGGCGTTTATTCCGCTGACCCATTCGGTGTTCTGGGGAACGCTTGCCTACACCCTGATCGGCGGCACCCTGGCGGGAACCGTACTGACCCTGGTGTTCCTGCCGGCCATGTACTCCATCTGGTTCCGGATCAAACCCGATAGCAGCCGCCGCTCCCTGGAGGCGCAGCCCGCATAAACAGGCGTCTGTGGCGGGCAGACCCTAGCGCATTCATTTCATCTAAACCGAGAGAAACTGCTATGTCGAATTCAAACGTTGTTCTGGTTACCGGCGTGTCATCGGGCATCGGCCGTGCCGCCGCGGAGCAATTTGTCAAACAGGGTTGCCGGGTTTTCGGCAGCGTACGCAGCATTGCTAACGCCAGCCCATTGGCCGGTGTCGAGTTGGTCGAGATGGATGTGCGCGAGGAAACCTCTGTTCGTCTTGGCATCCAATCCATCATCGACCAGGCCAAGCGCATTGACGTGCTCGTCAATAACGCGGGCACGACCCTGATCGGCGCGGTGGAAGAAACCGCAGTCAGCGAGGCCGTGGCGCTGTTCGATAGCAATGTCTTCGGCATTCTGCGCATGGTCCAGGCGGTACTGCCGCACATGCGCGCGCAGCGTAGCGGACGGATCGTCAACGTCAGTTCGGTGCTCGGCTTTCTTCCCGCGCCGTATATGGGCCTTTATTCGGCCTCCAAGCATGCCGTGGAGGGGTTGTCTGAAACCCTGGATCACGAGGTGCGTCAGTTCGGCATCCGGGTCACTCTGGTCGAGCCGTCTTTTACCCGGACCAACCTGGACATCAATGCGCCCCTGGCAGCTACAAGCATCGCCGCCTATGACCGCGAGCGTGGTCTTTCATCAAGCGCCATTGTCAACAACGTGAAATGTGCCCCTGAGCCTGCAAGCGTGGCCAGCACCATTGTCGAGGCAGCGTTAAGCAAGTGGAGCATGCGTCGCACCCCCACGGGCCAGGCGTCGCTGCTGAGCAAGTTGCGCCGCTTTATGCCGGCAGGTCCTGTCGATGCGAGTTTGCGCAAAACCTTTGGGCTGGGCTGAACCCTTTGGGGTCCACCCCATAGGCATTGCTCCAGGAATGAGATATGGCGACGAATAGAGCAAACACCATGCGGATCGTAGTGACGGGTACCGGCCTTGTTGGGCCATTGGGTTGTGGCACCGAGGCGGTCTGGGCGCGTTTGTTGGCCGGGCAGTCCGGCATTCGTGCGCTGCCAGCCGAGCTTGCTGAAGGCACCGGCTGCGGCGTAGCCGGGTGGGTACCCAGCGTGGCAGAAGATCCGCAGGCCGGCTACGACCCGGAGCGATACGTCGGTGCCAAGGAACGCAAGAAAATGGATCGCTTTATCGAGTTTGCCCTCGCTGCTGCCCAGGAAGCCCTGGCGCAGGCGGCTTGGCAGCCGACAGACGAGCAGCAGCGCCAGCGCACTGCGACCATCATTGCCTCCGGGGTTGGCGGCTTCGGAGCCATTGCCGAGGCCGTGCGCACCACCGACGAACGCGGGCCGCGTCGGCTTTCGCCATTCACTGCGCCTTCGTTTCTCGCCAATATGGCGGCCGGGCATGTGTCGATCCGGCACGGCTTCAAGGGGCCGCTCGGCGCGCCTGTGACCGCCTGCGCGGCCGGTGCGCAAGCCATCGGTGATGCAGCGCGGCTGATCCGCAGCGGCGAGGCGGATATTGCCGTGTGCGGCGGGACCGAGGCGGCGATCCATCGCGTTACGCTCGGCAGTTTTGCCGCGGCGCGTGCGCTGTCCACAGGCTTCAACGACAACCCTCAGCAAGCGTCGCGCCCGTTCGACCGTGACCGGGACGGTTTCGTCATGGCCGAGGGCGCCGGCCTGTTGGTGATCGAGTCCCTGGAGCATGCGTTGGCCCGCGGCGCACAGCCACTGGCGGAGCTGGTCGGTTACGGCACCAGTGCTGATGCTTATCACCTCACTGCCGGCCCCGAGGATGGCAGCGGCGCGCGCCGGGCCATGGAGCAGGCGTTGCGTCAGGCCGGTGTTACTGCGGGTGAGGTGCAGCATATCAATGCCCATGCGACCTCCACGCAAGTGGGCGACTGCGGCGAGCTGGCCGCCATTCGCGCGGTTTTCGGGGCCGGCTCGGGCGTGGCGATCACCTCGACCAAATCCAGCACCGGCCATCTACTGGGAGCTGCAGGCGGAGTCGAGGCCATCTTCACCGTCCTGGCGCTACGCGACCAGATCGTTCCGCCCACGTTGAACCTTATCAACCCTGATGAGGCGGCAAACGGTCTCGATCTGGTTGGCCTGCATGCGCGGCCAATGCCGATCCAGTACGCCCTGTCGAACGGCTTTGGCTTTGGTGGCGTCAATGCCAGCCTGCTGTTGCGCCGTTGGCAGCCTCTGTCATGAGTCTGCGGCTACGGGAAGACTCCCGTCGTGGCAGACGCCAGAGGGAGATGTTGTGGGCGGCGAGTGATGTATTCGCGGCGTTCGGCCACGACCTTGCCAACATGCAGATGGTTGCAGAGTCCGCCGGCGTGACCAAGGCGACGCTCTATGCGCATTTCGGCGACAAGGCCCAGCTGTTTCGGACCGTTATCGAGTACTGGATGGAGGAGCTGCCGGAGCCGTCGCTGCCATGCGCGGTGAATGGCGAGTTGCGCAGTTGTTTGGAAGCCGTCGCCCAGGCGCTGTTGCAGCAAAGCATGCATCCAGCATTTCTCGCACTCACAAATATTCTGCTGCGCTCCAACTGGGTGCCACAAAAGCGCTGGCGACAGCGCTATCACCCGTATCAGGTCTACCTGGAAAAAGCGCTCGGCCAATCTGCCCGCTGCCGCGACCCTGGGCGCAGCGCCGGCCAATTCTTGCTGCTCGCGGTCGGCAACCTGGACCCCGGTACCAGCACGCCTACGGGTGAGTCACGCATCGCCGCGGCGGTGGAGCTGTTTATCCAGGCTTACGCTTGAGCTGATCGTTGTTCTGCTCGGTGCAGTAGGTCGCTGTACTCGGCTGCTGCAACCGCGCGTGATTGAGGAAGCCGTGGGTGTGTTGGCCTGCTGTCCAGTGTGCTCTGTATGGCCGGCATGGAGTTGCGCAATGGCGCGTTGGGCCGTGATATTCAGCCCCCAGCTCCGGAAGGCGAACGCGTCGTGTCGCTGGTGTTAAGGGAAGGCACCTTTCCGTTGAACGGCGGGGGTGGCCAACGACTTCTTCCGACTTTTGTGAGACGTTGAGGTTACGTTAATTTTTCAGGGAAGATAATGCGCATTCGAGCAACGCAAACAAAAGACTGGATGCTCTTGAGGCAAGTCCGACTCGCCGCGCTTTTGGACACGCCAACGGCGTTTGCTGTGAGTCATCAAGCTGCCGCCGCATACAGTGACGAACAGTGGAAAGAACGAGCTTCATCAGCCAGAACGGAATTCTGGCTGGCTTTCGAGCAAGACCGACCTGTTGCAATGGTGGGTGCCACAGTCAGTAGCGCGCAGCGCTTTAGCCTGATTGGGATGTGGGTTGAGCCCGCGGCACGAGGTTCTGGCGTGGCCGCTCAGCTGGTCGATGCGGTGAAAAGTCGCGCAACGGAGAAAGGCTTTGATCGCGTGTATCTGGAGGTCTCCACCGACAATGCAAGCGCCTCGAATTTCTATCTGAGGCAGGGGTTTGCTTTCCTGGATGAATGGGAACCGCTCGACAGTCATCCGCATATTAGGGTTCAGACAATGCTCTGGATTGAAAACTGATTTACAGCGCTCTCTACTCGTATCGCCTCGACAATGAAATATCGGTCGGTGCTGCACCTTAGGCGCGACACGTTCAGTGCGCCCAGATTATTTGTGTCGTGACACTGGCCAGATGGGCGCTATTGACTGTTTTCGGCCCGTGATAATTAGCTCAATTTGCCTGGCCTAAGCCATCTCGGTTCGCTCAGCGAGTCGTCGTAAGCGCGGCCGTCTTAGGTTGGGCCGGCGGGCATGACGATATCGGCCGTCACGCCGACAATCAGCTGATACTCACCTGGTAGCGGAAGCTGTCTGCTGCCGCGCACGATAAGCGGTACTCCAGCGGGCTGCGGTCGTAGCCTACGGCCGTGCGTTCTATGACCACTACCGGGCTGCCTATGTTTACCCCGAGTGTGCTGGCCAGCGCACTGTCGGCTGTCGAGACGGTGAGGGTTTCCTGGGCGGAGGCGATGCGCTGACCGCACTGCTGTTCGTAAAAGGGATAGAGCAGCGCGGGGAAGTCGCTTGGGGCGACATCTTGCAGGGCTGCAAAGCGTGAGGCGGGTAACCAGATGCGCTCGTGAAACAGCGGGGCGCCGTCGATCAGGCGCAAGCGCTCCAGATATATGCAGCGTTCCTTGTTCTGGAGTTGTAGTGCTGTACGGGCTGCCGCGCTGGCTTGTTCCAGCTTGCACAGCAGTATGCGGCTCTCTGGGATTTGCGGTTGGCCACTGCTGCTGACCTGGCGGAAGAAGCGAAACAAAGAACCATCGAAATTTGGTCGCCGCACAAAGGTGCCGCGACCTTGCGCGCGCAGCAGTAAGCCCTCAGCGACCAAGGTGTCTACTGCCTTGCGCGCAGTTCCTACAGCCACGCCGTATTGCTGGGTTAGCTCCGCTTCAGTGGGGATAGCCTCGCCGGGCAGCCATTCACCTGCAGCGATCTTCGCCAGCATCTCATCGCGTAGCCGCTGATAGAGCGGTAGGCGCTCGTCGTGCCCCAAAAGACTCGTGCTCATAAACCTCAATCCGCTGTTCGAACGACCGTCACTTTACCACTGCTACCCGTGTGGATATCGCTGGAGATTTATCGCTATGGACATATATTCATCTATATGACTAAATGTATTGCGGGAATATAACCACGCCTAAGCGCGGGCCCAAATAATAATCAGACAGAGGTATTGCCCCTTGATGTCCATGCCATTCGCCGGTATTTCCGGCATTGACACTCACGCGCATATCTTTCTGCAGGACCTACCAATGGTCGCCGGGCGGCGTTACAGCCCCGATTACGACGCAAGGGTGGAGCAGTATCTGGCTCACCTTGATGGCTGTGGCCTGTCCCATGGCGTGCTGATCCAGCCCAGCTTTCTCGGTACCGACAATCACTTCATGGTTGAAGCCTTGCAGCGCTTCCCCGAGCGCCTACGCGGCGTTGCAGTGGTTGACCCGGATGTTAGCGATGTGCAGCTCGATGCCTTGGCAGATGCTGGCGTGGTGGGCGTGCGCCTGAACCTGATCGGCAAGGAGCTGGGCGACTATACCGGTGCCAATTGGCAGGCGCTGTTCCAGCGCTTGGCAAGCCGTGGCTGGCAGGTGGAAATTCAGCGTGGCTTTGCCGATTTAGCGCTGATCGTGCCGCAGATTCTCGAGTCGGGTGTGACGGTGGTGGTGGATCATTTCGGTCTGCCGAGCCCGACGATCGACTTGGACGATAAACAGCATGCCGCCTTCTTCGATTCGCTCAGCGGCGGGAAGGTCTGGCTCAAGCTCTCTGCGGCTTATCGCAGCCAGTCTGATTTGGCCCGCGCTACAGAGGTGCTGGCGCGACTGCGCAATGCCTGTGGTGGTGTTGGGCGTTTTGTTTGGGGCAGCGATTGGCCCAATACGCAGTTCGAATCGCAAACCGATTACGCCGCACAAATTGCGCTGTTCAAGGCGCTGTTACCCGATGCCGACGAGCGCCGCGAGGTTCTTGTGAGCAATCCAGCAATACTGTTCGGTTTCGCCTGTGCGGGCTGAGCGTCTGATACAACAACAATAAGGAGCACACACCATGATGAGCCTGCTCGTCGTCGCCGCGATCATCCTCGCGGTCGCATTGGGTTACACCACGAAAATCAACATTGGCTTGTTCGCCATTGCTTTTGCCTATCTGCTCGGCTGCTTTGGCATGGGTTTGAGCCCGAGCGAAATCATCGGTATGTGGCCGCTGAAGATCTTCTTTGTGATCTTCTCGGTGTGCCTGTTTTACAGCTTTGCCACGGTCAACGGCACCCTGGAAAAGCTCGCCGGGCACCTGCTTTATCGCTGTCGCAGCGTGCCGCATCTGTTGCCCTATGCTGTGTTTCTGACTTCTGGGGTTATTGCTGCGATGGGGGCCGGTTATTACACCGTTCTGGCGTTCATGGCTCCACTGACCTTGCTACTGTGTCAGCGTACTGGCATGAGCTTGATTCTTGGTGGCATGGCCGTGAACTATGGTGCGCTGGGTGGAGCGAACTTTGTTTCCAGCCAGAGCGGGATTATTTTCCGCAGCCTGATGACCAGTGCCGGTGTTTCCGATAACCAGGCGTTTATCAACGGTCTGGTGATATTTGCCAGCACCGTGGTCGTTCCGCTATTGGTCATTTCCGCTTTCGTCTTCCTGGCTGGCCATGGTCGGACCCTTAAAGAGGCGGTGATTAATGCCGACCTGCCGGAAGCTTTCAACCGTGAGCAAAAGCTTACGTTGCTGCTGACCGTGTTGATGATGCTGATTGTGCTGGCCGCTCCGTTGGCGCTGATCGCCTTTCCCGATAGCGCGACGATCAAGTTCATCAATGCCAAGGTGGATATCGGCCTGATTGCCAGCGTGTTCTCGGTGATCGCCCTGCTGCTCAAATTGGGTGACGAGCGCAAAGCCATTGCTTCCTTGCCGTGGGGCACGCTGATCATGATCTGCGGGGTTGGTATGTTGATCTCCATTGCCATCAAGGCGGGCACCATCGATGCACTGGCCTCATGGATCAGCGGTAATATTCCGGCGTTGCTGGTGCCGCTGGTGTTCGGTGTGGTTGCCGCGCTGATGTCGGTCTTTGCTAGCACCGTAGGCGTTGTTACCCCCGCGCTGTTCCCCATGGTGCCTGCGTTGGCCGCGAGCATGTCGATTGATCCACTGGTGATTTTTGTCGCCATCGTGGTGGGGGCTCAAGCCACGTCGATTTCCCCGTTCTCCTCGGGCGGCAGTCTGATGCTCGGTTCTTGTGCGGATGAGAAGAGCCGCACGACGCTGTTCTCGCAATTGCTGTTCCGTGCAGCGCCTCTCGGCTTTGTCGCGGCGATGATGTTTAACTTGGTAATGACCTTTCTGGTCTGAAGCGCGGGGGTATCCGTATGTTTTGGACGTGCCGCGCTTAAGCTATGTGCCGCAGCCGTTTTAAAGTTGGCTAAATAGTTACTTTAGGCAGTACTTAAACGGGATTGACGCCTTGCGCGGCAATCCCGTTTTGCTTTCAGTCGCGCGGCAGTGGCGGCGTACGCGGCGGCACCAAACGCTTCGAACCGGTTGACTCGAAGGCGGCGGCAAAGCGCAGCAGGGCAGAGTCGTCGTAGGCGCGGCCGGCGAAGGTCAGGCCTACGGGCATGCCGATATCGGCCATCGCGCCCATCGGCACGGTGACGGTGGGCACACCGAGGTGACGGATCGCCAGGTTGCCGTTGGCTACCCAGACGCCGTTGCTCCAGGCGATATCTGCCGATGCCGGGTTTACATCTGCATCCGCCGGGCCGACGTCGGCGACGGTGGGGAACAGCACGGCATCGAGGCCGAGCTGGTCCATCCAGTCTTCCAGGTCGAGCTTGCGGGTTTGCTCCAGGCCGCGCAGGCCGTCGGGTAGGGTGGGGATCTCGTGCCACGGCGTGATGCCGCGTTCGGCCATGCGCACGTATTCATCCATGCCGGCGGCCAGATCGTCCTCGCGGTTGGGCAAGGTGCCTGGGTCGTGGGGGAAGATCTGTGGGCCGTCGACGTCGGCCAGGCGGTTGAGCGTGGGGTCGCCGTTGGCGCGCAGGAAGTCGTCAAACGCCCAGGCTGACAGGTCCCAGAGTTCTTGGTGGAGGAATTCCGGGGTGACGATGCCACGGTTGAACACAGTCGATGCGCCGGGACGGTCGCCTTCGCAGTTGGACACCAGTGGGAAGTCGACTTCGACGACTTCGGCACCGGCGGCTTCCAGCGCCTTGCGTGCGCCTTCCCACAGGTCGATCACTGAGTCGCGGGTGTGGATGCGCTGGCCGGTTGGGCCGCCGATGCCAGGCTTCTCGCTAGTACCCGCCTCTTTATCCTTGTTGATAAACATACGTGGCACGCCAAAGCGTTTGCCGGCCAGGGCATCGGCCTTGGCGGCGAGATCTGCATAGGCCGCTGGGCGCACCTCGGATGGTTTGGGAATGGCTACCCAGGGTTGCAGGCGCCAGAGGTCGCCACGGCTGTCCGGGTCTTCGGCGACCACCACGTCGAGCACTTCGAGCAGGTCGGCCATGGTGCGGGCGTAAGGCACGACCACGTCCATGGTCGGCGTTAGCGGCCAGTTGCCGCGTACCGAAATCACTCCGCGTGACGGCGTATAGGCGCACAAACCGTTGTTCGAGGCCGGGCCACGTCCGCTCGACCAGGTTTCTTCGGCCAGGCCAAACGCGGCAAAGCTGGCGGCAGTGGCTGTGCCGGCACCGTTGGAGGAACCGGAGGCGAAGGGCGCGGTGAGGTAGTCGGCGTTGTACGGGCTTTCCGCGCGGCCATAGACGCCGCGCTGCATGCCGCCGTTGGCCATGGGCGGCATGTTGGTTTTACCTAGGCAAATGGCCCCGGCGCCGCGTAGGCGTTCAATGGTGAAGGCGTCGCGGTAGGCCGTCAGGTCTTTGAAGGCAGGGCTGCCGGACGCAGCGGTAAGCCCCTTGACCAGGTAGCTGTCTTTGGCGGTGTAAGGAATGCCGTCGAGCGGGCCGAGGCACTGACCACGGGCGCGGCGCTCATCGGATGCCAGTGCTTCCTTGAGCGCGTCGGGGTTACGGACCACTACGGCGTTGAGTTTGGTCGGTGTTTCGGCACCGTCGTAGGCGTCTATGCGCGCAAGATAGGCGAGCACCAGCTCAACTGCTGTGGTTTGGCCGGTTTCGAGCGCAGCGCGCAGTTCGGCAATGGAAACCTCGGTTACCTCGATCATGCTGTCACCGCTGGCTGTTGGAGGTGGTTATTCATAAAAACTCTCGTGGCACTGTATGGGGGCGCTGGTGCTGTAAGTTAGCCGCGAGCTGGTGTCGCCAGCCCTTTAACTACCGCAGGGCGTTCGACAAATGCTTGCAGGACTCGCTGCACATTGCTGAAACGCTCGAACTCCACCAGTTCGCCGGCTTCATAGAAGCCCACTAGGTTTCTCACCCAAGGGAAGGTGGCGATATCGGCGATGCTGTAATCGTCGCCCATGATCCAGGCGCGGCCTTGCAAGCGCTTATCAAGTACGCCGAGCAGGCGTTGCGATTCGGCGACGTAACGGTCGCGCGGGCGCTTGTCCGGGAATTCCTTGCCGGCGAACTTATGGAAGAAACCAAGTTGGCCGAACATTGGGCCGATACCGCCCATCTGCCACATCAGCCACTGCAGGGTTTCATAGCGCGTAGCGGCGTCCTTGGAGAGAAATTGACCGGTTTTTTCCGCCAGGTAAATCAGGATCGCGCCGGACTCGAACAATGCCAAGGGCACGCCATCTGGGCCATTGGGGTCAAGGATGGCGGGAATCTTATTGTTGGGGTTGAGCGAGAGAAATTCACTGCTGAGCTGGTCGTTGCTGTCGAAGCTGACCAGGTGCGCCTCGTAGGGCAGGCCGATTTCTTCGAGCATGATCGAGGCTTTTACGCCGTTGGGCGTGGGCAGTGAATACAGCTGCAGGCGCTCGGGGTGCTGGGCCGGCCACTTGTGGGTTATCGGGTAAGCAGAAAGGTCTGACATGGGCGCTCCGGATTCGCGGATTGAAGACGCAGGATAACGGTGATTAGTCGTTTGGTCAGGGGGCAGTCAGTGCTGAGATGCAGGATGTCGCTTGGGTGCAATTATCAGACGTGGTTGTCCGCCGTCAGTTCATCGCTACTCACCACCTGATTGCGGCCATTGCGTTTGGCCATATAGGTGCGCCTATCAGCGGCACGCATCAGGTCGTCGAGGCTCTTGCCATCGCGGCCGAGGTAGGCAACCCCCGCGCTGAGGGTCATTGTCAGACGTATTTCCCCGAGCTGCAGGGGCGAGTCCTGCAGGCGCAGACGCAGGCTTTCGGCCAACTCGGCGGCTTGCTTGGGTGAGGTGTTGGGGAGCAGGACGGCAAACTCCTCGCCGCCCAAGCGGCATAGCATATCGGTGCTACGTAACCGTTCGTTCAGTACGTGTCCCAGGTGGCATAACGCTTTATCACCGGTGTCGTGGCCATGCTGGTCATTGATGTATTTGAAGTGATCAATGTCGATAAAGATCAGCGCCAGTGGTGTCGCGTTGCGTTGCGCGTGAGCCTGTTCGCGGGCGAACACCTCGCTCAGCTTCATGCGATTGGCCAGGCCGGTGAGGCTGTCGGTGCTGGCCAGTTCTAGCAGGCGGCGCTCGTTGTCCATGCGGCTGCGTTCGTAGATATGCGAGAAGAGCATCATGGCCAGGCTGGCCAGGGCGACATTGGATATCACCAAAATGTCGGTTATCGAGTTGTGGCCGGTGAAACGGTAGTTGAAGGCCACCAGGCCGAGGATGACGAATACCGCTGCCACCCGTGAGCCAATGCGCAGGCCGAGCATCAGGTAGCAGATGATGGGGATGGTCTGGATCCAGGCGAACACCGTGTAGCTGGTCTTGGTCAGCAATAGTGCAGCCATCATGATGCTGAAGAATGGCAGCAGGTAAACCAGTGTCCAAAAACGCAGGCGCGGCGTGCGGTCAACGATGCGTAGCAATGCCAGCGAGACGCAGGCGTAGAAGCCTTCGAGCGCAGACAGCATCCAGACGCCATTGAATATATTCAGAATGCCGAAAAATATCCCGCCAACCAAGGTGGTCCAGAGCAGTGCTTTGAGCACCCTGCGCCGGTGGTGCTCGTTACTTTCCAGTGGTTCCGACATAGCGCATCCTTTTTACTCTGCAGGTGTGGGCAAAACGCGAACGTGGTGGCCGTATCTGCAGAGATTCTTATGTCTAGTCAACATGTCGCCGCTTAAGGTTTTATTAAGGATAGCGATTTCTGCTCTGAGGTGTGAGCGCTCAGCGTTGCCAGCGTTTTAGTTGGCGGTTACTGAGAGAGGCGCCGCACGCAGGCTTTTACCAGGTGGGGTAGAAGCCGGTATGGTTCGCACCATGCGTTTATCTTTCACCAGCGGAGTTTCCAGATGAGCCTCTACGGCGATTACGACCCACAGAACATCTTTGCCCAGATCATTCGCGGAGATGCGCCTTGCTACAAGTTGTACGAGGATGAGGACGTACTGGCCTTCCTCGATGTGTTCCCGCAGGCCTACGGCCATACGCTGGTGATCCCCAAGCGTGCAGCGGCACGCAATATTTTAGAGATTGACGCCGACAGCCTGAGCAAGGTGATGGCCGTGGTGCAGAAACTCACCGGCGTGTTGGTGGCTGAGCTGGAGCCAGCGGGTGTGCAGGTGGCGCAGTTTAATGGCGCACCGGCCGGGCAGACGGTGTTCCATATTCACGTGCATATCGTGCCGCGTTACGAGGGTGAGGCGCTCGCTATGCATGCTGCCGGAAAGGCAGAACCCACAGAGCTGGCGGCGTTACAGGCGCGTCTGCTGCAACGTATCGCTAACTGAGCCACATGCTGGCTGGGTTATTGAGTGGAGTTTTTGGCTTCAGAGTGGTGCCCAGTAGAAGCTACTTCCTTTTAGTCGTTACACACGCCCATGGAGGGCTCCCATGCGATTGATTTGTGCTGTTTTACCGCTGTTACTGTTGGCCGGCTGCTCGTCCTGGAAAGCCACGCCTGAACATGTCAAACCAGTGCCAGCTGAACGTTTGCTGGGCTATCAGGACGCATTGGGGCAGGGTGGCGAGTTGCTGATTAATCGCGACTTTGGCGGGATGGGCAGCGGCTGCTATGTGGCCGTTTTGGTCGACCGTAAGGTGGCCGCGCGCATTGGTGTGGGTGAGCAGGTGCGCTTCCAGGTGCCAGCCGGTACGCGGGTGCTGAGTATTGGCATCGATGAGATGGATGACACGCTCTGCGGCAAGGGACGCTTGCGCCGCGAACTGGCAGTGAAGGTACAGCCTGGCTCGCAACAGGATTTCCGCATCGTCAGCGATAACCGCAAGGGTTTCGATATCCTGCCGGTTACTCCGTAACGCGCGCTGTACCGGTGCCTGATAGCCACCTACGCTCAAGGCCGGTGGCTATCAGGCTAGCTCAGTCTTGTTGCAGGCTGCGCAGCTCCTGCTGGCTAAGGTCTAGCCATTCCTTATGCAGCGTGCGGTAGTGCTTGGGGGCGCGACGGGCGTAGGTTTGGATCTGCTCTTGCAGCTCGCGCGCTTCGCGCTGGCGGCCCATGTGACGCAGGAGCACGGCATAGCGATAAACCGCTTCGGGGCCCGTGTAGTACTTGCTTAGCGCCTGATATTCCTCTTCTGCCTTATGCGTCTCGCCGAGGGCTTCGAGTGTGCGGGCATAGAGCAAGTGACCTTCGGCCGAGCGGAAGTCGGGGTTCTTGCTGATCAGATGTTCGAGGTTTTCCCGGCAGCCGGTGAAGTTGTTACTGGCAAAGCGGGCCTTGGCCAAACCGAGCAGAATGTCTGGCGCGTCGCTGTGAATCCCGCGCAGTGCTGACTGGTAGTGCGTGGCGGCCTCTTCAGCCTGGCCGATGCGCAATAGTTCATCGGCCAGGTTGATGCGCGTGTCGCGGGTGTCGCGGATCTCCAGTTCATCACGTAGCGCCCGCAGGTGGCGTTTGGGGTCGACGCTGTCGTGTAGACGCTTGATAGTGCGACGTCCGTTATAGCTGCCGAGCATGTCGGGCAACATGATGCCGAGGAAGTAGATCAGGCAGCCTAGGCCAGGCAGGGCGATGATCAGGTAGATCCAGTAACGTTCCTGTCCACTGCGCACAACGTGCAACCCACAGGTAACTTGGCAGGCGATAACGAGCAGGGCGAGTATCGGCATGGTTGTGGCCCACTCCTTGGGGCGAAAATTAATGTCAGTGTGCTTATCAAACCATCAATGATGTGAGCTGTCAGGCAAGGCAGCTGTTGGCTGTGGCGTGGCTCACAGCTATTGCTTACGACTGATCTATGTATCGCTAGTTCTGCGCGCTCTGGCAGTTTTTCAAGTGCTGTAGCTGCACGACTCTAACTGGCAGGCCATGAGGCTGACTTTCAGTGATGTTTGGTCGGCGGTAGTCACATGTGTTTGTGCGGCGCGCGATGTTGTTATTAGCGGCATTGTGCGAGCAATTTCTTGAGTTCGCCGGTTTATGTTATCTGCATCATGGCGCGCAGCAGGGCCATCGTTGGTACATCTGGCGCGTCATGGGCGATATCGGTGGGGCAATTATCAGGTTGCTGAGCACTCGCTCACGCTCTGCTGTGCGTGTGGTCACGTGGGCAAGCGGCAAGGGTAGAATCCGCTCGGTTAATTAACGGAGACGGATCGTGAAGGGATTGCCGATTGCCATTGTTGGCGCTGGTACGGCGGGGTTGGCCACTGCGCTGTTCCTCGCCCGTCAGGGCTTCAGCGTGCGCTTGCTGGAACGGGTGCCAACATTGCAGCCCGTCGGTGCAGGGGTGTTACTACAGCCCTCAGGGCTGGCGGTGTTGCAGCAACTGGATTTGTTTGCCGAGTGCAGCGGTTTGGGGGCTGCAGTCAGCCGCTTGTACGGCACCTCGTGCAATGGCCGGGTGATTCTCGATACCCGCTACGCGCATTGGCAGCCTGGCAGTTTCGGCATGGGCATTCACCGCAGCGTACTGCTGACAGTCTTACTCAATGCGGCGCGGCACGCTGGTGTGCAGATTGAAACCGGCGTGCATATCAGCCGCTTCAGCCAACATGGCAGCCATGTGCATTTGTATCGCCAGGACGAGCAGGGAGCTGAGCAGCCATTCGGCGAGTTCGGCGCGCTGGTGCTGGCCGATGGCGTGCGCTCGACCTTGCGCGGCCAGATGCAGGTCAAACAGTGGCTGCAGCCATACCCGTGGGGTGCGTTGTGGAGCATTGTGCCGACTCCGCCTGAGGGTGATTCCAGCGACCTGCGCCAGTGGTATCGAGGCTGCGCACAGATGTTCGGCATCATGCCCACCGGGCGTACTCACCTGAGCCGCGAGCAGGCGCTGAGTAGCCTGTTCTGGAGCTTGCCGGTGGCGCAGTTTACCGCCTGGCGTGAAGCCGGGTTGGCCGCCTGGAAAGCCCAGGTGCTGCAATTGGCCGGCAGCGCTGCGCAGCCCTTTGTTGAACTGATCGAGCAGCCTGAACAATTGAGCCAGGCGGTGTATGCTGATGTGCGCATGCAGCGCTGGCACGATGGCCGGGTAATCGCCATTGGCGACTGCGCCCACGCCATGAGCCCGCAACTGGGCCAGGGTGCGAACATGGCGCTGGTGGATGCGGCGGCGTTATCTGCTGCGGTTGCCGAGCAACGCGCGCGGACTGACGGCGACTGGCCCACGGTATTTGCCGCCTACGCCAGCAGCCGACGTGACCACCTGCGCTACTACCGCCAGGCAAGCCGCCTGCTCACGCCGCTGTTCCAATCCCATAGCCGCAGCCTGGCCTTGCTACGTGACGGCGTGCTAATGCTGGCGCGGCACAACCCGCTGGGCCGTGCGCATGCCGTCAGCACCTTGGTAGGTGGGCGCAGTGGCTGGTTGATGACCGGTGCAAACCGGCCGTTACAGGTATGGGATGGCCAGCCGCAAGCGGCGAGTCTTCAGGCTATATCCGGTGAGCGTGAAGCCGGTTCAGAGGCGGCACAGATGTCGCTGACGTGAGCGGTGTGTGGCCTGCCGCTACCGCTACACACTTTGCTAAGCTGCCGCCACTTTCCAGTTGTTGCGAGGGATCGCCGTGTCGTTCCGCGTTGTGCTGAGTGGGCAAGCATTGCCCGGGTATACCTCTGAGCAGATTGCTCAGCATCTACAGACGCAGCTGAAGTTTTCCGCGACTCAGGTGCAGGCCTTACTGCCACCCGCCCGTAGGGTGGTCAAGAGTGGCTTGGACCGTTCCAGTGCCGAGCGTTGGTGTCGTCGTTTGCAGCAGGCTGGGCTTGCCGTGGTGATCGAGGACGTTGATGCGACAGTGGTGGCCGATCCTCTGACGGTTCTGCAGGAGTTAGCCAAAAAGGGGCTGAAACGCGCTCGTCCCAGCGCTGCGTATGCCTTGCAGCTGTTTCTGGTCACCCTCTGTTGCCTGTTGGTACCCGTGCTTTATGCGGGGCTGGTGATCGGCCTCGGCGTAGGGCTGGCCTGGTACCTGACGCATATTCACGAATACCTCGGTGGCTTACGTAATATCTGGCTGCTGCTCTGTATCTACGGCGTGCCGGCTATTAGCGGCGGCATTCTGCTGCTGTTTATGGCTCGGCCATTCTTTCTGCCTAGCCAGCGTGGTGATAAGCCCCTACAGCTGGATCTGGCCAGTGAGCCACGTTTGCAGCAAGTGATCGTCCAGTTGTGCCAGGCGATTGGTCTGCGCCCGCCCGTCGCGGTGGAGTTATCTAATGAAGTGAATGCCAGCGTGCATTTCGAGAATGGCTGGAGTGGGTTCTTCTCGGGCCGTAAGGTGCTGACTATTGGTATGCCGCTGGTTGCCGGGATGAGTGTGCAGCAGTTTGTCGGCGTGCTTGGCCATGAGTTTGGCCACTTTGCCCAGCGTCTGGGCATGCGCTGCAACTTTCTGGTCAACTCGGTCAATGCTTGGCTGGAAGTGCGTGGCAACAGTCGCGACCCCTGGGACGATCGCTTACAGGAATGGCTGGACGAGGATCCATGGTGGATTCTGCAGCTGGCTATTTGGGCGGCCCAGCAAGGTATCGAATTATCGCGGCTGTTGATGCGTGGTTGTTTCTGGCTGAGTTTCCGCCTTTCCCGCTCCTTGTCGCGACAGATGGAATTCGATGCTGATCGTTACGAGAGTCTGCTGGCGGGGAGTGCGGCGTTTCGTGGTAGTGCCTTGCAATTGCGTTCGCTGTTCTGGGCCTGGGGGCAAGTGGATCAGCAGAATGCCCGTACTTGGCGTGAGCGTCGTTTACTGCGCGATATGCCGCAGGCCACTGCAGAAAAAACCGCCGCCATAAGCAAGGCCACTCTGCAGCAGTTGGAGCAGGGCCTCGAAGAGAGCGATACGCGTTACTGGCACACTCATCCCGCCGACCTGGCGCGCATTCAGCACAGCGAAGCCTTGCGTGCCCCCGGCTACTTACATGACGCACGCCCGGCGGCAGTGCTATTCGAGCGCTTTTCGGAACATTGCCAGCGTGTCACCAAGGCTTACTACGCTGAGCTTGGCCTGGAGTATGACGAGCAGCAGTTGCAGGACAGCCAGCAGATCTTCCAGATCAGCGCTCAGCGTGAAGAGGCGCTTGATCAGCTTTGGGAGTGGACGGGCAGGCAATGGCGTAATCTGCCCTGGTTGGCGCTGCACCAGCCGGTCCAGGCGGCCCATGCCGAGCTGGGCTGGCAGGCTGTGATTGACGAGTTGCGGCGTCTTTCGCCGGAGATCACCCAGGCTTGGACACAGGCTGAGGCGCAGGAGCAGCAGCGTGTGGCGCTGGCCTGGTGCGGTGAGTTACAGCGCAATGGTGTGACCTCACGACTCAGTGATAACGAAGCGTTTGATGCCAGTAAGCACTTGCCGTTATATCGGCAGATTGACGCAGGCCAGACCCCGGCACAGTTGCAGTTACTGCAGGCTGCTTCGTTGTATCGGCGGCGTCTGGAACTGAGTCTGGCGGGGGCGGTTACGGCGGTGCGTGAAACAGCCCGTTTGGCGCTGCACATGAGCAAACTGTATGGCGACTATGCGCGTCTGTTGGAGGCTCGTGAGTTGGCCGAGCACTTGTTGAGTGCTTATCAGCAGAATCCCGACAGCCTGGCTGAGCGTTTGAGTCAGGATGCCTTGTCGCGGTATCAGGATTTGGCATTGCGCTTGCTAAAAACGACTGATCAGATTCCGCAGACGTTGCTCGATGGCACAACCCTGGGCGGTTATCTGCGGCTGCGCTGTCCACGGCTGAATGCTCAGGCTGGTGAGCCTGTTGAGTTCCTTCGGCATAGCTCCGAGCTGATCGATAGCTTGGCGTATATACACCGCCGGGCTATGGCCGAATTGGCTAGTTATGCCTTGCAGCGTGAGCGCGATCAGGGGCTGCGTGGTATTCGTCTGGTACTTAACGTCAAAGACGTAGTTTAAGTGGCTGGGTGTGAGCCTTTTGCCTTAGCGATAGCGCGCAAGCAGTGCTTCAAACTCGCCGTTTTGTTTCATCTGCACCATGGCGCGCAGCAGGGCCATGGTCGGTACATCCGGTGCGTCGCGGACGATGCAGGCAACCGGGTCGGAGGCTAGCTCACTGAGGCTGTAGAGTTTTTTATTAGGCGCTTGGTTGCGGTTGAACCACTGCAGTGAGAGTTCATTGCTGATGGCGTGGTGGTAGCGGCGGGCACTTAGTTTGCGTAATACCAAGTCTTGGGTGCGGGCATCTTCACGGGTGATCTGCCCGCTGCGAAATAGCGGGTCCAGGCGTGGGTAGGTGAAGCCCAGTACGGTGCCCAGACGCTCATGCAGCAGTTGTTCGGGCTCTAGCTTCTCGGGTTTAACGCCCACCAGCAGATCGCGCTGGGTCATAAACGGCAGGCTCCATATATAGCGATAGTGGCCATTGTTGAGCCAGTTCGGGCTGACAAAGCAGCGCACATCAATTTCGCCAGTATCCAGGGCGTGTTGTACCCGCATGCTTGGCATTACCAGCAGTTTTGCTTTGCGCCCAACCTTGGCGGCCATGCGTTGTTGCAGGTCAACCAGAATGCCTTCTACGGCCTGGCCTTGTTCGATGCGCACAAGGGGCATCGACCAACTGTCGTTTATCACGAAGCGCAGCGCCCGCTCATCGGCGAATAATGCGTTGCTCAGCGTGAGTAACAGCAGGGCAGACAACAGCTTGGGCACCAGGGCAGATCCTTTGCGGTTTAGCGGGTCATTGGCAGGGCGGCGCCCATTAAGGCAAACAGCCCCCCGCAGCAGCGGTTGAAGCCTTTACCGCTGCGTTGCAGCCAAGGGCGAACGCGATGGGCCATACGCGCAAGCAGGTACTCGACGCCGCCTTCTACCACGGCAAAGGTCAGGGCCATGATGGCGAACTGCAGCCATATATCGGCTTTGGGGTTGAGGAATTGCGGCAAAAACGCGCCGAAAAACAGGATCACTTTTGGGTTGGACAGCGCCGATAGCAGCCCCTGGCGAAACAGCTTAAAGCCACTGCTGTCGACGGCTTTCTCGGCCATGGCAAGGTGCAGGGGCGGTGCGCGCCAGAGTTGAATACCCAGCCAGATCAAATAAGCGCCACCGAGCCATTTGAGGATGATCAGCGCCTGCGCCGAGGCTTGCAGCAAGGTGCCAATGCCGAGCATCGATAAGGCCATCAGCAGGGTGAAACCAATCACGCCACCGCATACCGTAAACAGGGTTTTGCGATGGCCATACAGTGCACCGTGGCTGAGCGCGAGCAGGCCGTTGGGGCCAGGCGTTAATGCCAGTCCAGTTACCGCAGTGACAAATAGCAGCCAGGTATGCAGAGCCATAAGACGGGTATCCGGAAGCAGGAGGGTGCAGGGCGGTGCCTGCGTGCTGCTGTTTTTTCATGCTGCGACTGGATAGTCAAGGAGCCTGCCGCACCGATTGCACGAATGGGCCATTGCTACACCTGAGCTTGGCTCTGCGTGGCAGCGTCTCAGCCGACACTGTGCGCCAGCAATTAGCGTTCGTTGGCGTTTGGTAAAACCTTGATTACCGTCAGGGGCGCAGGTGCATGAGTGGGCATACAATCAGCGCTAGTGCGTATTGGCAGGCTGTTTTAGCCCGTAACGATCGGTCGCCGAGGCGCTGAGAGTGGCGTTTTAGGCGATCTTGTACGTATCTTTGGCGCAATAGTCTGCATCATGTCTTAGATGTCCTGACGTGCTGAGCGGACGAACAGCCCTTGGCTGTGGCAAACTCCGTGGTTCGTAACAGGACGTTGCATGGATCGTGTTTGCTGAACCTATCAGCCGATTTTTTTTGCCCATGGTCTACCTTGGGTGCATTGCCTAACTGGCCGCTGCCTGCGGCGAAGAACAAGAGGAATGACTGTGCATAACGTCGTGATCAGCGCTACCGGCCTCTATACCCCGGTAAACAGTATTTCCAACGATGAGTTGGTTGAGTCGTTCAACGCCTATGTGCAGCAATTCAATGCCGACAACGCGGTTGCTATCGCCGGCGGTGAAATTGAAGCACTGAGTGAATCCAGCAGCGGTTTTATCGAAAAGGCTTCCGGCATCAAGAGCCGCTTTGTCATGGACAAGGCCGGCATTCTTGACCCCAAGCGCATGGCGCCGCGCATCCCCGAGCGCAGCAATGAAGACTGGGGCATCCTCTGCGAAATGGCCGTAGGCGCTGCTAAAGATGCACTGGCGCGTGCTGGCAAAACCGCTGCCGATATCGACGGGGTGATTGTTGCCTGTTCCAACCTGCAGCGTGCTTACCCGGCGGTAGCGATTGAAGTGCAAGCCGCGTTGGGCATTCAGGGTTTTGGCTTTGACATGAACGTGGCCTGTTCTTCGGCCACCTTCGGCATTCAGATGGCCGCCAACAGTGTGCAATTGGGCCAGGCCCGCGCGATTTTGATGGTCAACCCGGAAATCTGCACCGGTCACCTGAATTTCCGTGACCGCGACAGCCACTTTATTTTCGGTGACGCGGCCACGGCGGTGATTATCGAGCGCGCCGACCTGGCCACCTCGAACTACCAGTTCGATATCGTCGGCACCAAGCTGATCACCCAGTTCAGCAACAACATCCGCAACAACTTTGGCTTCCTCAACCGCGCAGCGGAAGAGGGCATTGGTGCGCGCGACAAGTTGTTTATGCAGGAAGGCCGCAAGGTGTTCAAAGACGTTTGCCCGATGGTTGCCGAGCTGATTGCCGCGCATCTGGCAGAAAATAAACTCAACGTCGCGGATGTGAAGCGCTTCTGGCTGCACCAGGCCAACCTCAACATGAACCTGCTGATCGCCCGCAAGCTGCTCGGCCGTGATGCCGAGCCAGGTGAAGCGCCGGTTATTCTCGACACCTACGCCAACACCAGTTCGGCCGGTTCGGTGATCGCCCTGCATAAAAATCAGGACGACTTACCGAGCGGTGCTCTGGGCGTGCTTAGCTCGTTTGGTGCCGGTTATTCGATTGGTAGCGTGATCCTGCGTAAGCATTGATGGATTACCCGGCCGATCAGGCATTGCTCACCCGCTTGCGAGCGGGTGAGCAGAAGGCCTACCGCGAGTTGGTCGCCACTTACCAGGGGGCGATGCGTGCGGTGGCTTTTGCCATTGTCGGCAGCCGCAATGCCGATGAAGTGGTGCAGGACGCCTGGCTGGCTGTGGTGCGCAACCTTGATGGTTTTCAAGGCCGTTCGAGCCTGAAGACCTGGCTGCTGACCATTACCGCCAACACCGCGAAAACCCGCCGCAAAGGCAACCGCCGCGAAGTGCTGCTCGACGATATTCCCTCACCGCACGGCACTATCGGCGACGAGCGTTTCAGCGCCGACGGCCACTGGTTGCTGGCGCCGCATGCCTGGCATCACGATTCCCCCGATGCGCTGCTAACTGAGGATGAATTGCGCGAGTGCCTGGAGAAAACCCTCGCCAGCCTGTCCGAGATGCAGGGCAGCGTGCTGCATTTGCGTGAGCGCGAAGGGCTGGAGTTAGAGGACATTTGTAATCTTCTGCAGGTTTCTCTCTCTAATGTGCGGGTGTTGCTGCACCGCGCACGCCTCAAGGTTTTCGCCACCTTGGAGCATTTTGAGGAGACAGGGCAATGTTGAGCTGTAAGCAGTTGGTGGCGTATTCCAGCGAGTTTATCGATGGTCAATTGCGCTTACGCCAACGCATGTCAGTGCGCATGCACTTGGCCATGTGCGTGAATTGCCGGCGCTTTATCAAGCAAATGCGCTTGAGTCAGGCGGTGTTGCGCCGCCTGCCGCGTGGGCAGAGCGCTGAGCTTGATCAACTGGCAAGCAAGCTCGCTGAGTTGCGCCGTCAGCAGCGTTGATACGCTGCTGTGCGCTCGCCTTTATTCTTCGCTTTGCGCGGCCTTCAGGGCTTCATAGGCCGGTGCGGCGTAAATGCCCACTTCAACGGCCAGTTCCATTACCCGCGCCAAGTCAGTGCTGTACACCAGCACGGCTTGCAGTTCGTCATCCAGCGGTTCGCTGAGGTCCAGTAGTACATAACCTTGGGTTTCTGGCGACAGGCTGGAGAGTTGTACCTGAATACGGTTTAGCGCTTTCAGTGGCTCGGTTTTCAGCAGTTGCTTGGGCTTGAGCACAAAGCTGACTTGCGGGCCGAACGACTCAACGATCTGCTGGAACAGTGCGTCATAGCTATCGGCCTGAAACAGCACGGTTTCCGGCAGGCTACCAATCACCACCCATTCACCCAGCGGAATCGGGAAACTGTCGTCGTAGTTAATATCCGGATTGGCGGCGAGGAAGGCCTGTGGGTCGGCATAGGCCTGGGCGGCCTCAGCGGCGATGTTCGAGATTTCTTCCGGCAGCATGCAGCCCGAGCTTATTTTGCTGATCAGTTCTTCGAGCTGGGCTTTCATTGGGGTCATCCTGGGGCATAAAAATGGCTGGCAAGGATAGCCGGAAATGCCTGTTGATGCTGCTGTTAGCAGTTTTATGACCGCGCAGTAAGGGCATTGTCGTCTTGTTCTAACCGCTCAGCGCGGGCCTGTCTGTACGCTAACGTACAGATAAAAAAGCAGATTGGATTATGCTGCCCGATGCAGTCCAGAGCTCTGTCGCGACCGCGCGTAGATCGTCCACAGGCCCTAGATTAGGAGACAGTGATGTCCGCAATACCCAGCCCGCAGCAGAATCACCTGCTTGCGGCATTGCCCTGCGAAGTGTTGGAGCGCTTGTTACCACACCTTGAGCTAGTCGCCATGCCGCTTGGCATGGTGCTCTACGAGTCGGGCGACACCTTGCGGCATGTGTATTTCCCGATCGATTCAATCGTCTCCCTGCTGTACGTGATGGAAAGTGGCGCATCGGCGGAAATTTCCGTGGTGGGCAACGATGGGGTGATTGGCGTAGCGCTGTTTATGGGCGGTGAAAGCACCACCAGTCGGGCGATTGTGCAAAGCGCCGGCAGTGCCTATCGGGTGCTCGGTAAACGCTTTAAAGAAGAATTCAACCGACATGGCGAGATGTTGCATTTGATGTTGCGTTACAGCCAGGCGCTGATTACTCAGATGGCGCAGACGGCGGTGTGCAACCGCCATCACACGATTGACCAACAGCTGTGCCGCTGGTTGCTGTTGTCGCTAGATCGTCTGGCGGGCAGCAATTGGCCATGACTCAAGAGCTGATCGCCAACATGCTTGGGGTGCGCCGGGAGGGCGTGACTGAAGCCGCCGGCAAGCTGCATCGCCTTGGCGTGATCGACTACAGCCGTGGGCTGATCACTGTGCTCGATCGCGAAAAACTCGAACGCCTATGCTGCGAGTGCTACGCCGTGGTCAAGCAAGAAACTGACCGTTTGCTGCCGTACAAAAAAACGCATTTGGTGCATTGACCGCTGATCGCCAGGCTTGAGTGCCGCAGCGCACAGAGCGTTGCCCGTCACTCGGGCAGACTGCAGGGGCGATAGCGTCAGCACCGTTGTCGTGCCATTTTTTGGCTAGCGCCGTGCTCGGGACAAGTGAATGTCTGTTAACGCACCGCCGCATATCCTCAGCCGACTGATTGAAGGGCTGCCGAGCAGGCAACGCCAGCAGCTGCTCAATCGCTGTGAGTCGGTGGAGCTGGTTTTTGGCAACGTATTGCATGAGGCCAATCAACCGATTCGCCACGTGTATTTCCCGTTGAGTGGGTTTATCTCGCAGGTGACTGCTCTACAAGGGCATCAGCCCTTGGAAGTGGGTTTGATTGGCAGTGAAGGCATGCTGGGCGCCACCCTGGCGCTGGGCATCAGCCGGGCACCCATGCGGGCAGTCGTGCAAGGTTCCGGTAGTGCCTTGCGTATCAGTAGCGGTTTGTTCAAGCAGGAGTTGCTAAAGAGCCCGGCGTTGTTGCGCAGTCTCAAGCGTTATCTGTATGTGCTGATGGCGCAGTTGTCACAGAGCTCCGCCTGTATCCACTTTCATGAGATTGAGCCGCGTTTGGCGCGCTGGCTGCTGATGACCCATGACCGCGCCCATGCCGACCACTTTCACCTGACCCATGAGTTTCTCGCCGACATGCTCGGCGTGCGTCGCAGCGGCGTATCCATAGCCGCCGCTGCTTTGCAGGCGCGTGGCTTGATCAGTTACAGCCGGGGCGAGATCAACATTCTTGATCGTGCGGGGTTGGAGCAGACGGCCTGTGAGTGTTATGCGCTGTTTGTCGCCGATTACCGTGCGCAGTTTTAGTAGGCCGTTGAAAAACTAGCGTGGCTTTGGCTTCTAGCCTTGCTTACATTTTTCAACGGTCTGCTATGCAGTTATGCGCTGTTTGCCAGGGTAGTGATTGGTGAACTGATACCGCTACGCAGCAGGTTGCCAAAACTCTCTGCGCTGACGGGGTGGCTGAATAGAAACCCCTGTCCCTCGGCGCAGTGGTTGGCGCGCAGGAAATCCAGTTGCTCGGCCTCTTCAATGCCGGCAATCACCCGTTGTTTGAGGCTATTGCCCATAGCTATCACGGCACTGACGATGATGCCGTTACTGTTGCGGATGTCCTGCACGAACGAGCGGTCAATTTTCAGTACGTCAATGGGGAATTGGTTGAGGTAGCTGAGGCTCGAATAGCCGGTGCCAAAGTCGTCCACGGCCAGCTCGACGCCCAGTGCCTTGAGTTGTTGCAGAATGCTGGCGCTGGTTTGGGCGTCGCGCATCAGCACGCTCTCGGTGATTTCCAGTTGCAGGTTGTTGGGATGCAGCCCGGTAATGGCCAGGGCGTTGGCCACGCTATCGACAAAGTCTTTACGGCGAAACTCCATGGCCGAGATGTTCACGCCCACTGAGTCCAGTGAGTAACCACAGTTTTCCCAGCGTTTAGCCTGGGTGCAGGCTTGCAGCAGCACCCAGCGCCCAAGCGGCACAATCAGACCACAGGCCTCGGCAACCGGGATAAAACGAGCCGGCATAATCATCCCCCAAGTGGGGTGCTGCCAGCGGATGAGCGCTTCGGCGCTGGTGATTCTGCCGCTGTGCAGGTCAATCTTGGGTTGGTAATGAATGATGAACTCGCTGTTAGCCATGGCCGTGCGCAGGTGCGCTTCAATCATTTGCCGTTCGACGGCGCGGACGTTCATTTCACTGCGAAAAAATTGGTAGTTATTGCGGCCTTCTTCCTTGGCTTGGTACATCGCCGTGTCGGCATTCTTGATCAAGTCCTGGGCATTCTCGGCGTCGTTGGGGTAAGTGCTGATGCCGATGCTGGCGGTGATGTGCAGGTGTTGCTGAGCAATCTCATAGGCACCGGCCAGTGCGCTGAGAATTTTTTCAGCGGTGTGCACGGCGTTCTCCGCCGAGTGGCTTTCACTGAGCAGCACCACGAACTCGTCTCCGCCGAGGCGGCTGACCGTATCTGAGCTGCGCACGCACTCACTCAGGCGCTGTGCCACGCCTCGCAGTAACTGGTCGCCGATGTCATGGCCGAGCGAGTCATTGATGTATTTGAAGTTGTCGAGGTCAAGAAACAGCACGGTCAGTTGGCTGTTGTGCCGTTCGGCCAGGGTTATGGCCTGGTTGATGCGGTCGTTGAGCAGGGTGCGGTTGGGCAGGTTGGTCAGGGCGTCGTACTGGGCCTGATGCGCCATCTTTTCGGTCATGGTTTGCGCGGCGGTCATGTCGTGAAAAACCATCACCGCGCCTTTGAGACGTCCGGCGGAGTCATGGATCGGCGCGGCGGAATCTTCGATGGCCGATTCGCTGCCGTCACGGCGAATCATCACCGTGCCCGAGGCCAGCAGTTTGCAAGCGTCGTCCTCTAATACCTTGAAGATGGGGTTGGCCACCGGCTCGCGGGTTTGGTCGTTAACCAGGCGCATGACGCGGTTGATCGGTTCGCCCTGGGCCTCTTTGAGTTGCCAGCCGGTCATCTGCTCGGCCGCGCTATTGAGGTAGTCGACGTTACCTTGCAGGTCGGTGCCGATCACCGCGTCGCTGATCGAGTTGAGGGTGATGGCCAGGCGCGCCTTCTCGACAAATAGCGCCTCTTCTACTGTTTTGCGCAGGATGACGTTGCGCAGCGCTTGCGGCACCAGTGAACTGCCGAGGTGGCCTTTGGACAAACTACCTTGCGCGCCATGGCAGATGGCTTCAGCGGTCTGTTGGTCGGCATCGAGATCGCTGAGGGTGATGATCGGAATGCCCGGCGCCAGGGCAAACAACTCGGTAAAGGTCGCCAGGCCATGGCTGTCCGTCAACGTCAGGTCCACCAGGATTGCATCTACTGCCACTGCTTGTGGGGATTTCAATCGCTGCCTGGCCTGCGCCATGCGGGTCACCCATTCGATGCTGAAGGCACCATCCTGCGCGCGCTGCAGCGCTTCCTCCAAGGTCGCTGCATCGTGGTTGTTACTGGTAACAAGCAGAATGTGATTAGCCATATGCCGACACGTCCTCGTGATTTTGGCGCAGGTTTTTACCGCGCCGCGGTTGCCGATATGGCGTTAATGGCAGTTCAAGTGCTCTGTGCGCGGTTAGAAACGCAGCCTGGGTGGCTGCGGCGCAGTCGATCTAAATGCCTCTGCGGGCGCAGTGATCCACTGGTTGCTAGCGCTGCCGGCGGGCTCTTGTCGGCCCTCAAGCGCTGGCCGTAAAGCCGCCTTGTACAGGTTGTTGCTTGTGCCCCGATGATACGTCGCACTCTGTAGCGGGGCTGTCATGAACGCCTTGGTGGCAAATACCTCGCCCGCTTGTGCGTTAGCGCTGAGCAGCACCACGATAAAGATGCCGAGGTGAACGCTGGTGCGGGTGTATCCGAGCCTGTGCATGGGGTTTCTCCACAGTAGTGGACGTTTGCTAGGCGTCTTTATTCAACGCACAACGCCCAGCTGGCGCGGTTGATCCGCGGCACGACGTCGACAACTGCTACCAATTTCCATTTCGTCAGGCGCTTTGTTTGCTCACAAGCACGTCTTATGCGCGCAAGCATGACGCGCAGCGTCAGATTCAGTGATTGCTGGGGCGCTGTCGGTGCGCTACCGCACCTAGCGGGCATTTGGCCATTGGCTGCCCGGTAGGCGCGGTAGGGCTGTTAGACTGGTGCACGTTTCACCGTCCATAACCATCTGGAGTCTGTTGTGAGCCCGCGTATCCATCCTTTGGCCGGTAAGCCGGCCCCCCTTGCATCGTTGACCGATATTGCTGCGTTGTTGGCAGCCTATTACGACCTGCAGCCGGACCTTAGCGTCGCCAGCCAACGGGTGGCATTCGGCACCTCTGGGCATCGCGGTAGCTCGCTGACGTACAGTTTCAATGAGGCGCATGTGCTGGCGATCAGCCAGGCGATTTGTGAATACCGCGCGGCCCAGGGCATCACGGGGCCGTTGTTTATCGGCGCCGATACCCATGCGTTGTCGCAGCCGGCGTTGGAAAGCGCGATTGAAGTGCTGGCGGCCAATGGCGTGCAGACGATGATTTCTGCCGGTGGCGAGTTCACCCCAACCCCGGCAATCTCCCAGGCCATTCTGGTGCACAACCAGGGCCGTAGCAGCGGTTTGGCCGATGGCATCGTCATCACCCCGTCGCACAATCCGCCAGACAGCGGCGGCTTCAAGTACAACCCAACCAATGGCGGCCCAGCCGACAGCGACATCACTACCTGGGTGCAGAACCGCGCCAATGCCTTGCTTGAAGGTGGCTTGCGTGAGGTTAAGCGCATGCCGCTGGCGCAGGCGCGGCAGGCCGCCAATGTGCAGGAATACGACTACCTCAGCAGTTATGTGAATGACCTGGGCAATGTCATCGATTTCGCGCCGATTCGCGCTGCCGGCTTGCGTTTGGGGGTTGATCCGCTAGGCGGTGCTGGCGTGCATTACTGGGGGCGGATTGCCGAGCAGTACGGCATTAATCTGGAGGTGGTGAGCCAGACCATCGATCCACAGTTCGCCTTTATGAGCCTGGATTGGGACGGACAGATCCGCATGGACCCGTCCTCCAGCTATGCCATGCAGCGCCTGATCGGCCTGAAAAACGGTTACGACATCGCTTTTGCCTGCGATACCGACTACGACCGCCACGGCATTGTTGCGCCGAGCGTCGGCCTGCTGCCGGCTAACCACTTTCTCAGTGTGGCGATTGATTACCTGTTCCAGCACCGTCCGCAGTGGAGTGCCACAGCGGCCGTTGGCAAAACCCTGGTCAGCAGCGCAATGATCGACCGCGTTAGCCAGCGCCTGGGCCGGCCGATGCAGGAAGTGCCGGTGGGCTTTAAATGGTTTGCCAGCGGTTTGTTCGATGGCTCCTTGGGCTTTGGTGGTGAGGAAAGCGCCGGGGCGACCTTCCTGCGCCGCGATGGCCGGGTTTGGACCACCGACAAGGACGGCATTGCCCTGGCGCTGCTCTCCGCAGAAATGACTGCCGTTACCGGGCGCGACCCTGGCGAGCTGTATCAGGGGCTGAACGAGGAGTTCGGCAGCATCTACGCCGACCGCGTCGATGCGCCGGCAACACCTGCGCAGAAGAAGGCCTTGGGCAAACTCTCGCCCGCGCAAATTAGCAGCCGTGAACTGGCCGGCGATGCCATCACTCAGGTGCTCGACAAAGCTCCGGGTAACGGCGCGGCGATTGGCGGGATCAAGGTAGTCAGCGATGGCGGCTGGTTCGCCGCGCGGCCGTCTGGCACTGAAGATATCTACAAAATCTACGCCGAAAGCTTCCGCGATGAAGCGCACTTGCAGCGCATCTTCAGCGAAGCGCAGCAGATTGTGGATGGCGCATTGGCAGCCGAATAGAGCCGCGCCCATCGGTTCGATAGCGCACCGACAGGGCTTGTTGTGGCGTGCAGCATGATGAGGCGCTTGGGTGTCATTTCGGCACCTGTTGTTCCGGCGTGTTGCAATGACTCATTAAGGAGAACGCCATGAGCCTGGGTACTATTTTGTTAATCGTGCTCGTGCTGATACTGATCGGTGCCATACCGGCCTGGCCACATAGCAGAAGCTGGGGTTACGGGCCTACGGGCGGATTGGGCGTAGTGGTGATTGTGCTGGTGGTGCTGCTGTTGATGGGCCGTATTTAAAGCTCTGCACCAAGACTGTGTTGCAGGACGCTTTTGTAGGGTGGGTCGGGCCGCGCAGGTTAGCGGCGCTGGAACTGGTAATGGAGCGTTACGCAATTAGAGCGCCGCGTAACCCACCGTTGCGGTTTGCGGGTAGATCGCCATGGTGGGTTACGGCGCGTTGAGCGTCGATGGTGTTTGCCTGATCCCGGTTTGCGCCTAACCCACCCTACCTACTTGGCGCTTTCGCCTGAGTTAAGCAGGCGTTAGGCTGCGCAGCGAATCCCTCGTTGTGGTCAGCGCATGTACCGTCTTGATCTGAAACTCCGCCTGCATAACGGCAGCGATATTGCCATCGGCCCCGGCAAGGCCGAGCTGTTGGCGGCGATTGCCGAGCATGGCTCGATCAGTGCTGCAGCGCGGGCCATGGGCATGTCCTATCGGCGTGCCTGGTTGTTGGTGGAGACCATGAACCGTAGCTTCAAACATCCCCTGGTCAGCACCCTGGCCGGCGGTAAGCACGGCGGTGGCACCCAGCTCACCGCCACCGGCGAGCTGGTTCTGCAGCGTTACCAAGCCATTTGCGCCGCCGCCTTAGTGGCGGTGCAGAGTGGCTGTGATGAACTGGCCGAGCTGTTGGCTGAGTTATAGCTCGGCACGCAACTGATGCGTTTTGCCATCCAGCGCTAGGCGCAGTTGCCCTTGTGCGCAGTCGATTGGCTGTTCGTCCAGCCAGGCTTGGCGGATGCCCTGGCTGCGCTGTGCGGGGTTATTGAGCTGAATCTGGTAGTGGCTGTCGCCCAGGGTTATTTGTGCGCTAAAGCTCGGCCAGTCGCTCGGAATGCACGGGTTGAGTAGCAGCCAGTCACCCTCGCGGCGGATGCCAAGAATGCCCTCGACCCCGGCGCGGTACATCCATCCCGCCGCGCCGGTGTACCAGGTCCAGCCACCGCGACCGATGTGCGGTGCCACCGCATAAACGTCAGCAGCCAGTACATAAGGTTCGACCTTGTAACGCTGGCAGGCTTCGGGGCTGCTGCCGTGGTTGATTGGGTTGACCAGATCAAACAAGGCAAACGCCTGGTTGGCTGAGCCGAGTTGGCAGTAAGCCAGAATCGCCCACATGGCCGCGTGGCTGTATTGCCCGCCGTTCTCGCGCAGGCCTGGCGGGTAGCCTTTGATATAGCCGGGCTCCAGCGCTGTTTTGGCGAATGGCGGGGTGAACAGCAGGGCGACGCCGTCCTCCTCGCGCACCAGTTGGCGCTGCAACGAGGCCATGGCCATGTTGGCCCGCAGCGGATCGCTGCCGTTGGACAGCACCGCCCAGGATTGGGCAATCGAGTCGATCTGGCATTCCGTGTTCTGCGCCGAGCCGAGCCAGGTGCCGTCATCAAAGGTCGCCCGGCGATACCACTGGCCGTCCCAGGCATGCGCCTGCAACGCCGTGCGCAATTGCTCGGCATGCGCTCGCCAGCGCGCTGCGCGGATGCTGTCATGGGCTTCGGCATAGGGCGCGAACAGGGCGATGGTGCGCAGCAGCAACCAGCCCAGCCAAACGCTTTCGCCTTTGCCGTGCTCGCCAACGCGGTTCATGCCGTCGTTCCAGTCACCGCCGCCCATCAGCGGCATACCCAGCTCGCCGGTTAGTTGCAGGCACTGGTCAAGACCACGAGCGCAGTGCTCGAACAATGAGGCAGGCGCATCGGCCTGCATCGGCAGGAAGAACGCATCATGCTCGCCAGCCGCCAGCAGCGGGCCTTCCAGAAAGTCCAGTTGCTCATCGAGAATTGCCGTGTCGGCCGTGCCCTGGATGTATTGGGCGGTGGCGTAGGCCAGCCACACGCGGTCATCGGAGATACGCGTGCGCACACCCTGGCCGGAATGCGGCAGCCACCAATGCTGCACATCACCTTCGATAAACTGGCGGCTGGCCGCGCGCAGGATATGCGTGCGGGTCATGGCCGGGTTGGCGAAGGTCAGGGCCATGCCGTCCTGCAACTGGTCGCGAAAACCATAGGCGCCGCTGTCCTGGTAGAACGCCGAGCGCGCCCAAACGCGACACGCGAGGGTTTGATAGAGCAGCCAGCCGTTAAGCATGATGTCCATGGCGCGGCTGGGCGTCTGCACCTGCACGGCACCGAGGACGTTCTGCCAGTGCATCTGCACCTTGGCCAACTCGGCATCTAGATCGACCTGACGGTAGTGCGCCACTAGCGTACTGGCGTGCTGATCGCTGCTGCCCTGGCCGAGCAGCCAAAGCACTTCGGCACTTTCGCCCGGCTGCAGTTCCAGCTGGCACTGTAGCGCTGCGCAAGGGTCGAGTCCCGCGCCCAGGCTGCCGCTCAGAGGTTCCAGGCGGTTGAGGGCGGCCGGCTGCGCGAGGCTGCCGTTACGCCCGATAAACTCGCAGCGATCACCCGTCCAACTGCTTTGTCGGCCGCCCAGGTCCGTGAAGGCGCTGCGCCCGGCGAAGGCGATAGCCCACGGATTACGCGCCAGAATGGCCCCGGTGGCGGGGGCTTGCCGGCTGACGATATACGGCGCGCTGGCCGCGCGCGTGGTGCCCAGCACCCATT
Source organism: Pseudomonas sp. (assembly GCF_046581935.1). GTDB lineage: Bacteria > Pseudomonadota > Gammaproteobacteria > Pseudomonadales > Pseudomonadaceae > Aquipseudomonas. The sequence goes on from NZ_JAYGFK010000018.1 coordinate 43,693, forward strand.
CGGCATAGGCGCTAACGCTCAAGCGCCGTGGCCGGTCGGAGAGGTTGCGCAGGGTTAGCCGGGAAATCTTGATCGGGTCATCCAGCGGCACGTATTACAGCAGTTCCATGGCAATACCGCCGGCCTGGTAGCTGAAGTGGCTGTAGCCAAAACCATGGCGGGCTTCATAGTGACCGCTGTCGCGCAGCGGCTGGGCGGTGGGGCTGAACAACGCCAGGCTGTCCTCGTCGCGCACATACAGGGCTTCGCCGGGTGGGTCGCTGACCGGGTCGTTGGACCACGGCGTGAGCTGGTTTTCCCGGCTGTTTTCGGCCCAGGTGTAGCCGCTGCCTTCGGCCGAGGCCTGAAATCCGAACAGCGGGTTGGCGATCACATTGATCCAGGGTGCCGGGGTGTTACTCCACGCATGTAGATGCACCACGTATTCGCGGCCATCCAGGTCGAAGCCGCCCAAGCCATTGGCAAACTCCAGCTCATAGGGCGGTGGCTGCGGGCTGCGCGCAGTGATGTGTTGGGCGCTATGGCTGCCGGCGCTGGCCGCCGCCGGCTGGGTGACGGGTTGAATCCGCGCCAGTTGTTCGGCAATCAGCCCGCGATGGGCCAACAGCACCACCCGTGCGACGGCGTGCAGGCGCTCGCGGAATTCGCCGCTGAGTAGATCGGCGCGCAGCACAAACACCGAGCCTTGTGCCAGTTCGGCGGCAAAGCGCGGGCGCAACTGGCAGCTGCGCACGGCGGTTTCGATGGCGATCTGCAAATCCTGTAGGTAGGAGGACACATGCTCGTTAACGATGACCAAGTCCACCGCCAGGCGCTTCATCCGCCAGTATTCGTGGGCACGTAGCAGCTGCCGCACTTGGACGATGTCCTCGGCATCGCTGATGCGCAGCAAGACAATCGGCAGGTCGCCGGAAATTCCCTGTGACCACAACCCGGCCTGGCTGCCAAGGCCGCGTAGCAGGCTGGCTGGTGGCGCACGGAAGCGCGCGTCGGCATACAGGATGGGCGCTGCCAGGCGCTGAAAGTCAGCGGCTTCGGCGGGGAGCATGCCGAGGTGGCGTAGCTCCACCTGAGCTTGGGTCCAGGCCAGGGTTTTCGCCCGTTCAAAGGCGCTGCGGTCATGGTGCTTGTCGATCATGTCGAGCAGCTCCTCACGCGAGGCGGCCACCACTGTCCAGAACGCCACGCGGGCGATTTTCCCCGGTGCGATCAGCAGGCGTTGACGCAGCGAGAAGATCGGGTCGAGCACAGTGCCGGTGCTATTGGACAGGCTTTGGCCCTGGCGAATGACCGCCGCCGCATGCAGCGCACAGCTGCGCCCAAGGAACTGCGCGCGGTCGGACTCGTACTGTGGCTCGGCGCTCAGTTCACCTTCGGTCACGGCAAAGTGTGCGGCCCAAATCGGCTGTTCGCTGGCGCTGCGTGGGCGGCGGGTGGCAATCAGGGCGGCAAAGGCCGGCAGGTATTCGGTGACCACAAACAGCTTGGAGAACGCCGGGTGGGCGTTATCACTGGCGGCGCTGGCCAGTACCAGTTCGGCGTAGGAGGTCAGCTCGATTTCGCGGGCCACGCGGCCGCTGTTGGTCAGCGATACGCGGCGCACTTCACCGTCATCCTCGCCGGAGACCAGCACTTCCAGGGTGGTGCTCAGGCTGCCGTCCTGGCGGCTGTAGCTGGCGTAATCTTCGGCAAATACCACTTCGTTGTAGGGCATGTTGCTGCTGGGTTGCGCGCCGAAGGACCAGTGGCTGTCGTTTTGCGTGTCCCAGAGAAAGATGAACGAACCGTGCTGGTCGCGCGTGCTGTCCTCCTGCCAGCGGGTAATGGCGATATCGCGCCAGCGGCTGTAACCCGCGCCGCTGGTGGTAAGCATGACGCTGTAGCGGCTATTGCTGAGCAAGTGGGTGACCGGCGGATTGCCGTTGAAGTGATTCAGCCGGCGTTCGTTGTGCCGCGCGCAGTCCGCCTCGGCGGCACAGTCGCTGACCTCTTCGGCACGTGGATGGGCGACCGCGACATTGCGCGGCATGCGCTCCTGCAACAGCAGCTCGCAGGCTTGAATCATCGGCTCACGGTGGAAGCGCGCGCGCATCTGACCGTCATGCAGGGTGTTGGCAATCGCCACGATGCTCATGCCCTGGTGGTGGGCCATAAAATTGCCGACGATGGCGAATGGCTGGTCATCCGGCAGGCGCGTGCGGGTGAAATCCAGCGCCTCATAAAAGCCATAACGACCCAATGCGCCCATCTGTGCCAGGCGCTGGTAGTTGGCCAGCGCGCCTTGCGGGTCGACCATGGTGGCCAGGCCGGTGGCGTAAGGGGCAATCACTCGGTTGGCGGATAAGCCGCGTTTGAGGCCCAGACCCGGCACGCCGAAGTTCGAGTATTGGTAGGTCAGCTCCATATCGCGGGCGTTATAAGCCGACTCGGAAATGCCCCAGGGAATGCCCAACGCCTCGCCGTAAGCCATCTGGCGGGCGACCACCAGGCGGTTGGTCTGCTCCAGCAGGCTGCCGGACGGCGCGCGCATCACCAGTGACGGCATCAGGTACTCGAACATCGAACCGGACCAGGAAATCAGCGCAGAGCCGTTGCCCAGCGGCGTGGCCGTGCGGCCCAGGCGGAACCAGTGACGGGTACTGACATCGCCCTTGGCAATGGCGAACAGGCTGGCCAGGCGTGCCTCAGAGGCGAGCAGGTCATAGCAGCTGCTGTCCAGGCTGTTGTCCGCGAGGCAGAAGCCAATCGACAGCAGTTTGCGCTCGGGCTCCAGAAGGAAGGCAAAGTCCATGGCCAGGGCCATGTTGCGCGCCTGATCGGCCACCGCGCGCAGGCTGTTGTGCAGCGTTGTGTGCTGGTCGTCCGTCAGTTGCCCATCATCCTGCAGGTCGCCCAGCGCCTGGATTAGCGCCTGCAACCAGAACAGCAGGTCGGCGCTGTTGTCATGGCTGTCGAGCGGGGTAATGCCGCTGGCCAACTGCGCGGCCTTGTCGCTTAAGCGGCGCAAGGTGGGCACGAGGCCGGGTAATGGCTGTGTGCTGCTCAGGCCCGCATCGATTTGCTGGAGCAAGTCGTCCAGTTGCTGGCCGCGTTCGCTACTGGTTGGCGGTAACTCGGCCAGGGCGGCGCAGGCCAGTTGCAGGTTGTCGTGCAGGCCCAGGCGTGCGTCTGCGCTAAGCGGTTGGTTGATCCACTCTTCGCAGGCATTGGCGACCACCAGCAGGTGGCCGGCCAGGTTGCCGCTGTCCACTGACGATACATAAGCCGGTGCCAGCGGGCGCAGATCGTGGGTGTCGTACCAGTTGAAGAAGTGCCCGCGATGCTTTTGCAATTGCTGCATCACTGTCAGCGTTGCTTGCAGGCGTGCTAGGCAACGCTGGGTGCCAGCCCAGCCAAAATCACGGGCGGCGACCACGCATAGTAGGTACAGGCCCATATTGGTTGGCGAGGTGCGGTGGGCGATAACCGGTTTGGGGTCTTCCTGAAAGTTATCCGGCGGTAGCTGGTTGTCTGCGGCGCTGACGAAGGTTTCAAAGAAGCGCCAGGTACGCCGGGCGATCAGGCGCAGCTCGGTGGTCTGCGCCGCGTCAACCAGCAGGCTTTTCGCCACTCGTGGCGAACGGCTGACGCGCAAGGCGATAGCCGGTGCGCTGAGCCAGAGCAGGGCGAAGGGCAGCACCAACGGCCAGATGGCGGGCGACCAACTCAGGGCCAGGCCGCACAGCAGCAGGCCGAGCAGCGTACCGCCAGCCATGCCCGCGTAAAAGCCGAGCACGTTTAGCCGTGGGCTGATCGCCGCCTGGGCGGCGGTGGTCCATTCCAGCAGGTGGTGGCGGCTGATCAGCAGGCGGAACAGCGTGCGGCTGATGGCATCCAGCATGCGCCAGCTCTGGTCGGCCATAAACGTCAGGTTCAGGGCGCTTTGCAGCAGCGCCAAGCACAGGTCATCACGCAGTTTGCCGAGGTGGCTGCTCCAGCGAATGCCTGCACGCGCGGGCAGCAGGCCAAAGCACAGTGGCAGCAGGGGCGGGATCAACAAGCTGGCGATTAATAGCAGGCTGGCGCTTAGTGCGGCGGGCAGCGGTAGCAGCCAACTCAGGCCCAGCGCCGCCAGGGTGGCCGGGGCCAATATGGAGCGACGCAGGTTGTCGAGCATCTTCCAGCGGCCAATGTTGGGCAGCGCCTGTTTGCCGCGCAATGGCCCGAGAATCCACGGCAGTAACTGCCAGTCGCCACGGGTCCAGCGGTGCTGGCGCTTGCTGGCGACGTCGTAGCGCGAAGGAAATTCTTCAACCACTTCGACATCCGAGGCCAGCCCGGCGCGGGCGAATACGCCTTCGAACAGGTCATGGCTGAGCATGCTGTTGTCCGTCACGCGCCCGGCCAATGCTGCCTCGAAGGCATCGATGTCGTAGATGCCCTTGCCGGTGAAGGAGCCTTCACCGAACAGGTCCTGGTACACATCGGATACTGCGGCGGCATAAGGGTCGACGCCGCCGGGGCTGGAGAACACCTTCTGATACAACGAGCCTTCGCGCTGCAAGGGCAGCGATGGGGTAACCCGTGGTTGTAGAATCGCGTAGCCACCGACCACCCGTTGCAGCTGCTGATCGAAGCGTGGTCGATTCAGCGGATGGGCCATTTTGCCAATCAGGCGCTGGGCGGCATCGCGCGGCAGGCGGGTATCGGCGTCCAGGGTAATTACATAGCGCACATCCGTCGGTACGCGCTGATTCAGCCCCGGCACCGCGATAAAGCTGGTGTCTTCGGCCCCGCGCAGCAGGCGGTTGAGTTCATGCAGCTTGCCGCGTTTGCGCTCCCAGCCCATCCAGACGTTTTCACTGGGGTTGAACTGGCGGCGGCGGTGCAGCAGCAGAAAGCGGCTGCCGGCAATGCCCGGCCCGTAACGTCGGTTGAGTTGCTCAATTGCCGCGCTGGCCAGTTGCAGCAATGCGTCGTCACTGGCCAAGTGTTGTTGCGCGGCATCCAGGCCGTCCGTGAGCAGGGCAAAGCTCAGGTCGCCGCTATGCCCGGACAGGTGATGCACCTCCAGGCGCTCGATCTGCTCAAGCAAATCGGCCTCGCTGCTCAGCAGGGTTGGCACCGCAATCAGTGTGCGCAGGTTGCTGGGTACACCGTCAATCAACTCCAGGCCCGGCAGGCCCATGGCGCCGAAGTTGGCGCTGACCGCACGGTTGATCAGCGTGGTGGCCACTTCGCTGGCCGGCAGAAAACCCAGTAAACCGAGCGCCAGTAACCAGCCAGCCGTCACGCCCTGGCTGGCCAAACCATATAAGGCTAAGCCGAGCAGCAGGCTGGCCAGGCCGACGATTGTACCCACATAACCCGGCATGCCGAGGTGCAGATGGCCACGACTGATGCGCAGACGCAGCGGTGGGCGAAAGCCGATGCGTTGTTCCAGAGCCAGACGGCCTTCGGCAATCAGGTGATAGCCCGGGTCCGTAAAGCGTGGGTCATCACTAGCGCTCTGCCGCTCCCGTGCCCACTGCGCGGCTTGCAGGGCCTGTTTGGCAATCTCCCGTTCCGAGCAAGCGCTGCCGCGCGCCAATTGTTCGATGGCGCTGCGGTACAGGTTGCGGGTGGCGAAGTCCATGGCGGCAAAGTCGCTGCCGGCGGTTAGGCGGGCATCCACCAGGCTGACGTTCTCAAACAGCTGCGCCCAGTCGATTGAGGAAATCAGGCGCATGCTGGTGATGATATTGCGCACAGTGAGGTTGGATGCGCCCTGGCGCTGCTGCGCGTGCTGCACCACTTCATCGATGTTGCTGTCTTGTGCACCCAGGCGTTCCTCCAGCCAGCCACGTGCCGGTGTGGTCAGTGGATCGTGGTCGCGCAGGCGTTTGGCCAGTTGTGCGGCAAAGGGTTCGCTCAACGGGGTACGCGCCCGTTCGTTTAGCTCCTTGCTGAGTAGCGCGTGCGAGGCGTCTTTACCGAGCAGGCGAGTGGCCAGGGCGTCGGCGTCGGCCCGGGCGCTGCGCCCTGCGGTCATCTGGTCGGCGAGGCGGCGCAGGTTCTCGATCAAGACGATGCGCAGGGTGATCGCCACGGCCCATAACTCGCCAATGGTCAGTGGCTGCACCTGCTGATAGGCGGCGAGGTAGCGCTGCAGTATTTCTGGATCGAAGTGGCTGTCGGTGTGGGCAATAAAGGCCCAGGCCAGCCCCAGCACCCGTGGATAACCGGCAAAAGGCCCGGTGGCCAGCTTCGGCAGTTGGCGGTAATAGCCGGGCGGCAGGTCGTCACGGATTTCGCGGATCTGCTCTTCTACCAAGTGGTAGTTATCCAGCAGCCATTCTGCCGCTGGCACTACGCCACGGCCGTTGGCCAGTTCGGTCGCGCTGGCACGGTAGGCTGCCAACAGTACCTTGGCGTTATCGTTCAACCGCCGATGCAGCGACTGTACCGCCGGCGGCTTGGCGCTTACCGGTTGAGCTGCCGCGAGGGTGTGGGCGTGCTGTTCGAGGCGTTCGATACCGAACAGCTCTTCGCGCACCGGAGCATGATCGAACCATGGCGAGGGGGCCGCGGCACGCTTGAATAAGGCAGTAAAAGCTGAGGTCATGGGGCGCGGTTCCAGCCATCATTGGCATGCGCGATGGGTATCGAGGCGCGAAACCCATCTGAGAAACCGCGACAGCGGACCTACGAAGTCACGATTGCCGTGCCCCTGTTGCTTCGCCGTGCTGGTTTTGCATATTGGCCGTAGAGGCTGGTGTGGCCGGTCAACACCCAAGACCCGGGTACCGCGATGGTGAGGTAAGCCCGCACCATCGGGAAGAATGCTGTCGCAGCATGGTCGTCACCCTACAGCACGTCGCCTGGTCAGTTCTGTTCGTTAGCGGACATAGCCGCAAATGGCTAAGCAGATCGTCGGCAGGTTCTTAGCGCAGTTGCGCTTCGGCTAGCGTCAGGCTGCGCGGAATGCGCGTGGCATCCCAGTGTTGCGCAGCCCAGCGCAGCAACTCGTCGGGCTGGCCGTAGGTGGCGTGATCCGGCAGCTGTTGACCGAGGGCACGCAGGGCGCGGATCAGCAGCGGGGTGGCCTGATCGGCGGGCAGCGGCGGCGAGCGGTAGGATTTACCCAGCTTGTGGCCATCGGGCTGGATGATCAGCGGCACATGCAGGTAGCGCGGTTGTGCGAAGCCGAGCAGTTCTTGCAGGTATAACTGGCGCGGGGTGGAGTCGAGCAGGTCGGCCCCGCGTACCACATCGGTCACACCCTGCCAGGCGTCATCTAGCACCACCGCCAGTTGGTAGGCATACAGGCCATCACGGCGGCGAATCACAAAGTCGCCAACCTCACGGCCCAAGTGTTGGCGGTAATCGCCCTGAACCCGATCAATAAAGTGGTAGGTCAGCTCCGGCACGCGCAGGCGAATCGCCGCATCTTCAAAACCATGGCCGGCATTGCGGCAAGTGCCGGGGTAAATGCCATGGCTGCCTTCCAACTGCTTGCGCGAGCAGGTGCAGGCGTAGGCCAGGCCTTGGCTGAGCAAGCGCTCAAGCAATGCGGCGTATTCAGCGTGGCGCTCACTTTGCCGTACCAGCTCGCCATCCCAGTGCAAACCGTAGCTTTCCAGGGTGCTAAGAATGCCCGCCTGAGCGCCGGCGACTTCGCGGGGCGGGTCGAGGTCTTCCATGCGCAGCAACCAGCGGCCATTAACGGCGCGCGCGTCAAGGTAGGACGCCAAGGCAGCGACCAATGAGCCGAAGTGCAGGTAACCGCTGGGGGTGGGGGCGAAGCGACCGATGTAGGTGGGTGTGTTCATGTATGGCACACAGAAACAACAGAGGGTGCCGAAGCACCCTCTGGGTCAGATCAGGAACCGATCTGTTTTTCTTTGATTTCCGCCAGCGTCTTGCAATCAATGCACAAGCTAGCGGTGGGGCGGGCCTCCAGTCGGCGGATGCCGATTTCTACGCCGCAGGAGTCACACCAGCCATAATCGTTGTCTTCGATCAACTGCATGGTTTCGTCGATCTTTTTGATCAGCTTGCGCTCACGATCACGGGCACGTAGTTCCAGGCTGAATTCTTCTTCCTGGCTGGCGCGGTCCGCTGGGTCCGGGAAGTTAGCTGCTTCGTCCTGCATGTGGTGCACAGTACGATCAACTTCCTGCATCAATTCCAGCTTCCACTTGTGAAGGATGCTGGTGAAGTGGGCGCGCATCGGCTCACTCATGTATTCCTCGCCCTTTGTTTCTTTATAGGGCTCAAAACCGCGAGTCAGTTGGCTGCTTTTTGCTTTTGCTTTGGTGGGCATGGATGACCGCCTCTCACTCTCTCTATTCCACTGCGCAGGACGGTGTCCCTTGCCGATTCTACGTCGAGTAGAACTGGCCCTGCGGCTGCAAGCGGGCGAACTTACCAGAACAACTCGCCCTGCGCCACTCCCGGTTGTCTAGGTTGCTGACGTTTCGCTCACTGCTTGGTTTAGAATCCGCGCCTTATCTTCCCGGCAGGCAGTCCCATGGTCACGTCTTACAGTGCGCGCAGCCGCGCCATAGAACCTTTTCACGTGATGGCGCTATTGGCCCGCGCTAATCAGCTGCAGGCCGACGGTCACGATGTGATCCATCTGGAAATTGGCGAGCCGGATTTCACCACGGCCGCGCCGATTGTCGCCGCCGGCCAGGCGGCACTGGCCGATGGACACACCCGTTACACCGCCGCGCGCGGTTTGCCTGCGCTGCGTGAGGCGATTGCCGGCTTCTATGCCGAGCGTTACCAACTGAATATCGACCCGCAGCGCATTCTGATTACGCCGGGCGGCTCTGGCGCGTTGCTGCTGGCCACCAGCCTGCTGGTCGACCCCGGCAAGCACTGGCTGTTGGCTGACCCCGGTTACCCTTGCAATCGGCATTTTTTGCGTTTGGTCGAAGGGGCGGCGCAGTTGGTGCCGGTTGGCCCTGATGTGCGCTATCAGCTCACCCCGGATCTGGTGGAGCGCTATTGGGACAAGGACAGCGTCGGCGCGTTGGTGGCATCGCCGGCCAACCCGACGGGCACTTTGCTTAGCCGTGATGAGCTGGGCGGGCTGTCGCAGGCGCTGAAAGCGCGCGGTGGCCACCTGGTGGTCGATGAGATTTACCACGGCCTGAGCTACGGCGTAGACGCGGCTAGCGTGCTGGAAGTGGACGACGAAGCCTTTGTACTCAACAGTTTTTCCAAGTATTTCGGCATGACCGGCTGGCGTCTCGGCTGGCTGGTGGCACCACCGGCCGCCGTGCCGGAGCTGGAGAAGCTGGCGCAGAATCTTTATATCAGCGCACCGAGCATGGCTCAGTACGCAGCGTTGGCGTGCTTCCAGCCGCAGACCCTGGAAATCCTCGAACAACGTCGTCACGAATTCCAACGCCGCCGCGATTTCCTTTTGCCGGCGCTGCGCGAGCTGGGCTTCAAGATCGCCGTGGAGCCAGAGGGTGCCTTCTATTTATATGCGGATATCAGCGCGTTCGGCGGCGACGCCTTTGCCTTCTGTCAGCACTTTCTGGAAACCGAGCACGTGGCCTTTACTCCAGGCCTGGATTTCGGCCGCTATCAGGCGGCGCAGCACGTACGCTTTGCCTATACGCAGGACCTGCCTCGCCTGCAACAGGCGGTTGATCGGATCAAGCGCGGCCTGAACAGTTGGAAGCCCCATGCAGTTTGATCCGCCGCTAGAAGAGGGGCGTTTGCTGCGCCGCTACAAGCGCTTCCTGGCTGATATTGAGACCGCCAGTGGCGAACTGCTGACCATCCACTGCGCCAATACCGGCTCAATGCTCAACTGCATGAGCGAGGGCGCGCGGGTCTGGTTTAGCCGCACTAACGACCCGAAACGCAAGCTGCCGGGTACCTGGGAGATTGGCGAAACACCGCACGGGCGTCTCGCGGTGATCAACACCGGGCGCGCCAATGCTCTGGTGGAAGAAGCCTTGCGTGCCGGGTTGATCAGCGAACTGAACGGCTTTACCAGCCTCAAGCGCGAAGTGCCGTATGGCCAGGAGCGCAGCCGTATCGACTTTCGTCTGGATTACCCGACAGGCGCGGCGTTCGTTGAAGTTAAGAGCGTCACTCTGGGGTTCGCCGACAGCCGCGTTGCGGCCTTTCCCGATGCGCGTACCGAGCGCGGCAGCAAACACCTGCGTGAACTGGCCACGTTAGCGCGTGCCGGCACCCGCGCCGTGCAGCTGTATTGCGTCAACCTGACGGATATTGATGCCGTGCGCCCAGCGGAGGAAATCGACCCCGCTTATGCCGCTGCCCTGCGTGAGGCAGTCAGTGCCGGTGTTGAAGTGTTGGCATATGGCGCGGCGATCAGTGCGCAGGGTGCGCAGCTAATCAAACGTCTGGATGTGCTGTTGTAGGAAGCCCTCAACCGCGATAACAGCGCTTGGTACTCGCCGCTAAAGCGCCTCCCACGGTTGTTCAGTTCAATGCTGGGTTCTGCCCGCCGGTAGCTGTGTCGCCGGCTGCATGGCGCTGCGCAGATGCGCTTCAAACAGTTCGATAATCGCTGGCCAGCCCTGGCGTGAGGCGTGTTGGCGGGCGTTCAAACGCACCCGTCGCAGGCTCTCTTTATCAGTCAGCAACCAACTGGCGGCGTCGATAAAGCCTTGCTCGTCCTCGGCCACTGCCAGTGCACCGTTATGCCCGTGGCGAATATGTTGCGCGGCTGCGGCCTGGTCGAAGGCCACCACGCCAAGGCCGGACGCCAAGGCTTCCAGCACCACATTGCCGAAGGTTTCCGACAGGCTGGGAAATAGGAACAAATCGCCCGAGGCATAGTGCGTGGCTAACTCTTCACCACGCTGCAGGCCGCAGAACACCGCTTCTGGCAGTTGCTGCTGGAGGCTGGAACGCTGCGGGCCATCGCCGACCAGAATCAGCTTTAAGCGTTTTTCTGGATGAGCCTGTTGCAGCGCCTGAAAGCTTTTGCTGAGCAGCGCCAGGTTCTTTTCTGCCGCCAGACGGCCGACATGCAGAACGGCGATATCGTGCTCGGCCAAGCCCCACTGGTCACGCAGTGCGGCGCTGCGTTTGCTGGGATGAAACAAACAGCTGTCGACGCCGCGCGCGAGCAACTCAAGGTTGTCGAAGCCGCGGCGCTGCAATTCGATTTGTTGGCTGACACTGGGCACCAGGGTCATCTGCGAGCGGTTGTGAAACCAGCGCAGGTAATTGGTCAGGGCACGGGTTAGCAGGCCGACACCGTAGTGGTCGGTGTACTGCTGGAAGTTAGTGTGAAAACCGCTGACCACCGGGATCTGCAAGCGCCGCGCGGCGCGCAGGGCGGAAAAACCCTGTGGCCCTTCGGTGGCGATATACAGCACATCCGGGCGCTGGCGCTGCCAGTTACGCAGCAACTTGTGCATCGATGACTGGCCCCATTGCAAGCCCGGATAACCGGGCAGCGGCCAGCCACGGGTGAGCAGCAGGTTCTGCTCAGCTGCACCACGCGGGTCGCTGCTCTGGCGCGGGCGCACCAGCTGCACGCGATGACCGCGCGTGCGCAGGTCATCACAGAGCCGCCCAAGGGTGTTGGCCACGCCGTTGATTTCCGGCGGGAAGGTTTCGGTGATCAGGCTGATATACAGCGAAGACGATGTGCTCATAACGGCAGTGTCGGCTGCCGCTATGTAGTAGATATGACGCTAAGGTTGCGGATTTATGACCTGTGACGGGCTAGGAGCCTGTCCGGCTTTTCCGCAGTAGAGCAGTGTTAAGTCCGACAGGCTCCTAGCCGCGCTCACGCACCCAGAACACCGTCGCCCCGGCCACGGCTGCTGGCATCATCAGGATATTCAGCCCCGGTACCAGCAGTGCCACGTAGGTGATGCCGCCAAAGCCCAGGCTCTGCCAGCGTTTCTCGCGCAGCCAGGCGAGCATGTCCTGCCAGCTCATCTTGTTATTGTCCGCCGGGTAATCGATGTATTGGATGGCCATCATCCAGATGCCGAACAGCAGCCACAGCGGTGCGGCGAGCAGGTTGACCACCGGGATAAAACTGAGAATCAGCAGGCCGATGGCCCGTGGCAGGAAGTAACCCAGCTTGCGCATCTCGCGGCCCAGAGTGCGCGGCACCAAAGCGGCCAGTTCGGCCCAGCTGAATGGTGGGAAGTCGTCCTGGCCGCGCACCACCACTTCGACCTTTTCTGCCAAAAAACCATTGAACGGCGCGGCGATGATATTGGCCAGCATGGTGAAGGTGAAAAACACCATCAGCAGTACCAGCACCACGAAGAGTGGCCACAGCACATATTCGAGAAAGCTCAACCAGCTTGGCAGGCTGGGCATAAAGGTATCGACCCAGCCGCCAAACTGCTGCACGGCTACGCCGATTAGCGCGGCAAACAGCATCAGGTTGATGCTCAAAGGCAGCAGCACGAACAGGCGCAAGCCGGGGCTGAGCACTAATTTCAGGCCTTCGCTGAGGTATTGCGGGCCGGTTAGCGCGGGGGCGGGCATGGGGATGTCTCCGTATGGTTGCAGTCGCGCCGACCTTACCGACTTTGCGCAGCAGGGGAAAGCACGCTCAAAGCACTGATGATTGCGCCTAGCGCTCATAGGTCTTGCCTATGCAGGGCATTGGTAAAGCATATTTCCGCTATGTGCTGGCTGGGCATAGGCTGCGCGGCATTAACGGTTTATCCCTTTGTGGGGCTTCCAACCTTATTGTCTCCCCTTGGCGCTTCTGGAAGCTTCCTCTTTATTACTGCCGGCATTGCCGGGAGGAGTTGCTGATGTCTGCTGATCGTCATGCTCGCGTAATTATTCTGGGCTCAGGCCCTGCCGGTTATAGCGCGGCGGTTTATGCCGCACGGGCTAACCTGAAGCCGCTGCTTATCACTGGCTTGCAGGCGGGTGGACAGCTGACCACCACGACTGAAGTGGATAACTGGCCGGGCGATGTGCATGGCCTGACCGGGCCGGTGCTGATGCAGCGTATGCAGGAGCATGCCGAGCGCTTCGAGACCGAGATTGTCTACGACCATATCAATGCCGTGGATTTGGCCGGCAAGCCGTTCACCCTAGTTGGCGACAGCGGCACCTACAGCTGCGACGCGCTGATTATTGCTACCGGTGCCAGTGCCCGTTACCTGGGCTTGCCCAGTGAAGAAGTGTTTATGGGCAAGGGCGTTTCGGCTTGCGCCACCTGCGATGGGTTCTTCTATCGCAACCGTGAAGTGGCGGTAGTGGGCGGCGGCAACACGGCGGTGGAGGAGGCGCTGTACCTGGCCAATATTGCCAGCAAGGTCACCCTGATTCACCGCCGTGGTAGTTTCCGCGCGGAGAAAATTCTGCAGAACAAACTGCAAGCGCGGGTGGCTGAAGGCAAGATCGTACTCAAGCTGCATGCCGAAGTGGATGAGTTGCTGGGCGACAACATGGGCGTCACCGGCGTGCGGATCAAGTACAAGGATGACAGCCACACGGAGTTGAGCGTTGATGGCCTGTTTGTCGCCATTGGCCATACACCGAATACGGCGTTGTTTGAGGGGCAACTGGCGCTCAAAGATGGCTACCTAGTGGTCAACGGCGGGCGTGAAGGTAACGCCACAGCCACTAGTGTGCCGGGTGTGTTTGCCGCCGGGGATGTGGCGGATCATGTCTACCGTCAGGCGATTACCTCAGCCGGTGCTGGCTGCATGGCTGCACTGGATGTGGAGCGCTATCTCGACGGCCAGTAGCAAAGCTGACACAGCAAAAAGCCTCGACCCAATCGAGGCTTTTTGCTGTGTGCGGGGTATTCAGACCCAGGTGTTGAGCTTTAGATCTTTCGAGCTTAAACGCAGGAATTGATTGCTGGCTTTGACCAGCAGAGCGTGCTCGTCGACAGTCAGTTCGCTGCTTTCAATGCCCGGTGATTCGTAGCGGTACAGGGTTTTGCCGGCTTCTTCGCGTAGGTGCTGATAGCGCTGGCTGCGTGCTTCGACCTTTAGCGTTAGCAGGTCAATGTAGGCGACTTGCAGCGACTCACTTTGCCCGGTTTCCAGTGCGCAGCGCTGCAGTGTCGGGGTGTGGGTAAAGGGCGAGTCGGAGAGCATGATCTGCTGACATTCGCTGAGGTCCGGGCGTGGCTCGCCGTTGTGGAACCAGTTGCCACGGATATCACGCTTGAGATTGATGCTGCGTTGGCCGTGGTTGTCGACCTTCAGCCACAAACGCCGGAAGCGCCAGCGCGTGTCGCAGTTGATCACATAGCTGGCGACGATGCTGTTGCCGCGCAGGCTTTGCATCAGGTGGCTGGTGGCGTTGATGCCGTGCTCATCGATGTTTAGGCGCAGATTTTCCACGCCGGGGTTGTGCCATGGCTTCCATACCAAGGTCTGCTGCATTTAGCGATTCCATGCGAGGTCAGGGGATGAACCCCGGGACGAGCAGCACTGTGGCGGCTCTTCCCTGATGTTCTTGTTCGGTTTATGGCGCGCAGCATAGTGCGATTGAAGTGTGATGTCTGTCAGCCTTTGCCGACAGTTGTGCAGTTTTTTGCGCACCTTTTTGGGGCGCGCGAGCCGCTGATGATTTAGCTGCTTTTACGCTGCAGGGACGGCTGTTCGAAGCTGACACCGGCCAGACCGGTCGCCATCAGCGCACGAATATTGCCGTGGTCGCTGCCAGCCGGGGTGGCCAGCACGCTGCGGTAATGCTCGCCAAAGCATTGCAGGGTTTCTTCCAGGCTGAGGCCTTCGAGCAGTGCCAGGCCGAGGGTTTTGCACGAGCCTTCGTTCTGACCGGCTGCGTTCGCTACCGCACCGTTGTGAAAGGCGCTGGGCTGGTATTGGTAGTGCTCGGCAATAAACGCCAGTGTTTCGGCGAAGGTGAAGTGTTCGCTGCGCAACGTGGCGCGAAAGTCGTTCAGGGCGCTCATGCCTTTAGATCCTTACTGGGGGATTTTTACTGTGTTGTGCCAAGCCCATGACCTGCTTCGGCAGCGCACGTGCAATGCCCCGATGACCGCTCAGCAGCGGCCTGGGCGTTGAAATGGCGGGAAATTTTGCTGCACAAGGCAACCCATAGCAAGCCTGATCTGTGCAGGGTTGTTACCGCCTGAGGCGCTTTGTTCGGCGCGGTCACACGAGTGAAATCATATCTTCATAGGCTGCATCCCCATCGCAGTAGGCAGCACGTAGCCAGGGCGATGGACATTCATGCACAGCCACAAGTGGGCGCGAAATGAAGATAACGATTTTTGGCACGGGTTATGTCGGTCTGACTCAGGCGGCCTGCCTGGCGGAAGTTGGCCATCGGGTGTGCTGCGTCGACATTGACGAGCAGCGCATCGCGCAACTCAATCAGGGGCTTTCGCCGATCTATGAGAACGGCCTCGAAGCCCTGTTGCAGAAAAACCTCGCGGCTGGCCGACTGAGTTTTACCAGTGACTCCAGCTATGGCGTGAGCTTTGCCAAGGTTATTTTCATCGCCGTCGGCACACCGCCCGATGAGGACGGCAGTGCTGACCTGCAGTACGTGTTCTGCGTGGCAGACACCATTGCCCAATACGCTGTTGAGCCAAAAGTGGTGATCAATAAATCCACCTCGCCAGTAGGCACGGTGCAGCGCATCAAAGCGCGCATCCATGAGGCCACTGCGCGGCAGGGCCGTCAGCTTGAGATGCAGGTGGTTTCCAACCCTGAATTTCTCAAGGAGGGTTCAGCGGTGGAAGACTGCATGCGTCCCGAGCGGATCATTATTGGCGTGGATGGCGACTGTGATATCGAGCTGTTTCGCACGCTCTATAAGCCCTTTAGTCGCAATCACGAAAAGCTCATCGTCATGGACAGCCGCAGTGCCGAGCTGACCAAGTACGCGGCCAACAGCATGCTGGCGGCGAAGATCTCCTTTATCAACGAGATCGCCAACCTCGCCGAGCGCCTGGGTGCGGATGTTGAAATGGTACGCAAGGGCATCGGTTCTGACTCGCGGATTGGCTATGACTTTATTTACGCGGGCTGTGGCTATGGCGGCTCGTGCTTCCCGAAAGATATCCAGGCCTTGCTGCACAGCGCGTCCGATGTCGGCTATGCCGCGCCGCTGTTGGAGGCCGTTGAGCTGGTCAATCTGCGGCAAAAGCGAAAACTCTTCGAGAACATTCAACAGCACTACAACGGCGACCTTAGCGGCAAGACCTTTGCCCTCTGGGGGCTGTCGTTCAAACCCAACACCGACGATATGCGCGAAGCGCCTAGTCGCGTGCTGCTGGAATCGCTGCTGTCCGCCGGTGCCCGTGTGCGTGCGTTTGACCCGGAGGCGATGGCCGAGGCGCGGCGCATCTATGGCGAGCGCTCCGGTTTGTATTTTGCCGACTCTAAGGAAGCGGCTTTGGAGGGCGCACATGCTTTGGTTATCGTCACCGAATGGCTGAATTTCCGCATCGTCGACTTCAAGCTGTTACGCCGACACTTGGCGGATTTACTGGTGTTCGACGGGCGCAATATCTTCGACCCGGTGCAGGTGGCCAATGAGGGGCTGACGTACTACTCCATCGGTCGTGCGGCACCTGCGTTGGAGTCAGCATGAAGTTTCTGCTGACCGGCGCAGCAGGCTTTATTGGCTTTCACACCGCGCTGCGTTTGTGTCGCGCGGGGCATCACGTGGTGGGCATCGATAATCTCAATGACTACTACAGCGTCGAGCTGAAGCAGGCGCGTTTGCAGCAGTTGGCCGGGCTGGCCAACTTTGAATTTCTGCGACGCGATATTGCTGACCGGGAGGCCATGCAGGCGTTGTTTCGCGAGCACGCATTCGAGCGGGTTATCCACTTGGCCGCGCAAGCGGGGGTGCGTTATTCGCTGGAGAACCCTCACGCCTATGCCGATGCCAACCTGGTGGGCTTCGTTAACGTGTTGGAGGGTTGCCGCCAGGCTGCTGTTGAGCATTTGGTTTATGCCTCCAGCAGCTCGGTGTATGGCATGAACAGCAAGGTGCCCTTTGCTGTTGGCGACGCGGTTGATCAGCCGATTTCGCTGTATGCCGCTAGCAAGCGAGCCAATGAGCTGATGGCCCACAGTTATTCGCACCTTTACGGCATTGCCAGCACGGGTCTGCGTTTTTTCACCGTGTACGGCCCGTGGGGGCGGCCGGACATGGCGCCGTTCAAATTCACCAAGGCGATCCTCGCCGGCCAGCCGATTGACATCTACAACGGCGGCGACATGTCGCGGGACTTCACCTATATCGACGATATCGTCGAAGGCATCCTGCGTATTCAGGATTGCCCGCCGCCTTATGCCGACGAGCCCGCGTCCGTGCGCCAGGGTGCGCCCGCGCGGCTGTTCAATATCGGCCTGGGTTCGCCGGTGCGCTTGCTGGATTTTGTCGGCTGCATTGAGGCCGCTACCGGCATCGAGGCGATCAAGCGCATGCAGCCGATGCAGCCAGGTGATGTGCCACAAACCTGGGCCGATGTCAGCGGGCTGGCGCAGCGCACAGGCTTCCGTCCGCTCACCTCACTGCCGCAAGGCGTGGCGCGGTTTGTTGAGTGGTACCGGGGTTTTTATGGCGTTTAAGTCGCGCCTGCGTGCACTGCCGTTACTGCGGCGCATAGGCCCGCGGCCATGTTAAGCCTGCGTGTGGCGCTCAAGGGGCTGGGCTTTATCCTCAGCCTGGCGCTTCTCGGTTACCTGTTGAACAGCAGTGATTTGGGCAACGCGATCAATGAAGCGTGGATTGATGCGCACATCCGTGGTCATGGCGTCGAAGGCATGCTGCTGTTCCTCGGCATGGGCGGGTTGTTTACTGCGCTGGGTTTGCCTCGGCAGATCATCGCCTTTCTCGCTGGGTACGCCTTCGGGTTGATCCCCGGCACCTTGCTCGGTGCGCTGGCGGCGCTGCTGGGGTGTTTGCTGGCGTTCCTCTATGCCCGGTTGTTTGGCCGCAACTTACTGCGGCAAAAGCTCGGCAAACGCGCGGCACGTTTCGACCGTTTCGTGCATGAGCATCCCTTCTCGATGACGCTGCTGATTCGCTTGTTGCCGGTGGGCAGCAACATCCTCACCAATCTCGCCGCCGGGGCTTCCAGCGCGCGTATGCGGCCTTTTCTGGCGGCCAGTTTTATTGGCTACCTGCCGCAAACCCTGGTGTTCGCACTGGTCGGCAGCGGCATCAATGTCGCACCGGCGCTGCGCATTAGCTGTGCGGTGGCCTTGTTCCTTAGCTCCGGCGTGCTCGGCGGCTACTTGTATCACCGTCATCGGCATGGGCTGAGCATTGATGAGCGGGTCGACGTGGCCCTTGGCGAGGTGCGTCAGCCATGAATCGAAGCCGGCACGCCGTTGAATGCCCTGAATGAATACCCCCAATGGACATCGCATGTTGACTAAGCCAGACCTCTCCGTACTGATCCCGGCCAAGAATGAAGGCGAAAATTTGCCCGCTCTGCTTGAGGAAATTCGTCTGGCCTTGGCGGAGGAAAACTTCGAAGTCATCGTGGTTGATGACGGCAGCACGGATAACACCGCCGCCCGCTTGCTCGCGCTAAAAGGTGGCGGTTACTCGCAGCTGCGCATCCTCCAGCATGGGCGCTCGCTCGGTCAGAGCACCTCGATCTATCACGCGGCCCAGGCTGCGCAAGGCGCCTGGCTGGCCACCTTGGACGGCGACGGGCAGAACGATCCGGCGGATATTCCGGGCATGTTGGCGATTGTGCGCGCGGCCGCCGCTTCGGCGAATATCCAATTGATCGCCGGGCACCGGGTTAATCGCCGTGATAGCGCCAGCAAACGCTGGGCTTCGCGCTTCGCCAACCGCCTGCGTGGCTACCTGCTGAAGGACAACACACCGGATACCGGCTGCGGGCTCAAGCTGATCGAGCGTGAGGCCTTTCTGCGGTTGCCGTATTTCGACCATATGCACCGCTTTATTCCGGCGCTGATTCAGCGTCAGCAGGGCGGCATGCTGGTGCATCCGGTTAACCATCGCGCGCGCAGTGCCGGGGTTTCCAAGTACGGCAATCTGGATCGCGCTTTGGTGGGCATCCTCGATCTGATTGGGGTTTGGTGGCTGATCCGCCGTACACGCTTGAATGCCACCCCGCATGAGCTGGAGGTCTAAGCGTGGACAGCCGCAGTCGCTCTCTGGTCAGGAGCATGCCCTGGCAACTGATTCACTCACCGCGCGGCTCGCTGCTGTGCCTGCTGCTGCTCGCTTTCGCGCTGATCGGCGCCGGGTTGGGCTTGCGTCAGCCATCTAACGTTGATGAGGAGCGCTTTCTCGGCGTCGCTCTGGAAATGCTGCAGAGCCACGATTGGCTGATTGCCCATCGCGCCGGCGAAATTTACCCGGACAAACCGCCGCTGTTTATGTGGGCGATTGCCGCGCTGGTTAAGCTGGGTATCACGCCGCTGGTGGCGCTGTTTCTTCCGGCTTTACTGGCCGCAGTGGTCGCTACGGCGTGCGTGCACGACTTGGGCGTGCGCTTGTGGAACCGCCGTGTTGGCATGATTGCCGGCCTGCTATTTCTTGCTACTTACCAGACCTACAGCATTCAGCGTGCGGGGCAGATCGATGGCTTCCTCTTGCTGTGGATCGCGATTGGCTTCTACGGCATGGTTCGGCATTTGCTGTTGGGGCCGGCCTGGGGCTGGTTTTATATCGCGTGTGCGGCGATGGGCTTTGGCATCATCAGCAAGGGCGTGGGTTTTCTCCCGGCGTTGCTGCTACTTCCCTATGCCTATGGCGTTCGCCGTGGCTGGGCTGGCCTGGCGCGAATGCCTGGCGAGGGCCGCGCCTGGGCACTGGGCTTGCTGGTCGTGTTAGCCGCCGTCAGCGTCTGGCTGCTGCCGCTGCTGATCAAGGTGCTGGTGTATGGCAATGAGGCGGAGCGCAACTACCTCAGCAACATCCTGCTGAAACAGACCGCCAAGCGCTATGCCGACGCCTGGCATCACCGCGAGCCGTTCTGGTACTTCTTCACTAACGTGATCCCGAAAAACTGGTTGCCGCTGGTGCTGGTTTTGCCGTGGATGGTGCCGGCGTGGCGGCGTGAGTTGCGCAAGCAGGATGGCCGCTACCTGGTGCTGCTCGGTTGGGTGCTGCTGGTGCTGCTGTTCTTCAGCCTCAGCAGCGGCAAACGCAAGCTGTATATCTACCCGGCAGTGCCGGCTCTGGTGCTGGCCATCGCGCCGCTGATGCCGTGGCTGCTGCTCCGCTGGTTTGCCGAGCGTCCGCGTGGCCGCACGTTTTTTATCGGCCTGGCAGTGGTGTGGTTCTGTGCATGGTTCGCTCGCGGTTTTATCGAGCCAATCAAAGACGGCATCAGCCCGCGACAAGCCTTGATGATCAGCGTTGCCGAGCAGACCCACGGCGCGCAACTGGTGCTTACACATTGGCAAGAAGGCCACTGGTTATTCGCCCGTCAGCCGCTGGTGCATTTCGGTATGGGCACGCCAAACCAGGTGGACCGTGCCGCTGGCTGGTTGCGCAGCCATCCGCATGCTTACGCGCTGATTTCCCCTCATCAGTTATCGCGCTGCTTTATCGCCGACAAGGCCGCGCGCGTTGGCGATGGTGACGACGAAGACTGGTACCTGGTGCCGGCCGCTGCTGACAACGGCCAGTGCCTGGACGCTGCATCTACTCAACCCACGTATCGCTTCATCTGGGAACAACCGCTTGATTGATGGGTTGCACAGACTGTTGTCCTGCGTACAGGAAAGCCCAATGAACAGTGCTGTTGAGTTCCCTAAACCTACCGTGAAGCGTCACTGGCGCTCAATCATCTTCACCGGTGTGGGGCTGATCGCCTTGCTGCTGATGGTGATTGCCTCCAGCCGTTACCACTGGCATGAGCGGACCTGGTATTACGTCAGCAGTCAGCTCAATGCCAGTCAGTGGGTGGGCCGCAGCGTCTGGCTGCCGGCCTACCATGTTGAGGTCGAGGCGAGGCCTGTGGCGGGTATCGAGGATGACCTTTCCGCGATCAGCTTCGACACCGAGCGCAAACGCCTGCTGGCCGTGACCAATGCTGCGCCGATAAAACTGCTGGAGCTGGACCGCGAGGGCACTGTCACCGCGCAGTACCCGCTGCTGGGCTTTGAGGATGTTGAAGGCCTGGTCTATATGGGCGACGGTCTGCTGGCGGTAACCGATGAAGTTCAGCAGCAAATAGTGATCTTCCGCCTGCCGCCTTCACCGGGCATGGCCATTGATAAACGCCAGGCGGCAACCCTGGCGCTGCCGCTCACGTCCAGCGCGCACAACAAGGGCTTTGAGGGCGTCGCCTACGATGCCGCCAATGATCGTTTGTTCGTCGCCAAGGAGCGTGATCTGCGCCAGCTGTACGCCGTGACTGGGCTAAAGGCGAGCCTTGGCGGCAAACTGCAACTCAAGGTCGAAGACCTCAGCGAGTGGGTCAGGCGCAGCGTGTTCGGCAAAGATATTTCCGATCTGTACTTCGATGCACAGACCGGGCACCTGCTGGTGTTAAGCGATGAGTCGAAACTGGTTATCGAGCTTGGTTCTACTGGCGAGGTGGTCAGCTTCCGCACCTTGCTCGGCTACTTCAGCGACTTGCAGCAAAGCGCGCCGCAGCCAGAAGGGCTGACGATGGATGATCAGCGCGACCTGTATATCGTCAGCGAACCAAATCTCTTCTATCGCTTCAGCAAGCACTGAACGGCGAGGGCAGGGCGAATTATTAGCTGTTGGTTTTTTTAAAGCTGCCCAGTTGCTCGGCACTGGCTTCCTTCTGGTATTTGGCTTTCCACTCTGCATAGGGCATGCCGTAGATCTCTTCGCGGGCTTCGTCCGGGGTGATGGCCACGCCAGTGTCGTCGGCTGCTGCCTTGAACCATTTCGACAGGCAGTTACGGCAGAAACCGGTGAGATTCATCATGTCGATGTTCTGCACATCCGGGCGCGAGCGCAGGTGTTGCACCAGGCTGCGAAAGGCGGCGGCTTCAAGTTCGAGGCGTTCTTGATCAGTCATGGCGGTGCTCTCTGGGGCAGAAGGGAAGGTGCTGGCGATCATAAAAGCCTGTTTGCCTGGCGGCAATATCCCGGCGCAGGGCGCGCCGAGAGTAGTGACCGCTCAGGCTAGCGGTGGCCAGCGAGGGTGATCGACACCGACTCGGCAAAGCGCAGGGCGTGTAGCTTGTCGACCTCCACCTCGGCATAGCACACGTCTGGGTTGGCCATCACCAGATCGAGAATTTCCTGGGTCATGCGCTCCAGCAGGGCGAAGCGATTTTCTTCGACGTGACGGATCACCGCCTTGGTGATGGTGCGATAGTTCAGCGCGTGGTCGATGTCGTTGTCGCGTACTGCCTCTACTGCCGGATAGAGAATGGTCAGGTTGATCAACACATCCTGCTTGTTGTTGATCTCTTCTTCCTTGATGCCGATGTAGGTGCGCATGCGCAGGTCTTTGACGCGGATGCGCGCCATTCCAGGTTCCAGTCGCGGCATTACTTGCTCCGTCCGATGAGTTGCAGGAATTCGTGACGAGTGTTGCAGGATTCGCGGAATGCTCCAAGCATCACCGAGGAGGTCATCACCGAATTCTGCTTCTCCACGCCGCGCATCATCATGCACATATGCTTGGCTTCAATCACCACGGCCACACCGGCGGCGTTAGTGACCTGCTGGATCGCATCGGCGATTTGCTTGGTGAGGTTTTCCTGGATCTGCAGGCGGCGGGCAAACATATCGACGATACGCGCCACTTTCGACAGGCCGAGCACCTTGCCGGTCGGGATGTAGGCCACGTGGGCCTTGCCGATAAAGGGCAGCATGTGGTGCTCGCACAGCGAGTAAAGCTCGATGTCACGGACGATCACCATCTCGTCGTTATCCGACTCGAACAGTGCGCCGTTGACCACTTCTTCCAGGCTCTTGTGGTAGCCGTTGCACAGGTACTGCATGGCTTTGGCGGCGCGCTTTGGTGTGTCGAGCAGGCCTTCACGTTCAGGGTTTTCACCAACACCGAGAAGAATTTCACGGTAGTGATTGGGCAGTTCTGGGGTCATTGCAGGGTCCTCGCGGCCAGGCTCATTTGAGATGGCGGCCGCCGTTGACAGTCAGTGTGGTGCCGGTGACGTAGGGGTTGTCGAGCAGGTAGCGCAAGCTTTGGTAGATCACCTGTGGCCCAGGTTCGATGCCCAGTGCCGATTTTTTAAGGGTTTTACTACGGTAGTCGGCGTCATCGTCCGGGTTGAACATGATCAGTGCCGGGGCGATGGCGTTGACTTTGATCTGTGGCGCGAAGCGCGCGGCAAAGGACGGGGTCAGGTTTTCCAGCCCGGCTTTGCTGGCGCAGTAGGCCGGGCGGTTGGCGCTGCCTTTGCGCGCCACATCATCAGTGATGTGGATGATGTCAGCGGGTGTGGAGCGGGCCAACAGGGGCTGGCAATGCATGTTGATCAGGTACGGTGCGAGCATGTGTACGTTGAATAGTTGGGTAAACGCCGCGGCTTCTTCGCCGGGTGCTTCAACTAGCCAATCGGAAGCGTTGTGCACGATGGCGCGCAGGCTGTCGGTGTGTGTCTTGAGTTGTTCGATAAACGCCAGAATGCTGGCTGCGCTGGAAAAATCCGCCTGCAAGGCCAGGGCTCCGCGCTGCCTGAGTTGCTCAACGCCCGTGCGCTCGCTGCGGTAGGTGACGATCAGCGAGTGGCCGTCATCGAGCAGGCGTTCAGCGCAGTACAGGCCGATGCGCTGGCTGGCTCCGGTAATCAGGATGGGGGCGGCGCTAACGCTCATGGTCGACTCTGCAGAGAAAAGGGTGGGTTCAGCGACGCTGCACCGGGTTACCTGACCAGTAGGGCGCGGCCTCGACTGAACCAGGGTCAAAGTTATACCAGGGATTTGTTTTGTACAACCATGCGGCTTCTGTGGGTACTGCGATTTTTCCGGTTATAGCGCCTGTTTGTTGAGCTATTCGGCTGTTTTTTGTATGTGGCGACTAAATAATATTGCGTTTATGGTGTACAAGATTGGTTTTCTTGTACAGGTGTGCGTCGTCATGAGGCCTTGGCAATTGAGTATTGCAGTGCTGTGTGGGCGGGTGAGCCATGTTGAGGTGTTAGCCCTGCGTTGTTGCGGCTATAAGGCGCAGGTCGTCAGCCGGGCTGGCCGCAAGCGTGCGCTGGATTATGCGGTCGGTCGCCCGCTCTGGCCTGGGATGGCGCTGCTTAAAGCGCGCTTACGCCGCTGTGGGATATCTCGCGTGCTGTTACTGCAGCCTGAGAGCCACGATGAAATTATTGGCCGACCCGTCATGCAGCAAGCCGACCCAGGGTTGTGGCTGCCGCTGCATTAGCCAGCGGCAGTTGTACTGCGTGTCGGCAGCTTAGCGGGTGGCGGATGTGCTGTGGCGACGCAGCGCGTTAGCCGGGTGGGTGTTTAGCCAGGGTGCCAATAAGCGGGTGGCAAACGGAATAAACCAGTAGGTCATCAGTGGCGTGAGTGCCAGTGTGCTGAGCAGCACGCGCCAGACCAGTGGCAGATCGGCAAGCAAGCCGCCAAACAACAGGTTGAAGGTCAGTGATACCGGGAAGAATGCCAGCCAAATGGCCACGCTCTGTTTCCAACGCGGTGGTTGCCGGTGCATTGCCCCAAACCAGGCATCGAGGCCCACTGCACGGTGTTCATGCGGTTGGGCAAACAAGCCGCTACCGCGTTCAAGCCAAGTGTTGCGCGAGGCTGAATGCTCCCAGGCGGTCATGGTGTCGGCATCGCTGAAACGGAAAACGATTTGAAATTCATCATCGTCAGGGGGCGGTGCCAGCACACCGGAACCCAGGTAGCCGGGGAAGTCGGTGGCTAGGCGTTCGCCTTCATGCAGCCAGGCGAGAAGATCGTGATAACGGCCGCTGGCGACACGGCGGGCAACCATCAGGGTGACGGGCTCTGCAGACATTGTGTATCTCCAAGGATCAGGCATGTGCCAGGGTAGGGCGCACGCTTCAAGCCGCTCGGGGTGGTGAGTGGCGTTGATATACAGGCAAGGATTATTCCGTTTTTAGCGCAAAGCGCCAGTCCCGCGCTAACAACGGTCTTTGCAAGTGTCGGAGGGTTTTGTTGTGCAGCGTTTTGCACCGTCTGGGTGCGGTAACCAGTTGAGGTGTGGTCGGGCGAGGCAAAACAAGCGATAGCCCAGCTCGAACAATGGGCGCAGTGGCTTCCAGGTCAGTGGCACGGCCCAGCGGCCAAGGTCAGCCGCACGCCAACTCCACAAGGTCGCATCAAGGCCGGTGACCCATTGGCCGTCGGCAAAGCGAGCGTGCAGGCGGTCTTGCAAGGCCTGTTTGGTGTATCCAATGGAGCTGGGATGAAAGTCGTTCAGGCTGATATCGACCAGGCACAGACGCTGCACATTGGCATGCCGGCGCAGCAGTTGGATTTCACGCGCACACAGCGGGCAGTCGCCGTCGTAGTAGAGGGTCAGGGGCCAGCGCGGTTGCTTGTTCATGGTTGAAGAGCCTGTGTGCGATTGACTGCGTGTTGGTTATCCGGCCTGCGCCAAGCCATAAATGATGCTAAACGCAACGGTCTTGCTTATCGGACTTTGGCTCGCCCTGTTTGCTAGAGCGTAAACAGGCTTTATGTTTTTGTATAGGTTTTGTACAAAGTATGCGCTGAGCGGCTTGAGTTACAATGCGCGCAATATTTTTCTGTGATACCTCCGCCCATGTCCGATCTCGTTGGTGCTTCGTCCCTCGTTTCGAGTGCCCTCAAGCAGGAAGAGCTATTTCCTATTCGTGAAGTGGCGCGCCTGACCGGTGTAAACCCAGTCACCCTGCGTGCCTGGGAGCGGCGTTATGGGCTGATCCAGCCCACCCGCACCGACAGTGGCCATCGGCTCTATTCGCAGGTCGATATCGAGTCGGTACGCAGTATCCTGGCGTGGATCGAGCGCGGTGTTGCGGTGAGCAAGGTCGGTAAGATTCTTGCCAAAGGTAGTGCAATTAAATCCGCCAGTTCGCCGGTCTATGAAGAACTCAGCGCCAACGAGTGGGGCGAGTGGCAAGCCCAGCTGCGCCGCGCCATCAGTGCCTTTGATGACGTGCGCCTGGACCGGTTGTACGGCCAGATATTCTCTAGCTACCCCTTGCCCGTGGTGTTTCAGGACATCCTGATGCCGCTGTGGCAGGAGCTGTTGCTGCGCCAGGACGAATACGGCCAGAGCAGCGAGTGGTTGTTCCTTGACACCTTCTTGCGCGCACGCACGCTGCAGCGCTTGCAGGTACTGCGCAGCCAGGTTGAAGAGCGCGTGCTGTTGGCCGCTTTGCCAGGCCATTGCCGTGAGTTGGAGTTGCTGGTGGCGGGTCTGCTGCTGAGTAGCACAGACACCTCCGTAAGTGTCCTCGGGCTGGGGCAGCCTCTTGAGGAATTGACCCTGGTCTGTGAAAAAATGCAGCCCCAAGCACTGGTGCTGTTCTCCAATCAGCCGCCCAGCGACGACCTGCCAAAGGTCTTGTCGCGCCTTGCGCTATCGCTGGATTGCCCGCTAGTGATGGCCGGTGATGGTGCTGATCTGGCCGAGGAAAGCCTCAGCGGCTCGCCAATTGCCTGCCTAGGCAACGAAGGACGCCTGATGCAGCGTCGGTTGCAGCAGTTTCTAGCTGGTCATCTAGATACCTAGCAGGCTGTTGAAAAACTACCTGCGTTGGCAATCCTGCGTTAAAAACGACCTCAAAATGCTCATTTACAACCGTAAACTCCGCTTTTTCGGCCGTTTTTGCCTTGTCTTGCCTGCCTCGCCTACATTTTTCAACGGCCTGCTAATCCACCGTACTAAACCCGCTTGGCTGCTGCCTGCAATGGCTATGGTGGTGGGTATTACTGTGTCTGCGATTTAGCGTTGATTTCGATTACTTGTACATTCTGTACAAGAAAGTGCTTGCGGTTGGGCTTTTTAAGCTATACAAAAGCTGTACATTTTTAATTATCGTACAGTTTTAGCTTGTACAGTTTGAGGGCTTAGCAACATGACTCAATATCGCGCGCCCCTTTGTGACATGCGCTTCGTGTTTGACGAGGTGCTCGACGCTTATGCCACCTTGCAGTCGCTGCCTAGTCAGCGCGAGTTCGGAGACGACCTCGGTGGCGCCATTCTGGAAGAAG
Source organism: Pseudomonas sp. (assembly GCF_046581935.1). GTDB lineage: Bacteria > Pseudomonadota > Gammaproteobacteria > Pseudomonadales > Pseudomonadaceae > Aquipseudomonas. The sequence continues at coordinate 70,762 of NZ_JAYGFK010000018.1, forward strand.
CCGCCAAGCTGGCGGAGAACGTCCTGGCTCCGCTCAATGGCCCAGGCGACAAGCAAGGCTGTGATTACGACCCGCAAACTAAATCGGTGAAAGCGCCGGATGGTTTTCGTGCGGCCTATCAGCAGTTTGCCGAAGGCGGCTGGACGTCGCTGGCCTGTACCCCGGAGTTTGGTGGTCAGGGCTTGCCTCATGTGTTGAACATGATGGTCGAGGAGATGGTTTGCTCGGCCAACCTCTCGCTTGGTATGTACCCAGGCTTGACCCATGGCGCAATTAACGCACTGACAGCCCACGGTGCGCATGAGCTGCAGGAACGCTACTTACCGAAGCTGATCAGTGGCGAGTGGACCGGCACTATGTGCTTGACCGAGCCGCAGTGCGGTACTGATCTGAGCCTGATCCGTACGCGGGCGCTGCCCCAGGCTGACGGCAGTTATGCCATCAGTGGCACCAAGATCTGGATCACTGGCGGTGAGCACGATCTGGTCGACAACATCGTGCATCTGGTGCTGGCCAAGCTGCCGGATGCGCCAGATAGCGTGAAAGGTATTTCGCTGTTCCTGGTGCCCAAGTTCCTTGCAGACGGCAGCCTTAATCCAGCGTTCTGCGGCGGTTTGGAGCACAAGATGGGCATCAAGGGCTCCGCCACCTGCGTGATGAATTTTGAAGGTGCGCAGGGCTGGTTGATCGGCGAGGCTAACCAGGGCCTCAAATGCATGTTCACCATGATGAACTCGGCGCGCCTGATGGTTGGTATGCAGGGCCTTGGCATTGCCGAAAGCGCTTATCAAATCAGCTTGGGCTTTGCCAAAGAGCGCCTGCAAAGCCGCTCACTGTCTGGCCCCAAGGCGGCAGATAAGTCGGCCGACCCGATTATCGTGCACCCGGATGTACGGCGCATGTTGTTGCGTCAGAAGGTGATGATCGAAGGTTGCCGCGCGCTGGCATACTTCACCGGTTTGCATGAAGACGTCGCCCATGATCACGAAGACCCTGCCGTGCGCGAGCAGGCCGATGATCTGGTGCAGCTGCTGACTCCCGTGGTGAAGTCGTTCCTCACTGATGAGGGCTTCAACTGCGCCAACGAGGGCCTACAGGTGCTCGGTGGTTCCGGTTACACCGAAGATTGGGGTATTGAGCAACTGGTGCGTGACTCCCGCATCACCCGTATTTATGAAGGCACCAATGGCATTCAGGCGCTCGATTTGGTCGGGCGCAAATTGGCCCTGGGTGGCGGCCGCGCGGTGCGCAGTTACTTTGCCTTGATCGAAACTTGGCTCAAGGCTAACGCTAACGCTGAGCATGTTGCTGCGCTAAGTGCTGCGCTCAAGCAGTTGCAGCAGGCCACTCTATGGATTGCCTGCGAAGGCATGAAAGATTCTGAGCAGGCTGGTGCTGCGGCTACGCCTTATCTGCGGTTGTTCGCGCTGGTTAGCCTGGCCTGGATGTGGGCGCGGATGGCGGCGGTGGCCAAAGCCAAGCTGGCTGCCGGCCGCACGGAAACAGTGTTTTACGCTGCCAAATTGAAGTCTGCGGACTTCTTTATGGCGCGCATCCTGACTGAAACCGACAGCCTGCTGGCTGAGGTTAAGGCCGGCAAAGCCACGTTGATGGCCTTCAGCGAGGAGGAGTTTGCTGCCTAAAACGACTGCGCAATCCGGTAGCTACTAGCACCGCCCATTTTCGGCTATCGGATTTTTTTATCCCTGCAGCAGGAGTTTCTCCTGCATCTTAGGCCCGCGCGATTGCGGGTCTTTTTTTGCCTGCGATTTAGCAGTTCAGGTGTTGGCTGTTGAGCGGCGTCCGATGTTTAGCCGCTGTTCTTGCTGACGATGCTGCTGGTAGATGAACTGGCGCAGGTGTTCGTCGCTTTGCGGGTCTAGCGTGTGCAACTGATAAGCCAGCAGGCCGCTCTCGGTTTCACGGACGAAAACCCCGGCTACAGCGATTGGCTGCTGTTCATCTACCGGTAAAACCAGGTGGAAGTGCTTGGGCGGTTTGCGCGTGGCGCGGTGTTCTATCAGTGCACCATTCATTGACAGTTGATGAATCCACAGGTCGCTGGGTTTGGCTCGCTTAGTGTGCAGTGGTAGCGGTTCCGGTAAGGGCGAGCGCCAAGCGCGGTCTATTTCGCCCTCATCGATAATCTGCGGGGCGCTGAGTTGTAGGCAGGGCGTGTTTTTCTCGTCCTGGCTGAGAAGCAGGTCAAAGGTCAGATGCTGGTTGGCGATGTGCGCATGCAGGCTCAGTTGCTCATTAACGGCGCAGTGCGAGAGCAGTTCACTCAACTGTTTGGCAATATCCACCTGCAGGCGCGGTTGTTTGCGCTGTTCAGTGGTCGCTGGCTGATGCAACTGGCGAATAAAGGCCAGTTCTGCCTGGGTGAGGAGTGCTTGTTCTTGCATGGGAGCGGTCTACGTCAAGCTCTGAAGACTTTGTGACCGCGTCTATTCAGATTAGTTATTACCGCTCGTCGCCTGCAGGCGGGCCAGTTCAGCCTTGAGGGTCGCCAGTTCGGCCTCCAGCTCTTTGACCCGCTCCTGCGCCTCGACCTGTTCGGTGACGTTCTTTTGGATGCCGATGTAGTAGGTCAGCTGGTCGGCGTCATTGACCACCGGGGTGATCGACAGCTCGTTCCAGAACACGCTGCCGTCTTTACGGTAGTTGCGGATGATCTGGCGGCACGGGCGGTGCGTCTTCACCGCCTCGCGGATCGCCTGCAAACCAGCTTGGTCGCGGTCACCGGCCTGCAGGAAGCGGCAATCCTGATAGAGGATGTCTTCGCTGGCGTAGCCGGTAAGTTTTTCAAAGGCAGGGTTGGCATAGATCAGAATGTTGTCGTCACCTTCCTGTTCGGCAACCACGATGCCGTCGTTGGAGGCGTTGATCACCAGTTGCAGTAGCTTGGCGTTGATCATGAGGCGATTTCCCAGTCTATGTCCGCTGCATTCTAAAACATCCGGGCGGGCTGTCTACTTGCGGCATAATGCCCAGCTTATCGACTTGGTTCTGTATGTTTCGGAGTTTTGCATGAAAATCGCCATCTTTTCCGGCTCGGTGTACGGCACCGCCGAAGAAGTTGCCCGCCACGCCGAGCACCTATTGAATGCTGCTGGCCTTGAGGCTTGGCACAACCCACGGGCCAGCCTGGCCGACGTTCAGGCTTTTGCCCCGCAAGCTTTTCTGGCGGTGACCTCGACCACCGGCATGGGTGAATTGCCGGATAACCTGCAGCCGCTGTACTACGCCATTCGTGACCACCTGCCGGCCTGGAGCGGTCTGCCGGGCGGGGTGATTGCCCTGGGTGACTCCAGCTACGGCGATACCTTCTGCGGCGGCGGCGAGCTGGTGCGCGAGCTGTATGCCGAGCTGGGCGTTCGTGAAGTGCTGCCGATGCTGCGCTTGGACAGCAGTGAAAGCGTAACCCCGGAAAGCGATGCCGAGCCCTGGCTGGCTGATTTTATTGCGGCGCTGCAAGGCTGATGCACCCGCGCGCGCAAGAGCTGATCGCCGCGCTGCAATTGCAGGCTCACCCGGAAGGCGGTTACTACCGCCGGCTGTTCGAGTCGCCGCAGCAGGTTGCCGATGGCCGCTTGTGTAGTACGGCGATTATCTTTCTGTTGCCGGTGGGCGTGGTTAGCCGCTGGCATCGGGTTGATGCCGACGAGCTGTGGCACTTCTATGAAGGCGCGCCGCTGGAGTTGCTGATCGCCGAGCAACCTGACGCCATTCGCCGTGAACGTCTGGGCTTGGTGGCACCAGAGCAATTGCCCCAGCGCGCGGTGCTGGCACATGCCTGGCAAGCGGCGCGCAGCTTAGGTGATTTCACCTTGGTGGGCTGTACCGTGGCCCCGGGGTTTGACTTCGCCGGGTTTCGTTTGCTCAGTGATGATGCCCAGGCGCAGTGCGACTGGCCGCTGTTAACTCAGTTGTATCCTGAGTGTGTCTAACGCGGTTGCTGACCTGCAAGGCCACCAAGCTGGCCGCTAGAGCGACTTATCTTTCTCCCCGTCCTCGCTAGACTGTTGCGGGCCTGCTGCCGGTTTATCTGCTGCTGCATATGAATCGGCTAGGGCTCCCATAACAAGAACAGCCGAGGAACATGCCATGACCGCCGCCCCCGCTCTGCCTGTTGTAAGCCTCAAGGATCAAGTCTCTGCCGCCGAATGGCAGACCCGCGTCGACCTGGCCGCGTGTTATCGGCTGATTGCCCTGTATGGCTGGGATGACCTGATCTTCACCCATATTTCAGCGAAGATTCCCGGCAGCGAAGATTTCCTGATCAACCCCTACGGCTTGATGTTCCATGAAATCAGCGCCTCCAGCCTGGTGAAGATCGACCTCGCCGGCAACAAGCTGATGGACAGCCCGTTTGACATCAACCCGGCGGGTTACACCATCCACAGTGCCGTGCATGAGGTACGCCATGACGTGGCTTGCGTGTTGCACATCCATACCGCAGCGGGGATCGCCGTTTCAGTGCAGAAGCAGGGCTTGCTGCCACTCTCGCAACAGTCTTTGTTCGTCCTCTCCAGCCTGGCCTATCACGGTTATGAAGGCGTAGCGCTGAACCATGATGAAAAGGCCCGCTTGCAGGCCGACCTGGGCGACAAGAACTTTATGATCCTGCCCAACCATGGTTTGCTCACCGCCTCCAGTAGCATTGCCGACACCTTCCTGATGATGTTTACCCTGCAGCGCGCCTGCGAGATTCAAGTGATGGCGCAGGGTGGCGGCGCTGAGCTGATCCACATCCCGCAGCAGATCCTTGATGGAGCCAAGACCATGCTCGCGGGCGTGATGAAAACCTCACAAGGCATGGGCGGCTCGCTGGCGTGGCCGGCGCTGCTGCGCAAGCTCGATCAACAGATGCCGGGTTACGCCGCATGACAGCGCTGCCAGGTATTGCCCTGGCGGACTGGCGCGCGCAGGGTCAGCACTTCAGCTTTCGCGGGCATGACATCCGCTACTGGACGGCCGGGCAGGGCGAGCCACTGCTGTTGATCCATGGCTTTCCCACGGCCAGTTGGGACTGGCATTACCTGTGGGCGGCCTTGGCGGATAAATACCACGTGATTGCCTGCGACATGCTCGGTTTTGGCGACTCAGCCAAGCCGCGCGGGCACGCCTACAGCCTGCTGGAGCAGGCCGATCTGCAGCAGGCGCTGCTGGCGCACCTCGGTGTTGATAAAGCGGTGCATGTTCTCGCCCATGACTATGGCGACAGCGTTGCTCAAGAGTTGCTGGCGCGTCATCAGCAAGGGCAGTTTACGCTGGCCAGTTGCGTGTTCCTCAACGGCGGCTTGTTCCCGGAAACCCATCACCCGGTATTACTGCAAAAGCTGCTGCTTAGCCCTGTCGGCCCGCTGATAGGCCGATTGTTCAGCCGTAAAAAGCTGGCGCAAAGCTTTGCCAGGGTGTTCGGCCCGCATACGCAGCCTAGCGCCCGTGAGCTGGATGACTTCTGGAGCCTGATTGCCGCCAATAACGGCCCCGCCGTGATGCATCGCCTGATCCGTTATATGCCTGAGCGCCGCGTGCAGCGTGAGCGTTGGGTCGCCGCCATGCAGGCTACAGGTGTGCCCATGCGCGTGATCGACGGTGCCGTTGACCCAATCTCCGGCGCGCATATGGTGGCGCGCTATCGTGAGCTGATAAGCAACGCCGATACCGTGTTGCTCAAGCAGATTGGCCATTACCCACAGACCGAGGCTCCCGCTGAGGTGCTGAAGCACTATCTACAATTTCGTCAACAGTTAGGAAACGCAGCATGCAGCGACGCACGGTCTTGAAGGGAGCCGCCCTCGGCGGCGTGGCGGTTATAGGCGCGGGTTTCTGGGCATTGCCCAGCGGCGTGGCACCGGGGGCCTTGACGCTGAGCAGCGCGCAACAGGTGCTGGCGGACTTGGCCGCGCGTGAGCTGGTCAGCCTCAAAGGCTGGAGCCCTGTCGAAGTGTTCAATCACTGTGCGCAGAGCATCGAATACTCCATCAGCGGTTATCCAAAGCTCAAACCAACCTGGTTTCGTAGCAGCGTCGGCCCGCTGGCGTTCAGCGTATTTGCCGCACGTGGGGCCATGCGTCACCCGCTGGATGAGGCAATTCCCGGCGCGGCAGCGCTGAGCCAACCGGCCACGCAAGCCTTGGCACTTGCGCGTTTGCAGCAAGCATTCGCCGACTTCGCGGCATATCAGGGCGAGTTACAACCGCATTTTGCCTATGGCGCACTGAGCCATGCGGATTACGCCCAGGCCCATGTGCTGCATCTGTACAACCACTTGAGCCTGATCCGCAGGGCTATCTAGACCCTGCAAACTCGCTGCTGAAGCGCCTCCTACAAGCTGAACCCCGCTGACGATAGATCGTGGGAGGTGCTTTCGGCTCTGGCCTCCTGCTTCGCTCTACCTCCTGCATCCGTGCAGTCGTAGCCGCGATAAATGAGCCACCCTTATGCGATTGCCTAAGCCTGACTATCCCGCTGCTTTATTACGCACCATTCAGGGCTGTTTGTTTCTGTTGTGACCAAAGTGCATCTGCTGGACACTCGGTGCATTGTTAATCTGCCGAGGAATGCTGCATGAGCGACGCCATCCGTTTTCAAGATCAGGTTGTAATCGTCACCGGCGCGGGTGGCGGCCTGGGCCGCGCCCACGCGCTGCTGTTCGCTAAACACGGTGCCAAGGTGGTGGTCAACGATCTGGGCGGCAGCACCCACGGCGAAGGGGCCAACGCCTCAGCGGCAGACAAAGTGGTTGAGGAAATCCGCGCTGCTGGCGGCACCGCCGTGGCCAACCATGATTCGGTGACCGACGGCGAGAAGATCGTCCAGTGCGCGCTGGATACCTTCGGCCGTATCGATGTGGTGGTGAATAACGCCGGCATCCTGCGTGACAAGACCTTCCACAAGATGGAAGACGCCGACTGGGATCTGGTTTACAAGGTGCACGTCGAGGGCGCCTACAAGGTCACCCGCGCCGCCTGGCCGCACATGCGCGAGCAGGGCTATGGCCGAGTGATCTTCACTGCATCGACCTCCGGCATCTATGGCAACTTCGGCCAGTCCAACTACGGCATGGCCAAGCTCGGCCTGTATGGCCTGACCCGCACCCTGGCCATCGAAGGGCGCAAAAACAACATCCTGGTCAACGCCATTGCCCCGACTGGCGGCACGCGTATGACCGAAGGGCTGATCCCGCCGCAGGTGTTCGAGCAGCTCAAGCCCGAGCTGGTCAGCCCACTGGTGGTGTACCTTGCCAGCGATGCCAGCGAAGAAACCTCCGGGTTGTTCGAGGTCGGCGGCGGCTGGATGGGTAAAGTGCGCTGGGAGCGCAGCCTGGGTGCCGGCTTCGACCCACGAGCCGGCTACAGCCCGGAAGACGTAGCCGCCAACTTCGCACAGATCTGCGACTTCGAGGGCGCAGCCCATCCGAAGGACAATATTGAAGCGTTAAAAGAAATGATGGATCACCTGCAGAAGTTCGCCCTCTGATTGCGCCACTCTGGCGGGGAGATCGGTCAGCAGGCTAATTTCCACCGCGCAGGGTTTTAAGGTGAAGGCCGGCTAAATGCCGGCCTTTGGCTTTTTAGGGAGCAGGTTATGCGCGTCATCATCGAAAAGAACGGCCCGGTTACTACCCTGACCATCAACCGCGCGGAGGTGCGCAACGCGGTTGATCGGCCGACTGCCGAGGCGCTGGCCGCGGCCTTGCGTGCCTTTGAAGCGGACGAGCAGGCACGGGTGGCGGTATTGGCTGGTGCGGGCGGGACTTTCTGTGCAGGCGCTGATCTGGGCGCGGTGGCCGCAGGCGCTGAGTGTGCCAATCGCCTGGAAACCGAGGGTGACGGGCCGATGGGGCCTAGTCGCATGCAGCTGAGTAAACCGCTGATCGCTGCCATCGAAGGTCACGCGGTTGCCGGCGGGCTGGAGCTGGCGCTGCTCGCCGACTTGCGGGTGATGGCTGATAACGCGGTGCTTGGGGTCTTTTGCCGACGCTTTGGCGTGCCGCTTATCGACGGCGGCACCGTGCGCTTGCCACGGATTATCGGCCAGGGCCGCGCGCTGGATCTGATTCTCACCGGTCGCCCGGTTTTGGCTGAAGAGGCGCTGAGCATGGGCCTGGTCAATCGGGTGGTCGCAGCCGGTAGCGCGTTGGCTGCCGCGCAGCAGTTGGCGCTGGAGATTGCCGGCTTCCCGCAAAGCTGCATGCTCGCCGACCGCGCCAGCGCCTATGCGCAGTGGGACCTGCCGTTTACCCAGGCCATGGCCAATGAATTTGTCGGCGGCATGGCGGTGATTGCCAGCGGTGAAACCCAGGACGGAGCGCAGCGCTTCAAAGATGGTAAAGGGCGCCACGGCACATTCTGATTGACGTGTTTACGGCTTACCCGGAATCCCGTATTTGCGCAGGCGCATGGCAATCGCGCTGTGCGAGGTGTGCAGGCGGGTGGCCAGTTGCCGGGTAGAGGGGTGGCTGGGGTAGAGCTTTTCCAGCAGGGCTTTTTCGAACTCGGCAACCGCGTCTTCCAGGCTGCTGACTTCGCCATCGGCCTGCTGTGCGGCCACAGCGGTGCCGGCGATATCCAGATCATCGATCTGCACCAGGTTGCTTTCGCAGATGGCGGCGGCGCGAAAGATCACGTTCTGCAGCTGGCGCACATTGCCGGGCCAGCGGTTGCCCAACAGCGCCGGGTAGGTGTCTGGCGTCAGGCGGCAGGGCAGGCGCTGGATCTGCGCGCAGGCCTGCTGCATAAAGTGCCGGGCGAGCAGCAGAATATCCTGACCGCGCTCGCGCAGCGGCGGCACTTCCAGGTTAAGCACGTTGAGGCGATAGAACAGGTCTTCGCGGAACGCGCCTTCGCTGACCATTTTTTCCAGGTCGCGGTGGGTGGCGCTGAGGATGCGCACATTGACCTTGACCTCATGCTGGCCGCCTACCCGGCGGAAGCTGCCGTCGCTCAAGAAACGCAGCAGTTTGGCCTGCAAATAAGGCGACATTTCGCCGATTTCATCGAGAAACACTGTGCCCTGGTTGGCCAGTTCCAGCAGCCCCGGCTTGCCGCCGCGCTGAGCGCCGGTAAAGGCGCCGGGGGCATAGCCGAACAGCTCGCTTTCGGCGAGGTTCTCCGGCAATGCCGCACAGTTAAGTGCCAGAAACGGTGCGCTACTGCGCGTGCTGATGGCATGGCAGGCGCGTGCGACCAGTTCTTTGCCAGTGCCGGTTTCGCCCTGGATTAACAGCGGTGCATCCAGGGTGGCGACGCGCTGGGCGCGGGTTTTTAGGTTACGAATCGGCGCAGAGTCGCCGAGCAGTGAGTCAAAGCCTTCGGCGTGGTCATGGTGCAGCGCGGCCAGGCGTTCGCCGATGCGACTCGGTGCGTACAGGCTGAGCAGCCCGCCGGTGAGGCGGCGTGCGCCGTCGTCGACACTTTCGGTAATCGGTTGTGCGTCCAGCAGCAAGGCTTGGCCCTTGAGGGTGACTTCGCGCATCGGCAGGCGAAAGCCTTGTGAGAGTAACTCCGCTTGCAACTGCGGGTCGGCAAACAGTTCGCCAATGGCCAGGCCTTCGGGCTGCTGGCCGCACAGTTCGAGCAGTGCCGGGTTAGCCAGTAGCACGCGGCCCTGGTTGTCGACCGCCAGCACCGGGTCGGTCATGGCAGCGAGTAGGGCGTCGAGCTGCAAGTGGCGGCGCTGGCCGGGGAGAATGTCAACAATGGTCACGGCCTGTACGCCTTGCACCTTGAACAGCGCCTCGCGCAGTTCATCGAGCACCGCAGGGCTGAGGGTCGGCGCATCGATATAGACGTTGGGCGGCACCATCTCTACCGCATCCAGGTTGAGATTGCGCCCGCCGAGCAGGGCCAGCACTTCCTGGGTGATGCCAACGCGATCGATAAAGGTGACGTGAATACGCATGGAAACGGGCGGCCGATTGGTTTACAGGTGCGCCAGTATGCCCGGTCTGTCTGGCTTAGTTAACTGGACGGAGGCAGCGGGCACCTATGGCGCACGCCGGCTGTATGAGTGGGCGTGGCGGCGGCTATAGCTCCAGCTTGTAGCCCACGCCGTAGATCGAGTGGATCAGCTCCTGCTGCGGTGCCACTTGTTCCAGCTTGCGCCGCAGGTTTTTGATGTGGCTGTCCACGGTGCGGTCGGTGACGATGCGGTGGTCGCTGTAGGCGCTATCCATCAGTTGATCGCGGGAAAATACCCGCCCTGCTGGTGTCGCCAGGCAATGCAGCAGACGGAACTCCACCGGTGTGAGGTCCAGTTCTACCCCTGCGTAGCTCGCCCTGTAGGTCGCCGCATCCAACTGCAAGCTACCACTGGACTGCGTCGGGCGGCGGCGCAGGATGGCACGTACGCGGGCCATGACCTCACGCGGGCTAAACGGTTTGCAGATGTAGTCGTCGGCACCTAGGTCCAGGCCGAGCAAGCGGTCCACTTCGTCGACCCGAGCAGTGATCAGCATGATCGGCACTTCGCTGAAGGTTCGCAGTTCGCGGCAGATATCCAGGCCGTCACGGCCGGGGAGCATGATATCGAGCAGGATCAACTGCGGCTCGGTTGCCCGCACGGCAGGCACTACAGCCAAACCGTCGTGCAGGCAGGTTACCCGGTGCCCGGCGTTTTGCAGGTAGTCGCGCAGTAGGGCAGCTAGTTTGGGCTCGTCTTCCACTACCAGAATATCGGCGCTGTCCAGTTCGTCGTTGTTGAGCATCAGTGTGCTTCCCGAGGCAGGCTGAGCTGCAGCCATAGACCGCCGAGTGGCGAAGAATGGGCGTCCAATGTGCCGCCGTGGGCTTCAGCAATGCTGCGGCAGATTGCCAGGCCCAGCCCTGCGCCACCACTGGCTCGCCCGCGTGAGGCTTCGCTGCGAAAGAATCGCTCGAATAATCGTGGTAAATCCTCCTCGGCCACGCCGGGTGCGGAGTCGAGCCAGTCCAGCACGATATGACCGTTCTGCTCCTGCAGGCGGATGCGCAGTCGGCCACGTGCGTCGGTGTAGCGCAGGCTGTTCTCCAATATATTGCCGAGCAGTTGACGCAGGCGTGCGGCATCGGCCAGCACCGGCATGGTCGTCATGGGCAACTGCAGTTCAAAGGCCAGGCCTTGTTCTTGGCAGCGCTCAAGGGCACCGCTCAGGCTTTCATGTAGCAGCTCCACCAGATCCAGCGGCTGTTTGCGATAGGTCAGTGCGCCGACATCGGCCATCGATAGTTCGTACAGGTCGCTGACCAGTTGGTTGAGTTGGCCGACTTCCTGTTGCAGCGAATGCAGCGAAGCCGCGTCGAACCTGCGCACGCCGTCTTCCAGCGCTTCCAATTCGCCGCGCAGCACCGCTAGCGGGGTGCGCAGCTCGTGGGAAATATCAGCCATAAACTCACGGCGCAGTTGTTCGTTGCGTTCGAGTGTGTGCGCCAGTTGGTTGAAGTCGCGGGCGAGTTGACCGACTTCGTCATCGTTGCTGACGCTGACCCGCTCGGCATAATCGCCTGCGGCTAGGCGATGAGTGGCGGCTGCCACCTGGCGCACCGGGGCCAGCAGGCGGCGAGCGGCCCAACCGGCGATGAGCGCAGCCAGCAGCAAGGACAGCGCAGCGACCACCAGGCTGGATAGCAATTGGTTATGCAGCAGGCGTTCTCCGCCGACCTCGGTGACGCTCTGGAATGGTGCCATGGCCAGCCAGCCGACGGTTTTTCTGTCTACTACGATAGGCATGCGCACGGCATCGCTGCCCATCTCGATAAAGCCCATGACCTTGTGCTGTTGCATATCCAGTAGGGAGATACGAAACACTGCGCCAGTGAGGTCGGAAACCGGTACGTCCCAGGACGTACGGTCCTGAATTTGGCCGCCTTGTGGGTGAATCATGCCGACCCAGTCATCGCGATTGTCGCGCAGGAAATCCCAACTGCCGTGGCGGCGATATGCCTCGCTAAAGCGCGGCAGTACGGTGACCATGCGCTGTTCGGTCAGCTCGTTGATATAGCCGATAAAGCCGCGGCCGAAGCTCCAACCACCGGCCACGAACATGGCCAGGGCGACGAATAGGGCGGTGCTGAGTACGGCAAGGAAGAGTTTGCGCGACAGGCTGAGTTTCATGACGCACCAAAACAGAGGACTAACCTCTATTAAGGCTGTCTGCGTCGTGGGTTTCAACGATCTGACGGTAATCTTCAAATTTTCTGCACATTTGCCCGTCAGCATGAGCCAGTCGAAATACGATCATTGCCGGTCAGATGCCGGCTGGAGAGCGTCATGTCATCTACTTTCAGTCGGCTGGTGGTCGGCCTAGCGTTGCTGGTCAACCTGTTCGTCATGCTTGCTCTGGTCGGTTGTAAACCGGCTGCCGAGCTGCCAGTGCGCGGCCCCACAGAAGTTGGGGTGACCACTTTGGCTGTGCAGTCGCAAACAGTTACCAGCGAATTGCCCGGGCGCACCAAGGCCTGGCTGACTGCAGAAATCCGCCCGCAGGTTGGGGGTATTGTGCAGAAGCGTCTGTTTACCGAAGGTGCCGAGGTCAAGGCGGGCGAGGTACTTTATGTGATTGATCCGGCAACCTATCAGGCCGCCTTCGATAAAGCGCGTGCCAGTACTGCAGAGGCTAAGGCTGCACTCAATTCGGCACGGCTTAAGGCGACTCGTTACGCCGAGTTGGTGAAAGTCGATGCCATCAGCCAGCAGGATAATGAAGATGCCCAGGCTAGCTTGCAGAGTAATCAAGCGGCCTATCAGGCCGCTCAGGCCTCGGAGAAAAGCGCACGCATTGATCTGACTTACACGCGCATCACGTCACCTATCGCGGGGCGTGTGGAAAGCTCTAGCGTTACCCCGGGCGCGCTGGTTACCGCCAGTCAGGACTCGTCGTTGACCACGGTGCAGCAGCTTGATCCGCTGTACGTTGATATCACCCAGTCCAGCGCCGAGGTGCTGCGTCTCAAGCGTGAGTTTGCCGCCGGCCGCTTGAGCAAAGCCAGCGATAACGAAGCGAAGATTGTCCTGCGTCTGGAAGACGGTAGCCAGTACAAGCACGCGGGGCGTTTGCAGTTCAGCGCTGCCAGTGTTTCGCAGAGTACTGGCAGTGTCGTCTTGCGTGCCGTGGTGCCTAACCCCGATGGCCTGCTGTTGCCCGGGATGTACGTTCGTGCGGTGTTGGAGGAGGCGGTGGATGAGCAGGCGCTGCTGGTGCCGCAGCGCGCTGTAACTCGTGGCCACAGTGGCTCCAGCAGTGTGTTGCTGGTGGTGGGCGGCAAGGTCGAGCAGCGCGAGGTCGTGCTGGGACGTAGTGTCGGCAATCAATGGTGGGTTGAGTCCGGGCTCGCTGCCGGCGATCAGGTGATTATCGAGGGTGGACAGAAGGTGAGCAGCGGTGACAGCGTCAGTGTGGTCGCCGCTGGTTCCCCGGTCACGGCCATCCCCCTGACCAACGACTGAGGAGCGCAAAATGGCACGTTTCTTTATCGACCGGCCGATCTTCGCCTGGGTTATCGCCATCATGATCATGCTTGGCGGCGGGATGTCGATCAGTCAGTTACCGTTGGAACAGTACCCCGACATTGCCCCGCCGACCGTCAATATCTCCGCGACTTACACCGGTGCCTCGGCCAAAACCATCGAGGACTCGGTGACCCAGGTCATCGAGCAGCAGATGAAGGGCCTAGATGGCCTGATGTACATGTCCGCCTCCAGCAGCTCGGCGGGCAGCGCCAGTATCAGCCTGACGTTCTCCAATGGCGTCGACGTCGATGTGGCGCAGATGCAGGTGCAAAACAAACTGCAGCAAGCCGAATCGCGCCTGCCGCAAGCGGTACAGAATCAGGGTGTCACGGTGACCAAGGGCGGTGGTGACTTCTTGATGATCGTCGCTTTTTGGTCGAACAACCAGAGCGTGACTAACACCGATATCGGTGACTTTATTGACAGCCAACTGCTCGATCAGGTCAGCCGTGTCGACGGCGTCGGCGAGGTACAGGCCCTTGGCTCGGGCTATGCCATGCGCATCTGGTTGGACCCCGCCAAGCTTGAGCAATACGCGCTGATGCCGTCGGATATCAGCAACGCTCTGGAGGCGCAGAATACTCAGGTGTCCGCAGGTCAGCTTGGCTCTCTGCCAGCTTCAGCTGGGCAGCAACTGAATGCGACCATCAGTGCGCGCAGCAAGCTCCAGACGGCGCAGCAGTTCCGCGACATTGTGCTCAAGAGCGCCAGCGACGGCTCGCTGGTGCTGCTTTCCGATGTGGCCAAGGTCGAGCTGGGTAGCGAAAGTTACGATGTAGTCACTGCGCTCAATGGCAAGCCGTCGGCGGCCATGGGCGTCAAGCTGGCCACCGGTGCTAACGCGCTGAGTGTGGCAAAGGCGGTAAAGCTCAAACTGGCGGAATTGGAGGTCAATTTCCCGGCTGATATGCAGCTGGAAACGGCCATTCCCTACGACACCACGCCATTTGTCAGCTTGTCGATTGAGGCGGTGGTGCAGGCGCTGTTCGAGGCTACGGCGTTGGTCGTGGTGATCATGTATCTGTTCTTGCAGAACTGGCGCGCCACCCTGATTCCCGCCATCACCGTGCCGGTGGTGTTGCTTGGTACGTTCGGCGTACTGGCGCTGTTCGGCTACTCAATTAACACCCTGAGCATGTTCGCGATGGTGTTGGCCATTGGCTTGTTGGTGGACGACGCCATTGTGGTGGTGGAGAACGTCGAGCGGGTGATGGCTGAAGAGGGGCTATCGCCGCTAGAGGCTACACGCAAATCGATGGCTGAAATTAGCGGTGCATTGATCGGCATTGCCCTGGTGTTGTCGGCTGTGTTTATTCCTATGGCCTTCTTTGGTGGCTCCACTGGGGCGATCTATCGGCAGTTCTCGGTGACCATCGTCAGCGCTATGCTGCTTTCGGTGCTGGTGGCCATGAGTCTCAGCCCGGCGCTGTGTGCCACCCTGCTCAAACCTATCGCCAAGGGCGAGGGGCATCAGGCTCGGGGCTTCTTCGGTTGGTTCAATCGCACCTTCGAACGCGGTGCGACACGCTACCAGCGCGGTGTGTCCAGTGTGATGCGGCGCAGCACGCGCATGCTGGCGTTTTACGCACTGATCCTAACTGTGTTGGCGGTGGGCTATATGCAGTTGCCGGGCGCCTTCTTGCCTGATGAGGATCAGGGTGTCTTGATGGCCATGGTCCAGTTGCCGGTTGGTGCCACTGATGAACGTACTCAGGCGGCCACCACAGAGTTGGTTGAGTACATGCGCGCCCAGCCCGAGGTCGACTCGCTGATCACAATTACCGGTCTTGGGATGGGCGGCAATGCGCAGAACACTGGCCGCGCCTTTATCAAACTGAAGGACTGGAGCGTGCGAGAAAGCTTTGAGCAGAACTCTGCCTTCGTGGCTCGGCGGGCCACCGGCGAGCTGTCATCGCTGCGCGATGCGAGCATTTTCGTGATGCAGCCGCCGGTCATTCGTGGCCTTGGTGACAGTTCCGGTTTCAACCTGCAACTGAAGGACGTCGGCGGCGTTGGCCATGATGCGTTAATTGCCGCGCGTAATCAGTTTCTCGCGCTGGCCGCGCAGAGTGACAAGTTGGTGGGCGTGCGTAGTAACGGTCTGGACGATACTCCTGAACTTCAGGTTGCTATCGATGATCGCAAAGCAGGTGCATATGGCCTGGCCCCCAGCGACATCAATAGCACCTTGGGTACGGCCATGGGCGGCAGCTATGTCAACGACTTTGTTTACAGTGGCCGGGTGAAGAAAGTCTATGTTCAGGGCGAAGTTGACAGCCGTATGCAGCCCAAGGATCTCGATCGCTGGTACGTGCGTAACGATGCTTCTGAAATGGTGCCGTTCAGCGCCATTGTCAGCAGTACCTGGGGCTTCGCTTCGCCGCTGTTAGAGCGCTACAACGGTAACGCTTCGTTGGAGCTGGTCGGTGATCCAGCCGATGGCGTCAGCTCGGGTGAGGCCATGGACGAGGTCGAGCGGATTATCGCGCAACTGCCGTCCGGCATCGGCTTCGAGTGGTCGGGGCAGTCTTATCAGGAGCGGTTGTCTGGCTCGCAGGCCCCGCTGCTCTATGCGCTGTCCATTCTGTTTGTGTTCCTCTGCCTGGCGGCGTTGTACGAGAGCTGGTCAGTCCCCTTCGCCGTGATGCTGGTGGTGCCTCTTGGGGTCGTTGGTGCTGTGCTTGGCAGTGGCCTGGCGGGGCAGAACAACGATGTGTACTTCCAGGTCGGTCTGCTCACCACCGTCGGTCTGGCGGCGAAGAACGCTATCCTCATTGTCGAGTTTGCCAAGCATTTGCAGGAGCAGGGTCAGGATCTACTCAGTGCCGCCATGGAAGCCTGTCGTCAGCGCCTGCGGCCGATTCTGATGACCTCTCTGGCCTTTATGTTCGGCGTACTGCCGCTGGCAATGAGCAGTGGAGCCGGGGCTGGCGGCCGCCAAGCCATCGGTACCAGCGTATTAGGCGGCATGTTCAGCGCCACGCTGCTCGGTGTTTTCTTCGTCCCGCTGTTCTTCGTTTTGGTGGGCCGCTTGAGTGCCCGTCGTGCGCCGGCTGATGCAGGAGTCGAAGTATGATTCGCCCGTCTCGTTTGACTCTGCTGTTGCCGGCTCTGCTGCTGGCGGGCTGTATAAACTTGGCCCCTGATTATCAACAACCTCAGGCACCGATTCCCCAGCAGTGGCCGAATAGTGCTGATCTGGGCAGTGCCTCCCTACAGAGCGGCTGGCAGTCGTTCTTCCTTGATGCCCGGCTCAAACAGGTTATTGAGCAGACGCTGGCCAATAATCGTGATCTGCGTATCGCCGCGCTCAATGTCGAGAAGGCCCGCGCTCTTTATCGGGTGCAGCGCGCTGAGCAATTGCCGACCATCAGTGCCGGGGTGAGTAGTAGTCACAGTCGCACACCATCCAGCCTTAGCGGTACGGGCAGCGCCAGCACAACGCACCAGTACAGCGCCGAGCTGGGGCTGAGTAGTTACGAACTGGATCTGTTCGGGCGAATTCGTAACCTCAGCGACGCCGCTCTGGAGGATTATCTGTCGCTTGAAGAAACACGGCGCAGTACGCAGATCAGTCTGCTGGCTGAGGTGGCCAATGCATGGCTGACCCTGGCTGCTGATCGGGACCTGCTCAAGCTGGCCGAGGATACGTTGACCAGTCAGCAGTCCAGCTATGAGTTGCAGCAGCGCAGTCACTCCTTGGGTAACACCTCGGGGCTGGCTCTGGCTCAGGCGCAGAGCACCGTGGAATCGGCTCGGGTTGACGTGGCGGCCTATCAGAGCCAGGTGCAGCAAGACCTTAATGCCCTCAATCTACTGGCCGGCACACAGCTGGCCGAGGAACTACTGCCTGCTGGACTGCGCGAGGATAGCGCCGAGCTGTTGGAGGTTCCTGCTGGTCTGCCTTCCAGTTTGCTGCAGCAGCGCCCTGATGTGCTGGCGGCTGAACACGACCTGAAGTCCTCCAACGCCGATATTGGGGCGGCACGCGCGGCGTTCTTCCCCAGTATCAGCCTGACTGCTAGCGCTGGCTCCAGCAGTGCGGCCTTAAGTGGGTTGTTCAAGGGGGGGAGTGGAGCCTGGAACTTCGCCCCGAGCATCAGCGTGCCGATCTTCGACGCTGGGGCCAACCGCGCCAACTTGCAGGTGGCCGAGCGTGAGCGCGACATTCAGTTGGCGACCTATGAAAAGACCCTACAGAGTGCATTCCGCGAGGTGGCTGATGTACTGGCTGAGCGCAGCACCCTGCGCCGGCGAATGGAGGCGCAGAAGGCGCTGACCGAGGCCACTGCTAGAAGCCAGCAACTGTCACAGGCGCTCTATCGCAATGGTGCCAGCAGTTACCTGGATGCTCTGGATGCGCAGCGCGAGCTGTATTCCGCACAGCAGAACTTGATCAGCTTGCAGCTGACCGAGCAGAGCAATCGCATCACCTTGTACCGGGTGCTTGGCGGCGGTATCACTGAATAATGGGACTAAACCAGCCCCATCCTTGTTTACCCCTAGAGGTGTAATGATATGAACAGAACCCTAATTGCCAGTTTTACTATCGCTTTGCTGTCCGCCAGCCCGCTGCTGTCGGCCGCGCCACAGGGCTACGATGATATGCAGCAGGGTCACGCCCAGAACGGCGGTAAGGCCCACACTAGCCCCCAGCAGAACCCTGGTAAAGGTCAGAGCAAACCTGAGCAACAGCAGCAAAAAAAGCAGATGAATAGCCATTCTCAGAACGGCGGCAAGGGTTCAGGTAGTCCGCAGCAGGGCCCAGGTAAAGGCCAGGGCAAACCAGGGCAATCGCCGCAAAAAAACCAGATGAACAGCCATTCTCAACAACCACCCAAGGACTTTTCCTCGGTACACCAGGCTTTTCGTGAGCGTCGTGGACAGATCGGCCAAGGCGGGCCTGTACCTGCCAATGTCCGTATCCAGAGAGGCAAGCCGCTGCCGCATGGCTATGGCAAGCGCCTAGATGACAGAGCACTACAAGGCTTGCCACATTATCAGGGTTACGAATGGCGTCGGGTTGGCAGCGATGTTGTTTTGGTAACCGTCGCCACCGGCATCGTGTACACCATTTTGCAAGGTGTGCTGAACTGACCTGCAATCGTTAACCTTGGGGTAACGATTGCTCCCCGGGGTTGATTGATGACCCAAGGGTCACACTTCTAATGTGTCTCCACGACAGCGGAACTCGTGGAGTCTTCAATGACAACAACAATATCCCCACCGCCGCAATGGTCGCGTCGTCGCGCTGAAAAAGCTCGACGTCTCGATCAGGTGCGCACCCTCGCCGATGGCGTGGTTTTGCCCAGTGACAAAATCGTCGCTGCGCTCGAGGCTTTGATCGCTCCCGGCGATCGCGTGGTACTCGAAGGCAACAACCAGAAACAGGCTGACTTTCTCTCGCGCTCGTTGGCCAAGGTTGATCCTGGCCGCTTGCATGACCTGCACATGATCATGCCGAGCGTCAGTCGCGCCGAGCACCTTGATCTGTTCGAACGCGGCATCGCCCGTAAGCTCGACTTCTCTTTCGCTGGCCCGCAAAGCCTGCGCATTAGCCAACTGCTTGAAGATGGCCGGCTCGAAGTCGGTGCCATCCACACTTATATCGAACTCTACTCGCGCCTGTTGGTGGACTTGATCCCCAATGTTGCGTTGGTGGCTGGCTTTCAGGCCGACCGTCACGGCAACATTTATACCGGGCCGAGCACTGAAGACACCCCTGCATTGGTCGAGCCCACCGCGTTCAGCGATGGCATCGTGATCTTCCAGGTCAATGAAATTGTCGACGAGCTGCCGCGCGTGGACATTCCGGCTTCCTGGGTGGATTTCGTGGTGGTGGCCGACAAGCCGTTCTACATCGAACCGCTGTTCACCCGTGACCCGCGCCACATCAAGCCGGTGCACGTACTGATGGCGATGATGGCGATTCGCGGCATCTACGAAAAACATAACGTACAGTCGCTCAACCATGGCATTGGCTTCAATACCGCCGCCATCGAACTGATCCTGCCGACCTACGGCGAGTCCCTGGGGCTGAAGGGCAAGATCTGCCGCAACTGGACGCTTAACCCGCACCCAACCCTGATTCCCGCCATCGAAACCGGCTGGGTGCAAAGCGTGCATTGCTTCGGCACCGAGTTGGGGATGGAGAACTACATCGCTCAGCGCCCGGACGTGTTCTTTACCGGTCGTGACGGCTCGATGCGCTCCAACCGCATGATGTGTCAGCTAGCTGGGCAGTACGCGGTCGACCTGTTTATTGGCGCCACCTTGCAAGTGGATGGTGATGGCCATTCCTCCACCGTCACCCGTGGTCGTCTCGCCGGCTTTGGTGGCGCGCCGAACATGGGCCACGACCCGCGCGGTCGTCGTCATCCGACACCGGCCTGGCTGGACATGGCGACGCCCGGCGGCGAAGGCCCAGTGACCATGCTTGAGCGTGGCAAGAAGCTCGTGGTGCAGATGGTCGAGACCTTCCAGGAAGGCGGTAAACCCACCTTCGTCGAACAGCTCGATGCCATTGAAGTGGCGAAGAAAAGCGGCATGCCGCTGGCGCCGATCATGATCTACGGCGACGACGTGACCCACCTGCTCACCGAGGAAGGCATCGCCTACCTGTACAAAGCGCGCTCGCTGGAAGAGCGTCAGGCGATGATCGCCGCTGTGGCCGGGGTTACCGCTATCGGCCTGCGCCACGACCCGAAAGACACCGCGCGCATGCGTCGTGAAGGGCTGATCGCGCTGCCAGAAGACCTCGGTATCCGCCGCGCCGATGCCAGCCGCGAATTGCTCGCTGCCAAGAGCATTGCCGAGCTGGTCGACTGGTCGGGTGGTTTGTACAACCCACCCGCCAAATTCAGGAGCTGGTGATGAGTGCAGTCAACGCACGACAACCGCAGCTGTCGCTTAGCGAGTGCCTGGCAGACCTGGCGGTAGATGCCCTCATTGATGAGGCCGATCTGTCGCCAAAGCCGGGGCTGGTCGACAAACGCGGCAGCGGTGCGCACACCGACCTGCACCTGGGTTTGATGCACGCCTCGGCACTGTCGTTGTGGCCGTGCTTCAAGGCGATGGCCGATGCCGCGCTTGAGCATGGCGCAGTGAGCCTGGCGCTGCGCGAAGCAATCGGCCAGATCGGCCGCGCCGGTGAAGCGGAGATGCTGCGTGTTACCGATGGGGTGAACACTCATCGCGGTGCAATTTGGGCGCTGGGCCTGCTGACCGCTGCTGCGGCGTTGGATGCTCGCAGCTTGGGCGCCGGCGATGTGACCCTGCGGGCCGCGCGTTTGGCTCTGCTCAATGACCGTCGCGCCCCAGTCAATGGCGACAGCCATGGTGCCAGGGTCTGCCGTTTATATGGCGTACGCGGTGCTCGCGAGGAAGCGCAGCTGGGCTTCCCGGCAGTGACCCAGCAGGCGTTGCCGCAGTTGCAGCGCAGCCGTGAGAGCGGTGCAGGTGAGCAGAATGCTCGGCTGGATGCCTTGCTGGCGATCATGACCACCCTGACTGATACCTGTGTGCTCTACCGCGCGGGCCTGGCTGGCCTAAGCAGCATGCAGAGCGGCGCCCGAGCGGTGCTCAAGGCCGGCGGCTGCGCCAGCCTGGAAGGCCGTCGGCGTCTGCGTGAACTCGATTACGACATGTTGAGGCTGCGTGCCTCGCCCGGCGGTGCAGCCGATTTGCTCGCCGCGTCTTTATTCCTCGACCGCCTGCAGCCTGCGCTGCACGCGCAGATTGGGAGTGTTTAAGCATGGAAACCCTGTCCTTTGAATTTCCCGCTGGGCAACCAAGCCAGCGCCGTGCCCTGGTGGGTTGTGTTGGCTCCGGTGACCTTGAAGCGATGTTCGAGCCTGGTACGGCCGGCACCCTGTCGATTCAGGTGGTGACCTCGGTAAACGGCAGCGCGTCGCGTTGGCAGCAACTGTTTGAGCGCATGTTCCGTGAGCAGCAACTGCCGGCCCTGAACATTTCCATTCATGACTTTGGTGCAACCCCAGGCGTAGTTCGCCTGCGTTTGGAGCAAGGCCTGGAGGAGTTGTCCCATGAGTGATGCAAATATTCAGCGCCTGCTTGGGCAGCGCAGTTTTACCGAGTTGGGTGCGCGCCAGCGTGCCCGTGGCTTACTCGATGCCGGTAGCTTTCGTGAGTTGGTCGATCCCTTTGCCAAGGTGATTTCGCCGTGGCTACCCAAGCAGGGCATCGTGCCGCAAGCCGATGACGGCGTAGTCGTCGGCAAGGGCCTGATCGATGGTCAGCCCACAGTGATTATCGCCATTGAAGGCGCGTTTCAGGGCGGCAGCCTCGGTGAAGTAGGCGGGGCAAAGATTGCCGGTGCTCTGGAACTGGCTGCTGAAGATAACCGTAACGGCACGCCGACCCGCGCCGTGCTGTTGCTGGAGACCGGTGGCGTACGTTTGCAGGAGGCCAACCTCGGCCTGGCTGCGATTGCCGAAATTCAGGCGGCGATTGTCGACTTGCGCCAGTACCAGCCGGTGATCGGCCTAGTCGCCGGCCCGGTGGGTTGCTTCGGCGGTATGTCGATTGCCGCTGGCCTGTGCAGCTATTTGCTGGTGACCCGTGAGGCGCGCCTGGGCCTGAATGGTCCGCAAGTGATTGAGCAGGAGGCTGGAGTTGACGAGTACGACTCACGTGATCGGCCGTTTATCTGGAGCATGACCGGCGGCGAGCAGCGCTACGCCAGCGCTCTGGTCGATGGCTATCTCGCCGACGATGTCGAGCCGATTCGTCAGGCGCTGATTAGCTTGTTCCGCCAAGGTAAACCTGAGCTGGAACGCAGCCGCCGGCATGCCTGGTTCCTCGAGCGCTTGCAGCGTGTCGATACCAGCGTGCAGGCCGATGCCGCTGCCGTGCGCAGCGCCTATCAAGGAGAACAAGCATGAGCAGCACAACCGAACAACGTGGGCGTAATTGGTTTCAGGCGCTGAGTGCTGGTGCTTCTGCTATTGAAGGTTTGCCGGCTTCCTTGCTGGTTGCCGACAGCGAGTTGGCGGGTCAGCGGGTGCGTTACCTGGCGGTGGTGGCGGATGCCAATAATCCGTTTCCCCGGGCGCGCAATGGTGAAGTCGGGCTGCTGGAAGGCTGGGGTTTGGCCAAGGCCGTGGACGATGCCATCGCTGCTGACGCCGGGCGCACCGACAAGCGGGCACTGATCGCCATTGTTGATGTGCCGAGCCAGGCCTACGGCCGTCGCGAGGAGGCCTACGGCATTCACCAAGCGCTGGCCGGTGCAGTTGATGCTTACGCCCGTGCTCGTTTGGCCGGGCATGCGGTGATCGGGTTGTTGGTGGGTAAGGCGATGTCTGGTGCCTTTCTCGCTCACGGCTATCAAGCGCAGCGCCTGATTGCCCTGCGTGACCCCGGTGTCATGGTGCACGCCATGGGCAAAGCGGCGGCAGCACGGATCACCCTGCGCAGCATTGAGGAGCTGGAAGCCCTGGCTGCCAGCGTGCCGCCTATGGCCTACGACCTGGACAGCTACAGCTCCCTGGGTTTGCTTTGGGAAAGCCTGTCGGTTGCACAGATTGCTCAGCCCTCGGCCGAAGACTGCGCGCGCGTAGAGGATTGCCTGACCCAGGCGCTGGCCGATATCGCCTGCGGCAGTAAGGATTTGCGCGGTCGTTTGGGCGCGCCCAATCGTGCTGCGTCATCTCAGGTGCGTGAGCTTTTGCGTGCGCAGTGGTAGCGCGGCAAGGCCGCCCGTGGTTTTGACTAGCAGCACCGTAAGGAGCTTCTGATGAGCAGCGAACAGTCCGTGACACACAGTCCCCATGACTTGCTTTGGGGTCTGACCCCACAGCATCTGGCGACTGATGCCCCGGCCTGGGTGCAGGCAGCACTGGCGCGCTATGCGCCGGTGGTGGTGCGCCGCGCTTTTGCCGAGCCCGGTTGGGTCGCGGTAGGGGTGCGTGGGATTGCCCGTGAAGAGCGTTTCGCCACCTTTATGCGCTTAGCCGATGTGCGTCGTCGGGTTAGCCCGGAGGCCGTGGCGCGGGCAGGGCGTTGGACGAGCCACGCGCATCGCGAGTGGCCAGCTATGCGTGCGCTGCAAACGTTGGCACCGCAACTGAATGCTGATGGCTTGCGCTGGGGGGTAACTGGCAGCCTGGGGTTTGAATTGGCCAGCGGTTTGTCGGCGGCTCATCCGGCCAGTGACCTGGACGTGCTGATTCGTGCCCCGCAACCCTTGTCTCGGGCTTGGGCGCAGACGTTATGTAGCCGGCTTGATGGCATGCCAGGTCGGGTGGATGTGCAATTGGAAACCCCCCATGGCGCATTGGCTCTGCGCGAGTGGGCCTATGGCGCCGCACGGGTGTTGCTCAAGTGTAATTCGGGGCCGCTGCTGGTCAGCGACCCTTGGGCTGTAGAGCAGGCTGCGGCATGAGTACGCTTTGGGCATTTCCCGGCCAGGGCGCGCAACAACCAGGCATGCTGCATGGTTTGCCGGATGTGCCTGTCGTCCAGGCCTGCCTGGAGGAAGCAGCGGATGTGCTTGGCGAGCCGGTGATGGAGCTGGACAGTGCCGATGCGCTGCGCAGCACCCGCGCTGTGCAGCTGTGTCTGTT
Organism: Pseudomonas sp.; assembly: GCF_046581935.1. Classification (GTDB taxonomy): domain Bacteria; phylum Pseudomonadota; class Gammaproteobacteria; order Pseudomonadales; family Pseudomonadaceae; genus Aquipseudomonas. Next base: position 94,845 of record NZ_JAYGFK010000018.1, read on the forward strand.
GCTTGCTGGGGTCGCTGGTGCCCGGCTCTTGATGGCGCGTGATGTACAGCCCGACTACGTTGCCGGGCTATCTATCGGCTCCTACCCTGCAGCGGTGGTGGCCGGTGCCCTGGCATTTGCCGATGCCGTACGCTTGGTCGCCCTGCGCGGTGAGTTGATGCAGCAGGCTTACCCGAGTGGCTATGGCATGACCGCCATCCTGGGGCTTGATCTGGCAACGATTGAGCGCCTGTTGGCCGAGGTTAACGGGCCTGAACTGCCTGTGTTTCTGGCCAATATCAATGCAGAAAACCAACTAATTATCGCCGGTAGCCACACCGCCATGGCGTGCGTGGCTGATCGCGCACGCGTGCTCGGTGCTGGCATGGCCAAGCCTCTGGCAGTTAGCGTGCCTTCACATTGCGCCTTACTCGCCGAGCCTGCCGCGCGGCTGGCCGAGGCTTTTGCCACTGTCACGTTGCTGCGACCACAGTTGCGTTACCTGAGCGCAAGCTCGGCGCGGTTACTGAGCGATCCCGAGCAATTACGCGACGATCTGGCCTACAACATGTGCCGGGTCGTCGATTGGCAGGGCACCTTACAGAGCGCCTTTGAGCGCGGTGTGCGCCTGCATCTCGAACTGCCGCCGGGCAGCGTGCTGAGCGGCCTGGCTCGGCGGGTATTTGAGCCCGGAATGGTCCTCACCTTTCAAGGTTCGCGCCTGGATACACTGGACGCCATGTTGCGCCAGGAGGTGAATCGGAGCCGATAGCAACACCGATTACCGAAGGACAAAAACAATAACTTCGACGTGTGATACGAGGATAAAAATAATGATTATCTACGGTGTGGCCTTCCTGGCCTTCTGTACCCTGGCAGGCATCTTTATCGGTGAATTGCTGGGTAAATTAATCGGCGTACCGGCTAACGTCGGCGGTGTCGGCATCGCCATGATGCTGTTGATCTTCCTGGGCAGTTACCTGCACAAACGCGGAATACTCGACGCAACGTCGGAGAAAGGCGTGGCGTTCTGGAGTGCCATTTACATTCCTATCGTGGTCGCCATGGCCGCTCAGCAAAACGTCTACGGTGCCCTTAGTGGCGGGCCAATGGCGATTATCGCGGGCACCCTGGCGGTGGTCTTGGCTTTTGCGCTGGTGCCAGTGCTGAGTCGAATCGGGCAACCAAAGCCTGAAGCGTCCGATGCAACTCCCCTGACCAAATCGCCACGGTGATCGATATGTACGAATCCTTAATGAAAGTACTTACCAGCTACGGCTTGCTCAGCGGTTTTGCCATCATTGGCCTGACCATGTGGGTGTCTTACTGGATCTCAAACACCTTCACTAAAGGCCGCTTGCATGGGTCGGCTATTGCCATTTTGCTGGGCCTGCTGTTGTCCTATATCGGTGGTGCTTACACCGGTGGGACCAAGGGTTTGGTAGATATCCCGCTGTTTGCCGGGGTAGGGCTGCTGGGTGGGGCGATGCTGCGTGACTTTGCCATTGTTGCGACTGGCTTTGGCGTGAGCGTTGAAGAACTCAAACGGGCAGGTTTTGCCGGGGTGCTGGCGCTATTTGTCGGCGTGGGCGCGTCATTTGTGGCGGGGGTTGGTGTGGCAATCGGCTTTGGCTATACCGACGCGGTTAGCCTGACCACCATCGGCACTGGCGCGGTGACCTATATCGTCGGCCCGGTGACGGGGGCGGCAATCGGTGCCAGCTCGGAAGTGATGGCACTGTCGATCGCTGCCGGTTTGGTTAAGGCAATCCTGGTGATGGTGGCAACACCTTTCGTGGCACCCTATATCGGCCTGAATAACCCGCGCAGTGCGGTGATCTTTGGCGGTTTGATGGGCACCTCCAGCGGTGTTGCCGGCGGCCTGGCGGCTACCGATCCTAAGCTGGTGCCTTACGGTTGCCTCACTGCGGCGTTCTATACCGCATTGGGCTGTCTGCTTGGGCCGTCGCTGCTGTTCTTTATCATGCGCGGTCTGATGGGCTAAATCCTGCCTTTAGCTGATAGTCATTGCGTGCTCTGTACGGCAATGGCTATCAGCTGGGCGGTATCAGTTGCCAGGCACTGCGTGCTTGAGGCTGTACATGCGGCATTCGGCAAGAAGCGCGAGCAGGTTGGGGTCGCGCTCCTTGGCCTTAAGAAATACCACGCCAATGTGCTGTTGCAGGTGGTACTTAGCTTGCAACGGGATCAAGCGCACACGGTTCTCGTACACCGCTGCAATCCGCCCCGGTAGCAGGGCATACCCCACCCCTGAACTGACCATGCTGAGCAAGGTAAATATGTCGTTTACCTGCATCGCCACTTTCGGCTCGAACCCCGCCTGCTGAAATACCCGCGCACCGTCTAGGTGGGTGGCGAAACCTTGGGTCAGGGTAATGAATGTCGAGTCACGCAGGTCCGCCAGGTCTACTTCGGGCTGCTCTGCGAAGGGCGAGTCCACGGGGACGGCAAGGAAGATATCGTCGGCAAATAACGCCAGCTGCTCACAATCGGGGTCGCTGATGCTGTCATTGAGCGCCACTAGAATGGCGTCCAGCTCGACGTTTTTCAGCTTGTACAGCAAGTCGACGTTGGAGCCGAGGATCAGGTCGATATTCAACTCACTGCGGCGCAGCTTCAGGCCCATGATCAATTGCGGTACGGTTTTCACTGTCAACGAATACAGCGCGCCGAGCTTGAAGCGTTCCGCAGAGAAACCGGCTGCTTCGCGGGTCATGCGTACGCTGTCGACGACGTCTTGCACCAGTTTCTGCGCCCGCTCTTCGAGCACGTAAGCGCTTTCTAGCGGGATCAGGTTGCGCCCTTCGTGCTTGAACAGTGGGCAGCGCAGGGCGCTTTCCAGCGAGTGAATGGCGCGGTGCACACTGACGTTGCTGGTATTCAGCTCGCTGGCGGCTCGCGTCAGGTTGCCACTGCGCATGAAGGCCAGAAAGATCTCCAGCTTCTTCAGGGTCAGTTCTTCATCGATCAGCATCGGTCCAGCACTCGTCAGGGTAAGTGGCGATTGTGCCGCATCAGGTCGCAGATGTGTGCCTGTACCTTGGTGGTAGAGGCTTAGGGTCTGTTGCCGTTTCCCGCGCAACCTCACTGGCCCCGGCGTGGCCGCGAGTTAAACGGCAACAGGCCTTAGCCGCAGGTCATGCGCTCGATTACTTCGGCCTCATCGATATCGATGTTCAGGCGGTGCGCGTCGTAATCCATGGTCATCGCATCGTTGGGTGCGAGCACGCGGGTGGTCTGCGCGCCGGACTGGGCCTGGGCCTGATTAACCAGTTCCAGGCTAATGGTTTTGCCCTGTAGGTTCTGCACGGCCTCGGCGTTGCAACGGCCGTGGTTATTGCTTGGGCTGGCTTGTTCGCTGGGCGCGGGCTTGGTGGAGCTGCAGCCAGCGAGGGCGGCGATCAGCGGCAGGTAACAGAGGTGGGTCAAGCGCATTGGGTTTTCCTCGTAAGGAGTCAAGCCGATTACGGCGTGGCGGTTTGCCTCAAGGGTGTTTGCGATAGGTTAACAGGACGATCCCGCTGACCACGATTACGCCACCGGTGATCTGCATCGGGCTTAACGTCTGGCCGAGAATCAACCAGCCGAGAATTAGCGTCGCCACGGGTTCAACATTCATCACCGGAGCATTACGCGCCATGTCCAGGCGTGGCATGCAGACGAACAACAGGGTGAAGCCAAAACCGTAGAGCAGCGTCAGGGCACCTAGACCATACCAGCCGACTGCCGCGTTGGGCAGGTTTAGGCCGCCGGGTATCAGCTCAGCACGGCCAGCTAGCGCAGCACAGCTGAATACAATCATCATGGTCAGCATGCTGCGTAGGGTGCCGCGCATGTGCGACAGCTTGTGCTCGGTGACCCACAACGCGCAGGCAAAAGCGCAGGCGGCGAAAGAGGCCAGGCTGATACCCAGCAGCCAGTTCGGCCTAGCGCCAGCGCTGCCGCTCAGGTGTGCGGGAACATCAAGGGCGAAGAGCAGGCCCACGAGGATCAGGCCCATCAGCCAGGCGGTGCGTTGGGTCGGTGCTGGGCCACCCAATGCCCAGGTGAGCAAAGCCAGGAGTATCGGGAAGGTGTTGGCCACCAGCAGCGCCAGGGCTACCGGAATACGTGCCACGGCGGAATACAGAGCCAGGCTCTGCAAGGCGATCAGCACCCCCAGCAGCAGTTGCCAGCGACCAGTACCAGCGGGTAGGCGCAGGGGTTGGCGCTGCCAGAACACCAGCACCGCGAGCACGCAGAAGGTGATCCCGGAGCGAAACAAAATTGCCAGCAGCACACCCGCGTTATGGTCGAATGCCGTGCGCGCAGCAATGTGGTTACCCGCGAATGCGCAGGCCAGAAAAGCCAGCAGCGCCACTGCAAGGCGGCGGGGAAAGGGCGGGGCAACAGGCATGGAATCGGTGAATCCTTTACGCGGGCAGCAGAGCCCAAGAGGGCTGATAGGTTACCTCACATGCTGTGCGCAGTGCTGCGCTAGCCAGCAGTGTTTTCCATTCTGCAGGAGGTGCACTGCTTTAGGTTGTTGTTCGGTAAGGTGCGCAGTTCGCGCAATACAGCTTGTGCTGGAAAATAGTCCTACGGTGACGGGGGTTCCCACATATTTTTTGCCGGTCGAGCATTACCAACTGAGCTTTGCGGTGGCGCAAGGTGGCTTTAGTGAGTGATGAGTCGATGCCATGTGCGGCGCGCTGTTGTCGTGTTTGAGATGCTGATTGGCACGGTCTTACATAGGTGGCCTTTCAACAGTCTGTTAAGGTCCATCCCTGCTTCAGGCAAGCGCTACAGTGGCTGCGGTTACTTCATATGCCGGTAAGCAACGAGAAGTCCGCATGTTTAGTGCATGCGAACCCCTTACGCTTGGTTGTTATGGGCTTTGCGCGGCGCAAGTGAGTTGTGCTGCTGACCGCGGGGCAAGACGTTTCGCATTTCCGCCAATTTGACTATTCCACTATCGCTGTAGGTGAGTAATGAGCCTTTCTATTGGCCCCGAGGCTTTGCCAGCACGCTCCTGGCGTGTTGTCTGGGCTGCTGCGATTGGTAACGGGCTGATCACTTATGACTTCACGGTCTACAGCTTTTCGGCCGCGATTATCGGCACGCTGTTCTTTCCCGCCGCCGACCCGCTGGCGTCGTTGCTGTTATCCCTGCTGACCTTCGGCGCAGGCTTCGCCATGCGCCCTGTGGGGGCCTTGGTGATTGGCCATATAGCCGACCGCAAAGGGCGTAAGCCAGCGCTGATGTTGTCCATAGGTTTGATGCTGCTGGGCACCGGAGTGATTGCGTTTGCCCCAACCTATGAGTCCATCGGCGCTAGCGCTATGTTACTGATGGTCAGCGCCAGGCTTATTCAGGGGTTTGCTGCGGGAGGGGAAATCGGTGTGGCTTCTGTGGTGCTGATGGAACTGGCGCCACGTGCTCAGCGTTGTTACATCGTCAGCTGGCGTTCATCCAGCCAGGTAATGGCGGCCCTGCTTGGCGCGTTAGTGGGCGCAGCGCTGAGCTTCTCACTGTCAGCGCAGGCCATGCTTGAGTGGGGCTGGCGAATGCCTTTCGTGCTCGGCTTGTTGCTGGTGCCGGCAGGTTGGTATCTGCGTTATCACTTGGTCGAGCCGGTGAGCATTGCGCCACAACGCTCCTCCCTCAAACGTGTGCTGACTCTGCATGCCCGTACGCTCTGGCTGGGTATTGCCCTGATGGCGGCACCCACTTCGGGGATCTACCTGCTGGTGTATTACATGCCGACTTATCTAGTCAGAAACCTCGGTATGTCATCTGGGGTAAGCCTGATTTCGGCCTGCGTTTCCAGCGTGGCGATTGTCACGGCACTGCCGTTGTTGGCACGTTTTGCTGACCGCCAGGCCGCCAGGAAAACCACTCAATACGTCACCCTAATTGCCAGCATGCTGCTGGTTTTCCCCGCTTTTATGCTGTTGATTCACGGGGTCGGGGTTGTTGCGTCGATCTTGATTATTGGTGGCTATAGCGCCTTGCTGATGGGCAACAATGCGGTCACCACGGTAATGATGGTGGAGGCTTTTGCGGTGCACGATAGGGCCACGGGTACCTCAATCATGTACAGCGTGGGCGTCACGTTATTTGGCGGCTTTTGTCCGTTTATTGTTACTTGGCTGATTCATGCCACCGGCAGCCTGATGGTGCCGGCCTGGTATCTGCTGGCCGCGTTGTGCGTGAGTCTCTTCGCGCTCTATCACTTTCCAGGGGCGTCACGCTCTACTCAGGCGGCGTGAGCCATCTGTTTATAAGCGCGGCAGGGTGGCCGCGCGCAAATCACTGGGTGCCATTTCATGGACTCGGCGAAAGGCGCGGGTGAAGTCCGAGGCGCTGCCAAAGCCGAGGTCGTAGGCAATATCCAGAACCGGCACGTGCGGCTGCTTGATCAGTTGCTCGGCGGCTTCGCGTAAGCGGCAACGCAGGATGTACGCGGCCAGCCCGCCTTCATGCTCAAACAAGCGGTAGAGCGTGGCGCGCGGTAGCTGTAAGTCCTGCAGCAAGCGCTCGGGTGACAAATCGTCGTTATACAGATTGGTTTGAATATAACGGCGCGCCTTGCTAAGCATCACGCTGCGCGCCGCTGCCCGCGCATTGCCGCTGAGTTTGGCCTGCTTGGTAAACGCACAGAGGAGTAATTGGGCGCTGCCTTGCAACGCCATACGAGCCTCTGTAGTTGGCAGCGTCGGTATTTCCTGGGAGAGCGCCATAAGCTGTTCAATCAGCACGCCGGCCAAGGGGTGGCTAGGGTCCAGTGTGCGGCCATGCAGTGATTCAGCCTCGCTGCATTGCGCGTCTACCCAGGCCCGTGGCGCGAATAACGACAGCACGCGGCAGGCACTGCGTTGCATGCGTAGCGGCTGATTAAGATCCAGCACGATGACGCTGGCCGAGTAGGGCGTGCGCTTTTTCTGCGGCCTGGTTGCAGCCAACGCTATACCGCCCTGGATAAATACCTGGAACACGTAGTCGCGCTTGTTATCGGTTGAGATACGCGCAATAGAGCGGCTCAGTGATAGCGGGTCGGAATAGCAGTCAGTCAGCGTCCAGTCACCCAGCTTGTAGCGATCAATCAAGGCATTGAATGGCTGTTCAAGCTGCTTCTGCGCGGGCAACACGTCGATAACGTGGCCAACCCGCTCACGCCAGGCCAGGATTTGCTGCTGCATGGGCAGGTGGCGTACATCAAAGCGGTCATGCTCAGGCATACCCAGATGGGTTTGGTGAACGATTGCGCCATGTTGGGGCATTTTCAGAGAGTCTCAGGTGAGGGCGTTACGCCTAGCTATACGGCTGGTCGATTTAGCCGGCAAAGCAAGCAGATTATGGGCCACGGTACACGCCATACCGGCAGCCCGATAGCGGCGACAGCCGATTAGCACTGAATAAACTGCAACGCAGGGTCAAGGCTGCCTGTCACTTGCTCAGCATAATGGTTTAACAACCGTTGGCGTATGCCAGAGCTGATCAAGTACCTGCAATATTCGGGAAGACAACCATGACCTTAAAAATGCGCGCCCGCCAACTTGGCCAAGGGATGACCGAGTACATCATCATCGTCGCGCTGATCGCCATTGCCGCGATCGTCGTTTACAACCTGTTTGGTGACACTGTGCGCGGCCAAGTGGGTGATATGGCCGCCGAACTGGGCGGCGGTACCGCCAGCGGTACGGGGGCGACCAAGGGTACTGCCGCTGGCGTTGAAGCGGCCAACGACACCTATAACTTGGGTGACTTTAAGCAGAGCGAGACTGGCAAGTAACCCGCCAGTCTAATGGCCAGCCCATGAGCAGACTGCGCCAGAGCGGCCAGGCGATGATCGTTGGCTTGTTATTTTTGGGCATGATGGTGGTCGCGATGCTGCTGGTGTACAACCACGGCATCCTCACGCGTGACCGCGTGCAACTGGAGAACGCCGCCGATGCGGCGGTTTACTCGCAAGCCAAGTTGTTTGCCCGCAACCAGAACTTCATCGCCTACACCAATCGGGCGATGGTGGCCAACGAGATGTCCATTGGTCAGATGGTGGCTATGATGTCTTGGGCCAAGCGTTATCAGAATATCCCGCAGTGGATTAACTCGTTCCCGCCCTATCAAATTCCGATTGCGCCGCCGTCGCCCAAACCGTCGTTCAGTGAAGTGCTCAACGCGGTGTATTCGCCCTACATCGCACTGGGCACAGGTGTGAATGCGGTGGCCAATGCCATGGTCGGCTTTTACCCGACCACCGTCTCCTATTTCAATATGGCGTTGTCGATGTTCCAGAAGGCCTTTGCCGTGGCGACCGTCGAGGCGCAGATGGAGGGCATGCTGGATGTGGTCGAGGCGCATCGCAACCGCTCTGCGGGCGACCCCGGCGATGACTTGTATATTCCCATGCTGGGCTACTTCTTTCTCGCGCAGAACACCGCGCTGACCTATTACGGCGACAAATTCAGCTACGAAAACCTGCGTAATGCGGCCAATGCCGTTGCCGGTGGCGTGGGCAAAAACGCGGTTAGCTCGTTCCTCGGTAGCGGCGACGGCCCGGCCACGCTGCTGGTGGATACCAGCCCCGGGCGTTACAGCGACAGCAACTCAGCGGCCGCCACCAACGGCAATGCCCGCACCGCCTACAAGCAGTTTGCTGCGATGATCAACGGCGGGCGTAACCAGTGGTTGAGTAATCGTAAGTTTGAGCTAACAACGCCCACGTTAAATTCCCCCGAACTGCCGTTCTTTCTCGGGCCCTTGGTGATCACCCTACAGTTTTCCCTGCAGGCGGGCTCGTACAACGACGGCGGCACGGCGTACCGCTACAACCCTAAGCGGACCAACTCGAATAACGACAAGATCGAGCGTTACGCCTGGACCTCGATTGATTCGACGTCGCTGGGCTTCAAGCTGGGTATCAAATTGGGCGTCGATATATGCCTTTGGATCCCCTTTGTGGGTAAAAAGTGCTTCGGCATATACCACCCTGATCCGTTCACCATCGCTCTGGGTATGCCCATCGGCGAGGCCACTGAGCAGTTAGTGGCCGAGCAGGCTGATGCTATGCGTCTCTCAACGCAGTGGGGCAAGACCGGCATGAGCCAGCCCGGGCCGGATGGCATGTACGGTGATGTCTTCGATGAAGTGCATCGGGTGACCTACATGTGGGGTAATGCAATGCAGGCCTACGGGGCCTTGCCCACCGATGTGTCGACCAGTTATGCCGGGCCGCCAGCGTTCTTCTCCTTGAACCCGCTGTTTGCCAGTAAAGGCACCAGTCACGAGTTCAGCATCGCCGTGGCCAAGCGCTTGAGCGATGTGCCGACCACCGACAGCCCGGATGGGCTCAACCTCAATGGTTCGGCCGGCAACAACCTGTACCGCTTCCAACTGCAGACCGCCAGCGCCCGTGACGCCGGCGCTGAGGTGCTGTGGCGCGAAGCCGATGCGCTGATGACGGTGTCCTCGGCAGAAACCTACTTTGCCAGCCCGCGTAGTACCAGCGAGGTGGCTAGCGAGTACAGCCCGTTTTGGGATGCCCGCCTGCGCGAGCCGAGCGAGATCACCCGACGCATCGCCAATGGTGAGCTGGACCCGTTCCAACTGCTCGCCGACCTGAACCTGACCGATGGCGTGATGGGCGTGGCCCGTTGGGTGATTGATATGACCATGAGCAGCCTGGTCGAGCCGGCCAAGGCGCAGATCCTCGACAAGGTGCCATCGCCCGTCAAAGCCTATGCCGAGAAGGTTGTCGATAGCGTGGTCGATACGGTCGGCAGTGCGGCGAAAGACGCGACCCTCAGCGAGATTGGGAGTTACAACCCATGAGCGCGCGCTATGTCTGCACGGCCAAGCGTTGTCAGGGCCAGGCCATGACCGAGTTCGTGGTAATGACCAGCGGCGTGCTGTTGGTGCTGTTTCTGGTGGTGCCGGCGCTGGGCAAACTGCTCGACATGAGTTTTCAGACCCAGGTGTTGGCCCGTTATGTCGCCTGGGAACGCACCGTTTGGTACGCCGCCGGCAACCAGCCCGGTGAAACCAGCGAACCGGGCGCGGACATCGCCTTGCGCAGCGACAGCGATATTGCCGGCAGCGCACAGAAGCGCCTACTGAGCTTCAGCAAAGCCCCCGAAGTGCTGTCCAGCAATGACGTTAGCGGGTTGGGCAATAAACCTGTGCATGCGCTGTGGCGCTGGAGTAACGGCCAGCAGATGCTCAGCAGTGGCGGCCTGGACAACGGCAGCTTAGCCGCGCATGACACACCCTCGGTGGCCTACGACGTATTGACTGTTTACAACGACGGCATGGACCTGCTGATGACGCCCCTGACCATGTTGAAAATCCAGAAGGATGATGACTTTCTACAGGTGGCGCACCCCACCGAGAACTACTTCAAACCCAGCGTCAGCCTCCAGGTCAACCTGGCCGGGAGCGGCGCGGAAGGCGGTGCTAAGCACGGCTTTTTACCGACAATCCTGACCTTGCGGGCCAACAGTGCGGTGCTGGCCGATGGCTGGAACGCCCAAGGCGATCACCACTTCCAAGAGCGCGTTGATGACTTTGCCATCGGCACCATGATGGACAACGCCGTGGTCAATGCGGTGATCGACGTGATCGGCATCTTTGAGCCGTCCTTTGCCGATGTCGATTTCGCAGCAGTCGATATCAAGCCGATCCCGCAGGCTCAGGTGAAATGTGATTACGGGTTCTGTTACTTCAATGAATAGGCCATGGCTGTGCGCACTCGCCCTCTGCGCTGGCTGGTTGCCCTGCGCTTTGGCTCAGGCCGACTGTGATTTCGATGATTTCCCGGTGCTCGACGAGATGGTCGTGGCCAGCATTGCCGAGCAGCTGCAGTGGAACAATCAGCCGATGAACGTCAAAGCATTCAGCTTCGACGGACCTGAGTCGAGCATCAGCGCGTTCTATGCCGGTAAATGGCAAGACGCAGTGGACTTCAGCAAGTTTGGCGACTGGCAGCAAATTCTGCATATCAGCGAAGAGTGCCTGATGATGGTTCAGGTGCAGGCGCACAACGGCCAGAGCAGCGGCCGGCTGATGTTGGTCAACCCGCCGGCTGCCGAGTTGGCGAGCCGTGTGCTCGGCAGTGGCGTACCGATGCCACCCGATGCCGTGGTGGTTTCCGACATGCAAACCCAGGACGGCGCCAGCCAGGGGCAACTGGTAATGCTGGCCAGTAGCGAAAGCCTGGAGGACAACCTGCGCTGGTATCAGAGCGAAATTCTCCGCGCAGGATGGCAGACCAACCACTTGGCGCAACAGCAGAACGACGCCACGCTGATCTGCAGCAAGGGCCGTGAACAACTCTCAGTGGTGTTCTTGCGGCATGAGGGGTTTACCCAGATGCTGCTTAATCGGGTCGAGCGCTGATGCGCCGCCAGCAAGGCCAGTCCATGGCCGAATATCTGGTTGTACTGGGCGTTAGCGGCAGCCTGATTGCGGCACTGACCCTGCTGCCCTGCGATGAGGCCAACAGCAGCAAAGGCTGCATCCCGACCATTCTTGATGCCTTGCACAACAACTATCAAAGCTACTCCGCGTCGCTCAGCGGCGTGCAGGACTATGGCGCCGTAGCGCTTGCCGAGCCACCCAGTAGCACGCCGCCAGCAGCTGATGACGACAGCGATGATGCCGACCAAGGCGATCAAACCGGTGATACACCGGACTCGGCGACCGAGACCTTACAGGTGCAGGAAATCCTCGACAGCTCCGGCAATGTCATTGGCACCCTACAGGACGGGCGTGTCATCGATGCCAATGGCAATGACATCGGTGTCTACGTGTTCGACGCCTCAACCGGGGTACAAACGGTGGTGATCGATGGCCAGACCGTAGTTGTCAGCCTGAATACGCTGATCATCGGCAGCGATGGTAAGACGGCGGTATTGAAAGCCTTCGTCAACGCCCAAGGCCAGGTGGTGGGCTTTGGCTACTTCGAGTCCGGTGGTTACTACGATTCCACCAGCGCCAGCAAAGTCAGCGTACCAAGCGGCACCCAAGCGGTGGCGATTCGGCCGGTAAAAACCCGTGATGACCAGGGTAACGACCAGGACTACGGCTACGAAGCGGGTGGCTACTTCTATTCACTGAAAAGCGTACTGACGCCTCAAGGCGCTTATACCAGTCCATTGGTCGCAGATGGTGAACTGGTTGAGATGCGTTTGTCCGAGCCCGCGACGGCGGATGCCTGGAGTAACTACGCCACTTGCGTAGTCCGCGAGCCAGGCTGGACCACCCGCGAGCTGAGCGGTTACGCGGGAAGTGGCAATTATTCCTTCGACAAGTACGACGATCTCAACATGACTACGAGCAATAACAACGCCGTGGCCACGCCGGATACAACCAGCGGTTTTATCGCAGCGAGCGATGTCGGTTCAGGCCTTTGCCAAGGGCGTTGGGTTCTCGAGGAAAGCGCGAGGAATTGGACCCTAAGTGGGCCTTTCAAGACCGTGCAATGACGACCTGAGAATACCGTTCGAGTAAGGCATTAGTTAATTTAGGAGTGGGCATGCAGGCGGTTTCGGGAAGCAAGTTGGTCGTCATCGCAGTGGTTTGCGGGCTCTTGGCCACAGGGGCGGCTTGGCTGTACCTGAAAAACAAGGAAGACCAGTACCGCCAGGCCTATAAGCCTGCCGTGGAACAGAAAATTGCGCTGATTGTGCCGCGCCTGGACATTGGCAAAGCCGAGGTCATGAGCAAGGAAAAGGTCGCCGTGCTTGAAGTGCCAGCCGCCTTTATTCCGTCTGGCGCGGTGCTGGCGCAAGACTGGAAGAAGCTCGAAGGGCGCATGGTCACCACGCCGCTGCAAAAGGGTAAGCCGATTACCTGGAGTGCCGTGGAGGGCGCAGCGGTGTCGCGGTTCTCCGAGAACGTCGAGCTGGGCAAACGCGCCAAAACGGTGAAGATCAGCAAGATCAACTCCTTCGATGGCCTGCTGCGGCCCGGTGATCATATTGACCTGTTCGGCAACTTCAGCGCCGGCGATATCGGCCTGCAAAAGCAGCCCAACTATGCCGATGACGTGATCATCAATGTCTTGGAAAACGTCGAGTTGCTGGCCGCTGGCCGCGAGGATTCCAGTGGCCGCAAGTACGAAACGGTCTATGACCAGAACTCGGCCGACGGCTTCAACATGAATTTCTCCACCGTCACCCTGATGCTCACGCCGTTGCAGGTGGCGCGGGTTGAGATGGCGGAGAAGAGCGGTGAACTGGTTGCGGTGCTACGCCACCCGAAAGACACCAGCCTCAGCCCGATTGGCCAGGTCACCGTGGCCAACCTGCTTGAGCCGCCGCCAAGCGAAACGGTCGACGTGGTGCTCGACAGTGCCGGCAATCTGCTTGGGCGCATCGTTGGCGACAACGTGGTCGATGCCAGTGGGCAGATTATCGGCAAGTTGGTCGATGGCAAAGCAGTGGGTTTCGACGGGGCGAACTTAGGTCAGATCGTCAAGCAAGTCGCCGCCAATGACCCGCTGCTGCGAGTACGTGAGCGTGCCGACGTGGTGCGCGATGCCCAGGGCAACGTGGTCGGGCGGATCGTCGACGGCAAGGTGGTGGATGCCTCGGGCAAGGCCATTGGCACACTGAAAAATGGCCTGGCCGTCGGCCTTAACGGCGAGGCTTTGGGGCGTGTGGAGCGCAATGTCGCACTCGATGCGCGGGGCCATGTGGTCGATATGAGCCTTTCCAATGCGCAGCCCGGTGCGGCGTTTCAGGGGCGTGAGCAGCAGGTGGTGCGCGATGCCAACGGCAAGGTGATTGGCCGTGTGCAGGGCAATCAGCTGGTGGATGCCAACGGCCAGGTACTGGGGCAGATCAAAGATGGCAAGGCGGTCGGCCTTGATGGCAAAGCGCTTGGCCGTGTGGCGACTATTTTGGTCGATAGCCAGGGCCAGGAGATCGGCCAGATGGCTGATGTGGTGCGCGATGCCAACGGCAAGGTGATTGGCCGCGTGCAAGGCAACAAAGTGGTGGATGCCAACGGCCAGGTGTTGGGGCAGATCAAGGATGGCAAGGCGCTCGGTCTTGACGGCAAAGAGCTTGGCCAGGTGGCCAGTGTGTTAGTGGATGCCCAGGGCAAGGAGATCGTGCAGCGCGGCAACGTTGTGCGCGATGCCAATGGCGGGGTTTTGGGAACCGTGGTGGGGGACCACGTTCTCGACAGCCAGGGCCGCGCGATTGGCCGGTTAGTCGACGGCAAAGTTGTGGATGCCTCCGGCAAGGTGGTCGCCGCCGGCGTCAGTGTTGATCCGCCGCGCCAGGTGGCGAGCAACAACCCGCTTAGCGACGAAGCGCAAAGCAAAGCTACGCCAAGCCGGCTGGTGCAGTTTATTCCAGGGGGAACCGGCAAGGGCGGGGTCACACCGATGCAAACCATTCGCTTGGAATAAAGCGCTGATCTGCCAGCACGGCGGCTAAGCAGTCGCTGCATATAAGCAACGCTAGGGCTCGATATGACGAAGATAAAAGTGCAATGGCTGACGCTGTTGCTGTTAATGAGTGGGGCAACTCAGGTGTTTGCCGCCAGCGACAGCTTGCCGGCGCAACTTACGCTCTACAAAGGCGACGTGCGTGTAGTCGAAGCGCCTGGCATTGAGCGCTTGGCGGTGGGCAACACCGAGATACTGAGTACCACGCTGCTGAAAAATCAGGAGATGGTCCTGGTCGCCGAAGCCGAGGGTGAAACCACCGTGCAAGTGTGGTTCGACGATGGTCATCGCGAGCAGGTCGGGGTGGTCGTGGTGAAAGCCAACGGCTACCGGCAGGTCGGCGAGCTGCGTCAGCTGCTTTCCGATATTCCAGGGTTGCGCATTCGTACGGTCGGGCGGCAGGTGGTGATGGAAGGCCGTCTCTACAGCACCGACCTGCAGCGGGTCAAAGACGCGGTTAAGTTCTACGACAATGTACTGGTCTTGGCTGAAGAGCAGACGGGCGCGGCAACCAAGGCCGACTCAGGGCTGATGTTGGAGGAAGTGCAGGCCATGCTCGGGCAGATTCCGGGCATTTCGATCAAACCTGTGGGGCGACAAATTGTCGTCGATGGCGACCTCAACGTGATCGATATCGAGCGGATCAAACTGCTCACCGAGCGCTACCCTGAACTGCTGGTACTGGCTCAGCCGATGTCGCAGTTTGTTGCGCCGATGATCTATTTTGATGTGCGTATCACCGAATTCTCTAAGGACGATGTTGAAGAGTTGGGGGTCAGTTGGAGCGATAGCATCAAGGGTCCTTATGCTGGTCTTTCTACCTCCGGCGGTAGCAGTCAGGTTGGCGTTGCGGGCGGCACGGCGGGTTTCTGGGGCATTGCGACCAATATCACCTCGACCATCAACCTGCTGGAACGCAACGGCTCGGCGTTGACCCTCGCTTCGCCGCGCTTGAGCGCGCGCAGTGGTGGCCTGGCAGAGCTGACTGTGGGCGGGCAGATCCCGGTGGTCACCAGCAGCATCAATGGCTCGTCGGTGGAGTACAAAGACTTCGGCATCATTCTCAATATTGCTCCGCAAATTTATGGCAAAGACCGCATCGCGGCCAAGGTCTCGGCGGAAGTCAGCCAGTTGGACAAAGCCAACCAAGTGGGCGATTACCCAGCCTTTAAAACCCGCCGCACGGATAACGAAGTGCAATTGCGCGTAGGCGAAACCCTAGTGCTGTCTGGCCTGGTTAGCCGCGAGGATCAGAGTACTTACCAGGGTATTCCGTGGCTGATGGAGCTGCCTGTATTGGGCCCGCTGTTTCGCAACAAGAGCCTCAAGGGCGGGCAGACCGAACTGGTGATCTTTATTACCCCGCAACTGATGACCGATGGCACCAGCAACATTAATCAGTATGAGCTGGAGCGTGCCGAGCGTATGCAGGAGCGCTTTGGTGAAGTGCTGAAAAACGGCTTGCTGGATTGAGCGGGGCACATTCATGTTTGAACTAGACGTCACCTACCGCAACGGCGAAGCCGTTGACAAGGTTACCTGCACCGCGCAGCAGTGTGAGCTGGGCAAGGCGCGCACCTGCATCCTGCGCCTGCGCGGCTGGAAGGTCGCGCCGGTGCATGCGCGCATCGAGCAATTGCTGGCCGGTCTGTTTGTCGAGGATGTCAGCCGAGGCTATGAGCTAGAGGTCAATGGCCAGGTGGTGCAGCGCCATGGCCCACTGAGCGCAGACGATCAGATTGGCATTGGTGGTTATCTGGTGCGGGTGCGCTCGCTGAGTGGCGAGCTGGACGAATCAGCCCAGCCGCTGGATCTCCAAGTGCCGCAGGTGGTGGATAGCGCCGCGAGCGATCAAACCAGCTACATGGAGTGGTCGAAGTACATCAATGGCGAGCTGTTTCGAGCCATGGACCTGCGCCGCCTGAACCTGGAAACCATGTCCCATGATGAGGTGCGCACGCGCCTGGCCGAACTGGTCGATGAAATCATGGAGCAGATCCGCAGCCGCCTGCCGAAAGGCCTCGACTGCGCCATGCTGCACAAAATTGTCCTCGACGAAGCCGTTGGCCTCGGCCCGCTGGAAGACCTGCTGGCCGATGAGAGCATCACCGAGATCATGGTCAACCGGCACGATGATATTTATGTCGAGCGCGCCGGGCGATTGGTGCGCTCAGCGGTCAACTTCAGCTCCGATGCTGCCGTGATGGCGACTATCGAACGGATCATCTCGCCGCTGGGCCGGCGCATTGATGAAAGCTCGCCCATGGTCGATGCGCGGCTCAAGGACGGTTCACGGGTTAATGCGATCATCCCGCCGCTGGCGCTACGTGGCCCGTGTTTGACCATTCGTAAATTCTCCCAGCACAAGCTGACCACCGACGACCTGCTGCGCTATGGCTCGATCAATGAACCCATGGTGCATTTCCTGCGCACGGCGGTGGAGCAGCGCATGAACATCGTGGTGTCGGGCGGAACGGGCTCGGGCAAAACCACTTTGTTGAATATCCTCTCCAACTTCATTCCGCCGCAAGAGCGGGTGGTGACGGTTGAAGATGCCGCCGAGCTGAAGCTGGCTCAGCCCCATGTGGTGTCCCTAGAGTCACGCCCGGCCAACATGGAGGGTAAAGGCCATGTGACCATCCGCGATTTGGTGCGCAACTGCTTGCGTATGCGCCCTGATCGCATCGTGGTCGGCGAGTGCCGCGGCGGCGAAGCCCTGGACATGCTGCAGGCGATGAACACCGGGCATGATGGGTCGCTAACCACCGGCCACGCCAACACCCCGAGGGACATGCTGCGCCGCCTGGAGGTGATGGTACTGATGGCCGGCATGGACCTGCCGCTGCAGGCCATTCGCGAGCAAATCTCCTCGGCGGTGCAACTGATCGTGCAGCAATCGCGCTTCGGCGACGGCTCGCGGCGCATCACCAGCATCACTGAGGTGACCGGCATGGAGCAGGGCACCATTCAGCTCAACGAGATTTTCTGCTTTCGCCAGCACGGCTTTGATCAAGGCGGGCGCATCCAGGGCAGTTACCAGGCCACGGGGCAGGTACCGGAATTCTACGAGGCCTTGCGTAACCGTGGTGTGCCGTTGGACATGAGCATCTTCACCCGCGCACAGGGGCTAGAAGAATGAACACACTGTTGCTGCTGTTCTGCCTGGCTTGCTTTGGTGTTGGCATCTTTGCCCTGGTGCTGGTGTTTGGGCGCAATGTCGCGGTGAACATGCGTTTTTATCGCCGGCAGTTCAGCGCCAATGCCGAAGTGGAGCTGGCCGATATGTTTATCTTCGCCAGTGGTCAGCAGTTGTTTGTGCTCAACCTGATGCTGCTGGTGATTATTCCGCTGCTGCTGCATGCCTTGTTCCACATCATGGTGATCACTGCCGGCGGTGCGCTGGTCAGCCTGTTTGTGCCGCGCATGCTGTTCAAGATGCTGCGGCGCAAGCGCATGCAGAAGTTTGAGGAGCAACTGCCGGACGCCTTTATGCTGCTGTCGAGCAGCCTGCAGTCCGGTGCCAGCCTGAATATGGCCCTGGAAAACCTGGTGCAGCAATCGCCGCCACCACTGTCGCAAGAATTTGGTCTGCTGATGAAAAAGGTGCGCCTTGGTGTCAGCCTGGAGGATGCCCTGGTGAAGATGGAGCAGCGCATGCCCCTGCCTTCATTCGTGATGGCCAGCTCGGCCGTGCGCATCAGCCGCGAGGTGGGTGGCAACCTGGTGGAAACCATCACCGGTATGGCCACCACCCTGCGCCGTAAGAAAATCATGGAGGGCAAGATCGACAGCTTGACCGCCCAGGGCCGTGCCCAGGGTCTGTTCATGGCCATGCTGCCGATCTTTCTGGCCGGCATTCTCAGTGTTATCGAGCCCGAGGCGATGAGCCAGCTCTACACCACGCGCATGGGCCTGATGGTGTTGGCCGGCATGGTGGTGATGGAGATTCTGGGCTTTACCTTCATCAAAAAAATCACCCAGATCGATGCTTAGCACCATGACCGAACTACTCGCCCTGATTAGCAGCGCCGGCTTTGGTGTCGCACTGACGTGCCTGATTCTGCTGTTTGCCGCGTTATTCCGCTTCGTGCCGAACGACAGCCGCACCTACATGGACCCGGTGCCACCGTTGATGAAACCGATCTGGCCGCTGGTGCGCCTGGTGGCCTACTTCATCGGTTCGATCTTGCCGGCACCGCTGCTCGACCGCCTGGATCGCCGCCTGCAGCGTACCGGGGCGCTCTATGTGCTGACGCCAGAAGATTATTTCGCGCTCAGTCTGGTGTTGGCCATCCTGCTTCCCATTGTGGCCCTGCTGCCCATGCTCAGTGGCAAAAGCGGGGTGATCTGGTCACTGCTGCTGTTGATGGCGCTGATGGGTGCGGTATTGCCCGAGCTGTGGATCAGCGATACGCGCAAACGCCGCGACCGCGACATCGTGCGTAACCTGCCGATCTTCCTCGAATACCTGACCATGTGTGTGGATGCCGGGCTGAATTTTCTCGGTGCATTACAGCAAGCGGTGGAGAAGGGGCCGAGTGGCGCGATGAAAAACGAGTTTCGCATCGTCCTGCGCGATATTCGCTCGGGCCTGCCCAGGGCTGAGGCGTTGGGGCGGATGGAAAAACGCGTCAACCTGAAGGACATCGCCACCTTCGTGCGTGCCGTGGTGCAGGCCGAGAAGATGGGCTCCAGCCTCAAGCAGACCCTGCAGATACAAGCCCAGCAGCGCCTGGAAGAGCGCTTTCAGCGGGCCGAGAAAACCGCCATGCAAGCGCCGGTGAAGCTGATTATTCCGCTGATCTTGTTCATCTTCCCGCTGACCTTCGTGATCTTGCTGTTCCCGATTGCGGTCAAATTTATGGGCATGGGATGAGCACGGTTTATCGGCCGTTACAGGTCTGGCGCGGCGGGCGTCTGCTCGTTGAATTGCAGGTATTCCAAGCGTTTAACCCCTGGCAGCGCGCCCGTGGCTTGCTCGCTCGGCCCAGTCCCGGCGCATTACAGGGCCATTGGTTGCGGCCCTGCAATGCCGTGCACTGCTGGTTTATGGGTTACGCCATCGACGTGCTGTTTCTCGATGCGCAAGGCCGCGTGATCAAGCGAGTTGTGTCGCTGCAACCCTGGCGCATGGCTACGTGTCGCCATGCGCACAGCGTTATTGAACTGGCCGCAGGCGAGGCCGTGCGGCTCTCCATCGAAGAAGGTGATCTATGTTTACCCGCTTGCTAATGCTCTGCGCTGTGCTGCTCTGCCAGGCGGCTTGTAGCCATTTGCCAATGGGCCAACCCGATTTGTTGGCGCTGCAAAAACAAGCCAGCAGTGCATACGCAGCGGGCGATTACGTCACCGCCAGCGCGGGATTTCGCAGCCTTGCCAGCGCCATGCCGCAGGATGCCGATGTGCACTATCGGTTAGGTAACAGCCTGGCCAAACAGCAGGAGATCGATGCAGCTATTAGCGCTTACCGGCAAGCGCTGCAACTCGATCCCAAACATGCCAAGGCCTGGCACAACTTGATTTTTCTGCAGCTGGAAGGGGTCAGCCATAGCGTCGCCGAGATGTATAAATACATCGACCACAACGACCCGCTGGTCGCGCCCATCGCCAGAAAAGCCGAGGCCGTCATGGATATCTTCGACGTGCCGCAGCAGTCGGCCCCTTAATGTTCACCACCAAGCAGCATGGCCAGGCCATGGTCGAGTTTTTGATCGTCGCGCCGGTGGTGATCATGCTGATTTTTGGCACCATCCAGGCGGCCTTTATCTACTCGGCGAAAAGCACCCTCAACTACGCCACCTTTCAGGCGGCCCGCCTGGGCGCGGTGAATAGCGCCAGTTACGACGGCCTACGCCGTGGGCTGATTCGCGGCTTAACGCCGATGTTTACTCACCACGACACCGACGCGGATAAAACCCGCGCCCACCTGCAAGCGGGCAGTGAGGTCGATAACTATGTACGCATCACCCGCATCAGCCCGAACCTGAGTGACTTCAGTAGCTTTGGCCAATGGAACAGCGAAAAAGCCGACTACAGCATCCCCAACGACAACCTGATGTACCGTCCCGCCACCGGCATTCAAGACGCCAACCTGCTGAAAATTCGCGTGCAGTACTGCCTGGCCCTTACCGTACCCATCGTCGACCGGCTGTTGAGTGCGGCCTCGCGCTTCAATGAATCGGCTATCGAAGGCAGCTTCAGCGGCGCCTCGGCCAATGCCGTCACGCAGTACGCGCAAATATGCCAAGCCGGCCGGCGCGGCATCGTCATCACCGCCGAAACCACCGTGCGCATGCAGTCCAATGCCATCCGCGACAGCACCACCTGTGCTAACAAAATGCAGTGCTTGTAGGCGCTCCGTAGCGTTTTAGTCACCGCGCCGCTATTGGCTGCATGCACAGCTGATTCCTCCTATTGACTCGCAATGTCTTTACAATCGGCGTTTTTCTACGTTCGGAGGTCTCTTGCAGTCGGTAATTTCTATTCAGCAGTTGAGCAAGACCTACGCCAGCGGTCATCCTGCGTTGCAGAATATCGATCTGGACATTCGCCAGGGCGAGATCTTTGCCCTGCTCGGCCCTAACGGTGCAGGTAAAACCACCCTGATCAGCATCATCTGCGGCATCGTCAACCCTGGCGGTGGGCGAGTGCTGGTGGGCGGCAAGGACATCATCAAGGATTACCGCGCGGCGCGTGGTCAGATTGGCCTGGTGCCGCAGGAACTGGTCAGCGATGTGTTCGAGACGGTCTGGGCGACGGTGAAATTCAGTCGCGGCCTATTCGGCAAGAAGCCTAACCCTGCCTACCTGGAGCAACTGCTCAAGGACCTGTCGCTGTGGGACAAGCGCGACGCGAAGATTTTCGAGCTGTCTGGCGGCATGAAGCGCCGGGTGATGATCGCCAAAGCGCTGTCGCACGAGCCGCAGATTCTGTTTCTCGACGAGCCCACCGCCGGCGTCGACGTCGAACTGCGCCGCGATATGTGGAATATGGTGCGTGCCCTGCGTGAGCATGGGGTGACGATCATCCTCACCACCCACTACATCGAAGAGGCCGAGGAAATGGCCGACCGGATTGGGGTCATCAGCAAAGGCCAGATCATTCTGGTGGAAGACAAACAGGCGCTGATGCACAAACTCGGCAAGAAACAACTGACCCTGCAGTTGCAGCAGCCGCTGGCGAGCATTCCTGCCGAGTTGGCGCGTTATCCGCTGGAATTGACCGACGATGGCCACGCGTTGGTCTTCACGTTCGACACCCAGACTGAGCAGACCGGGATTGCCGAGCTGCTCAAGGATCTGGCCCAGCACGGCATCGACTTCAAGGACCTGCAGTCCAGTCAGAGTTCTTTGGAAGATATTTTCGTCAACCTCGTGCAGGAGTCGCGGCTATGAACTTCTATGCAATTCGCGCCATCTACCTGTTCGAACTGGCGCGCACCTGGCGCACGCTGCTGCAAAGCATTGCCACGCCGGTCATCAGCACTTCGTTGTACTTCGTGGTGTTCGGTTCGGCCATCGGTTCCAGCATGACTCAGGTACAGGGCGTCAGTTATGGCGCGTTTATCGTGCCGGGGCTGATCATGCTGGCGCTGCTTACCGAGAGCATTTCCAACGCCTCGTTTGGTATCTACATGCCCAAGTATTCGGGGAGCATCTACGAGCTGCTGTCCGCGCCGGTGTCATACCTGGAAATCCTGGTCGGCTATGTCGGGGCGGCGGCCACCAAGTCGATCATTCTCGGCCTGGTGATCCTGATTACCGCGCGGTTGTTCGTGGATTTCGAGATTCTTCATCCGGTCTGGATGCTGGCGTTTCTGGTGCTAACCGCACTGACCTTCAGCCTGTTTGGTTTCATCATCGGCGTATGGGCCGATGGCTGGGAAAAGTTGCAAATCGTGCCGGCACTGATCGTCACGCCGCTGACCTTCCTCGGTGGCGCGTTCTACTCGATCAGCATGTTGCCACCGGCTTGGCAGACCGTAACGCTGTTCAATCCGGTGGTGTACTTGATCAGCGCGTTCCGTTGGAGTTTCTACGGCGTATCGGACGTCAATATCGGCCTGAGCCTGGCGATGACTTTCGGCTTTCTGCTGCTGTGCATTCTGGTTGTGGGCTTTATCTTCAAAACCGGTTATCGGCTTAAAAGCTAAGCAAAATCAGTGCGCTGCAGTGAGAAAAAGCCGCGCCGAAAAGATTTGTTTGATTTGCCGGCGTACCGCTGGAGTGCGCACCAGGCAAGGGTTGTAGCGCAGTTGTAGTTGTTGTTTTAGACGTTTTTTCTTAATCGCTACATTTTGGTGCTTGCCTAAAGGGGGGCACCATGGCGTAGGCTGGAGTCGTTGCCTTGGTAGGCAACGAATTCGCGAACGGTTGAAGAAGGAAAGCTTTATGCAAATCCAAGTTCACAGCGATAACCACATCGAAGGCAGTGCACGACTGGTTGAGTGGGTCAGTGCCAGTGTTGGCTCTAAGCTAGAGCGCTTTGATGACGAATTGACTCGTATTGTTGTCCATTTGCATGACGACAACGGTGCCAAAGCTGGTGCGTATGACAAGCGCTGCCAGATCGAAGCACGGCCAAAGGGCCTGCAGCCGATTTCTGTTACGCACAAGGCCGAGTCTCTGGAGCAAGCCATCGACGGCTCCATCGAGAAACTGCACCACGCCCTTGAACATCAATTTGGCAAACTGCGTAGCAAACGTGCCACTCCACTGCAGGCCGATGATGCGGCCGACATCGGACAGGATGCGCTACTGCGTGCGGACTTCCTCGAAGAGGAGCAAATGCGCGCCGTATAACGCCATACAAGTAGCCGGCTAGGCTGGCTACTGATAATCACTAGCTCGCGCCCCCGCAGAACTCTGTGGGGGCGCTGTCGTTTTAAGGGTGTGCTGAGCGTCGCGAGGGCGGCAACGGCCGGCCAGTAGCGGCAAAGTGTTTCCGCTTTGATTGGTGGGAAGTTGGCATGAGGCGCGGTTCTATTGGTTTGCAGCAGTTTGGCCCACATCCTGCTATGACCCTGCTAGCTGATTAATAGCAGGGAATTACCATGACCACTATCACCAACAGCTCGCCGCTGGCGAGCTACTTCGCCAACACAGCCAAGCCCACAACTGCGAATACTGCAGAGACTGGCAGCAGCAGTGAAAAGACCAGTACTGCGGCGCAAGACCCTCTTGCGGAAATTCGGCGCTATGCCAGTGGCTTGGTGGCCAATAGTCGCGGCGGTCTGCTGCGTGCCATGAACGCTGAAAGCAGCTCGGCCAGTAACAGCATTGCCAGTGACCGCTATCGTCCGGTTGACGAGCAGAAAACCAGTAGCGACTCGCGCATTACCCTGCCGGATGTTGCTGACATGGACCGTGACGATGCGGCCAAGCTGCTGGCGCAGGTGGATAAACTGCTCGACGCCGGCTTGGAAAATACCGACAGTTTTGTGGGCTATAACGGCGACCAGCAAACTGAATCACTGAGCACCTACCGTGATTGGCTGCAGGCGCGGGGTGGCGTTAGCGTCTATGTCTGAGAGACCTCTACGCAACGACTGAGATGAACCTGTGCGCCTAATGGGCTGGTTTCAGCACGCAAGGTACGCCAAGATCGCTGGACCGAAGTTGTACGCCCGCCGAGTGGGTATTTCAGGTCGAGGGATTATATGAGCAGTAGGTTGATGACTCGGGCGTTCGCCGCCTTGATTTTCGGATTGCTCTGCGCCGCCAGTGCGCAGGCCGCTGATAACGCGCAACTTGTTGGTTTGATCAACAGTTACCGCAGTGAGGTACAGCGCTGTGGCGAGCAGGCTTCCGCCGAGTTGCCACCGCTGAGCGCCGATTCTCGCCTGGTGCAGCCGGTTGGGCGTTCGGGGGATTTGCAGCAGGCGATGACTGCTGCCGGTTATCCCATGGTCAATGTTCAGGCCATCAGCCTGTCCGGGCCGCGCGATGCGGCGGCTGCGCTGAAGGTGCTGCAGGAGAGCTTTTGCAACATCATCCTGGACCCGCAGTTTGTCGATATTGGCGTCAATCAGCAGGACCGTGAATGGCGCATTCTGTTGGCGCGGCCGTTACTGACTGCGCGTTTGGGCGACTGGCAGGCGGAAGGTCAGAAGCTGCTGGAGCAGATCAACCAAGCACGTGGGAGTGCGCGCCAGTGCGGCAGTCAGACCTTTGCGGCAGCAGCGCCGCTGACGTGGAATGCCACGCTGGGCAGCACCGCCGAAGCCCACAGTCGCGCTATGGCTAATGCCAATTTCTTTGATCATCTGGATCGTGACGGCCGTACCCCTGGCGACCGTGCGGAATTGGCCGGCTACAGCGGCCAGCGTATCGGCGAGAACATCGCCGCCGGGCTGGATACCAGCCGCAAGGTGGTGGACGGCTGGTTGGCTAGCCCCGGTCACTGCGCCAACCTGATGAGTCCCCAGTTCAGCGAATTGGGCGCGGCTTATGCCAACGACCCGAAAAGCGATGCGGGAATTTATTGGACCGCGATGTTTGGCGCGCCATAAGCGCTTGCTGCCCTAAGCAATGCTTAGGGCTTGAAGGCACCGATAAAGATCGCCGGATCAACGCGCGCATCATTCAAGCTGATGTTCCAGTGCAGGTGCGGCCCGGTTGCGCGCCCGGTCGCACCGACCTTGCCGAGTACGCCGCCACGCGCCACTTCATCACCGAGCTTCACATCGATGGCAGAAAGGTGGCAGAACATGCTGATCAGCCCTTGGCCATGGTCGACAAATACCGTTTTGCCATTAAAAAAGTAGTCGCCAAGTAGAATCACCTTGCCTGCGGCTGGCGCTTTGATCGGCGTGCCACGGTTGGCCGCGAAGTCCAAGCCGGAGTGCGGATTACGTTCTTCACCGTTGAAAAAACGGCGCAAACCGAAGGGGCTGGAAAGCGGCCCGTTGACCGGTTTATCGAGCAGCAGATTGCTCGGCTGGCGGGCACTGAATTGTCGATAGGCGCGGGTCTGTTCGGCCAGTTCGCGCTGGATGCGCTTGAGGTTGGCCGCGTTCGGGTTGACCTGTTGCTGGTTCTTGATGGTGATGCGCTGTTCCACGTAGTGCTTACTACCTACCTGGAAGTTCAGCGTTTGGTTGCCGTTGACGCTGACGTGTTGCGCGCCGGGCTTCACGCTCAGCGGGATGCCGACAATGGCGATCCAGCGTTGCTGATCTTCTTTGATCACCAATACCGGTTTGTCCTGATAACGCACAGTGGGTGCTGTTTCTCCCGTACCCAGATCGACGACCGCCACACCACCGGGCACCGGTTTATTTAACAGCCGGCTGATAAAACCCTCGGCGTGGACTGGCAGGGCGAGCAAGGTAATCAGTAGGACCGAGAAAAAACGCATGAGTATCCTTGTGTCGGGTGGATCGGGGCGCGTAGCTGACGCTTTTTTCATCCAGCGTGTTGTGGGTCAGTCGAGCAGCGAGAGGGTGACCGGCTGCACATGATTGTCTTCGACCCGTACATCCAACTCGCCGTTGCCCAGGCGTGCCTTTAAGCGTTGCCCTGGCTGGGTGTCGGCAGCGTTGCGGATGGCACGGCCGCGCTCATCGAGCAAGATGCTGTAGCCACGGCCGAGGGTCGCCAGCGGGCTGACCGCATGCAGCGTTTGTACCTGGCTATGCAACTGCAGGCGGCGCGCTTTAAGCCCTTCACGCATGCTGCGTTGCAGGCGTTCGTTTAGGGCTTGCAAGCGCTGGTCGAGCAGCTTGAGGTTACGCTCGGGGTGCAGGCTGAGCAGTCGGGTTTGCAGATGGCTTAGGCGCTCGCGGCGGTTCTTCAGCTGGCGCTCAAAGGCCCGGCTGAGGCGCATGTCCAGGTCATCCACGCGCTGGGCGTGCTGGCGCAGGCGTTCACCCGGATGGCGCAAGCGCCGCTGCAAGCCGTCCAGGCGCATGCGTTCGCGCTCCAGGCGGTGTTGCATGCGCAGGTTCAGACGGCGCTGGAGGTTATGCAGGCGCTGCACCAGTTCACTGCTGTCGGGGGCCAGTAACTCAGCGGCGGCCGAGGGCGTTGGCGCGCGGATGTCGGCGACAAAATCCGCGATGGAAACATCGGTTTCATGGCCTACAGCGCTGACGATGGGCGTAACGCAGGCAGCAATGGCGCGGACAACCGGTTCTTCGTTAAAGCACCAGAGGTCTTCCAGCGAGCCGCCGCCACGGGCCAGGATCAGCGCATCGAAGCCTTTTGCATCGGCGATGCCGAGGGCGCGGACAATCTGCGCGGTGGCTTCGCGGCCTTGCACAGCGGTAGGGATTAGGGTCAGTTCGACCTGCGGGGCGCGGCGGCGGAATACGCTGATGATGTCGCGGATTACCGCGCCGGTTGGCGAGCTGATAATGCCAATGCGTTTCGGGTGGGGCGGCAGAGCGACTTTATGCTCGGCTGCGAACAAACCTTCAGCGCTGAGTTTTTCCTTCAATGCCTCGAACGCCAGGCGCAGCGCACCGTCGCCGGCCGGCTCAACGGCGTCGAGAATCAGCTGGTAATCGCCACGACCTTCAAACAACGAGACCTTGCCGCGCACTTTCACCGCCAAGCCATCACGCAAGGCTTGGCGCACCTTGGCGGCGTTTTGCCGGAACAACGCGCAGCGCACTTGGGCTTGGCTGTCTTTCAGAGTGAAGTAAATGTGCCCAGACGCCGGCTTGGCCAGGTTGGATATCTCGCCTTCAACCCAGATACCGCCGAATACATCTTCGAGCAGCAGGCGAGCGCGGTTGTTGAGCTGGCTGACGCTGAGCACCTCACGGTCGAGGTTCAGGCGCGCAAAGGGGTCCTTGATCATGGGGCGGCATGATAAGCCCAGATGCCCGCAGGCGCGAGCCTGCTTAGTGGTCTTCGAGCAGGCGGTCGAGCAGCCAGGCGGCCACTGGGCCGAGCTCGCGCTGCCGTGACCAGATGGCGTCTACCGTCACCCGGCGTGGCCAGCCAGTGCAGGACAGTTCATTCAGGCCGGCGAAGCCATAGGCGTCAACCAGTTGCCGTGGCAGCTCGGCCCAGCCGAAGCCCAAGCGCGCCATTTCCAGCAGCATCAGGTAGTCCGGCGCGGCCCAACAGCGTCCGCCGCTACTTGGCAGGTTGTCAGTATTGGCGTCGTCATTGGCGACGCTGCTCAGGCGCAGCAGACGCCAGTGCGACAAGTCTTCTTGGCGCACCAGGGCCAGTTTGCTCAGCGGGTGATCCTTGGCCGCGAACAGGCCGAACTCGCTGCTCATCTCTAGGCGGGCGTGGGCAATATGCGGCGGGTAGGCCGGCTGCGCGGCGATCAGGCCGAGGGTCGCGCGGCCCTGAGTGACCAGGTCGAGTACGTCAGCTTGCTCGGCAACCAGGCTCTCGAACTGCAGATCCGGGAAGCGCTGATCCAGCTCCTGCAGGCGAGCCTCGAACTGTTTCGGCTGGTAGGCATCGGACAGCGCCAGTGTCAGGCGTGCTTCCTGGCCTCTGGCCAAACCTGCGGCATGTCGCGTCAGGCGGTCGCTGGCGCTCAGGACCTCCTCGGCGTGGGCCAACAGGCTGGCGCCTGCTTCGGTCAGTTGCAGGTGACGTGGGCCGCGCTCGAACAGGGCTACGCCCAGGTCGATTTCCAGGCGCGCGACCGCCTCGCTTATGGTCGACTGGCTTTTGCCTAAGCGTCGTGCAGCGGCGCTGAGTGATCCACAATGGGCCGCTTGAGTGAAGGCCTGGAGAGCGTCTGGGGAAATATTCATATCGGTTTAGCCGATGGCTGCTGCCTTCGTGTTTGCTGGTTTTCCGATGATCATAGCCCTCGTTGTCACTTATCACGAGGTTCATTTCATGACTCAGCCCCTACCTCGCTCCCTGCGTGAGCGCATCGGTCATGCCCTGGCCTTCGAGGTCATTGCCGTGCTCATCTGCGTGCCGACCATGGCCTGGTTCATGGATAAACCCTTGCTACACCTAGGTGCGCTGACCTTGATGTTCTCCACCGTGGCGATGTTCTGGAACATGTTGTTCAACTACCTGTTCGACCGTGCACAGAGCCGCCTGGGCTTTGAGCGTGGTCTATGGGTGCGGGCTAGCCACGCGCTGCTGTTCGAGGTAGGTCTAATCGTGGTGCTGGTGCCGCTAGCCGCCTGGTGGCTGTCGATCAGTCTGCTTGAGGCGCTGCTGCTGGATATCGTTATGATCCTGTTCTTCCTGCCCTACACCATGGGCTTCAACTGGATCTACGACGTGCTGCGTGCCCGTTGGCTGGCGCGTCGCGAGGCAAAGACGGACGCAGCAGTCTGTCGCGGGGCTTGATTTGCCGGCAGCAGCGCCTAAGCTGCCGCCTTTCTTCGCCGACCGTTCGAGCACCATGACTGCGCAACTGATCCTCGTCCCACAGATATCCTCGCTTCCGGGCCATGAGCAAAAAGCCCAGGCCATATTGCGCTGGCTGGCCAAGCGGGAGATCGTCGAGGCGCTACCCACCACCTGCGGCCAGGGTGGCAACGGCATGGCCTACGCCATTGGGCCGGGTGCCCGGCGTATCGCCCAGCACCCCGAACTGTTGCCCTATGGCCAGCCGCACAATGGCCTTGAAGTCATCACCAGTCGCTGCATTTATTTGCCAACGCGTGGTTTTCTCGAAGAGGCGGGCTGCGCCGAATGCCGCAGGGAGGTGGGCGTGCCGTTGTTCGACAGCCTGGAGGTGTGGTGGCCAGGGGAAACCGACAGCTTCACCTGCCCGGAATGTGGTCATGAAGATGACATCAACGGCTTTCTGTTCCTGCAGCCCTGCGGTTTTTCCAACCTGGGGTTTATCTTCAATAACTGGGCAGATGCAGGCTTTAAGCAGAGTTTTCTTGATGAGTTTGCCGCGCGTTTGGGCTATGCAGTTTCGTTGGTACGGGTGGATCTGGACTGAGTCGGCTCATCCCTGAGCCAGGTTGCTGATTAAAACTCGACGCTGGCGGACAGGCGCAGCTCGCGCGGTTCGCCGACGTTGACCTGCAGTTGGCTGCCAGTGCTTGATGGGTAGTAATGTTTGTCGAACAGGTTATCTACATTGAGTTGCAGATTGGTTTTGTAGCCGTGCGTCGGTAAATCCCAACGTACGAATGCATCGGCGACCGTATAACTGCTCATGTAATAGCTGTTGGCATTGTCGCCAGCGCGAGCACCTACATAGCGGGCCCCACCGCCAATGTGCCAGGCACCGAGTTCGGAAGGTGCCAGCAGGTGATGGGTCAGATACAGGCTGCCCGTTTCACGGGGTGCCTGGCCTAGGCGGTTACCTTCGTTGTCCGGGTCATCGAGAATCTCGGTATGGGTATACGCGTAGGTGGCGATCATGTCCCAGCGTTCGGCGATGCGCCCCGTCACGTCCAGTTCTATACCGCGCGATCCGACCTTGCCAGCCGCTTCACTGACGCTCTCACCTGCCACGGTGGTGGTGGTAACGACGTTTTTCTTGACGATGTCGAACACGGCCAGGTTCATATTCAGGTGTTCTGTCAGGTCGTACTTGGCACCGATTTCGTAGCTGCGTCCTTCCTCTGGATCGAAGGTATTACCGTTGTCGTCCACATCCTCATTCGGCTGGAACGAGCGGCTGTAGTTGCCGTACAGTGAAAGAGCATCATCGACTTCGAATACCAGGCCAGCCATTGGCATGAAGGCTTCGCCGTTGTTATCGCGGTTGACGACTCGGCTACTGCCCAGGCCTTGCGCGCTGTATTGGTCATAGTGCTGATAGCGTCCACCCAGTACCAGAATCCAGCGATCATCGAGGTGCCAGTTGTCCTTCAGATAAATCGAGGTGGACGTCAGCTCGTTGTTTAGGTTGCTCGTGCTCTGACTGACTGTTGAGGGTTCCGCGAGATTGCCGTAATCCGGCGAGTAGATATCGATATTGCTGCGGGTGTTGTTAGGGTTGCGATACGTCTTGCCGCGAAACTGGTCATTGGCTTCATTGTCGACGCCAATCAACAGGTCGTGACGTTGTCCGAGAATGTCCTGCTCACCAATGAAGTCGAGGCTCGAATAGCGCGTTTCGTAGTCGTAATGGCCACCGTTGGCCGCTCTCAGCAGTTGACCGCTGCTGGACAGTGAAACCGGCTGAGCGATTGCCAGGCTGTAACGGTCATTGTTCCAGCCATAGGTGATGCGGGTCTTCCAGTCCTCGTTCAATTGGTACTCGAAACGTGCTGTGGCTGTTTCGCTGATTCCAACGGTCTTGGCCCAGGTTTCATCGAGACGCTTGTCGTAGTCCGCGCCGGCAGGGTGACCATCGACGAATACGGTGCCTCGGTCAAACGGGCTGGTGTAGTCGTTGTACGTATAGGCCAGTGTCAGGCTGGCACGCTCGCCCGTCCAGGTAAGCGACGGCGCTACTAGCGTGTGCTGATCGACCCCGTAGTTACGCCAGTAGTCCTCGCTTTGGCGTTCGGCAACCAGGCGGTAAGCCAGGCCGGTATCGCCAATCGGGCCAGTGGTATCTACGCTCAGGCTGCCGCCGCCTTCACTGTAGGCCGAGCCGCTGATCTCGGTGTGACGTGTGTACTGAGGCTGCTTGCTGATCACGTTGATCAGTCCACCTGGCTCCATCGCCCCGTAGAGCAGTGCCGCTGGGCCTTTTAGCACCTCGACCCGCTCACTGGTAGCGTCGAAGTTGCGTGACAAATTGGAGCGAACACCATCACGCAGGATTGAACCATCGGCATTGGTGCCAAAGCCTCGCTTGGTAAATGCGTCCTTGGTGCCGCCAAGGGTATTGCTCTGGCTGACACCGCTGACGAATTTCATGGCATCGTCCAGCGACTTGACCTGAAAGTCCTCGATGGTTTGTGGCGTGACCACCTGTACCGATTGGGCCTCTTCCTTGAGTGCAACGGAGGATTTGCTTGCCGTGCTGGCACGTTTTGCCTGGTAGCCATCTTCCTCGACAAGGGGGGCTGCAACGATGTTCTGGCTGGGAAGCTCCAGCTCCTGGGCCAGTAAGGCGCTGGTTGGGAGTAGGCAGAGGCTGAGCAGAGCGGCGCGCTGGCTGCTCCGGTGCGGGCGGTTAGATTTCATTTGCTACTCAGTACCGGGTGTTTTTGAGAATCATTATTGTATTTCTCTCGTACCCTTCTGGATAGCGCTACGTAAGCTGCGTAGTCAATTGTTGTAGTTTGCGTTGAGTGCAGGGGGGCGTCTGAGTATAATGGCGCGCTTCCAATTTTCCCGTCCGGGAGCCCCCGCCATGCTGCGTATCAGTCAAGAAGCTCTTACCTTCGACGACGTTCTACTTATTCCAGGTTATTCCGAAGTTCTGCCGAAGGATGTCAGCCTCAAAACGCGTCTGACCCGTGGTATCGAACTGAATATTCCGCTGCTCTCTGCTGCCATGGATACCGTAACTGAAGCCCGTTTGGCGATTGCCATGGCTCAGGAAGGCGGCATTGGCATCATCCACAAGAACATGACCGTCGAGCAGCAAGCGCTCGAAGTTCGCAAGGTCAAGCGTTATGAGTCCGGTGTGGTCAAGGACCCGATCACCATCGAGGCCGACGCCACTGTGGGTGACCTGTTCGACCTGACTCGGCAGAACAATATTTCCGGTGTGCCGGTGCTGCACCACGGTGATCTGGTCGGCATCGTCACCAGCCGTGATGTGCGTTTCGAGACCAACATGAGCGCTAAAGTGCGCGACGTGATGACACCGAAAGAGCGCCTGGTCACGGTTAAGGAAGGCGAAGACACCCAGGTGGTGCGCAAGCTGTTGCACAAACACCGTATCGAGCGCGTCTTGATCGTCGACGATCAGTTCCGCCTTAAAGGCATGATGACCGTCAACGACATCGAAAAAGCCAAAGCCTACCCGCTGGCCAGCAAGGATGACCAAGGTCGTCTGCGCGTTGGCGCGGCTGTCGGCACGGGTGCTGATACTGAAGATCGTGTCGCCGCGTTGGTAAATGCTGGCGTTGACGTGATCATCGTCGACACCGCCCACGGCCACTCCAAAGGCGTGATCGACCGAGTGCGTTGGGTTAAGCAAACCTTCCCTGACGTGCAAGTAATTGGTGGCAATATCGCCACCGGCGACGCAGCCAAGGCCTTGGCCGAGGCGGGCGCTGATGGCGTGAAAGTCGGTATCGGCCCAGGCTCGATCTGCACCACGCGCATCGTCGCCGGTGTGGGCGTGCCGCAGATTTCTGCCGTAGCCAACGTTGCCGCCGCCCTGGCTGGCACTGGCGTTCCGTTAATCGCTGACGGTGGTATTCGTTTCTCGGGTGACCTGTCCAAAGCCATCGTCGCCGGTGCTTCTGCGGTGATGATTGGTTCGATGCTCGCTGGTACTGAAGAAGCACCGGGCGAGGTTGAGCTGTTCCAGGGCCGTTCTTACAAGGCCTACCGTGGCATGGGCTCGCTGGGTGCAATGGCGCAAGCACAGGGTTCTTCGGACCGTTACTTCCAGGACTCTTCGGCGGGTGCCGAGAAGTTGGTGCCGGAAGGTATCGAAGGTCGCGTACCGTACAAAGGTGCGATGGGTGCCATCGTTCATCAGCTAATGGGCGGCCTGCGCGCCTCCATGGGCTACACCGGTTGCGCCACTGTCGAAGAGATGCGCACCAAGCCTGAATTTGTCCGCATCACTGGTGCTGGCATGGCTGAGTCGCATGTGCATGACGTGCAGATCACCAAGGAAGCGCCAAACTACCGCGTAGGTTGAGCCTTCAAGCAATAAGTTAAGCAACCGGGGCTGTTCGATTCAGCCCCGAGTTGTTTCTGAATTACGACTGTTTCTGAATTCCTTAGACGAGACTGAATCATGGCCCTCGACATTCACGCTCACCGCATCCTGATCCTCGACTTCGGTTCCCAGTACACCCAACTGATCGCCCGCCGCGTGCGTGAAATCGGCGTGTATTGCGAATTGCACCCGTTCGACATGGACGAGGAGGCGATTCGCGAATTCGCGCCTAAAGGCGTCATCCTCGCCGGTGGCCCGGAGTCTGTGCACGAAGCTAACAGCCCGCGCTGCCCACAAGCCGTGTTCGATCTCGGCGTGCCGGTCTTCGGTATTTGCTACGGCATGCAGACCATGGCCGAGCAACTGGGCGGCAAGGTTGAAGGTTCCGAGCTGCGTGAATTCGGTTATGCCCGCGTCGACGTAGTCGGCAAGAGTCGCCTGCTGGACGGCATCGAAGACCACGTCGACGCCGATGGCCTATTTGGCCTCGACGTGTGGATGAGCCACGGTGACAAAGTCACCAAGCTGCCGCAGGACTTCCACATCCTGGCCAGCACCCCGAGCTGCCCGATTGCCGGCATGTACAACGATGCGCGTGGTTACTACGGCGTGCAGTTCCACCCGGAAGTGACCCACACCAAGCAAGGCGGCCGCATCCTGTCGCGCTTTATCCTTGATATCTGCCAGTGCGAAGCGCTGTGGACCCCGTCGAAAATCGCCGAAGACGCTATCGCCACTGTGCGCACCCAAGTCGGTAGCGCCAACGTGCTGCTTGGTTTGTCCGGCGGCGTGGATTCTTCGGTAGTGGCGGCGCTGCTGCATAAGGCCATCGGTGACCAGCTGACCTGTGTGTTTGTCGACAACGGCCTGCTGCGCTTGCACGAAGGTGAGCAAGTGATGGCCATGTTCGCCGAGAACATGGGCGTCAAAGTGATCCGCGCCAACGCCGAAGCGCAGTTCCTCGACAACTTGGCCGGCGAATCCGATCCGGAGAAGAAGCGCAAGATCATCGGCCGCACCTTTATCGACGTGTTCGATGCCCAGGCTAGCCAGTTGGACAACATCAAGTTCCTCGCCCAAGGCACCATCTACCCGGACGTGATCGAGTCGGCTGGCGCGAAAAGCGGTAAGGCCCACGTAATCAAGTCGCACCACAACGTCGGTGGCCTGCCTGAGGAAATGAACCTCAAGCTGGTCGAGCCGCTGCGCGAACTGTTCAAGGACGAAGTGCGTCGCCTGGGCCTGGAACTGGGCCTGCCGTACGACATGGTTTACCGCCATCCATTCCCCGGCCCAGGCCTGGGCGTGCGCATCCTCGGTGAAGTGAAGAAGGAATACGCCGACCTGCTGCGCCGCGCTGACCACATCTTTATTGAAGAGCTGCGCAAGGCCGACTGGTACCACAAGGTCAGCCAGGCGTTCGTGGTGTTCCAACCGGTGAAATCCGTGGGCGTGGTCGGCGATGGCCGTCGTTACGCCTGGGTTGTGGCCCTGCGCGCGGTAGAAACCATCGACTTTATGACCGCCCGTTGGGCGCACCTACCGTACGAACTGTTGGAGACCGTGAGCGGCCGGATCATCAACGAGATCGAAGGCATCTCCCGCGTGACTTATGACGTGTCGAGTAAGCCGCCTGCGACTATTGAGTGGGAGTGAAATCGGGTCCTTTGAGGACTATCGCAAGCTATCGAAAGATCCTCGTAACGTATTGGTCCATAAGGAAAAAGCGTAACGGAATCTATCGATAGCTATCGCCGGCTAGCAAAACAGATTGACGGTGACGTTGGCGGTAAGAATTGAGGCTGGATAAGACACTCTCGTTGGGAGATCGGGCGGCAACGTAGCCCCTCTATCTGATAACAATAGAGAAAAGATCTTTCCTACGATTTAACCTCTGTTCCCTGCTTCGCTTCGTCGAGCAGCCATTGAGCAAACGCTTGTATTGGCTCCGCGCTCAATCCGATGGGCTCGGGGAGGATGAGGCAGAAGGTTTTGGAAATGGTTTTCCCCTCTGGCCACGGGGCCACCAGATTTCCTAGCGCAAGTTCGGTTTCAACGTAGAGGCGCGGTACTAGCGCAACACCGAGGCCGGCCAATGCGGCCTCTATCAACATTCCATGGAGATCAAAGCGTGCGCCAATTGCAGGATTGGTCAGCGTGCTTCCCGTCTCTTGGGCGTAGTGTTGCCAAGCTTCAGGGTTCTGTCGTCGGTGCAGGCGCGGTAATTCGTCCAGTGCGGTTGTTCGATTGCGTCCTGCCAGAAGTCCAGGATGGCAAACCGGAACCAGCACTTCGTGCAAAAGGGGATGAGTCCGCATGCCTGTCCACGCTGGGTGCTCGAAATGGATGGCCGCATCGAATCCGCTCCCTGCCAGGACGAAGGGCTCCATGCGCTCCGCCAAATGCACAGTAATGTTCGGATGCTTTTGCTGGAATCGTGTCAAGCGAGGAATGAGCCATCGCATCGCGAAGGTCGGGATGGTGGCAATGTCCAGGCTCGCGCCATCGTTCGGCTGCCCCATCAAGTACTGACTGTCCCGATCCAGGCGGTCAAGCGATTCGCGAACTTGGGCCGCGTAGCGTTCCCCGTTGGGCAGGAGGCGGACCCGATTGCCGACCCGCTCGAACAGCGTGACCCCGAGGAAGGCTTCCAACCGGCCAATCTGGCGACTGATTGCGCCTTCAGTCAAAGACAGTTCCTCTGCAGCGCGCGCGAAACTGCCGTGGCGGGCGGCGGCTTCAAATGCTGTCAGTGTCGTGCTGCTGGGGATCTTCCTTCGCATGAGCGTTCCTAGCTTGAAGCTGGTGATTGGTTTAGCTTGATTTTTTGTCACTGAAGCATACCGAATAATCGTTTTATACGCCGATATCAAGGTCATACCATGACGGAACATCAACAAAGAGGGCCGGATGCTCAAGAAGTCCGGTAGCGAGTGATCCATGATCTACACCGTCGAGTGCAGCTTTGCCGACCCAGCCAGCGAAGCACAGTGGAATGATTTCTACAGCCTGGAAAAGCTGCCCGCGCTTATTTCAGTAAGTGGGTTCCATACTTCACAGCGCTTCAATGCGTTGAGCACTGGCTGCCCCGTCTACCTTGCCATGCACTCGATCGACGGTCTGGCCGTGCTTGAGAGTGAAGAGTACCGCCAGAAGGGTGGCGGCAATTTCGCTCGCTGGCAGCAGCACATCACCGATTGGCACCGCAATCTTTATGGCGGCCTTGAACGCGCACCTGCCATCGGTGAAGGCGAGCATCTGATCGTGAGCGCAGTCGGTCCCGAACCGCTCATCGAGATGGGGCTCAGGCCTGATCTGATGCGGGCCGTCGCATTGGAGAAATTTCCTGAGAACAGGTGGCTGGCGAAGCTGGATAGCTCCATCAGTCTCAGTGTGGAAACCCTTCCGAAGGACGTGCACCTCTATGCACCGATGACCGCGCAATTGACGAGTGGCAATGGCGCAGTGCCCCAGACGCAGGGGCAGAACCGACATGCCTAACCTGACGATCTTCATCCAGGCGGAAAAGATGCCGCCCGAAGCGAATCTGGCGGAACTCACCGAACGATGCACTCGGCTTTGCACGGGCGTCCTCCAGGCTGCGCTGGACAACGTGCATGTCATCTATGTCGCTGCTCGCCAGGGGCGCGGGCATCCCGCTTACGCGGAAATCAAGTACCGCCTCGAACCGTTCAGAACGCCATCGGTCATGGACGCTTTCATGGCGCGACTGGATGAGGCCATAAAGCGCCATACGGGGCTGGCAGCGCGCATCCGTTGCTTTGGCTATCCAGCCGATACCCTCTACGCACGGAACTGATGATCCGCAAGGAGTACCGCAATGAACAAAATGAAACTTCCAGGCCAGCAGATCGGCGAGTTTTCGATCACGGCCATCAGTGACGGATACCTTTGCGCAAGTCTGGATCTTCTCTCCAATATCGATCCTATGGCGGCGTCCAAGCTGCAGCAGGACGCAGGCGTGAGCGACCCATCCTCGATCCACATCAACTGTTACCTGGTGCGTGGAAGGGGTCGCACGATCCTCATCGACGCGGGAGCTGGTGGGTTCAAGCAATGGGGTGGAAAGTTGATAGCGAATCTCGCACTTGCTGGTGTGCAGCCCTCTGACATTGACACCATTCTCCTGACCCATGCACATCCAGACCATGTTGGGGGGCTGCTTGACTCGTCAGGGGACGCTGCCTTTCCCGGTGCAGAGTTAGTCGTCCACCAGCGTGAAGTTTCTTTTTGGAAGGATGATGGCAATCTCAGCCGAGCGAGTGAGCGGGCTCGTGGCAACTTTTTGTTTGCTCGGAAGGTGTTCGATCAGTATCGAGAGACGATGCGCACGTTTACTGATAGCGAAGTTCTCCCTGGTATTAGTGCCATGTCCCTTCTAGGACATACCGCAGGGCATTCCGGTTATCGCATCGAATCCAATGATCGTAGCCTGCTGGTTTGGGGGGATATCGTTCATTTCCCCCAGATCCAGATTGCTCGTCCCGACGTGTCCATTGCATTCGACCAAGATCCGCTTCTCTCCGCCGAAACACGATCCAAACTGTTGGATGTTGTTAGCGCGGACAAGCTTCTAATCGCGGGGATGCACCTGGGCGAACTCGGGTTTGCACATATCGAGCGGACGGGGCAGACCTACAAGATTTCCTACGAAACTTAGCGATGGATCGAGATGCGTGCAATACGCAGCGGCCAGGTGCTTTGCAGCTGGCCCGGATAGGCGAACACCAGGCAATTGTGTCGTTCCAGTTCTTCCGGCTGCGTGTGACTGCGATGCGCGTTCAGGTAGGCGGGAGACGCCGCCAGGATGCGCCGGTTGTCGGCCACGCGCCGCGCCACCAAACGCGAATCGGCCAACTCGCCATGCAAGCGGTACTGTCATCTTCATGGCGGTTGTGCACTGTTTTATCGCTGTGCAACACACCGTTTCGTCGGCGATGACCACGATCCGCAAAGGATACAGGCGGCTCCTGAGCTAATGGCTGACTCGTTCACGTGACACTGATTAGCGACTCCGTGCCACGTTGATCAGCCTGTTGCTGGAGACGTGTACGGTGCGCTCGACGTAGCCATCAAAGGCCATTGGCATCGGCATCATTTCGACACGCTCCAGCTCCAGGATTTCAGTAGCTGTCATTGCATTGGTCTACTGGAGTGCTTTGTTCGTCCTTGGTATTGGCCCGCTGGTGAGCGATAGATCGGTGTTTTCGATCCATCCGCCCCCGAGCGTCTTGTAAAAGGTTACCAGGTTGGTAAAGCGCGATAGCTGGGTGCTGATCAGGTCTTGCTGTGCGGTGTACAGCGAACGTTGCGAATCCAGCACTTCGAGGTAGCTGTCGACCCCCTGTTTGAAGCGCGCTTGCGACAGCCGGTAGCTATTGGATGTGGCGTCCACCAGCGCCTGCTGGGCATCTAGTTGACGGCCTAGCGTGTTGCGTTGGGCGAGGGCATCGGATACCTCGCGAAACGCGGTCTGAATCGCTTTCTCATAATCGGCCACGTAGATATCTCGGTCAGCTTTGGCGCTGTCGAGGTTCGCCTTGTTGGTGCCAGCGTCGAAGATGGGCAGTGAGATCTGCGGCGCAAAACTCCAGGTTCCCGACCCGCCTTTGAACATATTCGAGAGGCTGGCGCTTGAGGTTCCGGCCGAGGCAGTGAGGCTGATGCTCGGGTAGAACGCCGCCCGTGCAGCGCCAATGTAGGCGTTTGCGGCTTTGAGGTCGCGCTCGGCCTTGAGGATGTCGGGACGGCGTTGCAGAAGATCGGAACTCAGGCCCGGTGGAATGTTGGCCAGTGGGCTGGCTTCGGCGGTAGAGCGTTCGGGCAGTGAGGTGGGCAGTAGATCATCGGGTATGTCGGTGCCGACCACCAAAACCAGCGCGTTGATGTCCTGGGCCACTTGTGAGGTGTATTTTTCTACGTCTACGCGTGCCGCTTCGACGCTGGTTTGGGCTTGGCTCAGCGTCAGCGACGAGGACGATCCAAGCTCGAACGTGCGTTGCTGCAATGCGTAGGTGTTGCTTTGGCTGGCGAGTGTGCTTTGTGCCAGCTTGAGCAAGTCCTGATCGGAGGCCAGGGTCAGGTAGTCGGTGGCCACTTCCGCGATCAAGCTGATCTGCGTGCTTCGGCGGTTTTCTTCCGTTGAAAAGAACTGCTCTAGGGCTTGGGTGCTCAGGCTTCGCACTCTGCCGAAAAGATCAAGTTCATAGGCGCTGAAGCCCAGCGTTGCACTGTAGCTGTGGGCGGTGAGTGCGCGGCCTGTTTGCGACTGATCGGCGGGTGTGCGGCTGCCACTGCTGCTGCCACTTGCTTTGATGGTTGGAAACAGTTCGGCATCTTGCACGCGGTAGGTAGCACGGGCCTTTTCGATATTGAGCGCGGCTACCCGCAGGTCTCGGTTATTGGCCAGTGCCAGGTCGATGACCCGCTGCAGCGCCGGGTCGGTAAACACGTCGCGCCAGCCGAGGTCGGCTACTGGCAGGGTGCTGGCGGCACCCTGATCTCCGGAGAATCTGGGGGCGACAGGGGGCGAGGGCTGCTGGTAGGCGGGTATCAAACTGCAGCCGCCCAGCAATGCCGCTAGTGCCAGTAAAGATCGCGTTAACCAAGGCATGTCAGATACCTTCCGAATGGCTGGAGAGAGGGTGGTGAGGAGGGGCAGAAGATGCCGTGGCCGTCGTGTTGCGCTTGAACAGCTTCATCACCAGAACAAAGAATAACGGCACGAAGATAACGGCCAGCAAAGTGCCGGACAGCATGCCGCCGATCACCGCGCTGCCCAGCGCGTGCTGAGCCCCGGCCCCCGCGCCACTGCCCAGTACCATGGGCAAAACACCCAGGATGAAGGCCATGGAGGTCATCAGGATTGGGCGCAAGCGCATACCGGCCGCGGTCAGTGCCGAGTCCATCAGGCTTTCGCCACTGGCGTACAGGTCCTTGGCGAATTCAACGATCAGGATGGCGTTCTTGGAGGCCAGACCGATGGTGGTGAGGATGCCGACCTGGAAATACACATCGTTCATTTTCCAGGTAAGGATGGCGGCAATCAGAGCGCCCAGTACCCCTAGCGGCACGACCATGACGACCGATATCGGAATGGCCCAGCTTTCGTACAACGCGGCCAGGCACAGGAACACGAATAAGATGGATATTCCGTAAAGCAGGCCGGTCTGACCGCTCGATGCTTTTTCCTGACGCGATATCCCAGTCCATTCGTATCCGATCCCGGGCGGCAGTTTGGCGACTGCCGCTTCGACGATGGCAAGTGCTTCGCCACTGGATGCTGCGCCCGGCATGGCCATGCCCAGAATCTCCACCGAGGGAACACCGTTGTAGCGCTCCAGGCGTGGCGAGCCCGATGCCCAGCTAGCTTTCGAAAAGGCGGAGAAGGGCACCATGGTGCCGGCGCTATTGCGTATGTACCAGCGGTTGATATCGTCCGGCAGCATGCGGTATTGGGCGTCGGCCTGCAGCATCACCTTCTTGACCCGACCTTTGTCGATGAAGTCATTGACGTAACTGCTGCCCCATGAAGTCGAGAAGTTGTCATTGATATCGGAAATCGACAGCCCAAGCGCCTGCGCTTTGTTCGGGTCGATCTCGAGCTTGAATTCGGCAGCGTCTTCAAGCCCGTTAGGCCGTATTGCTACCAGGCGTGTGTCGCGTGAGAGTTCGCCGAGCAGTTGATTGCGCGCCTTCATCAATACATCGTGGCCCAGGTTGGCGCGGTCCTGCAGCATCAGATCGAAACCGGTGGCATTACCCAGTTCTGCCACGGCCGGTGGTGCAATGGCAAACACCTGAGCATCGCGCAGGGTGGCGAACCTGGCCATTGCCTTGGCGGCTACGCCTGAGACGCTAAGTGCTTCACCCTTGCGTTCGTCCCAGGGTTTGAGTTTGACGAACGCGAAGCCAGTGTTCTGACCGTTACCTGCAAAGCTGAACCCCGAGACGGAAAATACACCCGCAACGGCGTCTTTCTGCTCGACAAGGAACTGATGTTCGACTTGCTTGATGACTTCATCTGTCCTGTTCGCGGTTGCACCGGGCGGCAGTTGGATAATCACGAACAGAGTGCCTTGGTCTTCGTCGGGCAAGAAGCCCACCGGCAGCTTCATGAAACCGAAGGTCACCGCCCCCAACAGCACGGCATAGACGATCATGTACCGCCAGCCGCGACCGAGAATATGGCGCACGATGCCTTGGTATTGATGGTTGCCGCGGTCAAATGAGCGATTGAACCATCCGAAAAAGCCGGTCGTGGCCATGCCATGGCCCGATTTCGAAGGCTTGAGCAGCGTGGCGCACAGCGCCGGGGTGAGCACCATGGCCACCAGCACCGAGAGCGTCATGGCCGATACGATGGTGATGGAGAACTGCCGGTAGATCACGCCACTGGAGCCGCTGAAAAACGCCATCGGCACGAATACAGCGGCCAGTACGAGGGCCACACCCACAAGCGCACCGGTAATCTGGTCCATTGATTTGCGCGTGGCCTCTCTGGGGGAGAGGCCCTCTTGCGTGATGATCCGCTCGACGTTTTCCACGACGACGATCGCATCATCCACCAGCAGCCCGATTGCGAGCACCATGGCGAACATGGTCAGGGTGTTGATGGTAAAGCCGAACGCCGCGAGTACTCCGAAGGTGCCTAGCAATACCACGGGGACCGCGATCGTCGGAATCAGGGTGGCCCGCCAGTTTTGCAGAAACAGAAACATCACCAGGAAGACCAGTACCACGGCCTCCGCCAGCGTACGAACGACCTCCTCGATCGAAATACGTACGAAGGGCGTGGTGTCGTAGGGCTTCTGGACCTTCATGCCCGCAGGAAAGAACTGCTCCAGCTCGGCCATGCGGGTATCTATGGCCTTGACGGTATCTAGCGCGTTGGCACCCACCGCCAGCTTGATCGCCAGTCCAGCAGCGGGTTTAGCGTTGTAACGGCCGGCACTGTTGTAGCTCTCGTTACCCAGTTCAATGCGGGCCACGTCACGCAGCCGAACCTCAGAACCGTCCGTTTGTGTACGCAGGAGGATGTCTTCAAACTCCTTGGCGGTTCTCAGCCGTGTCTGCGCGCTGATGGTTGCGTTCAACTGTTGATTTGGGGTGGAAGGCAGGGCACCGATCTGCCCGGCCGAAACCTGGACGTTCTGGGCTTCGATGGCCGTCTTTACATCCGCCGCCGTCAGGCTGAAATTGGCCAGTCGGTCGGGGTTGAGCCAGATGCGCATGGCGTACTGCGAGCCGAACAGCGTGATGTCACCGACCCCTTCGACACGGCTGATCGCATCCTGCACGTTAGCCGCTACGTAGTCCGAAAGGTCGGCACCGTTCATGCTGCCGTCTTCGGAGGTGAAGGCTAGTACGTTAAGGAAGTTGGTGGCTGACTTGGTTACCGTCAGGCCTTGGTTCTGCACCTCTTGCGGTAACAGCGGTGTGGCCAGGGAGAGCTTGTTCTGCACCTGCACTTGCGCAGTGTCGGGATTGGTGCCGTTTTCAAATGTCAGAGTAATCGTGGCGGTACCCGACGATTCACTGGTCGAGGCCATGTAGCTCAACCGGTCCAGGCCCTTCATCTTCTGCTCGATGATCTGGGTGACGGTATCTTCCAGCGTTTTGGCGGACGCGCCGGGGTAGGTGGCGGTAATCGCGATGGCGGGTGGGGCAATACTGGGGTATTGCGCAATGGGCAGGGTCAGAATTGATATAACCCCAGCAAGCATCACGATGATGGCTAGCACCCACGCGAATACTGG
This sequence comes from Pseudomonas sp., assembly GCF_046581935.1. GTDB lineage: Bacteria > Pseudomonadota > Gammaproteobacteria > Pseudomonadales > Pseudomonadaceae > Aquipseudomonas. Next base: position 137,760 of record NZ_JAYGFK010000018.1, read on the forward strand.
ACGGTCGATGAAGAAACGGGCCATTTGTCGTTCTCTCGCAGGTCAGTTGGACGCAGTGGGCGTGGCTTCTGGCACGGGGGCCGGGGCCGGTGTTGTACTCGCCTGCGTGTTAGGCGACCAAGGCTCTACATTGACGTCCACACCTGGGGCTGCGCGTTGCTGGCCATCCACCACAAGTGTGTCTCCGGGCTCAATTCCGTCTTGAATCAGCCATTGGTCGCCCATGGCTCGATCTGTTTCCAGTGGACGGCGTTGCAGCTTGTTGCTGCTGTCGACGATGTATGCATATGGCTTGCCGGCACCGTCTCGTGACACGGCCTGCTGCGGCACCAGCAGCGCCTGTTCTTTTACGCCTTCCTGCAGCACCGCTCGCACATACATGCCGGGTAGTAATTCGCCTGTCGGATTGGGGAACACGGCACGCAGTGTGATCGTGCCGGTGTTCTGGTCGACGGTAACGTCCGAAAACTCCAATGTTCCCTCAAGTGGATAGGCACTTCCGTCCTCGAGAATGAGCTGGACTTTCGCCGAATTCGCGCCGGATTTTTGCAGGTCGCCCCTTGCCATGGCTCGCCTCAGGCGCAGTAAGTCGGCGCTGGACTGCGAGACATCGACATATATCGGGTCCAGTTGCTGAACGGTCGCCAGGGCGGTGCTCTGGCTGGCGGTAACCAGCGCCCCGGGCGTCACACTGGATTTGCCGATACGCCCGGAAATAGGTGCATCGACGCGTGCATACGCCAGGTTAATACGGCTGCTTTCTAAATCTGCCTTGGCAGAAGCCACTTGGGCTTCGTCTTCGCCAAGCGTGGCGACGGCGTCATCGTAATCTTGTTGGCTGACGGCCTGGATAGCCATTAAAGCCTTGTAGCGATCAGCTTTTAGGCGGGCGGTCTTGACGCTGGCCTGCGCTTTAGCGAGGGCCGCATTGTCTGCATCGTAAGTCGCCTTGTAGGTGGCTGGGTCGATCTGATACAGCGGCTGGCCGGCTTTGACGTCGCTGCCCTCTTTGAACATGCGTGCCTTGATGATGCCGCCGACTTGCGGCCGAACCTCCGCTACCAGATAGGCGGACGTGCGCCCCGGCAGTTGCGTGGTAAGTACCACACGTTGTGGCTGCACGCGCATGACTCCCACCGTCGGTGTACCGGGTGCCGGAGGTGGGCCGCCTGGAGGTTCGCCGCAGGCGGTGAGAAGGCACGCGGCTGCCAGCGCCACGCTAAGGTTTAGGCAATGAAACATGATCGGGCGCATGGAATTCTCCAGGGTAGCGATGGCAGGGGACGGTCTTTTAAAAATACTGAACTGTACGGTAATATATTTTGACAGGATTCTTGCGTCAAACATTACTGAACACCCTGGTATATGATTGCGAGTCTGTGGATGGAGGAATCGGGTTTATGCGAGTCAGAACCGAAGCCAAGCGCGATGCGATCGTTGAAGCAGCGTCTGAGGTCTTTCTGGAGTTAGGCTTTGAGGGCGCGTCCATGGCGCAAATCGCCACGCGAGTGGGTGGCTCCAAGGCAACGCTCTATGGCTATTTCAGCAGCAAGGAGGAATTGTTCGTCGAGGTAATGCAAGGCGTGGCCAAGCTCTATTTCGAGCCGATCTTTGCCGCGCTGCAGAAAGATCACGATGACCTGCGCCAGGCATTGCAGCAATTTGGTGAGCGCACCTTGGCGGTCATCTGCCTGGAGACATCGATTCAAGCTCGCCGCGCCATCATTGCTCAATCGGGTCGCAGCGATATCGGTTTGCGTTTCTATGAGGGGGGGGCCAAAAAAGGTGTTGCGGAGCTTGCGGATTTCTTGGCACGCAGGATCGAACGGGGCGAGTTGCGGTCATGCAATCCTCAGGTGGCGGCACACCACCTGATGGCGTTGCTGGATTCGGAAACGGTCACGCCATTGTTGCTGGGGGTCAAGAAGAAGCTGACGGCTATGTTCGTACGCCGGGCAGTCGCACGGGCCTTGGACACTTTCTTTCAGGGGCACGCGCCTCGATCTGAAGTCAGCAGTGATTGATATAGCCAAAATGGGCCCTCTGGAGGCTTAGCTTCGCTTGATCAGGCCCCGCATAGCTAGGTGAGAGATACATGGGTATCGTCTTGTTCTCCATGAAAATGAGAAGATATTGCAACTGGCTGTCAGGCATTTATCTGATGGCGTAATGCTCCGGATTTAATCCGGGCCTCGGGAGCAAAGATGGCTTTTACACGTAGGCAAGTGCTGGCCGGCCTCAGTGCGTTGGGTGTTGTTGGGCTTGGTGTTGGCGGCGTGCGCTACTGGTTGGGGCGGGTGGAGGATCAGGCGGGCCACGATTACGAGTTGATCGCTGCGCCATTGGATGTCGAGTTGGTGCCAGGCCACAAGACTGAGGCGTGGGCGTTTGGCCCGTCGGCACCGGGTACTGAGTTGCGTGTGCGGCAGGGCGAATGGTTACGGGTGCGATTCATCAACCACTTGCCGGTCGCGACCACCATTCACTGGCATGGCATTCGTCTGCCGCTGGAAATGGATGGCGTACCGTACGTTTCGCAGTTGCCAGTGCTGCCGGGCGAATACTTCGACTACAAATTCCGCGTGCCGGACGCCGGCAGTTACTGGTATCACCCGCACGTCAGCAGCAGCGAAGAACTCGGGCGCGGTTTGGTTGGGCCGTTGATCATCGAAGAGCGCGAGCCGAGCGGGTTCAAATACGAAAAGACCCTGAGCCTGAAAAACTGGCACATCGACGAAGAGGGCAATTTCGTTGAGTTCAGCATTCCCCGTGAGGCGGCGCGTGGTGGTACGGCCGGGCGCCTGTCGACCATCAATGGCGTGCCAGCGCCGGTGATTGAATTGCCAGCCGGGCAGATCACTCGAGTGCGCCTGCTCAACCTCGACAATACCCTGACCTATCGCCTCAACATTCCTGGTGTCGAAGCACAGATTTATGCGCTGGACGGTAACCCGGTCGAGCCGCGGCCGCTGGGTAAGGAATACTGGCTTGGCCCGGGGATGCGTATCTGTCTGGCGATCAAGGCCCCCGCTGCTGGTGAAGAACTGTCGTTGCGCAACGGCCCGGTGCGTTTGGGTACACTGCGCTCGGTGGCCAACAGCGATGCTCCGACCGAATGGCCGCCTGCGCTGCCGGCCAACCCGGTGGCTGAACCGGATCTGGCGAATGCCGAGAAGCTCAACTTCAATTTCGAATGGGTTGGTTCGGTGTCGGTCAACGTCGACAACGGCAAGCCACCGAGCCTCTGGCAGATCAACGGCAAAGCCTGGGATATCACTGACAAGACCTGTGCGGATCGGCCGATTGCCACCCTGAAATTGGGCCAGAGCTATATTTTTGATCTGAAGAATATGACCCAGTATCAGCACCCGATCCACTTGCACGGCATGAGCTTCAAGGTGATTGCGTCGAACCGCCACAAGGTCATTCCATACTTCACCGACACCTATTTGCTGGGCAAGAACGAGCGTGCGCAAGTGGCGCTGGTGGCGGATAACCCAGGTGTTTGGATGTTTCACTGTCACGTGATCGACCACATGGAAACCGGTTTGATGGCCGCGATTGAGGTGGTTTGATGCGACGGCCGTTGATTGTTGATCGCAGTCAGGATCAGCACTTTATGCGCGAAGCCTTGGCGCTGGCTGCCGAGGGTGCGGCGTTGGGTGAGGTGCCCGTGGGCGCGGTGCTGGTGCAGGAGGGAGAGATTGTCGGGCGTGGCTTCAACTGTCCGATCGCCACCCATGACCCCAGCGCCCATGCCGAGATGGTGGCGATTCGCGCTGCTGCGCAAGCCGTGGATAACTACCGACTCCCTGGCAGTACCCTGTACGTGACGTTGGAACCATGCAGCATGTGCGCCGGGCTGATCGTCCATGCGCGCGTGCAGCGTGTGGTGTACGGCGCGGCTGAGCCTAAGGCCGGAGTGGCGTTGAGCAGGGGTGAGTTCTTCAATCAGGGCTTTCTCAACCATCGAGTGTTGGTTGAGGGTGGCGTGCTGGCGCAGGAGTGCGGGGCGGTGCTGAGCGCGTTCTTCAAAGCCAGACGCGAGCAGCGCTAGAACCTATCCAAAGTCTGCTGCGCGTCGGCCCTCGGCGTTAAACCAGGCTGGATTGCCAGCCCAGTCGGAAGCCGCTTGCGGCTAACGCGCTTTAGCGCGGCCCAAAGGGCGAGCGAAGCGGGTAATGCTCATTTACATCAGTAAACTCGAGTGCGAGCCCAGTCCGCTTGATTCGCTGCGCTCACCCTGCGGGCCAGCCGTTGGCTGTTACTCCTCTGTGCTGCGTTTCTCGTCTGTTTTGACCAGCCGGAGGCTGATGCTACGTAGCGCCTTGCAGGGCTCTAGCTCGCGGGTTCGGTTAAAGCGGTGGTGTTTGTTCGTTGAGCTGGCGTTTGTCGATACCGGGTAAGTGCTGGTTGCTTTCCGCGATTTGCGAGCCTTCCAGCTGAGGCTGGGTTACCCAGGTGAGGATGTCGTAGTAGCGGCGAATGTTGCGTACAAAATGTACCGGCTCACCACCACGGGCATAGCCATAGCGAGTTTTGCTGTACCACTGTTTCTGCGCCAGGCGCGGCAGGATTTTCTGCACATCCAGCCACTTGTTTGGGTCCAGGCCTTCGGCCTCGGTAAGTTTTCGGGCATCTTCCAAGTGCCCGCCGCCGACGTTGTAGGAGGCCAGGGCAAACCAGGTGCGGTCTGGTTCTTTGATGCTCTCCGGGAGCTGATCTCTCACGTGGACGATGTACTTGGCTCCGCCTTCGATGCTCTGCTTGGGGTTTAGGCGATCTGATACGCCCATGGCCTGCGCGGTGTTCAGGGTTAGCATCATCAGCCCGCGGACCCCGGTTTTTGAGGTGGCGTTGGGTTGCCAGAGTGATTCCTGATAACCCATGGCGGCCAGTAGGCGCCAGTCAACCTGGTTGGCTTGGGCGGCTTGGCGGAAATGTTTCTCATAGCGCGGTAAGCGTTGTTGCAGGTGCTTGGCGAAGGTGTAAGCACCGACATAGCCGAGTACGTCGACGTGGCCGTAGTAGCGATCAGTGAGGCGCTTGAGGCTGCCATTCTGTTGTGCGCGCTTGATAAAGGCGTTTATCTCGTCGAGTAGACTGCGGTCTTCGCCTGGAGCGGTAGCCCAGGCCAGGCTTTGCTCATCGCCGAGGTCGAAGGCCACGCGCACATTGGGGAAGTACACTTGGTTCATGGCCAGTTCGTTGGAGTCGACCAGGGTTAGGTCGATCTGCCCTTCATCAACCATGCGCAGTAGGTCGACCACCTCGAAGGCGGCGGATTCTTCATAGGTCAGTTCAGGCAGTTGCAGTTTAAGGGCTGCCAGCTGTTCGGCGTGGCTGCTGCCCTTGAGCACCATAATGCGCTTACCCAGCAGGTCGCTGGGACGGGTTGGGCGCTGTTGGCCATTGCGGTAGATCACCTGAGGGGTTACTTCGAGGTAGGGCAGGGAGAAGCGTGCTTGGCTTTGCCGTCCGTCGCTTTTTACCAGTCCGGCGGCCGCTAGCACTGGGCCATTGGGTTTGTTGAGGCTAGAGAACAGCTCGTCGAGGTTGTCTGCCGTCTCGATTTTCAGTTCGACGCCCAGATCGTCGGCAAAGCGTTTGACCAGCTCATATTCGAAGCCGGTTTCACCGTTACGATCCTGGAAATAGGTGGCCGGGCTGTTCCGGGTGATCACCCGCAGCACACCCTCCGCCTGAACGCGTTCGAGTGTGCTGGGTTCTTCAGCACAGCCACCGAACAGCAGGAGGATTCCGATCACCGGCAGCCAGCAGGCGCGGCGCACGCGGAACGCAGATTGGGCAAACATTGGCGCAGTATACGCAAAGGTTGGGTGGTGCCATATCTCGACAGCGTGCGGCTTCTCTGTTAGTGCAATTGCCAGACTTGCTCAGGCGCGGTTTGCACGATGCATACGGTAATTCACGTCGTCATGCGGCGCTAACAGAGACTGGCCTTCACGGGTGCTGTTGGCAGCGCTTTAGGCTAGAATGCACGGCCTCAAAGTACACCCCTTCCCAGAGGCTGTCCCCGATGTTGATCCTGCGCGGCGCTCCCGCCCTTTCTGCTTTCCGTCACGGCAAACTGCTTGAGCAACTGGCCAGCAAAGTTCCTGCGGTCACCGGCCTGTATGCCGAGTTTGCGCATTTCGCCGAAGTATCCGGTGTTCTAAATGCCGACGAAGAGCAGGTATTGGCCCGTTTGCTGAAATATGGCCCGAGTGTGCCAGTGCAGGAGCCAAGTGGCCGCCTGTTCCTGAGTATTCCGCGCTTTGGCACCATCTCGCCCTGGTCGAGCAAGGCCAGCGACATCGCCCGCAACTGCGGCCTGGCGAAGATTCAGCGCATTGAGCGTGGCCTGGCGTACTACGTCAGCGGCGAGCTGAATGCCGCCGAGGCGCAGCAAGTTGCCGACCTGTTGCATGACCGCATGACGCAGTTGGTGCTGGATAACCTGGAAGGTGCTGCTGCACTGTTTAGCCATGCTCAGCCCAAGCCACTGACAGCTGTAGATGTGCTGGGTGGCGGTCGCGCCGCGCTGGAGCAGGCTAACGTCGAGCTGGGCTTGGCCCTGGCTGAAGACGAAATCGATTACTTGGTCACCAGCTTCAATGGCTTGGGTCGCAACCCCCACGACATCGAGCTGATGATGTTTGCCCAGGCCAACTCCGAGCACTGCCGCCATAAGATCTTCAACGCCAGTTGGGATATCGATGGTCAGAGCCAAGAGAAATCCCTGTTCGGCATGATCAAGAACACCTACCAGATGCACAGCGAAGGTGTGTTGTCTGCTTATAAAGACAACGCCTCGGTAATCGTCGGTAACGTCGCCGGGCGCTTCTTCCCGGACCCTGAAACCCGCCAGTACGGCGCGGTGCAGGAGCCGGTACATATCTTGATGAAGGTCGAAACCCACAACCACCCAACCGCGATTGCGCCGTTCCCGGGTGCGTCGACTGGCTCCGGTGGTGAGATCCGTGACGAAGGCGCGACTGGCCGTGGTGCCAAGCCGAAGGCTGGCCTCACCGGCTTTACTGTATCCAACCTGCAAATCCCCGGTTTCGAGCAACCGTGGGAAGTGCCGTACGGCAAGCCCGAGCGCATCGTCACCGCGCTGGACATCATGATTGAAGGCCCGCTGGGTGGCGCGGCGTTCAACAACGAATTTGGTCGCCCGGCGCTGACCGGTTATTTCCGTACCTTCGAGCAGGCGATTCAGACGCCGCGCGGTGAAGAAGTGCGCGGTTACCACAAGCCGATCATGCTCGCGGGCGGCATGGGCAACATCCGTGCTGAGCACGTGCAAAAGGGCGAGATCACGGTTGGCGCCAAGCTGATCGTACTGGGTGGCCCAGCCATGCTGATCGGTCTGGGCGGTGGCGCGGCCTCGTCGATGGCCACCGGCACCAGCTCGGCGGATCTGGATTTTGCTTCGGTACAGCGCGAAAACCCGGAAATGGAGCGCCGCTGTCAGGAGGTCATCGACCGTTGCTGGCAGCTGGGTGAGAGCAACCCCATCGCCTTTATCCATGACGTCGGTGCGGGCGGTTTGTCCAACGCCTTCCCAGAGCTGGTCAACGATGGCGGTCGTGGTGGCCGTTTCGAACTGCGCAATGTGCCCAATGATGAGCCGGGCATGGCGCCGCACGAAATCTGGAGCAACGAATCCCAGGAGCGCTACGTGCTGGCGGTGGATGCTGCCAATTTCGAACGTTTCAAAGCCATCTGTGAGCGTGAGCGCTGCCCGTTTGCAGTGGTTGGTGAGGCCACCGAAGAAGCTCACTTGACGGTGACCGACAGCCATTTCGGCAACAATGCCGTAGACATGCCGCTCAACGTGCTGCTGGGCAAAGCCCCGCGCATGCACCGTTCGGCCGAGCGCGAAAGCGAGCTGGGTGATGACTTTGATGCCAGCACCCTGGCCATCGATGAAGCCGTTACCCGCGTTCTGCATCACCCGGCTGTGGCCAGCAAGAGCTTCCTGATCACCATCGGCGACCGCACCATTACCGGCCTGGTGGCTCGCGATCAGATGGTCGGCCCTTGGCAGGTGCCGGTGGCTGACTGTGCGGTAACCGCCACCAGCTTTGACGTGTACACCGGTGAAGCCATGGCCATGGGCGAGCGCACGCCGCTGGCATTGCTGGATGCTGCGGCGTCCGGGCGTATGGCGATTGGCGAAACCCTGACCAACCTGGCTGCCTCGCGCATTGAGGCGATCAGCGACATCAAACTGTCCGCTAACTGGATGGCCGCTGCTGGTCACCCAGGTGAAGACGCGCGGTTGTACGACACCGTTAAAGCGGTTGGCATGGAGTTGTGTCCGGAGCTGGGTATCACCATCCCGGTGGGCAAGGACTCGATGTCGATGAAAACCCGCTGGCAGGATGACGGCGCGGAGAAGAGCGTGACCTCGCCGTTGTCGCTGATTGTCACCGGCTTTGCGCCGGTCAGTGATATCCGCAAGACCCTGACCCCGCAGCTACGCATGGACAAAGGCGAAACGGATCTGATCCTGATCGACCTGGGTCGTGGCCAGAACCGTCTGGGCGCGTCGATCCTTACGCAGGTTTACGGCAAGCTTGGCAACCAAGCGCCGGATGTCGATGACGCTGAAGACCTCAAGGCCTTCTTTGCTGTGATCCAGGGCTTGAATGCCGACGGCCATATCCTGTCCTACCACGACCGTTCCGACGGTGGCCTGCTGGTAACTGCTCTGGAAATGGCGTTTGCCGGCCACTGCGGCCTCAATCTGTTCCTTGATGCGTTGGCCGATAACAGCGCTGAGCTGGCTGCTTCGCTGTTCAACGAAGAGTTGGGCGCGGTGATCCAGGTGCATCAGGACGCGACGCCGGAAGTGCTGGCGCAGTTCAGCGCCGCTGGCCTTGGCGATTGCGTTGCGGTGATTGGCCAGCCGGTCAATAGCGACAACGTGTCGATCAGTTTCAACGGTCAGCCCGTGTTTACCGGTCAGCGGCGTTTGCTGCAGCGTCAGTGGGCGCAGACCAGTTATCAGATTCAGCGTTTGCGCGATAACGCCGATTGCGCCGATCAAGAATTCGACGGTTTGCTGGAAGAAGACAATCCAGGTCTGTCGGTCAAGCTTGGCTTCGATGTCAATCAGGACATCAGTGCGCCGTATATCCGCAAGGGCGTGCGTCCGCAAATTGCCGTGCTGCGTGAGCAGGGCGTCAACGGTCAGGTAGAAATGGCCGCGGCTTTCGACCGCGCCGGCTTCAACGCCATCGATGTACACATGAGCGATATCCTCAGTGGTCGTGTCAGCCTGGACGAGTTCAAAGGGTTGGTCGCCTGTGGCGGTTTCTCCTACGGTGACGTGCTGGGTGCGGGTGAGGGCTGGGCTAAGTCGGTGCTGTTCAATAGCCGCGCCCGCGATGGCTTCCAGGCGTTCTTCGAGCGCAAGGACAGCTTTGCCCTTGGCGTGTGCAACGGCTGCCAGATGATGAGCAACTTGCACGAACTGATCCCAGGTACCGAGAACTGGCCGCACTTCGTGCGCAACCGTTCGGAGCAGTTCGAAGCGCGTGTGGCCATGGTTCAGGTGCAGGAATCAGCGTCGATCTTCCTGCAAGGGATGGCCGGTTCGCGCATGCCAATCGCCATCGCCCACGGTGAAGGCCATGCCGAGTTCGAGAATGAGGAGGCTTTGCTTGAGGCAGATCTGTCGGGTTGTGTGGCCATGCGCTTTATCGACAACCACGGCAAAGTCACCGAAGCCTACCCGGCTAACCCCAACGGTTCGCCGCGCGGGATTACCGGCCTGACCAGCCGCGATGGTCGTGTGACCATCATGATGCCGCACCCGGAGCGTGTGTTCCGTGGCGTGCAAAACTCTTGGAAACCGGACGACTGGCAGGAAGATGCTGGCTGGCTGCGCATGTTCCGTAACGCCCGCGTGTGGGTGGATTGATCAGGGCGGCGCAGGCTTATGTTGAGTAAGCCTGTGCCAATCCTGCCTGAGGTACGCCAGGTCAAACCTGGCGATACCTTGCTGCTGTGCCGCTGCGGGCGTTCGCCCCAGCTTCCTGATTGCCTCTCTGCTTGTCCCGATGCCCTTGAACAGATGCCTGAGCGTGAGCAGTTTTTGCTGCTCTGTCGTTGCGCTCAATCGCGCCGCCTGCCTTATTGTGATGGTAGCCATAGCCAGCCAGTAAGCGGCCTCAAGGCTAGATGGCGGCGATTTTGGTGTGGTCTGTAAGCTGCGCGGGGTCTTATTGGCCTTCACTAACATGTGACGGCTTAGCCCGAAAAGCTGGCGCAGGATGGTGGTCTGGTAAAGCGCCTCTTCCATCGCTGGGTCGCTATAACCGAACCCGTTTTGCATAAGGTGCATTCGCAGCATCGCCATCAATGAGTAAGCCGGACGAGCACCTTCATCCTTGGGATAAAGCGGTTCGATCAAGGTGATCAAACCCTTCTACGGCACCACCCGATCCATTTCGATCAGGAACAACTCTTTGCGGGGCTGTTTGCGCTTGCCGGCGTATTCGGCATTGGCGAAGGTCATCTGCTTGATCGGAAAACTCGGCGGGTGGCGTTCGGGTATTTTGCCAAATTCAGGAAGTCTTTTTCATAGAGTGTCCTTATGCGCGCAAACACGAAAAATTAAAGTTATGCGGTGGGCGGACGATATTGGCAAATACAATAAAACGACGGAAAGCAGCTGGAAATTTCAAAATAAGTACTTGTTCGTGCTGGAAATTTAAATTGTATGCACTAACTTTATCCATAAGAAACATAGGGTAGCGCCACTATTTTTTGAAGTTCTAAAATTTCTCTTGGGTTTCTAGAGTGGAATGAGAATGCTAAAGATTTAAATCAACGGCTGCCATTGAACATGGTTTTCGATAAATCTGCAGAGCACCAGGCTCTGATAATGTGCAGCAGCTGTTGCTAATTTTTTGGGTGTAAATAATTCAGTTTCTATATGAGTTTTGCACCTCCGGGGAGAGAAGTATTGAATATTAAAATGAAGCTAGTTCTCAATTTTGTTATTACGGCAATTGCTGTAGCTCTACTGTCTTTCGTGGCCAGTAGTGGTATGAATCAAATGAGAGAATTGCAGGTCTCTGGATCTCGTACCACTGAAAACAGTGGTACAGCTTTCAATAATTCAAATATTGGCGCGGTAATGTATCAGGTTATTGCGGACTCGATAATCAACCGTAATCTCGAGCAAAGCAGCAAGGATTGGGCGGAAGTTAAGGCTGAGAGCTTGAGGCAAATGGCCGAGGTGCAGAAGTTCGTTGATACTGACGAAGAAAAGCAGCAGGCGGAAAACGCTAAAGTTGCACTGTCGCTTTATATCAACCTGTATGAGCAGCAAATGCTGCCATTGCTTCGCACCACACCATCAAGCCAAATTAGCGAAGATGTCAGAGGTGTCGACGAGCTTATCGATGAGCAGAGCGCTATCGTTCAAGAAAATTTAAAAAAGATTGCTGCATCCATGAGAGGTGAGGCAGATCAATCGAATGCGGAGTTTGATGCTGCTAACCGCAGCACTATAAGTTGGTTCTTCGTCATAGTGGCTGCTGTAGCTGTAATTTTGGGAGGTTTTTCAGTCTGGATAGTTATTAGCATCACTCGGCCAATCCTTGAAGTGTCTAATATGCTGAAGAATATTGCGTCCGGTGAAGGTGATTTGACACGACGACTCGCCTACGCAAAGAGCGACGAGCTGGGTGTTTTGGCTGGGTGGTTTAATAGCTTTCTCGACAAACTGCAGCCGATCATCGCGGAGGTAAAAAACTCAGTTAAGGAATCTCAAAAAACTGCTGATCGGTCCTCGGAAATTGCCAACGAAACCAGCGCTGGAATGCAGCAGCAATATCGCGAAGTAGATCAGGTCGCAACCGCTTTCAACGAGATGAGTGCTACTGCGCAGGATGTTGCAAGCAGTGCTGCGCATGCGGCGGATGCCGCCCGCAGTGCTGATAATGCGACACGCGAAGGTCTAGGGGTAATTGACACAACTACGCTTTCGATTGAGAAGCTGGCCAATGAGATGAGCTTAGCTATGGAGGGGGTCGAGGGCTTAGCCACCAGCAGCGAAAAAATCGGCTCAGTACTTGAGGTCATTCGTTCAATTGCCGACCAAACTAACCTACTAGCTCTTAACGCTGCTATTGAAGCTGCACGTGCCGGTGACGCCGGTCGTGGTTTTGCAGTAGTTGCTGACGAGGTCAGAAATTTGGCCAAACGTACTCAAGATTCTGTTGAGGAAATTCGCCAAGTTATAGAAAGTTTGCAGACCGACACGCGTGAAGTCGTTAGTTCAATGCATAGCAGCCACCGACAAGCTCAAGGTAGCGTGACCCAAGTAGCGATGGCGGTAACAGCACTGCAGAAAATTGGCGAGGCTGTCAGCGTAATTACCGACATGAACCTACAGATAGCCAGTGCTGCCGAAGAGCAAAGCTCGGTAGCCGATGAAATCAACCACAACATTGCATCTATTCGCGATGTTACCGAGTCGATTTCTAATCAGGCGCAAGAGTCCGCTCAGATAAATCAAACGCTTAATCGCTTGTCTAACAACCAGCAGCAGCAAATGGATCAGTTCCGCGTTTAGGGATGCTCTGAAGTAGCCCTGTATTTCCGGTCGACTTCAGCCCTTGCTGATTTTTAAAACGGCAACTGACCAAAAAACGATCAGTATCTCGCATATTTCAGTGTTTTTAGCCGCTGCGAACGCTTCGCAGCGGCTATTCCC
>NZ_JAYGFK010000007.1:0-153287 GCF_046581935.1 Pseudomonas sp.
TTGTCCGGCTGTGCGCAACCGCAGCTTGATCAACCCAGGGCTAATGGCACCTACCTGGTAATTGAGAACGGCCTGGCCTGGGCCGTGCTGGTATCGGACGGCAAGCGCGTGGAAGAGCAGGGCACGGTGGTGGATGTGATCAGACTGCCGAGCGAGGGTTCTGCTGTAGCGGCCAGTTATGTGATCGAAACGGCCAATTGCGGCCGTGTGCAGTGGTTGAGCGAACGCTCGGATGCGGCGGATGGCATGACCAACCTGATGTCGTTGCACAGCAACAATCAACTGGGGCAGAGCGGTTGCGTGATTAGCGATGGACTTACTCGGGTTTGGACGGTGTTGGATTACTCCGGCTGAAAACTCAAAGTCTGCTGCGCGTCGGCCCTGTGGCGTTAAAAACAGGCTCGGATGCGAGCCCAGTCGGAATGCTCATGTACAAAAGTACACTCCGCTTCCTCGCCTGTTTTCGCCTTGTCTCAGCTGCGCTCGCGACGCCCTTAAACAGACTCCTGCGGAGATAAAGGATTTATATGGAATTCGCTTTCTACCTCGCCGCCGGCGTTGCCGTGGCGGCCACATTCAGGGTGATTACCGCGAGCAATCCGGTGCATGCCTTGCTGTATCTGATTCTCTCGCTGTTAGCGGTGGCCATGACCTTCTTCGCCCTCGGTGCGCCGTTTGCCGGGGCGCTGGAGATCATCGTTTATGCGGGCGCGATCATGGTGCTGTTCGTGTTTGTGGTGATGATGCTTAACCTTGGCCCGGCGGCTGCCGAGCAAGAGCGGCAGTGGCTGACGCCCGGTATTTGGGTTGGCCCGGCGATTCTTTCGGCGCTGCTGCTGGGGCAATTGATGTATGTACTGTTCCAGTCGCCCAGTGGTGCGGCAGTCGGTTTGCAGGAGATTGGCGCCAAGGCTGTCGGTATTGCCTTGTACGGGCCGTATCTGCTGGCAGTGGAGCTGGCGTCCATGCTGCTACTCGCTGCACTGGTCGCGGCCTACCATCTGGGCCGTCACGATGCCAAGGAGCCAACTGCATGAGCGCGATTCCCATGGAGCACGGCCTGGCACTGGCCGGCGTGCTGTTCAGCCTGGGCCTGATTGGCCTGATGGTGCGGCGCAACATCCTCTTCGTGTTGATGAGCCTGGAAGTGATGATGAATGCCACCGCCCTGGCTTTTGTGGTGGCCGGTAGCCGTTGGGCTCAGCCGGATGGCCAGGTGATGTTTATTCTGGTGATCACCCTGGCAGCCGCCGAGGCCAGTATTGGCTTGGCGATCCTGTTGCAGCTGTATCGCCGCTTCAACACCCTCGATGTCGACGCTGCCAGCGAGATGCGCGGATGAACCTTCTATTTCTGACTTGTGTGTTCCCGCTGCTGGGCTGGTTTCTCCTGGCCTTCTCCCGTGGGCGTTTCTCCGAAAACCTCTCGGCGCTGATTGGCGTGGGTTCGGTGGGATTGTCCGCCCTGACGGCGGCTTGGGTGATTATCCAGTTCAACCTCAACCCGCCGGAAAACGGCGTGTTCAGCCAAGTGCTGTGGCAGTGGATGAGCGTGGCCAGCTTTGCACCGAGCTTCACCCTGTACCTGGATGGTCTGTCCGTGACCATGCTCGGCGTGGTGACTGGCGTGGGCTTCCTGATCCACCTATTCGCCAGTTGGTATATGCGTGGGGAGGAGGGCTATTCGCGCTTCTTTGCCTACACCAACCTGTTTATCTTCAGCATGTTGCTGCTGGTATTGGGCGACAACCTGCTGATGCTGTATTTCGGCTGGGAAGGCGTGGGGCTGTGTTCCTACCTGCTGATCGGCTTCTACTTCAAGCACACGGCCAACGGCAACGCGGCGCTCAAGGCGTTTATCGTCACCCGCATTGGCGACGTGTTTATGGCTGTCGGCCTGTTTATCCTGTTCCTGCACCTGGGCACCCTGAATATTCAGGAACTGATGCTGCTGGCCCCGCAGAAGTACGTGCAAGGTGATAGCTGGTTGTGGATCGCCACCCTGATGTTGCTCGGCGGTGCGGTGGGTAAATCTGCTCAGCTGCCACTGCAAACCTGGCTGGCTGACGCGATGGCTGGCCCGACCCCGGTTTCAGCCTTGATCCACGCGGCGACCATGGTCACCGCCGGCGTTTACCTGATCGCGCGGACCCACGGCCTGTTCCTGCTGACCCCAGAGATTCTCGAACTGGTCGGCATTGTCGGTGGCGTGACCCTGGTGCTGGCTGGCTTTGCCGCGTTGGTGCAGACCGACATCAAGCGCATCCTCGCCTACTCGACCATGAGCCAGATCGGTTATATGTTCCTCGCCCTCGGTGTTGGCGCCTGGGACGCGGCGATCTTCCATTTGATGACTCACGCCTTCTTCAAAGCGCTGCTGTTCCTGGCTTCCGGCGCGGTGATCAACGCCTGCCACCACGAGCAGAACATCTTCAAGATGGGTGGCCTGTGGAAGAAACTGCCACTGGCATACGCCAGCTTTATCATCGGTGGTTCGGCCCTGGCGGCATTGCCGTTGATTACGGCCGGCTTCTACTCGAAGGATGAAATCCTCTGGGAAGCCTTTGCCAGCGGCCACCAATGGCTGCTGTATGCCGGCCTGGTGGGCGCTTTCCTGACGTCGATCTACACCTTCCGCCTGATCTTTATCGCCTTCCATGGCGAGCAGAAGACCGAAGCCCATGCCGGTCACGGTGTTGCCCACTGGCTGCCGCTGGTGACCTTGATGGTGCTGTCGACCTTTATCGGCGCGTTGATCAGCCCACCGCTGGCTGGCGTGTTGCCGCAGAGCGTCGGGCATGCCGGTGGTGAGGCCAAACACAGCTTGGAGATCGCCTCCGGGGCTGTTGCCATCATCGGTATCGTGCTGGCGGCGTTGCTGTTCCTTGGCAAGCGCCGCTTCGCTACGGCGGTGGCACAGAGTGCGCCAGGGCGCTTCCTCTCGGCCTGGTGGTTTGCGGCCTGGGGCTTCGACTGGCTCTACGACAAGCTGTTTGTGCAGCCGTACTTGCTGATTTGCCGGTTGCTCGGGCATGACCCGATTGACCGAAGTATTGGCCTGATTCCGCGTCTGGTGCGGGGCGCGAATGCCCTGCTGGCCAGCAGCGAGACCGGCCAGGTGCGCTGGTACGCCACATCGATTGCCGGGGGTGCCGTGCTGGTGCTCGCCGTCCTCCTGTTTCTGAATTAAGGAAAGCAGCCTGATGATTTTGCCCTGGCTAATCCTGATCCCCTTTATCGGTGGCTTGCTGTGCTGGCAGTGCGAGCGTTTCGGCAACACCCTGCCGCGCTGGATTGCTCTGCTGACCATGGCGCTGTTGTTCGGCCTTGGTCTGTGGCTGTGGGCCACCGGCGACTTCAGCCTCGCTCCGGCACCTGGCAGTGCGCCGCAGTGGGCCCACGAGTTTCAAGTACGCTGGATCGAGCGTTTCGGCATCAGCATCCACCTGGCGATGGATGGTCTGTCGGTGCTGATGGTCTGCCTCACTGGTTTGCTCGGTGTGCTCTCGGTGCTCTGTTCGTGGAACGAGATCCAGAACCGCGTGGGTTTCTTCCACCTCAATCTGATGTGGATTCTTGGCGGCGTGGTCGGGGTGTTTCTTGCCGTCGACCTGTTCCTGTTCTTCTTCTTCTGGGAAATGATGCTGGTGCCGATGTATTTCCTCATCGCACTCTGGGGGCATAGCGGCAGCGACGGCAAAACCCGCATCTATGCCGCTACCAAGTTCTTCATCTTTACCCAGGCCAGCGGCCTGATCATGCTGTTGGCGATACTCGGCCTGGTGTTCGTGCACTTCAACCAGACCGGTGTACTGACCTTCAACTACGCCGACCTGCTGCAAACCAAGTTGGCTCCGGGTACTGAATACGTCCTGATGCTCGGCTTCTTTATCGCCTTTGCAGTGAAGTTCCCGGTGGTGCCGTTCCACTCCTGGCTGCCGGATGCGCATGCTCAGGCGCCGACTGCCGGCTCGGTGGATTTGGCCGGTATCCTGCTGAAAACCGCCGCCTACGGCCTGATGCGTTTTGCCCTGCCGCTGTTCCCCAATGCCTCGGCCGAGTTCGCGCCGATCGCCCAGTGGCTCGGCGTGTTCGCCATCATCTACGGCGCGCTGCTGTCGTTCGCGCAGACCGATATCAAGCGTCTAGTGGCCTACTCCAGCGTGTCGCACATGGGCTTTGTGTTGATTGCCATCTATTCCGGCAGTGAAATTGCCCTGCAGGGTGCGGTGGTGCAGATGATGGCCCACGGTCTTTCGGCGGCGGCCCTGTTCATTCTCTGTGGTCAGCTCTACGAGCGCTTGCACACCCGTGACATGCGCGAGATGGGCGGCATCTGGGCGCGTATGCCTTGGTTGCCGGCGCTGAGCCTGTTCTTTGCCGCGGCGGCGCTGGGCCTGCCAGGCACCGGTAACTTTGTTGGTGAGTTCCTGATTCTGCTCGGCAGCTTCCAGGCCTCGCCATGGGTTACGGTATTGGCTGCCACGGGCCTGGTATTCGGTTCGGTGTATTCGCTGATCATGATTCACCGCGCCTACTTCGGCCCGGCCAAGGCGGATACTGCATTGCCCGGCCTGAAAGCACGCGAGCTGAGCATGGTGCTCGGTCTTGCGTTGCTGCTGATTCTGCTCGGTGTTTATCCGCAGCCGGTGATCGATACCTCTGCTGCCAGCATGCACGGTGTGCAGCAGTGGCTGGGTAGCGCTCTCAATCAACCTGTTCCGGCTCGGTAAGCTGCTTAATGGAAAGTCATGCTATGCACCTGACGACTCAACATTTCATCGCGCTGCTGCCATTGCTGATTACCAGTGCCACTGTGGTGCTGGTGATGCTGGCAATCGCCTGGAAGCGCAATCACACCATGACCTTTGGCTTGTCAGTGGTGGGGCTCAATTTGGCTCTACTGTCGCTGCTGCCGGCCTTGGAAGTTTCGCCGATTGCCGTCTCACCGCTGCTGTTGGTGGATAACTTCGCTTGTTATTACATGGCGCTGGTGCTGGCCGCGACCCTGGCCTGTGTGACGCTAACCCACGCTTACCTCGGTGGTGAGTCCGGCAAGGGCTATCCGGGCAACCGTGAAGAGCTGTACCTGCTGATGTTGCTGGCCGCTGCGGGTGGGTTGGTATTGGTTAGCGCACGGCACCTGGCCGGCTTGTTTATCGGCCTGGAACTGCTCTCGGTGCCGACCTACGGGATGATCGCCTACGCCTTCTTCAACAAGCGTTCGCTGGAAGCCGGCATCAAGTACATGCTGCTGTCTGCCGCCGGTTCGGCGTTTCTGTTGTTCGGTATGGCGCTGCTGTATGCCGATTCGGGCAGCCTGACCTTCGCTGGCATCGGCGCGCAGTTAGCGGCTAATGGTCTGCCGAGCATGCTTGCGCAGTTAGGCGTCGGCATGATGCTGATCGGCCTGGCCTTCAAGCTGTCGCTGGTGCCCTTCCACCTGTGGACACCGGATGTCTACGAAGGCGCGCCAGCGCCGGTGGCGGCGTTCCTCGCCACGGCCAGTAAGGTCGCGGTGTTTGCTGTGCTGCTGCGTCTGTATGAGATGTCGCCGGCTATGGCTGGCGGCTGGCTGAGCGACCTGCTGACCCTGATAGCCATTGCCTCGATCATCTTCGGCAACCTGCTGGCGCTGCTGCAGAACAACCTCAAACGCCTGCTGGGTTATTCCTCCATCGCCCACTTCGGTTACCTGTTGGTGGCGCTGATTGCCAGCAAAGGTCTGGCCGTGGAAGCGGTTGGCGTGTACCTGGCGACCTATGTGCTGACCAGCCTGGGCGCGTTTGGAGTGATCACCCTGATGTCGACGCCCTACAAAGGCCGTGATTGCGATGCGCTGTACGAATACCGTGGGCTGTTTTGGCGGCGGCCGTACCTGACTGCCGTATTGACCGTGATGATGCTGTCGCTGGCCGGTATTCCGCTGACTGCTGGTTTTATTGGCAAGTTCTATGTGGTTGCTGCTGGTGTGCAATCGCAGCAATGGGGCCTGCTCGCCGCCTTGGTAATTGGCAGCGCTATCGGTGTGTTCTATTACCTGCGGGTGATGGTCACCCTATTCATGGTCGAGCCGAACCTGCGCCGGCATGATGCCCCCATGTATTGGGGACAACAGGCGGGTGGCCTGATGCTGCTGTTCGTAGCGCTGCTGGCCTTCTTCCTCGGCGTCTATCCGCAGCCATTGCTGGAGCTGGTGCAGCACGCCGGTCTGGGGGCGCTGTGAGCCTGACTGAGTCTGTAGCGAGCGCTGTATTGCGGCCGCAAACATTGCTGATTGCTGGCTGTGGTGACGTCGGCAGCCGCTTGGGGCAACAACTGAGTGCCGTGGGCTGGACGGTTTATGGATTGCGCCGCAATGTCTCGCAGCTGCCAGAGATGCTGCTACCGGTTGCTGGTGACCTGCAAAGCGCTGCCTGCCCGCAAGCCTGGCCAAGCGGGGCGCTGGATTACCTGGTGTATTGCGCCGCCGCTACCGAACATGACGAGGCCGGCTACAGGGCCGCTTATGTCGATGGCTTGCAGCAGGTGCTGAACTGGTTGGCGCAGCAGGGGCAGCGCCCTAAGCGTCTGCTGTTCGTCTCCAGCAGTGGCGTTTATGGCCAGAAGCATGGCGAATGGGTGGATGAAACTTCGCCGGCTGATGCTGAGAGTTATTCCGGGCGGATCATGCGTGAAGCCGAGCAATTGCTCCTGTCCTGCGGTATGCCGGCCAGTGTGGTGAGGCTTACCGGGATTTACGGGCCAGGGCGGGAATGGTTGCTGGGTCAGGTGCGTCAGGGCTATCGCGTGGCCAGTGAGCCGCCGCTGTATGGCAACCGCATTCATGCCGATGACGCGGCCGGGCTCTTGGCTTACCTGCTGCAGGCGGATGTGCGCGGTGTTGTGTTGGATGACTGCTATATCGGCGTCGACGATCAACCGGCGCCGCTGCATGAAGTAGTGGGCTGGTTGCGCGAGCAGCTGGGCGTTAGCCATTGGTCCGAGCAGTCGAGCGTGCGCCGTGCCGGCAGCAAACGCTGTAGCAACGCCCGCGCCAAAGCCCTGGGCTGGCAGCCGCAGTACCCGAGTTATCGCGAGGGTTACCGGGCAATTCTGGCGCAGCGGTAAACATGGATGGCAATCGCCTGCTAAGCAAAACCTGGCTGCCGGGTGTCGAGCTGTTTCATGCCGATTTCTCCGGGCTGACGTTTGCCCGCCACAGTCACGATGCCTTTGCCATTGGCGCGATCCTTCAGGGTGTCGGTGGTTACCAGTGTCGCGGTCAGCGCCATGCGCTGCCGGCCGGTACCTTGTCGCTGATGAACCCCGAAGAAGCGCATACCGGGCATGCTGAGTCAGCACGCCTGGTTTACCGCATGCTCTATGTTGAGGAGTCGCGGTTACCGACGCTACTCGGACGTAAGCGCCTGCCGGATGGCTTTCGCTGTATCAATCCTAATGACGACGGCCAGGTCGCGGCTGGTCTGGCGCGCCTCGCGACGGAGTTTGAGCGCGGCGATGCGCTCGCGCTGGAAAGCGAGCTGCTGGCTGTGCTGGAACTGGTCTTCGTACGTCACGGCGGGCTGCGCACCGCGCGACCAGCGCCACGCGACGGTGGCGTGACGGCGTTTCTGCATGATTACCTGGAAGCGCACTATGCGCAGGCGATTAGCCTGGAACAGCTGGCCGGCTTGGTTCAGCGTCACCCGCGCCATGTGATTGAGGCTTTTCGTCGGGCCTATGGCGTGCCACCACATACCTATCTGCTGCAGCGTCGCGTGCGCGAAGCCAAGCGCCTGTTACTGAGTGAGCAGACTTCGCTGGACGTGGCGCTGAGCCTGGGCTTTTACGATCAGGCGCACTTCTCCGGCACCTTCAAGCGCTTCACCGGCGTTACGCCAGGGCAGTATCGCCGCAGCGCGGCGACCTGAGTTTTCTCCAAGACCTGGCCGCCTAGCACCGAGAAACTGACCGCCACGTTCGATGGAGGTCAATTCCGATGCTTGCCTTGTTTTTGCTGGTCGCCAGCACCCACTTTGCCGCGCTGTTGTCGCCTGGGCCGGACTTCTTCCTGTTGATTCGCACTGCGCTTGCCCATGGCCGCCGGCAAGCCGATGGCTGCGCTGGCGGTATTGCTCTGGCCAACTTGCTGAGCATGTTGCTGGTGCTGCTTGCACTTGGGTTGCTGCCAGATAAGAGCGCTGGGCTATGGACGGCCTTGCAGGTGCTCGGTGGTGGCTATTTCGCCTACATTGGCCTGCAGGCGTTGTTAACGCGGCGTCAGCTAAACCTGCAGGCGGGTGAGCAGGCGGCAACGGGGAGTTGGTGGCGCGGGCTTTACCAAGGGTTATTAGCCAGCAGCGTTAACCCCAAGCTGCCGCTGTTTTATGCCGGGCTATTCGGCGTGCTGCGCGATGCCGCCATACCAAGCTGGGGCCTTGCGCTGGTGATGCTGTGGATGACGCTGGTGGTCTGGGGTTGGGATCTGGCTCTGGTGCGTTTGCTTAGCCATCGGCGTTGGCGCACCTGGCTGCAGCGGCAGATTCGTTGGCTCGACCGGGGCTGTGGCGCGCTACTGCTGGTGTTGGGTGGCTGGCTGCTGGTGAGTGGCTTGGGCGATATCTACTGATATCCGCCCGTGTCTCTGCGTCGTAGAAGCATCTACTAACGGCGTTTGAGTAACCAACGCAGCTCGCCTTTGTAGTACTCCGGCATTTCATCAATCTGCGCACGATTCAGCGCTTCGAAAATGCGCAGTTGCTTGCCCTCTCGCTCGAAAATCCAGCTTTGCCCCTGGTCGGCGAGTTGCAGCCAAAGGCTGTCGAATTCGCCACTCATGGCTGCGCAGTCACCGGCAAGGCACAACGCATAGCGATCTGCTCCGGGTAAGCCCTGGAGGCTGCCATCGGCCTGAAACAGCACCAGACCACCTTCGCCCACGCCTTCCTCGATGACCCAGGTGCCACCTAGGTAGGCGCTATACAGCGCCTGCTCGAAGCTGCTGCCGGGCGGTGCCAGCGGGCCTGGCGTTGCGGCGGCACGGACAAAGCGTTGTTCTGGCCACGTAGCGCTTTGCGCTTGTACCAATTGGTTGTTGCTGAGGCTCAGGGACTCCTGCGATTCAGCGTAAAAATTCACACGTAAGTGGCCATCCGCGCTGCGCGCAAAAGTGCCTTCGTCGTGTTCGAAACCGTTGCTGAAGTTAGCCTGCTGGCGCTGGCTGTCGATCTGCCATTCCAGATTCGGGCCATAGGCAAGTAAGGCTTCGCGCAGATTGCCGCCTTCCACGGCAGCATCAATCGCCGCCTGGTTGATCCAGGTGCCGCTGGGGTCTGCTGGTGGGCTGGCGCAGCCACTGAGTAGGGCGCTGAAGAACAGAGCAGCAAACAGGCAACGCATGGTGCGTCCTCGAAAGGAAAGGGCGGGGCGGTGGCCCCGCCAGGGGCTTATTCGATAACCAGAATAGCGTCCATTTCTACCTGCGCACCACGCGGCAGAGCAGCAACGCCGATGGCCGCGCGAGCCGGGTAAGGCTGCTCGAAGTAACGACCCATGACTTCATTGACCTTGGCGAAGTGCGACAGGTCGGTGAGGAAGATATTCAGCTTGACGATGTCTTTGAACGAACCGCCTGCCGCTTCGGCTACGGCTTTGAGGTTTTCGAATACCTGCACGGTCTGCGCTTCAAAGCCTTCCACCAGTTCCATGGTTTGCGGGTCCAGGGGGATCTGGCCGGACATGTAAACGGTGTTGCCCGCTTTGATGGCCTGGGAATAAGTGCCGATAGCGGCTGGGGCTTTGTCGCTGGTGATAACGCTCTTGCTCATGGGAGCTCCTGCAAAACGGTTAAGGGAAAACATGGACTGGCGTTTCGATCACGCACTGCCAGTTAGGCCGCTTAGGGTGGGGGAAGCCACGGATACTGTCAAAGTACAGCTGGCGCAAGATTGCTTGGAATCTTGCGCGGGCATCAGCCGCGGGCGCGGGTGATGCGGATTACACCGCTAAGGGCGCGCAGTTTCTTGATTACCCGCGACAGGTGCACGCGGTCGTGGACGCTAACAACCAGCTGTACGACGCTGATGCGGCCATCGCGTTCGTCCATGCTGATCTTCTCGATATTGCCATCGGCGGCATTCACGCTGCCGGCCAGCAGGGCAATCAGGCCACGCTGGTGTTCCAATTCGACGCGCAATTCGACATTGAATTCGCCCGTCACATCCTTGGCCCAAGACAGCTGGATGCATTTTTCTGGATTGTGGCGGACATCGCCGATGTTCTTGCAGCTGTCCAGGTGAACAACCATGCCTTTACCGGCCGACAAGTAGCCGACAATCGGGTCGCCTGGAATCGGCGTACAGCACCGTGCGTAACTCAGCACCAAGCCCTCGGTGCCGCGAATGGCTAATGGACCTTCACTGCTTGGCGAGGCTTCGTTGCTGTCGCTGAGCAGGCGTCGCGCCACCACATAAGCCATGCGGTTGCCCAGGCCGATATCTTCCAGCAGGTCTTCGATGACCTCTTGGTGATATTCCGCGAGCACAGTCTGTACCCGCTCGGCAGAAAGCTTGTCGATACGGCTGTCGAAACTCGCCAGAACTTTGTTCAGCAGGCGCTCGCCGAGACTGATGGATTCTGAGCGGCGCTGAAGCTTTAGAGCGTGGCGAATATGCGTACGCGCCTTGCCGGTGACCACGAAACTTAACCAGGCCGGGTTCGGTCGTGCGCCGGGGGCGCTGACGATTTCTACCGTCGAGCCACTTTCCAGCGCTTGTGATAACGGCGCCAGGCGGCGGTTGATGCGACAGGCAATGCAGGTGTTGCCGACATCGGTGTGCACCGCGTAGGCAAAATCGACCGCCGTGGAGCCTTTCGGCAGCTCCATGATGCGGCCCTTGGGCGTGAATACGTAGACCTCGTCGGGGAACAGGTCGATCTTCACGCTCTCGATGAATTCCAGCGAGTTGCCGGCGCGTTGCTGCATTTCCAGCACGCCCTTGACCCACTGCCGCGCGCGGGCGTGGCTGCCCTTCGGCTGATCTTCTTCGTTGGATTTGTACAGCCAATGCGCGGCAATGCCGTTGTTGGCCAGCTCTTCCATTTCACGGGTGCGGATCTGGATCTCGATCGGTACGCCGTGCATGCCGAATAGCGTGGTGTGCAGCGACTGGTAGCCGTTGGCCTTGGGTATCGCGATGTAATCCTTGAAGCGGCCTGGCAGTGGCTTGTACAGGTTATGCACAGCGCCGAGCACGCGGTAGCAAGTGTCGACTTTATCGACGACGATGCGGAAGGCGTACACATCCATGATTTCGTTGAATGCCCGGCGTTTGCCGCGCATCTTTTGGTAGATGCCGTAGAGGTGCTTCTCGCGGCCCGACACTTCGCCTTCCATGCCTTCGCGCGCCAGGCAGTGGATGATTGACTCTTCAATCTTGTTGACGATTTCCTTGCGATTGCCCCGAGCGCGCCTGACCGCTGCGCGGATGCGCTCGGAGCGCATCGGGTGCATGGCTTTGAAGCCCAGGTCCTCGAACTCGATGCGCATGCTGTGCATGCCCAGTCGGTTGGCGATGGGGGCGTAGATTTCCAGGGTTTCCTTGGCAATGCGTCGGCGTTTTTCGCCAGACAGCACTTCCAACGTGCGCATGTTGTGCAGTCGGTCAGCCAGCTTGACCAGGATCACGCGGATATCGCGCGCCATGGCCATGGCCATTTTCTGGAAGTTTTCCGCCTGAGCTTCGGCCTTGGTCTCGAAGTTCATCTGGGTCAGTTTGCTGACTCCGTCGACCAATTCGGCCACGGATTCGCCGAACTGCGCGTCCAGCGCTTCTTTGGCAATGCCGGTGTCTTCAATCACGTCATGCAGCATCGCGGCCATCAGGCTTTGATGGTCCATGTGCATGTCAGCAAGGATGCTCGCCACCGCAAGGGGATGGGTGACGTAGGCTTCGCCGCTACGGCGGCGTTGGCCGTCGTGGGCTTGTTCTGCATAGAAATAAGCACGGCGAACCAGATTGACCTGGTCGCCGTCTAGGTAGGTCGAAAGTCTGTCGGCGAGAGCGTCTATGCTCGGCATGGGGAATCCCCTTGCCGATTTAGTGGGCTCTGCGCCTGACGACGTCGTCCTGGCATCGCTTACAGAGGCTCGTTAGCCTCTTCCTCGAATGCAGCAAACAGCGGCTCTTCTTCGACGATCTCGTCTTGGGCTATGACGTCGTAGCTCATCAGGCCAGCAGCGATTTCGCGCAGCGCGACTACGGTTGGCTTGTCATTTTCCCAAGCCAGCTTTGGCTCTTTGCCACCGGTAGCCAGTTGGCGCGAACGCTTGGTGGCGAGCATGACCAGTTCAAAGCGGTTATCAACGTGATCCAGGCAATCTTCGACGGTAACGCGGGCCATGGTGTTCCTCGTAGCAAATGCGTAATAGAGCTGGGCCCAAATGGGCGAGCGGACTCGATAGTTTAAAAAACCACCAGCATTAAGGGAAGCATTGATTTGCCAGCGGGCGATAAGTCAGACCAATAGCTCGCTGAGCAAACCGCTGTGGCGCTGCTGTTGCGTGCCTTGCAGCAACTGGTTGGCGCGGAAGATGGCCTTCAGGTCACTCAGCGCGTGGGCAAAGTCATCGTTGATCAGCAGGTAGTCGTACTCGACGTAGTGGCTCATCTCGCTGACGGCTTCACGCATGCGTCGCTCAATGATTTCGCCGCTATCCTGGCCACGGTTGGTCAGGCGGTGACGCAAGGCTTCCTGGGTTGGCGGCAGAATAAAAATCGATTTGGCTTCAGGCATCAGTCGGCGGACCTGCTGTGCGCCTTGCCAGTCGATTTCCAGAATCAGATCAAAGCCTTCACTCAAGGTTTGTTTGACCCACTCCTGCGAGGTGCCATAAAGGTTGCCGAAGACTTCCGCGTGCTCAAGGAACTCGGTCTTGTCGAGCATGGCGTGGAACTGCTCACGGCTGACGAAGTGGTAGTTCACCCCGTCGACCTCACCTGGGCGCATAGCGCGGGTGGTGTGCGAGACAGACACGCGAATCTGCGCTTCGCTGTCGATCAGCGCCTTGACCAGGCTGGTTTTGCCCGCGCCGGATGGGGCGGAAATGATGTAGAGGGTGCCGGTGGTTATGCTCATGGATGCATCCTGGACAAATCTTGTGGGGCTTGAAAACGTAGCGAGCGACGGCTAGGCAAGGCGAAATCAGGTGAGAAAGCGGAGTTTACGACTGTAAATGAGCATTTCGAACCTAATTTATACGCTTCGCTCCCCTTCGGGCCAGCCTCTGGCTGTTACTACGCTTTGCTTCGTTTCAACGCGGCATAGCCTAGCGCAGTAGTTTTCATTCGATGTTCTGTACTTGTTCGCGCATTTGCTCGATCAGCACTTTAAGGTTGACTGCTGCCTGGGTGCTACGGGTGTCGAAGGCCTTGGAACCCAGCGTATTGGCTTCGCGGTTAAGTTCCTGCATCAGAAAGTCCAGGCGGCGACCTGCTTGGCCGCCACTCTTGAGTACGCGGCGTACTTCGGTGACGTGAGTGCTCAGGCGGTCTAGTTCTTCGGCGACGTCGCTTTTCTGCGCGAGAATCACCAGCTCCTGTTCCAGTCGCTGCGGGTCGAGCTCGGCCTGCATTTCGGCGCAGCGGTCGAGGATCTTCTGGCGTTGCCCGGCAAGCATCTGTGGCACCAGTTCGCGCAGGGCAACAACCTGCTCAAGGATGCTGTCCAGGCGTTCGTTGAGCAGCTTGGCCAGTTCTGCGCCTTCGCGTTCACGCCCGCTTTTCAGGTCGTTTAATGCCTGGGTGAACAGGTTCAGCGCGTTTTGGTTCAGTGCTTGCGGGTCGGCCGTGTTGGCCACCAGTACGCCTGGCCAGCTGAGCACTTCCAGCGGGTTGAGTGCGGCGGGCTGTTTGATTAGGCCGGCAACGCTTTCGGCGGCAGCGATCAGCTGCGCGGCGCGCTCCAGATCAACCTGCAAGGCTTGGCCTGCGTTGTCATCGCTGAAGCGCAGGGTGCATTCGACTTTGCCGCGTGACAGGCCATTGCGCAGCGCTTCCCGCACTGCGCCTTCGAGGTCGCGGAAGGCTTCCGGCAGGCGCAGGTGCGGTTCCAGGTAGCGATGGTTGACCGAGCGCAGCTCCCAGCTCAGGGTGCCGTTGGCGCCAGCCTGTTCGGCGCGGGCGAAGGCAGTCATGCTGTGGATCATGGGGCGAACCTCGCGAAAAGTCGTAACGAATGGGCATGCCAACGATGGCATGTAGTAAAAAAGTCGGTGCGACGGCCCATCACCCTTGTCCAGCTCTGCGCGCCCCCTCTCGGAGGGGGAGGGCACAAGGAGGCGTCGTTACGCGATTTTCATGGGTAAAGGCGCAGGATTGTAGCGCAGTGCGTCGGTCGCTCCCAATTCGACATGCCGTCGCTGGCTTACGCCCCTATAATGCCGGGCAGATTTTTATTCAGAACAGGTATTCCTAGATGAAACGTCCTAGTGGCCGCGCCGCCGATCAGTTGCGCTCAATCCGTATCACCCGCAACTACACCAAGCATGCCGAGGGTTCGGTATTGGTGGAGTTTGGCGATACCAAAGTGATTTGCACGGTCAGTGTTGAGTCGGGCGTGCCGCGTTTTCTCAAAGGCCAGGGCCAAGGTTGGCTGACTGCCGAGTACGGCATGCTGCCGCGCGCTACCGGCGACCGTAACCAGCGCGAAGCCAGCCGTGGCAAGCAAGGTGGCCGCACCCTGGAAATCCAGCGCCTGATCGGTCGTTCGCTGCGCGCCGCGCTGGATATGTCGAAGTTGGGTGAGAACACCCTGTACGTCGATTGCGACGTGATCCAGGCTGACGGCGGCACGCGTACAGCGTCTATCACGGGTGCCATGGTTGCCGTGATTGATGCATTGAAAGTGATCAAGAAGCGCGGTGGTCTGAAGGGCGGTGACCCGCTCAAGCAAATGATCGCCGCAGTCTCCGTGGGTATGTATCAGGGTGAGCCGGTGCTGGATCTGGATTACCTGGAAGACTCAGCTGCTGAAACCGACCTCAACGTGGTAATGACCAGCGGCGGCGGTTTCATCGAAGTGCAGGGTACCGCAGAAGGTGCGCCGTTCCAGCCTGCCGAGTTGAACGCCATGCTGGCACTGGCGCAAAAAGGCATGACTGAGTTGTTCGAACTACAGCAGGCGGCACTTGCTGACTGATGTGAGCAAAAACCTCTAACGCAGGAGACGCATCGTGAGTGACGAGTCCCAAGTGCCACAGCCGGTCCCCGGTCCTGAAGCTCGCCAGTGGGCGATGTTTTGCCACTTTGCGGCTTTTCTCGGGTTGGTGTTCCCGTTTGGTAATCTGCTTGGGCCGTTAATCGTCTGGCAGATCAAGAAGGATCTGGATCCGTTCGTCGATGCTCAGGGCAAGGAGGCACTTAACTTTCAGATCAGTGTCGCCTTGGCGATGCTGCTGTGCTTCTTGCTGATGGTGGTAGTGATAGGCGTCCCCCTGTTGGCGCTGGTTAGCATCGCAGCGTTAGTGCTGACGGTGATTGCCGGAATTAAGGCCAATGAAGGTCGGGCTTATCGTTATCCCTTTGCCTGGCGCATGGTGAAGTAGGTGCTGCGCAGCGGCTGCCACGAATGGTAGGCCACAAAAAAGCCGGCAGTTAGCCGGCTTTTTTGTGCTTGCTGATCAGGCTATACGCTGAGAATCCAGTCGTAATCGACGATCAGTGGTGCGTGCTGTGAAAAGCGTGGCTGGCGCGGCAGGCGGGCGCTGCGGATGCTGCGGCGCATGCCAGGGGTTAGCAGTTGATAGTCAAAGCGATAGCCCAAATTGAGCATCTCAGCCTGTTCACTATCCGGCCACCAGCTGAACTGATCACCTTCGCGGCTGACTTCGCGCAGTGCGTCGACATAGCCCATGGTGCCAATCACTTCATCCATCCAGGCCCGTTCCGGGGCGAGGAAGCCGGGTGATTGCTGGCAGTCGCGCCAGTTCTTCACATCAAGCTTCTGGTGCGCCACGTAGAGCGAACCGCAATAGATGTACTCACGGCGCTTGCGGCGCTGCTTGTCCAAATAATGTGCGAAGTCGTCCATGAACTTGAATTTTTGATTCAAACTCTCATCACCGCTCTGCCCCGAGGGCATAAGCATGGTGGCAATACTTACTTTGTCGAAATCGGCTTGCAGGTAGCGCCCATAGCGGTCGGCCATTTCAAAGCCGAGGCCGCTGATTACCGCCTTGGGTTGCAACCGCGAATACAGTGCCACGCCACCTTGGCTTGGGACTTCTGCATCGCAGGCATAGAGGAAATAGCCATCCAGTTGGAGGGCTTGGTCGTCCAGTTCAAAGGCGGAGGCGCGAGTGTCCTGCAGGCAGATGACGTCGGCATTCTGTGCTTGCAGCCAACTGAGCAAACCGCGCTCGACTGCCGCATGAATACCATTCACGTTCACACTGATGATCCGCATAAATGGCCCCAAAAATCACGTGCGTGTATGATACCCGAGCTCACCTGTATTAGCTAAATTACCTAGTAAATCCTTGCTGCCCGGGGCTTTTCCATGCATGCGTATCAACGTGATTTCATCCGTTTTGCCATTGAGCGCGGGGTTTTGCGCTTTGGCCAGTTCACCCTGAAATCCGGGCGTATCAGCCCTTACTTCTTCAATGCCGGGTTGTTTGACAGCGGTTTGGCGCTGGCGCAGCTCGGGCGTTTCTATGCTGCTGCCGTGGTGAACAGCGGGATTGATTTTGATGTGCTATTTGGCCCTGCATACAAAGGTATTCCACTGGCGGCCACTACAGCGGTGGCGCTGGCTGAGCATCATCAGCGTGATATGCCTTGGTGCTTCAACCGAAAAGAGGCCAAGGATCACGGCGAAGGTGGCACGTTGGTCGGCGCGCCGCTGGCTGGTCGTGTGCTGATTATCGATGACGTGATCACCGCCGGCACCGCGATTCGTGAGGTGATGCAGATCATCCAGGCGCAGGGCGCGCAGGCGGCTGGTGTGTTGATTGCATTGAACCGTCAGGAGCGCGGTAAAGGCGAGTTGTCGGCAATTCAGGAAGTCGAGCGTGACTACGCGATGCCGGTGGTGAGCATTGTTTCGCTCGAACAGGTACTGGAATACCTGGCAGAGGATGCTGAACTAAAGCAGTATCTCCCTGCGGTACAAGCCTACCGTGCCGAGTACGGAATCTAACCTGCTGATAAGGTACTGCGTGTGTATAAAGTTGCCCTGACCTGCTGTGCGCTGTTGCTTGGCCTACTGTTGCCGGTTTTGGCAAGTGCGACCGAGTTGTACCGCTATGTCGATAACAAGGGCACCACGGTGCTCACCCGTCAGGGTGTGCCGCCGGAGTTCATCGGCAAGGGTTACGAAGTGCTGAATGATCAGGGGCGGGTTGTTAAGGTCATTCCTCCGGCCCCTAGCGCCGAAGAAATGCAGCGCATCCTGGCGGACAAGGAACGAGCCAGTTCTGATGTGCAGTTGCGGCGCTTGTACAGCACCCCTGAAGATGTCGAACGAGCCCATGAACGTAAGCTGGCTGAGCTTGATGGTTTGATTGGTGTGGCGCGCGGCAACCTGCAGTCTGTGCGTACCCAGCAGGCCAATCTGCAAAGTCAGGCGGCAGATCATGAGCGGGCGGGGCGTGCCGTACCGGCCAATCTGCTGGCACAGATTGACAGCCAGAAGGCCGAGCAGGCGCGCCTTAAAGGTGATATCGCGCGTTATCAGGCGGCGCGCAAAGAGGCAGACAGCCGCTTCAAGGCTGACCACGATCGGCTCAAGGAACTGCTGGAACGCAACCGCTAGCTGCTTGCCGTGGTCTTCATCATCTAAATATCAGACGATTAACTGGTGCACCCATTGCGCTGAGTGCTTTCTGGCGAGGCGCAGCCGTGCGCGCCTAGGTTACTGAATTTCGAGGATAAGGCAGCCTGCGGGCGGGTTTGCAGCAAGTTGTTAGGCAGGCGAATCAGCCGCCATCGACGGCTGGTTCGCGTGTGGAGTCTTAGTGACGCTTGCGATTGCTGATCATCGTGCCGTTGCCGATGTCAGTGAAAATCTCCAGCAGCACGGCGTTGGGAACGCGGCCGTCGATGATGTGCGCACTGTTCACACCACCTTGAACCGCCTCAAGTGCGCAGCGGATCTTCGGCAGCATGCCGCCGTAGATGGTGCCGTCGGCAATCAGGCTATCGACCTGTTCGGTGGTCAGGCCGGTGAGCACCTGGCCCTGCTTATCCATCAGGCCGGCAATATTGGTCAGCAGCATCAGTTTCTCGGCTTTCAGGGCTTCGGCGACCTTCCCAGCCACCAGGTCGGCGTTGATGTTGTACGACTCGCCTTCTGGGCCGACGCCAATCGGCGCAATCACCGGAATGAAGTCGCCCTTGACCAGCATATTCAGCAGGTCGATGTTGACCCCGGTGACTTCGCCGACATGGCCGATATCGATGATTTCCGGCTGGGTCATCTCCGGCGTTTGGCGGCTGACCTGGAGCTTCTTGGCGCGGATCAGCTGGGCGTCTTTGCCGGTCAGGCCGATGGCGCTGCCGCCGTGCTGGTTGATCAGGTTGACGATGCTTTTGTTGACCTGGCCGCCGAGAACCATTTCCACCACGTCCATGGTGGCGGTGTCGGTGACGCGCATGCCGTCGACAAAGTGGCTTTCGATGGACAGGCGCTTGAGCAGGTCACCGATCTGCGGGCCGCCTCCGTGCACGACAACCGGGTTGATGCCCACGGCCTTCATCAGCACGATGTCGCGGGCGAAGCCTTGCTTGAGCTCTTCACTTTCCATGGCGTTGCCGCCGTATTTGATTACCAGCGTCTTGCCAACGAAGCGGCGGATATACGGCAGCGCTTCGGACAGTACTTTGGCGACGTTGGTGGCGGCATCACGTTCGAGGGTCATGCAGGGCTCCAGTAGAAAATTTGCTAATTAATCAGAACGGTAGGTCGATATCAGGCGCAGCGCTGTAGAGCTGCGCGCGGAAAACTTCCTTGATCCGCTCGAGTTCCTGTTCGCTTTCCGCCTCGAAGCGCAGCACCAGTACGGGTGTAGTGTTGGAGGCGCGCACCAGGCCCCAGCCTTTAGGGTAATCGACACGCACGCCATCGAGGTTGGTGATGTTGCCTTCGCCCCATACGCCATCGCGTTGCAGGCGTTCGATAATGCTGAACTTGCTCTGCTCAGTGACCTGGATATTGATTTCCGGGGTCGAGATGTCGTTAGGGAAAGCGGCGAATACATGGTCGGCGTCGCGGCGATCCTGGCTGAGAATTTCCAGCAGGCGCGCGGCGGCATAGATGCCATCGTCGAAGCCGAACCAGCGTTCCTTGAAGAAAATATGCCCGCTCATTTCGCCCGCAAGCAGCGCGCCGGTTTCCTTCATCTTCTTTTTGATCAGCGAGTGGCCGGTTTTCCACATCACTGGGCGGCCACCGTAGCCACTGATCAGCGGAGTCAGGCGACGTGTGCATTTGACGTCGAAGATGATGTCTGCACCCGGATTGCGCGAGACCACATCTTTGGCGAACAGCATCAGCAGGCGATCTGGATAGACCACGGCACCGGTATTGGTCACCACGCCCACACGGTCGCCGTCGCCGTCGAAGGCCAGGCCGATATCGGCTTTCTCGCTTTTGACCTTGGCGATTAGGTCCACCAGGTTCTCCGGCTTGCCGGGGTCTGGGTGGTGGTTGGGGAAGTTGCCGTCTACTTCGCAGTACAGCGGGATTACTGAGCAGCCCAGTGCTTCGATCAGTTGTGGGGCGATCACGCCAGCTACGCCGTTGCCGCAGTCGACCACCACACGCATGGGCTTGGCCATGGCGATGTCATCGCGGATTTGCTTGAAGTAGCGCTCCAGAACATCAACCTGCTCGACCGTGCCGATACCGCTGGCCAGGTCGTTGTTATCAATGCGTGCTTTCAGCGCCTGAATCTGCTCGTTGGCCAGGGTATCGCCGGCAATGACGATCTTGAAGCCGTTGTAATCCGCCGGGTTGTGGCTGCCGGTGAGCATGACTGCCGATTTGCCAGTGAGGATATGCCCGGCGTAGTAGACCACTGGCGTTGGCACCATGCCGACATCGCTGACGTGGCAGCCGCAATCAAGCAGGCCTTGAATCAGTTGTTGCACCAGTTCAGGGCCGGAAAGGCGCCCATCGCGGCCGACGGCGATGTTGGGTTCGCCCTGGGCAATGCTCTGCGAGCCAATGGCGCGGCCGATCCAGTAAGCGGTTTCGGCATTCAAGGTGCGTCCGACTACGCCGCGAATGTCATAGGCGCGAAAAATGTCAGCCGGCAGTTTCGGGGCGTTTATCTGTGCGGGAAGTGGTGCTGCTTCATCTAGGCCTAGCAAATCCTGATCCTCATCGAGAATATCAATGTCGAGAATGTCGGTGTCCTGAAACAGTGGGTCAATCATGCTGTTGACAGGTATTGGTGCGGTGCTCGCACGTTCCGAGTTGGTGGTGTCTGTGCTTGCCGCTGCGGTCTGTTCGCTAGCGCGGCGTGGCAGGCGTGCCAGGCTCTGCGCCAGGCTATCCAAGGCTGGCAGGCGAAGGCTGAAGGCTTTGACGGACTTGCCGGCTGACAGTTCCTTGAGCATTTGTCCCAGTTGTAGCACGTCGGCATGCAGGTGGCGTTGCTGGTGGCTCTGCAGCATATACAGGCCAACCAGTGCCCCAGCCAGTGCGAGCAGGCCAGCGATGCCTAGAAGCACTGGCGATAGCACCGAGCTGGTGAGTGACGGGCCCGGGGTAAAGCTGATCATCCAGTTGGGGTTGCCCGTGCCGAACGACTGCGCAGTGCCTGAGGCCTGGCCGCGTTGGGCCAACACTTGGGCGGTGGTGTTGTTGAATTTTTGAATGAGTTGGATCTGCCCTACTTCAGCGGGCATGGTCGGTAGGCTGGCGAGTAAGCGTTCTAGGTCAACGGCCAGTAGCAAGGTGCCGTTTAACGGTTCGCCTTCGCTCAAGCGCAGCGGTGCTGCGCTGTAGACCAGCCAGCGCTGGCCGACTTTGTAGGCCTCCGGTGCGGGTGTTTGACCGTTTTCCACGCGGCGCAGCATGTCCAGGGCGGCAAAGTTCATTGGCGCGCTGCGGTTCATGTCCTGTACGGCCTGGTTGCGGGCATTAAGGTGTGCATCAACCACACCGTACCAGTAGGTCAGGTTGCGTTCTGCGGCGCGGATCTGAGTGGTGTCCTGACTTTGCAAGGCTTGCAGCAGCTGTGGGTTGCGGGCGGCTGCCTGAGTATCTGCGCTCAGCTGCTGCAAGGCTTTCTGCATGACCGTTGCCTGGCCACCACCCCAGGCTTGGCTGAGCTGTAGCAATTGCTGCTGGTTCGCGCTATTGAGAGGGCCGAACCAGAGCAGGGCACCGCCTAAGGCAATGCCGATAAAGGCGGCCAGCAGCCCAGGCAGCAGGCCATTGAGGCTGGATGGAGTCGACTTGGCGTTGGCGTCGCTGCTGGCCAGGTGGGCGCTGGAGGTAACTGTGTCAGCATCCTTGGCGGTGCGCTTGAAGCGTTTCATGCAGCGTCTCCTCGGCAATTCATCCTGGAATGGGTTAAGGCAATCAGTTGCTGCCAGAGTGGCCGAAACCGCCAGCGCCGCGCTGGGTTTCGTCGAACTGTTCGACCAGCTCGAAATGCGCTTGGACTACCGGGACCAGGATCAGTTGGGCAATGCGCTCGCCAATGGCGATGGTGAAGGGGGACTGACCACGGTTCCAGCAGGAGACCATCAGCTCGCCCTGATAGTCCGAGTCAATCAGGCCGACCAGGTTGCCGAGGACGATGCCATGTTTATGCCCCAGGCCAGAGCGCGGCAGGATCATCGCGGCCAGGCCCGGGTCGCCAATGTAGATCGACAAGCCTGTAGGGATCAGCACGGTCTGCCCGGGCTCAAGCACCAGCTCCTGTTTGAGCATGGCGCGCAAATCGAGGCCCGCAGAGCCTGGTGTGGCGTAGTGCGGAAGGGGGAATTCGTTGCCCAGGCGCGGGTCGAGAATTTTGGCTTGTAAGGCGTGCATAGTGGGCTCTGTGGTCAGTGAGTGGAGCTGCAGCTAAGGGCCATGCGTTCGGCGATAAAGCTCACCAGTTGGCGGGCAATTTTGCTTTTGCTGGTCTGCGCGAAGCTGCTTTGCTGGAGCTCACGGTCGATGATGGTGATGGCGTTTTCTTCACTGTTGAAACCAATGCTGGGGTTGGCCACGTCATTGGCGACAATCAGGTCGAGGTTCTTGTCACGTAGCTTGCGTGAGGCGTATTCCAGCAAGTTCTCGGTTTCTGCGGCAAAGCCAACGCTGAACGGGCGGTCGTTGCGGCACGCTAATGTGGCGAGAATATCCGGGTTGCGCACCATTTGCAGGAGTAAGCCGTCACCGCTGTTGGGGTCTTTCTTCAATTTGTGCTGCGCAACCACTTCTGGGCGGTAATCGGCCACGGCGGCGGCGGCGATCAGCAGATCGCAGGGCATCTCGGCCTCGCAGGCGGCGAGCATGTCGCGGGCGCTGGTGACGTCGATGCGCGTGACTCGCTCGGGTGTTGGCAGGTGCACCGGGCCGCTGATTAGGGTGACCTTGGCACCGGCTTCTGCTGCTGCTTCGGCGAGGGCAAAGCCCATTTTGCCGGAGCTGTGGTTGGTGATATAGCGAACCGGGTCGATGTTTTCCTGGGTGGGGCCGGCAGTAATCAGCACGTGTTTGCCGGTTAATGCCTGGTGTTGGAAGCAGTCGGCGGCGCATTGCACCAATTGTTCGGCTTCAAACATGCGCCCTAGGCCAACATCGCCGCAGGCTTGGCTGCCGGCCGCAGGGCCAAACAGGTGCAGGCCGCGTGCGCTTAACAGTGCCGCGTTGGCTTGGGTTGCCGGGTCGCGCCACATGGCTTGATTCATCGCCGGGGCCAGGGCCACGGCGGCGTCGGTGGCCAGTACCAGGGTGGTCAGCAGGTCGTCGGCTACGCCTTGCGCCAGGCGTGCCATCAAATCAGCTGTGGCGGGGGCAATCAGTACCAAATCCGCCCAGCGCGCCAGTTCGATATGGCCCATGGCCGCTTCGGCAGCGGGATCAAGCAGGTCGAGGTGTACCGGGTGCCCGGAGAGCGCTTGCAGGGTCAACGGGGTGATGAACTCACGGCCGCCTTTGGTCATTACCACCCGTACATCAGCATCTTGGTCTTTGAGACGGCGAATCAGCTCGGCACTTTTATACGCGGCAATGCCGCCGCCCACGCCAACAATGATGCGTTTCCGATACAGCCGCTGCATAGGCCTGCCTTTTATAAAAATTGGGATACACCGCAACGCTGACGCCTCCCCAGGCCAGGCGTCGCGCAAAAGTTGGGCTACGATAGCACAGAGCCTGTATCGGAGTAGCGCTGCCAAGTGCTTGCCCAGTATGGCTTTGCGGTCATCTGATGGTGCAGTTTGCTGCGTCTGGCAGCACACAAGGAGGTGTGATGAGTATTCGTGATTGGCCGGCGGCCGAGCGCCCGCGGGAAAAGCTGTTAGCCCAGGGCGCTAGCGCTCTGACGGATGCCGAGTTATTGGCCATTTTCCTGCGTACGGGCGTGGCTGGGCAAAGTGCAGTCGACTTGGCGCGCCACCTGTTGGGCGACTTTGGCAGTTTGCGCGCGCTGCTGCAGGCGGACTTAGCGTCGTTCAGCCAGCGTTTGGGCTTGGGTCCGGCCAAGTTCGCCCAGTTGCAGGCCGTGCTGGAGATGGCGCGGCGGCATTTGGCCGAGCAGTTGCGCCGCGATTCGGCGCTGGAGAGCCCGCAGGCGGTGCGTGACTACTTGAAGGCGCTGCTACGCCATGAGCCGCATGAGGTGTTTGGCTGCCTGTTCCTCGACGCCAAACACCGTGTATTGGCTTTTGAGGCGCTGTTTCACGGGTCTATCGACAGTGCCAGCGTTTATCCCCGGCAGGTGGTCAAGCGCGCGTTGGCGCACAACGCGGCGGCGCTGATTCTTACCCACAATCACCCGTCCGGTGTTGCCGAGCCGAGCCAAGCGGACCGGGTGCTGACCCGCCGCCTGAAAGAAGCGTTAGAGCTGGTGGATGTGCGCGTACTCGACCATTTTATTGTCGGTGACGGTGAGCCGTTGTCGATGGCCGAGTACGGTTGGCTATAGGGTCTGTTCCCGTTTCGCTCGCGGCCGCGCCGAAGCCTGTTTTAGCGCGAGGCAAGGCACGAGACACGAAGTTTGGTTGTTCCAAATGAGTGTCGAGAAACGCAGTATCGCGCTAAAACAGGCCTGGCCCTACGGGTTGCGCGCAAAATCTCGCCATGCGGTGTTGGAGGACTTGGCAAGGGAACAACCATTACCTGCGTCCTCCGCCTAGCGGAACGCCGCCCGGCCATGGCGAGATTTTTCGCAGCAACGCGGCTTGCGACGAAACGGGAACAGACCCTAGGATTGCTCAACCAATCTTAGTTCAGCAACGCACGACTCTCGTGGCATACCACGCCAATCCAAGTGGTATATGACGACAATCTAATGGCATGACTCGATCCGTTACGGCTGGTAATCCAGGAGGTTTACATGAACAAGAAAGTCGCGGTGATTCTTTCCGGCTGTGGCGTCTATGACGGCGCGGAGATTCATGAAAGTGTGATCACCCTGCTGCGCCTCGATCAGCGCGGGGCAAAGGTGCAATGCTTTGCCCCCAACGTGCTGCAACTGCATGTAGTCGATCACTACAGCGGCGACGAAATGGGCGGCACGCGGAATGTGCTGGTGGAGTCCGCGCGGATTGCCCGTGGCAACATCAAGGACGTCAAAGAGCTGCATGTCGGTGACTTCGATGCGCTGATCATGCCGGGCGGCTTCGGCGTGGCGAAAAACCTCTCAGACTTCGCCGTCAGCGGCGCCAACTGCACGGTGCAGCCAGATGTACTGAGCGCCGCCCAGGCCTTTGTCAAAGCTGGCAAACCCGTGGGCCTGATGTGCATTGCACCAGCGCTGGCAGCGAGAATCTTCGGCGAAGGCGTGATCTGCACCATAGGAAACGACCATGAGACCGCTGCAGCGCTGGTACAAATGGGCGCAGAGCATCATGAATGCGAAGTCAGTGAGGTGGTTGAAGACCCAGAGCGCAAGCTGGTGACCACTCCGGCCTATATGCTCGCCCAGTCAATCAGCGAAGCCGCTTCGGGGATCAACAAGCTGGTGGATCGGGTGCTAGAGCTCAGCCACCCCGCTTGAGCCCGAACGCGGATCAAGCCGATTATGCCAATGCGCGCGGCACTCCAGCCGCGCCACTGGTTATCTCAGCCATAGTGCGGCAGGTTGCTTACTCACCCGGCCAGGCACACCCCCATGAGCAACCCACCATTCGAGCTCACCGTCGAGCTGCAGCAAGCGGTCAGCAACTTTTTTCAGCGAATCCCGTTCAACCAGATGCTCGGCATCGAACTCGATGAGCTAAGCGCCCAACGCGTGACCATGCACCTGCCGATGAAGCCCGAACTGATCGGCAACTTCGTCCACGGCATTTTGCATGGCGGGGTGATTTCCTCACTGCTGGATGTAGCCGGCGGGGCCATGGCGCTGATCGGCGCTTTCGACAAGCACCAAAACCTGTCTAGCGCCGAGCGCATGGCACGGCTGTCGAAGCTCGGCACCATCGACCTGCGTATAGATTACCTGCGCCCCGGTCGCGGCCAGCGCTTTACCGCAACCGCCGTGTTGTTGCGCACGGGTAACAAAGTGGCCGTGGTGCGCAGCGAACTGCACAGCGACGACGGCACCCTGGTCGCGGTTGGCACCGGCACCTACCTATGCGGATAAACCTCAGGTCTGCCGCTGCAAGCGCGTGAGAATACGATCCAGACTGTTGGCGAAAGCCTGTTTATCACGCTCGCCATAAGGCGGCTGACCACCGCCAACCTGGCCGAGCTCACGCAGCTCGGTAAACAGGTTACGCACCGCCAACTTGTCACCCATGTTGCGCTCATCGAACTCGCGGCCGCGTGGATCAAGTGCAGCGACGCCCTTCTTCACCAGGCGATCAGCCAGCGGCACGTCGCTGCAGATCACCAACTCACCCGGCAGAGCATGCTCCACCAAGTAATCATCGGCAGCATCTGGGCCGCTGGGCACAACGATCAGACGCACGCAGCTGTAGGCCGGCTTGACCTGCGCCTGGCCGGCCACCAGCAACACCTCAAAACTCCGCTTCAAGGCGAACTTCACCACCTGATCCTTGGCCGCCTTGGGACAGGCATCGGCATCGATCCAGACTCGCATCACACAACACTCCGTAACCAACAAAGCCGACATGCTAAGCCATGCCGACTTCTACTGGTTCAGGCCTCGACGGCCAGACGCCGACGTTCACCTAACCAGCTACGGCCATAGAGCAGCGCAATGGCAACCAGCGCCGTCGCTTGGGCCGCAAGGCTGTAGGCATCATCGTGAATGCCCAGCCAGTCAAACTCGAAGAATGCCACCGGCTGCGTGCCCAGCACCCCAGCTTCCTGCAAAGCTGCCACACCATGACCGGCAAACACCACCGAGAGCACGCACAGCAACACCGCGTTAGCGCCAAAGAAGGTCGCCAGCGGCAGTTTGCGCGAACCCCGCAAGATCACCCAGGCCAACCCCAACAACAGCACCAGAGCGGCCGCCGCACCGGCCAGAACCATACTGTGACCTTGCGGACCCGCCTGCAGCCAGAGGGTTTCGTAGAACAGAATGACCTCGAACAGCTCGCGGTATACCGAGAAGAATGCCAGCACGGCAAAACCGAAACGACCACCGCCACCGACCAGGCTGCTCTTGATGTAATCCTGCCAAGCCGCCGCATGCCGGCGGTCATGCATCCACACGCCAAGCCAGAGCACCATGACGCTGGCGAACAGCGCCGTGACGCCTTCGAGCAATTCACGCTGAGCACCGCTGACATCAATCAAATACGCCGCCAGCGCCCAAGTCCCCACCCCGGCCAGCAAGGCCAGGCCCCAACCGACGTGTACGCTGCGCACCGCCTGTTGCTGACCGGTGTTACGCAGGAAAGCGAGGATCGCCGCCAGTACCAGAATGGCTTCAAGGCCTTCGCGCAGCAGGATCAGCAAGCTGGAGAAGAAACTCAGCGAATTGGACATGCCATCTCTGTCGAGCAAGGCGGCTGCAGTCGCCAGCTCGACCTTGGCCTGCTCCAGGCGCTGCGCTGCCTGAGGCACTGGCAAACCGTCCTGCAGCGCCTGCCGATAGGCCATTAGCGCGCGCTCGGTGGTTTTGCGCTGCACCGAATCGAGGTTATCCAGTGCACTT
Organism: Pseudomonas sp.; assembly: GCF_046581935.1. Classification (GTDB taxonomy): domain Bacteria; phylum Pseudomonadota; class Gammaproteobacteria; order Pseudomonadales; family Pseudomonadaceae; genus Aquipseudomonas. The sequence goes on from NZ_JAYGFK010000007.1 coordinate 27,277, forward strand.
TCGACCAGCTCAAAACCTTCCAAATAGGCACCGACGGAGAGGTCGTAGGCCTGCTCACGGTCGCCGGCGCGGTAAGCCGCCAAGCTCTGTTCCAGGGTCGCGCGGGTGTAGCCGATCAACTGCTGCGGACCGCGCTGCTGCACAGGTGGCTGAGCACGCTGCGCCCGAAACCGCGCAGCAGCCGCATCACCCTGAGTGGCAACCACCTCGTCAGGGGTCATACCCGCTAACGCAGCCAGACTGAAGGATTCGCCAGCGGCAGTCGGCACGGCGCTGAAGCCAGCAATGTAGCTGGCCAGATCCCAGCGCTGACGCTCATCCAGCTGATCGGCAAACGCCGCCATATCAGTACCGTCGATACCCAGACCGATGGTGTTGAACAGGTCATACAGACTCAAGCGGTTCAGCCGCGCGGCGTCACGCAGATTGGCCGGTGGCGGCTCCAGACCGATTCCCGCCGGCCCGTCACCCGCGCCGCTGTCACCATGGCAAACGCTGCAATGTTGCGCGAACAGCGGAGCACCACGGCTGGGGTCGGGCGTAATCGCCGGGGCCTGGATGACGCCATAGGCTTTGGCCAGCACCGCGCCCAATTCACGTGCCTGTTGAGCAACTTGAGCGCCATCCTTACGCTGTTCGATGCCCTGACGCAGACTGATTACGCCTTGTTCCAGCTTGGCTTGCTCATCACGTGCCGGCAGCGCCACGATCAAACCTTGCAGTACAGTAAGAAATTCCAGTTGCTCGCGGTATTCACCGGAGTCGATGACCTGGCCATTAGCCACGGTGGCCGGGTAGTCCGCACCCAAATAGCCCAACATATGCAGAGCTTGCGCCGCGCCCTCGATGGGCTCGGCCATAACAGTCAGGCTGCATGCTGCCAACACAGGCAGCAGCAACCAACTGAAGTAACGCAATACGGAAGTCATATAGGAGTAAGTTCCAAATACGAATGGATGACATTAGATTTTCGTCCTCTAATCCGTTTTCCTCAACCCCTGATCGACCATCGCCCGCGACGGATTGTCGCAATGACGCAGGAGTGACCCGATGAGTTTTTGGCAACGCCTGGAGGAGCCCGCGCATGTCGTGGTGTGTGGTGCCAGCCGCGGTATCGGCCTGGCATTGACCACGCAGCTACTGGCACGCAGAGATGTAGCCGGAGTCTGGGCGATTGCCCGCCAAGCCAGCCTGGCCCCAGAATTGCGCGCACTGCTTGCGCAACACGGTCAGCGCCTGCACTGCCTGGATGTGGATGTTTGCGATGAACAGGCATTAGCTGAGCTGGCCAGCCAGCTACGCGCAGCAGTACCGCGCGTGCACCTGCTGCTTTGCACTGTCGGCGTACTGCAACAAGGTGCAGCCAAAGCCGAAAAAGGCTTGGCCCAGCTGAACCTGCAGGGCTTGCTGGCGACCTTTCGGGTCAACAGTTTTGCGCCAATCCTGCTGCTCAAGCACTTGCTACCACTGTTGCGTGGCAAGCACCCGTGCACAGTCGCGGCGTTATCCGCGCGGGTTGGCTCAATTGGCGATAACCGCCTCGGCGGCTGGTACAGCTATCGCGCCAGCAAGGCGGCGTTGAACCAGCTGCTGCACACGGCGAGCATCGAGCTAAGCCGACTGAACCCCAATAGTTGCGTGCTCAGCCTGCACCCGGGCACCACCGATACCGAGCTGTCGAAACCCTTTCAAGCCAATGTACCGGCCGACAAGCTGTTCAGCCCAAGCTATGCCGCCGACTGCCTGCTGGCGCAGATTGAGCGGCACGGCCCGGAGCAAACCGGCACGTTCTGGGGCTGGGACGGCCAGCCAATTGCCTGGTAGCTATACCACCGCGCGACGCACGCTGGCGAGCAACGCAGCCGCCCCCACAAACAGTGCGCCGAAGGTGCGGTTCATAATGCGCTGCTGGCGGTGCGAGCGCAGCGCGCCCAACACCCGCGATGCCAGGCCGGTATAACCGGCCATAACGATCAAATCGACACAGATCATGGTCACGCCCATCACCAGGTACTGCATCAATAGCGGGGCTTGCGGATTGAGAAACTGCGGCAGCACCGCGAGCATAAAGACAATCGCCTTGGGATTGCTGAAGTTGACCAGAAAGCCACGCAGCACCAGCGTCAGCGGCCGGCCAATGGGCCGTACCGTTTGGGCCGTCATGTCACTGGGTAACGCTCGCCATTGGCGATAGCCGAGGTACACCAGGTACAGCACCCCAAACCATTTGATCAGGCTGAAAGCCAGCTCCGAAGCAGCCAGTATCGCCCCGACGCCCGCCGCCACAATGACAATCTGCAACGCCAAACCCAGCTGCAAACCCAGGGCATTCCAGTAGCCGCGCCAAAAGCCGTACTGCAAACCGGCAGACATCGAGGCAATCGCCCCCGCCCCCGGCGACAGACTAATAAGCCAACAGGCGACAAAGAACGCAAGCCAGGTTTCAAGTGCCATGGCACATACCTCAAATAGAGCAATAAAAAAGGGGAGACCGTAGCCTACCCCTTGTTGTGACACTCGCCCAGAGGCCTCGCAAAAGCAGCCGAGACAAGACGCAAGGTGAGTTACAGCCGGTTAGTCCGGCGAACCTTTGCGCAACTGCACCGGCTCCTGCTCTTCCTTGCGCGCCCGAGCACGGGCCGTACGCATGCGGATATTGATCGCCTCCACAGCCAGCGAGAAGGCCATGGCAAAGTACACGTAGCCCTTCGGCACATGCACATCAAAGGCTTCAGCGATCAACACAGTACCGACCACGATCAGGAACGACAGCGCGAGCATTTTCAGGCTTGGGTGCTTGTCGATAAAGTCGCTGATGGTGCCCGCCGAAAGCATCATCACCACCACCGAAATCATAATGGCAGCAATCATCACCGGCACATTGTCGACCAGGCCGACCGCGGTAATGACCGAATCCAGGGAGAACACAATATCGATAATGGCGATCTGCACGATGATGCCGATAAAACCATAAGCCTTACCGCCAGCGGACTGCGCCTCCTCTTCGCCTTCCAGGCTGTGGTAGATCTCGGCGGTACTCTTGAACAGCAGAAATAACCCACCAAACAGCAGAATCAAGTCACGGCCGGAGACGCCTTCACCGAACAAGTGGAACAAGTCGCTAGTCAGGCGCATTACCCAACTGATCGATAGCAACAGCAGAATCCGCGTGCCCATCGCCAGTGCCAGACCAAAGAAGCGCGCCTTGGGCTGTTGGGCCTTGGGCAGACGACTGACAAGAATCGAGATAAAGATGATGTTGTCGATGCCCAGGACAATCTCAAGAGCCGTCAATGTCAAAAAAGCGACCCAGATTTCCGGGCTGGTCAGCCATTCCATAACTACTTAAACCTCAGTGTTTCGCGGCGTAGGGGTTTCGCCATTGCGCCAGCGGCGCACAGGCTTTTGAAAAAACAGGCTATTGGGAATTTGCACCCAGGCTCCAGGGGCATCACCGCTAAGGTCTTCCAGGGTGGTATAGAACAGATTGATTGCCACCACCCGCCCGCGCACGCCAGGTTTCTCAGCGCTTTCCAGCACCTCAACACACTCGCCGATGCGAAACGGCCCCATGGCAAAGATCAGCAACGCGCAGAACATGTTGGACAACACGCTCCAGATCGCGAAGAAGGCAATCGCCGCCACTGCCACAAAACCCGTAAGCGCGCCCCACAGCACCTGAGCGGAGACGCCAAGGCGCTCAAGCACCAGCATCAAGGCGCTACCCAAAATCAGCCAACGTATCAGCCCACGCAGCGGCATCAACAACTCGGCCGGCAACTGCGGATAACGGTTACCTAAGCGGGTGATGCCACGGGTGAGAATGCGCTGAAACACCCAGGCCAGCAGCACAATCAGCACGACCTGGCCGGCAATCAGCAGCGGCTCACGCCAGGCCAGCAGCCATTCCAGGGTTGGCAACGTGATATTCAACTGGCGGCCTCCAGCTCGGCCTGCAGCGCTTCGAGGGTTTCCAGCGCCAGCAGCCAGCGTTCTTCCAGGTCAGCCTCACGGCTTTTCAGCTTGGCTTGTTCGGCCAGAGCATCACGCAGGTCGTCCTTGCGCGCCGCTTCGTAGATATCGCCGTCACCTAGGCGAGTTTCCACTGCAGCCAACTTTTCATGCAGTTGACCCAGCTCCTTCTCCAACTTGTCGGCTTCGCGCTTATGCGGGGCCAACTGCTGACGCAACGCGGCGGCAGCCTGGCGCTGCACACGCTTGTCGGTCTTGTCCGGGTTGCTCTCAACACTGCTCACCGGAGCCTGCCGCACGCGGTAATCCACCAACCAACGGGCGTAGTCTTCTAGGTCACCGTCGAACGGTTGCACCTGGCCATCGGCGACCAGCAGGAATTCATCGGTGGTGCTTTTGAGCAGATGGCGGTCGTGAGAGACCACCACCACCGCGCCACTGAACTCCTGCAGCGCCATGGTTAGCGCCAGACGCATTTCCAGGTCGAGGTGGTTGGTCGGTTCGTCGAGCAGCAGCAGGTTGGGCTTGCCCCAGGCGATCAGCGCCAAGGCCAGGCGAGCTTTTTCGCCACCAGAGAAGTTCACCACCGGCTCGTCGCAACGCGGACCACGGAAGTCGAAGCCGCCGAGGAAGTCACGCAGCGTCTGCTCGCGCTCGCCCGGTGCCAGGCGCTGGAAGTGCAGCAGCGGGCTGGCCTTGTCATCCAGCGCATCAAGCTGATGCTGGGCAAAGTAGCCGACCACCAGGTTCTCACCACGCTGCAGGTGACCACTGATGGGCTGCAGTTCGTTCGACAGGTTTTTGATCAGGGTCGATTTACCCGCGCCATTCGGCCCGAGCAGGCCCAAGCGCGCGCCTGGCGTAAGGCTCAGTTTGACCTTCTCCAGCACCACTTTGTCGCCATAACCGAGGCGACCTTCGCTCAGGCTCAGCAGCGGGCTGGAAATCTTGTCGGCCTCGCGGAAGCTGAAATCGAAGGGCGAATCGACATGCGCCGCCGACAGCTCCTCCATGCGTTCCAGCGCCTTGATTCGGCTCTGCGCCTGACGCGCTTTGGTGGCCTGCGCCTTGAAGCGGGCGATGTATTTTTCCATGTGCGCGCGCTGCGCTTGCTGCTTCTCGTAAGCTTGTTGCTGCTGTGCAAGTCGCTCGGCACGGGTACGTTCGAACGCCGAATAGCCGCCGCGATACAGCGTCAGCTTCTGCTGATCAAGGTGGGCCACGTGGTCCACGACCGCATCAAGAAAATCACGGTCGTGAGAAATCAGCAATAAAGTGCCGGGATAGCCTTTCAGCCAGCCTTCCAGCCAGAGAATGGCATCAAGGTCGAGGTGGTTGGTCGGCTCATCGAGCAGCAGCAAGTCGGACGGACACATCAGCGCCTGCGCCAGGTTCAGGCGCATGCGCCAGCCACCAGAGAAATCGCCAACCCGGCGATCCATCTGCGCACTGTCAAAACCCAAGCCGGCGAGCAATTTACGCGCGCGGGCATCAGCGGTGTAACCGTCGAGGGTATCCAGCTCGATGTGCAAACGCGCCACTGCCGCGCCGTCATGGGCGGCCTCGGCCTCGGCCAGTTCGGCCTGCACACGACGCAGCTGTAGGTCGCCATCGAGCACGTAGTCGACCGCCTGACGCTCAACTGCATCGATTTCCTGGCGCATGTGGGCCACGCGCCAATCGGCAGGAATCAGGCAATCGCCCGCGTCCGCACTCAGCTCGCCACGAAACAGGGCAAACAGGCTGGATTTGCCGGCGCCGTTGGCACCGATCAGACCGGCTTTGTGGCCGGGATGCAGGGTCATCTCAGCGTCTTCTAGCAGACGTTGAGGGCCACGCTGTAAAGTCAGGTTCTGGAGTCGGATCATAATGGCGGCGGAGTCTACCAGAGTCCCTTTAGGGTCTGTTCGCGTTTCATCGCGAGCCTCGTTGCCGCGAGAAATGAAACGGGAGCAGACCCCAGTGAAACCCGGAAAGCACCATGCCTAATGACCTGTGGCGATTCGCCGAAACGCTGTATCAACGCCCGGGCGTCGAAGCCGCCTGCCTGCAATTGCAGACACAGGGCGCGGACGTGTGCTTACTGCTATGTGCCGCCTGGCTGGAAGCTCGAATGATCGCCTGCACCGACGAGCACATTGCGGCATTGCGCAACCTGGCGCAGCCTTGGCAGGAACAGGTGGTGATACCACTGCGGCAAGTACGTCAGCACTGGCGCGAGGCCGCGCAGAGCGATAATGCCCTGGCGCAATTGCGTGAACAGATCAAGCAGCTGGAACTGACGGCGGAGCGTGAGCAACTGCAGCGCTTAGCAGCGTACAGCCAGGGCTGGTCAGCGGCCGCAGGTGCATCAGCGAACTGGCTGGAAAGTCTGGCAGCGGAGCCTGCCAGCCGCGATGCACTGCAAACGCTGCGCATCGCGGCGGCACAACTCAACGCTTAAACAGTGCCAGCTGGCGTACCGCTAGTGCTGGCGGCAGGTGCGGCAGCAACTTCGGTAACCGGGGCCTTAGCCACTGCAGGCTTAGCGGCGACCTTTTTGGCAGCCGGTTTCGCTGCAGGTTTGACCGCAGGCTTAGCGACCGGCTTGCTGGCCGGTTTGGCTGCCGGAGCCTTTTTCGCTACTGGCTTACTCACAGCCTTTGCAGCCGGCTGAGCCGCTGGTTTGCTTGCTGCAGGCTTGGCACCACTGGCTGCGGCTGGCTTCTTCGCAACTGGCTTGGCCGCAGGTTTAGCTGCAGCTGGCGCTTTGCTGATGGCCTTGGCCGGCGCTTTAGCTGCAACTTTAGCCGGTGCTTTTGCTGGGGCCTTTGCAGCAGGCGCAGCGCTCTTGGCGGCGGGAGCAGCGACAGGCTTGCTGGCCGCAGGTTTGGCTGGTGCTTTAGCGGCGGCAGGTTTGCTGGCTGGCTTGACCTGAGTCGCTTTGGCAGCACGACTGTCCAGCGCCTTGCCTACAGCCTCTTTGACCTTACCAACGCCCTGAGCCAATTTCAGGCTTTCCTGGGCATCGCGTTTAAGCTCGGCAATATAACTGCGGGTCTCACTCTGCCGATCTTTCAGGGTATCAAGCAATTGCTCAAGCTCGGCCACCGCATCCTTGGCTTTGGCTTGTGCCTTGGCTTTACCCGCGACTGCGGCGTCCTGCATTTTGCTGCGCGCTTTGTGCAGTTTTTCCTGGGCCTTGCCGCGCTGCTTCTCCAGCTTGGCGAGTAGCGCTTCAGCATCAACCAGAGCGCGCGTACAGGCGTCTTCCAGGTGCTCAAGCAAACTGCTGGAAAGTTGTTGCAACAGGTGCAGCGGGGTACTCACTGACTTCTTCTTGGCTTGCTTTGTTGCCGGCATGTCGCGTCTCCAGGCGGATGTAGTTGGCGAGCATACTAGACCTCCTTTTACCCACCTTGCCACCTCACCGCAGCTGACTGGCATAATCGGCCCTCCTTCGGCCGGAGAAACTCCATGCCACGCTTTTCCCTGTTGCTGATCTGCCTACTCGCCCCATTGGCTCACGCCGATAATCATTCACACGATCTGGCCTATAGCCTGGGGGTCAAACTGGGTGAGCGTCTACGCGACGAAGTACCCGACCTGGAGCTACAAGCCCTGCTCGACGGCCTTCGCCAAGCCTATCGTAATGAGCCACTGACGCTGGATGTCAAACGCATCGAAAAGCTCTTGGCCGAACATGAAGCGCACTTGGCGCAGGTGCCCGAACGAATCGAAAAAGCCAAGGCAGCGGAAAAGCGCTTCCTTGCCGGGGAAAAGGCCAAGACAGGCGTACGGGTACTGAAAAATGGTGTATTGGTGCACGAATTACGCGCTGGCAACGGCCGAAAACCGGGCCCTAAAGACCGTATTCAGGTGCGCTATGTCGGTTTTCTTGCTGACGGTAGCCAGTTCGACGAAAGCCAGACAGCGCAATGGTTTCACCTGGATAGCGTAATTAACGGATGGCGCGACGCCTTGCAGGAAATGCCGGTAGGCGCACAGTGGCGCTTGGTAATTCCATCATCCCAGGCCTATGGCGCAGAAGGCGCGGGAGATCTTATTCCGCCCTATTCACCCTTGGTGTTCGAACTGGAACTGCTCGACACCAAGGAATAGCCAGTCAATCCGTCAAAGTGCAGGCGCGGCCTGCTCCTGGTGGGCGTTGTGGAGAACTTCGATAAGGCAATCTTCCAACTCAAAACGCTCATGCAGCAACTGCCCCAAGCGTTTCAACTCATCAAGCAAGGCCGCCGAATCACGACAGTCGCCACCATCGCAACGATCATTGAAGGCCAATGCAACCTCGGTAATCACTTCGATGCGCGGGTAAATCTGCTTAGCCAATTCCAGACCACGCTCATCACCAAATGCCTTGGCTTCATTGGTTAACTGCTCGTATACCTCGAAATGGCCAGCCGACACGTAGTCGACCAGTATTTCGCAGAAGTGCTGCAGAGCATCAGCGCTCGGCGCCTGTGCAGTGCCATTGATGGCCACATAGGTTTCCACCAGCTCCTTGCGCTCCTGTAGCCAGCGGTCGATCAGCAGGTGAACCCCACCCCAACGTTCTTGGGCGTTCTGACAACTCTCGAGCATGATGACCTCTACTTCCCTATTGCTATTAGTGTTGTTCGCCTGCCGGAGACATTTTTTTGTCAATCGCCGCCAAGTCTGGGAAGACAACCGGGAAACGGCAACTTTCCGGCGGTACTGCGAGCCAGATTATTCCCGCCAGCTCTAGCCTTCAAGGCGACCGGGAAGAAAACTTCATACAAGCGTTTAACTTGCTATCAATCGCTCTTTGCTGCAACTGCCGGCTTATAAAAACTCAGGGTGACTTGCCCGAGGTCAACCCCCCACTTGGACATGCGCGCCCGATTGAGCATAACCTGGCCATCCATCAGGAACATCCAATCATCAAAATCAACCACATAGGTTGAGTCATCGACCTTCAAGCGCAGCTTGTATCGCCAGTTGAGGGCGTTGCCGGCAACATGCCCGACAGCCTCACCGACAACATCGTCCGCAGTGCCGCGCCAGCTGCCATCGGCCTGTTTTTTCAGGGTCCAGACGCGTCGCTCGGTGCTGCCATCGCTGTAGGTAAAGCGCTCATCCAGCACACCCACATCACCATGCCAGGTGCCGGTAATAACCACATGGAAGCGTTTTACCACTTCCCCGGAACGGTTTTGAAACATGCCCCGCGCCTGCAACTCGCCATTGAAGTAGTCACTTAGCTCAAGCGCCGGCTGTTCATGGACATAATCATCCACCTGAGGGCCGGCACAACCGGCCAGCAGCGTTACCAGACAAAGCAGTAACAGCGCGCGCATAAATACCTCGATCAGCGATTAAGTCAGTTGGCCCCTGGCAATGCCGGCGGACACAAACGTGCATCAAGCAAATACAGGCCTTCTTGATACAGGCTATTGCTGCGTTCCAACTCGCCTAATTGCGCCAGCAGGCGGGCCAATTCAGCACAGCTTTCCGGGTGACGCTGGAAGGTCAGGCTACTTTCCAGATAATCCTTGGCCTTACCCCACAGTTGGCTATGCAGGCATAACCGCCCCAAGGTCAGCAACAGCCCAGCATCGTCTGGGTGTTGTTTCAACCAACCCTCTGCCGCCTGCAGCTGACGACTCGGATCACGACCATGGAGCAAGCCATAAAGGCGAACCAGGGCGGTGTCGTAATGCTGCTTGAGGAAGTGCCGCAGCAGCTCTTCCGCTTCAGCTTCGCCACCCAACAGCCGCAGTTGCTCGGCATATACAGCCACCAGTTCAGGCTTCTGATGCTGCGCCGCCGACATGGCCTGCCAGGTCTGCTGCAGAGTTGCCAGAGCAGCTTGCACATCAACGCCCTCCTGGCTCCCAGCCTCTAGCAAGCGGCCGCGCCAAGCCTGGAGTTCCAGCTCGCTCAGCTCAGCATTACCCAGGGCTTTTTCCTTACGTAAATCAGGCAGCAAGCCAAGCAAGGCCGACCAATTGGCGGACTGCAGGTAAAGCTGCTGCAACTGACGCAACACCAGATGATGATGCGGATGACGCGAGCGCATGGCCTGCAATGTATCCAGCGCAGCATCGGTCTGCCCGCGCGCCAGTTGCAACTCGGCATGCTGCAGGGCAATCGCCAGCTCTGCCTGCGGCTGGCGATTAAGTGCCTGTTCCAGCAGTTCATCGCTGTCTTCATGATGCCCAAGCTGATTGGCCGCGCGCGCCGCGCCCAGGTAATAGCTGAGAGGCTGTGGCGAGTTTTTTGCCGCCTGTTTTAGGTGACGAAGCGCCCGCGCCCAGCGACCTTCAGCCAGATCGAGAAAACCCTGCTCGGACGCCAGACGCGCACGCCGACGGCTGTGCAGCCGCGACCAAGGGTTAAGCAGACCACCCGACGTCACTAACAAACGCAGGCTTAGGCGTAGCAGATAAACCAGCAACCACAGCACCAGCAGCAACGCCACAAAAGCCCACACGCTGGACTCATAGCGCAAGCCCTGAAAGGCAATCAGCACATAGCCCTTGTGCTCGATCAAGGGCTGACCGAACCAAGCCAAATAGGCAACGCCGGCAACCACCGCGAGGATCAGCAACAACCAGAAGAGGCGTTTCATTGCGGAGCCTCCTGCAACTGCGCTTCGATATCATCCGCAGCGGCTGGCTCCGCCTCGACTTTTTGCTGGCTACGCGCGGCCTGCTTAGCCTGGAGATAGGCTTGCACGGCATTCAGTGCCGGGCTCAAGTCTGGAGGCGTCACGCCAACCGGCTGGGTAGCCAATTCGTCGATACGCGCGCGCAAGGCACGGGTATTGGGGTTATCCACATCGAAATGCGCATCCAACACCTCACGCGCCTGCTGCAAGGCCTGGCGGAAGACCTCAGTCTGGCCATTCAATGCGCCCCACTGCGCCTGCTCCAGGGCCAGGCTAAGCGCCAGGCGCACCTGGGTCAGGCTCTGGCCAGCCAGTAGTGGGCGGATATTCTGATCAGCGTTGAAGTCGATACGGAAGTATTCCGACAACGTTTGCAGGCCGCGCTGCCACCATGTCGGTTCAGCAGAACCCTCGCTGGCCAGCTCACTGAGCACGCCATCTTCACCACTGAAAATCGGTGCCTGGGCGTTGAGTTGCACGACCTGCTCACGCAATGCGCCGAGTTTCAGGAACAACCCAGTACGGTCAGGGTTGAGGGTCGAGCGTAACGCCTCCAGGCTCTTGGCTAACTGCTCACGTGCAGCAAACGCTGCGGGATCATCCTGCTCATGCAGAATGTCATCGGCAGCCTGCACCAGCGCGGTGGCGCTGTTGATGTCCTGCAATGCAGACAGACGCAAGCTGGCCAATCGCAACAGATGCTCAGCCTCAGCTAAACGCCAATCCTGGCGACTTGCCCCAAGCACGGATTCCAGACGCTGGTTGAGTAGCTGCTGATCGCCCTGCAACTGCGCCAACAAACGCCGACGGCTTTCCAGCTCATCAACACTTGGCAGTTGATCCAGCCGTCCCTTCAACTCATTGCCAGCCAGTTGCAGGCGCTGCGCATCGCTACGCGCTGCTTGCACTTGGCTCAACTGCTGCTGCTCGCGAGCATCCAGCTCATGCAGCTGCCAAAGCCCCCAGCCACCGGCACCCGCACCAGCCGCCGCAATTAACAGCGCCAGCAACGCCAGACCGTTACCACCTGAAGCCGGCTTGCTCGTGGCGGGAACCGGCGAGCCAGGTCTGTCCGTGGCGGCATCCAGCGGAGTCTGTTGATGCTCTTTCGGGGTTTGCTCTTTCGGCGTAGTTGCTTCGCTCACGTATCCATCCTTTGCGTCAGAGGTCGGGGGCAGGCTGCTCTTGCAACGCTGCCAGCAACGCCGTGGCACTCGCACCACGACAATCCACAACAAATTGTGCGCCCGCCGCACGGGCCATCTCAGCAACTCGCGGGCTAGGTACAAATAAGGGTAGCTGGGCCAGTTCGGCCCAGGTATCAGCGGCCAGCTCGCGCAAATGCACAAAGCCCTGCCCACTGCTGACCACTAGGCCGTTCAGGCGTTCAGCCTGAACCCGCTCGGCCAATGCCGCTGGCGGGTAATCCGGCAGCACCCGACGATACAGTGACAGATAGTCCACCTGCGCGCCTTGGCCGCACAAGCGTTCGGCCAGCAACTCTCGGCCACCTTCACCGCGCAAAATTAGCACACGCGGGTTAACCGACGCCGCCAGCGCCTGCCGCAACGGCTCCAGGGCAAGCAGCGCCTCACTGTCATCACCCTGCTCGGGGTAATACACGTTCAGGCCATGCTCTGTGAGAATCTGTGCAGTGGCCGCGCCTACGCTGAACCAGGACTGTTCAGCAGGTGCGCATATTTGATTGCGCGCGAGTAGATCCAGCGCCAGGCGCGCGGCCGGCTTACTCACCACAATCACCGCACCGTAGTGCTGCAAGTTAACCATTGCTGCGCGCTGTTCAGCATCTTCACTCAGCGGTTCAATCGCCAGTAGCGGCAAGCTGCTGCTGTAGATGCCCTGCTGCGCCAAGGTTGCAGCCAGTGCGGCCGACTCTTGAGTCGGCCGCGTCAGCAGCAAACGCCAGCCGGTCACTCGGCGGCGGCCTCGCCGTATACGGCCTGCAAAATGGCCGCAGCACCCTGAGCTAACAAGGCTTCGGCCACCTGTACGCCTAACTGCTCGGCATCTGCCGTACTGGCACGCTGTTCGGCACGTAGCAACTGCGAACCATCTGGCTGGCCAACCAGGCCACGTAGCCACAGCTGCTCGCCTTCCAGCACGGCATAACAGGCGATTGGCACTTGGCAGCCGCCGTTCAGGTGCTTGTTCAACGCGCGTTCAGCAGTCACTCGCAGCGCGGTGTCACGGTGATGCAACGGTGCCAGCAGGGCATGGATTTCACTGTCGGCGCTACGGCACTCAATGCCCACAGCACCCTGGCCACCGGCCGGCAGGCTGTCTTCAGCACTAATCGAGCTGCGAATACGCGCCTCAAAACCGAGGCGGATCAGGCCGGCGGCGGCAAGGATGATGGCGTCGTAATCTCCAGCATCCAGCTTGGCCAGCCGGGTATTGACGTTGCCACGCAGGAACTGGATTTGCAGATCCGGACGGCGCGCCAATAACTGTGCCTGACGCCGCAGGCTCGACGTACCCACCACGCTGCCAGCTGGCAACGCGTCAAGGCTGGCATATGTATTGGAGACAAACGCATCGCGCGGGTCTTCCCGCTCGCAGATGCAGTACAGACCCAGGCCTTCGGGGAAGTCCATCGGCACATCCTTCATAGAATGCACGGCGATGTCGGCCTGATTTTCCAGTAGCGCGGTTTCCAGCTCTTTAACAAACAGGCCCTTGCCACCGATTTTCGCCAGCGGCGCGTCAAGCAACTTGTCGCCACGACTAACCATGGGCACCAGGCTGACCTTGAGGCCAGGGTGCGCCTGTTCCAAGCGGGCTTTAACGTGCTCAGCCTGCCACAGGGCAAGCGCACTTTTACGGGTGGCGATGCGAATTTCGCGAGTCATGGGCAATTCCAGAAAACGAACTGCCGGGGATAATAACAGGCTGGCCCAAGTCAGGCGTGCGACCCGGAGTCATCCGGGCCGGCCGATTACGTCAAAGGTTGTGCATCAACTTGCGCACCCCGGCCACATGCCGGCGACTGACAATCAGCGCTTCCTCGTTCATGCCCTTGAGGAATAGCTGGAAATGCCCGAGCGGAGTACGTTGCAGGCGTTCAATACGCTCACGGGCGACAAGAGCATTGCGATGAATACGCACGAAGCGATCACCAAACTCGTCCTCAAGCGCCTTTAGTGGCTCATCCAACAGCACTTCGCCGCCGACATGGCGCAGGGTCACGTATTTGTGATCGGCAATGAAATAGATCACCTGATCCAGCGGAATCAGCTCAATGCCTTTGCGCGTGCGCGCACTGATATGGCTACGCGGACCACCACCGCTGTCCACTGTCGGGCGGGTCAGGGCGGCCAATTGTACGCGGTTGGGCCGTTCGGCTTTCTTCAACGCCTCACTAAGACTTTCCGCACGAACCGGTTTGACCAGATAACCCACCGCACTGACCTGAAAGGCCTCAAGGGCAAATTCATCATGGGCGGTGCAAAAAATCACTGCCGGTGGCGCTTCACGCTCACACAATTTGGCGGCAACCTGCAGACCATCCAGACCTGGCATGCGGATATCCAGCAATACCACATCCGGCTTCAAGCTCTCGATCAGGCTCAGCGCCTCCTCGCCATTGCATGCCGCGGGCTCAAGCACGCGATAGCCATCGAGTTCGCCCACCATGCGGCTCAGGCGCTCACGGGCCAGGGGTTCATCATCGACAATCAGGACATTCATAATGCACGGGCTTCCTGCTTGGGTCTCGCACAAGGATAGCGTAGACAAGTGAAGTGGCGACCGTCACGGCGCTCAACGCTGAGACTGGCCCGAGGCCCAAAAAGTGCCACCAGGCGTGCATCGATATTGGCCAGCGCCTGATGCGTGCCGCGCGATGCTGGCGGCTCGCTGAGTTGTTCGTATGGATTGCTCACGCACAGCTGGAATACTCCCTCGTGATAACTTGCTTCTACCTTCACTAAGCCACCCTCGATGCGTGGCTGTATGCCATAGATCAAGGCGTTTTCCAGTAAAGGCTGCAATGTCAGTTGTGGAATCGGCAGATCATCCGGTACATCGACAATCTCCCACTGCAACTGTAGACGCTCGCCGAGCCGATAGCGTTCAATCGATAAATATCGTTGCGCCAACTCCAGCTCATCACGCCAGGGCACCAAGCTACCCGGTTTGGCTAGGCTGGCACGGAACAGGTCGGAGAGGTCCAGCACCGCCTGTTCGGCCTTGTACGGATCGACCACCACCAGGCTGGCAATACTGTTCAGACTGTTAAACAGAAAATGCGGGCGGATACGCGCCTGCAACGACTCGATACGCGCGCGCAGCTCGGCTTGCTCCTGCTTGCGCCATTGGCTCTGCAGGTAGAAATAGCGCAGCAGCAGTGCCGACATAATCAGACTGATCAGGCCGTGGCGCAGATACAGATTGACCTCGCCTGCACGCGGCAGTGGCCCGCCCAAATCGTAGTAGTCCGCCACGGCAGTGCACATCAGGCTCAGCGCAACCACAATCGCACAACACAAACCTCCCGCCGTGGCCGCCGGCATGCGCGCCATCAGTGGGCGCAAACGGCACAGTACGGCAGCTGACAGCAGCACAATCCACTGCACAAACAGCGACGTCAGCGCCAGACGCATCCAGTCGAAGCCGGGCAGCATGGGGTCGGACAAAACCAGCACCAATACCAGCAACTCAGCCAGCAACACCATGCTCAGTAGGGCTTCCGGTTCGCACAGTTCAGGGACGAAGAAGTCGTCGACCAGTGGCGGCTGTTTTTCTGCTGCTGTGGATTTTATTTTCATCGCTGCAGTTTCCGCGCGGCCCGCCCCGGCAGCAAGATAGCTAGCGGTGTCCGGGCAAAATAAAGCCCTCAAATGCCCTCGCCACGATAAAACTGTGAACGGCACGACATTGCCTAGGCCAAACCCAGTCGCCAACACCGAGAACGCGACGCGGCGAATTTACCGGCCAGCCTGTTATTATCGGCACACTTTCCCGTCTTGCCGGCCGCTACGCGCGGCCAGCCCGTTTTAGCGCACCAGCCGAGTGAAGCCCATGAGCACTGAAAAAACCAATCAATCCTGGGGCGGCCGCTTCAGCGAGCCAGTCGATGCCTTTGTTGCCCGCTTTACCGCTTCCGTCGAGTTCGACAAGCGCCTGTATCGCCACGACATCATGGGCTCCATTGCCCACGCCACCATGCTGGCCAAAGTCGGCGTACTCAGCGATGCCGAGCGTGACAGCATCATCGACGGCCTGAAGACCATTCAGGGCGAGATCGAGGCCGGCCAGTTCGACTGGCGCGTCGACCTTGAAGATGTCCACATGAACATCGAAGCACGCCTGACTGATCGCATCGGCGTGACTGGCAAGAAGCTGCACACTGGCCGCTCGCGTAACGACCAGGTGGCAACCGACATCCGCTTATGGCTGCGTGACGAAATCGACCTGATCCTCGGCGAAATCACCCGCCTGCAGCAGGGTCTGCTGGAACAGGCCGAGCGTGAGGCGGAAACCATCATGCCCGGCTTCACCCACCTGCAGACCGCCCAACCCGTGACCTTCGGCCATCACCTGCTGGCCTGGTTCGAGATGCTTAGCCGCGACTACGAACGCCTGGTCGATTGCCGCAAGCGCACCAACCGTATGCCACTGGGCAGCGCCGCACTGGCCGGCACCACCTACCCAATCCAGCGCGAAGTCACTGCACAACTGCTGGGTTTCGACGCTGTAGGCGGCAACTCCCTAGATGGCGTGTCGGATCGCGACTTCGCCATCGAGTTCTGTGCTGCAGCTTCGATTGCCATGATGCACCTGTCGCGTTTCTCCGAAGAGCTGGTGCTGTGGACGTCCGCGCAGTTCCAATTTATCGATCTACCGGATCGTTTCTGCACCGGCTCCTCGATCATGCCGCAGAAGAAAAACCCCGACGTCCCTGAGCTGGTACGCGGCAAGACCGGCCGCGTATTCGGCGCGCTGATGGGCCTGCTAACCCTGATGAAAGGCCAACCGCTGGCCTACAACAAGGACAACCAGGAAGACAAAGAACCGCTGTTCGACGCCGCCGACACCCTGCGCGACTCGCTGCGTGCCTTTGCCGACATGATCCCGGCAATCAAACCCAAGCACGCGATCATGCGTGAAGCGGCGCTGCGTGGTTTCTCCACCGCCACCGACCTTGCCGACTACCTAGTGCGCAAAGGTCTGCCATTCCGTGACTGCCACGAAATCGTCGGCCATGCGGTGAAATATGGTGTGGACACTGGCAAAGATCTGGCCGAGATGAGCCTGGAAGAACTGCGCCAGTTCAGCGAGCAGATAGAGCAGGACGTGTTCGCCGTGCTAACCCTGGAAGGCTCGGTCAACGCCCGCGACCATATCGGCGGCACCGCACCGAATCAGGTGCGCGCGGCAGTAGTGCGCGGCAAAGAATTGCTCGCCGTACGCTGATATGCCAGCCCAGTCGCCAGGACGGCGTATCTCGGTGGTCGGTTGCTCCGGCGCGGGCAAGACCACCCTGGCGCGCCGCCTGGCACAGCAACTGGGCTACCGCCATGTCGAACTGGATGCGCTCTACCATCAACCTGACTGGCAATCGCTCCCTACAGAGCAGTTCCAGCAAGCGGCCACCGAGGCCTTACAAGGTGATGGCTGGGTAGTCGAAGGCAACTATTCAGCGGTACGCCCACTGGTGCTCGAACGCTCGGACATGGTGATCTGGCTCGACCTACCCAGAGCTACCGTGATGCGCCAACTGATCCCAAGAACCCTCAAGCGCCTGATACTGCGCCAGACGCTCTGGAACGGTAACCGCGAGCGCTGGGGCAACTTGTTCAAGCTCACCGCCAAGCATTCAATTTTAGTCTGGGCCTGGACCCGCTATCACATCTACCGGCAGCGCTATGGCCACGAGATGCGTAATGCACCGCCAATGCAGCGTTATGTGCGATTGGATTCACGGCAAGCCGTCGAGCATTTTCTAGCAAACCTGCCGGGCTAGTTAGTGCCCTCAACCACACTTCGGAGCCCACCTAATGCCCCTGCAAATCCGCCCCGCCACCCTTGAAGACGCTGCCGTTATTCTGCGTTTTATCACCGATCTGGCGATCTACGAGAAAGCTGAACATGAAGTGAAAACCGATGTGGCCGGCATTCAAGCTAGCCTGTTTGGGCCCGACAGCAGCACTCGCGCGCTGATCTGCGAGTACGCGGGTCAGCCCATTGGTTATGCCGTGTACTTCTTCAACTACTCAACCTGGCTCGGCAAACACGGGCTGTACCTTGAAGACCTTTACGTGACGCCCGAACAACGCGGCGTCGGTGCAGGCAAAGCCTTGCTGCGTCACTTGGCGCAATTGGCCGTCAGCCAAGGCTGTGGCCGCTTTGAGTGGTCGGTGTTGGACTGGAACCAGCCGGCGATTGATTTCTACCAATCATTCGGTGCTCGCGCGCAGGATGAATGGACCACTTACCGCCTTACCGGCCAAGCCCTGCTGGACTTTGCCCAGGGCTAAAACCACTGCATTCAGGAGCCCATCATGAGCGAACAAGACGATGAAGATTTTGCCCAAGACACCTTGACGCAAGCCATCGAGAACCAACTCGAAGCGGGCGAGCCGGCCTTCGTCCAGGCCGTACTGAACAAGCTGACCCTGGTCGGCTACGAACGCGATGAAATCATTGAGCTGATGGCGCTGGTGCTGGCTGATGAGATCGACACCATGCTGCGCGATGACCGCCCTTTTGATCTCGCCCGCTATGAACTGGGATTGCGGACCCTGCCCGAGCTACCGGAAGAAAACTAAGCGGCACGAACCCATACCCGCCGCTCAGCCTGGCAAGCAGATTGCTTGCCAGAGAGTGTATTAGCACCCCATGCACCACAATCAAGCAATGCAGCGGAGTGCTCACAACGACTGACCCGCAAGGTAAGCAAACCGCAACCAGGCTCTCAGACAACCTGACCCCATAAGGCGCAGCCCCCCGATGATCCGTTCGCTCGAGCAAATCGGCATTCTGCTTACCCTGCTCGGCTCACTGGCCAGGGCTGGAGACGTGGCAGCTGACACCCCGCGCATTGGGGCCGAGGACGACTGGTACCCTTACAGTGCCTGGCGTGATGAGCGAATCGTGGGCATGTCGGTGGACATCGTACGCGCCGCCTTCGCTAGCAGCGGCACACCTATTGATCTCGTCCACTACCCCTATTCACGCTGCATGGAAATGACCCGGAGCGGCGGACTTGCGGCCTGCTTCAACACCTCGCCTAATTCGCAAATCGAAGCGCAATTTTTGCTGCCAGAGGAAATGCTGTTCAGCGATGACATTCTGCTCTGGGCGCGCACGGGTGCCGCGCCGCTGAGAAATCTCGATGCCCTGGCCGGCAAACGCGTGGCAGTAACCATCGGCTATACCTACGGCGAGCATTTCGACGCGCGCCAGGACATTCAGCGCATCCCGGTCCGCCGTGACCTTAATGGCTTTCTCATGCTGCAGCGTAATAGGGTTGACTACGTTGTCGCCTTTCGCGGCACTGCCCAGGCACTGATCCAGCAGAATCCGGAGCTTGCTGGCCAGTTTGTCGCTCTGGCCACCGTTCACCAGCCACAGTTGTACCTGAGCTTTTCCCGCCGCCACCCACAGGCGCCAGCACTTATGCAGCGCTTTGACCAAGGCATGCGGCAGATCAGAAAAAACGGCACCTACCAAAAAATTATTGATAACTGGCAGTTTCCTGCTCGGCAAGCTACGGCACACGCCACTACACTGCTGGACAGGCATAACAACAAGACGGAGTCACAATGAAAGCCTTTACTTCAGACCTGATCGACGAACTTGAAATCCTCGCCATGTACAACCTGAGCAACCACCAAGAGGGGCTCAAGGTGCACAACAACGCCTCGTTCAAGGCCCAAGGGGCGATTACCCGCCTGCATGAAAAAGGCCTGATCAGCCAGCCTGACGGCGGCTACCTGACCAGCCTGGGCATTGATGCAGCCGAACACGCTCAAGGCCTGCTAACTATCCTCACGCAAGAACCCGCCTTACTGACATAACCTTCCAGCCAGACCTATCAGCGATATAGCAGCAGACACGGCACAGCACCTGTGCGCTCTGCTGCACACCGCCGCAAGTAAACTGGCACATCTCTCCGGCGATATACGCCCACGCTTCGCCAATGTTGCGCACCTTAACCGCGCGGCCTGCCACAGCACGCGTGATGCCTGCACGTACTGATCAACAGGTTTCAAGAGCGAAGGCAGCTGATAGGCTTGCTTCACCGCCCTAGCGAGCACGAGCATGACGCGCAATCAGGAAATTCGCCCAGACATTGACGACGGTATTGATCGCAAGGTACTGACCCAGCTGCGTGCGCGCTTCCTCACAATCAACCAAACCCGCCTGCAACGCGCCATGCAGGCTCTATCGACACGCCAGCAACTGGTGCTGAAGCTTCTGCCGCTCCTGCTCCACGTCAATCATCCACTGCTACCGGGCTATGTATCCGGGCTAACTCCCGCCGGCCTCAGCGGCTTCGAGCCGGATGACAACCTGCTCGCTGAAGTACAACGCCTGACCCGCTCCTTCGCCTACAAACCCTATCGTGGCAACCAGGCCCTGCCAATTCACGGCTTGTTCCTGATGGGCAGCCTGGGCACCGTAGCCCAGGCAGAACAGAGCGATATGGATTTATGGGTGTGCCATGCCAGCGACCTTAGCCAGCAACAGGTAGACGAACTGGGCAAAAAATGCGCGCTTCTGGAAAGCTGGGCGGCGACCTTCGGTGCCGAAGCGCACTTCTTCCTGATCGACCCTGCGCGCTTCACCCAAGGTGAGCGCGAAGCCCAGTTGACCTCGGATGACTGCGGCACCACCCAACACTACCTGCTACTCGACGAGTTCTACCGCACAGCCATTTGGCTCGGCGGGCGCACACCGCTGTGGTGGCTAGTGCCGGTGTATGAAGAACAGCGTTACCAGCACTACACCAGCACCCTGCTGGCCAAGCGCTTTATCCGCGCTGAAGACGTACTCGATCTCGGCCACCTGGCGCGCATTCCGCCAGAAGAGTTTATTGGCGCAGGTATGTGGCAACTGTTCAAGGGGATTGAGTCACCCTACAAGTCGGTGCTCAAACTGCTCCTGACCGAGGTTTACGCCAGCGAACACCCCAAGGTTGAATGCCTGTCGCTGCGTTTCAAGCAGGCGGTATTCGCCAACCGGCTCGACGTCGATGAGCTCGACCCTTACATCGTGGTTTACCGCCGCCTGGAGGAATACCTCAAGGCCCGCGGCGAGTCTGAACGGCTGGAGCTGATCCGCCGCTGCCTGTACCTTAAGGTCGACAAAAAACTTAGCCGCCCGCCGCGCAACAACCGCAAAAGCTGGCAGCGTCTGCTGCTTGAGCGCCTCACCCGCGACTGGAACTGGGACAGCCGCCAACTAGCAATGCTCGACAGCCGCAGCCAGTGGAAGGTGCGCCAAGTCAGTGCCGAGCGCCGCATGCTGGTCAACGAACTAACCTACAGCTACCGCTTCCTTTCCGAATTCGCCCGTAGCGAGCACGTCGGCAGCTCACTCAACAGCCGCGACCTAGGCATCCTCGGCCGCCGGCTGTACGCCGCCTTCGAGCGCAAATCCGGCAAAATCGAATACATCAACCCCGGCATCGCCCCGGACCTTGCCGAAGACACCCTGACCCTGGCGCAAAGCCCGAGCCCGGACGAGCCCAATGAAACCCTCTGGGCGCTCTACAGCGGCAGTGTCAGCGCTCAGGATCTGGCAGATTTCTCACCGCTCAAACGCGCGCGCGAACTCATCGAACTGCTCGCCTGGTGCCAGCGCAATGGTGTGATCGATAACAGCACGCGCCTGTCACTGCATCCCGGCAGCAGCGATTTAACCGATTTCGAGTTGACCAACTTGCTCAGTAGCCTGCAGCAAGCGATCCCCCTGCCGCTGCCAGCAGTCGATGAAGCCGCTTTGCTAAGCGCCAGCGTGCCCCGCGAAGTGCTGTTACTGGTCAACGTCGGCGTCGACCCGCTCAAGCAGTTCAGCCAGATGAACATGCACATGACCACCGGGCGCACGGATGCGCTGGGCTATTCCGGGGTACGCGAAAACCTGATTCTGACCATCGACCAAGTCACCCTGAACAGCTGGAACGAGCTATTGGTAAGCCGTTATGACGGCCCGCAGGCGCTGCTTAACTGCCTGCGCGACTTCCTCAACAACCTGCCCAGCAGCGGCGGCAAACCCAACCTGCAGGTGCGCTGCTTCTGCCGCAACCGCGCCACGGCGATTGCCGAGCGGGTCGAGGAGCTGTTCCGCACAACCCTCGACAGCTTCAGTAGCGAACAGACCAACCGCTACTTATTGCAGATCAAGCAGCAGTACCACGTGCTCGAACTCAAGCCCGGTCATGTTCGCCACACCAGCCTGAAAGACCTGCCGACACTAATCGAACACCTTGGCGAGGAGTTGCCCGGCTACAGCGAGCTGCACCTGGACCGCAGTGCTCTGGAAGGTGAAGACCTGGCGCTGATCCTGCCGCTTGGGCGTGCGCAGTGCATCCAAGTGTTCTATCGCCTCAACGAGTCCAACGAGACGGCCGAGCTCAGCGTGCTCGACGAACACAATGCGTTGTGGCGGCAACAGATGCCGTTTCGTGACGAGCAAAGCCTGCTGACACCCCTGCAGCGCTTTCTGCAGTCGGTGCTGTACCGACGCAATGCGCTGCTGCCCCTGGACAATCTGCCGGCGCATCAACCGCTTGAAGTGCTGTATTACCAAGTGCTGCCAGATGCGCCACTGCGCGCGCAGCGCCTGGAGCGGCGACCACCGCCACTGTCACCGATCAGCCACCCGTTCTACGACGTGCAGGCCATTGTCGAGCCGGCAGATGGCCACAGACGCTCGCACGTCACGCTGTACTGCAATCATCGAGAGTTTTCTGAACTGGAATACGCCGGCGATCTGTTCGCGGCGGTGGCCCAACATATCCTCGCGCAGCGCCGTGACGGCGCGCGCTACCCCTGCTACATCACCGACCTGGACCTATCCGCGGTACTCGGTGATGGGCATATGCAAAGCGTGCATTACCTGCGCTACAAGAGCCGCTTGGAAGCGGCTCTGAATCAGGCCTTACAAAAGGCCTGAAGAAATACAATTGATATTGATTCTTGATTGCATATAATGCCGACACCTTGCTTTTAGCAGCTGCTACCACCGTGAACGACCCCAAGCTGGACCTCTACCTCAGCCATCGCCGCGCCTTGATCGACTATGCGCGCTCGATTGCTGGCGGCCGCGCCCAGGCTGAAGATGTGGTCCAAGACGCCTGGCTACGTTTTGCCGATACCCGTAGCGACCACACGCTGAGTAACCCGCTCGGTTACCTCTACCGTATCGTACGTAATTTGGCGCTGGACGCCGGCCGTCGCTTGGCCACCGAACAGCGCGAACCTGAAAGTGCCACTCGCCTTGGCGAACTGGTCGCCTCCACCCCATCACCCGAAGCCCAAGTGTGTGACGAGGATGCCCTGCAGATGATCGCCAAAGCGCTGCTGGAGCTGCCCGACCGCACACGCATAGCCTTTGAAATGCACCGTTTGGGCGATTACACCCTGCAACAGATCGCCCAGCACCTCGGCGTGTCGGTCGGCCTGGTGCACAGCCTGGTACGTGATGCCATGACACACTGCGCGCAGTGCCTGGGTGAGCATGAAGACTGAGCCGCCATTGATTGAACCGCCCGCGCCCGCAGCGCAGGTCCCTGCGCATGACCTGGCCAGCGACCCCGCCTGGCAGGCCGCACTGGACTGGCACCTGCGCTTGCACGCACAACCGCACGATAGCGCCCTGCACGCCGCCTTCAACACCTGGTACGGTGCCCACCCTGCGCATGCCCGTGCCTGGCAGCGCGCCCAGCGGGTCTGGCACCTTAGCGGCGCACTGACCACACCGCCTGCAAAGCACACCGCCAGCACACCGCCACCTATGCAGCCGCGCAGCCGGCCACTGCGGCGGCGCAAACGCTTACTTAGTGGCGGCGCAGCCATCGCCGCCTGCCTGCTGGTGCTTGTACTGCAGTGGCCCACCTGGCAAGCCGACTACTACAGCCCGCCAGGCGAGCGGCTAAGCGTTAGCCTGAGCGATGGCAGCCAACTCACCCTCGATGGCGGCAGCGCCGTCAAGGTTAAGCTCAACACAACCCAGCGGCAGGTCACCCTGCTGAAGGGCCGCGTGTACTTTCAGGTCAGCCACGACGTGGCACGTCCGTTTCGGGTCATGGCCGGGACCACCACTGTCACCGTTACCGGTACTGCCTTCACCGTGGCGCGAGGCAATGAACGTTCAAGCGTGGCCGTCGAGCATGGCAGTGTGCAGGTCAATGACCCGCAGACTAAACCAAGCCAGCTCAAGACGCCCCTCACAGCAGGTGATCGCCTGGAGCTGGACCACCGCCAAGGTAAGGCACAGCTGAGTCAGCAGGCGCTGGGGGCCATGGCCGCGTGGCGCAAAGGCCTGCTGGTTGCCAACAACCAACCCCTGACCGAGATACTCGAGCAACTGGCCGAACACCTGCCAGGCCTGGTTATGCTGGACGATCCCGCACTGGGCCAACGTCGCGTCACCGGGGTCTTTGACCTCACTCGTCCGGACGCAGCGCTAGAGGCATTGGTCGCCCCACAAGGCGGTCATATCAAGGCCTACAGTCCCTGGTTGCGGGTGATTCAGGGCCCTCCTGAAAAATAACGCAGTAAATTCTGAAAAAAATCTCCCGCCAGCCGTCTCTTGGCTGCGACGCAAGTGAGAGGCGTTCGCAAATAACGCTATCAACCTTGCACCACTCGGGGAGACGCTTGCATGACCACCTCTGCACCGACCACACCCAACCGCTACCGCTGGCTGAACCAAGTCAGCCTGGCGACCTTACTGCTGATCCAGGTACTGCCCGCCCAGGCCGACGCCCTGCAAGAGCAGTTGGCCCAGCGCCAAGCCTTCGAGGTGGCCGCACAGCCACTGGCCAGCGCGCTGCTGGAGTTTGCTCAGCAGGCCGGTCTGCAGATCAGCGTGGACAGTAATTTGGTCAGCGAGCGCCACTCGACGGGCACCAGCGGCGAGTGGTCCACCCAGGACGCCCTGCAGCGCCTGCTCAGCGGCAGCGGCCTGCGCTGGCGCGTGAGCACGGCCAACAGCCTGACCTTGGAAGTCGACCCGGATTACCGTGCCCAGGATCCTGCGGCATTGCAGACACCGGACATCGTGGTACTGGGCAAAGCCGATCACAATTTTCAGGGCGAGGCCGTAATCAATAGGCGCGCCATCGAGAATTTCGCCGGCGGCAACGGCGACCTCACCACCATGCTGAAAATGCACCCCAGCGTGCGCTTCGACACCACCCAGCAAAGCTCCAATACCCCCGGCGAGATCAACCCGGCCGACATCAGCATCAACGGTGCCAAGTTCTACCAGAACAACTTTATGGTGGATGGCATCAGCATCAACAACGACCTTGATCCGGGGGCCAGTTCGGGATCGCGCAGCGACGTCAATGGGCAATACCTACTGCCAAGCAATGCATTTGGTATCGCCCTGGACGCTGACCTGCTGGAAGAGGTCCGGGTCTATGACTCCAACGTCTCGGCCAAATATGGACGGTTTAATGGTGGGGTTATCGATGCCATAACACGCCGGCCAAGCAAAGAGTTTCATGGCAAGGTTTCTGCGCAGATGACCAAGTCTGACTGGACCCGTTACCACATCAACAACGACCAAATGAGCGATGAGGAATTCGCTAAATCGAGTACCTACTCCAACCAACCGGAGTTTGAAAAACTCACCACTCGCGTCATGCTTGAAGGCCACCTGACCGATAATTTCGGACTGATCGGCAACTTCGTGCGCAAAACCTCGGAAATACCCCTGTATTCATACGATGGCGGTTTTGTAAGTGCTGGCGACAAGACCAAGCACAACCAAGAACGCCTTATCGAAAACAAGATGATCAAAGCGTTCTGGACGCCCAGCGATCGCCTAGACATGACCCTGACCCTAGTCGACGCCCCCGCCGAGAACACTTATTTCAAGAGCAACCAGCGAGACTCGGGCTTTCGCATTGACCAGGGCGGGCAAACCGCTGCCCTCAAGACAATCTGGACCGGCGACACGCTCACTTATACCCAACAGTTTGCCTACAAGATGGTGCAAAGCTCGCGGGATGCCGATAGCAGCACTCTCAAACAATGGCGCTGGTCGCAAGAAAAGAACTGGGGCAACCCCTTCCGTGACGGCGTACTTTACGCCGGCTCCACCAGCATAGAGGGGGGCATGGGCGATATCGAACAAGAGCAGAGCGGGCTTGAATACAACCTGGATATCCAGGCGATTCCTTTCGACCTGGCAGGCTCAGCTCACACGCTGTCCTTTGGCATGGAAGTACGCCGACAAAAAGCCTCTTATGAGGTATCAGAAGACACCCTTAGCGCGTCGGTTCTGCGCCGCAGTAATGCCACTAGCAGCAGCACTTGCGTGACCGCCAGCGGACAACTGGACAATGATTACTGCTCGATCAGCGTGGACGCTATTGGTACCCCTGAACGCCAGTACTTTGGCTTATTGAACAGCGTGCGCGCTGGCAAGGTCGAGGCTGAGCAAATCGACTATGCGCTTTACCTGCAGGACGACATCCAAATCGGCAACCTGAAGCTGCGCCCCGGCGTACGTTTTGATGCCGATGACTACATGGACAAAAAGACCATAGCCCCACGCTTTGCCGCCAGCTACGACTTCTTCGGTGACGAGACCAGCGTGCTCACAGCAGGCCTCAACCGCTACTACGGCCGCAACCTGTTCAAATACCGCCTCGCGGACGGGCGCGAGTCATTGCGCTGGCGCGCCACGCGTCTCAACTCGAGCACCGACACCATTCGCGACTTTGGTCCATGGACCAACTTTGGTGTAGACGAGAACAGCTTCCGCCAGCTCGACATCCCCTACGACGACGAATGGATGGTGGGCTTTTCACAGCGGCTGGTCGGCCTGCAATTTGACCTCAAATATGTGCACCGCGACGGCAAGGATCAGGTTGTACGCAGCCGCGCCAATTACTTGGGACTGGAGCAAGGTAATGGCGTCGACGCCATCGACAACTACTACACCTACACCAACGCAGGGCAAAGCCGCAGCGAGACCGTAACCCTGACCGTCACTCCGCTCGAAAACCTCAGGTTCGCAGGCACCATGACCAGCTTTATGCTCGGCCTGGACTGGAACCGTACACAAAGTCCACAGAGCAATTACGATGACCTGCTCAACGAAGACCGCCTGGCTGACGAAGATGTTTACTTTGATGGCCGGCTGATTTCTTACAGCGAATTGCCTGCAAACAACTTCAACCGCCCCTGGACAGCCCGCCTGAATACGGTCACCAGCATCCCGGCGCTGAACCTAGCGTGGACAAACTTCCTGCGTTATCGGGGTGCCTATGAACAGATATTCCGGGCAAACCCTGAAAACATCACGATCAATGGCGGCACCTACGAAAACTATGAAGTTGGCGAAGTAAGTGCGGCACCAACCTGGGATACCCGGGTCAAGTGGACATTGCCGATGGGCGGCTCACAGTCGACTTACGTGGCAGTAGATGTCACCAACGTCACAGACAAAGTCAACAATATCGTCAGTAACACCGCCGGTGTAATCAGCTACGAAACCGGCCGCCAATACTGGCTCGAAGTCGGCTACCAATTCTAAAAAGGTGCGCTCCATGTATCCCGTGAAAATCCTTTTCGCGGCACTGGCAGCGTTGCTGCTTGGTGCCTGTAGCCACCTGCCCGCCGGCGATACACCACTGCCCTGGCACCCCGCCGTCAGCCGTGGCGAGCTGCCCAATGGCTTGCGCTACAACCTGATCCCCGTCGATGCGCAAAAAGGCCGCCTGGATATACGCCTGACAGTGCAGGCCGGCTCGGTGGACGAAACCGATGACCAAGTCGGCATCGCTCATATGCTTGAGCACCTGACCTTCTACAGCCACGGCGGCGATGCGCTTGATGTGCGCCAGCGTCTGCAGAAAGCCGGCTGGCTACAGGGACGCCACTTCAATGCGGTGACCAACTACGAACGCACCCAATACCTGCTCAGCCCGCCCGATGGCACAGCGAGCACTGCGTTGGCCCTGCAAGCGCTGTCGACGATGGCCTTCGCGGGCGACTACAGCGTGGCCGACCTGCAGCGCGAGCGCCCCATCGTGATCGAAGAATGGCGCGGTGGCCTCGGCGTGGCACAACGCATGAACGCCAAACGCACCGCCGCCCAGCGCACCGGTTCGCGTTACCCGGCACACCGCACCATCGGCAATCGCCAAGCCATCGAGCAGGCGCAGCTGGCGGCGCTGCAAGCATTCCAGCAGCGCTGGTATCTGCCGAACAATATGGTGCTGAACATCGTCGGCGACTTCGATCCGCAGCAGATGATCCAACAGATCGAGCAGCACTTCGGCGCGCCCGCACGCGGTGAACGCCCATCGCGCGAGCACCTTGAACTGCCATTGGATGACCGGTTGAAAGTCTTCCGTGTGCAGGACAGCCAGAGCGGCAGCAACCAGGTCGCCCTGCTGTTCCGCTTCCGCCAGTTGGATATTCGTCAGCAAAACCAGGCCGGCGGGCGTGAGCGTTTGCTTGATCGCCTGGCGCTCAGCCTGCTGTCACGGCAACTGCGCCGCCAACCGCGGGATGAAGGCGTTGCCAGCCTGACCGCGGTCAAGACCCAGATCGGCCGGCGCACCGGTGTACTGGCAGTGGCTGCCAGCGTCAAAGGTCAGCGACATGAGCAGGCCTTGCAGAGCGTATTGCGCGAGCTTGAGCGGGTGCGCCAGCACGCCTCGTACGACGCTGATGTGCAAGCGGTGAAGGATGAGGTGCGGCAGATCGCCGAGCGCATGCTGGCGAAGCCGGTGACCCGGGATTTCGACGGATGGGTACGGCAACTCAATGACGCCACCCTGGGCGAACGGGTACTGCAAGACCCTGCCGCCATCGCGCGCAACACCCTCGTCAACCTTGACAGCATCAGCAGCCGCGAGCTGCACCAGCGCATCAACAGTTGGCTCGCCAGCCCGGATCGGGTGCTGCAACTCAGCGCGCCAGGCGGTACGCCGCTGACCCTGCCTGACGCCGACAGGGTCGAGCTGCAGGCTCGTGACTGGACAGCCAGCCAACTCGCCGCACCGCAGGCGCCAGTCGCCCAGGTGACAGTGGCTATCCCTACGCTGCACAGCAGCGCAGCGGCTGGCCGTATCGATACGCGTCGGCGCTTTGCCGCTGAAAACGTCGAACACTGGCAGTTGAGCAATGGTGACCGCCTGGTGTGGCTGCGTGCAAAGGGAGCAGACGGCAAAGCACAGCTGCGCGTCGATTCCGGTGCCGGATTTATGCACCAGGGCGCGCCAGCCTGGCGCGCGCAGATCGCCAACCAGCTAGCCCTGCAGATGCCGCCCATGGGCTGGAGCGCCGAGCAGTTCAGCGCCTGGAAACAGCGCGAAGCTGTACAACTGTCCTTTACCCAAGGCCCGCAGCGCCTGGAAGCCCAGGGCAACGCCGAGCCCGCACAGCTGGCAAGCCTACTGGCGCTCTACCAGGCGCAACAAGTTCGCAGCCGCCTGGACGACACAGCCTATCGCGAGAGCCTGGATGACCTGCGTGAGAGCGTGCTGCGCCAACGCGATCATGTACGCAGAGCGCAAGACGCCACCTGGCGTGAGCTCAAGCAGGGCCAGAATGACTGGCAAGAGCCGACGACCCAGGAAATCGACCAGCTCAGCCGGCAGGTGCTGGAAGCCGAATGGCGCCGCCAAGCCGCCGCGCCGGTGACCTACTACCTGATGACCGATCTACCGGAGGCCGAGCTGCGTACGCTGGTCAGCCGCTACCTGGCCGGTATCCCGCGGGGCGAGCAACTACTCAGCAAGCCCAGCCCTCGCCAGCCGGGCCAACGCCAGGCCACCCTGGCCATCGCCCAGGAACCGCGCACCAGCCTCTATGGGGGCAGTTTTCAGGCGTATCCATGGAGCCCGGCAGATGCTGCACGAGTGGCGGCGCTGCGTGAAATCGCCAACACCCAGCTCAAGCAACGGCTGCGCGGCGAGGCTGGCGGTATCTACAGCCTGACCTTCGACAGCGAACTCAGCCCCGAGCACCAGCGCATCGACAGTGAACTGCGTTTCAGCAGTGATCCACAGCGCGCCGACGAGCTGTGGCAACTGGCCCGACAAACCCTCGCCAGCTTGCCGGAGGCCATCGACGACGCGCGCGTGACCACGATGCGCCGCGAGCTACAGCGCCAGGAAGCCCAGCGCCGCAAGGATCCCAGCACCCAGCTGCACCGCCTGATCCTCAGCGAGCGCGCCTGGAACGACCCGCGTTACCTCAGCCAACAACACCAGTTGCCTGCGGCGCTTGAGCCTGCAGCCCTCAAGCGTCTGGCCCGCCAGCTTTTCCCCGAGGCCAATCAAGTGCGCCTGCAAGTGCTGCCGGTACAGGACGCAGAATCATGAAAACCCTGCGCCTGTTCTTCGCCCTGGCCCGCCCCTTCTGGGCCAGCCGCGCCGGCTGGTCGGGCTGGTTACTGCTGGCTTCGGTGTTCGTCATGGGCGCCGGCATCGTCCAGGTCAATGTCTATATCAACGCCTGGAGCAAGACCTTCTACGACACCCTGGCGACCTTCAATGGCAGCGCCCTGCTCGATCTGATGGCTACTTACTCACTGGCCATCGGTGCGCTGATCCTGGTGATCGTGTCGAAGAACTGGCTGACCAAGGAGTTGATCCTGCGCTGGCGCCAGCACCTTAACGACCACCTACTCGATCACTGGCTGGGCGAGCGTCGCTACTACCGGCTGGGTCTGAGCGGCGAGCCGGATCATCCGGATCAACGCATCGCCGAGGATGTACACCTGCTGACGGACAAGACCGTCGGCCTGGTGGTTTCGCTGTTTATCAATACGCTGCAGATCGGTGCCTTCATCAGCGTTCTCTGGCAACTCTCCGGCACCCAGACTTTCAGACTCGGTGACTACAGCCTGACCTTCGACGGTTACCTGGTCTGGGCCGTGGTGATCTATACCCTGATCGGCACCCTGGTCACTCACTGGCTAGGCCATCCGCTGCACGGCCTCAACTACGAACGCCAGCGCAGCGAGGCAGCCTTTCGCGCCGACCTGCTGCGCAAACGCGACCATGCCGAGCAGATCGCCCTGTACGGCGGTGAACAGGCCGAGCGGCAGAGCCTGGGGCTAAGCTTCGCCGCCATCGCCGACAACTGGCGCGACCTGATGCGTCGGGAATTGAAGCTGGGCACCTTCACCGTCGGCTATGACCGCGTCAGCAATATCGTGCCGGTGTTCCTCGCGTTGCCTGCGTTCCTGGCCAAGACCATCACCCTGGGCGGGTTGATGCAAATCCGCACGGCCTTCGGCGCGGTACATGACTCGCTGGGTTGGTTTATCTATTCCTACCGCACCCTGATGGAGTGGAGCGCCACGGTACAGCGCCTGAGCCAATTCCAGCAGGCCATGGCGCAACTGCCGCCCATTCAGCTCGCGCGCGGCGAAGCACTCGCTACTTACGCGCTGGATATACTGCGGCCCACGGGTGAAGCATTGCTGTGCGACCTGACACTGCAGGCCCGTCCGGGCGAATGGCTGCGCCTGGCGGGCGACAGCGGCCTGGGTAAATCCACCCTGCTGCGTACCCTGATGGGGCTCTGGCCGCATCACCGCGGTACCTGGCAGCTACCAGGCGGGCGCAGCCTATTACTGCCACAAAAACCCTATCTGGCCAGCGGTCGCCTGGACCAGTTACTCGCCTATCCGGCGACGCAGATTCCAGCCGCCCTCGAACTGATTGGCGCACTGAAGGATGTTGGTCTCGGCCAGCTCACGGCAGATCTGGCGCGGAACACCGAATGGGGTCGGGAGCTTTCCGGCGGTGAGCAGCAGCGCTTGGCCCTGGCCCGCGCCCTGCTCTATCGCCCGGATACGCTGTACCTCGACGAAGCCACCAACCAGCTCGATGAGCAGGCGGCCTGCGAATTACTCGGTCGCCTGCGCGAGCGTTTACCCGCCTGCACACTGATCGGCATCAGTCATCAACCTGCCGTACAGCAGTTGTTCAAGCGCAGTATTGATCTGCAGACCTATGGCGTAGCTTGCCAGCAGCTAACCCGCGCGCAGCAGCCAACATGAGCCGGTGCCTGGATAGGTGAGCCCCGGCCGCAACCGGGCGCAGAGGAGGCGTTAGCGGGTGTACTCGCCCGCCGCTTCCGGCTGGTATTCCACTGCCAACAGCGTCAGTTTTAGCACTTTGCCGCCGGGCGCAGCCCAATCGATATGCTGGCCGACCGACAGCCCCAGCAATGCCGTACCAATCGGCGCAAGAATCGATACGCAGCCTTCGCCACCGGCATCCTGCGGGTAGACCAAGGTGAGGTGATAATCCTTACCGCTGCTTTCTTCACGGCAATGTACCCGTGAGTTCATGGTCACCACACCAGCCGGCACCTCGTCATGGCCAACCACTTCGGCACGATCGAGTTCAGCCTGCAAAGCCACAGCGCCAGGGCCGAAATCATCCAAACCGTCGAGCAAATGCTCTAGACGCTGCAGATCAAGACGGGTGATGGTGAGCGAAGGTGTGCTGGTCATGGTGCGGGCATTTCCCCTTTACGGATCGTGAAAAAAGCAAAACCCCATCACGAAGATGGGGTTTTGCAAGTAGTGGGCTGACCGTAACACAGCCACTTAAATAAACAAGACCACCCGCTCAAGGCCAGCTATGACGCTGTTGTAGACGCGCCTCAGCAGCGGCGCAAATCGCGCGCTGGCGCGGCGGGTCGACTTTGCTCCAATCAAGAATCTCTTGCAGCGTACGGCCACAGCCCAGGCAAACATCCTGATCATCAAGGCAACACTGGCGCCTGCATGGCGAGACAACAGGCTCGCCTGCCGCCTCAGAGTTCTTCGAACTCAAGGTCGGCACCTGACTGTTCCAGAACAATACGCGCCAGCATTTCACCCAACTGTTCGTCGCTGCTGTCGCAGATCCAACGCTCACTGGCCTGATCGTAATCGAAATGGAAACCGCCGGAACGCGCCGCTAGCCAAAGTTGGCGCAGTGGCTCCTGACGGCTGAAGATCAACTGGCTGCCGCCCTCGAAACGCACGGTCAGCACACCGGCGGAGTTCTCCAGATCCAGGTCCAGGTCGCTGTCATCGAAAATATCTTCCACCGCCTGCTGGGTGGCATCGACCAGATCGTGAAAGCGGGCTTCGGTCAAACTCATTACGACTACCTCAAAAAATCAGCGACTACAAAGTCTTGGAAACTGGCGCTATGAAAGCCTGACGGGCCAACTTAGGCAAGGCGCAGCAGGTAATAGCGGGCGCGTTTAATCCAGCAAACCGACTGAAGGATAACCCGCTCCCGCGCAAAAGCCGCAGCAGGGTACGCGCATGAAGCGCCAAACGCGCGGAGATTTATTGCAGACCTATACCGGCACCCGGCAATTGCCGCGAGCGTTTCAAGTCGTACCGAACGACTCATAACAAGCACCTAGCCCATTCACCCTCCTGATCGCCGGAGCTTGGCGCTTAGCCCAAAGATCCAGGCAAAGCCCCGCCAGACGGGAAGCCCGGCGCATAGGCAAGGCGTCGGGGGGTCGGTATACTCCGGCGCAATCATGCTTTATTACAGGGATTTCATCATGAAGCGGTTATTTACTGCCCTCTTCACCGTGGTTGCTATCAGCACACTGCTCGCTGGCTGCGGCCAAAAAGGCCCACTTTTCTTGCCAGAAGAAAGCCAGCCAGTACCGGCACAGGCTGAACCAGCAGCTGAACCTGCGCAGACCGAATAAGGACAGCACATGAACGCCTTCAACTACCGCGACGGTACGCTGTTCGCGGAAGGCGTGGCGTTGTCCGCCATCGCCCAACGTTTCGGCACGCCGACTTACGTTTACTCGCGCGCGCACATTGAAGCGCAGTACCGCGCCTATGCCGATGCACTGCAAGGCATGCCGCACCTGGTCTGTTTTGCCGTCAAAGCCAACTCCAACATCGGCGTGCTGAATGTCTTGGCACGCCTTGGCGCGGGTTTCGATATCGTCTCCCGTGGCGAGTTGGAGCGCGTGCTGGCGGCCGGTGGCGAGGCGAGCAAGATCGTCTTCTCCGGCGTTGGCAAGAGTCGCGATGACATGCGCCGCGCCTTGGAAGTCGGCGTGCATTGCTTCAACGTCGAATCCACTGACGAGCTGGAACGCCTGCAAGTGGTTGCCGCAGAACTGGGCAAAACCGCCGCGATCTCGCTGCGAGTCAACCCGGACGTCGACGCCGGCACTCACCCGTATATTTCTACCGGGCTGAAAGAAAACAAATTCGGTATCGCTATCGCCAATGCGCCGGCCGTATACGCCCGCGCCGCTGCTTTGCCGAACCTGCACGTGGTTGGCGTCGACTGCCACATCGGCTCGCAGCTAACCAGCTTGCCGCCGTTTCTCGACGCGCTCGACCGTTTGCTCGCGCTGATCGACAACCTGGCGGCCAGCGGCATCCAGATCAAACACCTGGACCTCGGCGGCGGCCTCGGTGTGCAGTACCGCGACGAACAACCACCGTTGGCCGGCGACTATATCGCCGCCGTACGCGAGCGCATTGCCGGCCGCGATCTGGCGCTGGTGTTTGAGCCGGGCCGCTCAATTGTCGCCAACGCAGGCGTACTGCTGACCCAGGTCGAGTACCTCAAGCACACCGAGCACAAGGACTTCGCCATCGTCGATGCGGCGATGAACGACTTGATTCGCCCAGCCCTGTACCAGGCCTGGATGGACGTGGTGCCAGTGAAGCCACGCGACTGCGCGACGCGCAACTACGACATCGTCGGGCCCATCTGCGAGACTGGTGACTTCCTCGCCAAAAACCGTGAGCTGGCCCTCGCCGAAGGTGACCTGCTGGCCGTGTGCTCCGCAGGCGCTTACGGCTTTGTCATGAGTTCCAACTACAACACCCGCGGCCGTGCCGCCGAGGTGATGGTGGATGGTGAACAGGCCTTCGAAGTGCGTCGTCGCGAGACGCTCAGCGAGCTCTTTGCAGGCGAAAACTGCCTGCCGCCCGCGAGCTAAAAGGACACGCTCATGCTATTGCGCTTTACCAAGATGCACGGCCTCGGCAACGACTTTATGGTCCTCGACCTGGTCAGCCAGCACGCGCATATCCAGCCGAAGAACGCCAAGCAGTGGGGCGACCGCCACACTGGCGTGGGCTTCGACCAACTGCTGCTAGTCGAACCGCCGAGCAACCCGGATGTCGACTTTCGCTACCGCATCTTCAATGCCGATGGCTCGGAAGTGGAGCAATGCGGCAATGGCGCACGCTGCTTTGCGCGCTTTGTGCTGGACAAGCGCCTGACGGTGAAAAAGCAGATCCGCGTGGAGACCAAGGGCGGCATCATCGAGCTGGACGTGCGATCCGACGGGCAGATCAGCGTCAACATGGGCGCACCGCGCCTGGTGCCGGAGCAGATCCCGTTCCAGGCCGAACAGCAAGCACTGAGCTACCAGGTTGCGGTGAATGATCAGCAGGTCGAGCTGGCCGCCGTGTCGATGGGCAACCCGCACGCGGTGCTGCGCGTCGACAGTGTCGATAGCGCCCCGGTGCACAGCCTTGGCCCACAACTCGAACACCACCCGCGCTTCCCGCAGCGAGTCAATGTTGGCTTCCTGCAGGTAGTCGACCGCCAGCGCGCGAAACTACGCGTGTGGGAACGTGGCGCAGGAGAAACCCAGGCCTGCGGCACCGGCGCTTGCGCGGCGGCAGTAGCGGCAATCAGTCAGGGCTGGATGGACTCACCGGTACAAATCGAATTGCCCGGCGGCAGGCTGAGCATCGAGTGGGCAGGCCCAGGCCAGCCCGTTATGATGACTGGCCCCGCTGTACGTGTGTACGAAGGACAGGTTCGCCTATGACCGATAAGCCGGATTCACCCAAGCCATTGGACTCGGAGACAGTTGCCGCGTATCTGCGCCTGCACCCGGAGTTCTTTATCGATCACGACGAACTGATACCCGAGCTGCGTATTCCGCATCAACGCGGCGACACCGTGTCACTGGTCGAACGCCAGGTGAAACTGCTGCGCGAACGCAATATCGAAATGCGCCACCGCCTCTCGCAACTGATGGACGTGGCCCGCGACAACGACCGCCTGTTCGACAAGACCCGCCGCCTGGTGCTTGATCTGCTCGATGCCAGCAGCCTGGAGGAAGTGGTCAGCTGCGTTGAAGACAGCTTGCGCAGTGAGTTTCAGGTGCCCTTCGTCAGCCTGATCCTGTTCAGCGACGCGCCTTTGCCGGTAGGCAAGTCGGTCAGCAGCGCTGAAGCGCATCAAACCATCGGCGGCCTGCTAACCAGCGGCAAGACCATCTGCGGCGTGCTGCGCGAGCATGAGCTGGGGTTTCTGTTCGGCAGTGAAGACGGCGCGCAAGTCGGCTCTGCAGCAGTCGTCAGCATCAGTCATCAGGGCCTGCATGGTGTGCTGGCCATCGGCAGCGCCGACCCGCAACATTACAAAAGCTCGCTGGGTACGCTATTCCTCGGTTACATCGCCGAAGTGCTGGCCCGCGTCGTACCCGGCTTTGCCACACCACTGCGCTCGGTACGCTGAAACCCAGAATGGGTTGCACAACACGATAGCCATCAAGTCCGCGTGACATGGCTATTGCACCGCACCGACGGTATCCCAGTCATTGCATCGGTCACACGTAGGGAGCTTCCATGCAAGACCTCTTGGACGCCTACCTCGAACACCTGCGCAGCGAGCGCCAGCTCTCCTCCCACACTCTCAGCGGTTATGGCCATGACTTGGCCAAGCTGCTGACGTTTTGCCAGAGCGAACAACTCGAACACTGGCGCGCGCTCGACACCCCGCGCCTGCGCCGCCTGGTCGGCCGCCTGCATATGCAGGGCAATTCCAGTCGCAGCCTGGCACGCTTGCTGTCGGCAACCCGCGGCCTGTACCGCTACCTGATCCGCGAAGGCCACTGCCAAAGCGATCCGGCCAGCGGCCTGATGCCGCCCAAAGGTGAACGCCGCCTGCCAAAAACCCTGGATGCCGACCGCACCGCACAACTGCTCGACGGCGCGCTGGAGGACGACTTTATCGCCCTGCGCGATCAGGCCATGCTTGAGCTGTTCTATTCATCAGGCCTGCGCCTGTCAGAGCTGGTCAGCCTGAATCTCGATGGCCTCGACCTACCTGCCGGCCTGGTGCGCGTCACCGGTAAAGGCAACAAAACCCGCGAGCTACCCATCGGCCGCATGGCACGCCAGGCCATGGAACAGTGGCTGCCGTTGCGCGCCCTGGCCAAGCCGGCCGATGGCGCGGTGTTTATCAGCCAGCAAGGCCGCCGGATCGGTCCACGCGCGGTACAGCTGCGGGTGCGCCAAGCAGGCGTACGCGAGCTGGGCCAGCACCTGCACCCGCACATGCTACGGCACAGCTTCGCCAGCCATATGCTGGAGTCGTCGCAAGATCTACGCGCCGTGCAAGAGCTGCTCGGCCACGCCGATATCGCCACCACGCAGGTTTACACCCACCTGGATTTCCAACACCTGGCCACGGTCTACGACCAGGCTCACCCTAGGGCTAAACGCAAAGGCAACGCCGAATGAGCATTCAGCTGATCACCTTCGACCTCGATGACACCCTGTGGGATGTCACCCCCGTGATGCAGGACGCCGAAGCCGCGCTGCGCAACTGGCTGGCCCTGCATGCACCAAAGCTCGGCGCTGTGCCGGTGGAACACCTCTGGTCGATTCGCGCCGCCTTGCTGCAAGCCGAACCGCTGCTCAAGCACCGGCTCAGCGAGCTGCGTCGGCGCATCCTGTTTCATGCGCTGGAAAACGCCGGTTATTCGCATACGGATGCCGAGATGCTGGCCGAGGCAGGTTTTCAGGTGTTTCTCGCGGCGCGCCATCAAGTTGAGCTGTTCGCCGAGGTCCATCCAACGCTTGAGGCGTTAGCCAACCGCTTCCAACTCGGGGTGATCACCAACGGCAATGCCGATATACGTCGTCTGGGCCTGGCCGACTACTTCCAATTTGCCCTGTGTGCCGAGGAATTGGGCATCGGCAAACCCGACCCAAAACCTTTTACCGAAGCCCTAAAACGCGCAGGCATTGCCGCTGAACACGCGGTGCACATTGGTGACCACCCCAGCGATGACATTGCCGGCGCACAGGCTGCTGGCTTACGCGCAATCTGGTTCAACCCACAGGGCAAGGATTGGGCTGCCGATAACCAACCTGACGCGCAAATCCGCAGCCTCGCGGAGCTACCAGCACTGCTACACAGCTGGGCCTAGGCTGAGCATCATAGGGCGGCTCCGGCTAAATGCTCTGAGCGCTTTTCGAGCCCCATCTATGCCCTGCCACCCTTACGCCTGAAAAACAAAAAGCCCGCAAGCTTTTGGCCTGCGGGCTTTTTGTTTTATGGCAAACGCCTAGATAGGACGACTGCCATATTTGCTATCAGGCTTCTTGGGTGGGTCGGCAACCACGTTGTCTTCGACCTCCTGCACCTTGCCGCCACGGGAGAGGAACTCTTCCATGGCGCGCGCCAGGGCATCACGCTCTTTCTGCTTGGCTTCAACGCTCGGCAGATCTTCTACATCAACCGCAGCCTTGACCTTCTTGCTCTTGCTGGCAGGTACAACTTCGTCGTCACCATCGCCATCATCACTGCTATCGCCATCATCGGCAGCAGCCAGTTCCTCGCCGTCGTCTTCTTCAGCGCCGTCTAATTCGTCGTGTTCCAGATCTTCGTCGCTCATGTTCCAACCTCATGACTTGCGAAAAGCAGAGTAGTTATAGCCCAGCTACGTCAACTTTCTAACGTTGCCGGAAAAAATCAGTAGTTTTACTCAAGCTGCGCGCCGCGCATCCGCGATCTGCGCCCAACGGCGCGCATTCTAGGGGCTCTTGCCGCTTCATCACAACAGGTCCAGCACTACTGCTTATGCAGAAAAAACAAAGGGCGCCAAAAGGCGCCCTTGTTCAACCCCAAGAAATTCAGCGCTTGGTGAATTCCGGGTAGGCTTCCATACCGCACTCGGCGATATCCACACCTTCGTACTCTTCTTCCTCGCTGACACGCAGCCCCATGACCAGCTTGATGACAGACCAGACGATCAGGCTGCAAACGAAGACCCAGGCGAAGATCGAGCCAATACCCAGCAACTGCGCGCCCAGAGTGGCATCGCTGTTGGTCAAGCAGACCGCCAGCAGACCCCAGATACCGACCACACCGTGAACAGAGATGGCACCAACTGGATCGTCGAGCTTGAGCTTGTCCAACGCCAGGATCGAGAACACCACCAGCACACCACCCACACCACCGATCAAGGTCGCTTGCAGGGCAGTTGGAGTCAGCGGTTCAGCGGTAATCGCCACCAAGCCAGCCAGAGCACCGTTAAGGGCCATGGTCAGGTCAGCCTTGCCAAACAGGATGCGCGCCACAATCAGCGCAGCAATCAAGCCACCGGCAGCGGCCATGTTGGTGTTAACGAACACGTTGGCTACGGCGTTAGCATCTTCGATGGTGCTCATCTTCAACTGCGAACCACCGTTGAAACCAAACCAGCCCATCCACAGGATGAAGGTACCCAGCGCTGCCATCGGCAGGTTGGCACCCGGAATGGCGTTGACTTGGCCATTAGCGCCGTATTTGCCCTTACGTGCACCCAACAGCAGTACACCTGCCAGAGCAGCGGTCGCGCCAGCCATGTGCACCACGCCAGAACCGGCGAAGTCAAGGAAGCCAGCGGCGTTGAGGAAGCCTGAACCCCACTTCCAGAAGCCTTGTACCGGGTAGATGAAACCCGTCATGACCACGGCGAAAGCCAGGAAGGCAAACAGCTTCATACGCTCAGCCACAGCACCGGAAACAATCGACATACAGGTAGCGGCAAACACCACCTGGAAGAAGAAGTCCGAACGCGCAGCGTAGTAAGGTGCATCGTCACCACCCGCCAGAACCGACTCAACACTGTGTTCGTCGCCCAGCAGGAAGCCCAGGCTTGGCAGGATGCCGCCTTCTGGGCTGGAGTACATGATGTGATAGCCGATCACCAGGTACATGACGCTAGCAACCGCATACAGCGCGATGTTCTTGGTGAGAATTTCAGTGGTGTTCTTGGCGCGCACCAGGCCGGATTCGAGCATGGCGAAACCTGCCGCCATCCACATCACCAGCGCGCCGCAAATCAGAAAGTAAAACGTATCAAAACCGTACTGCAATGCAGTCAATGCTGTGTTGTCCATAGATCACCTCTTGCCGTCGCGCTTTAGCGCTGTTCGGTTAAGGCGCCCGGGTTGGCTCCGGGCGCACTCCGTGTGCTTACAGGTTGTAGCCGCGCTCGTTGTGCTCGGAAAGATCCAGACCGACCGACTCGGCTTCTTCGCTGACCCGCAGCCCCATCACCACATCCAGCACCTTCAGGATTACGAAGGTAACGATGGCGGTGTAGACGACGGTAAAGGCCACGCCCTTGAACTGAATCCACAGTTGCAGGGCCACGTTCTCCACCTCACCGAAACCACCGAAGGCTGGTGCCGCGAAAATACCGGTCAGCAGTGCACCGACGATGCCACCGACACCGTGCACGCCGAATACATCCAGGGAGTCGTCGTAACCCAGCTTGCGTTTCAAGCTAGTGGCGCAGAAGAAGCAGATCACGCCCGCTGCCAGACCGATAACCAATGCACCGACTGGACCGACTGTGCCGGCAGCTGGAGTAATCGCCACCAAACCGGCGACCACACCAGAGGCAATGCCCAGAGCGCTCGGCTTACCGTGAGTAATCCACTCGGCAAACATCCAGCTCAATGCAGCGGCGGCAGTAGCAATCTGGGTGACCAGCATGGCCATGCCCGCAGTGCCGTCAGCAGCAATCGCCGAACCCGCATTGAAGCCGAACCAGCCGACCCAAAGCATGGCTGCACCGATCAGGGTATAGCCGAGGTTGTGCGGAGCCATTGCAGAGGTTGGGTAACCCTTGCGCTTGCCCAACACGATGCAAGCCACCAGGCCAGCAACACCGGCATTGATGTGCACAACAGTGCCACCAGCGAAGTCGAGCACGCCCCAATCCCACAGCAACGCACCATCACCGCCCCATACCATGTGGGCGATTGGCGCATAAACCAGGGTGAACCAAACCACCATAAAGATCAGCATGGCGGAGAACTTCATGCGCTCTGCGAAAGCACCGACGATCAAAGCAGGCGTGATGATGGCGAAGGTCATCTGGAAAGTAATGAAGATACTTTCCGGGAACGCACTTGTTAGTGCTTCCTTCGTCAGCTTGCTAAGGAACAGATTATCCAAACCACCGACAAAGGAATTGAAGTTGGTTACACCAGCCTCCATTCCTGTGGTGTCGAAGGCCAGGCTGTAACCATAAACAAACCAGACGATGCTCATGACGCACGTGATGGCAAAGCACTGCATCATCACCGACAGGACGTTCTTCGAACGCACCATGCCAGCGTAAAACAGTGCAAGACCAGGGATAGTCATGAACAGCACCAGCGCAGTGGCTGTCAGCATCCATGCTGTGTCACCGCTGTTCAACACAGCCTCGTCAGCCATGGCCAGGCCTGGCGTAACGAGGGACAAAAGGGCTCCTAGCCCTGCGATTTTTCGCAGAGTCATGGTTTAACTCCTGGGGCGTGGGGGTTCGGAGGCTTAAACTGCGTCGGTGCCGGTTTCGCCGGTACGGATGCGGATAGCCTGTTCCAGGTTTACAACGAAAATCTTGCCGTCACCGATCTTGCCGGTATTGGCAGCTTTGGTAATGGCCTCGATCACGCGATCGAGTTGATCGTCAGCGATAGCCACGTCGATTTTCACTTTTGGCAAAAAATCGACTACGTATTCAGCACCGCGGTACAGCTCGGTGTGGCCCTTCTGACGACCGAAGCCTTTGACTTCAGTAACAGTGATGCCCTGCACGCCGATCTCCGACAGTGACTCACGGACGTCGTCCAGCTTGAACGGCTTGATGATGGCAGTGACTAGCTTCATGTAACTCTCTCCCGTGTAGGTGGACTTGCCCCAGGAATTGCGAACCCGGACCAAGTCTAAGCGCAGTGTCTGGCTTTTGTAATGCATCGTTGCCCTAACCCAGCGACAGCGATACTCACCAACCGCTCCTGACGAAGCACTTCCCGCTTCGCCTAACGCACCGGAACTGCATCGGTGCATGCGTCACAGGAGACAAAGCAGAAAGCTTGCCAGATTGGTAAAAAATGATTTATTTCATGCATTTACCCGGTAAAAGCGACTATCTGCCGGATAACCACCTACGCGCCACGCACAATAACAGTGCACAAGCCTGGCGGACGGCGCGCGAAAACCGTGCGCAGATGGTGCTCCCCTGCGACAGTCGCCCCACAAAGCCCAATAAAGGCGCGTGCTACACTGCCGCCATCTGCAAACGGAACCTCACCATGCTGCCACCTAAAGTCCTGCTAGATGCCCTGACCACTCACGCCTCGCGTCTATTTAATGGCGATGCGCCCTTGCCGCGCGGCGAGTTTGAAGCCCAGTTCAAAGTGTTACTACAAAGCGCCTTCAGCAAACTCGACCTGGTTAGCCGGGACGAATTCGACAGCCAGATGGTCGTACTGGCACGCACCCGCGCTCGCCTTGAAGCCCTCGAGGCCAAGGTTGCCGAAATGGAAGCCCGCAGCGCAGATGCCTTAGCCGCCAACGAGTAGCCACTCACTGCGCATGCATCAGCCGATCAAGGAGTGATCGATGTCCCTGGCCATAGTCCACAGCCGCGCCCAGGTGGGGGTTGAAGCACCAGCCGTCACCGTTGAAGCTCACTTGGCCAACGGCCTACCCTCTCTGGCCCTGGTCGGCCTCCCGGAAACCGCCGTCAAGGAAAGTAAGGACCGCGTACGCAGCGCCATCCTCAACTGCGCCTTCGATTTTCCGCCCCGGCGCATCACCTTGAATCTAGCCCCGGCTGACTTACCTAAAGATGGTGGCCGCTTCGACCTGGCTATTGCCCTGGGCATTCTGGCAGCCAGCGGCCAGGTACCGGCAGCCGCATTGGAGGAGCTGGAATGCCTTGGCGAATTGGCACTGTCCGGTGCTGTACGTCCAGTCCAAGGCGTCTTGCCCGCCGCTCTTGCCGCCCGCGCCGCAGGCCGCACCTTGCTGGTGCCCAAGGCCAATGCCGAGGAAGCCAGCCTGGCATCAGGGCTGGTGGTGATTGCCGTCGAGCACCTACTGGAAGTCGCCGCCCACCTGAATGGCCAAACCCCAATCGCGCCCTACCAAGCGCAGGGCTTACTGCGTCAGGTGCAGCCCTACCCGGACCTAGCCGAAGTACAAGGACAGATTGCCGCCAAACGCGCCTTGCTGGTAGCGGCAGCTGGCTCGCATAACCTACTCTTCACAGGCCCACCCGGCACCGGCAAAACGCTGCTGGCCAGCCGCTTACCAGGCTTGCTACCACCGTTAAATGAACAGGAAGCGCTGGAAGTGGCGGCCATTCACTCAGTCGCCAGCCACACCCCGCTGAGCGCCTGGCCACAGAGAC
The DNA here is from genome assembly GCF_046581935.1 of Pseudomonas sp. Taxonomy (GTDB): domain Bacteria; phylum Pseudomonadota; class Gammaproteobacteria; order Pseudomonadales; family Pseudomonadaceae; genus Aquipseudomonas. The sequence goes on from NZ_JAYGFK010000007.1 coordinate 70,531, forward strand.
CATTTCGTACACCGCACCATAGTGCTTCCGGCCCGGCACTGGTCGGTGGCGGCAGTCGCCCGCAACCTGGCGAAATTACGCTGGCACACCAGGGTGTGCTGTTTTTAGACGAGCTGCCTGAATTTGACAGAAAAGTCTTGGAAGTTTTACGTGAGCCCTTGGAAAGCGGGCATATCGTGATCGCCCGCGCCCGCGACAAAGTGCGCTTCCCGGCGCGTTTTCAATTGGTGGCAGCGATGAACCCATGTCCCTGCGGGCACTTGGGCGATCCGTCCGGGCGCTGCCGCTGCAGTAGCGAGCAGATCCAGCGCTACCGCAGCAAACTCTCCGGCCCACTGCTCGACCGCATCGACCTGCACCTCAGCGTACCGCGAGAAACCACTCGGTTGAATCCCAACACTGAACAAGGCCCGAGCACCGCAGAACTGGCCGCTCAAGTGATCAAGGCACGCCAGCAGCAACTGGATCGCCAAGGTTGCGCCAATGCCCATTTAGACCTCAACGGCGTGCAACAGCACTGCGACTTACAGCACGAAGACCGCCTCTGGCTGGAAAACGCCTGCGAGCGGCTGGGCCTGAGCCTGCGCGCAGCACACCGGGTGTTGAAGGTCGCACGCACATTGGCCGACCTCGATAGCACCGCACACATCAGTCGCGGCCACCTAGGCGAAGCGTTGCAATACAGGCCCAGCACTAGTGGTGCCTGAGTGACAGATATGAAAAAGCCCCGCATGCGGGGCTTTTTCATGGGTGATGCTGGCGGCTAATCGCGTTGCGATACGCGCTCGCGGCAGGCATCGCCAAAAGCCTTGAAGATCTTCACCGAGTGCGGATTCTCTGCAGCATGCCACTCCGGGTGCCATTGCACCGCCAAGGTGAACTGCTCGGCGGCCGGCAGGTGAATCGCCTCAACCAAACCGTCCGGCGCATGGGCCAGCGCGGCAACGCCCTCACCCAACTGATCCAGCGCTTGACCGTGCAGCGAGTTAACCGGAAATTCAGCCTCGCCCATCAGCTCGGCAAACCAGCTACCAGGCAGCGCTCGCACAGTGTGACTGTCAGCATATTGCACATCCACTGGCGCGCTGCTGTCTTCGCGATGGTCGTTCATGCCTGGCACTGCATAAGCCTTCTGGTGGATGGTGCCACCCAGCGCTACGTTAATTTCCTGCATGCCACGGCAAATGGCGAATAGCGGTAGACCACGCGCCAGCGCTGCACGGATCAGCGGAATATCAAACAGATCGCGCTGCGGATCCTGGCCTTTACTGGGGGTCAGATTTTCTTGGCCATATAGCGCCGGATCGATATTGCTGCCGGCACCGGTCAGGTAAACACCGTCAACCATCGACAGGTACTGGTCGATGTCATCAGCGCCGCAGCAGCTGGGGGCCAACAGCGGCACACAACCAGACAGTTCAACCAGAGGGGTTATGTATTTGTGGGTCATGACTTGATAGGCATGCCCTTTGCGCTCTTGAGCGCCCATGGACATCAGGACAACCGGTTTACGCGCGCCGGGGCGCTGTTTCGTATTGTTGTTGGACATACATCACCTTGGGGCAGGCATGGGCCTGCCGTTATGGGCAGGAAGACTGACGGCCGTCAAACCCTCCTGTTTTACCGCTGGTTCGCCCGCCATAAAGCCTACACGACAGGCGAAACACTGTAGGCAGTCTGCCAAAGCCGTAAAATATGTCAAACAATTCAAAGGGGATATTAAGCGAAAAGGCCGCTAGCCTAATCAATCCAGACCAACAAACTTATATAAGACACTGTTATAAAAGATATTTATTGATATACCCAGGCCACGACAGTCCAATATTTTTTACGCAGCCCTACACATCGAGACACAGGCATACAGGACCAAACAACGGGCAGAAAAAAAGCCCAACCACTTATGGCGGCTGGGCTTTCTGCTAGTGACTACGCCTACAGGAAAACCTACTGGAAGCGACCAACTTCCTGACGCAGGTCGTTGGCCAACTGATCCAACTCTCGCGCCGTCTGGGCCAGGTTGGCGACAACTTCGCGCTGCTCGCTGTTGGCCAGAGCGATACTCTGCAGGTTGCTGCTCAGCAATGTAGCCGTGCTGCTCTGTTCGCTGGTGGCCGTGGTGATTGCGGCAAACTGCTCGCCCGCGGCATTGCTCTGCTCATCAATTTGCGCCAAGGCATCGGCCACTTTGGCATTACGCTGCAGGCCGTCCTCCATCAACACCTTGCCTTGCTCCATGGTGGTGATAGCGCTAGTGGTCTCGCCTTGAATGCTGGCAATCATGGTCGAGATTTCATTGGTCGCCTCACGTGTGCGGCCGGCCAGATTACGCACCTCATCGGCCACCACAGCAAAGCCGCGCCCCTGCTCACCAGCGCGAGCCGCCTCAATGGCCGCATTCAGCGCCAACAGGTTGGTCTGATCAGCAATAGAGGTAATTACGCTGACAATCCCGCCGATTTCCTGGGAGCGCTGCCCCAGCGTATTGATCACTTCAGCGGTGCCATTGAGCGATTTAGCGATCTGCTCTAGCGCGCCAGAGGCTTCGTTCATGGAAGAACGGCCAATGCGCGTTTGCTGCGCATTTTCACTGGCTAAGCGCTCGGTGTTACGCATGTTGTCGGCGATATTCAGCGAGGTAGCGCTGAACTCCTCGACGGCGCCGGCCATGCTGCTGATTTCGCCAGACTGTTGCTCGATACCTTCGTAAGCACCACTGGCTAATCCGGACAACGCCTGAGCGCGACTACTGACGTTTTGCGCGGCACTGCGAATCCGCGCAACCATGCTCGATAGCGCCTCACCCATCTGGTTGAAGTTACGCGCCAGCTCGGCAATTTCATCGTTGCTGGTGATATTCAATCGCGCACTGAGGTCACCTGAGCCAAGGGCCTGCGCCTGCGCCACAAGGTCACCTAACGGGCGCAGCTTGCGCCGTAGCAGCCAGATAACCGCGCTAACAGCCAGCAACAACGTCACCAAGCTGCCGATTGCCAGTTGGCTGCCTACACGCCAAGTCACCGCCTGGATCTCCTCCTTCGGCATGCTAGCCACTACCAACCATGGGCCGCCCGAGAACGGCATGGCAACACTGAAAAACTCTTCGCCACCATCACTCCAGAAAGCCCCCTTACCCGGGTCAGCCAGCACTGCGCGGATGCTGCTAGCAACCTGCTCTGGCTGCCGCGCCCCAGCCGGCGGCACCAGCCACTGATTCTGATCATCAAGCAGAGCCAGAGAGCCGGTAGAGCCGATGCGAAAACGTTTGAGGTCAGCAAACTGGGCATTTTGTGCATCGGTGTAATCGAAGCCAACGAACAACACCGCAATAACCTGCCCGCTGCCATCGAGAACCGGCGTGTACTGCGTCATATAGAAGCGCTCGAACAACAACGCGCGCCCGACATAACCTTTGCCACTCAGCAGAAGCTGATAAGCAGGATGCTTGTGATCCAGCACGGTACCGATCGCGCGCGTGCCATCCGGCTTGGTCAGCGAGGTGCTGATACGTACGAATTCGTTGCCATCGCGTACGAAGACCGTGGCAACCCCGGCGGTCAGCTGATGGAACTCATCAACCTCGGCGAAATTGTTGTTTAGCGGAGCCGCCCCCAAGGACAGCACTGGCGTCTGCATACCCGCCACAGCGACCCGATCGCCGCCCTGCAGCACCAAGCCGCCGCTGAAGCGCCGCTCGAACAAGCCAGCCAGACGCTGGGTGCTCTCCCGCAGGCTGCTGTGGAAAGTGCTCAATTGGTCTGCCAGCAGACGCGCCTCACTACCAAGGTGCTCCTCGCGAGTGGCCAGACTGGCTTGGCCAAGGGAGCGCAGTGCGAACAGCGTACTGGCACTGATCAACACAACTAAAACACAGGCCAATGCTGTGGCTAATTGCCAGGCAATTCGTGAACGAGGGGATACCATGCAACTCTCCAAGGCCACAAACGGCCGATATAAGGCACAAAAAGGCCTAAAACCCATCATTTAATCGACGGCGGGGCAGAATACTTGAGCGCATTCGTGGGTCAATAAAAAAGCGGCCAAAGGCCATCATTTCGTCGAAAACTATGAACTGACCGTCTTTTATGGCTCGATCCGCGTTACCTCAGGCATATGCATCAGCGCCACCTCGGCCACCAGAAAGTCCCGTAGACGCCGGAAACGCTCTTGTCCGCGACGGGCTCGGGGCCAAACCAAATAGTAGCTGCAACCGCTGGGTACTGCGCTGGGCCACGGCAGAGCAAGTCGCCCTTGGGCAACATCCTCGGCAACCATCACCAGATCACCGATGGATACGCCATAACCACGTGCGGCGGCGACTATGCCCAGCTCCAGGGTGTCAAACACCTGGCCACCCTTGAGTGGCACCTGATCAGCTAGCCCCACGGCTTGCAGCCATCGCCGCCAGTCACGGCGATCCGGAGTGGGATGGAGTAAATCCGCAGCCTGCAAGCGCGGCAAATCCCAGGGCTGGTCACCCAAGGCTTCTGGCGCACAGACGGGAATCAGCCACTCAGCGAACAGCTCAGCACGCTCCCATTCATCCGGGAAGTCACCCGTGCTTAGCAGCACGGCGCAATCAAACGGCTCATGCAGAAAATCAACTTTGTCGACGTCCATCCAAGCACTGGTCAGCTGTACTTCACTGGCGCTGCTTAGGCGATAGCGCGACAGCCGCGCCAATAGCCAGCGCATGGTCAACGTCGAGGGCGCTTTCAAGCGCAGCACTGAGTCGTCCACATGCAGGGTATTACAGGCCCGTTCAAGTGCCGCAAAGCCATCACGCAACCCTGGCAGCAGCATCCGCGCAGCTTCCGTGAGCTGCAGGCTGCGGCCATGGCGCTCAAACAGTCGACAAGCGAAGTGCTCCTCAAGCGTGCGCACATGGCGGCTGACCGCACTTTGGGTAATCGCCAGCTCCTCGGCGGCGCGAGTGAAGGAGCAATGTCGCGCCGCGGCTTCGAACGCGCGCAAAGCATAGAGCGCTGGCAAGCGCCGGCTCATAGGCTCAATCCATGAGTAATAGTCATGCCTTTCATCGCTATTATCCTTTTGTGCCGCCACGAATGGCTCTGGAGAATAGGCGCATTCTCTGCCTGCGCGGATCAGCCGAGCAAGCTTCTTACTGAGTAGAACTCATCATGCGGCAACCTATTCGTGGCGAGCTGTGCGCCATTCTTAAACTGGCTGGACCGCTGGTCGCGGCCCAACTCGCGCACGTGCTGATGGTCTTCACCGACACCGTAATGATGGGCCTGCTTGGCCCAGCGACTCTGGCCGCCGGGGGCCTGGGCGCGGCCAGTTATTCCTTTGTTTCGATTTTCTGTGCTGGAGTGATTGCCTCTGTCGGCAGTCTGGTGGCCATTCGTCACGGTGCGCAGGACGCCGCCGGTGTTACCCGCCTGACACAAAATGGCCTGTGGCTGGGCTGGGGCCTGGCACTGATGGCCGGCCTGGCACTGTGGAACCTGAAACCCGCACTGCTGTATTTCGGCCAGGAACCGGAGAACGTCACGGGGGCCATACAGTTTCTTACCACCCTGGTATTTGCCCTCCCCGGCTATATGAGTTTTATGGCCCTGCGCGGCTTTACCAGCGCCATCGGCCGTCCAGGCCCGGTAATGGCCATCAGCATTGGCGGGGCGCTGGCCAACTTCATCCTCAACTACGCCTTAATTAAGGGCTGGCTTGGCCTGCCTCAGTTGGGTCTTGCCGGCATTGGCCTGGTCACCGCCATCGTGACCAACGTCATGGCTCTGTTACTGGCCTGGCACATCCTGCGTCACAACGCCTATAGCGGCTATCCACTGGCACAGGGTCTGTTGCGCCCGCTATGGGCCGAGCTGAAAGAGCTATTGCGCCTGGGACTACCGATTGGCGGTACCTACGCTGTAGAGTCCGGGCTATTCGCCTTTGCCGCACTGGGTATGGGCGCGCTGGGCAGCACCCAGCTGGCCGCGCATCAGATCGCGATCATGTCGGTGTACGTGGCCTTTATGGTGCCGGTGGGGATTTCCTACGCGGTAACCTTCCGCATCGGTCAGCACTTCGGCGCGGGCAACCTAGTGCAAGCGCGGCAGGCCGGACGCTTAGGGCTGGGGCTGGGGGCGCTGTGTATGCTGGGTTTTGCCGGGCTGTTCTGGTTGGCTCCGCACTGGGTGGTTGGGCTGTTTCTCGACACCACGGACAGTGCCTATGCCGAGGTGGTGCAACTGGCCGTGGCACTGCTGGCGATAGCGGCCTGGTTCGAATTCTTTGATGGTATTCAGACCATCGCCATGGGCGCGATTCGCGGTTTCAAGGACGCCAAAACCACCTTCTGGGTCGGCCTGGCCTGCTACTGGGCAGTGGGCGCACCACTGGCCTGGACGTTGGCCTTCCCCTTGGGCTGGGGTGCCCAAGGTATCTGGTGGGGATTGGCGGGTGGCCTGGCCTGCGCCGCTATTGGCCTGACATTGGGCTTTGAGTGGAAGACTGCGCGGCTGCTGCAACCGGTGAGAACAGCTCCGCACGCCGTCCCGACGACTCTGACTTCTTGAAGCGATAAAACAGGTTTGGCTCGCTGACCAGGTAGAGACCGCCCTGATTATCCATGGCAATACCCTCAGCCTGAGGCACGCTAAGTTTTAAGCCATTACGCCCGCGCAGCAACGACAAACTGCTGATCGGCCGCCCAGCAATATCCAACTCCAGCACCAGCCGCGACTCATCGGACAGCGCCAGCAAATGCCCAGTGCGCTGATCAAATTGCAAGCTGGAAAGGTCACGCACAAACAGCCCGGCATCACGCTTGCGATCGTCCACCACATGCACCGCCAGCGGTTGGCCGGGATCGCGCTGTGGAAAGCCGTGTATTTCATATATACGCAGCGGGTCACGCTCCTTGGCAACAAACAAGCGCTGCCCGAGCGAATCGTAGGCCAAGCCCTCGAAACCCTTGTTGCCATTCAGGCCAATGCTCAACGACAGCTGCTGAGACTGCTCGGCATACAGCGCCGTGGTGCTGTCACTCACCCGCACTTTAAGCAGTCGCTGGCGCCGCTCATCAGTGATCACATACACCCCTTGGCTGATGTACTCGACCGCCTCGGCATCGCCAAAACCATGCAAATCGATGCGCCGCAAAAGCTCGCCATCCAACGACAACTCGATCAACTGCGCCTGGCTGTTCGTCACGGTAAACAGGCTGTTACGGTCTGGGTCATAGGTCAGCGCCGAGACATCATCACTCAAGCCCTCGATCACCTGAGCTTCGATCTCCACCTGATAATCCGACAACAGCATGGACGCCTGCTGACCTTTGCCCGGCTGTTGCCACTGCTGCAGATTGAACCAGGCGCGCTCAAATAGGCGGTACTCCTGGGCGAAAAGTGTGAGCGACAGCAATAGCAACGCAGCCAGACTCAACAGCAAACGCTTCAGGGTGAAAAACTCTCGCATGGTGATTTACTCGCGACACAACAACATCAGCCCGAAGCAGGGCTTCGGGCTGATGCGGGCAAAGGATGGCCTGGCTTACTTGACCAGTTCGAGGTACTCAACATCGATTTCACGGCTGGTCAGATCACGATCAACCTCACCGCTAATCTTGACCATCGCCGTTTCAGAAATGGCCTGGGCTGGCCAATGCTCATCGTCAATCTCGACATTGATGGTGCCGCTGGCGTCTTTGAACTCATATAGCTCATCTTGCAGACGCTTGACGATCTGCCCCTGCAGCACCACCGGCGTGTCATCCGCCGCATCCAGCGCCGCCGCTACTGTAGTGACCTGAGCCGTTGCACCTGGGCCGGTATAACCAGCAGCCATTACTGCGGTGGAGAACAGTGGAGCCAGCAGCAGAGCTAAAGTAAAACGTTTCATGGTGAACCCTCTAATCAGTTGGTGATGGGGCCAGACTAGAGGGCGTTGCTGAAACCAGGCTTAATCGGTGCTTAAGCCAAACTTAATCCGCAGACTCGGCCGGCACGGCAACCGGCTCCTTGCGCAACACGTAAAACAGGTTGGGTTCGCTGACAATATAGATATTGCCGGCCTTATCCATCGTCACGCCTTCAGCCTGGCTGATGCCATGGTGCAAGCCGTTCATACCACGGGACAGGCTGATAAAGCTGACCGGCTCGCCCTGTGCATTGACCTCCAACAACAGCCGCGACTCATCCGACAGTACCAGCGCATGGCCGGTACGCGCGTCGTAGCTCAGTGAGGAAATGTCACGCAGGAACAGATGCCCCGAGGCCATCGGCTGCAACACACCAGCTGCGCCGCCTTCACCGGGGAACGGCAGACTGAACAAACCCAGCGGGCCGCGCTCCTTACCGAGCAACACCCGCTCATTGCGTGAGTCCCAGGCAATCCCCTCGAAGCCCTTGTTACCGGCATCGGCAAAGCCAAGATCAAAAGAGGGATGGTCGGCAAACTCCAAGCTGCGGGTCAGAGCACCCAGTTTGAAGGTCGTCAGCGTACGCTTGCGCTCATCGATGATTCCAAGGCGGCCATCTGCGAGCATTTCCACCCCTTCCGGGTTGGCAAAGCCATGCAGATCGACACGCCGCATCACCTGGCCATTCAGGCTGATCTCAATCAGCTGCGGGAATTTGCCGGTCACCGCAAACAGGGTGTTGCTCTCGGCGCTGTAGGTCAGCCCGGAGACTTCGTCATCTTCCAGCCCCTGCAATGGCTTGCCTTGCAGAACCGCCCGATAGCCCGGCAACCAGATGTTTTGCGCCTGCTCGGCAGCGCCCACCTGCTGTTCTTTCGCCCAGAACGACAGACGATCATCCCAGTGCAGATAATTCGCCACCAACAGGCCCGTAATAAGCAGGACCAACAGCAGCACCAGCCAGCGCTGCGCCCGCAACCGGGTAAGCCAGATCGACATCGCACACAACCCATAACAACGATGGCAGTCAGACTAGAGCGCTATGCGTAAGTTTCGGTCATGCCGCCAAGCCAAAAAGCACCTCCAGGTGCCCGTGCCCGCTAGGCGGCAAATTGAGCGTTTATTAAAGCGTACGGCTAGCGAAGCGACTATGGCCAACCAGCTCTAAGACCAGTTCCTCGCCCTTGTTCAACACCCCGACGCCAACCGGTGTTCCGGTGAGGATCACGTCACCTGGCTGCAGGCTGAAATGACCACAGATGTGCTGGATCATCGGCAGAATTGGATTGAGCATGTCACGGCTGTTGCCGTCCTGACGTACATCGCCATTGATTGTCAGACGAATCCCCATATCGCGCAGGTCTTCGACAGCATCACCGGGGATAAAAGGAGCCAGGACGCAGGCACCATCAAAGGACTTGGCGGTTTCCCAGGGATAGCCCTTCGCCTTAAGCGTGGACTGCAGATCACGTAGGGTTAGGTCCAGGCCCGGAGCAAAGCCGGAAATCGCATCGCGCACTTCCTCGGTACTCGGCGTGCGTGACAGCGGCTTACCAATCAACACGGCAATTTCTGCCTCGTAGTGCACGTCACCACGGCCCTCAACGAGAGCAAAACCGTCAACAAACGGCACCACACAACTGCCCGGCTTGATAAACAGCAACGGCTCGGTCGGCACCGGGTTGTTCAGCTCTTTGGCATGCTCGGCATAATTACGGCCGATGCACACCACCTTCCCCATCGGAAAATGGATACGGGTGCCATCGACATACTGGTGTTGGTAGCTCATGGGCAACTCCTTATGGGAATGCGTTGCACTGCTCTTTATGGGAGCAGGCCGCGTAGAGCGGATAGCCCGCCCTACGGTCTGAATCGTTGACCGCCCATAGTGGACGAATCATCAAGGGCTGTCGTCTCGACCAAAGATTTAATCTGCTTGCTGAAAGCTTCGCCAAGGCAGCATGTCCGCGAAGCCCCCGCAGCTATCAGAGCTGGAATATCTTGCCCGGGTTCATGATGCCGTTGGGGTCGAAAACCGCTTTGACCGCTTTCATATAACCGATTTCTGCTGGCGAGCGGCTGTATTCCAGGTAATCGCGCTTGGTCATACCCACGCCGTGTTCGGCGCTGATCGAGCCGTTGTACTTCTCGACAGTCTCGAACACCCATTTATTCACGGTGGCGCACTTGGCGAAGAATTCGTCCTTGCTCAGCGCATCGGGCTTGAGGATGTTCAGGTGCAGGTTGCCGTCGCCGATGTGGCCGTACCAGAGCACTTCGAAATCCGGGTAGCTGCCTGCCACGATGGTGTCGATATCGGCAAGGAACGCCGGCACCTGGGAGACCGTCACTGAAATGTCGTTCTTGTACGGCGTCCAGTGGCTGATGGTCTCAGAGATGTACTCGCGCAGCTTCCACAGGTTCTGCAATTGCTGCTCACTCTGGCTCATCACGCCGTCGAGCACCCAGCCTTGTTCAACGCAATGCTCGAAGGTGGCGAGGGCGGCATTGGCCACGTCCTCGTTGACGGCCTCGAACTCCAGCAAGGCATAGAACGGCGTGCGGCTTTCGAACGGCGCGGGTATGTCACCACGCGCGAGAATCTTATCCAGGCACTTGTCGGAGAAGAACTCGAACGCCGTCAGATCCAGCTTGCCGTGGAAGGCATGCAGCACCGGCATGATCGAATCGAAATCTGGGGTACCCAGGACCATCGCCGTGAGGTTGCGCGGCGCACGATCCAGACGCATGGTCGCCTCAACCACGAAGCCCAGCGTGCCCTCGGCACCGATAAACAGCTGGCGCAGGTCATAACCGGTGGCGTTCTTGATCAGATCCTTGTTCAACTCAAGCAGCTCACCAGTACCGGTGACCACTTTCAGGCCCGCCACCCAGTTGCGGGTCAGGCCATAGCGAATCACCTTGATGCCACCAGCATTGGTGCCGATGTTGCCGCCAATCTGGCTGGAACCGGCGGAGGCGAAATCCACCGGGTAATACAGGCCTTTGTCTTCGGCAAACTGCTGCAGAGCGGCAGTAACCACGCCCGGCTGGCAAACCACGGTACGGTTGGACTCGTTGAAGTCGAGAATCTGGTTCATGTAGTCGAACGACACCACCACTTCGCCATTGGCGGCCACGGCACCGGCGGACAACCCCGTGCGGCCACCGGATGGCACCAGCGCCACCTTATGCTGATTGGCCCAACGGACGATGGCCTGCACCTGCTCAATGCTCTTGGGGAAGGCAATCGCCAGCGGCGCTGGGGCGAAGTGCTTGGTCCAGTCCTTACCGTAGGTGTTGAGGGAATCGGCATCGGTCAGCACCTTGCCGGGCTCAACCAGGGTCTTCAGCTCTTCGATCAGCGCAGGGTTAGTCATCTACGGAACTCTCATACGATTCATGGTCACCCTGAGCACGCTTCATCTGCCAGGATAGGTGTTTCGCGGGGCTCGTATGCTAGCATACGCCCCCCGTGAATCGTGCCCCTGGGCCGATCTGCGAGCTGCGGCCGGCCGCGCCCGGCCTCCTCCCTGACACTATTTGTGGGACAACAGGCACTCCGATGAGCAAGACCTCTCTCGACAAGAGCAAGATCAAGTTCCTTCTTCTTGAAGGCGTCCACCAAAATGCAGTGGATACCCTGAAGGCCGCTGGTTACACCAACATCGAGTACCACAAGGGCGCACTCTCCGACGACGAGCTGAAAGAAAAGATCGCCGACGCGCACTTTATCGGTATCCGTTCACGTACCCAGCTAACGGCTGACGTTTTCGACTGCGCCAAGCGCCTGGTCGCGGTGGGCTGTTTCTGCATCGGCACCAACCAGGTCAACCTGGACGCCGCTCGCGAACGCGGCATCGCCGTATTCAACGCCCCGTACTCGAACACCCGCTCGGTCGCCGAGCTGGTACTGGCGCAGGCCATCCTGCTGCTGCGCGGCATCCCTGAGAAGAACGCTTCCTGCCACCGTGGCGGCTGGATCAAATCGGCGGCCAACTCGTTCGAAATCCGTGGCAAAAAGCTCGGTATCGTCGGTTACGGCTCCATCGGCACCCAGCTCTCGGTACTTGCCGAAGCCTTGGGCATGCAGGTGTTTTTCTACGACACGGTGACCAAGCTGCCGCTGGGTAACGCCACGCAAATCGGCAAACTGCATGACCTGCTGGGCATGTGCGACATCGTCTCGCTGCACGTTCCTGAGCTGCCGTCCACCCAGTGGATGATCGGTGAGAAGGAAATCCGCGCGATGAAGAAAGGCGGCATCCTGATCAACGCAGCACGCGGCACAGTGGTCGAGCTGGAGCACCTGGCAGCTGCGATCAAGGACGAGCACCTGATCGGCGCGGCCATCGACGTGTTCCCGGTCGAGCCCAAGTCTAACGACGAAGAGTTCGAAAGCCCGCTGCGTGGTCTGGATCGCGTGATCCTGACTCCACACATCGGTGGTTCGACGGCCGAAGCGCAAGCCAACATCGGTCTGGAAGTGGCAGAGAAGCTGGTTAAATACAGCGACAACGGCACCTCGGTGTCGTCGGTCAACTTCCCTGAAGTGGCCCTGCCAGCTCACCCGGGCAAACACCGCCTGCTGCACATTCACGAGAACGTGCCGGGCGTGATGAGCGAAATCAACAGCGTGTTCGCCGAGAACGGCATCAACATCTCTGGCCAGTTCCTGCAGACCAACGACAAAGTTGGTTACGTGGTCATCGACGTCGACGCCGAGTACTCCGACCTGGCGTTGGAGAAGCTACAACACGTACGCGGGACTATCCGCAGCCGCGTGCTGTTCTAAGCAGCACAGCAACGAAAAAGGGAGGCCTCGGCCTCCCTTTTTCATGTCTGCAATAACGCCCTACTTCACCGTCACGCTGATCGTTTTAGAAATCACCGGAGGGTCTAGCGGCACGTGGTTTTTGTCGCCAACCAGCAACTGCAAGGTGTGCTTGCCAGGTGGCAGGGTCAGCTCGGTTTCGGTTTGGCCTTTACCGAAATGCCGTACGTTGTCGCTCATTGGCAAGGGCTGATCCATGGCCGGGGGCTGCTTGAGGTCGATTAGCAGATGGTGGTGGCCGGTTTGCGGCACATCAACACCGGCCGGGGCAACGCCCATGCCCTTGAGGCCGAACTTGACGGTGAATGTCTGCCCCACCGTGGCACCGTCTGCCGGTTCAATGAAATACACCGCTGCATCCGCTGGCGCACTGGTACGTGGCATCTCTGCCCAGGCCGACGACGTGGCACCGAGCAGAGTGGCGCACAGGCCGAATCCAATCATTAAGGCTTTCATAGTGACTCCTTCAGGTGAACGCTCCTGAAGTCGACCCTAGCCCAGGTCGATCGTTCCACTGGTGCCATGCTCCAACGCCATCAGCGCAGCCTCGGCAGCGGGCAACTCCTCTTCACTGAACACCTGCACACCAATGCGTCGCAACGCAGCGGCGGTTACACCCTCACCAACCACCTTGGTGCCGCTAAACGTGCCGTCATAGTTCTCGCGATTACCGCACGAAGGACTGCGCGCTTTGAGTAACGCGATCCGAATAGCGTGCCGGGCGACCAAGGCACATGCCTGCTCGGCACCATCAACAAATGCCGCAGTAACATCCTCGCCCTCAATAGTCAGCACCGGCAAATGTCCGTCGAGTACCTGCGCGCCCTGGCCACCGGCAATCTCTGCGGGTGCCCGCGGGGTCGGTAGGCCGCCGGCTACTTCCGGGCATAGCGGCACAATCCGCCCTTGCTGCTGCCAGCGCTCAAGCAGCCCAAACGGGCCATGCGCGCCACCGTCATAGCGCACCCGTTGGCCCAACAAGCAGCGGCTCACCAAAATTTTCTGCATTAGTCACTCACATTCAGTCACCAGCCGTAACACCGTCAGGTTACTGCGCTTGATGCCGGCAGATCAAAGGGACGGGGTGCGCGACTTATTGCCAAGCGCATCACGTCGGCACAACGCTCAGCACGCCATGCCGGCCTATCCTTCGGCGGGAAGCAGGCTCACCCAATGGCGCACGCACCAGGCCCGGCACACACTCTCGCCATTCAGCAGAGGATGCCCCCATGTACCGCTCACTTCGCACCTTCGCCCTACCACTTGCGGCCAGCTTGGCAGCCTATGCCCTACCGAGCCAGGCTGCCCTGCTACCCATGGATAACCAGAGCCTGAGCGAAGTTAGCGGGCAAGACGGCATCAGCATCCGCGCCGACGTGCTGGCCACGATTAAAGAGGTGCGCTGGACGGATGACGGCAACTATGCCTCGCTGCGCAACGTGAAGATCGATAACGGCTGCACCACGCCAGCCAGTTGCCCGAACGGCTCCGGCGGCAGTTTTGCCTTCGGCGCAGCGCAGTTGGGCCTGACTTTGCCGATTTTCGGCGTCAACCTGCCTACCCTGAAAATCGATGTGGTGAGAAACGCCAGCGGCCAACAACAGCTGCAACTCACCCTGCCCGATCTAACCACAATCAATCAGCAACTCGTCGCCAGCGGCATCCCGGCGCAGCGTATTCGCGTGCGCATGGCCGCCGACATGTATGTCGGCGAAAGCCGCCTGGGCACTTTCGAACTGCGCGACATCACCGACCTGCGCGGCACCTTCAAGGTGTGGGGCCATTGACCGGCCGCCGACGCGACTCAGAACGGCGCATCACCTCGGCGACGCAGCCAGCCCGTCAATGACAAGCGCTCACGGGTCGCTGGCAGGACCTCATGCGGCATATCGGCAGAGAGAAACACCAACAGACTGCCCGCCTGGGGCAGCACATCATGCAAGCGGCCGTCGGCCAAGTGCAGGCGCAATGCACCACCATGCTCGGCCAGCCAATCGTCATTGAGATAAAACACCACCGACACAGCGCGGCGATCGTCATCGCGGAAGCGGTCCAGATGCTTGCTGTAATACGCCCCCGGTGGATACAGGGCGAAGTGGCTTTCAAAATCTTCCAGACCAAGGAACAGCGCGCGGTTCAAGGCTTGGCGCAGCTCATCCAGCACCGCCAGGAATTGATCGCAGGCGACGCTCTGGCCGGCATCTAACCATTGGATATGGTCACCGCGCAGGCCTTCACTGACCACCGCCAAGGCACCGCGACCGACGCCAGCCTGCACCAATAAACCGGCAGCGGCACGTTTACGGCACTCTTCGGCCAGATCGTGGGTCAGAGTTGGGGCAATGAATTGTGTTTGTAGCGACCAGCCGTGCTCGGCCAAGTCATCGATGATGCACGCCAAGCGGGTGCTTAGCTCGTCACTTGCGCAGGTGTTCAATAATAGCCCCGAAGGAAGAGAACCTGCATGGACGCAGGATCGCGATTCTAGCAGGCCTCTTACCGGCCTCGACAACCCCCCGCGACCCATCGAAAATAGTCGCCCCTGAATGGAGTCCCTATGCGCGCCCTATCCGTTGTACTGACCCTGCTGCTGAGCCTGCCCGCCCTGGCCGATGATTACCTGCAGCTGTATCAGACGGCCGGCTGGCCGCAGCAGCGCATGCACTTCAGCGATGCCCTGCAAGCCGCTCAAGACCGCTACCGCAGCAGCCTGCCGCCAGCGGTGTTCCAGGCGTTGGTGAACAACAGCAACCAGCGCTTTGCCGCCACGGCTGTTGATCAACGCGCGCAACAGGGCCTGCGTGACAACCTTAGCGAGCCGAACAGCGCCCTGCAGTTCTTCCAATCACCCCTTGGCCGCAAGATTGTCGATGCCGAACTGCTGGCCACCCGCAGTGACCAACTGGCGCGCTACGCCAACGGCCTACCGCGCATTGAAGCCAGCGCCACCCGCCGCTTGCTGATTCGCCACCTGGCCCAGGCCCTACCCGCCAAGGAAGCCGGCGCGGAAGTCAGCCTGGCGCTGGCCGGCGTCGCGGCCGACAGCCTCAGCCAAATGCTCCCTGGTCTGCTCGGCGGCGACAACACCCAGGCCATGCTCAGTGGCCAGCGCCAGCGCCTGATGGAACAGATTGCTGCCGACCTCGACAACACCTTGCTGCACGTTTACCGCGAGCTGAGCGACCCAGAGTTGGAAGAGTTTGCCAGCTTTGCTGAATCGGCTGCCGGCAAGGCCTACTACCAGGCCGCCTTGGCAGCGATCCGCAGCGGCTTGGCGGTTGGCCAGAGCACCGCCAACCTGGCACCAGCACCGCGCGGTATCTGATTAGAGTCTGGCCGCTTCATCGCGAGCGGCGTGGCCGCGAGTGAAACGGCAACAGACCTAGCCGAGGCGCGGGCTGAGAAAGTCGAAATAGCGCTGGCGCAAGGCCGGCACTTCATTGGCCAAATGATGCCGTGCCTCGGCCAGGCGCAGAATCTGCGGCGCGGCGAACTTGTCCTGCAACACCTTGAGGTTATGCTGCCAGTCCACAGTCATGTCCGCCTCGCCTTGAATGATCAACGGGCTGCGCGCACTGCGCGGTGCAGCCTCGATGCGCGGCACCCAGTGCCTTAGCGCACCGACCCAGGCAGTGGGCAAGTTGTGCGGCTGCAGCGGGTCATGGTGGTGGATAAAGTCGAGAAACTCCGCATCGTTGGAGTTGCTGCTGAAGCGCCGTGGGATCTCGCTAACGAAGTGGCGCATCACCTGATAGCTGAGCTGCGACCAGCCCCAAGCCCGTGGCCGTATCAACGGGGCCATAAGCAGGGTTTCACCAATCTGCGCCAGAGGCTCACCCGTGAGCAGGTAATCAATCAGAATCGCCCCGCCAGTACTTTGCCCACACAGGTGCCAGGGCTGCGGCAAGGCTAAACCGGCGGCCTCGACCAGCACCGCCTGCAACACCGTCTGGTACTCGGCAAAATCACCAATGCTGGCGCGCGCGCCGCTGGACAACCCGTGCCCCGGCAGGTCAAAAGCCAACACCGCAAAACCCTGGCCCAACGCCCACTCAATCACATGGCGGTACAAGCCCGTGTGGTCGTAATAACCGTGCAACAGCACCAGCGTGGCGCGGGACTCTTGTGGCCACCAGGCTTGCGCAACAATCTGATAGCCGCCCGCGTGCAGGCTGCCCATACAACTGCGCACGGCCAGCGCATCAGTAAAACGGTAGAACTGCCGATAAGCCTGCTCGACCGCAGACAACGGCGCCGCTACGGCCAAGGGTCGCAGACCCGCAATCAGAGTTTCCGGCTGAAGCAGCGCTGGCATAGGCTTTCCATCATTTATGCAGGTTAGTCGCCGGCCATCCAAACCAACGAATCAGGTAGCGGATATTCAGCTCTCAGGCCAGTCATGGCAAGCTGCGCGCCTGTTTGCCGAAGACCACTCATGACGCGACCCACACGCAAGACCTTATTCCTCAGCCTGCTGCTCCTGCTCTGGGGCGCGGCCATGCTCGCTGCCTACCGCTGGTACGACGCCCGTTACCTACGCAGTTTCAGCGAGCAGACGGCGCTGTTCTATGGCGAGCAGCTGCGCCTGCCGGATGAGTTGGCCGGCCCCGGGCCGATCCGCCTGGTGCACTTCTGGGACCCGGCCTGCCCGTGCAACGTCGGCAATCAGCAGCACCTGGCCGAATTGCTCGAACGCTTCGGCCCTCAGGGTGTGAGCTTTTATGCGCTGCAGAAGCCCGGCAGCACCGGCCTGTTACCCAACACCCTAAGCGCCATGCAGCCGCTAAGCGCGTTGCCTGGCAGCGAGCAGATCCCGGCCAGCCCGGCAGTCGCCATCTGGGACAACTCAGGCCAACTGGCCTACTTCGGCCCTTACAGCGAAGGAGCCATCTGCAGCTCCAGCAACAGCTTTATCGAGCCGATTCTCGAAGCGCTGGTCGCAGGGCGCGCGGTGAATGCCAGCAATACCCTGGCAGTCGGATGCTTCTGCGACTGGCTCACGCCGAACTAGCGCCGCCTTTAACCCTGATCAGAGCTACCGCCGCCCCCCGGCCCGACGGACTGCGAACGAAAGCCTTGCGGCGTGTCGCCCTGCCAGCGGCGGAAGGCGCGATAGAACGGCGACAACTCGGCAAAGCCGCAGGCGCGGGCCACTTCACGGATGGCCAGCCCTTGCTCCAGCAGGCTTTGCGCGCGCAGGCGGCGCACCTCATCGTGCAGTTGACGAAAGCTCTGCTGCTGCTCGGCCAACGCCCGCTGCAACGCACTCGCGCGGTAACCGAGGGCCTGGGCACAATGCGCCAGGTCACACAGCTGCACGCCCAAATTGACCTCCAGCCAGTAGCGCACACGGTTAAGCAGCTGATTCTCCTCCAGCTCCGCCAACTCCACTTCAGCCTGCGCCCAAAGCACCGCGAACAGCCTCGGGTTGGCGCTGCGCGAGGGCCGACTGAGCCAAGCACGCGGGAAAATCAGCGCATCGTTGGTCTGAGCAAAGCGCGGCGACAGACCCAACAAGCGCCGATGCTCACTGAGCCGGCGCGGCGCAGGGTGGCGAAAATCCAAACCATCCAAAACAAAGCCATCAGCGCTGACGCTAGCCAGCATCTTCTGCAACAGCAGCGCCAGACATTCCATCTGCTGACGCAACGAGCCGACGCCACGGTAGTTGAGGTTAAAAATCAGCTGTGCTTGCTCCCCCTGCAGCTCCAGTCGCGCGGCAAACCCGCCGGAAAGAATGTGCTGAAAGCGCAAAAAGCTCTCCAGCGCCTGGCCCAAATCACGGCTGGCCAGCAGCAGATAGCCGACCACATCCAGCGGCCGTGGCTGCATGGCCGCACCCAGGTGCAGGCCAATATCGACATCGCCACTGATACGTTCTAGCGCCTGCCAAAAGCGTGGAGCGTTGTCATGGTCCTCGCGGGAATTGAGCAAGCGCGGAGCCAGCACCACACCGTGATAGGCCTGCCGGTAGGTATCCGTCGGATCAAACCCCAGCGCGGCCAGTGCCTCATACAGCAGGCGGCGTAGGGTTGAGGAGTGGGTCAGCGCGCTGGGGCTGCTGCTATGTCGATCGCTGTCCATAAAAGCCTCAATAATTGACCAAAGACTTTCATTACTCGCGCATTTGGTCAATGTCGGCACACCGAGCAAACCGCACAATGCGCAGCGCATAAAACCTATAACAAGGAAACGCCATGAAACGCACCCTGACCGCCCTTGCTGTGATCGTCATAGCCACTGCCGCTGGCGCTTACTGGTACATCGACAGCAAGCAGCCGCAACGCGCTGGCGAGATCCAGCTGAGCGCTCTGCAGGCAGCCGTCACGGTGGATTACGACGAGCGTGGGGTGCCGCATATTCAGGCGCAAAACGAGGCCGATATGTACCGGGCGCTGGGCTACGTGCACGCCCAAGACCGCCTGTTTCAAATGGAGATTCTGCGCCGCTTGGCGCGCGGTGAGCTGGCGGAGGTTCTCGGCAGCAAAATGCTCGATACCGACCGCCTGTTCCGCACGCTTGGCATCCGCGAACACGCTGACCGTTACGCGGCGAAAATGGACATGAACGCCGCATCAAGCAAGGCGTTGTTGGCTTATCTGGACGGCATCAACCAGTACCAGGACAGCCATCCGACACCGTTTGAATTCGACATGCTGGGCATCAAGAAACGCCCGTTCACCGCTGCGGATACCCTGAGCGTCGCCGGCTATATGGCCTACAGTTTTGCAGCCGCGTTCCGCACCGAGCCGGTACTGACGCATATTCGCGATCAACTGGGCGCGGATTACCTCAAGGTCTTCGACCTCGACTGGCACCCGCAAGGTGTGGTCGATCAGCGCCTTGCCGCCGGTGACTGGCTAGACCTTAACGCCATTGCCGAACTGAGCATGGCGGCGCTAGAGGAAGCCGGCCTGCCGCAATTTGAGGGCAGCAATGCCTGGGCCGTTGCCGGCAGCCACACCGCCAGCGGCAAACCGCTGCTGGCGGGCGACCCGCATATCCGCTTCTCCGTACCATCGGTGTGGTACGAGGCTAACCTCAGCTACCCTGGTTTCAGCCTGTACGGCCATCACCAGGCGCTCAATCCGGTCGCCTCGCTCGGCCATAACCGCGAGTTCGCCTGGAGCCTGACCATGTTCCAGAACGACGACCTCGACCTAATCGCCGAGAAAACCAACCCGCAGAGCCCCAACCAAGTCTGGTATCGCGGCCAGTGGGTCGAGCTGCAAAGCCGTGAAGAGCAAATCAAGGTCAAGGATGCCGAGCCGGTCAACCTGACCATTCGCCGCTCGCCACACGGCCCGATCATCAACAGCGCCTTGGGCGAAACTGCCGGCAGCACGCCGATTGCCATGTGGTGGACGTTTCTCGAAAGCGACAACCCGATCCTCGAAGGTTTCTACCAGCTCAACCGCGCCAATACGCTGGATAAAGCCCGCACCGCCGTTGAGCACATCGAAGCCCCCGGCCTCAACATCATGTGGGCCAATGCCAGCGGTGACATCGCCTGGTGGGCAGCGGCGAAACTGCCACGCCGGCCGGCGGGAGTTAACCCCAACTTTATCCTTGACGGTGCCAGCAACGAGGCCGAGAAGGACGGCTACTACCCCTTCAGTGCCAACCCGCAGGAAGAGAACCCAGCGCGCGGCTACATCGTCTCCGCCAACTACCAGCCTGTATCACCTACCGGCATGGCGGTGCCTGGCTACTACAACCTGCCCGACCGCGGCCAGCGCCTAAACCAGCGCCTTAGCGACAGCAGCGTGAAATGGGACCTGAACAACAGCCAGGCACTGCAACTCGACACCGGCACAGGCTACCCGCAACGCTTACTCGCACCGCTTGCCGCCGACCTGCACGCGGCCGCCAGCGATGCGCAGGAGCAGGCCCTGGTCGAACAACTGCTGAGCTGGGATGGCCAACACACCCTCGAATCGACCACTGCCACGCTGTTTAACCAGTTTCTCTACCAATTGGCCCATGAGGCCATGGCCGACGAACTGAGTGACGCCTTCTTCGCCACCCTGCTGCAAACCCGCGTGATTGACGGCGCGATGCCACGTTTAGCCGCCGATGCCAACTCGCCGTGGTGGGATAAGCGCGGCAGCGAAGCCGTGGAAAGCCGCGCCGATATTGTCAAAGCCGCCTGGCAAGCCAGCCTCGCCCACCTACGCAACACCCTCAGCAACGACCCCGCGCAATGGACCTGGGGCAGCGTGCATACGCTTACCCACAGCCATCCATTGGGCCAACAGAAACCGCTGGATAAACTGTTCAACGTCGGTCCATTCGCCGCGCCCGGCAGCCACGAAACGCCCAACAACCTGTCGCAATCAATTGGCCCAGCGCCGTGGTCAGTCACCTACGGCCCATCGACGCGTCGCCTGATTGACCTGGCCGACGCCAACAGCGCACTGGGCATCAACCCGGTCGGGCAAAGCGGCGTAGCGTTCGACACCCACTACAAAGACCAAGCCGAGCGCTATATCCGTGGCGAGTACGTGCCGATGCACCTGGATGCGAGTGCGATCAAAGCCAACAGCCGCAGCCAGTTGATACTGCGCCCAGCAGCCAATGGAGCTCAATAAAACAGCCCAACACCCGTGACGTCTGGCAAACAACACGGGCCTTGGCTGCGCCTCAGCCTGATTGTCGCTCGCGTCGCATGGCCGCGTGTGCCTGGGGAAAATAGCGCAAGCGCTGAGGCAAAACCCGCCACAGCGCTTTGACCACCCGCGCCAGAATGCTCAAACGACGCTGATCCTTGGCACTCCAGGGCAAGCCAAGGCGCTGACGCAGCGGCGCAGGCATGCTGCCCACCGCCAGCCAGCGCGCGCCTTGGTCGAACAGCGGTCGCAACAACCACCATAGCGGGCCGCGCATCCAGGGAAATGGCGCGGGAAGATCCTTGCTCTCATCGAGATACCAGCGCGCCACATCAGTCATTTCCAGCCGCGTGTCCAACATCTCCTGCCAGTACTTTTTGAACGCCGTGTAGTCGGCTGGAACCGACGTCATCGGCAGACCGTACAAGGCGTACCAGTGGATGGACTCCTGATACAAACGCTCCAGAGTCGTCTCGTCGAGCGGTGTGCCAAACAACGCCTGAACGGCGATCTGCCCCTCGAAGAAGGTGGCGTGGGCCCAGTAGAAAAGCTCGGGGCTCAAGGCATGGTAGCGCTGCCCGTGAGCGTCCACGCCCTTGATCTTCCGATGCCAATCACGAATCTGCAGGCCGGTCCCGGCCGCCTGCTCACCGCCATAGACCACCGCAAGAATCGGCGGGATGGAGCGAAACAAACGGTTCCAGGGGTTAACAAACAAATCGGAATGTTCCTGCACCCCCGCAGCCAGGCCGGGGTGCAAGTTCTGCAACAGGCCAACGCGACTGATCAACAGCAACCCTCGCAGGTCGCCGAAGTAACGCCAGGTCAGTGATTCCGGCCCCAGAAGGTGTATCGGGTGCGCATCTGAATCGGGACAAATCGCTTGCATGCTGGGGCGCTCCTGTGTGATTAACTGGAGCCCAGAATAATGCGAGTATTAGCTCGCATTAAATTCGCAATGGAGTCGCCATGCGCAAACAACCCAGCCAGCAACGCTCACAACAAATGGTGGACATTCTGCTAGAGGCCTGCGGCCGGGTGATCGAACGCCAGGGCCTGGCCAACCTGACCACCAACAGGGTCGCAACCGAGGCAGGCGTAAGCGTGGGCTCGCTGTACCAGTACTTCGCCAACAAGCAAGAACTGCTGGAAGCACTACTTGGGCGGATGGCGCTCGATATCACACGCCTGGTCGATGCCCGCATGGCGCAAGTGCTGGAAGTCGACGTCAGGACGGCAGTGCGGATGCTACTGAGCGAAGTGCTCGCATTTATTCTTAGCGGTAATGGCCACTACCGCTTACTGGTACGCCACTGGCATCAGTTGCAAGCGCTGCATGTGGTTGACCGACTGGAGCGCTACCTGTCGGAAGTTTGCCGACGCTATCTAGTGCGCCACGTTCGCCAGTTCCCCATCGACAACCCCACGCCAATGCTATTCGTGATGATCAACGCCACCCTGATGACACTGGTACGCCACCTGGCACTGGACGAGCCGCCACTGAGCGACCAACAATTGATTGATGAGCTTACTGAAATGCTCGCCGCCTATTTGGCGGCAGCAGCGGGCACCCACCAGGCCAACAGCTAGCAATACGCAGAACCCGCCTTTACACCTACAGGTCAGCGATCAATACCGCGCGATTACGCCCCTGGTGCTTGGCCTTGTAGAGCAGGCGGTCTACCTGCTCGATAAAGGTTTGTGGCTGGTCATGTGGACCTGGCATCAGGGTGCCAACACCGAGGCTTAGGGTCAGTAGAGGGGCTACCTGGGAACGGGCATGCAGGATGTTCTGTTCTTCGATCAGTTGACGGCACCGCTCTGCGACTTGAGCAGCGGCCAGGGCATCGGTTTCCGGCAGCAGCAGGACAAACTCCTCACCGCCGTAGCGGGCCATCAGGTCACGCGGACGGACGGCGGCACGGCTAAGGGCCTGCCCCACATTCTTCAGGCAGTCGTCGCCCTGAATATGGCCGTAGTGGTCGTTGTATTCCTTAAAGAAGTCGATATCCAGCAGAATCAGTGACAACGGCTGACCGGTGCGCTGGGCGTTGTTCCACTCGACTTGCAGGCGACTGTCGAACATACGCCGGTTGGCCACCCCGGTGAGGCCATCCAGGTAGGAGAGCTCTTCTAGCTGTTGTTGCAGTTGCAGCAGTTGCTGCTCGGTCTGTTTGCGCTCGCTGATGTCGAACATAAAGCCGATCAGCGCCTCCACTTCGCCCGACTCATTGCGCAGTACATGCACCACATCGCGGATCCACACATAGCCGCCATCGCGAGTTAGCGCGCGATAGTCAGCCTCATGGTCGCAGCCCGCCTGGGACTGGGAGACGCAGAAGCCCACTACGCTATCGCGGTCCTCGGGGTGCATGCGCTCGGCCCAGTCGTTGGCGCTGAGCCAACTGGACTGTGGCCAGCCAAGCAGGGCTTCTATTTGCGGGCCGATATAGGCAAAGGTCATGGTCGCCCAGTCGATCTTCCAGGGGATGGCCTTGGTCGACTCCAGCAAGGTTTTGTACACCGTGCTGTCGGCGCTTGTTGGTTCAGTCATGGCAGACATTCCGAGCGAGCGTTAGCAGAGCTTGTAACCAAGATCAGCGCACGAAGCAACAGCGGCAGCGATAGCCAGCCGGCAGCCTTCGCGGCGCTGATGAGCAGTGGGCAACAGGTATCGGCAAAATGCACAAGGGCCACTGATGTGGCCCTTGTGGGTTATTGCGCGAAGCTATCAGGCATGCACCTGAGAAGGATCGCGGCGGACATCCGGGCCGCTCTGCAGATGAGCACCGGTGGTTTCGTCCATGGCCTGTTGCAGGGCTTTCTTGCGCTTCTCTTCGGAACGGTGGGCGAAGAACCAGACCAGGAAAGTCGCAAGTGACACCGCCAACAGAATCAAGCTGGCAACCGCGTTGATTTCCGGTTTCACGCCCAGACGCACGGCGGAGAAGACTTCCATCGGCAAGGTGGTCGAGCCCGGCCCAGACACGAAGCTGGCGAGTACCAGATCGTCCAGCGACAAGGCGAAGGACATCATGCCGCCAGCCGCCAGGGACGGCGCAATCATCGGAATGGTGATCAGAAAGAACACCTTCCAAGGCTTCGCACCAAGGTCCATGGCTGCTTCTTCAATGGACAGGTCCAGCTCACGCAAGCGCGACGACACCACCACCGCCACATAGGCGGAACAGAAGGTGGTGTGGGCGATCCAGATGGTCAGCACGCCACGCTCGGCAGGCCAGCCGATCAGCTGGGCCATGGCCACAAACAACAGCAGCAGCGACAGACCGGTAATCACCTCGGGCATCACCAACGGCGCGGTGACCAGGCCACCGAACAGCGTGCGGCCCTTGAAGCGGGTGACGCGGGTGAGCACGAAGGCGGCCATGGTGCCCAACGCAACCGCAGCAATTGCGGTGTAGCAGGCGATTTCCAGCGAGCGCATCACTGCGTTCATCAGCTGCGTGTTATCGAGCAGACCGGTATACCACTTCACCGACCAGCCACCCCACACGGTCACCAGACGCGAGGCGTTGAACGAGTAAATCACCAGAATCAGCATCGGCAGGTAGATGAAAACCAGCCCGGACCACAACATAAAGTTGGAGAAACTGAAACGCTTCATGGGCGACCCTCCATTTCTTTGGCCTGGTTGCGGTTAAACAGGATGATCGGAACGATCAGGATCGCCAGCATCACCACAGCCAAGGCGGACGCTACCGGCCAGTCGCGGTTGTTGAAGAACTCCTGCCACAGCACCTTGCCGATCATCAGGGTTTCCGGACCACCGAGCAGTTCAGGAATCACGAACTCACCCACCACCGGGATAAACACCAGCATGCAGCCGGCGATGATGCCGTTTTTGGCCAGCGGTACGGTGATTTTCCAGAAGCTGTTGAAGGTACTCGAACCGAGATCTGCAGCGGCCTCCAGCAAGCTCTGGTCATGCTTAACCAGGTTCGCGAACAGCGGCAAGATCATAAACGGCAGGTACGAGTAAACGACGCCGATGTACACCGCCAGGTTGGTGTTAAGGATTTGCAGCGGCTCGTTGATAACCCCCAGCCAGAGCAAAAAGGCGTTGAGCAGGCCGTTGTTGCTGAGAATACCCATCCAGGCGTAGACGCGGATCAGGATGGCCGTCCAGGTCGGCATCATGATCAGCAACAGCAACACCATTTGCTTGGCCTTGTCGGCCCGAGCAATGGCATACGCCATGGGAAAGCCAATCACCAGGCAGAGCAAGGTACTAATCGCAGCCATCTTCAGCGAGCCCAAGTAGGCCGCAAGATAGAGCGCATCCTCACTGAGGAAGATGTAGTTACCCAGGTTGATGATCAACGTGAAGGTGTTTTCCGCCCAGCTGTAAATCTCGGTATACGGCGGGATGGCAACGTCGGCTTCGGCAAAGCTGATTTTCATCACGATGATGAAAGGCAGCAGGAAGAATAGGAACAGCCAGAGGAAGGGCACCCCGATTACCAGGTGCCGGCCCTTGGGCATACGGCGGCTGATGCTTCGGATGATGTTCATGTGCGCAATGTCACCCCGCTGTCGTCCTCCCACCAGACGTACACTTCGTCGTCCCAGGTGGGTCGTGCGCCACGCCGTTCAGCGTTGGCAACAAATGACTGAACAATCTTGCCGCTCGGCAGCTCAACGTAAAACACCGAATGGCCGCCGAGGTAGGCGATGTCGTGCACGGTGCCGCGCGACCAGTTGTATTCACAACTTGGCTGCTCGGTGCTGAACAGCAGTTTTTCCGGGCGGATAGCGTAGGTGATGCTCTTGTCCTGCACCGAGGTGTTAACCCCATGGCCGACATAGATGTTGCGCTCAAGGTCCGGGCTGTCGATCAACGCGTGATCTTCCATGTCCTCGACTACCTGGCCGTCGAATAGGTTAACGTTACCGATGAATTCGCAAACCAGACGGCTGGTCGGCGTTTCGTAAATATCCACCGGGCTGCCGATTTGGGCGATCCAGCCGAGGTGCATGATGGCAATGCGCTGGGCCATGGTCATGGCCTCTTCCTGATCGTGGGTCACCATGACGCAGGTTACGCCGACGCGCTCGATGATCTCGACAAGCTCAAGCTGCATCTGCGAACGCAGCTTCTTGTCCAAAGCACCCATTGGCTCGTCGAGCAGCAACAGCTTGGGACGTTTGGCCAAGGAACGGGCCAACGCCACACGCTGACGCTGACCACCGGAAAGCTGGTGTGGCTTGCGCTTGGCGTACTGGCTCATGTGCACCAGTTTGAGCATTTCCTCGACGCGGGCGGCGATCTCCGCCTTAGACATCTTGTCCTGCTTGAGACCAAAGGCGATGTTCTCAGCAACGCTCATGTGCGGAAACAAGGCGTAGGACTGGAACATCATATTGATCGGCCGTTCGTAGGGCGGCAGATCGGTGATGTCTTCACCGTCGAGCCAGATGCGCCCTTCAGTCGGTCGCTCAAAGCCAGCCAACATGCGCAACAGAGTCGACTTACCCGAACCAGAGCCACCGAGCAGGGCGAAAATCTCGCCCTTGTTGATGGTCAGTGATACATCGTCAACCGCCAGCGTTTCATCAAACTTCTTGGATACACGCTCGATCTTGACCAGCACTTCTTTCGGTTGCTGATCGCCTTCAAGCACTTTCTTATAGGCACTGGAAGCAACTGCCATTCCCAACACTCCCGCAAAAGTAACGCCCGGCCAGTGTGGCCGGGCGTTGTAAATTATTGACCTGACTTAACCTTGGTCCAGCTGCGCGTCATCAAACGCTGCACCTTGACCGGCAACTCCGCCGAAATAAACAACTTGTCCAGCACCGCTTGTGGCGGATATACCGACTCGTCGTTGCGCACGTCCTGATCCATCAGCTCGCCAGCCTTGGTATTCGGGTTGGCGTAACCGACGTAGTCGCTGACGCCGGCAATGGTGGCCGGCTCCAGCAGGTAATTGATAAAGGCATGTGCCTCTTTCGGGTTACTGGCATCTGCCGGAATGGCAAGCATGTCGAACCACAGGTTGGCCCCTTCTTTGGGGATGCTGTAGGCGATATCGATGCCCTTGCCAGCTTCTTCGGCACGATCAGCAGCCTGCAGGATGTCGCCAGAGAAGCCGACTGCTACGCAGATATTGCCGTTGGCCAGATCCCCGATGTACTTGGAGCTGTGGAAGTAACGCACATAAGGACGTACGGCCAGCAGCTTGGCTTCAGCCTTGGCGTAGTCGTCAGCGTTACGGGTATTGGGGTCGAGGCCCATGTAGTTGAGCACGCCAGGGATCATCTCATCGGCCGAATCGAGGAAACTGACGCCGCAGGCGGCGAGCTTCTTCATGTTCTCAGGCTCGAAGACCATGGCCCAGGAGTCGATCTTATCGACCCCCAGTACTTCTTTGACCTTGGCCACGTTATAGCCAATCCCGTTGGTACCCCAGAGATACGGTACGGCGTACTGATTACCGGGGTCATTCACTTGCAACTGCTTGAGCAGCGCTGGATCGAGATTGCCCCAGTTGGGCAGCTGATTGCGGTCGAGCTTCTGAAACGCTCCCGCTTTAATCTGCTTGCCGAGAAAATGATTGGATGGCACCACAATGTCGTAGCCGGAACGGCCCGCCAGGAGTTTGCCTTCCAGGGTTTCGTTGGAGTCGAAGACGTCGTACAGGGCCTTGATGCCGGTAGCCTTTTGGAAATCAGCCAACGTGTTTTCGCCGATATAGTCAGACCAGTTGTAAATCTTGACCACTGGCTCATCGGCTTGCACGGCGCAGGTGCTGACGGCAGCAGCCAACATACCTGCAAGAAGTGGAGTACGACGCATGGAAGCTTCCTTATTGTTGTGGGTGAATGCGGCGGAGTAATCCGCCGCACACCATTACAGCGAGGCTATTACTTACCCGACTTGATCCGAGTCCAGCTGCGGGTCATCGCACGCTGCACTTTCGGGCTCAACTCGGAGAAGGCGTAGAGCTTCTTGGAGGCTTCTTCGGTTGGGTAAATACCTGGGTTGTTGCGGATTGACTCTTCAACCAGCGGTGTGGCCGCACTGTTGCCATTCGGGTAGGCAACGTAGTCAGAAATCGGCGCGATCACTTCAGGCGTGAGGATGTAATTGAGGAAGGTGTAGGCCTCCTCGGTGTTCTTGGAGTCCGCAGGAATGGCCATCATGTCAAAGAAGGTTGCTGCACCTTCCTTGGGAATCGCATACGCGACAGGCACATTGTTCTTCGCTTCCTCGGCACGGGATTGAGCCTGGAACACGTCGCCGGACCAACCGACTGCCACGCAGATATTGCCGTTGGCCAGGTCAGAGATGTACTTGGAGGAATGGAAGTAGGTGATGTACGGACGCACTTTCATCAGCAGCTCTTCAGCGGCCGCTACGTCTTCAGCGCTTTTAGCAATTGGGTTCTTGCCCAAGTAGTGCAGCGCTGCGGCGTAGATTTCTTCTGGGGCATCAAGCATGGCAACACCACAGGACTGCAGCTTCGCCATGTTTTCCGGTTTGAATACAGCGTCCCAGGAATCAATCTTGTCTACGCCCAGCGCGGCTTTGACCTTAGCTGGGTTGTAACCAATACCAGTAGTGCCCCACAGGTACGGAAAGGCGTACTGGTTACCCGGATCAGAAGCGTCCAGCGCTTTCAGCAAATCCGGATTGAGGTTTTTCCAGTTAGGCAGCTTGGATTTGTCCAGTTTCTGGAACACGCCAGCTTTGATCTGCTTGGCCAGGAACTGGTTAGACGGCACCACCACGTCATAGCCGGAACCACCAGAAAGCATCTTCGCTTCCAGGGTTTCGTTACTGTCGAAAACGTCGTAGACAACCTTAATGCCGGTCTCTTTCTCAAAGTTGGCGATGGTGTCTTCTGCAATGTAGTCGGACCAGTTGTAAACATGCAGGACTTTGTCATCCGCGTGTGCGGCACCCGCAACAGCCCCAGCAAGGGACAACGCGAGAAGGGTTTTGCCGAATATATTCATGCGTACAGCTCCTGTTGTCGTAGTCGTTTCCGGAAGATGCGCGTGATCTGCAGCACCTTCCGGTGAGCCTGACCCACGCATTGGCGCAGTCTGGCAAGGTCATGCTCTTGTTGCCAACGTTCAGACGCAAGCATCTGATAAAAAAGGCTATTAGCTTTAAGCCAGCACCTCAGCAGCGGTCAGGTCGAGGCACTTACGGGCCTTTTCAAGCAATTCATCGATCTCGGCATGGCTGATCACCAGCGGCGGAGAAATAATCATGGTGTCGCCCACAGCACGCATGATCAGACCATTATTAAAGCAGTGGCCTCGGCAGATCATGCCAACACCGACATCCCCTGCAAAACGTTTGCGACTGGCCTTGTCTTGAACCAGCTCAATGGCTCCCAACATGCCAACGCCACGTACTTCACCCACCAATGGATGATCCGCCAGCTCACGTAAACGCTTTTGCAAATACGGTGCCGTTTCAGCCTTGACTCGCTCGATAATTTTTTCTTCACGCAGAATGCGCAGGTTTTCCAGCGCCACGGCAGCGGCCACCGGGTGCCCGGAATAGGTGAAGCCGTGGTTGAAGTCACCGCCCTGGTTGAGCACTTCGACGATATCGTCACGCACAATCAGCCCACCCATTGGGATGTAACCGCTGGTCAGTCCTTTGGCGATGGTCATCATGTGCGGCGTATTGCCGAAATAGTCGCTACCGAACCATTCACCGGTACGGCCGAACCCGCAGATCACTTCATCGGCAACAAACAGAATGTCGTACTTGGCGAGGATTTCGCGAATGCGCGGCCAGTAGCTATCCGGCGGAATAATCACACCGCCCGCGCCCTGGATCGGCTCAGCTATAAAGGCCGCGACATTGTCTTCACCGACTTCGAGAATCTTCTTTTCCAACTGGTCGGCAGCCCAGATTCCGAACTCATCCGGGCTCATATCGCCACCCTCACCGAACCAGTAAGGCTGCGGGATATGCACGATGCCAGGAATCGGCAGATCGCCCTGCTCATGCATGTACTTCATGCCGCCCAGGCTTGCACCAGCGACGGTTGAGCCGTGATAACCATTAACCCGGCTGATGATGACCTTCTTGTTCGGCTGGCCTTTGACTGCCCAATAATGGCGCACCATACGCAGCATGGTGTCGTTGCCT
Organism: Pseudomonas sp.; assembly: GCF_046581935.1. GTDB lineage: Bacteria > Pseudomonadota > Gammaproteobacteria > Pseudomonadales > Pseudomonadaceae > Aquipseudomonas. The sequence goes on from NZ_JAYGFK010000007.1 coordinate 100,989, forward strand.
TCGGAGCCAGAACCGGTAAAAAACACATGGTTCATGCCTTTTGGGGCCAGCTCGGAAATCGCCTTGGCCAGCTCTAGCGCCGGCGGCGTGGCCGTTTGAAAGAACATGTTGTAGTAAGGCAGCTCCTGCATCTGCTTGGCGGCAGCGTCTGCCAGCTCCTTACGACCATAGCCAATCGCCACACACCAGAGCCCAGCCATGGCATCAAGGATCTTGTGGCCTTCGCTGTCCCACAGGTACACCCCGTCGGCCTTGGTGATAATCCGCGGCCCACTTTCTGCCAGCTGCTTGAAATCACTGAAGGGCGCGAGATGGTGCTCGCGGCTCATGGCCTGCCACTCACGGGTTTTCGGGTTGGTCACTTGACTGTTCATAACAACACCTTGCTTACGCAGGCTGCGCATTGCAGCCCGATAAAAATTCTTAGCGACTGGCGCAGGGATCACCCGCGCCAACCACCGGACTGTTACACCGACAGCAGCAGGAACTCGCGCTCCCAGGAGCTGATCACGCGCTTGTAGTTCTCGTGCTCAGCACGTTTGACCGCCACATAACCACGCATGAACTTCTCGCCGAGGTATTTCTCGGCCGCCTTGCAGGCTTCCATACGCTCCAGCGCGTGCTCAATGGTGATAGGCAGACGCAGGTTGCGCCGCTCATAAGCTCGTCCTTTAACCGGTGCGCTCGGCTTGAGGTCGTCGACCATGCCCATGTAACCGCACAGCAAGGAGGCGGCCAGCACCAAGTAAGGGTTGGCATCCGCGCCCGCCAGACGGTTCTCCACACGGCGGTTCTGCGGCGTGGCTTCCGGTACGCGCAGGCCCACGGTGCGGTTTTCCTCACCCCATTCAACGTTCACCGGCGCAGAGGTATCCGGCAGGAAGCGGCGGAACGAATTGACGTTGGGGGCGAACAGCGGCAGCAGCTCAGGGATGTACTTCTGCAAGCCACCGATATGGTTCATGAACAGCTGGCTCATGCTGCCATCAGGGTTGGAGAACAGGTTCTTGCCGGTTTTGATGTCCACCACACTCTGGTGAATATGCATCGCGCTACCGGGCTGATCGGTGATCGGCTTGGCCATAAAGGTCGCCGCCACATCGTGCTTGAGCGACGCTTCGCGCATGGTGCGCTTGAATACCGTGATCTGGTCGGCCAGGTGCAGGGCTTCACCGTGACGGAAGTTGATTTCCATCTGCGCCGGACCGTCTTCGTGAATCAGCGTGTCGAGGTCCAAACCCTGGATTTCACACCAGTCATAAACGTCTTCAAACAGCGGGTCGAATTCGTTGGCGGCATCAATGGAGAACGACTGACGGCCCACTTCCGGGCGACCGGAGCGGCCCATAGGTGCCACCAGCGGGAAGTCCGGGTCACTGTTGCGTTTGGTCAGGTAGAACTCCATTTCTGGCGCAACAATTGGCTTCCAGCCTTTATCGGCATACAGCTTGAGTACATTTTTAAGAATGTTGCGTGGCGACAGCTCGATCGGATTGCCTTGTTTGTCGAAGGTATCGTGGATCACCATCGCAGTGGGTTCGATGGCCCACGGCACCAGGAAGGCAGCGTTCTCATCGGGGCGGCAGAACATATCGATGTCTGCTTCGTCGAGCAGCTCGTAATAGATGTCATCCTCGACGTAGTCGCCGGTCACGGTCTGCAGCAGCACACTCTCGGGGAGGCGCATGCCCTTCTCGTCGAGAAACTTGTTGGTCGGCGAGATCTTGCCGCGAGCAATGCCGGTAAGGTCGCTGATCAAGCATTCAACTTCGGTGATTTTGCGTTCTTTCAGCCAGCTCGAAAGCTGGTCTAGTTTGGTACTCATAGAGACCTCAGGGTTGGTGAGAACCGACCTATATATAGTCGGCTCAGCGTTGCCCCGCCTTCTTCCTGCAAGCCTCACCAAAGGCCTGGAAGATGGCGAGATAATTCGGGTTAGATCGTACCTGCCATTCAGGGTGCCATTGCACCCCCAATGCAAAGCTTTTAGCACCTTCGACGGAGAAGGCTTCGATCAACCCGTCAGGCGCCAGTGCTTCTACGCGAAGGCCCGGCGCCAGACGCTGAACGCCCTGGCCATGAATGGAATTAACGTGGATCTCGTCCGGCAAGCCGATGCCGGCGAGCAGCCCACCCGGCTGCACATGCAGCAGGTGGCGCAGGCCATATTGCTGTTCTACGGGGGTGTCCTCAGGCTCACGGTGGTCCATCAAACCTGCGACCTCATGTACCTTCTGGTGCAAGGCACCGCCGAAGGCCACGTTCATTTCCTGAAAACCGCGGCAAATTCCCAGCACAGGAATGCCCTGAGCAATAGCTGCTTTAATCAGAGGCAAGGTGGTGCTGTCACGGGCCGCATCATGCAAAGTACCGGCCTCACTCGCCGGGCCACTATAATGATGGGGTTCGACATTCGACGGTGAACCCGGAAACACCAGGCCATCGATATGCTGTAGCAGGTACTGTTGGTCGATCTGTTCGCCCAACGCGGGAATGATTACCGGCATACCGCCGACAACGGTAACAATGGCCTGCAGGTATTTATCACCTGCAGTGTGATAGATGTTGTGCCCGATCTGCTTGGTGCAGGCACTAACGCCGATAATCGGCTGGCGCGACATGAGACACCCGTTTTATTGCTGTTAGTGGGTTTCGACCGAGCTTAGCCTTGTTCATTTTTTTTCACAACAGCCATGTAAATAATTGAACACACCCTACTGAGCACCCCGGCAGACAAGGGTTTCAGTAGCGCAGGGACGGCCTGTAGCGCCCTAAAAATGGCCACAACGCCCCATACTGGGGCAAAATGGGACTCTCTTGACAGCACATGGCGTTTAAGATTGACTCACACCCGTGCAATTGCATGATTGATATTTTTAACAAAAAAGGTGTTGCATCATGTCGGTACCCCCGCGTGCCGTTCAGCTTAACGAAGCGAACGCGTTCCTTAAGAAACATCCTGAGGTCCTGTTCGTCGACCTTCTCATCGCAGATATGAATGGTGTGGTACGCGGCAAGCGTATCGAGCGTGCGAGCCTGCATAAGGTTTACGAACGCGGCATTAATCTCCCAGCGTCTCTATTCGCCCTAGACATCAACGGCTCGACGGTGGAAAGCACCGGTCTGGGTCTGGATATCGGCGATGCAGACCGGGTCTGCTTTCCCATCCCCAACACCCTGAGCAATGAGCCTTGGCAGAAGCGTCCAACCGCGCAGCTGCTGATGACCATGCATGAAATGGAAGGCCAGCCGTTCTTCGCTGACCCTCGGGAAGTGTTGCGCCAGGTGGTTGCGAAGTTCGACGAACTGGGCCTTACCATCTGTGCCGCTTTTGAACTTGAGTTCTACCTGATCGACCAGGCCAACGTGAACGGCCGTCCGCAGCCGCCACTGTCGCCACTGTCGGGCAAGCGCCCGCACTCGACTCAGGTATACCTGATCGACGACCTCGACGAATACGCCGAGTGCCTGCAAGACATTCTTGAAGGTGCAAAGGAACAAGGCATTCCAGCTGACGCCATCGTCAAGGAAAGTGCCCCCGCGCAGTTCGAGGTCAACCTGCATCACGTCGCCGACCCGATCAAAGCCTGCGACCACGCACTGCTGCTCAAGCGCCTGGTCAAGAACATCGCCTACGACCATGAGATGGACACCACCTTCATGGCCAAGCCCTACCCTAATCAGGCGGGCAACGGGCTGCATGTGCACATCTCGATTCTCGACAAGCAGGGCAACAATATCTTCGCCTGCGAAGACCCCGAGCAAAACGATGCGTTACGCCATGCCATTGGCGGCGTACTGGAAACCATGCCGGCCTCGATGGCTTTCCTCTGCCCCAACGTCAACTCCTACCGCCGTTTTGGTGCGCAGTATTACGTACCCAACTCGCCGTGCTGGGGCATCGACAACCGCACCGTAGCGCTGCGCGTACCGAATGACACAGCCGATGCCGTGCGTATCGAACACCGTGTTGCTGGTGCGGACGCCAACCCTTACCTGCTGATGTCGGCCGTGCTGGCAGGCGTGCACCACGGTCTGACCAACAAGATCGAGCCGACCGCCCCCGTGGAAGGCAACTCCTACGAGCAAAACGAGCAAAGCCTGCCGAACAACCTGCGCGATGCGTTGCGTGAACTGGACGACAGTGAAGTGCTGGCGCGCTATATCGACCCGAAATACATCGATATCTTCGTCGCCTGCAAGGAAAGCGAGCTGGCCGAGTTCGAGAACTCCATCTCTGACCTCGAGTACAACTGGTACTTGCACACGGTTTGATGCAACACCCAACGCCGGCCTTCGAGCCGGCGTTTTTTATTCTGCGCGCCGCGCAAACCTGCCGGAAAAGCACAGCGCCACCCGCGATGCAGGTGGGCGCATTTTCGCAATGTAAGTTGAGTGATGTGGCGATTGCCGAGCGTGGGATGAGCGCTGGTTGCCGGCTATAAAGCCTGCCGCTAAAGCGCCGCCCATAAGACTGATGCCCCGCGCGGAGCATCAGTCGGCAGCGTTTACTTGACCAACTGACGCCAGGCTTTCAGCGAGCCAATGGCCAATAGCTGCGCCTTGCGCGCCGCCAGTACGTCAGGATCAATGGCCTGATTGGCCAACTTCGCCAGTTTGTTCAGCTCACCGTACAGACGGTCGACTTCTGGCACTTCCAGCACCTCACGCGCCAGGTGCAGCCAAACCAACAAGCGCTCGATGCGCGGTAGCTGTTCGGCCAAGTCTTCCGGTTGCTGCTGATAACGACGCAACTGCAAGGCATCGCCTTCTTCACCAATCAAGGTCGGCAACCAATTACCCAATGGTGCCGCGCCCTGACGGTTGCCACGACTGTTACGCTCAACAGTCCAGCTGCGCGCCAGCAACCAACGTGAGGTACTCAAAGAGAACAAGCCCCAACGGGTGGCTGCAAGCTCGGCAGCAAACTGCGCCGGTGCATTCTTGCGGGCCTGCTCATCCAACTGCCCTGCCTGTACCCGTGGCCGCCATTCCAGCAGCAGCGCATCAAGCAATTCACGTAGCGCATGACTACTCGCGCGCGGCGCGGCCTGACCAAGGCTGCCGAGCAGCGCACGCAAACCGATCAGTTGTTCCAGCCACTCAACCAACAAACTCCAGTGACCGTTGAAGCGGTACTGCTCGGCCAAACGCTGGCTGCTGCCCAGCAGATACCAGGCCAGCGCGGCAACACTGTCGTCCAAGCTGGTTTCAACAAGCAGCTGCGGTGCCGCCAGGTTAAGGCTGTAGCTGCTGGCATCGAACAGCCGATAACCGCGCTCGGCCTTGCTGATATCACAGGGCATCAGCGCCAGATCGGCAGCCAGTTCAGCGGCCAGCTCCAGCAAGGCGTCCGGTTCACCTTGGCGCAACTCCAGCTCCAACTCGCAGATTTCCTCTTCACCTTCGCCGGCAATCACCTTGCCCAAGTCCAGCGCTGCCTCGATTACCACCTTGGCTTTGCCGCGACCCCAGGCAATTTCTGCCTTTTCGCGGACAAAGTCGGTGGTAAAGATCGGCACCAGCTGCTTCTTGTCCAACTCGGCCAGCGCCGCCGGCCAGCAGCTGTCATCGAGCTTTTTCAGGTCCAGCTTGGCCTTGGCCAGGTTCCAGTCCCACTCGTTGCGCTCGGACAAGCCCGCCACGCTCTGCCCACGGGTCTTCAGGGTCTGGATAAACTGCTCGCCGTCACGCCGTACACGCAGGGCCACCTTGGCTGCCGCCAGGTCACGGGCCGGAGTATCGAAATACTGATTGAGCAGTTCACGTTGTTCCCAACCACTTTTGTTGCGCTTCTTGAGCAACGGGTGATCACGCAGAGCAGCCAGGGTTTCACGGCTAACGCGCAGTTTGATTTCAGTTTCTTTGTTCATGATGGTGGGGTTCAACGCCTACTATGAAAGTGTGAGAGTCCGATTACCTGCGCTGGCGAGCCTGCAGACTGATCCGTATACTTGCCGCCTTCTTAACGCCGGGGTTCACCCTATGCCAGTCAATCCATTTGCCAGCCTGTTTGGCCGTTCGCCTATTGGGCCAATGCAAAAGCACTTTGCCAAAGCCCACGAGTGTGCAGCGAATCTGGTGCCGTTCTTCGAAGCCGTAATGGCTGAAGATTGGGCCAAGGTCGAACAGGTACAACAGGAAATGGCCAGCCTCGAACATGAGGCTGACAAGCTCAAGAAAAGCGTGCGCTTGCACCTGCCCAAGAGCCTGTTCTTGCCCGTACCGCGCTCGGATTTGCTTGAGCTGCTGAGTGTACAGGACAAAGTCGCCAACCGCGCCAAGGACATCGCTGGCCTCATGCTCGGCCGTCAAATGGCCATTCCGCAGGGCCTGCAGCCGCTGATGCGGACCTTCGTACAACGCACCGTGGACGCCAGCGCGCAAGCGCTGAAGGCCATGAACGAGCTGGATGAACTGCTGGAAACCGGCTTTGGTGGCCGTGAAGCTGCCCTGGTCGAATCCATGGTTATGGAGCTGGAGCAAATCGAACGCGACACCGACAAAATGCAAGTTGAAGTACGTCGTACGCTGTTCAAGCTGGAAAAGGATCTCCCGCCTGTCGATGTGATGTTCCTCTATCAGATCATCGAATGGATCGGCGACGTAGCCGATCGTGCCGAACGTGTCGGCAACCGACTGGAACAACTGCTGGCGCGTTAAGCGCCAGTGTCCTTTCTGGAATCTACGGGTTAATTATTTATGTCTCTAATTGCGGACTACGGCCTCGTATTGCTGCTGCTTGCCTGTCTCTTCGGCTTTTTTATGGCCTGGGGTGTGGGCGCCAACGACGTTGCCAACGCCATGGGTACTTCAGTGGGCTCGCGCGCACTGACCATTAAGCAAGCCATCCTGATTGCCATGGTGTTCGAGTTCGCCGGTGCCTATCTGGCCGGCGGCGAAGTCACCGAAACCATCAAAAGCGGCATCGTTGATGCGTCGATGATCACACCCGACCTTATGGTGCTGGGCATGATGTCGGCACTGCTGGCGGCGGGCACCTGGCTGCTGGTGGCCTCAACCCGCGGTTGGCCAGTGTCCACCACCCACTCCATCGTTGGCGCAGTGATCGGCTTTGCGGCGGTTGGCGTCTCGGTAGACGCCGTCCACTGGAGCGGTGTTGGTCCAATCGTGGCCAGCTGGGTAATTTCCCCAGTGCTGTCCGGCATCGTGGCTTTCGGCCTGTTCGTCAGCGTACAGAAGCTGATTATCGACACCGACAACCCATTCCTGAATGCCAAGCGCTTCGTGCCGCTGTATATGTTTGCCACGGGTTTTATGGTCAGCATCATGACCCTGACCAAAGGCCTCAAACATATCGGCCTGAACCTCACCAGCGGTGAGGGCTTCCTGCTGTCGCTCGGCGTGGGTGCAGCGGTAATGCTGATGGGCGTCGCCCTGCTCAGCCGAATCAAGGTCGACGTCGAAGCGGACAAGGAATTCCACTACGCCAGCGTGGAGAAAGTCTTCGCCGTGCTGATGATCTTCACTGCCTGCTCCATGGCATTTGCCCACGGCTCCAACGACGTGGCCAATGCAGTCGGTCCGCTAGCGGCGATTGTTGGGGTGATCCAGTCGGGTGGTGCCGCTGTCGGTGCCAAAGCCGCGCTACCAGCTTGGGTGCTGCTGCTCGGGGCCGTAGGTATCGTTATCGGCCTGGCCACCTATGGCTACAAAGTGATCGCCACCATCGGTAAGGAAATCACCGAACTGACCCCAAGCCGTGGTTTCGCCGCCGAGCTGGCTACTGCCACCACCGTAGTCGGTGCCTCCGCCATTGGCCTGCCCGTGTCGACGACGCACACCCTGGTGGGTGCGGTACTCGGTGTCGGTCTGGCGCGTGGTATTGGCGCGCTGAACCTGGGCGTGATCGGCAAGATCTTTATGTCCTGGCTGATCACCCTACCCGTGGGTGCGGCCCTGTCGATCGTGTTCTTTTTTATACTGCGCGGCATCTTCCTCTAAGAATCGCTTACGATCTGCTGCGCGTCGGCCCTGCCGCGTTAAAAACAGGCTCGGATGCTCATGTACAACTCGTACACTGCGCGTCCTCGCCTGTTTTTGTCTTGCAGGACTCTAGCTCGCTAGATCGTAAACTGATTCTAAGAAAGCCCCTCGCGGTTTTATCTCTGCAAGCAATGCCCCTATGATGGGGCTCGCTTGTGGAGATAACCGATGCCCCTGCCTTCCCTCAAAGACCAATTTGCCGCCTTGATCGCCGCCCCCTCGGTGAGCTGTACCCAGGCGCACTGGGACCAGTCCAACCGCGCGGTCATCGAGCTGCTGTCGAGTTGGCTCGGCGACCTCGGTTTCAGCTGTGACATACAGGAAGTTTCCCCCGGCAAATTCAACCTGCTCGCCAGTTATGGCAGCGGCCCTGGCGGCTTAGTACTCGCTGGACACAGCGACACCGTGCCGTTTGATGCGGCGCTCTGGCAGACCGACCCGCTCAAGCTCACGGAGGTCGATGGCCGCTGGGTGGGCCTCGGCAGTTGCGACATGAAGGGCTTTTTCGCGCTGATCATCGAAGCCGTGCAGCCCTTGCTGGCGCAGCGCTTCCAACAGCCGCTGCTGATTCTCGCCACCTGCGATGAAGAAAGCTCGATGTCCGGCGCACGCGCCCTGGCTGACGCCGGCCGGCCACTGGGGCGGGCAGCGGTGATCGGCGAGCCGACTGGCTTGAAGCCGATCCGCCTACACAAGGGCGTGATGATGGAGCGCATCGACATTCTCGGGCAGAGCGGCCACTCCTCTAACCCGCGCCTCGGCCATAGCGCCCTGGAAGCCATGCAGGACGTGATGCTGGAGCTGCGCAACCTACGGGCACAATGGCAGCGCGAGTACAACAACCCGCAGTTCAGCGTGCCGCAACCGACTCTGAACTTTGGCTGCATCCACGGCGGCGACAACCCCAACCGCATCTGCGGTCAGTGCTCATTGGAATTCGACTTGCGCCCGCTGCCCGGCATGCAGCCAGAAGCACTGCGCGCAGCGATCCGCCAAAAACTGCATCCGCTGGCCGAACAGCATCAGGTCAAAATCGACTTCGCGCCCTTATTCCCCAGCGTGCCGCCCTTCGAGCAAAATGCCGACGCCGAACTGGTCCGCGTGGCCGAGCGCTTGACCGGGCATACGGCCGCCGCAGTGGCATTTGGCACCGAAGCGCCTTATCTTCAGCAGCTTGGCTGCGAAACCCTGGTACTTGGCCCCGGCGATATCGATTGCGCCCACCAGCCTGGCGAATACCTAGAAATGTCACGTTTGCAGCCTACTGTGCGTCTGCTGCAACAACTGATTGAACATTACTGCCTGCAACCGGCCTATCCGAGCCAAAGCACTGTGTCATCTGGAGGAGAGAACGCGTGAAGCTGCCCCAACTGCGACGATAAAAGCGCTCCCGGCTGCCTCGTCTGGCGCGCTTGCGCCAATCCATGCGTTCCAATTCGACACAGGTTATTTACGCAATGCACGACCACGTAAACTGGCTTCGCCACGCTTCGCCCTATATCAATGCCCACCGTGACTGCACCTTCGTGGTGATGCTGCCCGGCGAGGGTGTTGCCCACCCGAACTTCGGCAATATCGTTCACGACTTGGTGCTGCTGCACAGCCTCGGCGTGCGCCTGGTGCTGGTACATGGCTCACGCCCGCAGATCGAAACACGCCTGGCGGCAAACGGCCTAACCCCGCGCTATCACCGCGACTTGCGCATCACCGACAGCCCGACCCTAGACTGCGTGATTGATGCCGTCGGCCACCTGCGCATCGCCATCGAAGCGCGCCTGTCGATGGACATGGCGCGCTCGCCAATGCAGGGCTCACGCCTGCGCATCACCAGCGGCAACTTCGTTACCGCGCGGCCAATCGGCGTGGTCGACGGCATCGACTACCACCACACCGGCGAAGTACGGCGCATAGACCGCAAGGGCATCAATCGCCAGCTGGATGAGCGCAGCATCGTTTTACTCTCGCCGCTGGGTTACTCGCCCACCGGGGAAATCTTCAACCTGGCCTGCGAAGACGTCGCCACCCGCGCCGCCATTGACCTCGACGCCGACAAGCTGCTGCTGTTCGGTGCCGAATGCGGCCTGCTCGACGATGCCGGCAAGCTGGTGCGTGAGTTGCGCCCGCAGCAGGTGCCCGCGCACTTGAAGCGCCTGGGCAACAGCTACCAGGGCGAACTGCTCGACGCCGCTGCCGAGGCTTGCAAGGCCGGGGTACGTCGCAGCCATATCGTCAGCTATGCCGAAGACGGTGCACTGCTCAGCGAACTGTTCACCCGTACCGGTAACGGCACCCTGGTCGCCCAGGAACAGTTTGAATCGCTGCGTGAAGCCACCATCGAGGATGTCGGCGGCCTGATGGAGCTGATCACCCCGCTGGAAGATCAAGGCATTCTGGTACGCCGCTCGCGCGAGGTGCTGGAGCGCGAGATTGAACAGTTCAGCATTGTTGAACGCGAAGGGCTGATCATCGCCTGCGCCGCGCTGTACCAGATTGCCGACTCGGACTTTGGCGAGCTGGCCTGCCTGGCGGTAAACCCGGCCTATCGCCATGGCGGCCGTGGTGACGAACTGCTCGAACGCATTGAGGAGCGGGCACGCGCACAAGGGCTGAAAACTCTGTTCGTGCTCACCACGCGCACCGCCCACTGGTTCCGCGAACGTGGCTTCACGCCCAGCAGCGTCGACCGCCTGCCCGCCGCGCGCGCCTCGCTGTACAACTTCCAGCGTAACTCGCAGGTGTTTGAAAAAGCGCTCTGAAACCAATCGCGTTAGGAACGCTTTGTAGGGTGGGTTAGCAGCACCTGGCGCGTGGCTCTCGGAATACTGCGGTAAGCGAGTGCTGCGTAACCCACCGAACGGTATCAGCCCACATTTAGTGGGTTACGGCGCAGCCACTACGCGTTAATCGTTAGCTAAGCGCCTAGCCACCCTACAGATCGCGCTTCGGCAGGTACGGCGGCAAGTACAAGCCCAGATAAGCATCGAAGACACGCATACCCTCTTCGGCCAGACGCGGGGTAATTTCCCCGTGCAGTTGCACCGAGCGGGCATACACGCGGTCACCCAGCTGCATGGCCAGGGCGAACACATCCATATCATCCGGCAACTGCGGTAAAACGAAGTGGCGGTCGAACAGCGCCTGTAACGCCTGACCTAACTCGATGTCGTGCTGACGATCCGCTTGCATGACTTCCGCCAGACCATGCTGGGCGAGAATCAACTGGCGTGCCGCCGCATCGGCAGCATAAATCGCCAACATCCGCTGCTCTACCAACCGCGACAGATCGCGCCAGTCATGCAGGCTGTCATGCGCCACCGGCTCTTGCAGGCAGGCACGAAATGCTGCGTGAATATCTGCCGTCAAGGCGTCCAGCAGCGCGGGGACGCTGGCGAAGAAGTGGTACACCGACGAGGGTGGAATCTGCGCACGCTCAGCCACGCTGTAGATCGACAAACTGGCCACGCCCTGCTCGGTCAGCAATTCACGTGCAGCGGCAAGAATACCGGCGATGCGACTCTGGCTACTGGCGCGGGCTTTGCGAACGGTAGACGGACGGGACATAGCGAGACTCGGAGCAAGGAAGTAAAGGTGGACGACATGTCGCCGCCCACCCTACACCGAAGCCGTCGCCCGGATGAAATCTGGGCGACGGCAACGACCTAAGGTTGGTTAACCCCGCGCGCTGCGCACACCTTCAGCAAGGGCGCTGCACAGGCTCAATACACCGTCTATGGCCTGTTCATCACTTGTTGCGCTGGCGATCTGGTCGATCAGCGCCGAGCCAACCACCACACCTTCGGCGAGACGCGCGATGGTTGCAGCGTGCTCAGGGGTGCGGATGCCAAAACCGATGCACAGCGGCAGCTCGGTGTGCCGACGCAGACGGCTAACCGCCTGTTCAACGTGGTCCAACGTGGCCGAGCCGGCACCGGTCACACCGGCCACCGAGACGTAGTAAACGAAGCCGGAACTGCCGTTGAGAACGGTCGGCAGGCGCTTGTCGTCGGTGGTCGGCGTGGTCAGGCGGATAAAGTCCAGGCCCGCCGCCTGCGCCGGGTCGCACAGGTCAACGTTATGCTCGGGCGGCAGGTCGACGACGATCAGACCATCAACACCGGCGTCTTTGGCTTCGGCGATAAAGCGCTCGACGCCATATTTGTGGATCGGGTTGAAGTAGCCCATCAACACCAGCGGCGTAACCTGCTCGCCCTCACGGAACTCACGCACCATCTGCAGGGTTTTTGCCAGATTCTGACCGCCATCCAGTGCACGGATGTTGGCCAGTTGGATGGCCGGCCCATCGGCCATCGGATCGGTAAAGGGCATACCCAACTCGATCACATCAGCGCCCGCTGCAGGCAGGCCCTTGAGGATGGCCAGGGAGGCATCATAGTTCGGGTCGCCAGCGGTAACGAAGGTCACCAGGGCGGCGCGGTTTTGTTGTTTCAGCTCGGCAAAGCGGCTCTGCAGGCGGCTCATGCGTGTTTCTCCTCTTCACCCATGTGGTGCATAACGGTCTGCATATCTTTGTCGCCACGACCGGACAGGTTGATCACCATCAGGTGATCCTTGGGCAGATTGGGCGCACGTTTGAAGGCTTCAGCCAAGGCGTGAGCACTTTCCAGCGCCGGGATGATGCCTTCCTGACGGCAGCAGGTGTGGAACGCCGCCAGGGCTTCATCGTCGGTCACCGAGGTGTATTCGACGCGGCCAACATCATGCAACCAGGCGTGTTCTGGGCCGATGCCCGGATAGTCGAGGCCGGCGGAAATCGAGTGAGCGTCGATGATCTGGCCATCGTCGTTCTGCAGCAGGAAGGTGCGGTTACCGTGCAGCACGCCCGGCACGCCGCCATTCAGGCTGGCCGCATGCTTGCCGGTGGCAATGCCGTAGCCGGCGGCTTCAACGCCGACGATCTGTACGTCTTTATCGTCAAGGAATGGGTGGAACAGGCCGATGGCGTTGGAGCCACCGCCGATGCACGCAACCAGGCTGTCAGGCAGGCGACCTTCCTGGGCGAGGATCTGTTCGCGGGTTTCCTTGCCGATGACGGCTTGGAAGTCACGCACCATCGCCGGGTACGGGTGCGGGCCAGCCACGGTGCCGATCATGTAGAAGGTGTTGTGGACGTTGGTCACCCAGTCACGCAGGGCTTCGTTCATCGCATCCTTAAGCGTACCGGTGCCCGCAACTACGGGAATCACGGTGGCACCCAGCAGCTTCATGCGGAATACGTTGGCCTGCTGACGATCAATGTCAGTGGTGCCCATAAAGATCACGCATTCCATGCCGAAGCGCGCCGCCACGGTGGCTGTAGCCACGCCGTGCATGCCCGCGCCAGTCTCGGCGATGATGCGTTTTTTGCCCATGCGCTTAGCCAACAGGGCCTGGCCGATGCAGTTGTTGATCTTGTGCGCGCCGGTGTGGTTGAGCTCTTCACGCTTGAAGTAGATCTTCGCGCCGCCGCACATGTCGGTCAGGCGCTCGGCGAAGTACAGCGGGCTTGGGCGACCAACGAAATCACGCTGAAAGTAGGCCAGCTCCTTCTGGAACTCGGGGTCAAGCTTGGCCTTCTCGTATTCGGCGGCCAGGTCGTGAATCAGCGGCATCAGGGTTTCGGCAACATATTGGCCACCGAACGAGCCGAACAGGCCGTTGGCGTCAGGGCCAGCGCGGAAGGAAGTCATGGCGTTCTCCTTGGGAAAGTGGGGCTGTAGTTCGCGGGCATGCGCCACGCTGCTACGGCAATGGGCACAGGATAAAGCTGTGGCACGCGCGGCAAAAGCGATAAGATCGCCGCAACCTGTTAGGAAAACTCACACATGAGCCACGACCTTCCGCCGCTAAACGCCCTGCGCGCCTTCGAGGCCGCCGCGCGCCTGAACAGCATCAGCCAGGCAGCAGACGAGCTTTATGTCACGCATGGGGCCGTCAGCCGGCAGGTTCGCCTCCTCGAAGAGCACCTGGGCGTGGCCTTGTTCAGCAAGGAAGGGCGCGGCCTTAAACTCACAGATTCGGGGATTCGTTTGCGCGATGTCAGCGCAGAATTGTTCAGCCGCCTGCGCAGCACCTGCGCCGAACTGCAGCAGGGCCAGGCCGATGCGCCGTTTGTTCTGGCCTGCCCGGGCAGCCTGCTGGCGCGCTGGTTTATCCCGCGCCTGGACCGGCTCAATCGCGAGCTGCCGGAACTGCGCCTGCAACTGTCCGCCAGTGAAGGTGAACTGGACCCACGCCGCGCAGGTGTAGACGCCACCTTATGGTTCGCCGAGCCGCCCTGGCCAGCGGATATGCAGGTGTTCGAGCTGGCCGCTGAGCGTATTGGCCCAGTGCTCAGCCCACGCTACGCGCACTTCGCCGCACTGCATCAGGCTCCCGCAGCGGCCCTGCTCGGCGAACCCTTGCTGCACACCAGTTCGCGCCCGCAAGCCTGGCCCAGCTGGGCCGCTAGCAATGCACTGGATGCCGCCGCACTGAAACTCGGCCAGGGCTTCGAACACCTGTACTACCTGCTGGAAGCCGCTGCCGCAGGCCTGGGTGTAGCTATCGCCCCGCAACAACTGGTAGCCGACGATCTAGCCGCCGGTCGCCTGGTTGCGCCCTGGGGCTTTGTCGAAACCTCGGCACGCTTGGCGCTGTGGGTGCCAGTACGCAGCCGTGATGGCCGCGCCGAGCGCCTGGCACAGTGGTTGCGACAGGCACTGTAAGGCATCGAGCAGTGACCGCCAGGTTGTAAGGTGGATAGCGCTGCGCGTTTTTCCACCCTATGTGCTCGCGGAGCGGACGCGAAGCATCCCGAGCGACGTTTCCACGCAGAGCGTGGGAACGATCAAAGCACTTGCGTTGAGGAACGGGCTTACCAGTTGTAGGTGACGCTGCCGTACAACGTGCGCTGCTGCCCATATTGGCAACCAACGGTGCTGAAACAACCGGCTACGTAGTCTTCATCAAACAGGTTGACCGCATTCAGAGAAAGCTCGACGCCATTCAGCGAAGCATCGAGTTTGCCTAGCGGGTAGCTGACCAGTGCATCGACTAGGGCATAGCTGCCCACTTTGAAGCTGTTGGCCGAATCGCCGTAGGTGCTACCCACGTAACGCGCGCCGGCGCCTATCCGTAAGCCAGCGAGAGAGTCGCCCTGAACGGTGTAGTCACCCCACAGTGAGGCCATGTGCTCCGGTACGCGAAAAGGAGTATTGCCCTTGTTGCCATTTTCCGACTGGGTCACCTCAACATCGTTCCAGGTGTAGCTGCCGATCAGATTGAAGCACTGGGTGATCTCGGTCTTGGCCTCCAGCTCAACGCCCCTGGAGCGCACCTCGCCTTCCTGACGGGCAAAGCCGCTAACGAACTCGGAAGCGTTCTGCTTGGTCAGGTCGAACAACGCGATGGTGTAAAGGCTGTTGGCTCCCGGCGGCTCGTATTTCAGGCCCAGCTCGTACTGCTTGCCTGTTTCCGGACTCAGTTGCGAACCATTAACGGTGGTGCCCATTACAGGCATAAAGGATTCGCTGTAGCTGATGTAGGGTGCCAGGCCGTTGTCGAACAAGTAGACAATGCCGGCGCGGCCGCTGAACTTCTCATCCTTTTGGGTTTGCGGACTACGGTCATCCTTCTGGTTACTGGCCCAGTCATAACGCCCACCCAGCAAGAACACCCAGTTGTCGAACTTCAGTTGTTCCTGCAGATAGACGCCGGTCTGTGACAACGTCTGCTCATAGCTGCTGCCACTGAACGGGATAAAGGTCAGTGGCTGGCCGTAGACCGGAGCGAACGGGTCGAAGCTTTCGAGGATAAAGTTCAACGACTGCTGCTGGTCGAACTCGCCGTTGTTGTAGTCGACTCCACCGAGCAGGTTGTGCTCAAAGTCTCCGGTAAAGAAATTAGCCTGCGCCTGGTTGTCTATGGTGAACAACCGGCCGCTGCCCTTGCGCTGATCGTTGTAGCGCGAGTACTGCCCGCCACCCAACGGCCCGAACAGGGCAATCTCCGAGCTGGACTGGCGATAATCGCTGTAACGCACGTTCTGGCGCAGAGTCCAGATATCGTCAAAGCGATGTTCAAATACGTAGCCCAACGAAGTCTTCTCGTTGGTCATGAAATCGGAAGCACTGTCGCCCACGTAGGTATCGCGGTCGAGGCGGCCACGCGGGTCGCGGAACACAGTGCCCGAAACCGGCAGCGGGTTGGAAAAATTGCCGGTCTGCTTCTGATACTCACCGAGCAAGGTCAACTCGGTATCGCCATTGGGGCGGTAGCTGATGGCCGGCGCGAAATACTGCCGGCGGTTGGTGATGTGCTCGGTTTGCGCATCGGCTTCGCGGAACAAGCCAGTTAGGCGATAGCTCCACACACCGTCTTCGTCCAGAGCATCGCCTAGATCAAAAGCCCCTTGCTTGTAGTCCGAGTTGCCCGCTTGCAACTGCACTTCACGCAGTGGCTCGGTGCTCGGGCGCTTGCTCACCAGGTTGATCTGGCCGCCTGGGTCGGACGCACCGTAGAGCACCGAGCTAGCACCGCGCAGCACTTCAATACGTTCCAGACCGTAGGGTTCGGGGGCGTCCCAGCCAAGGAACTCTGGCAGAAAGGTGCGCGTACCATCACGCAGCATGCGCCCGGTGCCCTGCTGAAAGCCACGGATGGTCAGTTGGTCGGTGACGAACTGCGGGCCGGCGAGCTCAGCGTGGATGCCCGGGGTATAGCGCAATGCCTGGGTGACGGTCTTGGGTTGCAGGGCTTCGAGCTGTTCACGGGTAACCACCGACACCGAATAAGGCGTCTCGATCAGCGGCGTATCGGTCTTGGTCCCGGCAGACGCGCGCTTGGCCAAGTAGCCGTCGTCTGGAGCAACTGCGCTATAGGCCTGGCCGATGACATTGATGGACTGCAACTCCAGCGCTGCGGACGGGTTGCTGGCCGGCAGCACACTCAAGGTACCACTCGCGGTGGTGCGCAGTTCCAGGCCACTGCCACTCAATGCCTGCTGCAACGCCTGTGCAGCCGTAAATTCACCCCGTACCGCAGGAGCCCGCTTGTCACGCACCAACTCCGGTTCCAGCGACACCACTTGACCGCTCTGGCGGGCGATGGCGTTGATCGTCTCGCCCAGGCTGGCGGCCGGCAGATCAAAACGCAGGGTCTGCTGCTGGGTGGCGGGTTCGCCATGGGCATAACCGAACGGGCCGGCGGTGGCGAGCGCGATAGCTACAGCAAGGACGCGGGGCCAGGGTTTGAACACGGGATGCTCCTGATAAAAGTGGTGTTGTCAGGAGATAGGTGGGACGAACAATGAAAACCGGACACGGATGAGAATAATTTCCATAAATATTTTGCCGAGATCGCTGAAAGCTCTGTAGCTAAGGCGTCAGTTTTGCGCGTCGATCAAGGTCAACCACGGACCGTAATGGCTGATACGGATCGGCAGGGTCTCGCCCAGCGCAGTCAACGTACGCTCACTGTCATCCAGCGGGAAAACACCCTGTACGCGTAGCGGGCGAGCGGCAGGGGCAACGCGAATCAGCCCGGAGCGATAGGGACGTAAGGCCTCGATCACCGCCTCCAACGGTTCGTCGAGCACACTCAACTGGCCCTGCAGCCAGTCGGCGCAGTGCTGCTCACTACGGCCCAGCCTTTCAATATGCCGTGCGTGCAGCAGCGCTGCCTCGCCTTCGTTGAGGTCTTGAGTCGCGCCATTGGGCAGACTCAGACGCACCACGTGCTCCTGCACCAGCACACGGGTTACTTGGCCTTCCTGGCGCACCAGAAAACGCGTACCGAGCGCGCGGATATCACCCTGGGCGCTGCGCACGATAAATGGCCGGCTCGGGTCGGCCGCGACCTGCACCACCAGCTCGCCGCGACGTAGACGCAGCAGACGTTGGCTGGCGCTGAAATCGAGGTCAACCGCGCTGCCGGCATTCAGGTTGAGCTGGCTGCCATCGGTCAGGCTGAAGAGTTGCCGCTCACCTGTCCCCGTGTGCAGGTCGGCGAGCAACGCCTGGCCAGACGGAGTACTCGACGCCAACCACAAGCCACCGCCGAACAGCGCAAGGCCGCTCAGGCCGCGCAGCACACCACGACGCGAAACCTCCGGCTGCAACAGCACCTCACGAGCCTGACCGGGAGCACGCTGCTCGAAGTTACGCAGGGTGTCGTAATGGCCACCCAACCCCTGTTGCAGACGCTTCCAGGCGGCAACGTGAGCCGAATCACTGGCCAGCCAGGCATCAAAGCCAGCCTGTAATTGCGCATCTGGCGTGGCAGCGCGCAGGCGCACCATCCAGTCGATGGCTTCTTCACCAGCGCGAGTCAGGGCTGAATGACTCATGGCTGCATTCCACTTAGGTAGCACTGCTTAAGCGCCTGGCTCATATAACGCCCCACCGTGCGCTCTGACACGCCTAGACGCCGGGCAATCTCCACATAGCTGAAGCCGTCGAGCTGGCTGTAGAGGAAGGCTTTCTTCACCACCTGCGGCAGGCCTGCGAGCGTACGGTCGATGGCGCTCAGGGCTTCGACCAGCAGAGCGAGTTCTTCCGGCGACGGTGCCAGCGCTTCAGGCAACGCAGACAGACGTTCGAGGTAGGCGAGTTCCAGCTGACTACGGCGATGGCGGTCGAAGATCAGCCGGCGGGCGATAGTCGACAGGTAGGCACGCGGCTGCTCAATGCTATCCGGATCAACACTTGAGGCCAGCATCTGGCAGAAGGTCTCGGCAGCCGTGTCCTCGGCATCAGCGCGATTGCGTAGGCGGCGCTGGATATGTTGCAGAAGCCAGCGATGGTGGTCGCTGAAGAAGAATCCCAGCTTGCTGGTCGTGGTGCTGCGCACGGCTGGGTATCTCTGCTTTGTTGTGAATTGTTCTCATCTTACCGGCTTGACGCTACGCCCGGCAACAGTACCTAGCAGTTGCAGCTACCCTAAACAGTAGCTTTTGCAGGTGCCGCTCAAGATCAGCAACGTTCTTTTCAATCGCCACAGGAGAACCCCCATGTCCGATCACCACACCTACAAGAAAATCGAAATTGTCGGCTCATCGACAACTAGTATCGAGAACGCCATCGAAAATGCCCTGGCTGAGTGTGCCAAGTCAGTGCGCAATATGGACTGGTTTGAGGTCGTGGAGACCCGCGGGCATATCGTCAACAGCAAGGTTGGCCACTATCAGGTCACCTTGAAAGTTGGTTTTCGCATGAGCAACAGCTAGCCCGCCGCCAACCAACCTGGTCACGCATAGTCGCTGACCAGGTTGATCAACACAGCCACCAACAAACAGCCTCGCCCTTGGAATCCGCCTAACAAGCCCCACTATCTAACTATGGTATTGGCGTATTACTGCACCCATACAACCGTATAACCAACAGGCAGGCCCGATGAGCGCACTCGCACAGAGCAAATTCTCCACCCTGGATCTCGCCCCAATTCGCGACGACGGTAACGCCGCCCAGGCCCTGCACAACTCGCTGGCACTGGCGCAGCACGTCGAGCGCCTGGGCTTCGAGCGTTTCTGGGTGGCCGAACACCACAATATGGATGGCATCGCCAGCTCGGCCACCTCCGTGCTACTGGGTTACCTGGCTGCCGGCACATCACGTATTCGCCTGGGATCTGGCGGGGTGATGCTGCCAAACCATGCGCCATTGGTGATTGCCGAGCAGTTCGGCACCCTGGCCACCCTCTATCCAGGCCGAATTGAGCTGGGCCTGGGCCGCGCGCCAGGGGCCGATCAGTTCACCGCTCAGGCATTACGCCGCGACCGCATTGGCACCGCCGACGACTTCCCCGCCGATGTAGAGGAACTGCAGCGCTATCTAGGCCCGCGCACGCCTAATCAACGGGTGATTGCCATGCCCGGCAGCGGCACCAACGTGCCGATCTGGCTACTCGGTTCAAGCCTGTTCAGCGCCCAACTAGCGGGCGAGAAAGGTCTGCCCTATGCCTTCGCCTCGCACTTTGCACCGCGCTATATGCATGAGGCGATTCGCGTCTACCGCAACCACTTCAAGCCTTCGGCTGTACTCGACAAACCCTATGTGATGCTGGGCGTGCCGCTGATTGTCGCGGACAGCGATGAGCAGGCCGAGTACCTGGCCACCTCAGCCTACCAGCGCATTCTCGCTTTGATTCGCGGCCAGAGCCTGGTGCAAAAGCCGCCAGTAACCAGCATGCAGGGTCTGTGGCTGCCGCATGAGAAAGAGGCGGTGAACAACTTCCTCGGCCTGGCCTTGATCGGCGGCCCGGAGAGGGTTCGGGCACGCTTGGAAATGCTGCTGGAGCAGACCGGTGCTGATGAGCTGATTTTTACCTGCGACCTGTATGACTTTGCCGACCGCCTGCATGCATTCGAGCTGGTCACGCAGCTACGCTAAGCACCAGAGGTCGGTCCGGCAGCGCTCTAGCTCGTGGGATGTCGATCAGCCTCTAGAGTCATGAAGCATGGTGCAACGACTTATTGTCGAACTTGTGCCGCCCGAGACGGCTCTCAACCCTATAACCCACGTACAGGAGTATTCGGATGAAGAAGACAGCATCAGCTCATTGGCAAGGTGGCATCAAGGATGGCAAAGGCACCATCTCAACCCAGAGCGGCGCACTGGCGAAGGCGCCCTACGGCTTCAATACCCGCTTCGAAGATCAGCCGGGCACCAACCCCGAAGAACTGCTCGGCGCAGCCCACGCCGGATGCTTCTCCATGGCGCTGTCCAAGGAGCTCGGCGACGCCGGGATGACCGCTGAAAGCATCGAAACCCGCGCTGACGTTACGCTCGACAAACAGGATGGCGGCTTTGCCATCACCGCCGTACACCTGTCTTTACGGGCAAAAATCCCCGGCGCGGACCGTGACGCGTTCGAGAAAGCCGTGGAAACCGCGAAGAACGGCTGCCCAGTATCCAAAGTGTTGAACGCCGAGATCACCCTGGAAGCAGTGCTCGACAATTGATCGGGCATGAGCCCCTAAAGCGCGGGATTGGAACGTCTCTGCATAAGCATTGGCACGCTGCAGCTCAAGGCAGCAAATTACGCTGATTGTGCAGCAGCTGCGTCATATCGGCGGACTTCAGCGGACGCGTCAGCAAATAGCCTTGCAGGCCGTCGCAGCCGATGTGTTGCAGAAAAACAACGTCCTCGCGCAGTTCAACCCCGGCGGCCAGTGAGCGCATATCCAGGTTATGAGCCAGATTGACGATGGCTTGGGTCATAACCGGATCGTGCGCCTCACCATGCAGCGTGGCGACAAAACAGCGGTTGATCTTCAGTTTACCCACGCCAACTTCGCGCAAGATGCGTAGCGAAGATGTATCACTGCCAAAATCATCAACCGTCAACTTCATGCCTTGCCGGTGCAGCGCCTGCAATTGCCCACGTACATGCTCGGCGCGGTTGTTGAAAACGCTCTCGCGCACCTCTAATTCGATGCGGCTAGCGGGCAAGCCGACCTCTGCCAGAATGGCCAAGGCGTGTTTGGCATAGTCGCAGGTTTGCAGCTCCTGATTCGCTACATTCACGGCCACCACCCATTGCCCTAACCCTTGCTCTTCCCAGGCTTTGCTTTGCCTAGCCGCCTCACGCAAGACCCATTGGCCGATCTGTGTCATCAGGCCACACTCCTCGGCAACCGGGATAAACAGATCTGGCGGCATCGAGCCGGTAACCGGGTTCCAGCGCAACAAGGCCTCCATCAACAACAACTGGCCGTTGTGACTATCAACCTGTGGCTGATAAGCCAAGCTGAACTCATTGAGAGCAATGGCATTGCGTAAACCTTGCTCGATCTGCATCCGTTTTTGCTGGTCCGCACTGATCTGCAGGCTGTAATAGTGAGCCTTGTTTTTGCCCTGCGCTTTAGCCGCATACATCGCTGTGTCGGCAGCCTTTAACAACTCACTTCCACAACGCCCGTCGTGTGGATAACGCGCAACGCCGATGCTCATGGTGACTTGTAATTGGGTGTTCTGCAGCTTTACCGGCTGATGCAATACGGTAAACAGGCGCAGCAGGATCCCATCAAGAGTCTGCCCGTCGGCCAGCTCGCGCACCAGCAAGAGAAATTCGTCCCCACCAATACGCCCCAGGAAGTCCCCCTCGCGCACCGTGCTGTTCAGGCGCTGGGTTATATGACAGAGAAACTCGTCGCCAGTGGCGTGCCCATAGCTGTCATTGATTAACTTGAAGTTATCGAAGTCAACGAACAACACAGCAAACTGCCCCTGCTGTAGCTGGGCACGCTCAACCGCCAAATCAAGCTGCTCTAAAGATTGCGCGCGGTTTGGCAGCTTGGTCAGGGGGTCATAATAGGCCAAGTTTACAATTTTATGATTGAGTTGTCTGATGTCTTGTAGCCGCCGCAAACCAAACCAGATGCTCACGGGAATCAGCGCAGTAATAAGCAGCAGGAGCTCATCAAGCTCATAGTCCTCATATTCACGAGTGACGGCGTAGAGTTCCTCAAAGACCTCAACAGAGTGCAATAGAGCAAAAAACACCAAGCCGCCTATCAGTGCGATGAATATGTCGCGCAATAGACGCTTACGGGGTGCCGACAAAAGAGCGAAGGAAAAGGGCATTGTCACGCGGGTCTCAATGAGTTCTGCTCTCAGCGTAGCTCAGCGTGGCGTAGGGGTTGCCCAGTAGGAGGATGATCTCAGAACGTCCCGCAGCGCATCACCTTGCCGCGCGCTAGAACATTGCGCTGCTCATCGTAGAGCCAGGCCTGAGCCTTCATCTGCAGAGGCCTGGCCTCGAGTTGATAGCGCTGGCCTGCGGCAAAATTGGCATAGCGCACGCGGATCTCACAGGTCATTTCTCGCGGCTCACTAAAACCATCGAGGCCACCACCACTGCTCACATCGAACTGAAAACGCGCCAGCAGTTCATGGGCCCCAGCCGGAACCTGAAAATAACGCCCGTCATTCAGGCGCTGATCATCGAGACGTTCCGCCATCAGCAACGTGCCGGCATTACTGCGCAAGTCGACCCAAGCCTGGCGCGGATCTGCCGGAGGTACAGGCGAGGCGCAGGCACTGAGCACCAGCACGCAGCCAAACAAAGCCAGATAACGCATAAATACCTCCATAAATCGCAACAGACCCTAGCCTACGCCGATAGCGTACTGGAGGCAGCAGCGCCAATGCGCTAGCGTGGCAGCCTGAATTCTCGCCGGTACTGATCAATGTTCGACGCCCTACTCTGGCGCTGGGTTCCGCTGGCGGCCACGCTGCTGCTGAGCGGCTGCAGTACCCTGGATTACTACAGCCACCTGGCCGGCGGGCAACTGCAGCTGCTGCACGCCCGCGAACCGATTGCCGAGCTGCTGGATGAGCCAACGGCCGATCCACGCCTCAAGCAACGCCTGGCCATGGCCCAGCAAGCGCGGGACTTTGCCAGTAGCCAACTAAGCCTGCCGAATAACCGCAGCTACCGTTTGTATGCCGATATCCAGCGGCCCTTCGTGGTGTGGAATGTGTTCGCCACCGCGGAGTTTTCTCTGGCACCGCAGCTGCACTGCTTCCCCATTGCCGGCTGTGTGGCCTATCGCGGTTTCTACAGCCTGGGCCGCGCGCGCGGTGCTGCCGCACTCCTGAAACAGCAGGGGCTGGACACCTATATGGGCGGCGTTGAGGCCTACTCGACGCTGGGCTGGTTCGATGACCCGATTCTCAACACCATGCTGCGCTGGAGTGATGAACGCCTGGTTGCCGTGATCTTCCACGAACTGGCGCACCAGCAGTTTTATGTCGCGGATGACACCGCCTTCAATGAATCCTTCGCCAGCTTTGTCGAGCACGAAGGCCTGCGCCAATGGCAGGCCAAACAAGGACTGCCAGCCAGCGACCCACAAGGCGAGCAGCAGCGTGAACAGTTTTCTGCGTTGGTCCTGGCCAGCCGGGCACGCCTGCAGCAACTCTACGACAGCGGCCTGCCGCCGGCGCAGATGCGTATCGGCAAGCAGGCAGAGTTAGCCCGACTACGCAGCGAGTACCGGACGCTACGCGACCGCGAGTGGGCCGGCCAAGGTCGCTACGATGACTGGATCAACGCACCGATGAACAACGCCAAGCTGTTGCCATTTGGCCTCTATGATCAATGGGTGCCGGCTTTTGCCGCCTTGTTCGCGCAGGTTGGCGGCAATTGGCCCACCTTCTATCAGCGCGTCGCCGCCCTGGGCAAACTGCCTGAAACCGAGCGCCAGCAAGCGCTACAAGAACTATCTCCGGGCGCTTAGAACTTACTCGCCTGTGCCCCAGTCAAACTCCCTGTAGTTTCTGTTCACACGAGAGGAGCTTCGCCATGAACAAAGTCACCCTGGCTGTACTGCTTGGCCTGCTAAGCAGTAGCGTATTGGCCGCGCCCAAGCCCTGCGAAGAGCTGCGCGCGGAGATTGAAGTGAAAATCCAAGCCGCCGGCGTAGCCAGCTACACCCTGGAAATCGTCCCCAACGAAGAAGCCCAAGACCCCAACATGGTGGTCGGCAGCTGCGACGGCGGCAGCAAGAAAATCATCTATCAGAAAAATAGCTAACCGTAGGATGGGTTAGACGCGCAGCGACGTAACCCATCGCCTTAGCCCATAAACGCCTGGTGCAACTCGGCCAGGCTGTGGAAGTGATACGTCGGCTGCTCGCCCTGCAACTCGGCAAAACTGCCAAAGCCATACCCCACCGCCGCGACATCCAGGCCATTACGCTTGGCCCCAATCAAGTCGTGCTTACGATCCCCAATCATTAACGTGTGCTGCTTCGGCAACTGCTCCTGCGCCAGTAAATGCGCGATCAGCTCAATCTTGTCACTGCGTGTACCGTCCAATTCGCTGCCGTAGATCACCTTGAAGTGCTTGGCGAAACCAAAGTGCTTAGCAATCTGCTCGGCAAATACCGTCGGCTTGCTGGTAGCGATATACAGCGTGCGCTGCTGGTTGTGGAGCAGCTGTAACAAGGCGTCCACGCCGTCGAACAGTTGATTCTCATACAGCCCCACCTCACGAAAACGCTCGCGGTAGTGGTTCACTGCCTGCCAGGCCGTAGCCTCGTCGAACTGATACGTCTGCATAAAACATTGCAACAACGGTGGGCCGATAAAGTGCTCCAGTGCCTGCAGGTCAGGCTCATCGATGCCCAGTTTGGCCAGCGCGTACTGCACTGAGCGGGTTATCCCTTCACGCGGGTCGGTGAGGGTGCCATCAAGGTCGAAAAGAACGTTCTGATAATGCATGGCTAAATCACACAATAAATAAGTGCACACCGCGTGCGCCTGAAGCGCCCGTGATGACTGGCTTGCAGGAAGGCCGCAAACGCAGCAGAATAATATCAATTCTCATTTGCGCATAGCCGGCCATTGTTTATGTCGATCCCTGATCTTGCCCCGCAACACAGGGTGCACCAGCTCTACCACGACCACAACGGTTGGCTGCAGGGCTGGTTGCGCAAGCGCTTGGGCTGTGCGGACAAAGCGTCTGACCTGGCCCACGACACATTTCTGCGCCTGATCAGCCAACGCAATGATCCAGAGTTGCGCGAGCCGCGCGCCTACCTGAGCACCATCGCGCGCAGCCTGATGATCGATATGTACCGCCGCCGCACGCTGGAGCAGGCCTACCTGGATGCCCTGGCGAGCCAACCGGAACAGCTGGATGTTTCGCCAGAAACACGCGCCCTGGTTATTGAAACCCTATTGGAAATCGACACCTTGCTGGATGGCTTAGGCAGCCGCGCCCGGGACATTTTCCTGCTGGCACAGCTCGACGGACTCAGTTTCGTCGACATTGGCAAGCAGTTGAAGCTATCGACCAACACGGTCCGCAAGCACTTCATCCGCGCGATGACTCACTGCCTGCTGCTGATTGAGGACTAAGCACAATGCTTGACCTCAAGGTGCTGGAAGCCGCCGCGCAATGGTACGTCGACCTCCGTGATGATGGTTCACAAGCCCATCTGCAACAGGCGCATCAACAGTGGCTGGAGCGCGATCCACGCCACCGCCAGGCTTGGGCTCGCGTACAGAAACTTGACCAAACCCTGGCCAAGGTCGAACCCGTAGTGGCCAAGCCACTATTGGCCGGCATCCACAGCAACCGCCGCGATACCCTCAAGGTGCTCAGTGTTCTGTTGATGACAGGCGGTAGCGGCGCTCTGGTTTGGCAGCTCACACCCTGGCAGCAGCTAAAGGCCGACTACCGTACCGAACGCGGCCAGCGCCGCAGCCTAAACCTGGACGACGGCAGCCAGCTGACACTGGATACCAACAGCGCGGTAGACGTGCGTTACAGCGCACAGTTACGCGAAGTGCAGTTGTACAGCGGGCAAATCCTTATTGAGACGGCCAAGGACCAGCTCGCGCGGCCGTTTATCGTGCACAGCGCACAAGGCAGCATCCGCGCGCTTGGCACGCGCTTTCTGGTGCGCAGCGACGGCGAACGCACGCAGGTTGAGGTGCTGCAACATGCGGTTGAGGTACGCCCAGACGCAGTGCCCGAGCAGGCAGTCCACGTTTCCAGCGGGCAGCGCTTGAGTTTTTCCGCGCAGCACGCTGGCACGCTGGAGCCGGCGCGGCCATACGCCGATGCCTGGAGCCGCGGCCTATTGGTCGTCAGCGATTGGCGACTGGCGGATTTCCTCACCGAGCTGTCGCGCTACCACCCCGGCCATCTTCGCGCCGCACCTGCGATCGCCGACTTGCGTATTTCCGGGATATTCCAACTCAAAGACATCGACGGCGTGCTGGATAACCTCGCCACCACGCTACCGGTGCGGGTCAATCGTTTCACCCGCTACTGGGCGCAACTGGAGGCGCGGTAGAAGGTTTTTTCTTACAGGGGTTGTTGATTTAAATTCTCATTCGTCTTGGTAGGTAGAGGCGCATACAGACGCTGCCATTACCTGCCATAGGGCGAAAGGAAAGTTAATGTTCTCCTGCAAGTCGTACCTCCACGCTCCGCACCCGCACGCCGCCGTCACCCCACAACCCTTGCGCCGCGCAATCCGCTGCGCACTGCTCGGTGCCGCCCTCGCAGGGCCAGCGAGCGCCTTATTGGCAGCGCCTGCGGCGTGGGCACAAACAGCAGCGGCGGAATTCGACTTTGCAATCCCTGCCGGCTCGCTGGAAACAGCCCTGATGCACTTCTCGACCACAGTTGGGGTCACCGTTTCGTTCACCCCCGCAGCTGCCGCCGGGCAGCAATCCGCCGGGCTACAAGGTCGCTACAACGCCAACCAGGCGTTACAGGCGTTGCTGGCCGGCAGCACGCTGCAAGCCGTCGAACAAGCCAATGGCAATTACTCGCTGCTGCCACGCCAGAGCAGTGACTCGCTGGACCTCGGTGCCACCACAGTCACGGGCCAGGGCCTGGGCGATACCAGCGAAGGCAGCAGCTCTTACACCACGGGCTCAACCAGCACCGCCACCGGCCTGCCCCTGTCCATTCGGGAAACGCCGCAGTCAGTCACGGTAATCACCAGCCAGCGCATGCGCGACCAAGGCCTCAGCGAACTCAACGAGGTGGTGCGGCAAACACCCGGCCTGACCATCAACCAGAACGGCAACAGCGGCTCTGACAGCAACACCATCTACTCACGCGGCTTTGCCGTGGAAAACTACCAAATCGATGGCCTGCAATTACTCAACAGCAACTATGGCTCGACCGCGCAAAGCAACGACATGGTGCTCTATGACCGGGTGGAAATTATCCGTGGTGCCACTGGCCTAACCAACGGTGTGGGCACGCCTGGTGCCACCTTGAACATGATCCGCAAACGCCCGACCTTCAAACCGCAAGCCAGCGTCACGGTCAAGGGCGGTTCGTGGAACTATCAGCGCACCGAGGTTGATGTCAGCGGCCCACTGAGCGCAAGCGGCAATCTGCGCGGACGTATTGTCGGCGCGTATCAGGAGAATGACTCCTTTATCGACCGCCTCAACGAACGCAAAAAAGTGTTCTACGGCGTGATCGAGGCCGACCTCACCCCCGATACCCTGCTGACCATGGGCATCGACTCGCAATCCGACAATTTTAACGACCATGCGCGTGGCGGCCTGCCGCTGTTCAACAGCGATGGCTCGCTGGCCAACTGGAGCCGGTCAGACTCCGCCGGTGCGAGCTGGGCCTATTCCAAGCGCAGCGCGGTTTCCGGCTTCGCCATACTCGAACACAACCTGAACGAACGCTGGAAAGCCAAGCTGACCCTCAACCAGCGCCGCAACGAGTTCGATGAACTGAGTGGTTACGCCGGTGGCGGCAATCCGAACCCAGCCACAGGCGGCGGGGTCGTCTTCTACGCCAACCGCTGGCAAGCCAAGCCGGTACAGAACAGCTTCGACTTCAACGTGGCCGGCAACTTCGACCTGTTCGGTCGCGAGCACGATGTTGTGCTCGGCTACAGCCAGCAGAAAACCGACTACAAAGCCCCAACCTACAGCTGGTGGCGTGACGCCGTAACAGGCCGATTCCCCACAATCGACAATATCTACAGTTGGGATGGCAGTACACCAGGCCGCCCGGAACTGCCAGCCGATGGCCGCACAGACTTTAACGAAGAGCAGGCGGCCGCCTATGGCAGCACTCGCTTGCGCATCAGCGATGACTTGTCGGTGATTCTCGGCGCCCGGGTGATCGATTGGGAAAACACCGTTCAAACCGATTACTTCGATCCAACGGCCACCGACAGCAATGAAAAACGCACAGAAACCGGGGTCGTCACCCCGTTTGCGGGCGTGGTCTACGACCTCAACGACAACTGGTCGCTATACGGCAGTTACACCAGCATCTTCAAACCACAAAGCAACAAGACCCTGGACGGCGCCTATATCGACCCGCTGGAAGGCGTGGGCTATGAAGTTGGCAGCAAGGCGGCGTTCTTCGATAACCGTTTGAACCTTGGTCTGGCGCTGTACCAAATCGAGCAAGACAACCTTGCCGTGTCCTTGGGTGATGGCCAGTTTGCACCGGACGGCAGCCAAGCCTATCGCGCCGAGTCCGGCACCAAAACCCGTGGTTTCGAGGTGGAGCTTAGCGGTGAGCTGGCCACCGACTGGCAGGCCAGCGCCAGCTTTAGCCGCAACCTGGTAAAGGATGCCGAGGGCAACAAGCTCAACACCAACGTCGCGCAGAACACCGCCAAATTGTTCACCAGCTACACCCTGCGTAGCGTCGGTAACGGCCTGACCCTCGGTGGCGGGGTCAACTGGCAGAGCGAGATCTACAGCGACGGCATGGGGCCGCTAGGCGTGCGCTTCACCCAGGACGACTACGCCCTGGTGGATGCCTTTGTTCGCTACCCGCTAACCAAGCAGCTCAGCGCCACCCTCAACCTCAACAACCTGCTCGACGAGGAGTACTACACCACCACTTCCTCCAGCTACTTCGGCACCCCTCGCAACGCCACCGTGGGCCTGCGCATGGAGTTCTGAGGTAGCTCCGGCGTGCTGCCGCGCGAATAGCCGGCGCACGCCAGACACATTCGGTCACAGCTTGCGCCGCGCGATGCTTCCTGTTTTGCCGGGCTTATCCGTCCTAGATATAAGCCCACCCTCTAGTCGCGCTGCTGGCCGCACCAGCAGTTTGTCTATTCACACCTTGTTGATCGGTTACTGATGAAACCCATGCCCTCCCCCCGCAGCCCCATGCTCACATTGCTGTCGCGAACAGCTGCCGCAATTTTCGGCGGCTACGCCCTGACCTCAGCGGTGGTAATCATGCTCGGGGCCGTACTGCCATTGCCCAAGAGCCAGGCCATTCTGGCCGCCTCACTGGCCAGCTTTGCGGTGTATACCGCAGCCATCATCTGGGTTTTTGCAGTGCAGGATAACCGCCGCGCTTGGCTCGGCCTGTTGCTGCCGGCAGTGCTGTTGGCGCTACTCGGCTGGTGGCTGGGGAGGGGCATGCAATGAGCCAAGCCGAAGAGAAAACCGCCCTACGTCAATCAATGGCCTGGCTGCACACCTGGGGCGGGTTGTGGGCCTGCTGGGTGTTGTTCGTGGTGTTCCTCACGGGCACTTTTGGTGTGTTCGACGATGCCATCACCCGCTGGATGAAACCGCAGCTGCCGCAAGCCAGTGAAACCCGCGGCATGGACGACGGTGTGGATCGCCCACAAGCCGTACGCCTGGGCCAGGCCTACCTGAGCGAGCACGTGCCCCGCAGCCACTTCTGGGGCATTGGCCTACCCAACGATAACGACGCCGCCGTGCGCCTTTTCTGGGAAGACCAGAACGAGCAGTTCCACAACATCCGCATCGACGCCACCAGCGGCGAACCGATCAAGGCCACGGACGAACGCGAGAGCGAAGGCGGCCATCATTTCGTGCACATGCACTTCGAGTTCCATGCGGGCACTGCCGGCATTTGGTTTGTCGGCTTCTTTACCATGGCCATGCTGGTGGGTTTGGTCAGTGGCGTGATTACCCACAAACGCATCTTCAAGGACTTCTTCACCTTCCGCCCAGGCAAGGCGCAACGCAGTTGGCTGGACGCGCACAACGCCGTCTCGGTGCTCAGCCTGCCCTTCCAGCTAATGATCGCCTACACCGGCCTGGCAACCTTCTACATGCTCTACATGCCGGCTGGCATCGCCGTGCACTACCCCAGCGATGACGCCTACTTTGCCAACTTGCTGACGCAACCCGAGCCACGCGAGGAAACCGGCATTGATGCGCCCGTCACCGCACTCGATGCGCTGCTGCTCAGCAGCGAGCAACAACTGCAGCGTCCGGTCAGCTTTGTCAGCGTCGAGCATCCGGGCGATAGCAGCGCTTCCGTGGTGACCTTTGGCCG
This sequence comes from Pseudomonas sp., assembly GCF_046581935.1. Lineage (GTDB taxonomy): Bacteria > Pseudomonadota > Gammaproteobacteria > Pseudomonadales > Pseudomonadaceae > Aquipseudomonas. The sequence continues at coordinate 131,754 of NZ_JAYGFK010000007.1, forward strand.
CTTTATCGAAAAAACCGGCGAGTACCGCCTGCTCGGCGATGGTGCCGGGCAGGTGTTCTTTGACGGCGTCAGCGGCGCGCAACTCGACCTGCAAGCCCCAGGCGAGCTGCGTGGTGGTGCCGCCCAGGACGTGCAGTCGGTGATGCGCAACCTGCACTTCGCGGCCTTTGGCGGTCACGCCGCACGCTGGCTGTACTTCATCTGCGGGCTGGCCGGCGCGGCCATGATGGCCACCGGGGCGATCCTGTTTATGGTCAAGCGTCGCCAGCGCGCGCTGAATGAGTTCGGTGCACGCACGCCGCAGGTTTACCGGGTGATCGAGGTGCTCAACATCGCCTCCATCAGCGGCCTGAGCCTGGCGTGTATCGCCTTCTTCTGGGGTAACCGGCTTATTCCACTGGGCATCGCCGACCGCCCTGAATGGGAAGTAGCGGCCTTCTTTGTTGTCTGGCTGCTGACCTTCGTGCACGCGGCATGGCGACCCGCAACACGCGCCTGGGTCGAGCAACTGCTGGCCACGGCACTGCTCTGCCTGACGCTGCCGCTACTCAACTGGCTGGTGGTCGGCGATCAGTTCATCCGTTACTTGCAGCGTGGCGATGGCGAACGTGCCGGGGTCGAGTTAGTGGCCATCGCCCTCGGTCTGCTCTGCCTGTGGACCGCGCGCCGGGTCTGGCAGAAGAGCCAGCAGCCGGCCACCGCCAAAGCCCGGCGGAACAGCCCGCGCACAGCCAGCGTGGAGGTGGCGTCATGAGCACCACACTCGCCCTGCTCCTGGCTGCCGCCCTCTGCTACGCCGGCATGGCCGCGCTGTGCCTGGGCATGGACCGTCATCACCAACAAGTTTGGTCGCGCAAGGCACCGCGCCGGCAACGTGGCCTACGGCTGGCAGGTTGGCTGCTATTGGCCATCGCTCTGTGGCCCTGCGTTCAGGCCTGGGGCGGCGCGGTTGGCGTGGTGATCTGGTTTGGCCTGCTCAGCGCCGCCGCCCTGCTGCTGGTGTTGCTACTCCCTTATCGCCCACAAGGCGCAGCGCTGCTGATGGTGCTGGCCATGCTGGGCAGTCTGCCTGTGCTGTTGTGGAGTGCCGGCTGACCCGCTGGTGTACAAGGACCAAGTCGTATGCGTTTGCCCACTTCGAAAATTGTCCGCCGCAGCCTGCTGCTGGCGTTGCCCCTCGGCATGCTGAGCGTACTGTGGCTGTGGCACGGCGACCCCGCGCCCGCCTTCGCCACCGAGCCCGTCAGCCGGGGGGATATCGAAGCCACGGTGGTGGCCATCGGCACCCTGCAACCGCGTGAATCGGTGGAGGTAGGCGCGCAGGTATCCGGGCAAATCACCCGTTTGCATGTCGCTCCCGGCGATCAAGTGGAAAAGGGCCAGTTGCTCGCCGAGATCGACGCCAGCCTGCATCAAGCCACCGTCGAGGCCGACCGTGCCGCGCTGGACGGCCTGCGCGCGCAACTCGAAGAACAGCAGGCGCAACTGACTCTGGCGCAGCAACAGCACCAGCGCCAGCAACGCCTGGTGGCGGACCAAGCCACCCGCGAGGAAGACGTGCAAGTAGCCGCCGCCAACCTGAAAGCCGCGCAAGCCCGGCTCAAGCAGTTGCGCGCGCAAATTGCCGAGAGCCAGGCGCGCCTCAAAGGCAACGAAGCCCAGCTGAGCTACACCCGGCTCTATGCGCCCATTGCCGGCACCGTGCTTGGGGTTGACGTCAAACAGGGGCAAACGCTCAACGCCACCTACCAAACGCCAACCGTTATGCGCATCGCCGACCTTTCGGCCATGACCGCCTGGACCAAGGTTTCCGAGGCGGATATCCGCCAACTGCGGGTCGGCATGCCGCTGTATTTCACCACCCTCGGCGGCGATGGCCGGCGCTGGCACGGCAGCGTGCGCCAAGTGCTGCCCTCGCCACCCGTGGCGGCCTCGGCCAGTGGCGACGCCAGCGCTGCGCCGCAGCCGGTCAAGGCCGTGCAGTACACCGTGTTGTTCGACGTTAACAACGACGATGGCGAGCTGATGCCGCAAATGACCGCCCAAGTGACCTTTATCAGCGCAGCAGCCCGCGACGTGCTGACCGTGCCGCTGGAGGCGCTGCAAATGGTCGAAGGCAAAAGCGGCGTATTCAATGCACGCATCCTCGATGCCAAGGGCCGCCCGGCAGACCGCGAAATCCAGGTCGGCGCTCGCAGCCGGCAACGCGCCGAGGTGCTCAACGGCCTGCACGAGCACGAGCAACTGATTACCGCTGAGCTACCAGACACCCGCGTGACGAGGTTCCAGTGGTAAGCAACCCGCCACTGATCGAGCTGCAGGCGATCCGCCGCTGCTATGGCGGCCACGATGGCGCGCCAGAAGTGGCCGTGCTGCGCGGCGTCAGCCTGGCAATTGCCGCTGGCGAGTTCGTCGCCATCGTCGGCGCGTCCGGCTCTGGCAAATCGACCCTGATGCACCTGCTTGGCTGCCTCGACCGGCCAACCTCCGGCACCTACCGCTTTGCCGGCCGCGATGTCGCCGACTTTGACGCCGACCAACTGGCCTGGCTACGCCGTGAGGCCTTCGGCTTTGTGTTCCAGGGCTACCACCTGATCGCCACCGAATCCGCCCGCGAGAACGTGGAAATCCCGGCGTTGTATGCCGGCATCGATGCCGAACAACGCCGCGTGCGCGCCAGCAGCCTGCTCGCGCGCCTGGGCCTGGGCGAGCGTCTTGAGCATCGCCCCAGCCAGCTTTCCGGCGGCCAACAGCAGCGCGTCTCAATTGCCCGCGCGTTGATGAACGGCGGCAGGATCATTCTCGCGGACGAGCCCACTGGTGCCCTCGACTCGCACAGCGGCCAGGAGGTCATGGCCCTGCTGCGCGAACTGGCGGCGGCCGGGCATACGGTGATCCTGATTACTCACGACCGCGACGTGGCCGCCCAGGCGCAGCGGGTTATCGAGATCCGCGATGGCGAAATCGTCAGCGACAGCGGTGCACAACCCAGCGCCCAAGCGCTGCCCGCGCCGGACATGGCCGCCGCCGGCAGCGTGCCAAACCTGGCCTGGTGGAAAACCTTCCACGAGGTAGCGCGCTCGGCCTGGCGGGTGATGTGGCTGAACCGCTTTCGCACCGCACTGACCCTCCTCGGCATCGTCATCGGCGTTGCTTCGGTGATCGTCATGCTGGCCATCGGCCTGGGCACCAAGCAGAAAGTGATGACGCAAATGGCCTCGATGGGCGCCACCACCCTCTACCTGTTCAGCGCCCAGCCGCCAGAGGGCGGGCCATGGGGCGTGCTCACCGAGGATGACCTGGAAGCCGTGGCCAGGCTGCCGGAGGTTGACCTGGCCACGGCGGTCATTGGCAACCCACTGCCGGTGCAATACGGCAATGTGGCGCGCGATACCTATGTGTACTCCAGCAACGAACAACTGCCGGCGATCCACCACTGGCCGCTGGCGCTGGGCCGCTTCTTCAACGCTAGCGAAGACGACTCCCTGGCCCCGGTGGTCGTACTCGGGCACAAGGCGCGGCAAGTGTTCTTCCGCGACGAGCCCAACCCATTGGGTCGCCAGTTGTTGATCGGCGATGCGCCGTTCGAGGTCATCGGGGTCATGCTGGAAAAGGGCAAAGAATCCGGTGCCGACTACTACGACGACATGGTGTTCATCCCCTACAAAGCCGGGCGCGCGCGGGTCTACCAGGACATTCTCGACCCCGAATACGCCACCCTCACGGCGGTTTCAACGCGCCAGGTAAGCGCGGCGGGCGAAGCGGTGCGCGAGCTGCTGCTGGCCCGTCACGGCCGCCAGGACTTCACCGTCGACAACGCCGCCGCCAAGGTCCAGGCCGAGGCCGCCACGCAAGACAGCATGACCCGCATGCTCGGCCTGATCGCCGCCGTATCGCTGCTGGTTGGCGGCATCGGCGTGATGAACGTAATGCTGATGACCGTGCGCGAACGCACCCGTGAAATTGGCATCCGCATGGCCACAGGCGCGCGCCAACGCGACATCCTGCGGCAGTTCCTCGGTGAAGCCGTGCTGGTGACCCTGGTGGGCGGCAGCATCGGCGTGCTGCTGGGGCTGCTGGTCGGTGCCGGGTTGATCCTGTGGAACGTGCCACTGATCTTTTCTCTAAGCGCCATGCTGGCCGCCTTCGTCTGCGCGGTGGCCACCGGCTTGCTGTTCGGCTACCTGCCGGCAAAAACCGCCGCCGCCCTCGACCCCGTCGTTGCGTTGGCCGCGGAATAGGATGAACTGCGTCATGAATTACCGCCTGCTTATGCTCTTCAGCCTATTCGCCCTGCACGGCTGCGCGCGCCAGGAGCCCGCCACGGCGCTCCCAGCTGCCCCCACGCAATGGCAACATGCACCGCTGCCGGCCGAGCAGGTTACTGCCGATTGGTGGCGCGGCTTCGCCAATGCCGAGCTGGATCAATTGGTCGAACAAGCGTTAAGCGCCAACGACGACCTGGCCGCCGCCCTGGCCCGCGTGCGACAGGCCGAAGCCAGCGCACGGATGGCCGGCGCACCCTTGCTGCCCAAGCTTGATGGCACTCTCGGCGCAAGCCATGAAGGCCGCCTGGGTGGCGCGGCCGAAGTGGACGGCCGCGATTACTCGGCGGGGCTGGCCGCCAGCTACGAAGTCGACCTCTGGGGCCGTCTCGCTGCCGACCAGCACAGCGCCTTGGCCGACTTGCGCGCCAGCCAGTTCGACCGCGCCGCGCTGCACGTCACCCTTAGCGCCAGCGTGGTATCGAGTTGGCTGCAATGGGTTGGCTTGGAACAACGCCGACGCATTGCCACACTCAACCTGAATAACGCCGAAAGGGTGCTGAGCACCGTCGAATCACGCCAACGCGCCGGCGCAGCGACCCGCCTGGAGCAAGCTCAACAACGCGGCGTGGTGGCCGAACAGCGCCTCGCCCTCGCCGCGTTAAACCAACAGAGCGAAGACAGCCGCGTGACCCTGGCGGTATTGCTGGGCCAGAGCAACAGCAGCCAACTGCAACTGGCCGCACAGCCACTCGACGCCCTACAGCTACCAACAGTCAGCGCCGGCATCCCCAGCGAACTACTGCTGCGTCGCCCGGACCTGGCCCGCGCCGAAGCACAACTGGCCGCCGCCGATGCCAATCTGCAGGCCGCTCGCGCTGCACTGCTGCCCCGCTTAAACCTAACGGCAACGGCTGGCGGTAACGCCGCCAGAGTGGCAGATGTATTCGCCGACCCGCTCTACTCACTAACCGCAGCATTGCTCGCGCCAATCTTCGACGGCGGCTACCTGGCAGCCAGCCGCGACCTGGCGGCGGCCCAGCGCGAAGAATTGCTGGCCAGCTACCGCAGCAGCATCATCAGCGCCTTTGCCGAGGTGCAACTGGCACTCAACGGCTTGGCCGGCATCGAAGCCCAGTGGCAAGCGCAGCAAGCTGTACTGGAACAAGCCGAGCTGGCCTTCAACCTATCCGAGTCACGCTACCGCGCCGGCGCAGAAACCCTGCTCACCCTGCTCGACACCCAACGCACCCTCTACACCGCCCAAGACAACAGCGCGCAACTGCAACTGACACGCCTGCAAGCCGGCGTAACCCTATACCGCACCCTCGGCGGCGGCTGGCAAATGGCCTCAACCGCGCCATAAGCCCAAACGAAGACCGCACCGCCTGGGTGGTTTGTTGAAAACTGCCTATTCGGCAGTTAATGGAGCTCACACTATCTTGCCAATCCGGTGTGTTTTCTAAGCTGCCTATTCGGCAGTGAAGTCTGCGGCGGTGGTGTCGGCCGTGGCGGTTTTTTTCTAAGCTGCCTATTCGGCAGTGAAGGGTGGTTTCTATCGTTATCGGGGTTGCGGACTTTTCTAAGCTGCCTATTCGGCAGTGAAGCCAGCACCGCCACCCAAGAAGCTCACCCAGTGTTTCTAAGCTGCCTATTCGGCAGTGAAGTCATCGAAGGTCATGAGGAATGCGCTGTCGGCTTTCTAAGCTGCCTATTCGGCAGTGAAGGCCGTATACGCCAGATGCCGGAGCATGGAATGTTTCTAAGCTGCCTATTCGGCAGTGAAGAGCGATGACAGGCCGGCAAGCAGGGCGATTAGTTTCTAAGCTGCCTATTCGGCAGTGAAGCCTTCGCCCCGCGCTTCACCCCAGATCGTGCGTTTCTAAGCTGCCTATTCGGCAGTGAAGTTCGTTGGCTTGGTCCAGCTGGAGAATGGGCATTTCTAAGCTGCCTATTCGGCAGTGAAGGCGTGCACCGCAAGCAGCGGCATTCAATGACATTTCTAAGCTGCCTATTCGGCAGTGAAGGATGAGCGCCGCGCCACCGGCCAACGCATCGATTTCTAAGCTGCCTATTCGGCAGTGAAGATAAAGCGGTGTGTCTTACTGAAGCTCGGCAGTTTCTAAGCTGCCTATTCGGCAGTGAAGGAACAGAACGCCCGTTACTGGCAATACTGTGGTTTCTAAGCTGCCTATTCGGCAGTGAAGTGGCTCTGCGTCATCCAGCGGCCAAGGCTGCTTTTCTAAGCTGCCTATTCGGCAGTGAAGACAGCGCTGTCCTGTATGCGCTTGACCACATCTTTCTAAGCTGCCTATTCGGCAGTGAAGTTGCTTATGCCTGTTGCAGCCTGGATATTCTTTTTCTAAGCTGCCTATTCGGCAGTGAAGGGCGGCGACAAAGGCAAGTTCACCGACACCTCTTTCTAAGCTGCCTATTCGGCAGTGAAGGTCATCTTGCACCTTTACCAAGTAGACCTTCTTTTCTAAGCTGCCTATTCGGCAGTGAAGCTGACCAGACTGCGCGGCGCGCTCTTGGTCGTTTTCTAAGCTGCCTATTCGGCAGTGAAGGGCCGCAACATGCGCCTGGCATCCGCTGGGATTTTCTAAGCTGCCTATTCGGCAGTGAAGTCGGCCTTTTCTTCCTTGGCCTCTTTCAGCTTTTTCTAAGCTGCCTATTCGGCAGTGAAGGCAGCGTTACTAATCACATAGATGATCTCCCATTTCTAAGCTGCCTATTCGGCAGTGAAGGAAGTAAACAATCGCGCCCGCTGTTCTCATACTTTCTAAGCTGCCTATTCGGCAGTGAAGGACGCTCTGTCCATTTTCTCACGACATTGCAATTTCTAAGCTGCCTATTCGGCAGTGAAGTCTTTCGGCCCGGTATGGGTTGCCGCTTCCAATTTCTAAGCTGCCTATTCGGCAGTGAAGTTGACGCTATCGACCGCACCGCCACCGCCAGAGTTTCTAAGCTGCCTATTCGGCAGTGAAGTGATTTGGTGATGGAGGAAGGCGGCGAGTTCATTTCTAAGCTGCCTATTCGGCAGTGAAGCTCAAGCCTGACGGCTCAATTGTTCGCGAGCTTTTCTAAGCTGCCTATTCGGCAGTGAAGTAGAGAGCTTATCCCGCAACGCCCCACGCTCGATAGCTTATGCCGGTTTTGCGCTGCAAAACCCTTTTTTGGCAGGCTTGGCCAAGCTATTGATTTACAAGGGATCGCCCAAGGCCCGTAGAAAAGGGTCGGCGTGGCGACGTTTCATTTGCCCGTGAAGGTGCCCAGAATGCGCCTTAGATCATTGCGCAGAGCCTACTCATGGACGACATCAGCCCCGGCGACCTCAAGACCATCCTGCACTCCAAACGCGCCAACCTGTATTACTTGCAGCACTGTCGCGTGCTGGTTAACGGCGGGCGGGTTGAGTACGTCACCGATGCCGGCAAGCAATCGCTGTACTGGAATATCCCCATCGCCAACACCACAACCATCCTGCTCGGCACGGGCACCTCGGTGACCCAGGCAGCGATGCGCGAGTTGGCCAAGGCCGGTGTGTTGGTGGGCTTCTGTGGTGGCGGCGGTACACCGCTGTTTTCCGCCAATGAGATGGATGTGGAGGTCGCCTGGTTCTCACCGCAAAGTGAATATCGGCCCACCGAGTACCTGCAAAAATGGGTGCGCTTCTGGTTTGACGACAGCAAGCGGTTGGATGCTGCCAAAGCATTTCAATTGGCCCGCCTGCAACGTATTCGTCAGGGTTGGTTAAACAATCGGGTATTGAAGGATGCCGGATTTAATATCGATGCGGCAGCGCTCGAACGCGCCCTTGATGCCTCGCGCACGGCGATCCAGGGCGCGCCCGATAACACCTGGCTACTTACCGAAGAAGCACGGCTCAGCAAGCAATTGTTCGCCCTGGCCGCCCGCGCGGTGAGTTATGGCGACTTTACCCGCGCCAAAAATGGCTCAGGTGGCGACCCCGCCAACCGTTTTCTCGACCACGGCAATTACCTGGCCTACGGCCTGGCCGCCAGCGCCACCTGGGTGCTCGGTATTCCTCATGGTTTAGCCGTGCTGCACGGCAAGACCCGGCGCGGCGGGCTGGTGTTTGACGTGGCCGATCTGGTCAAGGACGCCACCATCCTGCCGCAAGCCTTTGTCAGCGCGGTGCGCGGCGACGAGGAGCAGGAGTTCCGCCAAGCCTGCATCGAGAACCTGACCCGAGGCGAAGCCCTGGATTTTATGATCGACACCCTCAAGGCCGTGGCTGAGCAGGTCGGCGCATGAACATCCTGCTAATCAGCCAGTGCGACAAGCGCGCTCTGGTGGAGAGCCGGCGCATTCTCGACCAATTCGCCGAGCGCCGTGGCGAACGCACCTGGCAAACCCCAATCACCCAAGCCGGCCTGGATACCTTACGCAAGCTGCTGAAGAAAAGCGCCCGGCGCAACAGCGCCGTGGCCTGCCACTGGATTCGCGGGCGCGATCACAGCGAACTGCTGTGGATCGTCGGCGATGCCAGCCGCTTCAATGCTCAAGGCGCGGTGCCAACCAACACCACCCGCCGCGATGTGCTGCGTAAAGCCGATGAAAACGACTGGCACAGCGCAGAGGACATCCGCCTGCTCAGCACCCTGGCCGCCCTGCTGCATGACCTCGGCAAAGCCAGCCTGGCCTTCCAGAACCGCCTCAAGCCCGGCGCGCCTATGGAGCGCAACCTGTACCGCCACGAGTGGACCTCGCTGCGCTTGTTCCAGGCCTTTGTCGGCACGGACGACGACCCAGCCTGGCTGGCGCGCCTGGCCAAGCCCAGCGCGGCCGATCACGCCAGTTGGCTTACGCGCCTGCAACGCGACGGCCTCGACAGTGCCTGCGACAAACCCTTCAACAGCCTGCCACCCTTGGCAGCGGCCCTGGCCTGGCTGGTGCTGACCCATCACCGCCTGCCAGTGATGCCGGGCGAAGACGTTCGCTTGGGCGGCAAAATCAAAAACTTCCAACTGGGCATGCTGCAGAACCTACCGGGCGATATCGACGCCGCCTGGAACGAGCACTGCAGCACCCAGGACAAAGCCCTGATCGAGCCCTACTGGCAGTTCCCTCACGGCCTACCGGTGACTACCGAGCGCTGGTGCAAACGCGCCAGCAAACAGGCCGAACGCCTGCTCGCTCTGCTGCCACGACGCACATCAACCGACTGGCTGCGCAGCCCCTACCTGATGCACCTGTCGCGCCTGAGCCTGATGCTCGCCGACCACTACTACTCCAGCCTCACCGACGCAGGCCGGGTGCCGGGCGAAACCAACTATCCGTTGTGGGCCAATACCGAACGCAAGACGGGCCAACCCAACCAAGGCCTAGACGAACACCTGCTGGGCGTCGAGGCCAACGCCGCGCTGATCGGCCATCGCCTGGCGGATTTTGAGCGCAGCCTGCCGCGCTTGGCGCGCCACAAAGGCCTGAAGAAACGCAGCCGCGACGAGCGTTTCCGCTGGCAGGACAAAGCCGCCGACCTGGCCACCAGCATGCGCGAACAGGCCGCACGGCACGGCGCGTTTATCGTCAACATGGCCTCCACCGGCTGCGGCAAAACCCTCGGCAACGCGCGCATCATGTACGCCTTGAGCGACCCCGAACGCGGCATGCGCTGCGCCTTTGCCCTGGGCCTGCGCAGCCTGACCTTGCAAACCGGCCGGGCTTTTCGTGATCGCCTGCGCCTCGGCGAGGATGATCTGGCGATCCGCGTGGGCGGTGCCGCCAGCCGTGAGCTGTTTGAGCACCACGAAAACGCAGCCGAGCGTAGCGGCTCGGCCTCCAGCCAGGCGCTGTTTGATGACGACGGGCACGTGCGGTTCGACGGCAATCACGACGCCCACCCACTGCTCAACAAAGTGATTCACGAACCGCAAGTACGCGCCCTGCTGGTTGCGCCATTGCTGGTGTGCACCATCGACCACCTGACCCCGGCCACCGAAAGCCAACGCGGTGGCCGGCAAATCGCGCCCATGCTGCGCCTGATGAGCGGTGATCTGGTGCTCGACGAGCCGGACGATTTCGACATCGCCGATCTGCCTGCCCTGGCGCGCCTGGTGCATTGGGCCGGCTTGCTCGGTAGCCGCGTGCTGCTGTCTTCGGCCACCCTGCCGCCGGCGCTGATTCAGGGGCTGTTCGAGGCCTACCGCGCCGGCCGCGTGGAGTACCAACAACATCGCGGCGAGCACCCCGGCGAGGTGCCGGCCATCGCCTGCGCCTGGATTGATGAACAACGGCAAACCCGCCTGGACTGCAGCGACAGCGCAGCGTTTAGCGCGGCCCATCACCTGTTTGCCGAGCGTCGCCACGCCTGGCTCGGCACTCAACCGGCGCGCCGTCATGGTCAACTGCTTCAGCTGCGTTTCGCCAGCCAACGCCCCGAAGAAATCCGCCAAGCCTTTGCCGAGCAGGTGTTAGCCGCCGCCCAGCAGTTGCATGCAGCCCACGCCACAATCGACCCGCACAGCGGCAAACGGGTCAGCTTCGGCTTGGTGCGCATGGCCAATATCGAACCGCTGTTCGATGTCGCCCTGGCGCTGTTCCGCTTGGGTGCCGTTGCAGGCACACGGATTCACCTGTGCGTTTACCACTCGCAATTCCCTCTGCTGCTGCGCTCGGCCATCGAAAGCCAGCTGGACGCCACCCTCAATCGTGAACAGCCCGAGGCGGTATTCGCCCTGCCCGAGATCCGCCAGCGCCTGACGCGGTTTGATGAACCGGAGCAGCTGTTTATTGTGCTCGGCTCGCCGGTTACCGAGGTCGGCCGCGACCATGATTACGACTGGGCGCTGGTCGAGCCGTCGTCGATGCGCTCACTGATCCAGCTTGCCGGCCGGGTGCGCCGTCATCGCCCCGAGCCTTGTGCGCAAGTCAATGTGCAGATCTTCGACAGCAACCTGCGCCACGCCGAACACCGCGACAAGCCCGCATTCTGCAAACCAGGTTTCGAGAATGAACGCCCGTGGCTGTTGAATTCGCACCGCCTGGATAAGCTGCTAGAGGCTGAGCAGTACCAACGTATCGACGCCCGCCCGCGCATCCTCGAACGGCCAGCACCGCTTAACCACCACGGTAATCTGGTCGACCTGGAACACGCCCGTCTGCAAGACTGGATGCTGCATAAAGCCGAGCCCGACCCTGCCACGCTGTCCCCCCGCGAACGCCTGCGGCAAAGCAGCCAACCCCGCGAGCTGAATGGCCATGACAGCTGGAGCCAGCCGCAGCTGCACCTAACGGCCATCGCTCAGCAACAGCAGCCATTCCGCCTGGATACCCAGCAGCGCGTCGAGCTGGTGCTGCTGCCCGACGAAGACGGCGAGCGCTATCAGTTGACCCGCATCGATCCCGGCAAACGCCGTTATGAAGTGGAATACGTGCCGGTGGAAAACAGCCAGCACCAGCAAATTGACGATAGCGAACTGGCCGGCCCGCGCATCAGCCCCTGGGGCAGCACCGACTACCTCGTCGCACTCAATGAGCTGGCCGATGAGCTGGACATGGATCTGCACGCCTGCGCCAAACGCTTCGGCACCATCAGCCTGGTAAATAACGACAACGGCTGGCGCTCGCATCCGCTGCTGGGTTTTGCCAAACGTAGGTGAGCCCCCCTACACCCTGCGCGGCGTGCAGCAGGGCTAAAGCATCGCGGCTAAAGCCCCTCCCACAGAGGCAGCTATTCCCTGTGGGAGGGGCTTTAGCCGCGAACCGGTTGGGTGAACGTCACGATGCCAGGCAATCCAGCCGTAGGGTGATCGACACCCTACCCGCGAGTTGGTTGCCTTTCGGCCACTGCAGGCTCAAGCTAACCGCCTATCGCGCCTTGTCGGGAGATGCCCATGAGCACCGAGAAATTCGTCGAGCAAGCCCTCAAATTGCCGGCCACGCAGCGCTTTGAAATCGCCCAGCAGTTGCTGCATAGCCTGGACAAACCCGACCCTGAAATTGAGCGCATCTGGGGCGAAGAGGCCGCACGCCGCCTGCAGGCCTACCACCTTGGCGAGCTGGAAACGCTTTCCCTCAACGAGGCGCTGGAGCGCTCTTGATGCAGGTTCGTTTCGCCCGTATTGCCCGCGACGAACTGATGGCCGCATGCACCTGGCTGGACGAGCTACAACCCGGCCTGGGTAACCGGCTTATCGCTGAAGTACGCTAAACCAGCGAACGCATACAGCGCATGCCCCTGATGTACCCCATCGACCGCGACGACATCCGCAAGGCTACATTGCCGCGCTTCCCCTACTCCCTGCATTATGCGGTGCTTGCAGAAGTGATCCTGATACTCGCCGTTGCTCACCACCATCGGCAGCCGGATTACTGGCTGAGCCGCTAGCGTCACGACACACATAATTGGTCACTACCTGTAGAAGCGAAGGGGGCGCCTAGCCGTTATTCGCGATAATCCTTGAAAGCGCTGCAAGCGTCGCGGCTAAAGCCCCTCCCACGGCATTTGAAGACCTGTGGGAGGGGCTTTAGCCGCGACTCCGTTGGGTGGAAGCCCTAACCCTCAATCCTAAAATCCTCATGCAACGCCCGCCAATGCTCACGCAGGGCGGCCTTGTGCGCGTCGTGCATTGGGCTGTCACGCAAGGCGGCCGGCCACAGTTCGCGAGCTTTGCTGATGGCGGCTTTGAGGTTGTAGAGGATCGGCGACTCCGGCAGGTCCGCCCGCTTGGCCCAACGGCGGAAGTGCTCAAGCGATACCGCGTACCACTGTTTGCTCTGCGCCATGTTCAGCGCGTAGTGCTGCTCGTCAGGAATGTAGGCCTTGGTGAACACAATGTCGTAGGCCGGCGACAGCACCGGCGCGATGCCATCCGGGTAGAGGATGCTCCAGTTCTTCAAATGAGCATCGCCATTACCCAACAGAATGTTGACCAACAAGCGCACGGCCATCTGCACCGCATCGCGCTGGCCGTTGAAGGTGTTCTGGTAGATCAGCCGGGCGATTTGCTCGTAGCTGGCCTTCTGGTACTTATCCGCCGCATAAGCGAACAGCACCTGAGCGAAGTCCTCGGCATGCACGCGGGTGCCTTCGGCCCGGTCAAAGCGGCGAATCGCGTAGGCGTAACCTTCGTCCGGCAGTTTGATCTCTGGCAGGCGTTCGAGCTTGTCGAGTTCTACCAGGCGAATCTCCGGGATATCCACCCCAGCCAACGCCGCCAGTTGCATGCTGGTGTACTCGTTCAGCGGCACATGAGCATGCACCGTGGAAGGTGTTTTGATGATCCAGTCGCCGGGAGCCGTGGCATCCCCCAACTGGTAGCGACCATCGCGCTGGCGCATGGAAAACTTCATCTGCACCCCAGCCAGGGAGAAATGTGCCACCCGGCCCAACGCATCCACCGCCACCCGATCAAGCCGTCCACGGTCGCCAAAGGCTGCGTCCGGAATGGCCTCAGCGGCAACCGGCTCGGCGACCAACGCACCAGGCAAGTCGCCACCCAAATGCACCAGCAGCGGAAATTCGTTGTGCTCATGGATTTTCAAGCGCTGGGCCAACAGCAAGCGCAGGGCACCCTCAGGCAGCAGATTGCTCAGCAGCGGGTGCAGCTGCATGTTGGTCGCCACCGGAAATATCTTGCTGGCCCGAGCCGCGAAGGTGGCCGGGTTGGCCAATGACAGGCTCAACGCGGGGCGACTTTGATCGGCGATAAACTCCGCCGCCAACGACAACACCGTGCGGTTATGCGCATAGCCGGCAACGTAGCCCACCAACTGCCCATGCAGCGTCAGCTTGAGTGCCGAAACCTGTTCGCCGGCCATCAGTGGTTATCCAGGTCTTGCCAGGGATCTTCAATGGTCTCCTTGATCCCCACACCAGACGCAAGCACTGGCGGCTGAACCAAGGGGTAATTCAGCTGCGCTCTGCCGGCATCGGTCGCGCCGCTCGCAAGCAGTTGCTCGACCTGGCGCACCAGCTCCTTGGGGATCAGCATCAGCGTTGCGTCCAGGCCTTCGGCGATCTTGTCCAGAGTGGCCAGGCTGGGGTTGCCGTCTTTCTCGATCTTGCCGTACTGCTGGCGATTCAAGCCCACCCGCAGCGGCATGTCTGTACCCTTCAAGCCGAGCTGCACGCGCCGGCGTTTGATCTGAGTCAACACTGTGTTGCGCATGGGTTCACCTCGTTATTCACAGCAGAAGTGAAGCATATAAGGCTCTATTGGATAAAAAGAGCCTTATACGCTGCTAAAAAATCTATTAGAAGCTTATGTGCTTCATATTTAAATGAAGCTTACAAACCTCACAACTATTTTTTGCAGCATAAATACTTCACCTACGAGCGATTGAATCATAAAAGCTGCATTTCTGGGTTATACGCCTTAAGGAGGGGTGTTCAAGACTGATGGCAAAACAGTGCTACTTTTACTGCCGCCATCCAGCACAAGGATTTGTTGCTATGCACGACCCATCCCCTCGCCGACAAAGCGAAATTCGCGCCCTGATTGAAGCTTTTATCGCCGAGCGCCTGGCCAGCAAACTTGAAGGCCTGAGCGACGACGACCCCAAACGCGCCACCCTGCAGGCCCAATACGCACCGGCCACCTGGCTGGCAGATGCCGCCCGCCGCGCCGGGCAGATTCAGGCGGTGACGCATACGCTCAAGGCGATCCACCCGGATGCCAAGGGCAGCAACCTCTACTGTTTGCCAAGCGCGCTGCCCCAGCATCAACTGGTCGGCAGCCATTGCCTGGGCGACGATTTTGCCGGCGATGTGGTGGGCAACGCCGCCGCACTGGATGTGTATAAGTTGCTCAAGCTGGAGCACGACGGCCAGCCGCTGCTCAGCCTGCTATTGGCAAACGATGGCGACGCCTTGGCCGCGCTGCATGGCGATGCCGAACAGGCGCAAAACCTGGCGGAGGCCTTTACCAGCATCACCCGCCCGCGCGACGGTTTGGCCTCGCACACCCATGGCAAGCAGCTCTACTGGTTGGCCGGTGATGACCCGCACAACGACGCGCACTTTCATTTGCTCGCGCCTCTGTATGCCAGCTCACTGGCGCACCGGGTTTACTTGGGCATTCAGGCGGATCGCTTCGGCGAGCCGGCTAAAGAGGCGCGCCAAGCACGTCGCGATAAGCAGGTTCACCCTGGCGTGATCCACGAGTACCCGCAGTTGGCGGTGCAGAAGCTCGGCGGCACCAAGCCGCAAAATATCTCCCAGCTCAACAGCGAACGGCGTGGTGACAACTACCTGCTCGCCTCGCTGCCGCCAAGCTGGCAACAGCGCGATGTGCGCTTGCCAATCCGCACGCCGGACGGCTCGATCTTCCCCGCCTTTGGCAAGCGCCCGGCCGTGGCCGAGTTGGTACGTTCGCTGCGTGACTTCCTGCTTAGTGGCCCGCCGCCAAATGTGCACACCCGCAACAGCCGCGATGAACTGCTAACCGAGCTGATCGACGAATTGCTGCAGTACGCCGCCGAGCTGTGGGCCTTTGAGCCGGGCTGGTCGGCCAAGCCCGAATGCAACCTCAACCGCGCCGAGCAACTGTGGCTGGACTACCGCCGCGCCGGCCAGGACGCGGTGTTTGCCAGCGAGTGGCGACGCATGGCCTGGGTCGATGAAATCCGCCAGCGCTTCGCTAACTGGCTCAACGCCCGCTTGGTCAGCAAGCTCTCGGTCGGTGATGTGGAAAACAGCTACTGGGCCAAACAGTTCGGCAGCGACGCCCTGTGGCTCGACCTCAACGGGCTAAACCAGGCTTGGCTAAAACAATTTGAGCGCGAGCAACGCGACCTGGGAGACGAGCATGAGTGAACTGCCATCCTCCAACGGCCTGCTGATTATTCCCCACGTGCGGGTGCAGAACGCCAACGCCATCTCCAGCCCGCTAACCTGGGGCTTCCCTGCCATCAGCGCGTTTATCGGTCTGATGCACGCTGTCGAGCGCAAGCTGGATGGCCGCTACCCGCTACTGTTCGACAGCGTCGGGGTGATCTGCCATAGCCATGAGGCGCAAGTTACCGACGGCTACCAGCGCGCCTTCCACCTGACCCGCAACCCGGTCAACGAGCGTGGCGAAACCGCCGGCATCGTTGAAGAAGGGCGCATCCATCTGGACATCACCCTGGTCTTCGCCGTCAGTGGTTATGCCGAAGGCGATCAGCCCGACCCGGTACAGGGCGAAGGCCCGCCGCGCCAGCAGATTGCCAACGACATTGCCGACCTGCTCGGTGGCATGCGCATCGCCGGCGGCAGCGTGTTTCTCGACCCGCAGCGCAAACCCTCACTGGAGCGCCTGGCGCAAAGTGGTGAGGATCGCAGCAAGCAGTTCCGCCGCTTGCGCCGCCGCTGGTTGCCGGGCTTTGCCCTGGTCAGCCGTGACGACCTGCTTGCCACGCGCTTGGATAATCTGCGCGGCGAAAGCCCCAACGCCGACTTGCTCGACGCCTGGCTCGACCTCTCGCGGCTGAATATCCGCGCCACAGAAACCCATGCGGCCAGCGAAACTCAGCCGGCCAAGGTTGAATGGCGTGCGCAACGGGTTATCCCCAACGGCTGGCTGGTGCCGATCCCCGTGGGTTATGGCGCGCTAAGCCCGCTGCAAGAGGCCGGCACCGTCGCCAACGCGCGCGACGGGCAAACCCCACTGCGCTTCGTTGAAAGCCTGTATTCCATCGGCCAATGGCTCAGCCCACACCGCCTGCGCGATGTCGATGACCTGCTCTGGTGCACCAGCGCCGCGCCAGACGCCGGCCTGTACCGCTGCCACAACCACTATGCCCGTAGCCTTTCTGTTGATGACAAGGAGTGACCATCATGACCACCACACCTCTGAAAACCGCTTCCGTACTGGCCTTTGAGCGCAAGCTGGACCCCTCCGACGCGCTGTTTTATGCCGGTGACTGGCACGCGCGCGACAACTGGCAGCCGCTGGCCGTAGAAACCAAATCCGTGCGCGGCACCATCTCCAACCGCCTCAAAACCAAAGACCAAGACCCCGCCAAGCTCGATGCCGCCATCGAGAACCCCAACCTGCAAACCGTCGACGTCGCCGCCCTGCCACACGACGCCGACACCCTGCGCGTTAGCTTCACCCTGCGCGTACTCGGCGGTGCCGGCACACCCTCGGCCTGTAACGCGGCTGACTACCGGCAAAAACTGCTGGAGACCGTGCAAGGCTACGTGAGCGCCCATGGCTTCGGCGAACTGGCGCGGCGCTACGCGCATAACCTGGCCAACGGTCGCTTCCTGTGGCGCAACCGCATCGGCGCGGAACAGGTCGAAGTGCAGGTCGCCCACTTGGTCGACGGCAAAGCCGCTAAACAATGGACCTTCGACGCCCTGAGCCTTTCGCTGCGTAACTTCGACGCCACAGGTGCAACCACCACCGCGCTGGGCGAACTGGCCGGCCTGATCGCCAGCGGCCTCGGCGGCGAACGCCATGTGTTGCTCGGCGTAACCGCTTACGTGCGTATCGGCGCTGGCCAGGAAGTGTTCCCGTCGCAGGAGCTGATCCTTGGTCGGGAGCGCGGCGATAAGAGCAAAACGCTCTATAAGGTCAACGATATCGCCGGCATCCACTCACAAAAGCTCGGCAACGCCCTGCGCACCGTCGACACCTGGTACCCCGATGCCGGTGACCTCGGCCCTATCGCCGTGGAACCCTACGGCTCAGTGACCACCGAAGGCCGCGCCTACCGCCAGCCCAAAGCCAAGGCCGACTTCTACAACCTGCTGGATAACTGGCTGCTCAAGGACAAAGTGCCGAGCGCAGGCGACCAGCATTTCGTCATGGCCACCCTGATTCGCGGTGGTGTCTTCGGCGAGGCGGGCTAGCCATGGACCACTACCTCGACCTGAAACTGTTGCCCGACCCGGAGTTTGCCGCCACGCAGTTGATGAGCGCGCTGTTCGCCAAACTGCACCGTGGCTTGGTCGAGCTGGGCAGCACCGCTATCGGCATCAGCTTTCCCGATGGCGATAGCGCCGGCCATGGCTTCGGCCAACGCCTGCGCTTACACGGCAGTGCTGCAGCGCTGGACCAGCTACTGGCCGGCAACTGGCTAAAGGGCATGCGTGACCATGTGCAGCTCGGCGAGCTGGCCGTCGTACCGGCCAACGCCCAGCACCGCCGCCTGCGCCGCGTACAAGTGGACAGCAACCCCGAGCGCCTGCGCCGCCGCGCCATCAAGCGCCACGGCCTGACCGAGGAACAAGCCCGACAACGCATCCCCGACCACGCCGGCAAAACCACGGCCCTGCCCTTTATCGACCTGCGCAGCCAAAGCAGCGGCCAACGCTTCCGCCTGTTTATCGCCCAAGGCCCGCTCCAGACCAACCCCCAACCCGGCACCTTCAACGCCTACGGCCTCAGCCACGAAGCAACCGTGCCCTGGTTTTAACCCTTTTTTCAGAACAAGGAACAGGCTCTTTAAAAATCAAAGACTTAGCCAATAGCTAAAAAACAGGGACAAACACCCCAAAAGGCCAAAAACGCTTTGCAGAGCAAAGCGTTACGGCTTTATGGTGCTACTTCACTGCCGCATAGGCAGCTCAGAAATCAGTACAAGGCTAAAAACCTGCTGCCTATGCCTTCACTGCCGCATAGGCAGCTCAGAAATAGAACTGCAAGGCGCTGACGCTATCGCCAAGCTTCACTGCCGCATAGGCAGCTCAGAAACAGACTCCTCTGAAAGCTCAAGAACCATGTATCTTCACTGCCGCATAGGCAGCTCAGAAAAGGTGGAGGTCCATACCACCGCCATAAACGCTCTTCACTGCCGCATAGGCAGCTCAGAAATCTACAGTAGCGCCGTTCGGTAGCTTAACGGTCTTCACTGCCGCATAGGCAGCTCAGAAAAGCAGCTTCCTTAACTCTGTCTCATACGTCCGCTTCACTGCCGCATAGGCAGCTCAGAAAGACGTGATATGCCTTCAATGTTTTTTTGGTCACTTCACTGCCGCATAGGCAGCTCAGAAATGGCGTGTAATCCATCACAGCGGTGTAGCCTGCTTCACTGCCGCATAGGCAGCTCAGAAATAATTACGTCTGCGGATATTCTGGCACGGTTTCTTCACTGCCGCATAGGCAGCTCAGAAAGGCAGCCTTGTGGCGAACTTTCCGCCAGGCGTCTTCACTGCCGCATAGGCAGCTCAGAAAAACCAGCGGCCGCCGGATGGGTCGATGCAGATCTTCACTGCCGCATAGGCAGCTCAGAAAGGTGACGCCGGCGGCACTGAGCGCCCTTTAACCTTCACTGCCGCATAGGCAGCTCAGAAAATCAGAGCCTGGTGCACCCTCAAGGGACTCAACTTCACTGCCGCATAGGCAGCTCAGAAAACCACAGCGGCACCAGCCAGGGCATCAGCAAGCTTCACTGCCGCATAGGCAGCTCAGAAATGGCCAAGCTGGTAGAACACCGAGCCATCGCTCTTCACTGCCGCATAGGCAGCTCAGAAAAGAGCCGCTTGATGCGACAACTGGTGAGCAGCCTTCACTGCCGCATAGGCAGCTCAGAAAATATTGAAGCCACTCACTCCCTTCCTACCCATCTTCACTGCCGCATAGACAGCTCAGAAAAACAACTGGTCGCGCTCGCCGATTGCAAACTCCTTCACTGCCGCATAGGCAGCTCAGAAATTGGTCTGCGCCTCGATGTTGTTGTAGCTCGGCTTCACTGCCGCATAGGCAGCTCAGAAATATCAAACGCGCTCATCAGTCCTGATAGGTCACTTCACTGCCGCATAGGCAGCTCAGAAATGATCGTGCCGCACCCGCAGGTGCGCCTTCACCTTCACTGCCGCATAGGCAGCTCAGAAATCAAGCAGCCCGGCCAATGCTGCACCGCTGCTCTTCACTGCCGCATAGGCAGCTCAGAAAAAGCTCTACATCATCGGCAACATGGTGCAAGTCTTCACTGCCGCATAGGCAGCTCAGAAAAGCGGTGCGGCGCGCTCACACAGCCTGACCTTCTTCACTGCCGCATAGGCAGCTCAGAAATAGCTGAGGCGGCGCAATACAACGCCGCACTTCTTCACTGCCGCATAGGCAGCTCAGAAAGTGACCGCAGAGGCGTTCGGCTGATGACCATGCTTCACTGCCGCATAGGCAGCTCAGAAAAGCGATTCGAGAATGATGTCGACCGCCAGCAGCTTCACTGCCGCATAGGCAGCTCAGAAAAAGCCCGTTTGAATCGCCCCGGATTTCTTAGACACTTTCCAGGCTCTGGAAATAACGCTTTTCAAACTCTACCGGTGACAGCTGATTGTTGAAACCATGTCGGCGTTTTGGGTTGTAGAACATCTCGATGTAGTCGAACACATCAGCGCGAGCATCTTGCCTGGTGCTGTAGATCTTTCGCCTGATCCGCTCTCGCTTCAGCAACTGGAAAAAGCTTTCTGCTACCGCGTTGTCATGGCAGTTACCACGTCGACTCATGCTACCAAGCAAGTTGTTGGCTTTCAGGAAACTCTGCCAGTCACCGCTGCTGAACTGGCTGCCCTGGTCTGAGTGAATCATCACTTCCTGCTTGGGCTTACGCCGCCATCAGCAACGCATCAATCGCTAGATCACAAGTCATCTGCGGCTTCATCGACCAGCCAATAACCTGCCGAGAAAACAGATCGAGCACCACCGCCAAAAACAACCAGCCCTCATAGGTACGTATGTAGGTTATGTCCGTAACCCAGACTTTGTTGGGTTCGGTGACGTTGAATCGACGCTCCAGATGATTCGGCGAAGCTACTGGAGGCTTGCCACCATAACGCCCCGGTCGACGTCGGTAACCCGTCTGCGAACGCAGTCCTTCCTGACGCATTAATCGAGCAACGCGGTGCCTGCCGCACTGTTCGCCAAGCTCGCGCAGATCGTCATGGATTTTGCGGTAACCGTAGACGCCACCGCTCTCTAGCCACGAGTGCTTGATCAGGCCTAGCAGCCGCTGATCATCCTTGGCTCGTGCCGACTTCGGCTCTGCCAGCCAGGCGTAGTAACCGCTGGCATGCACTTTTAGAGTCAGGCACAGACGGCGAACCGGATAGTCTGCGGATAGATGATTGATGAAGGCGTACTTCAGCCGCACTCCTTGGCAAAGTACGCGGCGGCCTTCCTAAGAAACACCTTCGACGGTCTGAAGCGTGAAGCCAAACTTTGCCGCTCTGCGGTGCAATCCCTTAACTACTCTTTCCCGATACTTTTGCTCGTAGTGATCGGCTCCTGGATCTTTGTAAGCCATGCCGAAGCGCATCGCGTTGTAGAACAGGATCGCGATCTTGCGTGCGGTCGCAGTTACCGCCTTAGCC